>NZ_JBWKFA010000003.1:279190-1093107 GCF_056435185.1 Streptomyces sp. NPDC044003 | reverse complement strand
TATGAGGTCATCACACCGCACCACGGTCCCAGGTGGCGAGACGTCACGGTGGCAGAACGCCGCTGATCGTTCTCACGGAATGTGTGCCAGAACCGGGTAGCGACAGCAGCTGTTCACAGGTTTGGGAGGCACCCGGATCCACGGTCGGGTGATGTTCACGAGTTTTGACAGCACTGCGGTTCTTGCCAGGGCAGCATCGGGATGCTCCTGGTGAAAGGTGCTGGTCATGCCGCAGATGTCGAAGGTCGAGCTGTATGCGGCGATCCGGCGTGACCACCGTGCTGGTGTCTCGATGCGAGCCCTGGAGCGCAAGTACGGGGTGACCTACCGGACGGTGCGAAAGGCGGTGAACTCCGCTTGGCCGGAGCCGCGGAAGAAGCTCCCGCCGCGCGCGACCGCGCTCGATCCGTACAAGTCCGTGATCGACCAAATGCTGCGGGCGGACCTGGATGCGCCGCGCAAACAGCGGCACACGATCACACGGATCTTCCACCGGCTTGTCGAGGAGAACGGTGCTGAGGACATCTCCTACCAGATGGTCCGACGCTACGTCGCCGACCGGAAGCCCGAGATCCTGGCGGCGTCCGGGAAGGCGCCGGTGGAGGCGTTCGTCCCTCAGTCCCACCAGCCCGGCATGGAAGCCGAGGTCGACTTCGGCGACGTCAAGGTGTGGCTCGGCGGCGAGCTGGTCACCTGTTACCTGTTTTCCTTCCGCCTGTCCTACTCGGGCAAGGCCGTCCACCGTGTCTTCGCCTCCTGCGGGCAGGAAGCGTTCTTCGAAGGCCACGTGCACGCGCTTCAAACGCTGGGCGGGGTCCCGCGGACCAAGGTCCGCTACGACAACCTGAAGTCCGCGGTCGCCCAGGTCCTGGGGCTCAGCCGGGCTCGGGTCGAGACGGACCGCTGGATCGCGTTCCGCTCCCATTTCGGCATCGAGAGCTTCTACTGCCGTCCCGGCATCGAGGGCGCCCACGAGAAGGGCGGGGTCGAGGGCCAGATCGGCTACTTCCGCCGCAACCACTTCACGCCCGTCCCCGAAGTCGCCTCGCTCGCCGAGCTCAACGAACTGGTCGACCAGTGGGACCTCCACGACGGGCGCCGGCGCATCGGGGCAAGGCCGCGGACGATCGACGAGCACTTCGCCGTCGAACAGCCGCTGCTGGCGCCCCTGCCGGACGAGCCGTTCGAAACGGGCCGGCTGTTCACGCCGCGGGTGGACCGCTACAGCCAGATCACGGTCCGGACCAACCGCTACTCGGTTCCCGTCCGCTTGATCGGCAAGAAGGTCCGGGTCATGCTGCACGCCTCTCACCTGGTGGTTTACGAGCAGAACGTGGAAGTGGCCCGGCATGAACGCCTGATCGCCAAGTGCGGAATCCGCCTGGAGCTGGACCACTACCTGGAGGCCCTGGTCCGCAAACCGGGCGCTTTCCCCGGCGCCACAGCCCTGGAACAGGCCCGCTCAGCGGGGAAGTTCACCCCGGTTCATGACGCCTGGTGGGCGGCCGCCCGCAAGGTCCACGGCGAGAGGGACGGCACCCGAGCACTGATCGAGGTGCTGCTGCTGGGCCGGCATATCGCGCACGAACACCTGGTCGCCGGCCTGGCCACGGCCCTGCGGGCAGGCGCTTTGACTGCCGATGCCGTCGCGCTGGAGGCCCGCAAAGCCGCCCAGACCGAGGAAGAACCCATGGCCGTCCCCGCCCCGCGCGCACCGCACCCGACAGGCCAGCCGTCAGCGACCATCACGTCCTTGCACGAGTGGCGGCTCGCACACCTCCCGCCGGACACCAGGCCGCTGCCCTCGGTGACCCCCTATGACCAGTTGCTCCGCCGCCACCGCACCAGTGGCAGCACCCACCGTGAGGGAGAAGCCCAGTGACCCTGCCCCGCCAACGGAACATGACCGAGCAGGCCGCCGACGCTGCCATCGACAGCGCCTGCCGTCTCCTGCGGCTGCCGACGATCCGGGCCGAGTTCCCCGACATCGCAACAGCGGCCGCCAAGGACCAGATGACCTACCGCGGCTTCCTCGCCGAGCTCCTGATGGCCGAGTGCGACGACCGGGCCCGACGCCGCTCGGAGAGGCGGATCAAGGCAGCGGGATTCCCGCGAGAGAAGTCGTTGCGGTCCTTCGACTTCGACGCCAACCCCAATATCGACCCGGCCACCATCCACACCCTCGCAAGCTGCGAGTGGATCAAGAAGAGCCAGCCCCTCTGCCTCATCGGCGACTCAGGCACCGGCAAGTCCCACATGCTCATCGCGCTCGGCACCGAGGCCGCCATAAAGGGCTACCGCGTCCGCTACACACTCGCCACCAAGCTGGTCAACGAGCTGGTCGAGGCCGCGGACGAGAAGCAGCTGAACAAGACCATCGCCCGCTACGGCCGCGTCGACCTTCTCTGCATCGACGAACTCGGCTACATGGAACTCGACCGTCACGGCGCCGAGCTCCTCTTCCAGGTCCTGACCGAACGCGAGGAGAAGAACAGCGTCGCGATCGCCTCCAACGAGTCGTTCGGCGGCTGGACGAAGACCTTCACCGATCCCCGGCTCTGCGCGGCCATCGTCGACCGCCTGACCTTCAACGGCACCATCATCGAAACCGGCACCGACTCCTACCGCCTCGCCACCACCCGAGCACGCGCCGAACAACAAGCTGTCGCCGGCTGACCTTACGCCGTCGGGCTGCCCGCCACCTTTGCGGCTGCGGGCAGCTGCATCACATCCGATCAGAACCTTCAAACTCGTCATCGCACTGACCGGTTCGACAGCACACGGGCAGCCACTCGGCCGCGATCTCACGAACCCGCTGCAGGCGAGCTCTGTCGGGCTCTATCACCGTCAGAATCTCGAACGCGTCGCCAGCAGCACCGGGCTGCCGATTCGACATCACCTCTTCATAGAGGAGCCAAATGCCCTGCGTGGCAAGGGACCGACAACGCTCCGGAAGTTCCGTCCCCTCTCCCGCGACCATGCAGTGGAGGAGGTCGAGAAACCACGCGCGTGCTATCGGCGCCACGTCGTCCGCGAGGGCAGCCAGAGCAACAGACGTCACCGCAGGAGCCGGTTCCCAAAGCGCCGCTGGCGACCAGACATGCCCTTCGAAACTGACATGGATCGGCCTCTCCTCGGGCCCACGCCCCGCAAGCTGCAGCAGATACCCGACAAGGTGTTCTGCCGTGCTGCCACACCCGCACAGCATGCCCTTCCAGTCCTGCCGGGCGATCTCCATCTCGATCAGTCTCATAGCTCCCAGACACTAGAGCCTCCCGAGGGAACGACGACGCGCCGAGTGCTGTCAGAACTCGCGAACATCTCGAAGCCGGGAGATCGGCGACTGCTGCTCAAACTGACGGAGAAACGCTGCCCCCAGAAGTGAACAGAGCCAAACCTGCCGACCGCGGAAAGGTGCCCTACCTCGGATTCCTCTCCGAGCTGCCGCCAACCGAATGCGACTACCGGGCCCACCGCCGTTCCCAGCGACGCATCAAAGCCCCAAGCCACCCCAACACTCCCCATGGCGCATCACGCCCCTGCCACCCACTTCTTCCGGTGCCCACTCCAGGAGCGCACTGTCCGCAGCGCCACGCGCAGGTGTAGGAAGGGGTCTATTCCAGACGCATGTCTTCGACGGCATGATTCGGCCCCACCAGAACGGTTTCGGGTGGCCCCATTTTTGAGCTATGTGGGTGATCGACTCAAGCAGTGTCGGGGAGGAACGGCTTGGCCTGGCCCCACCCCTCTCGTCAGACTGCAAGCCGCGTGGGCAAGCCGTCCGCCCGCCCGTAGGTGAGCACCCGCGCGAGGACCTCGCGGAACCGGGAGACGTCTTCAGCCGGCGCCTCGATGACGGCCTCGATCTCGCCCTCGTCCAACCGAAGGCTCTCCAAAGCCTCGGGATCCAGCGAAATACGGAGGACGTTGCCGTCCAAGACGGCTTCGCGCACACATCCGTAGGCCGTCCCCTGGCCAGCGGTGACCAGACAGTGGGTGTCCATTCCCAGCGCGACCTCCTGCTCGTCGGGCTCTTCCTCGCCCACCATGAACATCAGGATGAAGCCGCTGCCGTCCTCGCTCTCCGCAAGGGCGGCCTCGGTGAAGTAGCCGTCAGGGTCGATCTCCGTGCTGGCGACGCGAGCGGTGAATCGGTACGTCATGACGAGGTTGTATCAACGCGGTCAGACAGGGCGCTCAGGAGGGGCATCGACGTCATCACGGCCAAGGTGGGTCCACTTCAAACCGTTCCTCAGCCGCGGCCAGGCGAAGCCGTCACGGCGGGGCCGAAAGAGACCGTCCTAGACAGACACGGGTCCTAGCCGAACCACCGCACCGCGTGCTGGTGATCTCACACGATCATGGAGTAGATCTCGACCAGCCCCTCCGTCTCCGCCACATCGGCGCCGGACACGGTACGGGGTGCGGGGCGACGGACGGTCGTCGGACGGTCGTGAAGGCCGAGGTCGCCATGACAACGCCAGTGACTGCCCCGCTTCGAGGCGCAGGCTCACGCGATTCCCATCATGGCGGCGACGTGCGCGACCGGGCGGGTGTGGCTGCGTTCGATGAGGCGACGCCCACCCTTGACCGTGAGAGCGCATAGCGGTGTGCAGGGTCATCAAGCAATCGGGGTGGCGCCGGTCGCGGCGGCGGACAGGTCCCACAGCCGTGCGGCCGAATCCAGGTCGATGGCGTATGCGCGGACGCCGCCATCGTCCATCGGTGCCCCGGGAGCGGAGACGCCGGCGACGTCGCAGTCCTCCAGGTAGAGGCCGCCGAGGCCGTCGAGGAGGCGCGATGTGGCGGCCCACAGACCGGTGGAAGCACCCTGAGCCGGGGTCTTGAAGTCGGCGCCGATCACGTTGCCGTGTTCGTCCACCCAGCCGCGGTCGATCTGCTCCTGGAGTGCCATCTCCCGCTGCAGCCCCGTGATGATCTTGCCCGGGTGAAGCGCGAACGCGCGGACACCGTCACCGCGACCGAGGACGTCGAGGTGCACGGCGAAGAGGGCGTTGGCGGTCTTGGCCTGTCCGTAGGCCAGCCACTTGTCGTAGCCGGTACGGAAGTGCGGGTCGTGCCAGCGGATGCCGGTCAGGGTATGGCCGGCGGAGCTGTTGACGACGACGCGGGCGCTGCCGGCGGCGGCCAGAAGCGGGTAGAGCTCACAGACGAGGGTGAAGTGTCCGAAGTGGTTGGCGGCGAGCTGGCTCTCCCAGCCGGGGCCGACGTGTCGTTCGGGGGTGGCCATGACTCCGGCGACGGCCATGAGCAGGTCGATCTTGGTCAGGGAGTCGCTGATCCGTGCGGCGGCGGCGCGCACGCTATGAAGGTCCGCCAGGTCCATGGGGATGACCTCGCAGCCTTCCACGTCAGCGAGGACGGTGCGGGCGATGTCGGGTCGGCGTGCCGGGACGACGACCCGGGCTCCGGCGGCTATCAGGGCACGGGTGGTTTCCAGGCCGAGTCCGGAGCAGCCCCCGGTCACGACGGCGCTCGTGCCGGAGAGGTCGAGGCCCGCGATGATGTCCTGGGTGGTGCTGGTGGCGGAGAAGGGCGAGCCGAGCGGCCGCTGATCAGTGCTGGTCATGTCGACGAAGCTACGATCTAGAGCGAGGTCTAGATCAAGTCATAAACTACGGCGCATGACAACGGCCCACCCTCCTGCGGAACCACTGAGCATCGGCGAGGTGGCCGAACAGACCGGACTCAGCGTGCACGCTCTGCGCTTCTACGAGCGCGAGGGCCTGCTGGTCGGACCGATCGAGCGCACGTATGGCGGCCGGCGCCGCTACAGCGCGCTCGATGTCGAATGGCTGCTGATCTGCGTCAAGCTGCGGGAATCCGGGATGCCGCTGACTGACCTCAAGCGGTTCACCGAGCTGGTACGGCGCGGTCCGGGCAACGAGGTGGAACGTCTACAACTCCTCGATGCCCACCGTCAGCGCGTCGACGCCCAGATCCAGGCACTGGAGGAGTGCCGCTCCGTCATCACCTGGAAGGTCGGCGTCTACGCCGAACACCTCGCCCGCGGGGAAGCCGACGGCCTCTGGGACCCGACGACCTGAAATCCGAAGACAAACTCTCCCCGACTTGCGGGGCACGCCCTCGCAGTCGCCGCGCATCACCAACCCCGGAACCGAAGGGCGGCCCCCCTGCTCACCCATAACCTCATCAACATCTCGCCCCGAACACATAGCTTGATCTTTAACCCGTAGGAGCTTTCCGTGCATGGCTCGCATACTGGCTCGATGGGTTCGATCTCCATGCACCGCCGGTTCCGGGACCCTCGCAGCACGAAGTACGACTTCCTCACGTCGGTTCTCGTGTGCTGTCCCCGCTGCGAGAAGGTCGCGTACGTCGGTACAGCACCAGACCCGTCCGGGGTGCACGACCAGGGCCTCTTCGCACCGAGGCGTCTCGTTTGTCGGAGCTGCGGGATGGCGAAGGAGTGGAGTCGTGGCGGTGTGGCCTTGCACCGGGACCGGCACGCGCCTGCCACAGACCCGTACTTCGATGTCCGTCTCTGGCTGCAGACCGAGACCCGGCACGGGTGGATATGGGCCTACAACCTGGAACACCTGGACCTGATCAGACGATTCCTGCAGGCACCGCTGCGTGAAGGGATTCCCTGGCACGACCACGGCCGAAAGATGACCGTGGTGGCCCGCTTGCCCGCATGGATGCAGCAGGCCAAGAACCGCGACGAGGTGCTGCGTGCCATCGCCCGCATCCACGCCTCGCTGCTTCGTACCTAACTTGATCTCTCATCCGTGCGGCAGGGCCGTGGGGCGGCTGACCTCTTCGTTCACTGCTTCGCCGGCTGCCTCTGGCGGGGGCATGCACGTCGTGGAGAGGGGTGTGGGCCAGGTTGTTCTTACGCCCCAGGGGCCGTCCCGGGCCAAAGCGAGAGAGTTTTGGTGTTGTGGCCGGGCAGGCAGCGTGCGGCCGGAGGGGCCGGAAGTCACGGCGGACGCGGGCGGGAGTGAGTCTGTCGGGGGAACTGGGCTTCTCCCGGGGCGGCGCAGGTCGGCTGCGCGGGGCGGGCGAGACGGAGTGGGGTGTTGGCGGCGAGGATCAGCCAGATCCGGAGTGGAGCCCGCGCTCCTGCTGGTTCTGCTCGCCGGTCACGGCCAGGAGGTTCTTTAATGGCACACCGCCGTCCCCGGGGAGAAGACCACCGCCAAGCTGGTCCGCGCCCTGGCCGAGGGTGTGATGACCCTCAACGAGCACATCGCCGAGATGGACGAGCTCATCGAGGGCCGGTTTCGCGAGCACGAACTCGCCGACATCATCCTGAGCGTCCCCGGCATTGGCGCCACCTTGGTGCAGAGTTCCTGGCCACCGTCGGCGGCGACGTGGAGGAGTTCGACTTCCCGGATTCCCTGGCCGCCTTCACTGGCGTCGACCCCAGACCGCGCGATTCGGGCAAGGTCATCCGCAACCTGCGTCGTCGGTGGTCTAATCGCCGAAGGTTCCGGCGTGTCTTCTACACCTCGGCCCTGGTCAGCGTTCGCTACGACCCGAACTCTCGGCAGTTCTACGATCGCAAACGCGCCAAGAGGAAGCAGCACGTCAAGGCTGTGCCGGCCCTCGCCCGCCGACGCGTCCACGTCATCTGGGCCCAGATCCGTGACCGCCGGTGCTACCAGGTCACGCCTCCGGTCACCGCGGCTGCTTGACTGGGGGCACGCATCATCACGCTCGGCCAGCCTCCCGGGCGGCTATCGTCCGTGGGATGCCACTTCACCAGTACGCCTACTTCGCGCTGTTCAGCCAGCACACCTCAGCAGATGACATCACCTCCCAGCTCGGCATCACTCCTGACGAGGTAGCCGTTCGCGGCAGCCGCTTCACCGAACCAGTAGTGGTTCCAATCGACCATTCGTGGATGGTCGTCTGCCGGGATCCGGGCCTGCGCGTCGATGAGCAGATCACCCGCATTCTCGACAGGCTTCAGCCCCACACGGACCGCATCAGCGCCCTCGCCAAGCGTCTGGCTGACACCGGCGGCGGAGCAGTGCTTCACGTCGTGCGGTACTTCAACGACACCGACCAAGCCCAGCCAAGCGCTGTGGATGGTCCCAGCCTCTTCGGTTGGCACCTGGACCGCAATGTCCTGGACTTCCTCAGTGCCACTGGCGCCGAACTCGGTATCGACGAATACGACATGGCCGAAGGAGAGAGCACCAGGTGAGCACGGGACCTAGGCCGTGTATCGAAAGTGGATCTTGAGCTGTGAATGATCACGGTTCATGGGGCGGGGAGATCTCACGGACGAGCAATGGGCGGCGCTGGAGCCGTTGCTGCCGAAAGGCACGAAGGCGGGGCGGCCGCCGCTCTGGTCTCGGCGGCGGCTGATCGACGGCATACGGTTCCGGGCCCGGACCGGTGTTCCGTGGCGGGACGTGCCTGCCGATTACGGGCCGTGGGGCCGGGTCTACGACCTGTTTCGCCGATGGCAGCGGAACGGCACCTGGCACCACATCCTCACCCGTCTCCAGTCCCTGGCCGACGCGAGAGGTGCGATCACGTGGGACTTGAGCGTCGACTCCACGGTGTGCCGCGCTCATCAGCATGCGGCCGGGGCCCGCAAGCAGGGCGACCTGCAGAAGGAACCGCCGGGCGGTGTGTTTACCGAGCCCGGTGATCACGGGCTGGGACGTTCGCGCGGCGGGTTCACTACCAAGCTCCACCTGGCCGTCGAGCAGGGCCAGAAGCCCATGGCGATCGTGGTGACAGCCGGACAGCGCGGAGACTCACCGCAGTTCGAACCCGTACTGGCAAAGGTCCGCGTGCCCCGCATCGGGCCAGGCCGGCCACGCGTCCGCCCCGACCGGGTGCGGGCGGACAAGGCGTACGCCTCCCGCAGGAACCGTGCTTACCTGCGCCGCCGCGGGATCCGCTGCACCATCCCGGAGAAGGCTGATCATGTCCGCAATCGCAAGAAGCGCGGCTCTCACGGCGGTCGTCCACCGATGTTCGACAAGAGGGACTATCGCGAGCGGCACGCCGTCGAATGTGCGATCAATCGCCTCAAGAGGCACCGGGCAGTGGCTACGAGATATGACAAGCTCGCCGTCCGCTATGAAGCGACAGTACTGGTGGCAGCCATCAACGAGTGGCTGTGATCAGCACGTCTACGACTCACGCAAGGGTGGCGAGTCGGTCAGAGACTTGAACAGGTGCACGTCTGCGTGCCCGCCAGGGACACCCGGTGTCCGACCGGTCTCGACGAAGCCATGGCGCCGATAGAAGCCGGGAGCTTGGAATGTGAAGGTGGAGGTGGAGAGCCGGTCACAACCACGCCGCCGTGCCTCAGCCTCGGCTGCCTGCAAGATCCTGCTCCCCCAACCGTCCTTGCGACTGTCCTCGCGCACCCACAACAGCTCGATGCCGCAGAGGCCACCCCAAGTTCGTGCGGTCAACCCACCAACCAGTTCACCTGCTCCATCGGTGACCTTGATCGAGAACGTGCCACGGTCGGGAGTGCCTGTGGCGGCACTGTTGAAGGCGATCAACGCTTCGGTCAATCGGTCGTTGAGCTCAGAGTCACGCTCGCTGACAGTCAGGGCCGGGCCGGAGCTGTGGTCAGTCATCACGGCGCGGAGTATGTCAGTCAACCTGGCGCCGAAGCATGCGATTACTCACGTCTTTGATCTACTTCCGATACACGGCCTAGTACTCACCTGGGCCCATGAGTCGTCAGCCGATGGCTTGACGAACAGCATGAGGAAGCCCCGGGAACATCCGAGTCCGTCGTCGGCCGACTCGAAGGCGATCCCGCCGCTCATCCCTTTTGGGAGGTCCCCCATCGCCGCCCCGGCGGCATGCTGGTTCTCGCCGCCTGTGCCCCGCTGCCACTGGCCCGGCCACTGGCGGCCGACCGGCGCCCGCCATGGGAATACCCACCCGCCCCGCACTCGGGCGGTCGACTCTCTCCATGCATCTCGATCAGCCACGAATCGAATGGAGAATCCGTTGCGCAGACATGGGCTCACTCTGGCCTTAGAACCCCTAACAAAATGATCAAGGGCGTGATTGGATCCCACTGGTCGTCATATTGATCAAACTGTGAGGGTGTCGGGGTGGCGCGGCAGAAGCCGTGGGAGGTTAGCGACGAGCTCTGGATGGTGATCGAGCCGCTCCTTCCGAAGGTGGAACGTCGGTCTCGCAACCCGGGGAGGAAGCGTCTGGATGACCGTCAGGTGCTTCAGGGGATCCTGTTCGTCCTCCACACCGGGATCTCCTGGGAACACCTGCCGCAGGAGTTGGGATTCGGCTCGGGGATGATCTGCTGGCGCCGCCTGGCCGAGTGGCACGAGGCCGGCGTCTGGCTGCGACTCCACGAAGTCCTGCTGGCCAAACTCCGCGCGGCGGACGTCCTGGACTTCACCCGCGCAGCAGTGGACTTCTCCCGGTCAGAGCTCTAAAGGGGGCGGCAAGACGGGACGAAGCCCTGTTGATCGGGGCAGGACAGGCAGCAAGCATCACCTGATCACGGACGCCGCCGGGATCCCGCTCGCCGTCACGTTCACCGGTGGCAACCGCAACGACGTTACCCAGCTCATCCCGCTGCTGGAGGCGGTCCCGCCGGTACGTGGCAAGCGGGGCCGGCCCCGACAGCGCCCGGACGTCGTTCTCGCGGACCGCGGCTGCGACCACGACAAGTACCGCCGGCTGGTGCGCGATCTCGGCATTCGACCCCTGAATGCTCGGCGCAACACCGGGCATGGCTCCGGCCTGGGCGTCCATCGGTGGGTTGTTGAGCGCGCGTTCGCCCTTCTGCACCACTTCCGTCGCCTGCGGATCCGCTGGGAGGTCCGCGATGACATCCATGAGGCCTTCCTCAGCCTCGGATGTTCGCTGATCTGCTGGCGGAGGCTGTGCTCAATCCGGTGACAGGTGGTCGTCCCAGGTGCGGAGCACGTCGGCGAGTAGGAGTCGGTGGGTTTCGATCCAGTTGGCCGGCAGGTCGATCGGGACCCGCACGGTTGCCATCGAGACGAGGTCGTCTTCAACGACCACCTCGGGACAGTCGCGCTCGCCGTTCAGGTGGATGAAGACAGACGGTCCGCGCTGGACATCCAGCCAGGCGATGTCCTCGCCGGACTCAAGTCGAGCGAGAGCCTCGCCCCACGACGTCAGCCGCGACCGCCACAACGAGAGACGCAACCGCCCGCTTACGAAGGGCGTGTTGACGACGATCTCTGAGGCCAGCCCTCCAGACACACCACCCTGCAGAGGACCCAGCACGGTGATGCGAACGCTGTTGCCCTCGTCATCACACAACAGGGCCAGATCCAACCGCTCGACCGCCACCACGTCACCTCCCACGAAAGATGAGGCGATCTTGGCGCACGGCCAGCGGAGCTGGCCAGCGACTTCGGTCCGCGTCAATTCATTTCGTTAGGAGCTCTAAGCGCAGATGTGCTTGAAGGAACTCGCACCCGGCCGGGCACGAAACGTCACCTCATGCCCGGCATCGTCGGTGAAGACGGCCTTCGTCTCGGACTCCAGGGTCATCGTTCCTCGTTGGGTAGGGTTGTCCCACCCTTCGGGCGGGTTGCCCGAGCCCCCCGAGAGCGGGGTCTCCGCTTCGAAGTACGTCGAGCCGATACGGGCCTCGTCGATGCCGCAATGCGTATAGAGGTCGAAGGGAATCGTCCGGACGGACGGTGTCGCCTGAACGGTCTTTGCGCCCTCGTCGGCCTTGGCACAGCCCGTGAGTACCCCCGCAGCCAGCGCGAGCACGAAGATGATTTTCCCAGCTCTCTCAACCATGCCCCTTCGACGCACGAAACCAGTCGACGGTTCCGTACCTCGCGGCTGCAGGTCACGCAGAGGCCGTCGCGCAGCGACGCCCATCGGCCCCGGTGTCCGCTCGAAAGCGTGGGACTCCCACACCTGCTGGGAGCAGCCCTGGCGAATGCGGTGGTAAGCGGCGTGGTGTGGGTCCTGATGCAGGGGCAGCCGCCGCCTTCGAGGGCCGGTCTAGCGTTGAGTCGTGACATGGAACGAAGCTGAGTATCTCGACTACCTGCAGTCCGAGCGGCGTTGCTACGCGTGGGTCATGCAGCATCACGGTGGGCTGACGCCGGAGGAGGCCAGTGGGGCCGCCCTGGAGTGATACCTGTACGAGCCGGCCGAGGCGCCGTTTCGCGGGATGGTCTTTCACGACGAGGCGTGGCACTGGGCGATGCAGGCGATCCACGGCGATCGGTACGTAGTGGAACACCCCGAGCTGGCTCAACCGTCACCTGACTACCGAGCCCTTGAGTAGCCCATCGACGAGCGCATTCGAACACCGCTGCAATCCTCCGCGACGACTGCTTGACGACGCCAACGGGTATTCCGTCACGCTCATCCGGCAGCGGCACCGCGACCTGGGGCCGTACCTCCACCCGTACTTCTGGGCCGCTGCCTGCCGGGGGCCTCGGTCGACCGGTGGTCGCCGAGGCCCCTGGCGCTGGGCGCGCCGCCGCGGCTACGGCGCTGCCGGGACGGTGTCTTCGAAGGTGGTGGCCGTCGTGCGGTACGCGGCGACCTTGGCGGCCACCTGGGCCGGGGTGAGGACCTGGTCCTTGACGTGCAGGACGTAGTCGACCTTCTGGTCGTAGGAGCGCGGGGTGGTCGAGGTCTGGCCGGTCAGGTCGATCAGCCACTGGTTGAAGTTGATGGACATGGGGCGTTCGGGGAGGTAGCGGGCGTCGTGACGGCCGAACTCCTGGCCGTCGATGTAGTAGACGATCGTGGTGTCGTCGATGGTCAGGACCAGGTCGTGCCAGCCGTCGTAGCTCGTCCGGGACTCCGAGTGCTGGTTGACGGCCTCCCAGGGGTCGGGCCGGTAGGTCTCCCACGAGGTGGTGTAGAGGATGTTCGCGGGCTCGCCCCAGCCGCCGTTGGGGAGGTACTCGAAGTCGTACTCTGCGTAGTCGTCGGCCATGGGGGCCTTGAGGTCGTTGATGGTGAAGAAGGTCTGGACGAGGTGGTCGCCGTCCGGGCCGGATGCCGGCGCGTCGGAGAAGCGTACGCGCGCCGCGTACGTGCCGTTCTTGAACTTCGTGGCCCGGGTGAGGATCTCGGTGTGCTTGGTGGACTCGCCGGTGCCCGCGGTGGAGGTCCGCAGGTTCATGATGGAGTTGGTGCCCTCCTTGGCGAAGGTGACGTTCTCGGGGGCCCAGGTGGCGCCGGGCACGCCGGGGCCGCCGGAATCGGAGCGCACGCTCCAGCCGTGGGCGTCGATCGCCGGGTCGGTGTGTCCGGTGTAGTTGAAGTCGTCGAAGAGCGCGGCGCCGCCAGTGGGCGGTGGTGTGGTCGGGTCGGTCGGCGTCGGGGTCGGGGTCGGGGTCGGTTCGTTGCCCGTTGGAGCGGTGCCCCAGGCCTGGATGCCGGCCACGGTCGCGGTGACCTTGTCCCAGTTGGCGTACCCTCGACCTCGCCGGAGCACTGACCATCCACGACGAACCGGAGCGCGGCTAGCTCGGACGGACGGACGGGCTAGCGGCGCGGACATGCACGGTTCTCGCGTGACGGTCGTCTTGCCTTCGCCAGCCTCGCCTGCGGGAGAGCCTCAGGACGAGCCGCGGGCGATCCGCAGCTCGGTCAGCAGCGCCTCGCCCGGGCTGAGGTCCGTCCAGGTGCCGTGCCAGGTCAGGACGGCGAGCGCGCAGGTCGGGAACTTGGTCCGTACACGGTCCAGGGCGTTGTCGACCGAGCCGCCCGCGAGCAGCATGACCAGGTCCTCCAGGCCCGGGTTGTGCCCGACGATCAGCAGGGTGCCGACCTCCTCGGGCACGCCGTGGAGGACGTCGAGGAGGTCCCGTTCGTCCGCCCCGTACAGCCGCGGGTCGTGACGGGTCGCGACAGGGCGCTCCAGTTCCGCGGCGGCCAGGTCCCAGGTCTCGCGGGCCCGCCGGGCCGGGGAGCACAGCACCAGATCGGGCAGCTGGCCGGTCTCCGCCAGGAAGCGCCCGGCCACCGGGGCATCGCGCAGGCCGCGCGGGCCGAGAGGGCGGTCCCGGTCGGGTACGCCCTCGGGCCAGGCGCTCTTGGCGTGTCTCAGGACGAACAGTCGCCGCGGCCCGGTATGGCCGGGCCCGGTGGACCCGGTGGACCCGGTGGACCCCGGAGTGTCGGCGGGCGCAGGTGTCCCGGTGGGATCGGGAGACTCAGTGGACGATGGCACGTTCCTGAGCGTAGGCGGTGGGGCGGCTGTCGGCCACGGACGGACTCTACGGATACGTCCGAACGTCGTCGTTGTACTCGCGAGCCCGCTCCCGTACGACCTCGGGCAGTGTGTCCGCCGCCAGATCGGCGAGGGTCGTACTCTCCAGGACCTGACGCAGACTCGTCCGCACGGCACGCCACACGTCCGGCATGGAAGCCGCCGCGCCCTGGTACTCCAGGCCCGTCAGCTTCAGGTCGCGCACGCTGACCAGCGGTCCGTCCATCGCTCTGATGACGTCGGCGAGGGTGATCTCCGCGGGCGGGCGGGTGAGGCTGTACCCGCCGTCGGGGCCGCGCACGCTCCGTACCAGGCGTCCCTGTCTCAACTCGCTGAGCACGACGAAGAGGAAGCGGACGGGAATGTCCTGGCGCCCGGCGATTTCCTCGGCCTTGAGGGGCCGGTCCGGGGAACAGGCCAACTCGGCCATGGCCCGGATGGCGTAGTCCGTTCGTGCTGAGATCCTCACGCACTCAATGTCTCACGAGTGACGGGACTCTGACCTGCGGCGGTGTGTTGCGGACTCGTCAACGGCGATCCGACGTGGCGGTGTTGTCCTGAAGCGGCGTTGTCACTGCACTTTGTTCATCGACATAGTGAACATTGGGCCGTGCAATGCCCGCCCCTGGTTCGGAGGTCTACGTGGTGTCTGAGGTGTCTGAGGTGTCTGACATGTCTGAGGTGTCCGAGGTGTCTGTCGATTCCCCGTCGTTCGCCGAGACCTCCCCTCCACGTCCGACCGTGGCCGTCGTCGGCGCGGGCGCGGCGGGTGCCCTCGTCGCCGTCCAGCTGTGCGAAGCGGCCGCCCGGCGCCGTATCCCGCTCGATCTGGTCCTCGTCGACCCCGCGCCGGAGGCCGGGCGGGGCGTCGCGTACGCCACCGAGGTCCCCGAGCACCGGCTCAACGTGCCCGTGGGCGGCATGAGCTGTTACCCGGACGACCCGGGCCACTTCCGGCGCTGGCTCTGCCGGCACGGCGAACCCACCGTCACCGCGGCGGACTTCGCCTCCCGGTACCGCTACGGCTCCTATCTCGCCGACACGCTCGGGCGTGCCATCATCACGGCGCACGGCACCGTCTCCGTGCGTCGGCTGCGCACCAGGGCGACGGGGTGTGCCGACACGGCCGGTGGGCGGATGGAGCTCCGGCTCGCCGACGGCGGCACGGTGACGGCGGACAGCGTGGTCCTCGCCACCGGGCCCGCGGCGGGCCGGGCGGCTTGGGCCCCGGCCGAGCTCGTCGCCTCCGAGCGGTTCATCGCCCGCCCCTGGGCGCCGGGGGCGCTGGACGCCGTGGGCGAGTCGGACGACGTCCTCCTCGTGGGTAGTGGTCTGACCGCCGTCGATCTCGCGCTCGTCCTCGACCGTCCCGGCCGTACGGTGCACGCCGTGTCCCGTAGTGGGCTGCTCCCCCAGCCGCACGCCCTCGCCCCGCTGCCCGCCGTGGCGCCGCCGCCGGGCCTCGCCGGTCTCCCGTTCCCTCGCCTCCGCAGGGAGCTGACGCGGCACTTCGCCGCCACGCGCCGCGTCCACGGCGACTGGCGGCCCGCACTCGACGGGCTGCGGCCCGGCATCGTACGGCTCTGGGAGGGCCTGACCGACGAGGAGCGGGCGGAGTTCCTGGGCCGCGACGCCACCCTCTGGAACGTACACCGGCACCGCATGGCGCCGTCCACGGCCGAGACGGTCGCCCGGGCGCACGCCGCCCGCAGGCTCCGCGTCCACGCGGGCCGGGTCGCCTCGGTGGCGCCGGGAGAAGGCGGTGGCCTCGTCGTCTCCCTCGCCGACGGCCGTGTCCTGCGCGTGGCCTGGGTGGTGGACTGTACGGGGCCGGGGCTGCGGGCCGACGCCGGCGGTGACCCGTTGTGGAGCGGGCTGCTGGCCGACGGCCTGGCGGTACCCGGGCCGCTGGGCATCGGCGTGTCCACCGACAGGGGCCGGCTGGTCGCCGCCGCGGGCCATCGCGAGCGGCCACTGTTCACGCTGGGCGCGCCTCGCCGGGGCGAGCTGTGGGAGACGACCGCGATCCCCGAGATCCGGAGCCAGGCGAAGGAGGTCGCCGAGGCCGTTCTCGGTCCGCTCGCCGGCGCTCCCCGGCCTACTCGCCGCCGGCCCACCGACCAGTTCGGACTGCCGCTGTCGACCCATGCGGCGGCCGCCGCGTCGTTCCGCTGCGGACTGGGACGGGTGATCACGGTACGGGCGAAGGCGGCCGAGGCGTTCGCGCGCGCCACCGAGCTGGACCCCGGGTTCGCGCTCGGGCACGCCGCCCTGGCCCTTCTCGGGCACGAGTGCGGAGCGGACGTCGACGTCGCCCGGGCGCTCGCGGACGCCCAGCGCAGTGTGCGCGAACGCGGGGACGAGCGGGAGCGATCGTTCGTCGACGTCGTCACGCGACGGGTCACGGCGCACGAGGCCCAGAAGGGCGGGGCCGGCACGGGGCTCGGACCCGTCGACGGGGACGCGGCGCTCGTGGAGCATCTCGGCCGTTTCCCCGCGGACGCGTTCGCGCTCGGCATCGCGGTCCCCACGATCGCCTTCTCCGGCGTCACGGACCTCGACGGCACGCTCGCCCTGGACTTGGTGGAGCGGACCGCCTCGTCCTACGACGGGCACTGGTTCCACACCTCTCTGCTGTCCTTCGTCCGGCAGGAGCAGGGGCGGATCGAGGAGGCCGGGGAGCTCGCCCGGGCGGCACTCGCCGCGGAACCCGCCTCCGGCCACGCCGTGCACGCCCTCACCCACGTCCACTACGAGTCCGGTGAGCACCTCGTCGGGCGGGACTGGCTCGACGGCTGGATCGGCAGCCATGGGCGCGGGGCCGTCCACCGGGCGCACTTCTCCTGGCACGTGGCGCTCCATGAACTGGCCCTCGACGACACCGCGGCCGTGCGCCGCCGCTGGTTCGCCCAGCTCGCCCCGGGCCAGGTGAACGGGGTGCGGGCGCTCGTCGACTCCGGATCGCTGCTGTGGCGGGCCCGCATGTGCCGGAACTGGACCGGCCGCGTCCCCGTCGACGGCGTGCTCGACGCGGTCGCGCGCGATCTGGTCGAGCGCCCCGCGACCGCGTTCACGGCCCTGCACAGCGCTGTCGCGCTCGCCGCCGCGGGCGATCTCCCCGCGCTCCGCCGCCTGCGCGCCCACGCGGCCGGCGCGGACGCAGTGCAGCGGGAGGTCATCGTCCCGCTGTGCGGGGCGCTGGAGGCGGTGGTGGAAGAGGAGTGGGCCACGGCAGTACGGGACCTCCGAGGACTGCTGCCCTCGCTGCGCCGCGTCGGGGGCAGCGCTGCACAGCGCGAGGTCGTGGAAGAGACCCTGCTGTACGCACTGGTGAAGGCGGGTCACAGCGACACCGCCCGCGACCTCCTCGAACAGCGCCTCGACCGCCGAGCATCGCCACTCGACAGCCGAAGGCTGGCCGGGCTGCGGGGGTGACGGAGGCTGGCTGGCGGGTACGCGGGTGACGGAGGCTGGTCGGGGTGAGCGGCTGACACAGGCCGGCAGGGGTGCGCGGCTGGCGGAGGTCGGCCGGAGTACGCGACTCACAGCGGCCGGCGGGGTTGCGCGGCTGACGGAGGCCCGCGCGACCTGCCCTCGTGGTCTCGCCGGGAGACCACGAGGGCTGCCGGGAGCGGTCCGTGGCCGCACCACACGCTCGCGTGACTCGTCGAGGGGAGCCGATGCCCGCCCGGGGCGAGGGCCACGACGAGGAGGCCGAGGCCGGGCGGCCCAGGGAGGTGGGCACAGCGGCCGATGTTCATCGCCGGGCGAACGGCCTTCACCCAGGGCGTTCACCCGGCCTGGGCAAGGACCAGCAGATTCCCGTTTCCCGGGTGCCGTACTCGATCGTCCGCGCCCGGGAAGCCGGCAGCGGCTTGTGGAACGCAGCCCTGGACCCCAACGTCGGGTCCAGAAGACGACACCGCCACCGCCGACCCTTACGGAACGGGTCGAGCGGTTGCTCGTCACCAGGCGGTGCCAGCTCAGCAACGCGGACGTCCTGGTGATCACGGGCGCCAGAAAGGAATCACCGGGCGGAACGTTCACCGAACCTGGTGATCACGTGCGCCTGCGAGCTGACAAGGCGTACACCTCCCGCGGGATCCGCTGCACCACTCCCCACAAGGCCGACGAGGCTCCCAACCGCCAGAAGCGCGGTTCCTGCGACGGCCGGCCGCATTTCGACCCGGTCGGCTGCCGCGAGCGCCATGCGATCGAGTGCGGGATCAAGCGCCACAAGAGCCACCACGCCGAGGGGAAGGCGCACCACGAGGTCTCCACGGGCGCGCTCGCCGCGGAAGCCCCACATCTGGGAGCGATGGCGAGCCCTCGGTCTCGGCCGGCGAAGCGAACTGAGTAGGGAGACGAGCTGCCTTGGCCGTTCGTTCTCAAGGACTCTCATCAGGCTGGTGTCGCATGGCGTGATGTCCCTGCGGAACGGTGGGTTGCTCTGGTGTGACGGCCTGGCGTCGGCTGTGGGACTGGACCGAGGCCGGCGTCTGGAGGAGTGCTCCGTTGACGGGTCGCACGTTGCAATCGAGTCAGGATCGACTCTCGTAGTCGGCAGCAGCAACGACGAGTTCATCGTCGTGAAGCTCCTCAGCCAGGGTGTGGTGCGCGTCCCGCAGGACACTCGCGAGACGTGCCTGCAGGCAGGCCAGCTGTTCGTCTACGATATGGCGCGCCCTGTGCATCTGGCGGTGCCCGAAAGGTTCCAGACCAAGTCGCTCGTCCTGCCCCGCCAGGCGCTGGACCTCGGCGAGTCCGACCTGCAGCGGATCACAGCCATGCCGTTGGGAGCCGAATCCCCGCTCGGCCGACTGGTGACGCCCTTCCTGTCTCGCCCTGTCGACTCGGCGGGAAGCTACGGCCAGGCGAAGGGCATGTCCGGTGCCCGCCACGCGGTGGACCTGATCCAGACGCTCGCCGAGGAGCACCTCGGTCATGACACCTGGGACAAACCCAACGCCTCCCGGATGACGCTGCTGCGAATCCAAGCCCACATCAACCGACACCTCACCGATCGTGAGATGTGGTGGTGGCGGGCGATCGCCTCGGGAGTGAGGGCCTCACCCCCGTCCAATGAAGCTGCGCCATCTTGAAGTGGCTGGTCAGCGGGGTGGCGTGACCTCGTTTCGGGGTGCTCGTGCTGGTCGTGGGCGGCGGTCTGTGTCGTAGATCGTCCGGCGGGGTGGTTTTGCCGATGAGTTCACCGTCCTCGAGCGGTCTACCCAGCGACACGACCGTTCTCGACAGGAGTGCCATGTCCACCATCCAGCCAGTGATCGTGACTGCCGACCTGGACGTTCTGCTCGGCTTCTATACGAAATTGTTCGGCGCCGAGGAGATCTTCCGGGTGCCGGCGGAAGGTCCGGCCTTCTACCTCGGCTTGCGTATCGGCGACACCGACCTTGGGCTGGTGGCCAAGGAGAACCCGGGAACCGGGGCGGCACCGCGGATCCTGCTCAGCATCGGTGTCGACGACGTCGACGAGACGCTCGGCCGGGTGACGGCGCTGGGCGGCTCGGTCCGCAGCGGCCCCAACGACATGCCGTGGGGGCAGCGCGTCGCCCACATCCAGGACCCCGACGGCAACCCGGTGAACCTCACCCAGCCGATCCCGGCCCGGTGAGGCTGTTCCGAGTGCTTGTGCTGGTCGTGGGCCGCCTGCGGCAGAAATCAATTGCCCGTAGTGGCCTCGATGTTCGTCAGTACGAGCAGCGCGCGAAGCAGGTGGGTGGCGCGGGTGGGGTCGGTGCGGAGCTTGATGAGGATCCGCCAGTTCTTCAGTTGGGCGAAGCCGTGCTCGACCGGGGCGCGTCCGGCGGCCAGGATGCGGTTGGCCTCCTTCTCGGCGGGGGTGAGCTTACGGGCGCGGGTGGCCTTGAAACCGGTGACGACCACGGGGTCGTCCCCGGCGCTGTCCAGGCCGATAAAGCCCAGGTCGGCCAGGGCGCCGAGACCGGCGGCGCGCAGGTGGGCCAGGATGCGGTCGCGGCGGGCGGCGGTGATGTCGTGGGTGCGGCCGGGCCGGGCGGCCGATATCCAGATCATCCGGCCCCGCTCGTCGGTCAGGGCGAGGACGTGCAGGCCGTGGCGGCGATGCTTGCCGGAGTAGTTCGGGCGGTTCGCCGTCCCGGTGCGGCGCTGGGTGGGGATGAGGGTGCCGTCGATCAGGACGACCTCTCCGCCGCGCCGTGCGATCCTCTTCAGGGCGCGGTCCAGGCGAGGGGCCTTCGCGGCCAGCAGGGCGATCAGCTCGTCGCGCCAGCGGCGGACGGTGGTGGCGGAGATGTCGTTGCCGTCGGCCATGTCGGCCAGGCGCTGGTCGTGCCGGAGCACGGCCAGGACGATCACCGCGATCCTCCCGGGCGGCAGCGCCCGCCACCGGGAGCGTATGGCCTTCAGATGGCGTCGCAGCAGGTCGGCGAGGTAGTTGAGGGTGTGTGTGGACAGCGGCAGGCGGCACTGGTAGACCAGGGACACGGTGTCCCCGGCGTGCTCTTTGGTTTTCGTCACACAATTCCAACAGCCGCCGGGGGCACCTCAGTTACGGCTCGCCGCTGTGCGGCATGGTCACAGGCGGGCGGTGAACTTGCCGTCGGGTCGTTTGTGCAGCCAGCCGCGGTCGGCCAGCTTCGTGAGCTTCCCGCGCAGTGGCTCCAGCTTGCCCCTCACCCCGGTGTCCAAGCCCAGCACCTCGCCGATCTGCCGGGTGGAGACCGGGCCTCCGGCCTGCCGCACGGCGGTCAGGATGCGCTGGTACTCCGCCGGCAGTGCGGACTCAGCCACCCCCGGCCCACGGTCCGGGACCAGCCGCACCGCCCGCCCCGCCACCTGGACCACCGGCGACCCGGCCTCCGTGCGCTCGTCGGCGAGTTGCTCGCTCATTCGCTGCCACACCCGCTCGGCCACGGCCAGCTCATCCCGCTCAGCTCGTACCTCCGACAGCTGCTTGACCAGCTGCTCTTCGAGTCCGTCCAGCTCCGCTCGCCGCGCGGCGATCCGCTCCAACCCCTCGGGATCCATCATGGGCGGAGCGTAGGAGCGGCACCCGCGACGACGGACGGGAATCCACAAACCCACTCCTGCCAGACGATCTACACCCCAGACTGCCGCCCACGACCAGCACGAGCACCCCGAACCGGCGCCACACCAGCACCCTGACCAGCTACTTCAAGATGGCGCAGCTTCAATGGCGCAATGCGTCACTGCACACACCTGACATCCAGATCCACGAAGGTGCGCCTGCTGCAACCGCATCATCGGCAGCACCGGAAACATGGTGATGACGGGCCGTGCCGACTAGAGGTTCGCCATCGCTGGCCACCGATACGCCTCAGACACCACACCGGCACCACCGACGCATCCATGGCCTCCGCCGCATCCCACGACCAACACCTCGGAGAACAAGTCGCCGGAACGAGGGCGGACGGGCACGACAAGAGGACCCGCTCGCGGGGCATCATCGGTCGGCTCGGAGAAGGTGGGGCGGCGTTGCCTCAGTTGAACGAGACGTGTTCGGTCAGTCGGAGATTCCGCAATGCAGGATGGTGGCCCAGTCGCTGGTGACCAACAGCAAGTTGCGCCACCAAATGTCGCCCGCGTGTGGGCCGCCGACGTCGCCGGAGCTTCGGACGGGCCCCAGATGCGCTTCGATGAGGTCGGCGATGCCGTCGGCGAGTTCGCCTGCCCGTCGGCTCTCGATCGGCGTGCGCAGATTGGGGTCCGCGTACCTGTTGGCGGGCTGCATGAATCCTTCGGTGACTTGTCGGCGAAGAATGTCCCGCCACGCTTGTGGCGACTCGAACGGTTCGACCGACGTTCTCACCCAGTATCCAGTGGCCCCCGCGTCGTACACGGCTTGAGCAAGACCCTTCGGCCAGTCATAACCGGGTGTCATCACAGCCGCTGGGACGACAGGGAAGAGGTATATGGACGACACATGGTCGCAGTCGTCGAGCAGCTCCTCGAGCGGTTCAGCTGCGGCCGACACCGCGCCTGGAGCGTCGAGTGGGTTCAGCATGGGCGTCCGGGATCCTCTGTGCGGTACTGCGTCTGAGGCCTCAGTGTTTCACCTGAGCCCGTTCATGCTGCGGTTTTCGGGCGTTCGAGGAGCTGGCCACGGTCGAAGCGGCGGAGGAGCAATCCACCATGACGAGGGAGCGCCGGTGATCGCGCACCATCCGGCCCGGGTGGTCTCGACGAGCTGAACACCATCATGAGCACCCGCTGACGGGCTGTCGGCGCCGCGGGTGACCTTGGTGCGCAGTTTGACGGTGGAGAACGCGGGTTCGGTCGGGTTCGTGGTCTTCCGCAGCGTAGATCTCCTGCACGGCCTTCGTCGCCCCGGGATACGCGGGCTCCGGCAGGGCGTTGCTGTCATTCCGGGCCTTGTAAGCCCAGCGCCTTTGGTGCCGGGCGGACGGCGGGCCATCGGTGAGCCCGCGTGGCGCGGTGACTTCGGTGGGGGCCGGCCGCGGCAACGACGATGCGGGACAGGTGTTGGCCGTTGCGAACCACCAGGCGCCGGCCGGCCTCATCGGGATCGGTCGCCAACTCGGGTATGTGCTGGTCACTTCCGGCTCCAGTGTGACGGCGAACATCCGTCGGGCGTCTTCGCGGACGATCTCGCGTTAGCAGGGAGCCCGGCTCTGTGGAGCGTCGGCTATGTCTCCGCTGAGCACGGGAGCGCCTTCCCGATCCGCGCTGCAACACCGGCCCACACGGTGGCCGTCGACGGATCATTCGGGAACGTACGCCCTCCTCGTACCCGCCCCTGTGATTGCGCCGACACCACAGCAGTCAGCGCATGCTGCCGCGGCATCGACAAGTGACGGCCATGTCGGTGTGGACCTGTGCTCAGCCGCCTACGACTGAACGTGCCTGGGTCTGCCGATCCGGATCAGTTGCACGCCGATACGCGCCGGGTGCTGTCCCGTGCGTACGTTTGAAAGCATTGGCGAAGGCGAACTCGGATGTGTAGCCCACCTGAGTGGCGATGGATCTCAATGGTGCGCCCGATGTCCCCAGCAGGCGGGCCGCCGTGGTCATCCGCCACCAGGTCAGATAGCCGAGGGGCGGTTGGCCGATCAGCAGGGCGAAGCGTTTGGCGAAGGATGCCCGCGAGAGCCCGGCCTCCTCGGCGAGTTTCGCCACGGTCCACGGTGCTGCCGGGTCTCGGTGGATGGCGTGGAGGGCCGCAGTGACCGGCGGGTCGTTCAGCGCGGCGGCCCATCCGGTGGCGGCTCGGGCGGGCTGTTCGTCGAACCAGATGCGCAGGATGTACAGCAGCAGTGCGTCCAGGAGCCCGGGGACGACCGCGTCCGTGCCCAGCCGCGGATTCTCCAGCTCGGCGGCCAGGAGCTCCACGGCGGAGCGCAGCTCAGGATGGCGCTGCGAGTGCGCCGGCACGTGGAGGAGAGCCGGGAGGGTCAGCAACAGCGGGTGCGCACGGGAGGGATCGAGCTGATAGGCCCCGCAGAGCACTGTGGTGACCGGGCCGGAGTCTCCGCTCCGGTCAACACTGTCCGAGGCGTACGCGTCGTACCGTTCGGGGCCGTCGGGGTCGCAGGCAGGCGCTGTCACCAGGCGTTCGGGGCTGTCGGCCAGGGTGTGCCCGCTGCCGTGGGGCAGGAACACCACGTCGCCCGCGATCAGCTGGACAGGCTGCCCGTCCGGGGGCAGCAGCCAGCAGGAACCCTGCAGGACCACTTGGAAGCCCGCCGACCCCGGTACAGAGGCGAACTCCTGTCCCCACGGCGCATGCCACCGTACGAGCGCCGACCGGGGCCGGCCCGTCCGCGTCACCGCGACCACGTCACTGAGCACATCCATGCGCCGAGAGTACGGGCACGAGACGTTCGCGCATGAACTGGGCAGCCTGACGCATGGATCGTCTGCATGTCGGTCCGTAGATTCGCCGGCATGACGATGATGAAGGCCGCTCGCATCCACGAGTACGGCGATACCTCCGTGATCCGCTACGACTCCGTTCCCCGTCCGCAACCCGCCTTCGGCGAAGTGCTTGTCCGTGTCGCCGCGACTTCGTTCAATCCCACCGAGGCCGCTCTGCGCGCCGGGCTGCTGCGCGCCTTCTTCCCTCTGGACCTGCCCTACACGCTCGGCTGGGACGTCGCCGGAACCGTCGCCGAGATCGGCCCGGGAGCGGAGGGCTTCGCCGTCGGCGACCGGGTCATCGGGCGGCTCGACGGCGGGGGTGCGGCTGCCGAGTACGTCCGCGCACCCACCGCCGTGCTCGTCGCCGCGCCGAGCTCCATCCCACTCGCGACCGCCGGCGCCCTTCCTGTGGCAGGCCTGACGGCCTGGCAGGCGGTGTTCGAGCACGGGAAAGTGGCCGCTGGTCAGCGGGTGTTGGTCAATGGTGCGGGTGGCGGCGTAGGAGGCTTCGTGACGCAGCTTGCCAAGTACGCCGGAGCCGAGGTGATCGCCACGGCCAGTCCTCGGAGCACCGCGGCGGTCCTGCGGCAGGGGGCGGACCGAGTGATCGACTACACCGCCGGGCCGATGGGTGCCGCACTCGACGGCCCGGTGGACGCGCTGCTGAATCTGGTCCCGCTGCTTCCGCCGGATGCCGTTGCTCTGGCACCTGTGGTGCGGCGGGGCGGGAGGATCGTGTCGATCGCGACCCCGATAGAACCGTCTGCCGGCGCCGGCGTCAGCGCGATGCACATGGTCGCCCGCAACGATGTCGCGCATCTCGAAGCACTCGCGAAACTCGTCGACGCGCAGGTACTCGACATCGACATCAGCGATTCACGTCCACTGGCCGACCTCGCCGACGTTCATCACCGCAGCGAAGCCGGGCAGATCCGTGGCAAGGTCGTCCTCACTCCCTGAGCCCCACCGGCCAGAGCTTGAACATCGAGCTTCTCGCCCTGGGAGCGTCCTGGTGTGTTGGCCGGGCGGCGGGGGCGGGGTTGCGGATCACGGCCCCGGCCGCCGAAGGAAGAACCCGTGGCAGAGCCGGGCGCGGGGGTTTCATGGCGGGCTGGCCAGGTCCACCGTGTGGATGACGGCGCACTCTCCGAGGTGCTCCGTCGGGCCGGAGTTCTCACGGTCCGCTTCGAGTCGACAACACCGGCAACCACAGCGTCGCCTCCGCCTCGAAGCGGGCTACCAGCAGGTCACGTAAGAGTCCGGTTGGCCTTTGCTCCCGCCGGCAGCACGCTTGGCGGGAACACCCGGCTCGAGGCCCTGGGCAGAGTCATTCCGCCCGGGGACTGTCCACCGTTCCAGCTGGTCCGTCTCAGGGGTCAGTTGTCCCCGAGCGCCAGCTTGATGCCGAAGCCGACGAGTAGCGTGCCGGTGATCGCGTCGATGACCCGCTGCACCGAGCCGCGGTTCAACCACCGGCGGACGAGCTGGGTGCCGAATATCAGCGCGCTGAACCAGACCAGCCCCTCCAGGTCATGCACAACCGCCAGGACGACTCCCATCAGCAGATGCGGGGCTTCGCTCGGGATGAACTGAGGCAGCATCGCCATGTAGAACACGCCGTTCTTCGGGTTCAGCAGGCTGGTCCCCAGCCCGCGCGCCCAGGACCGTGCCCACGTCGCCTCCGCGGTCGTGGCTCCCACTCCGTCCGCCGCATCCCCCGAACCGGGCCGGCCGCGCTCCTTGATCGTCCGGCGCAGCATGCTGATACCCAGCCACGCCAGGTACCCGGCACCGGCCACCCGCATTGCGTCGTACAGCAGGTGGGATGCCGTGAGCACCGCCGAGGCACCGGCCGCAGCTACCACGCCCCACACGAGCACGCCGGACAGGATCCCCAGCGCGGTCGCGAAGGCCCGGCGCCTGCCCAGGGTGATGGCGGAGCGCAGCACCAGAGCGGTGTCCAGTCCCGGCATGATGGTGAGCATGCCTGCCACTACGGCGAAGGAGGCTATGGAAGAGGAAACGGTCATGCGGCCATCCTGAAGCCGCTGCCGCGATCACGTCCAATGCGGTCTGCTTCACTGCGCATCAGCAGGACTGATACGTGGGCCTTCGGTACGCTCCGTCAGCACCACTCGCCTCGCCGCATCACGCGCACCGACACATCCGCCTTCAGGATGTCCTCCCGCGCGGAGCGTACGACAACACGGTGGCCTGCCGGCACGGGGAGCAGTGCTCGGCCCTGGGACAGATGTCTCCCGTACGGGTGAGGAGCAGGCCCCGTCGAGCGGCCATATGGCTAGAGCGATCCTGATGGGGCCTCCACAGGAAATAGATCTTCGTCCGCTGTCGGCCGTGGCAAGGTGCTCGCATGTCCAACCCCATCGCGTACCCGATCTTCCGCACCACCGACCGGTCACTGGCTCTGCGCGTGGCGCGTGAGCTTGTGGCAGTGGGTGACCGGCAGTACGCGGAGGTGTCAGTG
Organism: Streptomyces sp. NPDC044003; assembly: GCF_056435185.1. NCBI lineage: Bacteria > Bacillati > Actinomycetota > Actinomycetes > Kitasatosporales > Streptomycetaceae > Streptomyces > Streptomyces sp. NPDC044003. The sequence goes on along the minus strand of NZ_JBWKFA010000003.1, from coordinate 1,066,495 downwards.
GACGTCGAGCTGTGCACCGTCCCGGAAGTGTTGCGGATACGCGAGGTGCTGCCGGATGCCTGGTTCCGGAAAGAGGATGTCGAGGACTGGGCGCGGGATCCTTCCGACCCGACGGGTTTGCACGGTGGAGTCCACGCGCCCGAGCTTTCCAGCGATCCGGACTTCCTCTCCTCTCACCTACCGCTCTGGGCGTCGATGGAATACCGGCCCGTGGGCAGCATCGAGGAGCACTTCGCTGCCGTGGTGGGCACGAACATCGGCGAGATCTGGTGGTCCAGCTTGATCTGGCCCGATGTACCAGACCGTGACATCCACGGCGAAGCCAACAACGCCCGGGTCTCTTTGCTGTTCAACTGCCGAACCCAAGGCCTCGACCAGCGCTCCGATGACCACACCGTGCTCGTCCACGTGCGCCGCAGGAATCGCGACGGGTCCGAGGAACGGCACGCCTCCTGGTTGGCAGAGCAGATCGGTCAGTCCGTCATCGGCCCACCCCAGGATTGATCACCGATCGGCCCCAGCCACTCCAGGTCGATCACGTGACTCCTCCGGCCACGCTTCGCTTCAGGTGGACGCGAGGCGGGGCGAACTGAGTAATGCAGAGTGGGAACGGCTGCGGCCGTTCCTGCCGGTACGTCGTAGGCATGGCCCGTGGACCGGCAACACTCACCAGACCTCACACGACTCAGCGGCCAAAGCGACCGGAACCCCGGCCATCCCCGCGCGACCGCGCGATCAGGCCCGCTCCCCCGTCCCCGGCGGAGCCCGTACGCGCAGCAGGCGGCGAACCGGAGGCACGTACAGCCGCGCCTGATGGAACCTTGATCAAAGTGGGTCGCGTGTCCGCTCAGGTGGCTGCCCACAGTTCGGTGCGCAAGGTCGTCAGCTCTTTGTCCAGCCATTCCTCGACGGTCCGCCGCCAGGGGTCGGTGGGGTCACTCTCGAGGCTGTCGGCCCCAGCGTCCTCCGCGAGGTGCGGGTCGACGACAGGAGTGTCGAAGTAGGCGTCGACGTCGTCAGCCGCTTGGTAGAAGGCCCCCTCAGGCAGGTATCCGGGGAAAGGGGTGCCCCTCACGAAGGCATACAGCTTTCCGTGGGTGGACGAGTTCCGGTCCGGGAGGAGAGTGTCGCCGGCGCCGTTGCGGGCGATCGGAAGACGGCGCTGAGTGAGACCTCAAATGTCCGAGGCGAGTCTCCCCGTACGTCGCCTCCAGGAAGGACCGGAAGGAAGACGGCAGGGGCAGTCCGATCTCCCCCTAGCGCGCGTCGACCTCACCCCGTCTCGAACGGCTTGAATGGGGCTCCCCGACAAGCCAGGCCGATCCCCACGCGACAACTCCTCAGGCACAGCCGGGATTTGTGACACCCCGCCACCTCCGGAACCCTCCGCACCCGCGGCAGCGGACACCAGGCCAGAACGGCCGACCCCATGAAGATCCTGCTCCGTCACCGGCTACTCAAGACTGCTTCCATACAAGCGTATAGCGCCAGAACAGCCGTCGTCGCAAGCGTGCGCCAGGAAGGACCTCCCCGGCTTCACGGACGATGTCGCCAAAGGACATGTCCGCTGAGCGAGTGGCAGCCATCATGGAAACGGGCCGCCGTGAGGGACGGCCCTTGTTCTTCAACCAGCCCATGACGGCATTCGCCGGGATGGCGATGGCGCCGAGCAGGTGGTCCACCGGCGTCTGGGCGCGGGACAGGCCGACGATCACCAGGGTCCCTCCCGGCGCCAGATGACGGCGGCAACGGGCCAGCGTCTGGGCGAACGGCAGGTGATGGATCGTGGCGACGCACGTGATCACGTCGTACAAGCCGGCGGGAAACTCGGCCGTCGCATCCGCGACGATGAGAGTGACGGGAAGCGCCGAAGGGGTCAGCTTTCGGGCCTGCGCGGTGATCAGCGGATCGGAATCGACGGCCCGTACAGCGTCGGCCCGTCCGGCCAAGAGCCTTGCAAGATCGCCACTGCCGGAACCGACATCCAGGGCATGGTGGAATCGCCGGGGCAACTGCCGCAGGATCCAGCGGTGGTAGTGGGCGTTGTGATCCCAGGGATAAGTGGCATTGAACCGTTCAAGGGCACGTAGTACACGCGGTGACAAGATCTTCACGGCCCCAGTCCATCAAAGTCCCCGCGGCATGCACACCCCGGCAACACTCACCACGCCCGGCACAACACAGTGACTCCAGCGACCCGAGCACGGACGACCATCCCCACGAACACGGGGAGCAACAGTGGCCGGGGCCAGAGCCCTTGCCGAGTCCAGCCGCCGCGGCCATCCCCTCACAAGCGGGGAGCAGATCGACCAGCCGGCGACAGCTGGACCTACATCTCCGCCGACTGCTGGTCCACTGCCGAGAGCAACGGCCACGGCGGCGAACTCGTCCCCTCACCGCACCCGTCCACGACGAACGGTTCGCCGCTCTCCTCGCACACGAACACGAACACGGCCACGATGCCCTTGAACTGCTCATCGACAGGCGCGTGATCGCACAGACCAGAGCAGCCGTGGTCGCAACACAGCGACCGGAACACAGATCACGGCCTCGTGGGTACGCGAGACGACCCCACCGGGATTCTCAGAAGCGAAAGCAATCTGATCGATCCTGCGCAAAGCTTGCCCCACAGGGAGCCAGACTCCCGCTCGCAAGACCTAGCCATTAGGGGAAAAGTGAACTGGTACCTCGAAGTTCTCAAGAAGTACTTAGTGTTCAGTGGCCGTGCGCGCCGCAAGGAGCACTGGATGTTCTTCCTGTTCAACATCGTCGCGGTGATCGTCGTCGCGACGATCGACCTCGCGATCGGCACCTTCCCGCTGCTGTACCCGATCTACTTCCTGGCCGTGCTCCTGCCACACCTGGGCGTGACCGTCCGCCGCCTGCACGACACCGGCCGCTCCGGCTGGTTCATCCTCTTCGGCCTGATTCCCCTGGTCGGCTGCATCATCCTGATCGTTTTCCTCGCCAGCGAGGGCGAACAGCGCCCGAACGCCTACGGCCCGAACCCGAAGGCCGCCGCGGCCTACTGACGGTCCGCGTCCCCGCGCCGCAACCCCGAAGGTCCCCTTTCCTCGGGTTTCGGCGCGGGGAGAGAGCCCACACGGAGCGATGGGCGGCGGGGCGCACCGCCGAAGTTCACAGGACCGCGCAGGGACCAACCCTTGCGAGTGCAGAGCCGCTCCCCCGGTACCGTGGCGCGAATTCAGTAGAGGCTGTTGTCAGTACCCGGCTCGGTGATCCGGCCTCTCGGCTCTCGTCTCGACACAGCGCTGAGGTCAGGTGGCCTCTACGCCATGCTCGACGTGGCGGAGGAGTCCACACCGGCGGCAGATGACAGCAGATGACACCGTTCATGCCGTGGGGGAAGCGCTGCTGAGCGAACTGCCGGCCCCGACCGCCGCCTCGGGCATGGTCGCTCGTCGGTAGCCTGCGTCTGTGGTTGAGACCAGGGACGAAGTGCAGCTCATCGCGGACGGCTTTGAGCGCGTGCACGTCGAGCTGGAGTGGTACAGCGGACCGCGCGCCGGCCTCGCAGATGTCGACGGCCAGCCTCACTACTTCCAGAGCAACGACTGGGATGACGCTGACGAAGCCGACGAGTACATCGTCTGGCCCGCGAGCAACGCGGCAGTGGAGTTGGAGCGCGAACAGTGGGCGATCTTCGCACGGTGGAACGCGCGCTGTGAGGCGGGGACGGTGGGGCGGGAGACCCATCCCGGCCAGGGCGGGGTTGACGCCCGCTACGACGAGCTGGCCCTGCTGCTGGCGCCGTACCCGCGGGTTCCTGACCACGTGAGGCGGCTGGTGGGCGAGGTGCGGTTCGACGCCGGAGCCCGTTACCGGGTCGAAGGCCTGGACTACTGGTTCCGGTGGCGTCCAAGCCGGTGAGGCCGCTGTTGACCATGAGGTGTTGTGTGAACAATCAATGATCACGCGGCGACCTCGGACGCGAGCGTAGTGCCTGCCCACTGGCAGGAGGCATTCGAGGCTCTGACGAGCCGGATCGCGGGCCGTTTCTCCCAGGTTGAACCCCGCCGCCGGGCGCGGCAGTTGGTCTCCGGGCTGCTGTCGGACCTGCCGCGGAAGAACTGCTGGACCCTGGCCGAGCACGTGGGCGACGCCACTCCGGACGGCATGCAGCACCTCCTCGTGTACTTCTGCCGCCGGATCTACGGCTGGGGTACTAGGCCGTGCATCGAAAGTGGATCTTGAGCGATGAATGATCTCGGTTCATGGGGCGGGGAGATGTCACGGACGAGCAGCGGGTGGTGTTGGAGCCGTTGTTGCCGAGGAGCACGAGGGCGTGGCGGCCGCCAGCCCGGCCTCGGCGGCGGTTGATCGACGGCATACGGCTCCGGTTCCGGGTCCGGACCGGTGTTCCGTGGCGGGACGTGCCCGCAGAGTACGGGCCGTGGGGCCGGGTCTAAGACCTGTTCCGCCGGTGGCAGCGGAACGGCACCTAGCAGCGGATCCTCACCCGTCTCCAGCAAGCTGCACCTGGCCGTCGAGCAGGGACAGAAAGCCCATGTCGGTCGTAGTGACGGCCGGACAGCGCGGGGACTCGCCGCAGTTCGAGCCCGTGCTGGGGAAGGTCCGCGTGCCCCGCATCGGGCCAGGCCGGCCACGCGTTCGTCCCGATCGGGTGCGGGCCGACATGACGTACGCCTCCCGCAGGAACCGAGCCTACCTGCGCCGCCGCGGGATCCGCTGCACCATCCCGGACAAGGCCGACCAGGCACGCAACCGCCAGAAGCTCGGCTCCCGCGGCGGCCGGCCGCCGCGCCGTCGATCCGGTCGACTATGGCGAGCGTCATGCGGTCGAGTGCGGGATCGGGTGAGCATGATGAAGGCCGACCATTCCTCCACGGCGTACTTCAGTTCACCTCGGCGGGTCCTCGCCTGTGAGCCCGTCGACGGATTCACGGATGAGGTCGGCGTGACCGGCGTGGCGGGCGTACTCCTCGATGAGGTCAAGGAGGATGCGGCGGAGGTTGGGGCGTTCGCCGCTACGGGTGGTGTAGGCGCCCAGCTGGTCCAGCCCGCCAGTGCTGAGCGCCTTGTCGACGATGGCACGGGAGCGGGCGACTGATTCCTGCCAGAGAGCGCGCAGTTGCTCGGGGGTGTCCTGCGCAGCGGAACGGTAGTCCCAGTCGGGGGTGCGGTCCCAGTCGACGCTGTCCCAGGGAGCCCCGACGGGGGAGCCGAGCCACAGCCGGGCGAAGTGGCTGTCCTCTACGTGCGCCAGGTGCTTGAGGAGGCCGCCCAGAGTGACGGTGGACGTGCCGAGTGTGGCGCGAAGCCCGGCGGCGTCCAGGCCGGAGCACTTCCAGGCCAGAGTGGCCCGCTGCCGTTCGAGGGCGCCGAGGACGGCTGCTGCCTCGGTGCCGGCGAGAGGAGGTTCCGGCCAAGCTTCTGTTGTGCTCTCAGTCATGGCCGCAGACCTTAGCGAACGAAGCTGACAGTGCCGCCGACGGGTGAACCGCAACGAACCGATCACCCAGAACCACAAGATCCGCCGGACAGGCTGTAAGCCTCTTCGGTAACGCCGCACCGAAACAACGTCGGCGCGGCACGGGAGGCGGGCCGTGTTCGTGGGCGGGCGCTTCGCTTGTGTCGTTCTTGTAGCCCTGGGCCTTCCAATGGGAGTCGCTGGGCGTGGCCGCCACGGGCATGACCGTACTGCTTCCGCGCCGAGGGCTTGGCGGCCCTCGGCGCTGCAATGCTCGCCTCGTGACCGCGGGGCCGCGTGAGGCGACGGGTCACTACACCGTGTTGAAGAGGATCTTGTGCTTGGTGGAGAAGAGGGGGTCGGCCCGGATGAGCTTGGCCCGGACGCTCGCGCCCAGGTTGAGATCGGCGCCGGACGTGATCCTGCCCATCACAGCGGGTTCCGCCAAGTGCACCGTGCCCTCCTTGGGCTTGCCGTCCTCTGCGTCGGTGTTGACAACCGTGCCGCCGAAGACCTCGCCCACCCGGTTCTTCAGCACCGCGGCCTCCACCAGGTCCACCGTGCGCCGGTCCGCCACTCTCCCCTTCCCCCGCGCCATGTCGCACGGCAGGCAGTTCAAGGCGTCGAGCACCCAGTTCGGCGGGGCCTGGTCGGCGCACGCGGCCACGCACAGCTCCCCGGTGTACCGGTCGATCAGGCGCCGCAGCGGGGCCGTGCAGTTGGCGTACGGGGCCACGAACGCCGCGTGGCCTGTGTGCTCAGGGATGTGGCGGTCACGGAAGGTGGTGTACTTCGCCTTGAGCAACATGGCCGTGGCCTCGCTGAGGAAGGCCATGTGCTTCTGGTCAGCCGGGTTGAGGGAGTTGACCGGCGCGGCGTACGAGACGCCGGGCTTCCAGTCGATGCCCAGGAGCTTCGCGATGTCGTGCACGCGCTGGACCACCTGCTGGTCGGTCTGCTCCGGCTGGGTCCGCAGGATCCCCGTACCGCTGTCCAGCATGATCTGGGCCGCGGCCATTCCGGTCATGAGGGAGATCTGCTCGTTCCAGCACTCCACGGGCAGTATCGCCACGTAGCGCAGTCGGAACGTTCCGTCGTCCAGGGTGACGACCTCCTGGTCCGGCAGGTTCACCGAGATCCCGCCGCGCGCGGCCTCGACGGCCTCCCGCAGCGTGCCGATCTCGCGCAGCCGGGCGACGGACGCCTCCGCCGTGCCGGCGTCGATGTCCTGCTGGACACCCTGGTAGTTGAGCTTGGCCCGGCTGCGGACCTTGGCCCGCTCACGGTCGAGTCGGTCACGTTGCCGTCAGCGTCGAGGTCGTGCTGCCACAGCAGGGCGGGGACGACCTGGTCCGGGAGCAGGCTGGCCGGGCCCTCGGAGATCGAGGGCGGGTGCAGGGGCACCTTGAGGTCAGGGAAGTACAACGTCTCGATCCTGTCGTGGGCCTCGGCGTCCAGCGGGCTCCCCGCTTTGACGAAGGCCGCCACGTCGGCGATGGCGTAGTGCACGCGCTACCCGCCGCCGGGCCGCCGCTCCAGGAACATGGCCTGGTCGAAGTCCTTCGACGTCGGCGGTTCGATGGTGAACAACGGCAGATGGGAGGCGTCCTTGTCGGGCAGCCGGAGCCCGGCTTTGGCTGCCTCCGCCGCTTCGAGCACATGCGCGGGAAATTCCGCGGAGGCCTTCAGCTCTGCCCGGAGCTGCTGCATTGCCTGGAGCAGGGCGTCCTGGGCCTCGCGGGACATGCGCATCTGGGGGGCGTCGCATGTCCCGAGCGGAGGGCGGCGACCACGCTGCGGCGCTGTGAGAGGGTCCGGGCGGGGGAGGTGGGGACGACCGAGGGTGTCGGGCGGGCATGGGGCTGGGGTGAGATGGCCGGGCCTGGTCTCGTGGCTACGTCGGGCTGCATAGGGCAGTACGCAGTTGCCGTCCGCCTCAGTCGGGGCGTCGGGACCGGCGGCCCCCGGCGCTTCCTGGAGTACCAGGGCCCGGGTCCTGGCCGAGATCGGCGACGAGCGAAACCGTTTCGCGACCGCTGGTTCGACATATTCCTACGCCAGCAGTGCACCAGTCGCCCAGTAAGCGGAAAAGTTCTGGTCAGCGCGATGGCAGGCGCCCCTCAGGCATGCGCGAACCATCCCCGTGCGAACAGGCCCGCTCCCCCGGAGCGGGGGAGCAGGTCTCCGTCAGTGCGCCCAGGGCAGTCGCACCGCCTCGATTTCTACGTCGTTCAGCAACGCCTCGATGAGGGCCGGGGGCCCGGCGACCTTTGTGGCCCACAGGTCGTAGTCGGTGCACAGGACCCAGGAGCGGTCATCGGCCCAGAGGTTGGACGGGCTGAAGTCGGCCTCGGAGTGGTCGTAGAGGAACTCGGCGTCGCCGAGCCGTCCCGCACGCACGTGCGGACGGTCGAAGTCGGTCGCTCCGAGCATCAGCGGGTTGTAGTAGGCCAGGCAGCGGGTTCCCGGGCCTGCCGGGCTGTACTGGGTGAGGACGGCGATCAGCCGGTTCCAGGTCTCGCGGTCCAGGCTCCCCTCGGTCGGCGCGACCATGCCGAGCGGCCAGCTGCCCTCCTTCTTGGCCGAGGGAAAGCAACGGTAGGAGGGCATCAACCCGTCGGGCACGACCGGGTCGCCGGTCCTCCCGGCAAGCTCGGCCCAGCGGAGCCGTAGCCAGCCGGGGCCCGGATGCTCGGCACGGCCCAGCCGTCCACCCGTGACGACACCCACGGCATCGAGGTCGATGCCCGCGACGACACGGGGCGAGGCGCTTCCGTCTGCCAGACGTGCCCGGCGGTACTCGTGGTACGACACATCCGCCGGCCCCTGCTCATGCTCGTACATGGCGTTCAGCACCCACACCGCGTCGGGCATCGCCGGTGGCATGAAACCGGTGATGCCGTCGCCGCACAGCTCCAGCAGCCACTCGGCCGCCCCGGACGGCGCGAGCGGCCACAGGGTTGACAGCAGGTTCGGCTCCTCGGACATGCGCTCATACTCCCAGGCCCGAACCGGCCCTCCCGCGAGCGGTAGCGTGCCGCCTCCCGAGCACCTCCGTGTACGTCACCGGGAGGCGAGGCGCAGCTCAGGAAGCGGCGAGCCGGCCACCGAGAAGCGGTCCACGCCCTCACACAGTGGTCAGTCCCACTGCTGGGCGGCGAGGGACTCGACCGGCTGGGGCTTGCCGATCACCGCCAGGGCGATGAAGAAGTTGATCTGCCCGATCGCGATGGTCAGCGTGGCCAGCGCCTTCTGGTCGTAGTGCCGGGCCGCCTCCGCGTACACCTCGTCCGTCACACGCTCACGTCCGTGCGGGGCGGGCTGCAGCGTCGCCTCCACCAGCGCGAGAGCCGCCCGCTCAGCCGGGGTGAAGTACGGGGCGTCCTGCCAGGACGCGACCGCGGTGATCCGCTCCTCCGACTCCCCCGTCTTCCGCAGGAAGCTCGTGTTCAGCACGGTCAGGTACGTGTTGTGCACGATCTGTCCCGCCCGCAGATGCACCAGGTTGATGGTCGTACGCGGGACGGACTGGTTACCGGTCGCGCGGAAGAGCGCGGCACTGACATCGGCCAGCTCGGGCACGAACTCGCCCGGGTTCGGCATGCGGGAGATCGAAGCAGCAGCATTGTTCGACATAGCGGGTTCTCCATCGTCCGGTCGATCCGTGGCACCGGCGCTCTCGCCGGCGTCTTCACAGCACTGACGGAACGGCCGACGGGAACGTGACAGCCTCCGAGGAGAAAGTTCTGCCGCCGGGGCAACAGGTGGGCGCGGTTCTTGCCGGGCTTGGTGAGGCGTCGCTCATCCCGCAGCCGTCCCCTCGATGCTCGTCAGCCGGGTGGTCTCACTGTCGTACGAGTGGGCCCGCCCGGGGTGTCGGATCCGAGCGGGCCTCGTCCTCACATGCCGGACGGTCCGAGGGTACGAGCAGGTGTCGCCGTCACCCGCACATCGCCTCCTGCTGCCACTCCTTCAGCGCGCCGTCGATCGGATGAGGCTGCGGATTCCCCTGCCCGTCCGGCTTGCTCCACCTCATCAGGTTGAGCGCCATCGACATCTGACGGCCGCCGTCGGAGCGGGTCCAGGACATCGTTCCGGCGCCCCAGACGGTCCCCGTGTTGCCCCAGAAGGTGCCGCAGCCCGGGATGTCGACCTTCTCCAGCCCCAGGCCGTAGGCGGACGTCGAGCCGTCCAGTTCGATCACGGGAGTCGTGCGCTGCATCTCCTTCAGCGACGCGCGGCTCACGATCCGTCCGTCCAGCAGTTTGCCGAAGAACCGGTTGAGGTCGTTCATGGTGGACACCAGGTCGGCCGTGCCGGCCACCCACGACATGTTGTAGACGCTGTAGTCACGCGGCGGGTCGATCAGGCCCCACAGCGACTCGTACATCCGGGCGTGCGGTCCCTTGATCTGCGTACCCGTCGGGAAGTAGGTGTGCTTCAGGCCCGCCCGCAGGATCACGTTCCTCGTGATGTAGTCCTCGGCCCGCTCACCGGTCACCTTCTCCAACAGCTCGCACAGGATGAGGTAGTTGGTGTTCGAGTACACCCCGGGCACGGTGCCCGGCTCGGCCACCGGTGGTGCCGACACGCCCAGTTCGATCAGCTCGGCCCGGCTGAACTGCCGGAACCGGTTGTCGTCCAGGCTCTTGGGCGAGGGCACCTGGAGCGACGGGAAGGCGTACCGGATGTGGTCGGGGATGCCGCTGGTGTGGTTCAGCAGCATGCGGACCGTGATCTTCCGGCCGCGTTCGCCGGGGACCAGGTCGGGGAGGTAGTCGGCTATCGGTGCGTCGAGGCGGATCCTGCCCTGTTCCGTCTGCTGCAGGATCGCCGCTGCCGTGAGGGTCTTGGTGATGCTGCCCACGCGTTGCAGCATGTCCGGGGTGACCGGGCGGCCGGTGGCCGCATCCGCGACCCCCGACGCACCGCGCCATGTCCGACCGGAGTCCCGCACCTCCGCGAACACTCCTGGCACGCCCGCCTCATGGACGCCCGCCAGGGCGGACCGCAAGCCCGCCGCCTCGGCCGAGGTGGTGTGCGGCGGAGCCGTCTCGTCCGCGGTGCTCTGCAGCAGAGCCGCCTCGTCAGCGATGCTCTGCTGCAGAGCCGCCTCGTCCGCGATGCTCTGCGGCGGAGCCGCCGCCAACGTTCCCGCCCCGAGTGTCAGCGCGGCGATGCCCCCGCACAAGGCCCTTCGGATCTTCATGACTGTCGTCCCTTCTTCCTCATCAGTCGGTCAGCGCGCGCCGCAGCGCGTCCGCGATCGCCGCCATCTGTCGCTGCGAGACCTCGGCGGAGAGAATCGCCTGCGAGCCGTGGAAGGTGCCCGGCCACTGGTGCAGTTCCACCGACACCCCCGCCTGCAGGAGCCGCAGCGCGTACGCGATGTCGTCGTCGCGGTTCGGGTCGTACTCCGCCGTGGCGACGTAGGCCGGCGGCAGGCCCGACAGGTCCTCCGCCCGCCCGACCGCCGCGTACGGCGTCGCGGTCGCCGAGCCCAGGTAGTGGCGCCACGACTGGGTGGCGATGTCCCGCGTGACCCACGGCGTCTCCGTGAAGTTCCGCTGCGACCAGGTCTCCTGGCGGTCGTCGAGCTGAGCCTCGTTGAGCAGCTGGAAACAGATCCGCGGGCCCTGCTCGTCCCGTGCCCGCAGGGCGACGGCCGCCGCGAGACCTCCGCCCGCGCTGTGCCCGGCGACCGCGAGCCGTTCGGGGTCGAATCCGAGTTCGGCGGCGTGTCCGGCGGCCCAGAGCAGCACCGCGTACACGTCGTCCAACGCGGCGGGGAACGGGTCCTCGGGGGCCGTCCGGTAGCCCACGGAGATCACCACCGCGCCGGACCCCTGAGCCACCCGGGCGGCCCAGGCGTGCTCGGTGTCCACGTCGCCGACGACGTATCCGCCGCCGTGGAGCCAGATGACCGCGCCGCTCGCCGCGCGCGGACGGTAGATCCGCACCGGCACGTCGGGATCGGCGGGCACCACGCGGTCCTCGACCTGGAGGTCCGTGGTGTCCGGGGCGGGCCGGGCGGCGGCCAGCTCGGCGTACTGCTTGCGTTCGGCGACCGGGTCGGTCAGGTCCGCCTTGGGGAACAGGGGGACGAATGCTTGGAGTTCGGGATCCATGACGGCCATCCTGGCGGCCGCCCGTCGGCGAATCATCCGCCATCCGTCGCGCAAACCGGCCCGATCGCGCGCCACCCGGCGCGCACCCGTCCGTCCCCTGTACGAGAGGGCCGAGCCCCTCCTCAGGTCGTCGGCCTGTAGGGGCTATCCCCGCGCAGGCGGGGCGCCGAGCCCCCGTTGGTGCCGTCCCCGCGGGGCGGGGCGCAGTCAGCCTTGCGCTTGCTGAAGGCGGGTGACCTGCTCGCTGATGAGCGCGGGCGGGAAGGCACGTACGTCGCGGCCGGCGATCGACAGTTTGCTGACGTTCACCACCGTGTTCGCGGCCCGCACCACGGTGCACTCGGTCACGGCCGGGCCCAGCTTCACCGAGGCGGCGATCTCGAAACGTACGGCCCCCTCACCGACCCTCGAAGCAGCAAGCACAGTGACGGTTCCCCTGTACGTACGTGCCGGCCGGGCTCTGCCGCTCGAAGGACCTGCAGGTCTTCAGGCCGGTTCGCCCGCGTGCCGCGGCGGCCGCTCAGAGGTGGCCCTCGAGGAACTCCCGTACCTCGGTGACGGTCATGGGCCCCGCGCCGTGCGCCACCGTCTCTCCCTCCTTCAGCAGCACGTAGGACGGGGCTCCGGTGACCTCGTATCGCTTGGTTGCGGCCGGACAGCGCGTGATGTCGGTGCGGACGACCGCCAGGCGGCCCGTGTATTCCTCGGCGATGCCACCCACGACGAGGTCCATCGCCCGACAGGGTTCGATCGCCTTCGGCCATGTCCCGGTGAAGTACGCGAGGACCGGGACCCTGCTCATCCGGAGGATGAAATCGAACTCCGCGTCCTCACGGGGTTGGTGAAACCGCTTCGCCATGGAAGCTCCTGATCTCGCGTTCCGTCGTCTACGTCCCCATCTTCCCCCGCTGGACGAGCCTGGGTGCGACCGGAGCAGGCGCCCGTGCAGCCTCGAACGGCACCGTGAGTGTGGCCGGAAGCGGTGGAAGTAAATCCGTCGACAGACCCGTCGGCACCCGGCAGAGTGGCCGCCCGTGACGAGCAGTGAACTGTGGACCCGTGCGACCGCCGACCGCTACGACGCCGAGGAGACCGAGATGTCCTCGGCCGCCGTCCTCGGACCGACCCTCGCGTTCCTCGCCGACCTTGCCGGAGACGGCCGGGCACTGGAGTTCGCCATCGGGACCGGACGAGTGGGTGTCCCGCTCCGGGAACGCGGCGTGCCGGTCGTGGGCATCGAGCTGTCCGAGCACATGGCGGCGGTGCTGCGGCGCAAGGTCGACGAGGAGACTCTCCCGGTCGCCATCGGGGACATGGCCACCACCTTCGTCCCCGGCCGGTTCGCCCTCGTCTATCTCGTCTACAACACGATCACGAACCTGCTCACGCAGGACGAGCAGGTCGAGTGCTTCCGCAACGCCGCACGTCATCTGGAGCCCGGCGGCCGATTCGTCATCGAGCTGGGCGTGCCGCCCCTCCGGTTCCTGCCGCCCGGTCAGGTCGCGGTGCCGTTCGACGTCTCCGAGCGGCATCTCGGCTTCGACACCTTCGACCTCGTCGAGCAGATTCTCGTCTCGCATCACCTCACCCGCGAGGACGACGGCGAGGGTGGCGACGGCCGCTACCGCCGCGACGCCTCCCGGCACCGGTACGCCTGGCCGGCGGAGCTCGACCTGATGGCACGGATCGCTGGTCTCGAGCTGGAACGTCGCGTGGCGGACTGGGACGGGGCGCCGTTCACCCAGGACTCCGCGAAGCACATCTCCGTGTGGCGCAAGCCGGCCTGAGTCCGGCAGCGGATGCGCAGGCGGCCGCCGGAGCCGTACGCAGCCGTACCCTGTGCACCAGCCCTCCCGCGAGACCCACGCGGCACGTACGCTGCGATCATGAACAACCCCGTCCTCACCGCCCGCGAACTCGTGCGGGACCGATTCCCCACCGCCCGGGCGGCCTTCCTTGCCGGCAGCGTGCTGACCGACCGCCGGACGCCCACATCCGATCTGGACCTGGTGGTCCTCCTGGACGGGCCGCCCGCGCCGTACCGGGAGAACCTCGAGTACCGCGGCTGGCCGGTGGAGCTGTTCGTACAGACGGAGGCCGCATGGCACAGCTTCGTCGACCAGGAGACCGCGAAGCGGAGATCGCCCCTGCTCGCCATGTGTGCTGACGGCATGCTCCTGGTGGACACCGACGGGCTGGGCGCCTCGCTCCAGGCTGAGGCTCGCAAGCGCCGGGCCGCGGGCCCGCCGCCGCTGTCGGACCATGAGCGTGACTACGAGCGGTACATCCTGACCGACCTGCTCGATGACCTGTATGGCTGCACGGACACCGCGGAGCGGGTGTACCTGGTCTCACACATCCTCCAGCGTGCCTCGGAACTGGTTCTGCTCATCGGCGGGCATTGGCTCGGTGCGGGCAAGTGGCTGTCACGTCGCCTGGCCGAGGCCGAGCCGGCGACGCACCGCGCGTTGTCCGAAGCCGCCCCGCAGGCGATCGCCGGGGACACGACGGGTTTCACCGCGGCCGTGACACAGGTACTGGACCTGGCGGGCGGCCCGCTGTGGGACGGGTACGCCATCCGATGACCGATCGCTTCGCGATGAGGCGATCGCCGGCCGTCCGGGGCCCCGGCGGAAATCGGGGTGATCCCTGCGGGCCCGGACTGGGACGCTGTGCGGGTGACTGAGACGACCCCTTACGACGCCGACCGTGCCCGATTCACCCGCCAGGCGCTGGCACGCCTGGTCCTGTGCGATCACGCCGCGGACGTCGCCGATGGCGCGGCGGGACTGGTCGCGACCGGGAACGACCTCGACTCCGGCCCCGGGGGCCGGGTCAGCCAGGCATTCCAGCTCATCGAACTCGCGGAGCGCGCGTTGGTCTCGGCCGTGACCTACGAACGGGAGCGGGGCAGCTCCTGGGCGGAGATCGGCCAGTATCTGGGGATCGGCGCGGCGGAAGCGGAAGAGCGCTTCGCCGCGGACCTGGACGGCTGGAACACAGCCTTCGACGTCCCGTACCGGCTCGACGAAACCGGCCGCACACGCGTACCCCAGCTGCCCACCGCCGCGTACGACCCCGTCTGGGCGTGCGGCCGGCTCGACACCTGGGCACGGAACCGGCTCATCCTCCTCAACGACGAGCACCCGGTCAGCTCGGGCCTCTCCATGGTGACACCGGAGGCGTAGCACGCCCGGTCACGCCGAGCGCCGTGCTCCGTCGGGTTTGATGCACTCATCGGGATCAGCGTTCAGCGTTCTCGGTAGCGTGATCACCTGCCGCATGGAGCGACCATGCGCCCGGCCGGCCCGTACGAGGGCTTCCGGCGGAGAGTAACGAGGCTTCCATGAGTGAACTGACCAAGCCCGAGATCGAGCTTCCGGAGGGTGACGCTCCCACCGAGCTGACCATCCGCGACCTGGTCGTCGGGGACGGGCCCGAGGCGAAGCCGGGCAGGGTTGTCCAGGTTCACTACGTCGGGGTCACCTTCGCGTCCGGAAAGGAGTTCGACGCCTCCTGGGACCGGGGCCAGCCGTTCAAGTTCGCCGTGGGCGGCGGCAGGGTCATCAAGGGATGGGACCGGGGCATCAGGGGGATGAAGGTCGGCGGCCGGCGCGAGATCATCGTTCCCCCGCGCCTCGGCTACGGCAAGCAGTCCCCCTCGCCGTTGATCCCGGCAGGATCGACGCTCGTCTTCGTGGTGGACCTGCTCTCGGTGGTCTGAGGCGGGCCGTCGTAGGCGGGGTGCTCGTACGGAGGGTGCCCGTGGTGACGCAGTCGCTGGTCACCCGATCGTTCCGGGCACAGATCATCGGGCCCTGGAAGGGTGGTGATTCCTACGGTGAAGACATCAGAAGGAAGGACACGCACCCGTGCTGGAGCAGCTCAACCAGGCGCTCGACCACATCGAGCGCTGCCTCGAAGCGGAGGCGGACCGGGAGGTCGACGTCGCCGCAGCCGCCCGGATCGCCATGACGTCGGAGTACCACTTCCGGCGCCTGTTCTCGGCGCTCGCGGGGATGCCGCTCTCCATGTACGTACGGCGCCGGCGCATGACGCTCGCCGGGGCCGAGGTGCTGGGCGGGGAGCGGACGCTGCTCGACGTGGCCGTGCGGTACGGGTACGGCTCGGGCGAGGCGTTCGCCCGGGCGTTCCGGTCGGTGCACGGCATCGGGCCGGGCGAGGCCCGGCGCACGGGTGCGGCGCTCACGGCGCAGCCGCGCATGTCCTTCCGTGTCGTCGTCGAAGGGAGTACGACCATGCGGTACCGGATCGTCGAGAAGGAAGCGTTTCGGGTCGTCGGCAGGAAAGCGCGGGTCCCGCTCGTGCACGAGGGCGTCAACGCGGCGGCCGCGGCACATGTGGAGAGCCTGGACGAGCAGGCGATCGTACGGATGAAGGAGCTGGCCGACGGGGATCCGAACGGGGTCCTGTCCGCGGTGGTGCACCTGACCGACAGTCGGGAGGAGGGCGCCGAGGTGGACTACTGGATCGGTGTGGTCGCCGGCACGGAGGCCGCCGCGGAGGAGCTCGACGCCCTCGACGTTCCGGCCGGGACGTGGGCGGTCTTCGACAACCACGGCCCCTATCCCAGCGCCCTCCAGGAGCTGTGGCGGGACGTGTTCACCCAGTGGTTCCCCTCCAACCCGTACGCGAGCCGTCCCGGTCCGGAGCTGCTTCGGACGCAGCCGGTGGAGATCGGCACTGAGACCGATTCCCAGCTGTGGATCCCGGTCGAGCGGATCAGCGGCGACGCCGAGGCCTGACCTACCGGCTCCTGGTGGCGCCTTCCGCCCGGAAGGCGCCACCAGGAGCACAAGCACCAGCAAGAGCACGGACGCCGGAACCCGGGGGCTCCGGGTCTCGTGGCGGGTCAGGCAAGGCCGTCCTAGCGGCTAGCCGTCCCGTGCCGGGTCAGGCGAGGCCGTCCCAGCCCCAGCGCCGAGCCGTGCCGGGTCAAGCGAGGCCGTCCCAGCCCCAGCGCCGAGCCGTGCCGGGTCAGGCGAGGCCGTCCCAGCCCCAGCGTGGGGTGGGCCCGGGCTCGCCGAGGTCCGTCCCCGGGGCCGAGGCCGAGACGTCCTTGGCGATCCGCGTGCCCCAGTCGAAGTACTCCACCACCCGGCGACGCAGCAGGGCGTCGTCCGGCAGCTCCTTCTCCACGGCCGCCGTCATCAGCTCCATCCAGCGCAGCCGCTGTTCCTCCGTGATGCCGAGCCCGAGATGGGCACGGAGCAGGGCCTGGTGCCCGCCGAGCTCCGCCGTGAACTCCGCCGGTCCCGAGAACACCTCCGCCAGCCACACGGCCACATGCTCCACATGGGTGGCGGTGAAGTCGGCGAAGACGGGCGCGAGGAGCGGGTCCGCCAGGACGGCCTCGTAGAACGTCCCGGAGAGCCGGCGCAGCGCGTCGGCACCGCCCACAGCCTCGTACAGAGTGTTCGCGTGCTCGGCACTCATGGAAGCCCTCCAGTGATCCAGGTTGTGTCCTCCCACCTTCACACAACACAGCCCGGATCCGGGCATGTTCACTCTCGCTGTGCGGCTGGGGCCGGACGGACGGACACTGGTGGAGAGGGCAACCGGGGAGAACGGAGGGCGGCGAGGAGGCAGGCGCGTGTGTCCGTGTCATGGCGGCAAACGTTTGCCGGGTCTTCACGCGGAAGACCTTCCAGGTTGACATGCCCACTTCTAGCCTGCCGGTTGCACCGCTCCCGTAGTCAATACCCTCAACCGGAGGTAGTCGTGTCCGGCGCGCCCAGAAAACGCCGCACCGCCCTTCTGTCCGCCCTCGGTCTCGCGGCCGCGTCGATCGGCCTGTGGGCCGGATTCGGCGGCACGTCGCAGGCCCAGGCCGCAGCGACCGTCCCCACCCCCGACCACGTGGTCGTCGTGGTCTTCGAGAACCACGCGTACAACCAGATCATCGGCAGCTCCAGCGCCCCGTACATCAACTCGCTGAAGGCCGGCGGCGCCAACCTCACCCAGTCGTACGCCGAGACCCACCCCAGCCAGCCCAACTACTTCGCGCTGTTCTCCGGCTCCACCCAGGGCATCACGGACGACAGCTGCTACACGCCCGGCTTCTCGTCCGCGCCCAACCTGGCCTCCGAGCTGATCGCCGCGGGCAAGACCTGGAAGAGCTACAACGAGACGCTCCCCAGCCAGGGTTCGACCACGTGCAGCAGCGGCAAGTACGCGCGCAAGCACAACCCGTGGTTCGGCTTCTCGAACGTCCCGACCTCGTCGGCGTACACCTTCGCGCAGTTCCCGACCGACTACACCACGCTGCCGCAGGTGTCCTTCGTGGTCCCGAACCTGTGCAGCGACATGCACGACTGCTCCGTCAGCACCGGTGACACCTGGTTGAAGAACAACCTGGGCGCCTACGCCACCTGGGCGAAGACCCACAACAGCCTGCTCGTCGTGACCTTCGACGAGGACAACCGGCTCGCCGGCAACAAGATCGCGACCGTCCTCTACGGCCAGCAGGTGGTCCCGGGCTCGACGTCCGCGACCACGTACAACCACTACAACCTGCTGCGCACGATCGAGGACATGCACGGCACCACGCACGCCGGCCAGGCCGCCAACGCGACCCCGATCACCGGCATCTGGACGCCCTGACGTGTACGTAGCGGACAGTCGCAGCACCCCCGCGACGGCCGCGACGGCCGCCGCCCGGGACCTCGGTCCCGGGCGGCGCACCGCCGTCGCACCCACCGTGCTCGCGCTCGGCACGGTCAGCCTCGTCACGGACGTGTCCTCGGAGATGGTCACGGCGGTGCTGCCGCTCTACCTGGTCGCGGGGCTCGGCCTCTCGCCGCTCGGCTTCGGCCTGCTCGACGGGGTGTACAACGGTTTCAGCGCGCTCGTACGGCTCGTCGGCGGCCATCTCGCGGACCGCGGCGGCCGGCACAAGACGGTCGCGGCGCTCGGCTACGGGCTCTCCGCGCTGTGCAAGCCCCTGCTTCTGGTGGCCGGCTCGCTGCCGCTGATCGGCGCCGTGCTCGCCGCGGACCGCACCGGCAAGGGTTTGCGGACCGCGCCGCGCGACGCGCTGATCTCGCTGGCGTCGCCGCAGGAGTCACGCGGCCGGGCCTTCGGAGTGCACCGGGCGATGGACACCGCGGGGGCTCTGATCGGCCCGCTCGTCGCCTTTCTGATTCTCCGTCAGACAGTGGACGGCTACGACGCGGTGTTCACGGTCAGCTTCTGCGTGGCCGCGGTCGGCGTGCTCGTCCTGCTGCTCTTCGTACCCTCACGCCCTCGCCCCCTGGCGGCCCCGGCGTCCGACGGCGCGCCGCGCGCCTCCCTCAAGGCCGCGCTGGCCCTGCTCCGCGTGCCCGATGTACGCCGACTCGCCCTGTGCGCCCTGCTGTTGGGGCTCGCGACGGTCAGCGACTCCTTCGTCTATCTGCTGCTGCAGCGGCGGCTCGGCGTCGCCGACCGCTGGTTCGCGCTGCTGCCGATCGGCACCGCCGCCGCCTTCCTGCTGCTCGCCGTCCCGCTGGGGCGGCTGGCCGACCGGGTCGGCCGCTGGCGGGTGTTCCTCGGCGGCCACGTCGCCCTGCTGCTCGTGTACGGGGCCCTGCTCAGCGGCTGGCAGAGCCCGGCGCTCCCCTGGCTGGTCCTCGCCCTGCACGGCGGCTTCTACGCGGCGACGGACGGCGTACTGATGGCCGCGGCGGCCGGATTCGTACCGCCCGAACTGCGGTCTTCCGGACTCGCGTTGATCCAGACGGGCCAGGCGCTCGCCCGGTTCGCCTGCTCGATCGCCTTCGGCGCGGCGTGGACCGCGTGGGGAGACCGCTGGGCGGTCGGCGCGGCGACGGCCGCGCTCGCGGTGTGCGCGACGGCGGCGTTCGCACTGCGGCCCGCGGCCGAGGGCGCGACGCCGGGGACGGGGGCGGACGCGATCCCGGGCGGGGGTACGACGCCGGGTACGGCCACGGCCACGGGGAAGGGGAAGGGTACGACCCCGGGCATGGGTGAGCCCTCGCCCACCGCGACGACCACGACCACGGCCACGGGTCCGGACCCGGACCCGGACACGGGCACGACGGACGCGGACACGGCTTCGGCCACGACCACGGACACGGACACGGACACGGCTTCGGAGGATAGGCCCGCATGACCCCGCTCACCCTGCGCGGCAAACTGCTCGTCCTGCTCGCTGCGCTCGCCGTACTCGGCGGTGTGGCCGCCGCGTCACTGCTGCACGCGGCCGACCGGGCTGCCGAGAAGGACCGGCCGCAGGCGGGCGGCCCGGCGATCGAATCCGGGCGGGTCTCGCTCACGGCCGGCACCGACCGCCGGATCGTCTTCCGCAACATGGCCTGGGGCCCGCACCGCGACGAGCTGGTCACCGTGCCGGCGGGCGCCCCCGCCGGTCCGCGGACCGCGTCCGGGGTGAAGTGCCTGCGCTTCTACGCGGCCGGCGGCACCGGCATCTGCCTGCAGGCCGTACGCGGCACGGTGGAAGACGCCTACCGGGCGGTCGTCCTGGACTCTGCGCTCAAGGAGCGGGCCCACTACCCGCTCCCCGGCATCCCGACCCGCGCCCGGGTCTCGCCGTCGGGTCGGCTGGTCGCGTGGACGGTGTTCGTCGGCGGCGACTCGTACGCCAGCGCGACCTTCTCCACACGTACCGCCGTCCTGGACACCGCGACAGGCCGGCTCACCACGTCTCTGGAGGAGTTCCGGGTCGTCAAGGACGGCAAGGACTACCACGCCGCCGACACCAACTTCTGGGGTGTCACCTTCTCCCGCGACGACCGGCACTTCTACGCCACCATGGCGACCGCAGGCCAGACCTACCTGGTGCGCGGCGACCTGACAGCCCGTACCGTCACCACTGTCCACCAGAACGTCGAATGCCCGTCCCTCTCCCCCGACGAGACCAGGGTCGTCTACAAGAAGCGCGTCGCGGGCGCCCCCGCCGACGCGCCGTGGCACGAGTACGCCCTGGACCTCGCCACTCTGCGGGAGACCGCGCTGGCCGAGCCCCGCAGCGTCGACGACCAGGCCGTCTGGCTCGACGACCACACGGTCTCCTACTCCCTGCCGGGCGACTACGGCGCCGACCTCTACACCGTCCCGGCCGACGGCTCGGGCGCCCCGAAGCGCCTGATGACGGCGGCACTGGCACCGGCATTCCTGGAGTGACGCCCCGGCCCCGGCGGCCGCCGTCCGGCCCACGCGCCGCCTCCCCGATCGTCGTACGCGGAACGACGGCCGCACCCATAAATCGGGTCGGGGAAAATTCAGGCGCGGCGCACGAGGGCGGCGCCGAGTGCGGCGATCCAGACGAGCAGCAAGGGCAGCGAAAGGAATGCCGTCGGGGTCAAGGTGGCGGACAGCAGCAGGTAACCGATGCCGGACGCTGTGATCGTGGCGGCGAGGGCCCAGCCGACGACGACCTCCCAGGGCCGCAGCAGTGTGCCGCGGCGGGAGGCTGCGCAGGCAGCGGCCGCGAGTACCGCGAGCGCGAGGATCTTGACACCGTCCACACGCTGGACCACCTCGAACAGGGTGCCGCTCCTGCCTGGTGACGCCGGATCAGCTCCCAGGATCGCGATCAGTTCCAGGACGAGTTGCAGGCCCGCGAGCGCGCCCGCGACTCTCCCGGCCCATCCGGCCAGGCGAGCCGCGGCGTTGCCGGTAAGTACGGCGGGCCCGGTCGAGCAGTCCGGATCCGACGACCACAAGGCAGACGCCTGCCACTCCGTGAACGAGCAGCGACTGGGTCAGCGCCTGGACCGGCCGCTCGGCGTACGCAGTCGTGATCGCGGCGTGTGTGTCACCGACTTCGGGCGTGGCTCCCCATGCGGCGGCGAGCCCGAGTATCCATGCCCCGGCGTGTACGTATCCCGCGGCGCGGGCGACGCCGATGCCGCCGACTGGCTCCTTGGCGATGACGCTCATGCGATGCCTTCCGCCACCTTGTTCCGGTTGTTCCGGATCGTCTGGGCGAACGCCTCGCAGCCGGTGCGCCATGCGGCGTCCAGGTCAGCGCCGGGCGGGAATCGGCCGTCGAGTTCGAGCACGACCATGCCGTGCGCGAAGGCCCAGAACGAGCGCGCGACGTCGATGTCGCCGTGGACCGCGTGGGCCAGCGGCGTGGCTGCGCGTTCTTCGAGCCCCTCGGGGAGTGCGCTGCGGGCCAGCGGCCGACTGTGGGTGATGCGGTAGAGGTGCGGACTGGCGAGAGCGTGCCGGCGGTAGGCGCGGGCGAGCACCAGCAAGGGCGGTTCGACGCCGATCTCCGCCTCGGCGGCCTCCAGCTCCTCCGCCAACCGGGTCATCCCCTGGGCCTGGAGCCCAGCCTCGACAGCGGCCTTGTCGGGGAAGTGCTTGTACAGGGAAGGCGCCCGGATGCCGACGCGCTCGGCGATGCGCCGCATCGACAGCGCCTCCGGCCCTTCGGTATCGAGCAGTTCCCGGGCAGCGGCCATGATCTGCTGCGCCCGGTCAGCCACGGCGTACGACCTGGGCGAGCGCGATGCCGGCGCACCGTCCGGATCCAGAAGCGTGCATGATCCGGCCGGCCTAGTCTGAACGTACAGTCCCGGGGGGTCAGTGAGGGTCAGTCCCCAACGGGCCGGAGGAATTCGGCGCCGATGGACCGGGCCGTCTCCTCGACCGCCTCCCGGTTCTTGTCCTCCGCCGTGAACAGGACCATGCCGATGCTGCCCTTGTCGGCCCACACGCACATGGCCCGGAGCGTGCCGCTGGCCACCTCGGTGTACCGGAGGCAGCGCATCCAGCCCTGGTACGGGCCGGCCCCGGCGCGCCAGGTGTCGTGGATGATGCCGACCCCGTCCGTGTTGGTGGGCACGAGTCCGTTGGCGTCGTACACGTACGACTCGCCCAGCTGGTGGAAGTCTCCGGTCATGACGGCCACCAGGTACTCGGCGGCGGCATCCGGG
This sequence comes from Streptomyces sp. NPDC044003, assembly GCF_056435185.1. Taxonomy (NCBI): domain Bacteria; kingdom Bacillati; phylum Actinomycetota; class Actinomycetes; order Kitasatosporales; family Streptomycetaceae; genus Streptomyces; species Streptomyces sp. NPDC044003. The sequence continues at coordinate 1,043,987 of NZ_JBWKFA010000003.1, read as the reverse complement.
GCGGCGTCCTCGGCGACGTACACCCGTGCCGTCGACGCCTGCTGCTCACTGTCGGGCACGGAGCCGAACGGATCGAACTCCTCACTGAGGTCGAAGCCCTTCATGCCCCGGAAGGTGTCGTGGCTGACGATGTCGTAGCGGGGGTACGCGAGGGAGGAGCCGTACGCAGCGACGCCGACCACCAGCAGGAGGGCGAGGCCGGCCCCGGCAAAGGCGTACTCGCGCGGGGTGACGCGAGGCACGGGCGGCAGCTCCGGCGGCCCGAACCCGTCGCCCCCGGCGTCGGCTTCGCTCTCCGGACCGGTTTCGGCCACGGCCGCGACCATCCGCTCGCCAGCCCGCGTACGGGCGGCCCGCAGCTGCTTGCGGAGGCCGAGGAAGGGCAGCCCCAGCAGCAGCCCCACCCCCGTCGCCACGCCGTACGGCACCTCCGGCAGGACGGTGAGGCGCAGGACGACGAGCAGAGCGACGACCACACCGACGACGAAGCGGTACTCGAGACCCCGGCGCAACAGCAGGCGCGACCAGCGGCGGCCGGGGGCGGCGAGCGCGGCGGTCGTCTCGGCAAGGACGGCGAGGCGCAGGTCGCGCGGGGCTGCGGCGGCCCACTGGCCGGCCTGGGCGGCGGCGTCCTGGGGCGCGGGCGCGTCGACGAAGACACGGGCCGCGTCGAACGACTGCACCCGGCGCACCGAGGCGCTGTCCTTTGCGCCTGCAGAGACGGAGCTCCCCGCGGTCTCGGCGCGCTGCAGCTCCAGGGAGTGCGGAGCGAGCTCACGCAGACGGGCGATGAGCACGGGACCCTGCGCGTGCCGCCCCGGTCGGTCCATGGCGTCGGTGCGGACGCAGAGCTCCGCGTACCCGGCGAGCAGACCGATGTCGTCCGGAAAGGCGTCCAGGCCCTCGCGAAAAACCCGCTCGGCAGCGTCGTCGTGGTCGTCGTCGTCCTCGGCCGTGTGCGCGCGGGCGAGCGCGAGGAGGAGTCCGGCGTCGGGCCCGTCCGCGTCGAGCGCGCGCCGCGCTGCTGCTCGCGCCTCGGCCGGACGGCCGGCGGCGACAAGAGCGTCGACCCGCTCTCTCGGGCCGACACGCATGTGGTCGTTGTTGTCGTTGTTGTCGTTGTTGTCGTTCAAGAGTCCCCACCCCTGGTGCAGCACGCCGGACGAACGCAGCGGCGAGCGTCACTATCACCGGTACCGGAACCCTCGTCAACCCAGCGATCTACCCTCTGACCTCACGCCTTGTCGCACAACGGGGTGCAACCGGACGTAACACGGACACCTCCCAGGAGGCTTGGTCTCCTTCCCTTTGAAGCAACCGCGGACCCGTGGGCTGGCATCGGGTCGCCGACCAAGCCCGACATCGGCAAACTCGCCGTCGTCGACCTCAGCCGGACAGCGCCCGGGCGGTCAAGCATCGGTTCAGGAGCCCGCCGTCACTTGCGGCCGACGCCCGCGTACATCGCGACGTCCGGCGTCGGCGTCTCCGGCCGCCACGCGGAGCAGGACACCACTCCGGGCTCGATCAGCTCCAGGCCGTCGAAGTAGCGGGCGACGGCAGCCGGGGTGCGCTGCGTGAGCTTCGGGGTGCCGTGCTCGTTCCAGAACGCCACCGCCGCGTCGACGTCGGGCATGTCGGGATGGGTGACCGTGTGGGACAGGACGAGGTGGCTGCCGGGGGCGAGCGCGTCCATGAGCCGGCGGACGATCGCGTACGACTCCTCGTCGTCCTCGATGAAGATGACGACCCCGAGCAGCATCAGCGCGACCGGCTGCGAGAGGTCGAGCGTCTTCGCCGCGGCGGCCAGGATCGTGTCGACGTCCCGCAGATCGGCGTCCAGGTAGTCGGTGCGACCCTCGGGCGTCCCGACCAGCAGGGCACGCGCGTGCGCAAGGACGAGCGGGTCGTTGTCCACGTACACGACACGCGCATCGGGAGCGACGCGCTGGGCGACCTCATGCGTGTTGTCGGCGCTGGGCAGCCCCGTGCCGATGTCGAGGAACTGCCGGATGCCCTCCTGCTCCGCCAGGTACCGCACCGCCCGCCCCAGGAACAGCCGGTCCGCCTTCGCGTACTCCCCGATCCCGGGATGCAGCTCACGGATCCGGTCGCCGGCCTCGCGATCGACCGGGTAATTGTCCTTACCACCGGTCCAGTAGTTCCATATCCGGGCGGTGTGCGGCCGGGACGTGTCAATGCGCGATTCGATGTCGGTCACGTCTCCAACGTATCGCAGCACTCCTGCAACTCCCTTACGGCCATGGCGCATTGACCACGCCCGCGACAGATCACGGGTCGGCTCAGGTGACCGGTCTCCCCTGTCAGTGGTCGCCGCAAGCGAGAACGCACGCGGTGAGAACCCCGTCGATCCGTCTCCCCGACCGATGCCGGGCCAGCCCCCAGGTCGACCGCGCACATCAGCAGGGTCAGCAGGGTCAGCCCGCAAGAGACATCGTTCACGTCAGCTGCCTCAACGAAATGCTGCTGTGAGGTGACTCGGTCCAGGGGCCCCGCGAGCCGCGATGAGTCCCGCGGTCAGGCGGTCGTACTGTCGAAGCCGTCACCGAGGAGGACTTCTGATGCGCAGCGTGACCTATTCGATGAGCATGTCTCTTGACGGCTACATCGTCGGGCCGGACGGCGAGTTCAACTGGACCACGCCCGACGAGGAGGTCTTTCGCTTCTGGATCGACGACATTCGAAACGTCGACGTCCACCTGTTGGGACGACGGCTGTACGAGACGATGCTGTACTGGGAGACCGCCGACCAGGACCCATCGCTGGACGACTCCATGCGCGAGTGGACCGCGCTCTGGAAGCCGCTCCCCAAGGTGGTCTTCTCCACCACCCTGTCGGAGGTGCAGGGCAATGCCCGCCTGGCTTCCGGCAGCGTTGCGGAGGAGATCGCCCGGTTTCGAGCCGAGCCGGGTGAGGGCGAGATCGCGATCGGCGGCGCGACGCTGGCTGCCGAGGCGGCCGCGTCGGGTCTGATCGACGAGTACCGGGCCATGGTCTGTCCCGTGCTGGTCGGCGGTGGCACTTCGTTCTTCCCCCAGCACGAGCGCCGGGTGGATCTCGAACTCGTCGAGACCCGCACTTTCAGCTCGAAGGTGGTCTACCTCCGCTACCGCGTGGTGCGTTAGCCGACTGGTACGCCCACCCCTGAAACGAGCCCGTCGAGCGCAGAGGGCGCGCCGGCGACGGCGAGGAATCCCCCAGCTGTAGCGCGTCCAGGGCTCGGCGGAGATCGTCATGTCAAGGCCGCCGAGGGCGTCGTGCGCCGTGATCGACGCCGCCCTGGCGGCCGCAGGATGGGACCGGCCGTCACTTGAGGGTGAGGCAGGTGGACGTCCGCTCGTCCTTGTACTGGGTGCAGACCTGAGTGCCCTTGGGGACCTGCGGTCCGGTGTGTCCACCACGCCCCCACCAGACGGCGGCGAAGAAGCCGCTCGAGCCCTTGGTGAGGTTGGCCTTCTTCCAGCCGCCGCCGTTCTTCCACGCCTGGCCAGGAGCCTTGTACGTCCAGCGCGCGTAGTAGACGGTGCCCTTGCGCGCCGGCTTCTTCGACGCGTACACCCAGCCGATACCCCGCTGCGAAGCACCCTCCTTGTGCCAGTACTCCACCACGATGCTCCGCTTGCACCCCCCGCCGGGATACGCGACGCAGTTGCGGGCGCGCAGGTCTGTGGAGGGGGAGGCGGTCGCTGCCGGGACCGTGGCCATGAGCGCCGCCGTGGCCGCGGCAGTCAGGACGGTCGCGCGGGCTCGGTTCGGTGAAGTGATCATGCGGGGTACAACGACTGCTCACGTACGGCGTTCCGGCCGGGGGCGGTACTGAGATCGTTTTCCACCCCGCAAGCGGCCGTGCCTCCTCCGCTGTCAGATACAGGGGCAAGGATGGACTGCATGACGAAGACCGGAGCGGACTACGCATGGTTCGAGGACGAGATTGAACGCGTGGTGTCGTGCGGTTGCTCGCCGATGTCGACGAGAGCGGGGCGCTCGCCTTCGCGGGAGTCGTCACCGCCGCCCTTCTCGACACCTCGGCGCCCGACGGCTCCGCACTCGTCACGACCAGCGCGCCCCGAGCCCCGGAGCCACGCCGGAGCCGCCGGCCGGGCATCGCGGCGGCCCTCGCCGCCCTCCGCCCCCGGAAGGCCGGACGAGCGAGGACCCGAGGGGCTGACCGGGACGGCACCCCGCTCTACGATCATGCCCATGTCGACCTCCATTTCCTCCCTCCCGGTGCTCCGAGGCCGGGGCGGGGCCGTCCTGTCCGCCGAGGACATCGGACTGGTCCTCGACCTCCCGCCCGAGCAGGTCACCTTCACCCCCGACGGGCTGGGCCGGATACGCGCCGAGGGCCACTCGGTCCTCATCGAACTCCGGGCGAGGGCCGGGACGACGCCGCGCGTCCACCGCATCGACGACGTGGACGAGGCGGCGGCCATCGCCTTCGCCGACGGGGTCAACGCGATCCTGGCGAACCGGACGGACAGCGACGACGTCGACGGGGCCCCGTTCGCCGTGGTCCGCTCGCTCGCCCCCACCTGGCGGACGAGGTTCCACCGCCGGATCCTGCGGGGCACGCTGTGGCACCTGCTGGCGCTCATCGTCCTCTGCGTGGTGGCCGGCTCGCTGGGCAGGTGGGACCTGGTACTCCTCACGGTCCCGATCGGCGGCCTCGCCTGGCTGGGCCTGTGGCTGGGCCTGTACGGGGTGATCCGCGCGCGGCGGGAACGCTGGCTGTACCGGCACGGCGTCGTGGTGACCGCCACCCGGGCCACGATGTCCCGCGGCGCGTACATCTACCCGGACGCGACCGGGACGTACCACGGCTTCCTGCACGGCGAGGCCGGCCCCACGATCACGGTGGCCCACCCCCCGGAGGACCCGGCGGACGTGCTGGTGCCGGCGTCGCCGTTCACGCACCTGGTGAACACCTACGCAGGCGCCGTCCTGGTCTTCGGCTGCAGCGCCATGATCGTCCTCCACGCCGTGATGGCGGTGAACTTCCTCCTCGACGGCTGACGAGCTCGTGCATGGTTGTCGAGGCTCGACTCGTGGTGTCACAGGGGCTGACGGCTGCTCGTCCTCTGCGACACCGCCGGGGCATGCGGTATCCACAAGGAGGCGTCTGACCGCCGAACGACAGCAGTTCCGTGAGGGGTTACGGCTGCGAGCTGCGGAACGGTTCGCCCTGGGCGAGGCCAGCGCGGCGATCGCCGAGGACCGGCGGGGCAGCGTCCGGTGGTGGCGGGTGTGGAACAACGGCGGTCGGAGAGCTCTGCGGCCGCAGGGGCCTGCGTCACTAACGCGACTGAGTCACAGGCAGTTCGCACAGCTGGAGGCGGAGCTGGCCAACAGGCCAGCCGCGCACGGCTGGGAGGACCAGCGGTGGACCCTGATTCGTGTGAAGACGGTGATCGGCCGGCGCTTCCACCCGACCTACGCCGGCGCTTCCACCCGACCTACACGGTCCAGGGCATGCGCAAGCTCCTGGTTCGCAACGGCTGGCCCTGCCAGGTGCCAGCCCGACGCGCCATGGAGCGGGACGACGACACGGTGGCTGGATGGGTGAAGGAGGTGTGGCCCTCCTCGGAAGGCTCGCGGCGGCCCGTGCAGCCTGGCTGGTCTTCGAAGACGAGGCCGGATTCTCCATGACGCCGCCGCAGGCGAGGACCTGGTCGCAGCGCGGCAGGACCCCGGTGGTGAGGGTCCGTGGCTGATCCCGCAGACGGTTATCCATCGCAGCGCTGACCTGCTACAAACCCGGCCACCGCTCCAGGCTGGTCTACCGGCCACGCCGCGACGACGGCCGGCGCGACGGGCGCAAGAGCGTCTCCTGGCGCGACGACCGAGACCTGCTGATCGCCGCATATCAGCAGCTCGGCGGCCCGATCGTGCTCGTCTGGGACAACCTCAATGTCCACAAAGCAGCTGACCTCCGAGGATGCGCGAAAGCCCGGGACGACTGGCTGACCATCTCCTACCTGCCGCCCTACGCACCCGACCTCAACCCCGTCGAGGGAATCTGGTCCCTCCCGCGACACGGCCGGCTCTCCAACGTCGCCTTCAGCATCCCCGAACACCTCGTCCAGCGCTTCCGACGCGGTCTACGGCACATCCAGTACCGCAGCCACCTCGTAGACGGCTGCCTTGCCGAGACCAGCCTGGCCATCAGACCCGCCTGAGCAAACGCACGACAGCACGAGTTCAATCTCAATAGGCCCAGAGGCGGTCCGCCGAGTTCGAGTGCACAGCCGTCGGCGTTTCGGCCAACCCCCAGGGCCTGCACATCTGTTGTGAGGGCTGGGTCCATGCATTCCCCATCCTTCGAAACGCGCTCTATCTCGGGGTTCAGGGACCGACCGAAATACATGTGTTCGATATCCCGGTCCGGTCGTTGAGCTTCACGAGCAGGCCCGACGACCGGCAAGGGGGACCCACATTGACCTCGGATGCATCGAACCAACAGCAGGCCGTCGCACCCGACGAGGTGGCGACATCGAGCGACTTCGCCGACGTCGGTGCCGCCTACGACACGCACTCGCGCAGTGCGCGGGGCCGTCTGCGTCACGACCTCGTCGAACGCCGGCTGCGGGCGGAGCTCCCCGGCCGTCCGCTCCGGGTCCTGGACGCCGGATGCGGTACCGGCGAGACGACCCTGCGGCTTGCCTTGGCCGGACACCTGGTGACCGCGGTGGACGCGTCCGACGGCATGCTCGCTGCCGTGGTCGACCGGCTGGCCGCCCACCCCGATCTGGAGGCACGGGTCCGCCTCCTCCAGGCGGACGTCGAGGACCTGGACATCGACGAGCGGTTCGACCTGGTGTGCTGCCACGGCGTGCTGATGTACCTGGCCCGACCGGACCAGGCGATCGCGCGGCTGGCGGGCCTCGTGGCGGACCACGGTCTGCTGAGCATCCTGACGAAGAACCGGCAGGCAATTGGCGTTCGAGAGGCCCTCCGGGGCGAGCATGCGACGGCGCGCAAGCTCATCGAGTCCGGTACGGGCGTGACCGTCGGCAACCTCGGCGTCCGCACCCGCGGGGACACGGCCGAGGATGTGGACCGACTCGCGGCCGCCCACGGGCTGTTGCCCCTTCCGTGGCAGGGAGTGCGCATCCTCAACGATCACCGCGTCGACTGGGCGCCGGAAGACGAGGAGTACGCCTTGGCGCGGGAGGCGGAGTGGGCGGCTTCTACGCGCGACCCGTACCGGCAACTCGCCCCGCTCGTACACACCCTCGCCCGCCGCGTACCGGCGCGGAGCACCCGGTGACGGCCCCCAGCGTCACCGAGGCCGTTGGGACATCGACTGCGGTGGCGCACGCCGTGCGCGCACTGTGGTGGCACGCGACCTCCTGCCTGGTGAGCTTTTGCGGCTGACGGGCCCGGCCCAGCTCCCCTACCGCGCGTAACAAGCCTCCGCGTACCTCGTGGCCGGCGGGCGTCCGTCCGGCGCCCTGACCGCTACCCGATCCCTCTCGAGCTGCTGTCCGCTACATGCCGCTCCGCCGACTCACCACCACGCCGACGCCCCAGGAAGGCGGCACCCATGTCCCCCGACCTCGACATCACCACGACCGAGCGGCGCGCCGAGATGGTGCACCGCCTCGAGACCGCAGGTGTCCTCACCGACTCCCGGCTGCGCGAGGCGCTGCTCTTGATGCGCCGGGAGGTCCTTCTCCCCCACGCGTACGTGCGGGTCAGCGGTCCGGGCGCGGATCCGATCGACTGGCGCCTCCTCGACGGCTCGCATCCGGACGACCGGGAGGAGTGGCTCGCCCTGATCCACAGCGACGAGTCGATCCTGCTCCAGCGGGACGGCGAGCCCCTTGACGCTCCCCCCCGTGGTCCCGTGACCGGCGGCCACATGACCTCCATGTCCACTTTCACCCCCGCTACCGTCGAAGCCCTCCAGGAGCTCGGGCTCGCGCCGGGCCTGCGGTACCTGGAGCTCGGTCCCGGGCCGGGGGTCTCCCTCGCTCTGGCCGCCGCCATCACCGGCGTCGGACTCGCGACCGGCGTGGAGCGGGACGGGCATATGGCGGCCTTCGCGCAGCGGCACCTCGACCGCCTCGGCGTCGGCGCTGCGGTGGTCGTGGGTGACGCGCTCCGAGGGCATGCGGCCCGGGCTCCATACGACCGGATCCACTCCGGAATCGGTGTGCCGTGCGTTCCGTCGGCGTGGGTCGAGCAGCTCGCGCCCGGTGGGCGGTTGCTGACCACGCTCACGACCCGGACGCCCAGCTGGCCCGGACAGCTGCTCGTGACCCGCGCCCGCACCGGCCGGGTCGAAGCCGTCCTGCGGGGCAGGCCGCGCGGGTACCGGCCGATGCTCGGCTACACATGGCTCAGCGCCGTGGATCACCGCGTACGGATCAAAGCCGATCCCGGCACGGCGCGGCCCACCCGGCTCGCACCGCCGGCGGACGACGCCTACGGATTCTGGATCGCCGCCGCCCACCTCGCGCCGGGCCTCGTACGGGACTTCCAGGCGGAGACGATGACGATCGTCGCCCCCGATGACGACTCCTGGGCCGTGGTCGGCCCCGGTGAGGGCACCGTCCGCGTCCACGGACCGCGGGACGTGTGGGCCGAGCTCGAGGACCTGTACAGCCACTGGGTGCGGGCCGGCTGCCCGGAGGCGTACCGCGTCTGCCTCTCCGACAACACCGGCATCCAGCCGGTAACCTCCGGCACCGGGCCCACGGCGCTGAGCTGGTCGCTGCCGGCACTCGCCGCCGTCCCCCGGCAGATGCCGTGACCACGCACCCGCAGGGCGGACATCGACGAGGCGGGGATCGTCCGCGCGGTCGCGTGCCGCCTCGGCAGGTTGTCCGGCGAGGCCGGTCGTCTACGAGCACAGCCGCCGACTCTGACAGCCCTCTGCATCACTCACCCACACCAGCTGCCTTACCTCAGACAGGAGTTATTCGTGCCCCAGCCGCAGACCCCTCTTCGTCCTCGTGTCGACAGCCACGTCACGGTGTGCAGGACAGCGCTCTCCCGGCGGTCGGGAGGAGGCGCGTGAGCGGCGGGCGGCACACCGTGCCGGTGGACGTACATCTGATCGCCGTACGCGACGGCGAGCAGGGGCCGGAGGTACTGCTGTCCCGGCGGGCCGGCGACGTCTACGCCTCGGGCCTGTGGCACGCGCCGTCGGGCCACCTGGAGCGGGAGACCGTCGTGGACGCCGTCGTGCGCGAGACGCTGGAAGAGACCGGCCTCGTCGTGGAGCCGGCGGACGTACGCGCGGCTGTCACGGTGCACCACCGGCCGCCGGGCGGGAAGGAACGGGTCGGGTTCTTCTTCGAGGTCCGCCGGTGGCAGGGCACCGCGCAGGTCATGGAGCGGGACAAGTGCGACGCGATGCGGTGGTTCCCGCTCGACCGGCTGCCGGAGCCGATGGTCGCCTACTGCCGGGCCGGCCTCGACGCCTACCGGGCCGGTGTGCCGGTCGCACTGCACTTCCAGGGCCCTGACGACCCGATCGCCTACGACCCGCAGGTCGACCGCCTCCGTCTCGTACGCGGCCCGGGGCCTGCGGACCCGGGGCCGGAGCCCGCCGTGCGCGACTTCGCCGAGCGTGCCGTCGGCCGCATCACCACATGAACGGACGTGTCCTGGGCCCGGGAGACCAGCCGTGTGTGGCGCGTGCGTGGGGCGGCGGGTGGCGAGTGGCGAGTGGTTCGTGAAGGTTAACCAGAACGTTTTACCGAACGCGCCTTGGTTGTCCGCGTCATTCGTAGGCAGGGGCTTCGGCGTCTTCGCATGTCCCTTTACCGACCGGCCTGGTTGTTGCTTTCACGTACATCGGCGTGGAGGTAGCGGAGTGCGAAGTGTGATGGTGCTGGAGGACTTTCGGGTTCAGCAGATGCCGAGGGCTGGAGGCGGGTGGTCGTACACGATCTGGCGTGCCGATGGCGGGGTGGAGGAGGAGTCGGATCGCTTCCTGCGGTTGTCGAGCTTCAGCACCACGCCCACTCCGTCCCCAGGACCATCGAGTGACGGGTGCTTCGTATCAGCGGCCGGAGACCTCACGCAGCCATCGCGCATGCTGGCGGACCCGCGATGCGTCCTCGGGGAAGTAGCTGGCCCAGTCCTCGTTCAGGGACGTCCAGGCCGCCGGCTGTCCACTCTCTGTGACCAGAGGCGTTGCCGCACTCGCAATCGCGACGAACGACAGCCCAAGAGTCGCCGGCCAGTCCCGGCGATAGGAGCGCACCGTGGCCGCGGCTGGTTCCGGCAGCAACTCGGCCTTGACGCCGGTCTCCTCGAAGAGCTCACGACGTGCTCCCTCTCGGGGCGTTTCCCCCGGCTCGACGCGTCCTCCCGGTGGGACCAAGCCCCGCCACCGGTGATGAACGAGCAGCACCCGAGCGAGATCCTCATCGAAGACCCACACCTCTGCGGCAAGCGGCTCCGAAGGCCCCTGGCGGGCGACGGCCAGCCACTCGCCAGCACCGTCAAACTCCACCTTCGCCAGCCGGACATCGGCGGCTGCGGCCTCTGCCACCCGTTGATCAAGCGCATCGTGAATCACCGGGACAACATAAGGCGAGGGTCTGACAACAGGATGGCACCGGACAACGCCCCGGACACCCACGCGACGCCCCAACGCAGGATCCACGCGAGCGCTCTCCCCGAGGCGCCGGCCGTTGCCGCTCCCCCGGGGCCGTACGACCGGATGGACCGTCACCTGGACTCCGCGCGGCCGCTGCTCGAACCGGGGGACGAGGTGTGCGTCCGCTCGGCCGTCGCCGCTGCCCGCGAGCTCGGGCCGCTCACGCCGGTGGTGACCCACGGCGACTTCCCGCTGCGCAACCTCCTCCTCGGTGACGACGGCACGGTGCTGGTCATCGACTTCGAGCGCAGTGAAGCCCAGCCCTTGGTACGGGACTTCGTCCGCGTCCTGGCACACTTCGAGGGTCGGCCCGACCTGGCGGCAGCATTCTTCGCCGGCTACGGGCGCCCGCTGACCGGCTCGGAGGAGGCGCATCTGATCGCGAGCGCCGCCGTGGACTCGGTCTCCGGCATCGCCTTCGGAACTCGGGCCGGGGAGCCGGAACTCGTTGAGCGCGGACGCCGCACCCTCGCCCTGCTCCGTACCGGAATGACATGGCCATTCCTCCGTCCGCAAGGAGTTCCGCGATGAATCCCGACATCGGCGCGCCCGCTGTCACAGGACCGGTCCTCCCGAGAGCGGCGACGCCGGACGACGCTGCCGAGATCGCCCGGCTGCGCTCCGAATTCGTCCTCTCCGAGCCGCTCGACGCCACCTGGCTGGGCATCTGCCGCGATCAGATCGCCGCCCGACTTGGGCCCGGCGCAGATGCCCGCGCCTACGTGATCGACGCCCCGGCCGGTGGCCTCGCCTCGTGCGCGCTCGCCTTCATTCACCCTGTCCTGCCCGCCCCGAGCTACCCCCGCGGGCTGGCCGCCCGCATCCACGCCGTCGCCACCGAACCCGCGCACCGGCGGCGGGGCCTCGCCCGGGCCGCGCTCGCAGCGCTTCTGAGGCGGCTGGAGGAGGACGGTGTCACCCTCTACGAGCTGCACGCGAGCGAGACCGCCGCACCGCTGTACGAGCAGCTGGGATTCCGGCGCGATGCGGCGCTCATGCGGATGACGAAAGTGCCCTCCGTGGCGGAGACGGCCGCCTCGTGAGTGCCCACCGTGCCCGCGGATCGGGGGCTCAAGGGGTTCCGGCTGCCCGGGGACAGCACCGCGCACGTACTGGAGGCGGTCTGGCCCAGGATCCTCCTGGCGTTGAGCGCCCGTCGCTGGAAGGTGAACGCATGCCCGGCCCACCCGCCGTCGAGTTTCTGGACGACACCGAGATCACGTTCGTCGAGTACCCGCCACCGATTCTCACCTCGCGCGAGAAGAGAGAGGTGGACCGCATCTGGCGGGAGACCCAGGAGCGCAACCCGGCCACGTTCGACGGACCGATCGCAGCCGCTCTCGGAGTCGACCGGCCCCGCAACCGCCCGCTGATGGTGCGGTGGGCGCCGATGACGTACCGAGCCCGGGCCCTTCGGCGGCTCCGCCCGCACCACCAAGTCCCCGGGTCCATGTACGTCACCGTGCTCCTGCCGACCGAGAACGGACTGTTGGTCGGTCGCGGGGCGCCCAGTACCGCGCATCCCGGGTACTGGACCCTGCCCGGCGGAGCCGTCGAGCCACCCCCTCCGGGCAGGGGCCTGGACCTGGCCGCGTTGCGCCGTCACGCCGCCCGGGAACTGGTCGAGGAAACCGGTGTCCGCGTCCCCTCCGAGGAGCTGGAGCTGTGGACGATGACCCGGGGAAGGCGGTACGGCAGTCTCGGGTTCCACTTCACGTCCCTCACCACTTCCAGCGAGCTCGTACGCCGACGCCATGCGGGCCTCCCGCTGGCTGAGTGCGACGACCACGGCATGGGGCCGGAGCTCGACGAGCTCGCCTTCGTCGCCTCGCCGAACGAGCTCGCGGGCTTGGGACCGACAGTGGACTACCTGCCCCAGGTTCTCGGCCGGTACTTCGCCGCGGACCGGTCGGACGTGGGGCATCCGTCGTCGCGCAGCTGATCTCGGGCGTTGGCGCCGTCCGGCTCCTCGCTGCGCGCCGTACCCGTCGCCCCGTCCGGTATGACCGGCAGGACTTGCATCTGGTCACGCCTGCATGCTCTGCTGCATACTTTCCGTATGCCAGACACCAGCGTCAGGATCGACGAGACCACGCGGGACCGGTTCAAGGCCCTCGCCGACGCCGCCGGACTGTCCGTGAAGGACTACCTGGAGCGCGTCGCCGACGAGAAGGAGCGCGAGCAGCTCCTCGACACCGCCACAGCCGCCTTCCGGCGTGCCATCGGCGCCCCTGGCATCGTGAGCCGCTTCGACGCCGACTTCGGCGGGCTGCCGCCGGCCAAGCACGAGACTCCGCGGGCGGCCTGACCCGTGCAGCTGCTCGTCGACGCCCGCTGGCTGCTCGACCGCCAGGAAGACATCCTCCGCAGGGACCTCACGGTCAGCGACTACTCGGTCCTGGCCGGCATGGCCGCCCGCCACCGGGTGAACACGCCGCACATCGACCAGGCCGATCCGGACGCCTTCTGGCGCGCCGCGGTCTTCCTGCAGGAGTGCGTCCTGCTCCGCCCGCTGCCCGCCCGCAATGAGCTGTACGGCTACGGGGTCGCCATCGCCTACCTGGAAGCCTCCGGCCACCGTGTCGACACCTCGTACGAGCCCTGGCGCGACCTCATCCGCGACATTCAGGCCCTGCGGCTCACGAGCTACGACATCGCCGACCGGCTTCGGTCGTTCGGGCAGCAGTCCTAGTTCCGGGCCGGCCGCCCCCGTCGCGCCTCGGGCAGCAGGGACACCGTGCGACCCAAGGTCGTCACGGACGCGGAGGCTCCCCTCCGCTCCTCTGCCCTCCTGGGTCGACCGGTAGGCGGAGCCGGCCGGATTCGAACCGGCGTCCTCGCGATTTTGGAGACCGCGCGCGTCGACCTCTGCGCTACGGCCCCGCCCAGCGGATCGTACGGGACAGCACCAGTACTGCGGCGGTCTTTAGCGCCCGTCTCCAAAGCGGCTGATGGAGCTGGTTTCTGCTTCCGTGAAGAGGCTGATGGAGCTGGTTTCTGCTTCCGTGAAGAGGAAGGCCACTTCTACCTGCCGTCTCGTGCCCTCTCGTAGGCGGCCAGTTCCCCTGCATTGCCGACGAAGGCCGGGCCGCAGTGTGTCGGCAGACGATCCATGACCATCGCTACTGCAGCTTGCGCGCTGTCCGTCTCGGCGATCCGCGGACTGTTCCGGCTCGGCCCTTCGACGTCGTACCGGCCCTCACCCAGTGTGCCGATGTAGGGGAGGTCCCACGTGTAGCGGGCCTCCGTGCATCTGCTGAAGTGCAGCTCCCACATACCGGTCCAGGGGTAGAGCCGGCGAAGCAGCGGCTCGGCATGCGCCACCCGCACCAGCTCGCCGAACGGAGCGAAGAGCGGCCAGTCCTCCCGCCGGCGAGGTTCACCCGCCGTGGTGAGGATCTTGTGCCAGGCTGCTTCGACGGTATGGGTCATACCGTGATTGTGCATGCCCCTGCTGCCCGTCATGGGCCCTCAGCCCATCACGCGGAGGGCTGACCACCAAGCTCCACCTCGCCGGCGACGGCGGAGGCAGGCCCACCGCTTGGTCAGCACGTCCAGCGGTCTGCGCGGGCCGTGGAGAACGACTCCGCCGGCGACGGGGCCAGGATCGCCCAGATGCCCGCCGGCGGCTCGGCCGGGCAGGGATCGGCGATCTTCGCCGTGTGATGTCAATGCTCCCCGCCGGAGCCGTTCTGGACATCGCGGAGAGGTCTACGCGCGAGGAAAGAAGTGCCCTTATATCGGAAGGCACCATTCGACAACGTCCTCTTTAGATCTTCGACCACAACCGTTCATCGAGGAGCCCAATCCAGCCCAGGCCGGGAGAGACTTTCGGACGCACTGTCCAGAAAGAACCAAAGGAACGACCCATGCGCCCAAGACCTTTCGGCATGACCGCCTCCCTGGCCGCATTCGGACTACTCGGCTCCCTCGTCACCGCCTGCGGCTCGTCCGAGAGCGACGCGACCACGCTGCGGCTGGTGGTCCCCGAGTACGGCACCAGCCCGGCGACCAGCTCCAAGGCCTACTGGGACAAGCTGACCACCGCCTTCACCGCCGCCCATCCCGACAACAAGGTCGAGGTGACCGTCTACCCGTGGGCCGACGTCGACCACGAGGTCACGCGCATGGTCGAGGCGGACAACGCCCCCGACGTGGCTCTGATGGGCGCGTACTCCGACTTCGCCGCGCAGGGCAGCCTCTACACCGCCGATGAGGTGATGTCGGTCAGATCGGAGGCGAATTTCCTGCGGCCGCTCGCGGACGCGGGCTCGGTCGACGGCAGCCTCTACGGCCTGCCGTTCGTGGCCAGCAGCCGGCTGCTCTTCTACAACGAGGAGCTGTTCGACAAGGCCGGAGCGAAGCCGCCGAAGACCTGGTCGGAGCTGAAGGAAGCGGCCCAGGCGCTGAAGAAGGAGGGCGTGCGCTACCCGTACGCCCTGCCGCTCGGTCCTGAGGAGGCGCACGCCGAGGCCCTGATCTGGGAACTGAGCAACGGCGGCGGGTACACCGACGACAGCGGCGGCTACAACATCGCGTCCGAGCAGAACACGCAGACGTTCCGCTGGATCAAGGAGAACCTGGTCGTGCCGGGGCTCATCGGCCCGGTGGCGCCCGCCAGCCTCAACCGGCAGGACGCTTTCGACGCCTTCCTGCGCGGCGACGTCGGCATGCTCAACGGCTATCCCTCGCTCCTGCACGAGGCGAGGGCCAAGGGCATGAAGGTCGGCACCCTGCGCATGCCTGTCTCGGACTCGCTGGGTACCGAGGAGCCCCCGCCGGCGGCGGGCGTCGCCGACTGGATGATGGCTTTCCGGCACGACGGCAATCGCGAACTGGTGAGCCAGTTCCTGGACTTCGTCTACCAGGACAAGAACCTCAACGAGTTCGCGGGACGCTACCACCTGCTGCCGGCGACGGTGTCGGCCACCGAGGCGTCCCAGTACGCGGCGGACGACCACGGCGCCGAGCAGTTCCTGGCGGCCCTGCGCAGTGCCCAGCTCTACCCGGTCGACGAGCCCTCGTGGCTCGAGATCAGCAACACCATCAAGCGGAACATCGGCAAGGCCGTCGCGCCCTCCGCCGACCCCAAGGCGGTGCTGGAGCAGATCGCCCAGCAGGCCAAGGACGCAACCCAGCGGTAGGAGCGTCTCCGCAGTCCCCGGGCCCATGAAGCCCTTCTCGTCGCTCACGAAGCACCCACAAGGTGCGCGAGCGACGACCATCCGCCTCCCGGCACAGCAGTCCGCGCGTCGCGGAGCCTCCCGTCAAGGTGAGCGCACACCGACGCCCTGCCCGCCCAGGAGGGTTACGAGTACGACCAGCCGGACCTCCGGGTTCTGTTGGTGGTCCACAACGTCACCTCGGCAGGCCGCCTGTTGGACCTGCTTCCGCTCTTCCACGACGACTTCCGTATCCAGACACTGGTGACGTCGACGGGGTCCTCGGCATTCCAGGGCGAAATCCGCGAACTCTTCGCCGAACTGGAGCTTCCCGAGCCGCCTTGGGCGCAGGCTCTTTCGACCCCGGTGGATCTCGCGATTTCCGCGAGCTCCGGCGGAGAACTCACCGCAATTCAGGGTAATTTGTCCGTTCTTTCCCATGGTGCCGGATACACTAAGAAACTCAGCCAGCCGCAAGCCGGGAGCCGACGTTCGGGCTGTCGCCTGAGTGGCTGCTGGCCGACGGGAAGCCGTTCGTCGACGGTCTCGTACTGTCCCACCCCCAGCAGCTGGAGCGGTTGGGGCGGGTCTGCGCGGAGACGGTTCCCTCCGCCGTACTCGGTGGCGATCCCTGCTTCGACCGCATGCTCGCCGCGCGTCCGTACCGGGAGCGGTTCAGGCGAGCCCTGGGGGTGCGCCCCGGTCAGCGACTCGTCGTCCTGAATTCTGCCGCTCCTCGGTACCGGCCGGGAGGGGGGTCTCGCGCCCAGGGTCCTTCACACCGGGGCGCCTGCCGACAACGTGAGGTTCTTGCCGATCTCCCCCGCCGCCCCGTTCCCCACACCCAGCAGGAACGTGGTGAGCGCACTGAGCGCCACGACCTCCAACACGTCGGCCCCTCGCCCTGATGGCCACCCGGTCCTGGCCGGGACTGTAACGCCGCGGCTCACGCTCGCGGAAACGTCGGAAGTCCGACAACATCCCCTCCCGGCCAGAAACATGCGGACGACGGGCGCGGGGACGAGCGACACCTGTCCGCCGAATGTGTCACCTCGTCGCCGTCGGCGTGGCGCTCGGCCCCGGCGGCTTCCGGCTGGTCTCGATGACAGTGTCGTGCCTCCTGCGCACCGGACCCGTTCCGTGTGCGGGCGTCCTGAGGTGCCCGTCGGGCCGACTGGGCGCATCCTGGCACCAGGGGTGGATACCTCCTGGCCGACGAGGAGGCCGTGTGGGACCGAGGGACCAGGCGGGGAGCGACGGCTCCCGTGCTGAGGGCGGCCCCGCGCTCAAGGGCGTCGCGGCCGCGCTGCTCGACGCCCGGGGCCGGATCGTGTGGTGGTCGCGGTCCGCGCGGCGGTTGCTCGGCTGGAGCGGCGAGGAGGTGGCCGGGCGGCCCACCCCTGACGTCCTCGGTGAGGTCGAGGCGTACCCGGAATCCTCGGGGCGCGTCCGCCGCGTACGGCTGCGGCACCGGGCGGGGCACGTCGTCGAGGCGGACGTCCTGGTCTCGGAGGCGGACGGCTCGGCCGAGCGGCTGGTGCTGATGCGGCTGCCCGGCGAGCCCGGCGGCTGGGACCAGGAGCGGGACATCGCCCGGGCGCTCCTGGCCCAGGACGGCATCGGCGTCGCCCAGTACGACACGGCCGGGCGACTCGTACGGACGAACGCGGCCATGGATTCGCTCCGCCCACCGGGGGCCGGGGACGACTGGCTGGGCGGGCTCGCCGCCCGGGACGGCGGCGAACCGGCGCGGGCGGCGTTCGAGCAGGTCACCGCCACGGGGACACCGCTCGCCGCGCGCCTCTACGACCTGGGGTCCGACGGCGGCGCGGCCGCGCTGTCCGTGTCCTGCTTCCGGATCGACGACGGCGTCGGCGAGCCGCTGGGCATCATGGTCGAGGCCTCCAGGGTCATGGACACGGGCCCGCACCTCGACGCCGCGTACCGCACGGCCTTCGAGATCGGGCAGTCGCTCGACGTGGTCCAGGTGGCGCAGGACCTCACCCGCGTCCTGGTACCGGCCCTGGGCGATTACGCGACGGTCGACTACCCGGAGGACGTACTCGAGGGCCGGGACCCGCCGGACGGCTACCCGGGGCAGGAGGCGTCCGCCCCGCGCCGGGTGGCGGTGCGGGCCGCCGACGGGGCGTGGCCGGCCCGGCTGATCCAGGTGGGCGAGCCCATCCCCCGGGTGGCGGAGACGCCGGAGATCGCGGCCAGGCTGGTCGGCGACGTGCTCGTCGCCGACGCGGAGCAGGCCCGGCGGAACCTCGGGGGCGATCCGGAGCAGATCGCCAGGTTCCTGCCGGAGGGCGCGCACGCCTCCCTCGGCTGCCCGCTCTACCGGCGCGGGCGGTTCTTCGGGTACGCGGCGGTGTACCGCACGCGTACCGCCGCGTCCTTCGACGAGGCCGACGTCAAGCTGATGCACGATCTGTGCGCGCGTACGGCGACGGCCATCGACAACGCCTTCCGCTTCGCCCGCGAGCACCAGACGGCGGTCGTCCTCCAGCGGAGCCTGCTGCCCCCGGCGGCCACGCGCAGCACCGCCGCGGAGACGGCCGGCATCTACCTGCCCGCCGGTGGTTCGGTCAGCGTGGGAGGTGACTGGTACGACGCCTTCGACCTGTCCTCGCTGCGGGTCGGGCTCGTCGTCGGGGACGTCGTGGGGCACGGCCTGGAGGCGGCGGCCACCATGGCCCGGCTGCGTACGGCGGTGCAGACGCTCGCCGAACTCGACCTGCCGCCCGACGAGTTGCTGACGCGGCTCGACGACCTGGTCCGGCGCATGCAGATCGAGGCCGAGCAGCCGGACACCGTGGGCGGCTCGTGTCTGTTCGCCGTGTACGACCCGGTGGGCCGCACATGTCGGATGGCCTCGGCCGGCAATCCTCCACCGGCGCTCGTCACACCCGACGGCAAGGTGTCGTTCGTGCCCCTCACGCCGGGGCCGCTGCTCGGGGTGGGGGACAATCCGTTCGAGGTCACGACGCTGACCCTGCCCCCGGGAAGCACGCTGGTCTGCTACACCGACGGCCTTCTCGGGCGGGACGTCACCGCCGGGGCGGAGCGCCTGAAGGCGGACCTCGCCGCGCTGAGCGGCGCCCATGGGACCCCGGCGGCCCTGGGCGACGCGCTCGTCGCGCGGAGTCCGCACACGGAGAATCCTGTGGACGACATCAGCGTCCTGCTCGCCAGGACGCGGGTCGTGGCCGAGGAGTCCATGGCGGTGTGGGAGTACCCCGCGGACCTGTCAGCGGTGCGCGAGGCACGCGCGCAGGTCCAGGCGCGGCTGGAGGAGTGGGGGCTCGACGAGCTGGTGTTCAGCACCGAGCTCATCGTGAGCGAGCTCGTCACCAACGCCATGCGGTACGCCGGCGGGCCCGTCACCCTGCGGCTCGTGCGGGACCGCGTGCTGGTGTGCGAGGTGTCGGACCCGAGCAGCACACAGCCCCGCCTCCGCCGGGCCCTCGCCACGGACGAGGGCGGCCGGGGGCTGTTCCTCGTCGCCCAGCTGACGTCCCGCTGGGGCTGCCGCTACACGACGCGCGGCAAGACGATCTGGACGGAGCAGAACCTGCCGGAACCAGAGCCCTCCGCCTGACGCGTGGGGTCGCCCGCCTGGGTCGTGCGCGGCGGGCGTCCTTGCAGGTGGGGCGGCGGACGGATGCCTGGCTGTCCACTCTGTGGACAGATGTTTGGGACGCTTCCGACGGGTGCTAGCGTGCCACCCATGCAGCACATCGCCGACCTCGCCATGATGCGAATGATGCCCCGAACCTCGGAGGCGCTTCGCTAGCGAAGCCGTGTGCGCACAAGATGCGACGGACCCTCCGGAAACGGAGGGTCCTTTTTTGTTACCCCAAATCAGTCACCCCGGGGCCTGGGTGCCGACAGCCCCAGTCCTCATTCGACAGAAATGCGAAGTATCTGCCATGACCCTGCTACCGGTCGTCTCCCTCACCGACTGTGCCGACGCCAACGCGCTGGCCCGGCAGTCCACCCGGATCGCCACCCTCTTCGGCGCCACTCCGACGGTGCTGCCGCTGAGCGGTCCCGACCCGGAGGGCGCCGCCGCCCTGACGCTCCTCGACCTGCTGCGTTCCACGGATCTGATCGGCGGGCCGACGCAGCCGGTGGTGGTCCTGGTCAACATCGCGCCGAGGGACGGGCACTGGCCCAACGGTGTGCCGTTCTGCTGGTTCCGCCACGGCGACCACCTGGTCATCAGCACCCTGAACCACCGGGTCCTCGCCCCCCTCGCCACCTACCTGGGCATCACCGAGGTCCACGTCACCGACGTCCGCGAGGTCCTGGAGGCGGCCGCCGCCGGATGGGCCGAGCTCGCGCCGGCCGAGATCGAGGAGATGGTACGGACCCAGTTCCGCAGCCTGTGGTACGTGCCCCTCCTTGCCCGCTGGCTCGCCGACGGCCGCGACGTCCCCGCCCGGCCGACGGCGGTGCCCCAGCCCGTCACGCACGACGTACGGGTCGCCGTCGTGGACAACTTCGGCAACTGCAAACTCGACCGGCCCGCCACCGAACTCCCCGGCTACACCACGGCCAAGAGCCTCCTCGTCCACAACCGGCACGAAGGCCGCGCCGTCCAGGTCCGCTGTTACGACCGGCTCCCCGACGTTCCCCTCGGCGAACCCGGGATCACCATCGGCAGCTCTGGCGTCGGCTTCGCCGAACTCGTCGTCCGCGGCGGCTCCGCAGCCGAGGTCTTCGGCCTCAACCAGGGCGACCAGGTCCTCAGCCTCGCCGGCTGACACGCCACCCGTTCCTTCACCCTCCCGGTCTTCCCTTTCTTAAGGACTTCTGATGTCCCGTACCCGAATAGCTCTTTCGGCCTCCGCCGCCGCCGTCGTCGTGCTGGCAGCAGCCGCCTGCGCACCCCAGCCGCAGGCCGACCCGAAGGCGTCCGGCTCCGCCGGAACCGCTGCTGCCTGCACAACGGACAGCGCGAGTCTTCACAAGCCGGGTCAGTTGACGATCGCGACGGATTCTCCGGCGTACGAGCCGTGGTTCGACAGCAACACCCCGTCCAACGGCAAGGGCTTCGAGAGCGCGGTGGCCTACGCGGTGGCCGGGAAACTGGGCTTCGCGAAGGACCAGGTGAAGTGGGTCGTCGAGCCCTTCGCCCATTCCTACGCCCCCGGCGCGAAGGCCTTCGATTTCGACATCAACCAGATCTCCATCACCCCGCAGCGCGCGAAGGCCGTTGACTTCTCCACCAGTTACTACACCGCCAACCAGGCCATCCTGACCCTGGACGGATCGAAGTTCGCCGACGCCACGTCCCTCAGCGCGTTCAAGGACGCGAAGATGGGCGTGCAGGTCGCCACCACCAGCTACCAGGCCGTCCTGGAGCGGCTGAAGCCCACGCAGAAGCCGAGCGTCTTCAACACCACCAAGGACGAGGTCACCGCGCTGACGAACGGTCAGATCGATGCCATCGTCACCGACCTGCCCACCGTCTTCTACCTGGCGGGCGCGGAGCTGGACAACGGAAAGATCGTCGGCCAGTTCGGCTACGCGGGCGGCACGCCGGAGAACTTCGGCCTGCTCCTGCCGAAGAACAGCGGCTACACCTCCTGCGTGAACCAGGCCCTCGACGCCCTCAAGGCCGACGGGACTCTGGCGAAGCTGACGTCGACGTGGCTGTCCGCCTCAGCGAACGTCCCCGAGCTGAAGCAGTAACGGGCCTGTCGTGGAACTTACGAAAACACCCGCGCCCCCGGCGGCGGACGACGCCTACATGCCCAGTGATCACGAACTGGAGCGGCAGCGTTTCCGGCGCTCGCGCAAACGCCGTCAGACCTGGGCCGCCTCTCTGTGCACGCTTCTCGCGCTGGTCACGGTGGGGGCCGGGGCGGTCGCCTCACCCGGCTGGGACCGTGTCAGGAGCCTGTTCCTGGACTGGGCCGAGCTGCGGGCCGCGTTCCCCGAGCTCCTTCACGGCTTCTGGCTCAACATCCAGATGTTCCTCGTCGCCGAGGTACTCATCCTCGTCCTGGGGCTGCTGATCGCGCTGGTACGGGTGACCCGTGCGCCGGGTCTGCAGCCGCTCAGGCTCGCCGCGACCGTGTACGTGGACGTCTTCCGGGGTGTTCCGACGCTCCTGCTGGTCTTCCTCGTCGGGTTCGGCCTGCCGGCCCTGCAGCTGCAGGGCACCCCGTCCGACCCCTGGGTCCTGGGCGTCATCGCCCTCGTCCTGTCGTATGCCGCCTACGTCGGTGAAGTCCTGCGCGCAGGGCTCAACTCGATCCATCCCGCCCAGCGCAACGCCGCCCGCGCGCTCGGCCTGAACGAACGGCAGACCCTGCGGCACGTCGTCCTGCCCCAGGCCGTGCGCAACGTCCTGCCGCCGCTGCTCAACGACTTCATCGCCCTGCAGAAGGACACCGCGCTCGTCTCCGTCCTCGGCCCGCTCGAAGCCCTGCGCGCCGCGCAGATCAAGGCCGACTACGACTTCAACTACACCCCTTACCTCGGAGCGGCCCTGTTGTTCATCGCCGTCACCATCCCCCTCACCCGCTTCGCCGACCGTCTCCAGCGACGCGCGGCCCAGCGCACCTGGGCGGAGGCCGGCCGATGAACCAGCCCCTCCTGCGCATCCGGGGCCTTCGCAAGCAGTACGGATCGCGCCTCGTCCTGCGCTCGATCGACCTCGACGTCGCCGAGCACCAGGTCGTCTGCCTCATCGGCGGTTCCGGATCCGGCAAGTCAACGCTCCTCCGATGCGTCGACCTCCTCGACGTCGTCGACGACGGCACCATCCACCTCGGCGACAGCGAACTCACCGACCCGCGCCTGGACCCGGACATCGCCCGCCGCCGCATCGGCATCGTCTTCCAGGCCTACAACCTCTTCCCCCACCTGACCGTCCTCGACAACATCACCCTCGCCCCACGCCAGGTCCACCGCACCCCCCGCAAACAGGCCGAGGCCACGGCTCGTGAGCTGCTGGCCCGCCTCGGGCTCGCCGACAAGGCCGACGAACACCCCGACCGCCTCTCCGGCGGACAACAACAACGCGCGGCCATCGCCCGCGCCCTGGCCACCGAGCCGGAGCTGCTGCTCTTCGACGAGATCACCTCGGCCCTCGACCCCGAACTCGTCGGCGAAGTCCTCGACGTCGTCGCCGACCTCAAACAGCGCGGTCTGACCATCCTCATGGCCACGCATGAAATGGACTTCGCCCGACAGGTCGCCGACCAGGTCTGCTTCCTCGAGAACGGCGTCATCGTCGAGCAGGGCACCGCCGAACAAGTCCTCACGGCCCCCCGGGAACAGGCCACCCGACGCTTCCTCGCACGGGCACTCGACCGCACCTGATCACGGCGCGGCTGCGGGGCGCCCGGGCCTCAGCGGGTGAGGCTCGACTGTCGGACGACCAGTTCCGGTTGCAGGATGACGTGTTCGTGGCGGTGCAGGTGGGCGTTCTCGCCGGTCTCCTGGAGGAGGAGGCCGGCGGCGATGGATCCGATGGTGAGGGCGGGGCGGCGCACCGAGGTCAGTGGCACGGTCGCCGCCGCCGCGAACTCGATGTCGTCGTAGCCGACGAGGGCCATGTCGTCGGGGACCCGGACGCCCGCAGCGTACAGAGCCTGGAGGACGCCGAGGGCGAGCAGGTCGTTGGCGCAGAACACGGCGGTGGGGCGCTCGGCCAGACCGAGCAGCCGGGCGCCCGCGTCGCGTCCGGCGGCGACGTCGAGCCGTTCGGCGGGGATCTCCTGGAGCGCGTCGGCGGGAAGTCCCGCCTCGGCCAGGGCGAGGAGGGCGCCGTCGCGGCGGTCCCGTATCTGCTGGAGGTGTGCGGGGCCGCTGACATAGGCGATCGAGCGGTGTCCGGCGGCGGTCAGATGACGGACCGCCAGCGATCCGCCGACCACGTCGTCGACGGAGACCGAGCAGGCGTCCGTGTCGGCGGCCACCCGGTCGACGAGGACGAAGGGGATGCCGTGCCGGCGGAACTCCCCGAGGCCGGCGCCGCTCGGGTCGGCGGGGGTGACCAGGACGCCCCGGACGCGTTGTTCGGCGAACAGGGACAGGTAGTCGGCCTCCTCGCGCGGGTCCTGGTCGCTGTTGCAGACCATGACGCCCAGGCCGGCGGCGCGGGCGGTGCGCTCGGCGCCGCGGGCGAGGTCGACGAAGAAGGGGTTGCCCATGTCCAGGACCAGCAGGGCCATGATGCGGCTGCTGCCGGCCCGGAGCTGGCGGGCGTACTCGCTGCGCACGTAGCCCAGGCGGGAGATGGCGCCCTGCACCTGGCGCCGGGTCTCGTCCGAGACCTGGTCGGGCCGGTTGATCACGTTGGAGACCGTGCCCACGGAGACGCCCGCCTCGCGCGCCACGTCCTTGATGCCGACCGTCCGTGCGCCTCGTGTCATCCGTTCCACCTGCTCTGTCCTGCGCCGTGCTCGTCCGCGCGTGGTGTCGCCGGGAAGAGCCGTCCTGTGCGGCCGGCCTCGCCGTTCATGCGAGGTGGAAGACCTCGACGAGCGGACGCATGGCGGCGTCGGGCGCCCGGCCGTCCAGCTCCTCGAAGTACTCGGCCATCTCCGCCTGCCAGCGGGCGTTCACCTCGGTGGCCTCCATCGCGGCGCGGGCCCGGTCGAAGTCCGGGGTCTCCAGGTAGCCGACGAGGAGGCCGTCCTCGCGCAGGAAGAGGGAGTAGTTGTGCCAGCCGGCCGTGGACAGGGCGGCGCGCATCTCCGCCCAGACGTCCTCGTGGCGTTCGCGGTATTCCGCGGCCTTCTCGGCCCGGACCTTCAGCAGGAAGCAGACGCGCTGCATCGGTTACCTCGTTCCCTGTGGGGGCAGGGGGCCCGCACCTCACGGCGCGGGCCCCGCTCGGCCTGACGGATCAGAAGTCGAACCGGTCGATGTTGGACTTGTCGAAGACGGTCGGCTTGCCGAGGGAGACGACGCCGTCGTCACCGATGGTGTACGTGCCCAGGTCGCCGGCTTCGAGGGTCTCGCCCTTGGCGCCCGTGATCCGGCCGGACTCCAGGGCGACGGCCGCGTGGGCGGCGAGCGCGCCGAGCCTCGCCGGGTCCCACAGCTCGAAGCCCTCGACGGTGCCGTCCTTGACGTAGGCGCGCATGTCGTTCGGGGTGCCCAGGCCGGTCAGCTTGACCTTGCCCTTGTACTGGGAGCCGGACAGGTACTGGGCGGCCGCCTTGATGCCGACCGTGGTGGGCGAGATGATCCCCTTCAGGTTCGGGTACTCCTGGAGCAGGCCCTGGGTCTGCTGGAAGGACTTCTGGGCGTCGTCGTCGCCGTAGGCGATCTTGACGAGCTTGATGTCCTTGTACTCCGGCTTCGCCAACTCCTTCTTCATGAAGTCGATCCAGGTGTTCTGGTTGGTGGCCGTCTGGGCCGCCGAGAGGATCGCTATCTCGCCCTTGCCGCCGATCTGCCGGGCGAGCAGCTGGACCTGGGTGCGGCCGAGGTCCTCGGTGCTCGCCTGGGAGACGTAGATCTGGCGGCAGTCGGCCTGGGTGTCGGAGTCGTACGTGACGACGCTGATGCCGTTCTTCATGGCCTGCTTGAGGGCCGTGCACAGGGCGCCGGGGTCCTGGGCGGAGACGGCGATGCCGTCGACCTGCTGCTGGGTGAGGGTGTTGACGTAGGAGACCTGTCCGGCGGTGTCGGTGCCGCTGTTGGTGCCGACCTCCTTGTACGTGGAGCCGAGCTGCTCCAGTGCCTTCCTGCCGCCGTTGTCGGAGGTGGTGAAGTACGGGTTGTTGACCTGCTTCGGCAGGAAGGCGACGGTCAGGCCCTTCTTGGTGGCCGCGTTCGGGTCGGCCTTTCCGGTGACGGCCGGTCCCGCGTCCGCCTTCGCGGAGTCCTTGGTCGTGCCCGAACATGCGGTGGCACCGAGGACGAGGGTGGCGGTGACGGCCAGCGCGGCGGCGAGACGGCGGCTTCTGGCGGAGGTGTCGTACATCGTGCTTCCTTTCGCTGCCGCGGGGCAGCAGGGCGGGACCGGCGGACGCCCGGGCTCGGGGCGACGCGGGTGTGGGGAGGGCGGTTCTCGTGGGGTCAGGGGGTGGTCGCGGCGCTGCTCGGGGGCGGGGGCGCGGTGGTCTTCCTGCGTGCCCGGGCCTGGGAGAGTTGTCGGCCGACGCGGGGGGCGAGGACGGAGACGACCAGGAGGACGCCGGTGACGACGATCTGCGACTGGGCGGAGACGTTCACCAGGCTCATGACGTTCTGCAGGGTGCCGAGGAGGAACACTCCGGCGATGGCGCCGCCGAGGGTGCCCTTGCCGCCGTCGAAGTCGACGCCGCCGAGGAGGACCGCGGCGATGACTGCCATCTCCAGGCCGGTGGCGTTGTCGTAGCGAGCGCTGGCGTAGTGCAGGGCCCAGAAGACGCCGGTCAGCGCGGAGAGGACGCCGGTGGTGACGAACATCGACAGCTTGAGCCGCTTGACCCGGATGCCCGCGAAGCGGGCGGCTTCCTCGCTCGCCCCGGTGGCGAACAGCGAGCGCCCGACGGGGGTGGCGTGCAGGACGACGACGGCGACGGCGGCGAGGACGGTGAAGGGGAGGGCGGCGTACGGGATGAAGGTGTCGCCGATCCGTCCGGCGCCGAAGTCCAGGTACGGGGCGGGGAAGTCGGTGACGGAGTCGGAGCCGAGGACGATCTGCGCGATGCCGCGGTAGGCGGCCATGGTGCCGATGGTGACGGCGAGGGACGGCAGGCCGAGGCGGGTGACGAGCAGTCCGTTGACGAGTCCGCAGACGACGCCGAGGAGCAGGCAGAGCGGGATGATCGTCTCGATCGCCATGCCGGCGTTCCACAGGGCGCCCATCACCGCGCCCGAGAGTCCGGCGGTGGAGCCGACGGACAGGTCGATCTCGCCGGAGACCACGAGCATGGTCATGGGCAGGGCGATCAGGGCGATCGGCAGGGTGTTGCCGATGAGGAACGACAGGTTCAGCGCGTTGCCGAAGTTGTCGACGAAGGAGAAGGAGCAGATCAGCAGGGTCAGCAGGAGGGCGCCGACGGCGGTGTCCCAGCGCACCGCGCCCTGGAGGCGGGCGAAGGTGGAGGGCTGCTCGGTGGTGTCAGGCATGGCGGGCACTCCTCAGCTGTGCGGCCTTCTTGCGCAGGGAAGCGGCCACCCGCAGGGCCAGGATCCGGTCGACGGCGATGGCGAGCAGCAGCAGGAAGCCGTTGATCGCGGTGACCCACACGGAGCTGACGCCGAGGGCGGGCAGGACGCTGTTGATCGAGGTGAGCAGCAGGGCGCCGAGCGCGGCTCCGTGGACGGTACCGGAGCCGCCGGTGAAGGCGACGCCGCCGACGACGACGGCACTGACGACGGTGAGGTCGTAGCCGGTGCCGGTGGCGGAGTCGACGTTGCCGAAGCGCGCCAGGTAGAGCGCGCCGGCGAGGCCGGCCAGGGCGCCGCAGAGCACGTACGCGGTGGTGATCCGGGCCCGGACGGGGACACCCGCGAGGCGGGCGGCCTCGGGGCTGGAGCCGAGCGCGTACATGTCGCGGCCGCTGTGGTAGTTGCGCAGGTAGTAGGCGACGGCGGCGAGGACGGCGCCCGCGAGCAGGGCGAGGTAGGGCACCACGGCGATCCCGTCGTGGCCGAAGTCGACGAAGCTCTTCGGCAGGGCGTCGGCGGTGATCTGGCGGGAGCCGACCCAGATCGAGTCGATGCCGCGGATGATGTAGAGGGTGCCGAGGGTCACCACCAGGGCGGGCACTTTGCCGAGGCTGACGAGTGTTCCGTTGAGCAGGCCGAAGGCTGCTCCGAGGACGGTCGCCAGGAGGATCGCGAGGAGCGGGTTGCCGCCGTCCTGGAGGTAACTGCCCGCGGCGAAGGCGGAGATGCCGAGGACGGAGCCGACGGAGAGGTCGACGTTGCGGGTGATGACCACGACGGCCTGGCCGGTGGCGACCAGGACCAAGATGGTCGCGTTGAGCATCAGGTCCTTGATGCCCTGCTCGGAGAGGAACTCGGTGTTGGTCAGCTGGGTGGCGCCGAGCATGACGACGAGGACGGCGGCGACGGCGAGTTCGCGGGCCTTGAAGACCTTGGCTACGAGACTGCGCGAGGCGGCGGGGTGGGGTGCGGTCTCGGCCCGCACCGGGCCGGCGGTCGTCGTCATGCCGCTTCCCTTCCACGGTCGGCACGGCCGGTCGCCGCTGCCATCACGGTCTCCTCGGTCGCCTCGGACCGCGGGATCTCGGCGGTGAGCCGCCCCTCGTGCATCACGAGGACCCGGTCGGCCATGCCGAGGATCTCCGGGAGGTCGGAGGAGATCATCAGCACCGCGACGCCTTCGGCGGCGAGCGAGGAGAGCAGGCGGTGCACCTCGGCCTTGGTGCCCACGTCGATGCCGCGGGTCGGCTCGTCGACGATCAGTACGTGCGGGGAGGTGGCCAGCCACTTGGCCAGCACGACCTTCTGCTGGTTGCCGCCGGAGAGCGTGCCGACGACGTCGGAGAGGCGCGCGTACTTGACCTGAAGGCGTACGGCCCAGTCCACCGCGCGGCTGCGCTCGGCGCGGCGGTTCATCAGCCCGGCGCGGGAGGTGGTGGCGAAGCCGGTGAGGCCGATGTTCCGCTCGATGGACATGTCCATCACCAGGCCCTGGGCCCGGCGGTCCTCGGGGACCAGGGCGAGACCGGCCGCCATGGCCAGGCTCGGCGCGCCCGTCGTCAGCTTCCTGCCGAGGACCTCGACCTCGCCGCCGTCGAAGCGGTCGACGCCGAACACGGCCCGGGCCACCTCGCTGCGGCCGGCGCCCACCAGGCCCGCGAGCCCGACGATCTCGCCGCGACGCACGTCGAAGGAGACGTCGGTGAAGACGCCTTCGCGGGTGAGGCGGCGCACGCTGAGCGCGACCTCGCCGATCTCGGTCTGCTGCTTGGGGTAGAGCTCGGCGAGGTCGCGGCCGACCATGCGGCGGACCAGGTCGTCCTCGCCGAGGCCCTCGACGGGCTCGCTCGCGATGTGGGCGCCGTCCCGCAGGGTGGTGACCCGCTGGCAGAGATCGAAGATCTCCTCCAGGCGGTGCGAGATGAACAGCACCGCCGCCCCCTGCTCGCGCAGCGTCTTGACGACGCGGAACAGACGGGCCACCTCGCTGCCGGTGAGCGCGGCCGTCGGCTCGTCCATGATGAGGACGCGGGCGTCGAAGGAGAGTGCTTTGGCGATCTCGACCAGCTGCTGGTCGGCGATGGACAGACCGCGGGCGGGCTGGTCGGGGTCGAGGGCGACGCCGAGGCGGGCGAAGAGGTCCGCCGCGGCCTGCTGGACGGCCTTGTGGTCGACCCGGCCGAGCGAGCGGCGGGGCTGACGCCCGACGAAGATGTTCTCCCCCACCGACAGGTCGGGGAAGAGGGTCGGCTCCTGGTAGATCACGGCGACGCCCGCGTCGCGGGAGTCGGCCGGGCTGTGGAAGTCGACCGGCTCGCCGTCGAGCAGCACCGTGCCCGTGTCGGGACGGTGGACGCCCGCGAGGGTCTTGATCAGGGTCGACTTTCCGGCACCGTTCTCGCCGGCGAGGGCGTGGGCCTCTCCGGCGTACAGCCGCAGCGAGACGCCGCGCAGCGCCCGGACAGCGCCGAAGGACTTGCTCACCCCCTCCAGCGCGAGCACCGGAGTGGCCTCCGGTTCAGAGTGCGTCATTGCGTGTCTCCATGGGTGTGGCAGGGGTCTGCGGGGGTGGGCGCGTCGGCGGGGCACGACAGAAGGCGCCAGAGAAGTCACCCGGACTGAAATGTTTCATTCGGGTTGCCTGGAAGCTAACCCCGACCGCCCCGGCGGTCAAGAGCCCTCACCCGGCCACCCTCCTGCACAGCACCTTGACGACCACCTGCACGCGAGCTAGCTTCCCTCTCGAAATGAATCGATTCATTGCATCGGTCGGTTCCCTGTTCACCGGCCCCGGTCCCCGGGGCTCTCCCGTTCTCCCAGCCACCCCGAGGTGACCATGCCTGACATCGCTGCCGTGAAGGCCGCACTCGCCGGCCAGCGGATCGAGACACCCTCCTGGGGCTACGGAAACTCCGGCACCCGGTTCAAGGTGTTCGCGCAGTCGGGCGTGCCCCGCACCCCGTACGAGAAGCTCGACGACGCCGCCCAGGTGCACGCGTTCACCGGCGTCGCCCCCAAGGTGTCCCTGCACATCCCGTGGGACAAGGTCGACGACTACGCCGCCCTGGCCGCGTACGCGAAGGAGCGCGGCCTCGAACTGGGCGCGATCAACTCCAACACCTTCCAGGACGACGACTACAGGCTCGGCAGCGTCTGCCACCCCGACCCGAGGGTGCGCCGCAAGGCCGTCGACCACCTTCTGGAGTGTGTCGACATCATGGACGCGACCGGGTCGACGGACCTGAAGCTGTGGTTCGCCGACGGCACCAACTACCCCGGCCAGGACGACATCGTCGCCCGCCAGGACCGGCTCGCGGAGTCCCTGGCCGAGGTGTACGGGCGGCTCGGCGACGACCAGCGTCTGCTCCTTGAGTACAAGTTCTTCGAGCCGGCCTTCTACACCACCGACGTGCCGGACTGGGGCACCTCGTACGCCCACTGCCTCAAGCTGGGCCCCAAGGCCCAGGTCGTCGTGGACACCGGCCACCACGCGCCCGGCACCAACATCGAGTTCATCGTGGCCTTCCTCCTGCGGGAGGGGAAGCTCGGCGGCTTCGACTTCAACTCGCGCTTCTACGCCGACGACGACCTGATGGTCGGCTCCGCCGACCCCTTCCAGCTCTTCCGGATCATGCACGAGGTCGCCAGGAACGGCGGCCTGGGCGCCGCCGCGAACGTGGCCTTCATGCTCGACCAGTGCCACAACATCGAGGCGAAGATCCCGGCCGTCATCCGCTCGGTGATGAACGTCCAGGAGGCGACCGCCAAGGCCCTGCTCGTCGACCCCGGCGCGCTCACCGACGCCCAGCGGGACGGTGACGTCCTCGCGGCCAACGCGGTGCTGATGGACGCGTACAACACCGATGTACGGCCGCTGCTGCGGGAGCTGCGCGAGGAACAGGGGCTCGACCCCGACCCCGTCGCCGCGTACGCCGCCTCCGGATGGCAGGACCGGATCGCGGCCGAGCGCGTCGGCGGTGAACAGGCCGGCTGGGGAGCCTGACCGACGCGCTCGCCGAGGCCCCGCCCCCTCCGGGCACCTGAGGGCACTCCCCCTCCCGCAATCTCGACTCCGAAGGACTGATCGCACATGGCCACCCACCCCGAAGTCGCCGCGCTCCTCGACCGCGCGCACCGGCTCGGCTCCGACCCCCGCAACACCAACTACGCCGGCGGCAACACTTCCGCCAAGGGCACCGTCACCGACCCGGTCACCGGCTCCGACACCGAGCTCATGTGGGTCAAGGGGTCCGGCGGCGACCTCGGCACACTCACCGAGGACGGCCTCGCCGTGCTGCGGCTCGACCGGCTGCGGGCGCTCAAGGACGTGTACCCGGGAGTGGAGCGCGAGGACGAGATGGTCGCCGCGTTCGACTACTGCCTCTATGGCAAGGGCGGCGCCGCCCCCTCCATCGACACCGCCATGCACGGTCTGGTCGACGCCGCGCACATCGACCACCTCCACCCCGACTCCGGCATCGCCCTCGCCTGCGCGGCCGACGGCGAGGCCCTGACCAAGGAGTGCTACGGCGGAAAGGTGGCCTGGGTCCCGTGGCGGCGCCCCGGATTCCAGCTGGGCCTGGACATCGCGGCCGTCAAGGAGGCCCACCCGCAGGCCGTCGGCGTGGTCCTGGGCGGCCACGGCATCACCGCCTGGGGCGCGAGCGCCGAGGAGTGCGAGACGAACGCCCTGTGGATGATCCGTACGGCAGAGCGCTTCCTCGCGGAGCGGGGCAAGGAGCAGCCGTTCGGCGCGCCCCTGGACGGCTACGCGGCGCTGGACGAGGAGGCACGCCGGCAGCGGGCCGCAGCGCTCGCGCCGGTGATCCGGTCCCTGGCCTCCCGGGACCGGCCGCAGGTCGGCCACTTCACCGACTCCGAGACGGTCCTCGACTTCCTCGCCCACGACCAGCACCCGCGCCTCGCCGCCCTGGGCACCTCGTGCCCGGACCACTTCCTGCGGACGAAGGTCCGTCCGCTGGTCCTGGACCTGCCGGCCACGGCGGATCTCGGCGACGTGACCACCAGGCTGACCGAGCTGCACGCGGAGTACCGCGAGGAGTACGCCGCCTACTACCACCGCCACGCCACCGAGGACTCCCCCGCGATGCGCGGCGCGGACCCCGCGATCGTCCTGATCCCCGGCGTCGGCATGTTCTCCTTCGGCAAGGACAAGCAGACCGCGCGGGTCGCGGGCGAGTTCTACGTCAACGCCATCAACGTGATGCGCGGGGCCGAGGCCGTCTCCTCCTACGCCCCCATCGAAGAGTCGGAGAAGTTCCGCATCGAGTACTGGGAGCTGGAGGAGGCCAAGCTGCGGCGCATGCCGAAGCCGAAGCCGCTCGCGACCCGGGTGGCCCTGGTGACGGGTGCCGGCTCCGGCATCGGCAGGGCCATCGCGCACCGGCTGGTCGCCGAGGGCGCCTGCGTCGTGGTCGCCGACCTGAACGGCGACAACGCCGCCGCGGTCGCCGAGGAGCTGGGCGGCCCGGACAAAGCCATGGCGGTCACCGTGGACGTCACCTCCGAGCAGCAGATCGCCGCCGCGTTCCGCGAGGCGGTCCTCGCCTTCGGCGGTGTCGACCTCGTCGTCAACAACGCGGGCATCTCCGTCTCGAAGCCGCTCCTGGAGACCACCGCCCGCGACTGGGACCTCCAGCACGACATCATGGCCCGCGGCTCCTTCCTCGTCTCCCGCGAGGCCGCCCGGATCATGATCGAGCAGAACCTGGGTGGCGACATCGTCTACATCGCCTCCAAGAACGCGGTCTTCGCCGGCCCGAACAACATCGCCTACTCCGCCACCAAGGCCGACCAGGCCCACCAGGTCCGCCTCCTGGCCGCCGAGCTCGGCGCGCACGGCATCCGCGTCAACGGCGTCAACCCCGACGGCGTGGTGCGCGGTTCCGGGATCTTCGCCGCGGGCTGGGGCGCCCAGCGCGCCGCCACGTACGGCATCGAGGAGGAGAAGCTCGGCGAGTTCTACGCCCAGCGCACCCTCCTCAAGCGCGAGGTCCTCCCGGAGCACGTCGCGAACGCGGTCTTCGCCCTCACCGGCGGCGACCTGACCCACACCACCGGTCTGCACATCCCCGTCGACGCCGGCGTCGCGGCCGCCTTCCTGCGCTGACGGCACACCTCGATGACCCTGGTGCGGCTGCGTGACGGCGGCACCAGGGTGGAAGGGCAGCGGATCGACGCCGGCTGTCCCTCGCTCTCTTTCCCTCCCCTCACCGCCACGAGCCACCCGCCCCGCGGAGGAAGCCCCACGTGACCACCACTCCCCCGTCCTCCGCCTCCGCCTTCGCCGCGGTCGATCTCGGCGCCACCAGCGGGCGCGTGATCCTCGGCCGTGTCGGCCCGGACAAGCTCGACCTCACCGAAGTCCACCGCTTCCCCAACACCCCCGTACGACTCCCCGACGGGCTGCGCTGGGACGTCCTCGCCCTCTTCCAGGGCATCCTCGACGGGCTGCGCGAGGCCGCCCGCTCCGGCGGTGTCGCCTCCATCGGCGTGGACACCTGGGCCGTGGACTACGGCCTCCTCGACGCCGACGGCGCGCTGCTCGGACACCCGTTCCACTACCGCGACGACCGGACCGACGGTGTCGCCGAACGCGTCCGGGCCGAGGTCGGCCGCGAGGAGCTGTACGGGATCACGGGTCTCCAGCACCTCCCGTTCAACACCGTCTTCCAGCTGGCCTCCACCGCGGGAACCGTCCAGCGGGACGTCGCCCGCACCCTGCTGCTGATCCCGGACCTGCTGGTGCACTGGCTGACCGGGTCCATCGGCGCCGAGGAGACCAACGCTTCCACCACCGGCCTCTTCGACGCCCGCACCGGCACCTGGTCCAAGGAGCTCCTCAACCGGCTCTCCCTCGACCCCGCCCTCTTCCCTCCGCTGCGCTCCCCCGGCGACCCGGCGGGAACCCTGCTCCCCCATGTCGCCGCGTACACGGGACTCGACCCGCGTACGCCGGTGACGACGGTCGCCTCGCACGACACCGCCTCCGCGGTCGTCGCCGTGCCCGCGACCGAGCCGGACTTCGCCTACATCTCGTGCGGCACCTGGTCGCTCGCCGGCCTCGAACTCGACGCCCCCGTGCTGAGCGAGGAGTCCCGGGCGGCGAACTTCACCAACGAGCGCGGCATCGACGGCACCGTGCGCTATCTGCGCAACATCATGGGCATGTGGCTCTTCGAGGAGTGCCGACGCACCTGGGATAAGGAGGGGCTGCCCAGCCACATCGCCACGCTCCTCGCCGACGCCGCCCGGGCCGAACCGTTCGCCTCCGTCATCGACCCGGACGCCCCCGAGTTCCTCGCCCCCGGCGACATGCCGGCCCGTATCCGGGAGTACTGCGCCCGCACCGGCCAGCGCGTCCCCGGCAGCCAGGGCGCGATGGTCCGCTGCATCCTGGAGAGCCTGGCGCTCGCCCACCGCCGCACCCTGCGGCAGGCCGCCGAACTCGCCGGCCGCGACATCCGCCGGATCCATCTCGTCGGCGGCGGATCACGCAACGACCTGCTGTGCAGGCTCACCGCCGACGCCACCGGCCTGCCCGTCGTCGCAGGACCCACCGAGGCCACGGCCCTGGGCAACATCCTCGTCCAGGCCCGGGCCGCCGGCCTGGTCGGAGACCTCGCCGACATGCGCCGGCTCATCGCCTCCACCCAGCGCCTACGGCACTACACGCCCCGGGGCGACAGCGCCGCCTGGGACGCGGCCGCCGCCCGACTCGACTCCGCCCCGAGGAACCCCTGATGCGCGTCGCTCTCTTCGCCACCTGCGTCAACGACGCGGTCTATCCCGCGACGGCCGTCGCCACCGTCAGGCTGCTCGAACGCCTCGGTGTCTCCGTCGACTTCCCCGTCGCCCAGACCTGCTGCGGACAGCCCCAGTACAACACCGGCTACCGCCGGGAGACCGAGCCCCTGGTCCACCGCATGGCCCATGCCTTCGAGGGCTACGACCACGTGGTCACCCCGTCCGGATCCTGTGCCGCCATGGTCCGCGACAACTACCCGAGGATCGGGCGCAAGGCACAGGCGGAGGGGCGCGGCAACGCGCTGGCCGAGGCCTCCGCATCCCTCGTCCTCAGGACGTACGAGCTGACGGAGTTCCTCGTGGACGTGCTGGGCCTGACGGACGTGGGCGCGTACTTCCCGCACCGGGTGACGTACCACCCCTCCTGTCACGGCCTGCGGCTGCTCGGGCTCGGGGAGCGACCGCGGCGGCTCCTGGAGGCGGTGAAGGGCCTGGAGCTGGTGGAGCTGCCGGGCGCGGAGGAGTGCTGCGGCTTCGGCGGCACGTTCGCGGTGAAGAACCCGGACGTCTCGGCGGCGATGGGCGCCGACAAGATCACGAACGCGCTGTCCACGGGCGCGGAGGTCCTGTGCGGCGCGGACAACTCCTGTCTGCTGCACGTGGGCGGCATGCTGAGACGTCAGGAGGCGCCGCTGCGCGCGCTGCACCTCGCCGAGATTCTCGCGAGCACGGAAGAGGAGCCCTGGGCATGAGCGGGACCTTCGTCGGTATGCCGGCCTTCCCGAAGGCGGCGCACGAGGCCGTACGGAACGAGACCCTGCGGGCGAACCTGCGGCACGCCACCCACACCATCCGCGACAAGCGGGCGAAGGCGGTCGCCGAGCTGGACGACTGGGCCGAGCTCCGCGAGGCCGGCAGGCGCATCAAGGACCAGACGCTCCGTCACCTCGACACATATCTCCTGCAGTTGGAGGAGACGGTGACGGCCGCCGGCGGGACCGTGCACTGGGCGGCCGACGCGGCGGAGGCGAACCGGATCGTCGCCGATCTGGTGAAGGCCACCGGGGAGAGCGAGGTGGTCAAGGTCAAGTCGATGGCCACCCAGGAGATCGGGCTCAACGAGGCCCTGGAGGCCGAGGGCATCGCCGCGTACGAGACGGATCTCGCGGAACTGATCGTGCAGCTCGGCGAGGACCGCCCCTCACACATCCTGGTCCCGGCGATCCACCGCAACCGCGGCGAGATCCGCGACATCTTCCGGGAGAAGATGGGGAGTTGGGGTCGCCCCGCGCCGGAGGGACTGAGTGACACGCCCGCCGAACTCGCCGAGGCCGCCCGCCTGCACCTGCGGGAGAAGTTCCTCCGCGCCAAGGTCGGCATCTCCGGCGCCAACTTCATGGTCGCCGAGACCGGCACCCTCGTCGTCGTCGAGTCCGAGGGCAACGGCCGCATGTGCCTCACCCTCCCCCAGACCCTCATCTCCGTCGTCGGCATCGAGAAGATCGTGCCCACCTGGCGGGACCTGGAGGTCTTCCTCCAGACCCTCCCCCGCTCCTCCACCGCCGAGCGCATGAACCCCTACACGAGCATGTGGACCGGCACGACCGACACCGACGGCCCCACCACCTTCCACCTCGTCCTCCTCGACAACGGCCGCACCGATGCCCTCGCCGACGAGGTGGGGCGACAGGCCCTGCGCTGCATCCGCTGCTCCGCCTGCCTCAACGTCTGCCCCGTGTACGAACGGGCCGGAGGCCACGCCTACGGCTCCGTCTACCCCGGCCCCATCGGCGCCATCCTCACCCCGCAACTGCGCGGCACGCAGAGCGAGGTCGACGCCTCCCTCCCGTACGCCTCCTCCCTCTGCGGCGCCTGCTACGAGGTCTGCCCCGTCGCCATCGACATCCCCGAAGTACTCGTCCACCTCCGCGAAAAGGTCGCCGAGCAGGGCGGGAAGGGACACCGCCTGGAGAAGGCCGCCATCAAGGCCTCCACCTGGGTCCTGAACCACCCCGGCGTCCTCGCCACCGGCGAACGCCTCGCCTCGAAGACCCGCACACTCCACCCGAAAAAGCTCCCCGGGCCGGGCATCGGCCCGTGGACGGACAGCCGCGACCTGCCCGACATGCCCGCCGAACCGTTCCGCGACTGGTGGAAGAAGAACCGCACGTGAACCAGAACTCCCGCGAACGCATCCTGGGCCGCATCCGGCGGGCGCTCGCCGAAGCACCGGTCGCCCCGGAACCCGCACGCGACTACCTCACCTCCCACACCCCGGACGACCCGGCCCGACTCCTCGATCTCCTGCACGAGAACCTCGCCGACTACCGGGCGATCGTGCACCGCACCACGGAGAACGAACTCCCCGTCCTGGTGGCCGCACTGCTCGACCGGCACGGCGCCCGCTCGGTCGCCGTCCCGCCCGGCCTGCCCGCCACCTGGCTGTCCGCGACGACGGCGGAGCAGCGCCACGACGACGGTGCCGTGCTCACCCCGTACGACCTGGACGCCACGGACGCCGTGGTGACGGGGTGCGCGCTGGCGATCGCCGAGACCGGCACGATCGTCCTGGACGGCGGTCCGGGCCAGGGCCGCCGCGCCCTCACCCTCGTCCCCGACCTGCACGTGTGCGTCGTACGCGCCGCCGACCAGGTCGTCGCCTCCGTACCGATGGCGCTGCCCCGCCTGGACCCGGCCCGCCCACTGACGTGGATCTCCGGTCCGTCCGCCACCAGCGACATCGAACTCGACCGCGTCGAGGGGGTGCACGGCCCGCGCGTGCTGCACGTCGTCCTGACCACCCCTTGAAACCGCGTCGGACACGGCGCCCCCTCAAGGAGTGGGGCGCCGTGTCCGCAGTCGGTTGTCGTGTCGCCGGGGTGTCTCAGCCGGCTTCGGCAGGCTGCGCCGGCGCGGCGTCGACGGAGGTGCGGGACGGGCCGCTCCCACCGTCCTGTCCTGCGCCGTCGGCTTCCTCGGCGAGCCGCTGCATGCCGCTGGTGGTCTTCAGCGGCTTCTCCTTGATGAACAGGACGGCGAGGAGCGCGAGGAACGCGAAGGGAGCCGCGACGAGGAAGATCTCGCCCGTGGCGACGCCGTAGGCGTGCTCCACGATCTCGCGGAGCGGGGCGGGAAGGGTCGTCATGTCCGGCACGGCGCGGTCCCCGCCGGAGCCTCCTCCGGTCGGAATGCCGGCGTCCGCGAGCCCCTTGGTCATCTCCGTGGCGACGCGGCCGGCCAGGACGGCGCCGAGCACGCTGGTGCCGATGGTGCCGCCGAGGCTTCGGAAGAAGGAGAGGACGGAGGTGGCGGCGCCCAGTTCGGTGGCCGCCACGTCGTTCTGCGCGGCCAGGACCAGGTTCTGCATCAGCATGCCGACGCCGATGCCCATGACGGCCATGTAGACGCTGGTCAGGCCGAAGCTCGTGTCGGAGCCGATCGTGGAAAGAAGGCCCAGACCGGCGGTCATCGTGATGCCGCCGGCGACCAGGTAGACCTTCCAGCGGCCGGTCTTACTGATGATCTGTCCGGCGACGGTGGAGGAGACCAGGAGGCCGAGGATCATCGGCAGGCTCATGAGGCCCGCGACCGTCGGCGACTTCCCGAGGGAGATCTGGAAGTACTGGGAAAGGAAGACGGTGCCGCCGAACATGGCGAGACCGACGAAGAGGCTGGCGACGGTGGCGAGCGCCACGGTGCGGTTACGGAAGATGCCGAGCGGGATGATCGGCTCGGGCACCCGGGACTCGACGAAGACCGCCGCGACGAGCAGCACCAGGCCGCCACCGGTCAGGGCGGCGGTCTGCCAGGAGGCCCAGTCGAAGCTGTTGCCGGCCAGCGACACCCAGATGAGCAGCGCGCAGACTCCGGCGACGATCAGGAGGGCGCCCAGGTAGTCGATCTTCGCCTCTCGGCGCGTGACGGGCAGCTTCAGCGTCAGCTGCAGCAGCACGATGGCGAGCAGCGCGAACGGGACGCCGACGAAGAAGCACCAGCGCCAGCCCAGCCAGGAGGTGTCCACCAGAACACCACCGATGAGCGGCCCGGCGACCGTGCCGACGGCGAAGACGGCGCCGAAGATGCCGGCGTACTTGCCGAGCCTGCGCGGCGGGATGATCGCCGCCATCACGACCTGCGCGAGGGCGGTCAGGCCGCCGGCGCCGATGCCCTGGGCGACGCGGCTGAAGATCAGCAGCGAGACGTCGTGCGAGAAGCCGGCGAGGAGCGAGCCGACCACGAACAGACCGAGGGAGATCTGCAGGAGCAGCTTCTGGTTGTAGAGGTCGGACAGCTTGCCCCACAGCGGCACCGTGGCCGTCATGGCGAGCAGTTCGGCGGTGACGACCCAGGTGTACGAGGACTGGCTCGCGCCGAGGTCGGCGATGATCCGGGGCAGCGCGTTGGCGACCACGGTGCCGGCCAGGATGGAGACGAACATGCCCGCCATCAGGCCGGACATGGCTTGGAGTATCTGACGGTCGGACATGGCGGCCGGGGACGCGTCGACCGGCGCCGCTGGTGATTTCACAGCATCTCTTCTCAGTGTTTCGTGGTTCACAGGGGTTCTGGGGGCCGCCGCTGGGGGCCCGCCTCGGCACTCGGAAACGCGAGAAGTGGGCTGCCGAGAACGGGAACGCCCGGGACGGCATCAGCCGGCTCGGAATCGCCCAGTACGGGATCGGCCGCGACGGGATCAGCCGGGACGGGATCAGCCGGGACGGGGGTCAGCCGGGACGGGATCGGCCGCTCAGCGTTCGTCGGTCTGAACGGGTGGCATGGGGAGGCCTGCGGCGAGGTGCTCGAACGTCTCCCGGAGCACGTCCGCGAAGGGGACTTCCCCCTGCCGGACGCACCAGTGCTCGAAGGCGACGCGGACGGCCGAGCCGCCGACGGCGGCCAGCAGGCGTGGGTACAGCCCCAGTGCGCGGCGTCGCGCCTCGTCCTCCGGCGACGCGAACGCGGGGCGGTCTTCGGCGAAGAGGGGCGAGCCCCTTCCGATGCGCTCCGCGAGCGCCTCGGCGAGGCCGAGTTCATCGGCCATGTGGGCGCCGATCCTGCGTGCGAGGAGCTGGGGTGCCTTGCGCAGGACTTCGGCGTGCAGACGCCACAGCTCCTGTTGCTGCTCGACCTCGCTGAGCTCCGCCGCCAGGGCTTCACGGAGCGCTTCCAGCGGGGAGAGTGCGGGCGGAGCGGCGAGGACGGCTCGGCGGACTCGGTCGCTGGCGTCCGCGCCGACCATGACGAAGACCTCGTCGCGGGATTCGAAGTAGTTGAAGAACGTGCGCGTGGAGACCCCCGCCGCCGCGCTGATGGCATCGACGGTCACGTGCTCGACACCGCGCTCCACGGCGAGACGTACCGCCGCCTCGACCAGCGCGGCACGCGTCGCACGCTTCTTGCGCTCCCTGAGCCCGCCCTCGACGGGAACCCCACCCTCCATAGATGCAGGGTACGCAAAAATGCAGGGTCTGCAAAAATAGCCGGGCGCGGCGCCGCCCCGTGCCGGCGTCCTGCTGGTGGCGACGTCCGCACACGAGGTCGGGTACGACGCACTCGCCGAGTCGACTGCGGTGGGGCGGCGGCCGGTCAGCGGGAGTGGACCCTCAGCAGGGTGTGGCCGGCCACGTCCTCGGTCACGCCCCAGAGCGTGGGGTGGGTGGTCAGGCGCTCGGCCAGGGTGTCGCGCAGGACATCCGCGGAGCCCCAGGTTCCGTACA
Source organism: Streptomyces sp. NPDC044003 (assembly GCF_056435185.1). Lineage (NCBI taxonomy): Bacteria > Bacillati > Actinomycetota > Actinomycetes > Kitasatosporales > Streptomycetaceae > Streptomyces > Streptomyces sp. NPDC044003. Next base: position 1,003,575 of record NZ_JBWKFA010000003.1, on the reverse strand, counting down.
GCTTGCTCTCGGTGAGCACCACCGGCTTGAGGCCCGCGGTGAGGACCGCCTCCCAGGTGGCCGCCGCGACCCCGGGGGTGTGGGGGCTGCGGAAGTCGTCGAGGGAGACCACCCCGTCCTCGATCAGCAGCTCGCGGGCCGCGGTGATGTCGGCGCGGACGTGGTGGTACAGGTGCGAGGCGTCGATGTGCACGAAGCGGCAACTGCCGGCGGTGACATGGTCGGTGACCTCGGAGGAAGGCCCTTGGATCACGGTCGGCAGCAGGCGGTGGAAGCGTAGATAGTTGGCCTCGAACACCTGACGGGTCAGGGTCGGGTAGTACACCCGCATCTCGGTGGCCGTGGAGTCGTCGGGCGCCTCGCCCGCGTCGAACAGATCACACACGGTGAACTGCTCGCCGTCTGCGGCGTGGTAGCCGATGACAATGGCGCTCTTGCCCTTGTAGACGCCGAGTTCCAGCAGGTCACCGTGGATGCCGTGGGCGCTCTGGTGTGTCAGGAGCCAGTCGAAGAGGAACCGGTCGGCGTCGAAGAACCATCCCTCGACCTCGTCGAGCCGGTCGCGCGTGAGCAGGGGCGGAGCAGTGTCCTGTGCGGTCATGACGGGTCCTCGTGTGTGCGTCGGCGGGGGCGGGTCCGCCACCGGGCGGCCGCAGCCCGTGGCGGGCTAGCCCCAGGACGGCCCGAGGTTACGGTCCCCCGCCGGCGCCCCGCCCGTACCACTCCCCCACCACGCACAACGTCCACGCGATAGGCGTAATCCCGCTGTCGGCCCACGCCGCGGGCGGCCCCATCCGCGGCCGCCGAGAATGATCACGGTCGGTTCACACGCCGATCGACTCGGCCGCCGGGGCTCACCGCGTGCATCGGCTCCTGGCGGCGCAGGTCGAGCAGCATCGCCTCGTAGCGGTCCTCGCCCGTTCCCCAGGGCACCGTCTCGCCGATCGTGCGGTATCCCCAGGCCCGGTAGGCAGCCGAAGCCGCAGTGGCGCCCGGGTGGACGTTCAACAGCACCCGCTCGGCGGCGATGCAGTCGAGGAGCGTCGTGTGGAGACGCCCCGCGATGCCGTGCCCGCGCCACGGTGCGCGCACGGCGAGTTCCATCAGCCCGAAGGTGCGGTGTCCGTCCTCCCGCCGCATGTCCTCGGGCACCGGCACGGCCAGTTCGTCCCACCACGGGGTGTCGGGGGCGAGCGGGTGGCCGTACGCCATGCCCACCGGCTCGCCGTCCTCGGTACGGGCCACGGCGGCACGGAAGGCGCGCTTGCCGACCTGGGAGGGGAAACGGGCGAAGGCCGCGGCGACGCCCTCCTCGGTCTCGCAGTAGGGAGGCTCGGCGAACACCTCTGCATAGATGAGCCTGAACGCGTCCACGGCCTGCGCTGCGGCCGATCCGTCCATGCGCTCGACCGCGATGGTCCCCTGCCACGCCATGTGATGCCCCCTCGGACGGTCTCGCGGATGCACCCTCCGCACCCGTCGGCCGCGGCTTCCCGCCCGGACCGGCTCAGGTCGCCACTTTCGCATCTTGCATGATGACCGGCATGAACACGGAAGCATGCGACCCGGCCGAGCTGGCCGCCCTCCGCGAGATCTTCGCGTCCCGCCCCGAGGCTGCGCCGCCGGCCGGCTGGGAGGCGGTGCGGGCCTTCGAGGCGGAGCACGGCATCGTGCTCCCCGAGCCGTACCGCACCTTCGTGGCGGAGGTCTGCGACGGGCTGCGTGCCGGACCGCCCTACTACGGTCTGCTGCCCCTGGCGCAGACCCCGCCGGACTGGGGCTCGGGCCGCCCCGAGCGTCTGCTGGCCGAGCCCTTCCCGCTCACGGCGGCATGGCTGTGGGACATGGAGGAGGACGAGGAGGTCCTGTCGGAGGAGGAGTTCGAGGCCGGGACGGCCGCCGTGTTCGACCACGGCTCGCTGCTGCTGGGCACCGACGGCTGCGGAATGTACTGGCACCTGATCGTCACCGGCCCACAGCGTGGTCACGTCTGGCAGATCGCCGGCGAGGGCGCGATGCCCTTCGGCACCCAGTCGCCCGACGCCCTGATGCCCGGCGTCCCCGGCTTCGCAGGCTGGGCGACCCACTGGGCCGAGGGGCGCGACTGGTTCGCGGACGCCTGAGTCCTCCTCAATTCGCTTGCGAATGCCCAGGTCAGCCGGGGCAAGATGCGCGCATGAACGTGGACAGGGAAAGCAGCGTGGCCGAGGTCATCGAGCGAGAGCTGCAGTTGTTGAGTCCGGCCGGGAGATCATCCAGGGCACTGGCGGAGCAACTCCTCGATCCGGAGTTCGTGGAAGTAGGTGCCTCGGGGCGAAGGTGGGATCGCCCGTCGATGCTCGCGGCGCTGCCGGTCATGCAGGGTGCGGCCGACGAAGGCCCGCAGTACGTGCCCTCAGAGATGACCGGCACCGTATTGGCGCCGGGAGTTGTGCACCTGACGTTCGAAACCGTGCTCGATGGCAGGCGGGCCCGGAGAAGCTCGATCTGGCGGAAGCTGGATGAGGAGTCCGGGTGGCGGATGTACTACCACCAGGCCACGCCTGTGCCGGATGCCTGAGGCAGTGAGCCTGTTCCGAGCCGACGGTGCCGACGGTGCCGACGGTGCCAACAGTGCCGACCACCCGACGCCGTCCCGACGGCCACCGCCCGAGTCGCCCTCGTAGTCCCCGCCGGGATCGTCGACGTGATGCCCGTCACTCTGCGGGGAACGCGGGGCGGGCATGCACGATCATGATCGGCATGGACGCTCGATTCCTCGGTATCGCTGATCTGACCGAAACCCCCTCCGTGGCGGTCGTCGTCGATGTCATGCGTGCCTACACCGTGGCTGCCTGGGCCTTCGCCCAGGGGGCGGAGAAGATCGTCCTCGCCGAGTCGCTGGACGACGCTCTGGAGCTCAAAGCCCGCCACCCGGATGGGGTGGCGCTCAAGGACGGTCCGCCCGCGCCCGGGTTCGACATGGTCAACTCGCCGGGCATGCTGCGGTCCGTCGACCTCACGGGGCGGACCGTCGTGCAGAAGACCACGGCGGGCACGGTCGGTGCCCTCGCGGTCAAGGAGGCGGAGCTGGTGCTGTGCGCCGGCTTCGTGGTCGCGGAGGCGACGGCTCGGTTCCTTCGGACGCGGGAGAGTGACCACGTCACTTTCGTCGTCACCGGCGAGGACGGCCGGGCCGACGAGGATCTGGCCTGCGCGCAGTACATCGCCGGGAGAGCCTCCGGGGCCGGGACGGACGCTGCTCCCTTCCTCCGCCGCGCTGCCGAGTCGCGCGCCGCCGACGAGTTGACTCAGCGGGTGCGTCGGGGAGTGCACTCCGACGACGTCGCGCTCTGTCTTGAGCTCGACCGGTTCCCCTTCGCCATGGTGGCGACCTTGGAGGACTCGCTCATGGTCCTGCGTCCGTACCCGGTGCCTTCGGCGGCTGACGAGGACCCGGTCCGATCGACGTGAGGCCCCCTGGGGCGTGGGTCGGAAGTGCTCTGGCTTGGCTGACGTGAGTGCGCGGGGGCGGAGTTACCGCTATGTCGGACCGGTCGAGCTGAAGGCTGCGGTCCGGCCTGGCAGCGGCGGGTGCCGGATCAGTTCGGCGGCCGAGTTCGGCGGCTGGATAGCCGAGCGATCGGCGGCGGAGCTGGCCGAGCCGTTCACCTTCGTGGTCGGCACGGACGGTGCGCTTCGGCTGGCGCCGCGGCGAAGCGAGCACGTGGCCTGCGCCGGCGGAGCCGTGGTTCTGAGTGCCGGTGAGATCGGCTTCGTGCGCGAGGAGGACCGGTGGGCCGTGAGCGAGGTCAGCAACCAGTCCACCGGGTACTGCCCGGACGTCACCTCCTGGTCGGAGGTCGCCCGCGCTGTGGACGCTGTCGAGCTCCGTCGGCCCTCCGGCTTCACCCACGAGGTGGTGTTCCGGCGGTGCCCTGACTGCCAGGAGCACAACATCGTGCGCGAGGACGACTTCGTCTGCGTCTTCTGCGGCAGTGATCTGCCGACGACGTGGAACGTGGATCCCGCCGCGGCACACCGGTAGGGACAGCGTCTGCCGGGGCGCCCTGTTCGGCGCAGCCCCGATGGCCTCGGGGGGCGTCCCGTCGGAGGGTGGTTCTGAAGACCGCCCGCTGCCCGAGCCCATGAGGACGTCGCCGATGCACCGCTATCCCCCGATCGCCGACCACGGGCTCATCGGAGACCTGCAGACGTGCGCGCTGGTCTCCGCCGAGGGCGTGGTGGACTGGTTCTGTTCGCCCCGCTTCGACTCACCGAGCATCTTCGCCAGACTTCTCGACCACGAGCGCGGCGGCCACTTCTCGATCACCGTCAACACGCCGGGCACGACGGTGCGTCAGCTGTACCTGGCCGACAGCGCGGTTCTGCTCACCCGCTTCCTCACCCCTGACGGGGTCGGCGAGGTGGCCGACTTCATGCCGCTGGCCGCCGATCCGACCGTACCGACCGACCGGCACACCCTGGTCCGGGTGCTTCGGGTGGTGCGGGGCACGGTCCGCTTCGCGCTGGAGTGCCGGCCCCGGTTCGACTACGGCCGGGAAGCGCACGAACTGGTCGTCGACGGCGCCGGCGCGCGTTTCTCCGGCGCCACCGCCGCCGCGCACCTCCAGGTGCTCGGGCCCGTCGTACTGGAGCGCGACGGTGCGGACGTCCGTGCCGAGGTGGAGCTGACCGCCGGTCAGCGCGCGGCCGCCGTGCTCACCGTGGACGGTCCTGAAGCCGAGCCGCCCGCGCCGGAGGACGAGGCGAGCCTGCTGGCCGCTTTCGACGGGGTCCGCGCCTTCTGGCACGAATGGATCAGCCGCTGCAGCTACCGAGGCCGCTGGCAGCAGCAGGTCAATCGCTCGGCGATCACGCTGAAGCTGCTCACGTACGCCCCGTCCGGCGCGCCGGTCGCCGCCGCCACCATGGGCCTGCCGGAGCAGGTCGGCGGTGAACGGAACTGGGACTACCGCTACACCTGGGTCCGGGACGCCTCCCTGTCGGTGCGCGCCATGGTCGACCTGGGCTTCACCGAGGAGGCCGACGCGTTCCGCCGGTGGCTCGGCGCCCGGCTCCAGGCCGGTGGCACCGTCAGCGGGGAGCCGCTGCAGATCATGTACCGGGTGGACGGCGACCCGCACCTGAGCGAGGAGGTGCTCGACCATCTGGAGGGCTGGCGCGGCTCCGCCCCGGTCAGGGCCGGCAACGGCGCCGCCGACCAGCTCCAGCTCGACATCTACGGCGAGGCCGTCTTCGCCTTCGCGCAGGCGCGCGACCTCGCCCAGCTCGCCGGCTACGACGGCTGGCTGCGCTTCGCCGCCACGGTGGACTGGCTGTGCGAGCACTGGGACCGCCCCGACGAGGGGATCTGGGAGACCCGTGGCGGCCGCCAGGACTTCACCTACAGCCGGCTGATGTGCTGGGTGGCCCTCGACCGTGCCGTACGGATGGCCGTCGCGCTCAGCCGTCCCGCCGACCTGCCGCGGTGGACGGCCGCGCGGGACGCGGTGCTGCACCAGGTCATGGAACGGGGGTGGTCCACCGAGCGGCAGGCCTTCGTCCAGCATTACGGCAGCGAGGTACTGGACGCGTCACTGTTGCTGATGCCGATCACCGGCTTCGTCGCGCCGCGCGACCCGCGCTGGCTGTCCACGCTGGACGCGATGGACAGCGAGCTGGTCTCCGACAGCCTGGTCTACCGTTACGACCCGGCCGCCTCCCCCGACGGGCTGCGCGGCTCGGAGGGCACCTTCTCCCTGTGCAGCTTCCTGTACGTGGACGCGCTCGCCCGGGCCGGCCGCGTCGAGCAGGCCCGCTACGCCTTCGACAAGATGCTGACCTACGCCAACCACGTCGGGCTCTTCGCCGAGGAGATCGGCCCGACGGGCGAGCAACTGGGCAACTTCCCCCAGGCCTTCACGCACCTCGCGCTCATCACCGCCGCGATGGCCCTCGACAAGGCCCTGGACCGCTGAGCGGCTTCCGAGGGCCAATGCCGTGGCGACGGCCGCCGTTTCCGGCGCCCGTCGGCGCGCTGCGGTGTTCTCGCGCGCGGTGGTTCAGGCCACGAGGAGGCGGAGGCCGAGTTCGGCCGCGTCGAGGGCGACGAGTTCGGGGTTCCGCTCGGCCCAGCGGCCTGAGGACAGGTCCTCGCGGAGCCGGTTCACCGCCCGCTGCTCGGCCTGCGGCCCGACTCTGGTCCATACGGACACCGCGCGGCGCACATGCTCGTCCAGGTACGCCTCGGGCCGCCGCCAGTACGCCTCGAAGAAGCCGTCCGCGCAGTCCCAGGGGATGAGCACCGGCTCCATGCGGGCGCCGATCGCGCCGGCCAGCCGGTCGACCGAGGGCCGGCCGGCGACAAGGCCCGCGACCTCCGGCAGATAGTCGCGGGTGAGCCAGAACCGGTCCCGCCAGCCGGTCTCACTGGCGTCGTGCGTGAACACCACCACACGGCGGGCCACGCGCCGCATCTCGCGCAGCCCTGCGATCGGGTCCTGCCAGTGATGAACCGTGCTGAAGGCCATCGCCGCGTCGAAGGACCGGTCCTCGAACGGCAGGCTCTCCGCCGTCGCCGCCAGGCACGGCGCAGCGCCCGCCGGACGCTGCGCCCGCATGACCGCCGAGGGCTCGACCGCGGTCACGTCACGGTCCGGGGGTTCGTAGGAGCCGGTGCCGGCGCCCACGTTCAGTACCGTCCGCGCGTCCCCGAGCGCCTCCCAGACCTTCGCGGCGATCCGCGGCTCGGTACGTCGCGTCGCCGGGTACGCGGAGCCGATGGCCTCGTACAACTGCGCTCCGAACACCTTGAGTTGTTCCTCCGGGTTCGTCCTGATCCCCAAGGCCCGTTCCTCCAGTTCCCTGTCGATGGCCGTCACCATGGCAGCAGCACGGTCGCGCTGGTCGACCAGCAGGCCGCGCATCCGGTGCAGGTGCGCGACCGCGTCGGTGGTCGGGTCGTCGACGAGATCCGCGATCTCGCGCAGCCCGAAGCCGAGCCGCCGGTAGCCGAGCACCTCCCGCAGGCGCTCGACGTCGCCCGCCGAGTAGGCCCGGTATCCGGCCGAGGTTCGCGCGGACGGCTGCACGAGGCCGATCTCGTCGTAGTGATGCAGCGTGCGGACGCTGACGTCGGCCAGCTCGGCCACGCGCCCCACGGTCAGGTGTTCTTCCACGCCACCGACGATGCGGCATGACGTCACGTGAGGGTCAAGCGCCTTCCCTCCTGGTGCGCGCGGAGCCACCCCCGCCGGGGGTCGACGGGGGTGGCTCCGGTGTGGATGGGCGACGCTCTCCGGCGGTCAGGCGCGTACGTGGAGCCCGAAGCCCGTGCGGCCCGTCGGCTCCAGGCCCTCCTTCAGGTGCAGCGAGGGGATCTCGTAATCGCCGAAGTTCTGCCGCCGGAAGGCGATCGGCTCGGTCGACTCCAGGGTGAGCAGGCGCTGCTCCCAGGCCTTGGCGACGTCGCCGTAGTCCTCGTCGGTCATCCGGTCGGTGCCGTACAGCACGAACGGCGGAAGGGCCTCGATGCCGGGGTAGTAGAGGATGCCGTGGTGGATCGGGAACAGCAGGTCGTCGATGGGACCGTTGATCCCGCGGGCCGCGTAATGGCTTTCCGGGCCGCCGGCGGTCACCGACAGCAGGGCCCTGCGGCCCGCGAGGGTGCCTTCGCCGAAGCGCTCGCCGTACTTGGTGTCGCTGTGCTCGCCGACGCCGTACGCGAAGCGGTACGTGAAGACCCGGTCGACCCAGCCCTTGAGGATCGCGGGCATCGTGTACCACCACAGCGGGAACTGGAAGATGATCGTGTCGGCCCACAGCAGCTTCTCCTGCTCGGCCAGGACGTCCGGGGTCAGCGTCCCGGTGTCGAAGGCCCGGCCCGAGTCCAGGGCCACCTTCAGCGGGCTGGACGCGGCGGGGCCGTAGTCGGCGGCGTCGACGACGGCCTTCCAGTTCATCGCGTACAGATCGCTCACCCGTACTTCGTGCCCGGCGGCCTCCAGCGTGGACACCGCAAGGTCCTTGAGCGAGCTGTTGAGCGACTTCGGCTCCGGGTGGGCGTGGACGATCAGCGTCTTCATGGCGACTCCTTCGGATCGGATGCCTTCGATCCTGGGCGCCGGGCCGCCCGTTGTTCAGGGGCGCCTCTTCCGTAGGACCGGGCTTCCTGGTACTGGCAGGGCCACCTTCGCGGGCGTCGCCGAGGTCATACTGGGGGCATGGACGATCTTGCGGGTTTCCTGCGGACGCGGCGCTCCCGGGTCGATCCGGCGGCGGTCGGCATTCCCACCGACAGTCGCCGCCGGGTCGAAGGGCTGCGGCGCGAAGAGGTCGCGCATCTGTCGGGAGTCAGCGTCGACTACTACGTACGCCTGGAGCAGGGCCGCGCGACTCAGCCCTCCGAGCAGGTCCTCGACGCGCTCGCCCGCGTCCTGGGCCTCGACGAGACCGAACGCGGGCACCTCTACCGGCTCGCACGGCAGCGCCGCCGGCCTGCGAAGGCCCCGGGCGGGCGGCTCCGGCCCGAGCTGATGCGCGTCCTGGACCTGGTCACGGACGCGCCCGCGCTGATCATGAACCACCGCCTGGACGTCCTCGCCGGGAACCGTCTCGCCGGGCTGCTCTACGGTCGTCCGATACCCGGCCTGAACACCGCGCGGCACATCTTCCTCGAGGAAGCCGAGCGCGGTCTCTACGCGGGCTGGGACGCATGCACGCTCGACGTCGTCGGGCACCTGCGCCTGGCCGCCGGGAAACACCCCGACGACCCGCGCCTGGCCTCGCTCATCGGCGAGCTCGCGATGGGCAGCGAACGCTTCCGCCGCCTCTGGGCCCGCGCCGACGTACGCGCCCGTACGCACGGACGCAAGGCGTACCGGCACCCGCTGGTCGGGCTGTTGGAACTGCACCAGGAGAACTTCGCGCTGCCCGACGAATCGGGCATGGAACTGATCGTGCTGTCCGCGGCCCCCGACAGCCCCACCGAGGACGGCCTGCGCCTCCTGGCGGGCCTGGGCGCGGAGAACGGTGCCGCGAGGCTTTCGGTGAACGCTCAGGTCCACGAGTAGCCCGACTCCCCTCGACCATCGGAGAACCGCAGGCCGGATACGGTCTGGGCATGACACAGCACCTCCCCCCTGACGTGGCTTCCGTTCTGGAGGTACTCCTCGGCGGCGACGATCCGGTTCACGTGGCGCTCCGTGCTCAGGTGCCCCACCTGAGCGTGTGCGGGCGTTGTACGTGTGGGTGCGGTACTGCCTACTTCGAGCTCGACTCGGCCTCGGTCCAGCCGGCGCCGTCCGGGCCGGGCACCGTGGTCGCGGCCGAGGCCCTTGTCCTCACCGAGGACGGCGACTGCCCCGGTGAAGTCCTGGTCTTCGCCGCCGCCGGCTACCTGTCGTGGCTGGAGGTGTGTTCCTGGAGCGACGACATCGAGGTCACACTGGCCATGGCCGAACGGACCCTGTGCCGTTGACCCCGCTCAGCGGGGTCGAACGCTCCACGGAGCCTCTGCTCCTGCAGATCGGTCATGCGGATCGGTCATGCGGATCGCTCATGACGACGGATCAGGCTCCGATGCCGACCGACGAGACGTACGCGTAGGCGGCGTAGTCGGAGTCGAGATCCGAGATGACGTCGTCCCAGATCTCGTCGACGAGGTTCTGGTCGCGGGTGGCCCAGGCGTGGACGAGGTCGGTCCAGATGTAGCGGACGGTGATGGTGCGTTGGCTGATGTTGGGGCGTTGGTACTTGGTTTCGACGTGGCTCTGGTCGACGGGGTACGCAGATTCCGCATACGGCATGCGACGGCCGCATCTCGCTCCGTCGACGTGGGCTGTGCCGGCGGGTGGTCCGAGGGTCGGTAGGCTCGGCGTGCCGCGTCGGTGTCAGCAGAGGAGAGAGACGTGTTCGTGAAGGTGTGCGGGCTCGGGACGGCCGCCGACATCGATGTGGCCGTCGCGGCCGGGGCGGACGCCGTCGGCCTGGTGATCAGCCGGACCAGTGTGCGCGGGCTCGACCGTGACCGGGCGGCGCGGCTCGCCGCCCATGTTCCGCCGGGCACCCTGTCCGTTCTCGTCGTCAACGACACGCCTGCCGCCGACGCCGCCCGCCTGGCCGGTGAGCTGGGCTTCGGCGCCCTGCAGCTGCACGGCACCGCGTACCGCGAGGAGGACTTCGCGGCCGCGGCCGGGATCTTTCCGCGGCTGTGGCGGGCCACTTCGCTGAGCGACCGGCCCGACACCCGTGTCGGCGCCCACGGCGAGGAGGTCCTCCTCCTCGACTCGCCCCGGGCCGGTTCCGGCGAGCCGTGGGACCTGTCCCTGCTGGAGACGGCCCGCCCCGAGGGCACGTGGCTGCTCGCCGGCGGCCTCACCCCGTACAACGTCGCCGAGGCGATCGAGCGTGCCCGCCCCTGGGGCGTCGACGTCTCCAGCGGCGTCGAGTCCGCCCCCGGCGTCAAGGACCACGACCTGATCCGTACCTTCGTCGCCGTCGCGAAGCAGGCCGCCCCGCAGGGGGCCTGAGCCCGGCCGGGGCGGCCTGCGCACGACTGCGGCGGGTTTCAGGATTCGTCGCCGACGTCGTCGCCCAGGTCGTCCTGGACCCGCAGCCCCGCCACCCACAGCGGCATCATCCAGTGCACGGCGAGCACGCCGACGAGAACCGGGGTCACGGCCGCCCGCAGGGGTGCGTCCGTCAGGGCGCCGTAGGCGCCGGCGCCGAATGCCACGGCCACGAGCAGCCACAGGGTGATGCGGTGGGCCAGGGCGCGCACCCGGTCGCGTTCGACCAGCTGGCGCTCGTCGAGCATCCGGCCGCGCAGTTCGAGCAGTCCGCGCGTGGAGCCGTTGAGCATGCCGGTGAGCAGGATCCAGGGCAGCAGCACCACGGCGACCACGACGACCGGTCCGTATCCGGGCCCGAAGACCGTGGCGATCCAGGCGCCCACTCCCGTGACGGTGAGGGCGAAGTGCGCCCCCACCAGGAGTCGGCGCCGGGGCCCGGTGGCATAGACCGCGGCCGCCCGCCGGTCGTTCATCACGGCGTACATCCGTCGGTCGTAGCGCGTCGTGGTCATCACTGCTTCCTCCCGTAGACCTCGTCGGTGAGCGGCTGGAACGGCTCCAGGGAGAACAGCGCCTCCACCGGAAGCCCGAAGAACCGGGCCACTTTCAGTGCCAGGTCGAGGCTGGGGTTGTACTGGCCGCGTTCGATGTAGCCGATGGTCTGGTAGTGGACGCCCACTGCCTCGGCCAGTGCCTGGCGCGACACTTTCCGCTCTGCCCTGACAACGGCCAGCCTGTTGTGCACCTGCTCGCTCATGTATAAGAAGTACTACATTCGAATGCAGGAGCACAACATCTGACGTCGCCATGTCGGGTGTTGCACGGGCATGTCGATCATGCGAACTACGCGCGTCAACCAGGCCGTACGCCGTTGACGCCCCCTCCCGACCCGGGCAAGACTCCTGCCCCATGCAGCCCTTGCGTGACCGCTCGGTCACCCTCGTCCAGCGCCGACACGTGGACCTCGTCCGTGTCGCAGGCGCGACCTGTCGCTGCGCCTGACGGCCGGGTTTCCGCTCGCCCAGCCGTATTCCACGCTCCTCCGCCCGTCCCGGAGGCATGCCCGTACGTCCGCACGCTCTTCTGGAGACCCGTATGTCCACGCCCCTGTCCCGCCGTGCCCTCGGCGGGGTCGCCGCCGGTGCCGCAGCCGCGGCCGCCCTCGGCTCCGCCGCCCCCGCCGCACAGGCGGCCCCCGAGCCCCACGCGCAGGAGCGTCCGTTCCGAGCCGCGCAGCCGCGCCGCCACTCCCGCCGGCCCAACATCCTCTTCATCCTGGGCGACGACCTGGGCTGGGCCGACCTCTCCTCCTACGGCTCCCCGCACATCCGCACCCCGCACCTCGACCGCCTCGCCCGCCAGGGCGTCCGCTTCACCGACGCCTACTCCGGCTCCGCCACCTGCTCCCCCACCCGCTTCAGCCTCTACACCGGCCGCTACCCGGGCCGTACGAAGGGCGGGCTGGCCGAGCCGATCGCCGACCAGTCCGTCGGCCTGGAGCCCACCCATCCCACGCTCGCCTCGCTGCTCCGGGACTCCGGCTACGCCACCGCCCTCATCGGCAAGTGGCACTGCGGCTACCTCCCGGACTACTCCCCCACCAAGTCCGGCTGGGACGAGTTCTTCGGCAACTTCGGCGGCGCCCTCGAGTACTACTCCAAGCTCGGGCTCGGCGGCGAGTACGACCTCTACGAGGGCGACGCCGAGTACAAGGACCTGCGCTACTACACCCGCATCCTGACCGAGCGCGCGAGCGAGTTCGTCGGCCGTGACCACGAGAAGCCGTGGCTGCTCAACCTCAACTTCACCACCCCGCACTGGCCGTGGATCGCCGACGGCGACGAGGAGCAGAGCGCCGAGATCGTCCGCCGCATCAAGGCCAGCGACCGCTCCGCCCTCTGGCACCAGGACGGCGGCTCGGTCGAGAAGTACAAGGAGATGGTCGAGGACCTCGACCGCTCGATCGGGCAGGTCCTGGCGGCGCTCAAGCGCTCCGGCCAGGAGCAGGACACGCTCGTCTTCTTCGCCAGCGACAACGGCGGCGAGCGCTTCTCCTACAACTGGCCGCTCGCCGGCAACAAGGCCTCGCTCCAGGAGGGCGGCATCCGCGTCCCCTCGATCCTGCGCTGGCCCGCCCGGATCGACGGCGGTCAGTTCAGCGACCTGCCGGTGTTCACGCCCGACTGGACGGCGACGCTCCTCGAACTGGCCGGCGCCCGCCCCCACCCCGCGTACCCCCTCGACGGCACCAGCCTCGCCGGGCATCTGCTGCGCGGCGCCGAGGTGCCCGAACGGGACCTCTTCTGGCGGGTGCGGGGCGAGCGGGCCCTGCGCCGCGGCAACTGGAAGTACTACCGCGGCAAGTCCGGCCGCGACCAGCTCTTCCACCTGTCCGAGGACTCCCGCGAACAGGCGGACCGGGCGCCGTTCGAGCAGGCGCGCATCGGCGAACTGCGGGCCGCCTGGGAGCGGATCGACGCGGGGCTGCTGCGCTACTGAGGTTGTCAGTGCCTCCGTCTAGGTTGTGTCCGTCCGGCCCGAACAGTGGGCCGGGCGGACAGAGGGGACTACCAGCGGTGAGCATCCACCTGCATTTCCGCGCCGTCGCGGAATCCGAGATCCGGGACGACCACACCTGGCTCGCGGCGTTCATGCACGAGGCGTGGGAACGCGTCGAGGAGGAGTACGAGGCGGGCATCGCCGCTTCGATCAACAAGACCTGGGGCCAGGTGAACGACCTCTACGGTGCGGCCGAAGTCCCCGGGGCGGATGCCGAGACGTCTTCGCTGCCGATCTACGGCGGTCGCCCCGTGTGGCACAGCGCCGACGCCGGTCTGGGCGACCCGCCGATGATGGTCCTGGACCCGCCGGGGGTGTCCGAGGCCGCCGCATTCCTCGCGTCGGTCTCCTTCGACGAGTTGTGGAAGGTCGCGGGAGCCAGGTTCGGGGGCCATGGCGAGCACGATGCGCTGATCCGCCAGGAGTACTTCGAGTACCACGAGTTCCTCCTGGCGTTCTACCGTCAGGCGGCTTCGGCGGGCCACGCCGTGGTCAAGGTCGTGTGGGCTTGAGACCTCGTCAGATCAGACCCTGAGCGAGGGCGACGGAGCCCGGGCCCGGTTCCCCGGCGGCGGTACCCTCGCCCTCTCCTCCGCCGTTCCGCTTGCGAGACGTGAACGGCACGCCCTCGCGTTCTGTGACGGCCCGTTCCGGCCAGGCTGGTCCCCGGGCTCGTTGTCAGTGCCGGATGACACGATCCGTCCATGAGCGATGTGTCCTTCGACTGGCATGATTTCCTGCGGCGTTGGCAGGAGGAATGGGTTCCGCCCGCCGACGGGGACGAGGACGACGAGGCCGTCGGTCCCCTGGGGGCGCCCGGGGCGGACGAGAGCGCCATCACGGCGGCCGAGGAGCGTCTTGGTCGGCGGCTGCCGCCCTCGTACCGCGAGTTCCTGGCCGTGAGCGACGGGTGGCATGTGGAGCAGACCGCCGGGGTCTACCAGCTCGGCGGGGTCGCGGACGTCGACTGGTTCCGGGACCCCTACGACATGACCTCCCTGTACGAGGAGAACCTGGGCGAGAACCCGCGCGAGGAGGACGTCCTGCTGGCCGGGATGTGGCGGCGGGCGCTGCGGCTCGAGACGGACTCCGACATGTCGCACGCCCTGCTCGACCCGGGCGACAGCGATCAGGACGGCGAGTGGGCGCTCTACGTGTACAAGGGGTGGGGCGGCGAACTGCCCGACCGTTACCCGTCGTTCCGCGCGTACATGGAGGCCATGTACCGCAGCTTCCACGGCGATCGGGCGGGGGACCCCGCCTTCGTGAACGCGACCACGCGCGTTCAGGACGGCCGGGTGGACGCGGCCCGCCTGCTCGCCCTGCGCGGGCGGTACGAGGAGGCCGTGCCCCTGCTCGAGGAGGCGCTGTCCTTCGGACGGCCGCGGAGCGCCGTGCTGCTGGACCAGATACGGCATCTCCTCGCTCCGGGCGGCGCCCGGGACTACGGCCACCTGCTGGTTGCCGATCCGCGGTATCTGTCCGAGCTCCTCCCGGTGCAGGCCATGGCGCCGGCCCGCGGCGAATGGCGGCTCGGCGGGGACGAGCACTGGCTCGGGATGACGACCGCGCGCGGGGTCGACCGGGAGACCGCCGAGACCGTACTGGGCACGATGCGGGACGGCACCTACCGCTACGCGCCTCCCGGTCCGTGGGGCCGGGCCGTCGCGAAGGCCCGGGAGTCCGCCCGCTGGGGGCGGACCGACGCCGCCTGGCGGGCTCTGCGGGAGGCGTTGCCGTTGTGGGAGGCGCCGGGACCCCTGCTGATCGCCCCGGTCGGTCTGCTCGCCGATCCGGTCCTGGGGGCGCTGGTCACCCCCGAGCGCGGTCGGGAGATCCTCGGGACCCCGCGGGCCGGGGAGACGGGACCCGCTCCCGAACCGGTGCCGGATCTCGACCCGCCCGGCCTCGCGTGGCTGACGGAGCCCGCCGGTAACCAGCAGGCGTTCGACGGCTACCGCTGCGTGTGGGTCGAGGGGGCCGACCCCGCCGACCTGCCGGCCCTGATCGGTGAGGAAGGCGCCGAACTGAGCGCGCCCGTGGATCCGCGCAGGGCTTCCTGGCGGGCGCCCAAGCCGCACGAGCGCGAAGGCGTGGAGCTCTGGGAGGACCGGGCCGTCGTGGCCGTCGGCCGCACCGACGAGGCATGGGCCTTCGCCTTCGACGGCTACTCCCATCGCCACCTGCACTCGTTGTTCGAGTCCCCCGCTGTGGCCGCCTCCTCGTCCGGCCGCGCCGTGGTCGTGTGGTGCGACCCCAGGCGCTCGTCCCCGGACGACGACGCGGTCGCGTTCCACCTGTCGGTGGCCGAACACGGCCGGGAGCTCTACGCCTTCACCGTCCGGGGCACGGAGATCGAGCGCTCCGGCACGATCCCCGAGGAGCTGGACCCGACCCGGCTGTTCCGCCCGGAGGACGGACCGGAGGAGGGCGAACGGTGGTTCCTGGAGGCCCTGCACACCGCGTTCGGTCTCTCACTGCCCCGCTTCGCACTGACCGAGGGCAGACTCCGTACCTTCACCACCCGGTCCTGGACCCGGGCGCCGCGCGAAGGCGAGGGTTTCGCCTACCTCACCCTCGTGCGGCACCGCCCCTGATCCGGGGTGGGCGAGCGGCGTCAGCGCCGGTTCTCCTCGCGCAGCCCCCACGGAGCGCCGTAGGCGCCCAGCAGGTCGAGGAACGGGCGCGGCGGCAGGGCCTCGGGGCCCAGGACGCCGCTCCCCTTCCACGTGCCGTCGGCGATCAGCTCAAGCGCGATCACCGGGTTGAGGGCGGTCTGCCAGACCACGGCCTGGGAACCGTATTCACGCATGGTCCACTCGTTGTCGACGACGTGGTAGAGGTACACCTCGCGCGCCGCGCCGTCCTTGGTTCCCTTGACCCACGTCCCCGCGCAGGTCTTGCCCTTCATGCGGTCGCCCAGCGTGGCCGGGTCGGGCAGACAGGCGGCGACCACGTCGCGCGGCGAGACCTGGACCGGTCCGTCCGTACCGGGGACGGTGACCTTCGCCGTGGAGTCGAGGCCCAGCTCGTGGAGGGTCTTCAGCTTGGCGATGAAGTCGTCGCCGAGGCCGTACTTGAACGTCACCCGCCGGGCGTCCACCCAGCGGGGCATGAGGAGGACCTCCTCGTGCTCGACGTTCACGCACTCCACCGGGCCGATGCCCTCGGGGAAGTCGAAGACCTCCGGCTCGCTGAAGGGTGCCGTGGTGAACCAGCCGCGGTCCTTCTCGTACACCACGGGCGGGTTGAGGCACTCCTCGATGGTGGTCCAGATGCTGAAGGAGGGGGCGAAGTCGTACCCCTCGACGGTGAGGTTCGCGCCGTCGCGGACGCCGAGTTCCTCGATCTCGTCGAAGAGTTCGTCCGCCGCGTAGCGCGCGAACACGTCCGACAGGCCCGGCTCCACGCCCATGCCGACCAGGGCGAGGCGGTCGGCCTTCTCCCAGGCCTCGGCCAGGGCGAACTGCTCGTCGCCGAGCTTGACCCCGCACTCTTCGTAGGGGGCGGTCGGGTGGGGCAGGGACAGCGACATCGCCATGTCGACGTAGTGCGCTCCGGCGGCGAGCGCCGCGTTGAACAGCGGCATCACGAACCTGGGGTCGGTCGCGTTCAGGAGCACGTCGCAGTTCTCCGCTGCGAGGAGCCGGCGGACCGCGGCCTCGTCGGAGGCGTCCAGGCGGTGCGCGCTGAACCGGTCCTCCTGCTCGCCGAGCGCGGCGACGGCGGCCTCCGCGCGGGCCGGGTCGTAGTCGGCGACGACCATGTGGGTCAGGAAGTCACGGCGGGCCGCGATACGGGTGACGGCGGTTCCGACGCCGCCCGCACCCACGAGAAGTACACGCATGTCACACACCATTTCGTCGAGTCCGTCCCGGCGATTGCCCGGGGATGTCTCGATGGAACACGACCCTTGCGGTTAAGGTCTACGGCGTTGGCATAAGGAGCGGGAGAAGCGACGAGGCGGTGGCGCGATGCCGAAGAAGGTGGTTCCGGAGGCGGAGCGGCGCAGGCGGCGGCCGACCCGGCAGGGCACCGTGCTGTCGGAGAAGCTGATCGTGCGGACGGCGCTGCGGATGCTGCACGAGCACGGGAGTGCGGGCCTGACCGCACGCCGGCTCGGCGCCGCGCTGGGCGCCGACCCGAGCACCGTGTACCGGTACTTCGCCGGCCTCGACGGCCTGACCCGGGCCATCGGTGAGGAGCTGATGGGGCGGGCCCTGGACAGCTGGACCGCCACGGGGAACTGGCGTGCCGACCTGCGTGCGCTCGGCCTCGCCGTCCACGCCTCCTACCTCGCCCATCCCGAGGCCGCGCTGCTGACCGCCAGCCGCGTCACCGGCCGCCCCCGGGAGATCGAGGTGGACGAGACGATCCTCGGGATCCTGCGCGGCGCGGGCTTCACCGACGCGGACGCCGTCGGCGTGTACCACGCCTTCATCGACCTGGCTCTGGCCTTCGCCGCCCTGGACGCGGGCGCTCTGGCCATCAAGGACGAGGTGCGGGAGGCGGACGAGGACATGTGGACCACCACCTACGCCCGGCTGCCGGCCGAGACCCACCCCCACATCGCGGCCACCGCGCACCTGCTCGCGGAGCGGATGAACCACAGCGCCTATCCCGTCGTCCTGGACACGCTCCTGGGCCGGGCCGCGGCGCAGCTGGCGGCGACGCCGCGAGCTCCCCGTACGTGACGGGGCCCCTCCCGCGTACGGGAAGGGCCCCTCCTGCTCTGCCGGTGTCGTGCCGGTCAGCTGCCGGTGTTCGCCCTGCGGCGGCGCCACCAGACGAGTGCGCCGCCCGCGGCGATCGCGGCGGCGGCGATCCCGACGATCAGGCCGACGGGGGCACTGCTGCCGGTGTCGGCGAGGTCGCCGTCGGGGTCCGTCGGGCCGGGCGGGGTGGTGGCCCCGGGGCCAGGGGACTGGCTGCCCGTCGGGGACGGGGTGGGCGTCCCCGTGCCGGTCGGGCTCGGGGTCGGCTGTCCGGTGCCGGTCGGCGTGGGGGTGGGGGTGGGAGTGCCGGCCTCGGAGTGTCCGGCGCTGTTGCCGCCGAACATCAGGTAGCCCTCCTTGTTCGGGTCGTCCGCGATCGTGTCGACCGCGAAGCCGACGGTGCGGGGCTTGTAGCGCTGCTCGGTGCGGAAGCGCGCCGGGTTCATGTTGCGCTTGGGCTGCTTGGAGAAGTCGACCCCGCCCACGGTGTAGACGTAGACGTCCTCGCCGTTGGACCACTTGTACTTGAAGGTGCCTTCGGTGAAGGCCTTGTAGTAGCGGTCCCAGACCTGCTTGCCGGTCCAGTCCCGGTGGGGCGCGCGCAACGGCCAGCGCGACACGTCGTTGCTGTTGATGATCTTGCGGTACTCGACGGGCATGTCGGCGGCGTTCTGGCGTACCCATTCGGCGGCGACGCGGGCCGTGTAGACGCGGCGCAGATCGGCGTAGTAGTCGCCGTTGTTGACCTTCTCGGCGACCAGGGGCGTGATGTAGCGGTCGAGTACGCGGTCGGACTGCTGCGTCTCCGCCTCGGTGAGGTCGCAGCCCTTTCCGCCGGGCGGCTGCGTGTGGGTCTCCTGCGGCACCGTGGACAGCTTGAGCGGGGTGTCGAGGATGTGGATGCCGCCGTCCTGCTCGCGCACGACCGCGGTCTCCGGCTCGATCCAGTAGCGGAAGCCGGCCCAACAGGGGAAGCCGTTGCGCTTCGGCAGGGCGTTCATGAAGTTGCGGCCGGCTTCCGTCTCCGGGTCCATGGCCCGGAAGATGTCGTGCTTCAGCTCCAGGTCCGCTTCCAGGAGCACCCGGCCGGCGTCGGTCCTGCCGAACTTCTCGTCGATGATGCGGTTCGGCTCGTCCGGGTTGAGGTTCACCCAGAACGTGGACGGGTCCAGGGCGAGCCAGGTGAAGAAGGAGTCGGAGATCAGGTCGCCCTTCTCCTGGCCGCCCCACCCGGCCGCGTACTCGTCCTCCACCGACTTGGCGGAGAACGCGTAGTCGAGTCCCTTGCCGCCCTTGCCCTTGCCGATGTACCGCAGGTCGAGGGTGGTGAAATCGATGCCGCCGAGGCCGCGGTTCATCAGGGACCGCTGTCCGGTCTTGCCCAGCCGGTCGAGCTGTTCCTTGAGGGTCTGCGGGTTCGGCGGGGACTGGCGGATGACCTGGTTGCCGGAGCCGCGGGACCCGGTCGACGTGCCGTTGCCCGGCGACATCGTCGTGCCGTTCGCGCGGTACGGGCCGTTCTCGGTGCCCTTGGGAGGCAGGCCCTTGTGGTGGGACTGGTAGTCGTAGGTACGGACCCGGTCGCGGCCGAGCGTGTCCTTGCCCGCGGTGTCCTTCAACTCCTTCATGAAGTTCTTGGCATCACGGGTCTGGTTCTCCGCGAAGACGTACGTGTACTTGTACGAGCGCCAGCCCTGGTTCTTGGCCCAGGCGCGGTCCGCGGGCTTCTCGCGGCCGTCGGGACTGCCGTTGGACTTGGCCTCCACGATCTCCCGGGTGCGCTTGTTGTACGCGTCGAGCCGGCGCTTGTAGCGCTCGCCGGTCTCGGGGTCCTTGAACCAGAACTCCTTCTCGCAGATCCAGTCCGGGCCGGTCAGCCCCATCTCGCGCACGACCTTGCCCATGAAGGCCTTGCCGCGGGCGTCATAGCCCTGGTTCGGGATGTAGACCTTCGACAGGTAGTCGCTGAAGCTCTTCCACCGCTTCTGCGCGTTGAACCGGGCGTAGATCCGCCTCGGGTCGCTGTGGTCGAACTTCTTGTAGTCGGTGCCCGCGGCGTCCAGTTCGGCCTGGGTCGGATTGAGGCCGTCGAACTGGAGACCGGGGTTGGTGTACTCGTACGTGTCCCAGCGGTCCACCGCGCGTGAGGCGTCCCCCATGGGCAGGCCGCCGGTGGGAACGTCCTTCACCCCGTACATCTCGTCGCACCGCTTGCCGGGCTTCAGCGCCGGCGCCGGCGCGGCTTCGGCGACGCCGCCGACGCCTGTGACGGGTTGGCCGGTGACGGTGATGACGGTGGCGCAGGCGAGCGCGAGCAGGCTGTTCCTGAGCGCGCGCCAGCGGCTTGCTATTCGTGCTGGCTTCACAGTGCTTTTCCCCCGGGAGCCCCCACGGGTCAGAGTCCGGCCGTGTGGCGCCAGGGCCCCCGATGCTCATGTGGGCGCCGCACGAGCGGTCCGATCCTAGGGCGTCGGTTTGCCGCCGCAACGTCGTTTCGACGGCGTGGAGTGTGTTAACTCCGTGCAGATTCGAGGCACTTACGGTCACACAAGGAGAGCTAGGGTTAGCTGCTGTGAGCAATGAAATCTGGGACGACGAGGACGGCGACGAAGGCGAGGACGAGTACGCCGTCGCCGAGCGCATCGACAAGGAGCACGCCGACAATCCCCGCCTTGCGGCCTGGCTGGGCGAGCAGGAGGACGGCTTCGGGGACTGGAGCCGTGACCACGGCGGTGGATGGGACTTCGGCGAGCGCTCGCTCGACCGGATGGAAGCCGTCATCCGTGAACACCTCACGTCCGTGGACGATCTGTTCGCCCACGAGCACACCCCCTTGGTGCAGGTCGCCTGCTGGTACGTCGGCGAGGTGCACAACCGCACCCGGGGCACGGAGTGGCGTATGGACCCGGACCCCGCAGACAGCCACCCCTGGTCCAGGCGCCCCTACGTGATCGTGCCCTTCACGCGCCTGCACGAGTACCGGGACCCGGAGGGCATCGACTACGACGCCCGCCCCCGGCACCACCCGCTGAGCAGCTTCCTCACCCTCCTCCGCGAGGGCCCCGCAGCGGGCCCGGGCTCCCTGCGGGGAGAACTGGAGGATTACGAGCCCGGTGGCGACGGCCAGGACGAGGAAGGCTGAGGGCCCGCGCCCGACCGTTGGCGATCCGTTGGCCAGCCGTTGGTGGCTGTTCCTAGGGTCGCGGCCGTGCGCGGGACCGGCCCGCGCACACCACGGGCGGGACTCCAGGAGGACCTGATGAAGCGTCGAGCAGCCATGACGGCACTTGCAGTGAGCACGATGGTGGCCGGGGTGCTGGTCGGAGGCGCCGGCAGCGCTTCGGCGGCGCACTCGTACACCGACCGCCTCGTCCGGGGCGAGTCGCTCGGGCCCGGCGAGTACATCACGCGCTGGATCAACGACTACTCGTTCTACCAGCTGGTCATGCAGAAGGACGGCAACCTGGTGGAGTACAAGGGGGACGTGATCGGCGACCGGCAGATCTGCTGGGCGGCGAACACCCAGTACTCCGGCTACTACGCCGTCTACCAGAACGACGGGAACTTCGTCGTCTACCCCCAGTGGAGCACGCGGGCGGTGTGGAGCAGCAACAGCCAGTGGGGCGGTGGGTCCACCGTCGACATCAACTCCAGTGGTGTCGTGTACGTCGGTACGAAGCCGATCACCGGATCCTGCTGACGCGAACGTCCGAGCCGCTGGGGCGCCGGTGGGGCGGGACTCGTGGTCGAGGCGTGACAGGTCCCGGCCGGTGAGGGCCGGGACCTGGTCGATGCGGTCGATGCGGTAGTGGACGGTGTTCACGTGCGGGCCAGGGCCTCCGGTCCTGGCCCAGGAGCAGTTGTGCGCCAGGAAGACCTCCTGGGTGTCCAGGAGGGTCGCGTTCGAGCCCTTGCCGGCGCGCAGCAGCGGACCCAGGACGGTCTCCAGGTACACGGCCCGCACGTCGGCGGGGATGCCGGCGAGGAGCGTCCTGAGGTCGGCGAGATCGGCGCGCCGCGCCACGCGTGCGGCCGCCGGTGTCGTGGAGTGGGCGCCGCCCAGGGTGTAGCGGGCCTGGGCGAGGACGCCCCGAAGGTCGGCGGGCCTGCGCACGGGGTCGCTGACGCCGGCGTGGAGGGATGCGCCCGGGCGGCAGGCGTACAGCAGTGGCCACACCTCTCGGAGCCGTGCCGACACGTCCTCGCCCGGGTCCGGCTCGCGGGCCGGCACGGCGACGACCTCCCCCTCCGGGCGTCCGGCGGCGGCGAACGCGACGGCCCGCTGGGGCCGCAGCGCCTCCGTGAGGGCCGCGGCAGCGTCGCCCCGGTCCTCCGCGTCGTCGCCGTAGGCCGCGACCACCACGGTGTACGCGGCGGCGTCGGCGAGCCCGCAGGCGCGCAGGGCCTCCTCCAGGCCGTTCGGCCCCGTACGCCGCACTCAACCGGGCCACCAGCTCCTCGTGAGCCTGCCTGCGGGGTGCGGCCGACCGGTTCTCCGATCTCGTGCAGAATCCGGGGCGGCACGTGGCCGTCGTCGGGCAGGTACAGGTACAGGTACAGGTGCAGGTACCAGGCGACGAAGACGGTGTCGTCCGCCTCGATCCGCACGCTCGCGCCGTCCCTGCCGCGCAGCGCCTCCACCGCGCGCGGTGCCGGGATCGCGGGCGCCGTCGTCGTCCGGGCGACCGTACGGCCACTGCCGGTGAGCAGGTGGCAGGCGGGGATGCCGAGGCGGGCGACGGAGAGGTCGAGCAGTTCGCACGGCGACGCGCCTCGTTGCAGCGCCCGGTCGAGGTCTGCCACCGCGCCCGCCTCGTGCAGGCCCCAGACCGGAGAGAGGTCGAGACGGTCGAGCCCTACGAGCCGCAAGCGGGCGCCGCGCTCCCCTCGTACCTTCCTCCAGGCCCGCTCGCATTCGCGATGGAGGGTCGCACGGAGTTGTTGCAGATGAGAGCCAGATCGCCCTACGGTGTCGCACATGCAGACCAACACGATCGGGCAGGCCGCACGGTTGCTGGGCGTGAGCCCCGACACCGCGCGGCGCTGGGCGGACGCGGGCCGGGGTGCGACGCACCGCGACGCGAGCGGTCGGCGCGTCATCGACGGCAAGTCGCTCGCCGCGGTCTCCATGGAGATCGCCCAGAGCGGCGACGACGCGTCCTCCGCCTCGGCGCGCAACGCCTTCCCGGGCATCGTCACGGCGATCAAGCTCGGCAACATCGCGGCCCAGGTCACCATCCAGGCCGGACCGCACCGGCTGGTCTCCCTCCTCACCCGTGAGGCCGTGGAGGAGCTGGGACTGGAAGTCGGCATGCAGGCCACCGCCCGCGTGAAGTCGACCAGCGTGCACATCGACCGCACCTGACCACCCCTCACGCAGTACCGAGATCCCTCGGCCGTGGGCGCGGCCGGCCGTTTTACCGCACCTTCCGTTCGTCCCAAGGAGTTCCGACCCTCATGTCCGTCACCCTCACCCCCGCCAGACGCCGTACGGCCGCCGCCGTCCTCACCGCCACGCTGCTCGTGCCGCTCGCGGCCTGTTCGAGCGACGACACGAAGAAGGACACCGGCTCCGCGAAGGACGCGCCCCAGGCCAAGCTGACGGTGCTCGCCGCTGCCTCCCTCACCGACGTCTTCAAGACGGCCGGCGCCGCGTACGAGAAGTCCCACCCCGGTACGAAGATCACCTTCTCCTTCGCCGGCTCGCAGGAGCTCGTCGCCCAGGTCTCCCAGGGCTCCCCCGCCGACGTCCTGGTCACCGCCGACACCAAGAGCATGGACAAGGCGAAGGCCGAGACCGGCACCCCGACCGTCATCGCGAAGAACCGCCTCGTCATCGCCACCGCCCAGGGCAACCCCTTCAAGATCGACGAGCTCAAGGACCTCGCGGCCCCCAAGCTCAAGGTCGTCCTCGCCGCACCCGAGGTACCCGCCGGCAAGTACAGCAAGAAGGTCCTCGACGCCCAGAAGATCACCGTGAACCCGGTCTCCCAGGAGCCCAACGTCCGCGCGGTGCTCAGCAAGGTCGAACTCGGCGAGGCCGACGCCGGACTCGTCTACAAGACCGACGCCGACAGCGCCAAGGACAAGGTCGACGCCGTCGAGATCCCCGACGCGCAGAACGCCATCGCCCAGTACCCCGCCGCCACGCTGAAGGACTCGAAGAACACCGAGGCCGCCACGGCGTTCGTCGCCTGGCTCTCCTCGCCCGAGGGACAGAAGATCCTCCAGGACGCCGGCTTCCAGAAGCCGTAACGGATCCTGGTCGTCCGGATCACGACGGGCTGTCCGGTTCGGGGGAACGGACAGCCCGTCGCCCTCATGTCGTCATCTCTGCGGGGTCACTCGATGAAACACACAGGCGCGCGTAGGTCCGGTACCCGTCCGCCGCTGACGCTGGCCGTGCCCGCGCTGCTCGCCGTGGCGTTCCTGACGCTGCCCCTGATCGGGATCCTCGTACGGACCGAGTGGGGCGAGCTCGCCGGCCATCTGAGCGCACCGGGCACGGTCACGGCGCTGAAGCTCTCGTTGCTCGTCTCCTTCTGGGCGCTCGGGCTCTCACTGCTGCTCGGGGTGCCGCTCGCGTGGCTGCTCTCACGGGTGCGCTTCCCCGGCAAGGCGCTCGTCCGCTCGCTCGTGCTGCTGCCGATGGTCCTGCCGCCCACCGTCGGCGGTGTCGCGCTGCTCCTCGCCTTCGGGCGGCGCGGCCTGCTCGGGCCGTGGCTGGAGTCGACGTTCGGGATCACCTTCCCGTTCCACACCTCGGGCGCCGTCCTCGCGGCCACCTTCGTCGCCATGCCGTTCCTGGTCATCAGCCTGGAGGGCGCGCTCGGCGGACTACGGCCGCGGTACGAGGAGACGGCGGCCTCCCTCGGCGCCTCACCGGTCCGCGTCTTCTTCACGGTGACCCTGCCCATGGTGGCGCCGGGCGTCGTAGCGGGCGCCGCCCTCACCTGGGCGCGGGCGCTAGGCGAGTTCGGCGCGACCATCACCTTCGCCGGGAATCTGCCCGGCACCACCCAGACGCTCCCCCTCAAGGTCTACCTCCTGCTCCAGGACGAACCGGAGGCGGCGACCTCCGTCTCCCTGCTCCTGCTCGCCATCGCGATGGGTGTACTCGTCGCCCTGCGCGGACGGTGGACCGGCACCCCGGTCGACCGCAAGGCCCGGCCCGCCCCCGAGCCCGTGGAGGATCCCGTCCCCGGGACGTCCCCCTCCGACTCCGCCGAGGCGGAGCAGTCCGGGGAACGCTGGTCCCTGCATGCCGAGGTCACCGGCTTCACGCGCCTCACCCTCGACGCCGAACCGGGCACCACCATCGCCGTCGTCGGCCCCAACGGTGCCGGCAAGACCACCCTGCTCCGCGCCCTTCTCGGCCTCACTCCCCGGGCCCACGCGGACCTCACCCTCGGCGGCACCGACGTCACCGCTCTCCCCCCGCACCGGCGGCGGGTCGCCTGGGTGCCGCAGGACGGCGCCCTCTTCCCGCACATGTCGGCACTCGCCAACACCGCCTACGGTCTGCGCGCCCAGGGCGTCCCCCGTACGGAGGCCCGGCGCGCGGCCCTGCGCTGGCTCGACCGGCTCGGCGTCGGCCACCTCGCCCACCGCCGCCCGGGCCAGCTCTCCGGCGGCCAGGCGCAGCGGGTCGCCCTGGCCCGGGCGCTCGCCGCCCGCCCCCGGCTCCTCGTCCTCGACGAGCCGCTCGCCGCCCTCGACCAGACCACTCGGGGCCACGTACGCCACACCCTGCGCACCCACCTCGCGCGCTTCGGCGGTGTCTGTCTCATCGTGACCCACGATCCCGTCGAGGCCGTGTCCCTCGCCGACCGCGTCCTCGTCCTCGACGAGGGCCGGGCGCTCCAGGACGACAGCCCCGCCGAGGTCACCCGGCACCCGCGCTCCCCCTGGGTCGCCCGCATGCTCGGCCGCAACGCCTGGCCCGGCACCGCCACCGCCGAGGGTCTCGCCCTGGAGGAGGGCGGCGTCCTGGTCGCGGCCGACCCACCGGCCGTCGGCACTCCGGCGCTGGCGATCGTGGCGCCCGAGGCCGTGTCCGTCCACCGCGAGAAGCCCGCCGGCAGCCCCCGTAACGTCTGGCCCGGCACCGTACGCGAGATCACCGCGAGCGGCAGCCGGCTGCGAGTCCTGGTCGCCTCCGACGGCGTCCCCGACCTCGTCGCCGAGATCACCCCGCAGGCCGCCGCCGAGCTCGGGCTCGCCGACGGGGTGTCCGTGTGGACCAGCGTCAAGGCGACCGAGACGACGGTCGTGCCCCTCTGATCGACACCGAGACAGGCGTGTCAGCGGCCGAAGGTGTCGATGTTCTCGACGAGCCAGCGGCCGTCACGGCGCACGACGTCCACGGCGAACATGGCGCCCGCGTAGACGCCTTGGTCCTGGCCCTTCGGCTTCTGCTTCCCTCCGCCGGTCCTGCCGGTTCCCGCCGTGCTCACGCTGCTCTGGTCGGCGTAGACCAGGACCCGGGCGCGGTCGCCGTCGATCCGCTCGACCGCGCTGTCGGTGACCGTCGTGGTGATCACCGTCTTCTGCCGGGCCGCCTGGGCGAGCACCGCGCCGAACAGCGTCCGGTGCTGGGCCACGGCCTTGCCGGTGAGGAGCGTCTTCCCGGCCCGGTCGAAGGGACCCGTGTCGGCGTGGTCGTACGAGAAGAGCGCGGCGACGGCCGCGGCGGTCTGCCCCTTGATCTCGCTGCTCCGGGCGAGGTCGGTCAGGGCCGTGTTTCCGCGCGCGGGGTCGGCGCGTAGTTCCCCGGCCCTGCTGTGCGCCCATCCGGCGAAGCCTCCGAGGAGGAGGGTCAGGACGCAGAGGACCACCAGGGGGGCGAGGGGACGCGCCCGCGTCCCGTCCGCCGCCTCCGGTTCGGGCGTGGGCTTGGGCTTGTGCTCGGGTTTCGGCTCGGGCCCGGGGTCCGGCAGGAGGGCGACCGGCGCGTGGGACCTGGACGCGGGGGCCGACGGGGCGGCGAGGGCCTGGCGGCGGCGCTGGCGGTTGAGGTGGTGGCGGGGCGTCGGCATCGTGCGGGTCCTTTCGGGTCCTTGCGGCTGTCGCGTACGGGACGGTCCGGTCAACCGGTCGCCGTGCCGCCCACGGGGGCCTGCCCCAGAGCACTGAGCTTCCACTGGCCGTCGGTGCGGGTCAGCTCGCCCAGCATGCGGCTGTCCTTCTCCGTGCTCTTGCTGTCGGGCGTCGTGACGGTGATGCGCAGCGCGACGAGCAGCCGGGCCCGCCCCGCCCTGTCGTCGAGTTCGGTGACGGCGCCGGACAGCACCCGGGCCGTGGTCACCGTCTTCGCCGTCTTCACCTGACTGGTGAACTCCGCGCGCCCGTCGACCAGTTGCTGGTGGAGCTCGCCGGTCGTCGAGGTCTCCCAGAGGTCGAGGCCCTGGTCCACGCGCCGGTGGTCGAGGGTGTTGAGGTTCTGCACGGCCTGCTCCCCCGCCGCGAGCGCCCGGTCGCGCTGCACGGCGTACGCGGCCGAGTCGTCGTGGGCCGCGGCGTACCAGCTCCGGCCCTCCCAGGCCGCGAAGCCGCCCGCGACCAGCGTGAGCACGAGGGCGACGGCCAGGGCCGGCCGGTTTCCCGCCGAGGCGCGGACCTGGCGTTTCATGGGCTTCTCCTGTCTCCCGCTCATCGTCAGCGGGCCTTGATGTCGACGATCAGCCACCGGTCTCCCCGGTACTCGGCGGTGACGGTGAGCTGGGCCGCGGCGGAGGTGGCGGCGGCCTTGTCCCGCCGCGAGCTCTGGTCGAGGAACACGAGGAGGCGCGCGCTGTCCCCGTCGAGTTCGATCACCCCGGTGCGGACGGCCTGGGTGGAGAGGGTGATGCGCTGGTCGACCAGGTTCGCGCGGACCTGGGCGAGCAGGTCGCCGTACTGGCGGGCGGCGCGCCCGGCGAGGACGGTGCGGGCGGATCGTTCGGCGGCGTCGGTGTTTGCCGCGTTGTAGGAGAAGACCCGGGCGAGTCCTTCGGCCACGTCGCCGCTCACCCGGGTGGTGTTCTCGGTGTCGGTGAGGGCGTGGTTGCGCGCCGATGGAGTGGAACGGAGCTGGTGGGCGGCGTAGAAGAGCCCGCTCCCGCCGAGGAGGAGGACGGTGAGGGCGGCGGCGAGGGCACCTTTTCGCCACAGGGTGGCGGAACGGCGTCCGGCTTTGCTGGTGGTCCCGGTCGCATCCACGTCCATGGCCGACCCGGTGGTCCCGGTCCCATCCACGTCCGGGGTCAACCTCGTCTCCGGCCGGTCGTCGCCGACGGCCTCCGGTGCCTCTCCCCCGTCGGTCCCCGTGTCCCCGCCGGTCTCCTCGCGCAGCAGTCGTGTCATCGGTCCCCGTCCTCCGCTCCGGCGACCGGCACCGCGCTCAGTGCCGCGACCTTCCAGGTGTTCTCGTCCGTGCGGGTCAGGACGGCCTCCAGGCGTTTGCGGTCGGTGGTGGCGGTCGTGGCTCCGCGGGGTGTGACGTCGACGCGTACGGTCGCGATGAGTTTCGCCGTACCGGCCCTCGTGTCGAGGGCGGTGAGCGCGGCCTCGGTGACCGTGGCGCGTGCCGAGGCGCCCACCGTGGGTTCGGTGCGGCCGAGCTCGGTGCGGAGCGGTCCGGTGGAGGCCTCGCGCCAGGCCCGGATGCCGGCTTCGGCGTGTTCGCGGGTCGAGGCGTCGAGGGTGTTCAGGACGGTGATGCGGCTGCGGCCTTCGGCGAGGGCGGTGTCGCGTTCCCGGCCGAAGGCGAGCTCCTCGTCGGTACGGGCCTGGGCGTAGGTCCAGGCTCCGGTCCCGCAGAATCCGAGGGCGGCGACGAGGGCGCCGATGGCCAGGGACTTCGCCCGCTTCATCGGGTGCTCCCGGTGGTCAGGCCGAGGAGTCCGGCCATGTCCGTCGGCCCGCCGGTCGCGCCCGGCAGGGCGAGCGCGCCGGGCAGGGCCTGGTGCGTGTCGCCGGTGGTGCGCGCGCTGCCGGAGGGCAGGGAGCCGGGCCGGGCCGGGGTGGGGACGCCGCCGTTCCCGGGGGCGTGGGCCGAGCCGCGTACGTTGACGCCGGTGGAGGCCGGGGACGTGCAGGCGGCGCGGGTGTTGAGGGCGGGCGCCGTCCCCAGGTCGAGTCCGTTGCGATAGCGCGTACCGCCGTAGCCGGAGGTGCAGGGCAGCGGCTTGAAGAAGGTGACGGCCATGCCGAAGTTCACGTGTCCTCCGTCGACGGTGGTGGCTCCCGCCGAGACGGCCGCCGGGAACTTCACGAGGAGTTCCTCCGTGCCGCGCTGCCGGGTCACGGCGATCTCCGAGGTGGTGAGGAGGTTGGCGAGGACGACGCCGAGGCTCGGGTCGAGGTCGCGCAGGAGGCCGCTGACCTGCCCGGTCGCGTCGGGGGTGACGGCGAGGAGGCGGCGCAGGTCGGTGTCGGAGCCTTTGAGGGTGGCGGCGAGGTCGCGGGCGCCGGTGGCGAAGTCCCGGATGGCGCGGCTCTCGTCGGCCTGGGTGCGCAGGACGACCTCGCCGTCGTCGATGAGCCGGGTGGTGGCGGGCAGGGACCGGTCGGCGGCCTGGACGAGTCTGCTGCCGTTGTCGAGGAGGACCTGGAGGTCGTCGCCGTGTCCCTCGAAGGCCGTGCCGAGTTCGTCGACGACCGTGCGCAGGGAGTCGAGGGGTACGGAGCGGGTGAGGTCGTTCATGCTCGCGAGCACGTCGGTGACGGGTGCGGGCACTTCGGTGTCGGACTGTTCGACGCGGGCGCCGTCGGCGAGGAAGGGTCCGTCGTCGCTCTCGGGGCGGAGGTCGATGTACTGCTCGCCGACCGCGGAGAGTCCGGCGACGACGGCGCGCGCGTCCGCGGGGATCCGGGGCGCCGACTTCTTGATGCGCAGTTCGGCGACGACTCCGTCGGCGGTGAGGTCGATGGCCCCGACGCGGCCCACGGAGACGCCCCGGTAGGTGACGTCGGAGTGGGTGAACAGTCCTCCCGTACGGGCGAGGTGGACGCGGACGGTGTAGTGGTCGGCGACGCCGGCGTAGCGGCCGAGGTCGGCGTACCGGACGCCGACGAAGCCGAGGACGAGTACGGCGATGACGAGGAACGCGAGGTTCTTCAGTCGGATCGTGCGGGTGATCACCGGTTCTCGCCTCCGTCCTTGGATGGGGTGCCCGTCGTGACCGGGGGCAGGGGCAGCGCCGATTGCGGGCTCCGCGGGGAGTACTTCGTTCCCGTTCGCCGCTCGGAGGTCGGCTCCGGGGCCGGCGGGGTGGGGGTCGGGGTGGGCTCGGTCCTGGGGATCAGGGGCGGGATGACCTCGGTGCCCGGGGCGGCGGCGAGGTGGAGATAGGTGTTGAGGTAGTCGCCCTTGATGCCGCGCATCACCTCGTCGGTGAAGGGATAGGTGAGGAGCACCTGGAGTGATGCGGGCAGGTCGGCTCCGGCGTCCGCGAGCGCGGTGAGGGTCGGCGCGAGGGCCTTGAGGTCGGCGACCATGTCCTTCTTGCTCGCGTCGACGGTGGAGACGGCGACGCCGGAGAGGGTGTCCAGGGCCCGCAGCATGGTGAGCAGGGAGCCTCGCTGGTTCTCCAGGGTCTTCAGGCCGGGCGAGAGGCCGGTGAGGACGGTGTCGACGTCCTTCTTGCGGCCGGCGAGGGTGGCGGAGAGCCGGTTGACGCCGTCGAGGGCGCGGGTGATGTCGCCGCGGTGCGCGTCGAGGTTCGTCACCAGGGTGTTCACGCGGTTCAGCATCGAGCGGACCTCGGGTTCGCGGCCGCCGAGCGCAGCGTTGAGTTCCCGAGTGATGGTCTTGAGCTGGTTGACGCCGCCGCCGTTGAGGAGCAGCGACAGTGCGCCGAACACCTCCTCGACCTCCGTGTTGCGGCTGGTGCGCGCGAGGGGGATGACGCTGCCGTCGGTGAGGCGTGTGCCGCTGTCCTTGCGCGGGGCGACGAGCTGGATGTACTTCTCGCCCAGGAGGCTCGACTGTTCGAGCCGTGCTCCGGCGTCGGCGGGGAGCCGGACGTCGCCGTTGATCTTCAGGGTGACGCGGGCGGACCAGGTGCCGGTGCCGAGTTCGATGGCGGTGACGCGGCCGACGGCGACGTCGTTGACCTTGACCGCGGACTGCGGGGCGAGGCTCAGGACGTCGTCGAGCTCGGCGGTGACGGTGTAGGGGTGGGGGCCGAGGTCGGCGCCGCCGGGCAGCGGAAGGTCCTCGATGCCGTCGAACCGGACGGGGTCGGCGGGGAGCGCGCCGAGGACGACGGCGAGTCCGAGGCCGAGCGCGAGGGCTCCGACGGCGCCGGCCCCGACGGCCTTCCGGGAGGGCAGGGAGTCCCGGTTCACCGCTCCCCCTCTCCGCTGCTCGCCGAGGAGCCTCCGGTGACCGGCAGGGGCAGCAGCGGTCCGCCCATGCTGATCTCGTTGAGGTTGGCGCGGCCGTCGAGGGTGCGGGTGTCCTTGTTGTAGGCGTTGACGACGTTGCCGGCGGCGAGCGGGGCGACGTCGAGCGCTTCCGCGAGGGAGGCCCGCTGGTCGACGAGGGTCTGGGTGAGGGGGACGAGCCGGTCGATGTTCTTCTTCAGCTCGCCACGGTTGTCCTTGATGAAGGTCTTGACCTGGGCGAGGGCCTTGCCGAGTTCCTTGAGGGCGCCGGCGAGGTCTTCCTTGTTCTCGGCGAAGTAGCCGACGACCTCGTCCAGGCGTTCCTGCGCGGTGCGGACGTCGCCGTCCTTCTTCTTGAGCATGGTGGTGAAGGTCTGGAGCCGGCCGAGGGTGGTGAACAGGTTCTCGCTGCTGCCGTCGAGGGTCTTGGCGGCCTTGCCGAACTGTTCGATGGAGGTGCCGATGGCCGTGCCGTTGCCCTTGAGGTTCTTCGCTCCGGTGTCCAGGAGTTCGGAGAGGGCTCCGGCGGAGTTGGCGCCGTCGGGGCCGAGCGCCTTGCTCAGTTCGGTGATCGAGTCGTAGAGCTGGTCGATCTCGACGGGGGTGCGGTTGCGGGAGGCGGGCAGCTGGGCGCCGGCGGCGAGGGTGGGGCCGGTGCTGTAGGCGGGGGTGAGCTGGACGTACCGGTCGGCGACGATGCTCGGGGCGACGACGAGGGCCCGGGCGTCGGCGGGGACGCGGACGCCTTCGTCGAGGCGGAGTGCGACGCGTACCCGGGTGCCTTGCGGCTCCACGGATTCCACCTCTCCGACGCGTACGCCGAGGACGCGCAGGTCGGATCCGGCGTAGATGCCGACCGCCCGGTCGAACCAGGCGGTGACGCGGATGCCGTCGTCGTCGAGGACGCGGACGGCGACGAGGCCGCAGGCCGCGAGCACCGTGAGGGCGAGCCCGGCGACGAGGGGCTTTCTGGACTTGGTCATCGTTCACCGCTTCCCTTGGCCGTCGCCGTCTGTTTCGGCGGCAGGCATCCGGTCTTGGGCTGCGAGGCCTCGGGCAGATAGGTGCGGGGCACCACGCCGCACAGGTAGCTGTCGAACCAGCGGCCGCTGCCGAGGGTGTTGCCGACGAGCCGGTAGTACGGGCCGATGAGCGCGAGCGTCTTGTCGAGCTGGCCGCTGTTCTTCTCCAGGACGCCGGTGACGCGGCTGAGGGCCTTCAGGGTGGGGCCGAGCTGCCGTTTGTTGTCGCCGACGAGGCCGCTGAGCTCGGTGCCCAGGTCCCGGCTTCCCTTGAGGAGTGCGCGGATGGCCTCGCGGCGCTTCTTGAGCTCCCCGAGCAGCGAACCGCCGTCCTCGATGAGGATCTCGAAGCTGGACTTCTTGTCCTCCAGGGTCTTGGTGAACTTCTTGCTGTTCTCCAGGAGCCGGGCGAGTTCGGTGTCGCGCTTGGAGACGGACTTCGACAGTTCGGACAGGCCGGTGGCGGCGTTGCGTACGTGCGGCGGGGAGTTCTTGAAGGTGTCGGAGATCGTCTGAAAGCTCTCCGCTAGTTTCTCTGTGTCGATGGCGTCGACGGTGCCGCTGAGGTCCTGGAAGGCCTGTGTCACGTCGTACGGGGAGGTGGTGCGGGACTGCGGGATGCGGGTGCCGGCGTCCTGCGGGGCGGAGCCCAGCGGGTCGAGCGCCAGGTACTTCTCGCCGAGGAGGGTCTTGATGGCGATGGCGGCGGTGGAGCGGTCGCCGATCCAGGCGTCGCCGACCTCGAACGTCACCTTGACCTTGGGTCCGTCGAGGGCGACCTCGGTGACCTTGCCGACCTTGACCCCGGCGATGCGGACCTCGTCGCCGGCGTCGAGTCCGGCGGCCTCGGTGAAGTCGGCGCTGTAGGCGGTGTCGCCGCCGACGAGGGGCAGCCGTTCCACGTTGTACGCCAGGACGGCCATGAGGGCGAGGACCACGAGGCCGACGAGGGCGACGGCGACGGGGGTGCGCTCCTTGACCGGCTTGAACCGGCCGAGCGGGCTCATCCGCGGCACCTCGTCTCGGTCACGGCGATGCCGGTCGGCGGCTTGGAGCCGTCGGAGGTTCCCACGCCGCTCACGCGCGCCTCGCAGAGGTAGAGGTTGAACCACGATCCGTACGAGGAGAGCCGGGCCAGGGCCGTCATCTTGCCGGGGGTGTTGGCGAGGAAGGTCTCGATGGTGGGGGTGTGGTCGCCCAGGGTGCCGGAGAGCCGGCCAAGTTCGCGGATGTCCTTCTTGAGGGGGGCGCGCCCCTCCTGGAGGAGTCCGGCGGTCGTCGTCGTGAGGTCGCCGATGGCCTTGACCGCCTCGCCGAGGGGTTTGCGGTCGGTGTTGAAGCCGGTGACGAGTTTCTGCAGGGTGACGACGAGGTCTCCGAAGGCGGCCTCGCGGTTGTTGAGGGTGGTCAGGACCGTGTTGAGGTGGGTGACGACCTCGCCGATGACCTTGTCCTTGGCGGCCACGGTCCTGGTGAGGGAGCCGATGTGCCGCAGGAGGCTGTCGACGGTTCCGCTCTCGCCCTGGAGGACCTGCACGAGCGAACCGGCGAGATCGTTGACGTCGGCGGGCGAGAGTCCCTCGAACAGGGGCTTGAAGCCATTGAACAGCAGGGTCAGGTCGAGTGCGGGGGTGGTGCGGTCGAGCGGGATGGTGTCCCCGGCGTTCAGGGTGCCGGCCAGGTCGCCGGTGCCCCGGCCGAGGGAGACGTACCGCTGCCCGACCATGTTGAGGTACTTCACGGCGGCGGTCGCCGACCGGGGCAGGGTGCGGTCCTCGCGGACCGTGAAGGTGACCTGGGCGGTGCGCCGCTGGACGACGCGCACGTCGGTCACCTCGCCCACCTTCACCCCGGCGATGCGTACGGAGTCGCCCTCGACGAGCCCGGTGACGTCGGTGAACAGCGCCTTGTAGGAGCGGGTGGCGGAGCCGACGCCGGTGTTGGCGATGCTGAAGCCGAGGACGGTGGTGGCGAGCGCCGTGACCAGGACGAACGCGAGGGACTTCAGGACGGTCCCGGTCAGACCGCGACGTCGCGTGGGGGAGGGGCGTGTCGTCATCGGAGGGTCACCTCCGCACCGCGGAACGCCGGGCCGGCGAGCAGGCTGCTCCAGTCCGGCAGGTCGCCGGGCCGCTTCTTCGCCGCGGGGGCGAGGAGTTCGTTGACGAGGTCGTTCTCCTGCGGGGAGTTGGCGGGCCCGAGGTCCTGGTCGGCCGCGGCGGACGCCCGCGCGGCGGGTGCGGCCGGGACGCCGAGGTAGGGCACGGGGTAGCAGTGGGGGCCGCCGCCCGTTCCGTACGAGGGAGTGTCCCGGCCGGGGACGTAGGCGCCGCGCGAGGGGACGGTGGTCACCTCGACGTGCAGTCCGGGCTGGTTCGTGCCCTTGCCGAGGGCCTTGTCCATCGCGGGCACGAACTGGGCGAGGGTCCGCAGGGTGCAGGGGAAGGACGGGGAGTACTCGGCGAGCAGTTCCAGGGTCGGCCTGCTGGTGGCGCTGAGGCGGATGATGTTGTTCTTGTTCTGCCGGAGGAAGGCGGTCAGGTCCTGTGCCGTCCGGGTGGTGGCGCCGAAGGTGCCGGCCAACTCGCCCTCCTTCTCCGCGAGGGTGCCGCTGGTCCTGGTGAAGTCGGTGAGCGCGGTGACGATGTCCGGGGCGGCGTCCGCGTAGAGGTGGCTGACCTTCACGAGCTCTTTCAGGTCGCGGGTGAGGGCGGGCAGATGGGGGTTGAACTCGCGGAGATGGGCGTCGAGTTGGGCGAGCGTCTCGCCGAGCTTGTCGCCGCGCCCCTCCAGGGCGCGGGAGACGGCGGACAGGGTCGCCGACAGTTTCTGCGGCTGGACGGCCGTGAGCAGGGGCAGGACGTTGTCGAGGACCTGCTGGAGTTCCACGGCGTTGCTCGATCGGTCCTCGGGGATGACGTCTCCGGGGCCGAGTGCCCGGGCGGAGGGGGTCGCGGGCGGTACGAGGGCCACGAACCGTTCGCCGAAGAGGGTCGTGGGCAGCATCTGCGCGCGGACGTCGGAAGGGACGTGGCGCAGGGTTCCGGGCCGCATGGCGAGGGTGAGCCGGGCGCCGCCGTCGGTGGCGTCGATGGCGCGGACCTCGCCGATGACGACGCCGCGCAGTTTCACCTCGGCTCCGAGGTGCATCTCGTTGCCGACGCTGCCGGTCTCCACGACGATCGGGTCGGAGTCGGTGAAGCGCTTGTCGTAGACGGCGACCGCGAGGGAGGCGAGCAGGACGGGTACGAGCAGGAAGACGACGCCGGCGAACCGGCGGCGGACGGTCTCGGCACGTGAGTCGCTCATCTCACCCCGCCACCTTCACGGTCGTGGTCGCGCCCCAGAGGGCCAGCGACAGGAAGAAGTCGGTGACGCTGATCAGCACGATGGCGTTGCGTACGGAGCGGCCGACGGCGATGCCGACGCCTGCGGGGCCGCCGGTGGCCCGGAAGCCGTAGTAGCAGTGGGCGACGATCACCATCACGCTGAAGATCAGCACTTTCAGCACCGAGAGGAGGCCGTCCGTCGGTGACAGGAAGAGGTTGAAGTAGTGGTCGTACGTGCCCTGGGACTGGCCGTTGAAGAGGACCGTGACGTAGCGGGAGGCCAGGTAGGAGGAGAGCAGGCCGATCGCGTAGAGCGGGACGATGGCGACGACGCCCGCGATGATGCGGGTGGTGACCAGGTACGGCATGGAGCGGATGCCCATGCCTTCGAGGGCGTCGACCTCTTCGTTGATGCGCATGGCGCCGAGCTGGGCGGTGAATCCGGCGCCGACGGTCGCGGAGAGCGCGAGCCCGGCGACGAGCGGGGCGATCTCGCGGGTGTTGAAGTACGCGGAGACGAATCCGGTGAAGGCGGCGGTGCCGATCTGTTCGAGGGCCGCGTAGCCCTGGAGGCCGACGACGGTTCCGGTGAACAGCGTCATCGCGATCATGACGCCGATGGTGCCGCCGATGACGCCGAGGCCGCCGGAGCCGAAGGCGACCTCGGCGAGCAGCCGTTGCACCTCCTTGAGGTAGCGGCGCAGCGTCCGCGGGATCCAGAGCAGGGCTCGGACGTAGAACAGGAGCTGGTCACCGGACCGGTCGAGCCATACGAACGGGGAGGCCATCGGTCTCAGCCTCCCTTCGGCGGGACGATCTGCAGGTAGATGCCCGTGAGCACCATGTTCACGAAGAACAGCAGCATGAAGGTGATGACGACGGACTGGTTGACGGCGTCGCCGACGCCTTTGGGTCCGCCGCGGGGGTTGAGTCCCCGGTAGGCGGCGACGATGCCGGCGATGAACCCGAAGATCAGGGCCTTGAGTTCGCTGATGTAGAGGTCGGGCAGCTGGGCGAGGGCGGAGAAGCTGGAGAGGTACGCGCCGGGGGTGCCGCCCTGGAGGACGATGTTGAAGAAGTAGCCGCCCAGCGTGCCGACGACCGAGACCATGCCGTTGAGGAGCACGGCGACGGCCATGGTGGCGAGAACGCGCGGGACGACCAGGCGCTGGACGGGCGAGACGCCCATGACCTCCATGGCGTCGAGCTCCTCCCGGATCTTGCGGGAGCCGAGGTCGGCGCAGATGGCGGAGCCGCCGGCGCCGGCGATCAGGAGGGCCACGATGAGCGGGCTGGCCTGCTGGATGACGGCGAGGACGCTGGCACCGCCGGTGAACGACTGGGCTCCCAGCTGTTGGGTGAGGGAGCCGACCTGGAGGGCGATGACGGCGCCGAACGGGATGGAGACGAGTGCGGCGGGCAGGATGGTGACGCTCGCGACGAACCAGAACTGCTCGATGAACTCCCGGAACTGGAAAGGGCGCCGGAAGACGGCCCTGCTCACCTCGGCAGCGAGGGCGAAGAGGCGGCCGGTCTGCCGCAGCGCGCCGGTGATCACGAGCCGCTCCCGGTGGCCGGCATGGTCAGGGTGGGCGCGGCAGCGGTGCGCGCGTAGGTGTCGCGGATCGCGGCGCGGGCGGCGGGCGGCAGCTGGTCGAGCATGCCGAGGACGCGCTCTCGCCGCCGGGTGACGGCCGCGCGGGGCGGCAGACCCGGGGACGGTTCCAGCTGCGGGACGATGACGCGGGGCGCCGTCGAGTGGCCTGCCAGGTTCTCCGCCTCGGCGGCGAGGAGGGCGGCGTCCTTCTCCTCGGACATGCCGATGGGGCCTTCGCGGCGGCCGGCGAGGAACTGGGTCACGACCGGTTCGTCACTGGTGAGGAGGACCTCGCGGGGCCCGAAGGTGACGAGCCTGCGCCGGAAGAACATCCCCATGTTGTCGGGGACGGTGGCGGCGATGTCGAGGTTGTGGGTGACGATGAGCATCGTCGCGTCGATCCGCGCGTTGAGGTCGATGAGCAGCTGGGACAGGTAGGCGGTGCGGACCGGGTCGAGTCCGGAGTCCGGCTCGTCGCACAGCACGATCTGCGGGTCCAGCACGAGCGCGCGAGCCAGTCCGGCGCGCTTGCGCATGCCTCCGCTGATCTCGCCCGGCAGCTTGCCCTCCGCGCCGAGCAGACCGACGAGTTCGATCCGCTCCATGACGATGCGCCGGATCTCGGACTCCCGCTTGCGGGTGTGCTCGCGCAGCGGGAAGGCGATGTTGTCGAAGAGGCTCATGGAGCCGAACAGGGCGCCGTCCTGGAACATGAGGCCGAAGAGCTTCCGGGTCTCGTAGATGTCCCGTTCGGGGCTGCCGACCATGTCGACACCGTTGATGAGGACACGGCCCTGCTGGGGTTTCAGCAGTCCGATGAGCGATTTCAGGAAGACCGTCTTCCCGGTACCGGAAGGGCCGAGCATGACGCTGACCTCTCCGGCCGGCAGGGTCAGTGACACGTCCTGCCAGATGTTCTGCTTGCCAAAGGACATGGTCAGACCCTCAACGACTACTTCGATTCCCATCCCACCTCCAGCAAGCGTGCGTCGGGTGTGCGCCGCGGGCGCACGTTAAGGCGGTGCGGATCATCCGGACAATAGGCGGGCGCCATATTTCTTGATCCGCTCCTGTATTTGTCTCCGCGGAGACAAGGTCGGGATCGACTTTTGTCTCCGCGGAGACACAGAGCTGCGCCGACCTGCGACGGTGCGCCGCCCCGGGAACGCTACGGCCGAGTAACCTCTCGCGGCAATAGCGGATTCCGAGTTTTCCCGACAGGAAATCAAACGGCGGAACATTTATCAGTCGGGAGACAGTTCCGCCTCACCGTTTATCACCGGGGAGAGTGGCGGGTCACCCCGGCGATCGATCAGAATTGTCGACATTGCGCACCCGGGAACCAAGGGGATTCACGCCATCGCTCACCCACTTGACAGGCATTTCGACATCTCCAAAGAATCATGGGCTGCGCCATTGTTCAGCTAAGTTTCCCGCAAGTAACGTCTGGTTTCGCGGCCGAGAAATGTCGGGCCGCCGGCCGCTCGACCCCCACCGCGGCCACCCCTCTGCCGGTCAATCCCCAAGGAGAGTCCCAGAGCCATGAAGAAGCCCATCAGAAAGCTCGCCGTCGTCGCCGGAGCCGCCTCGGCCGCGTTCGGCCTGGCCGTCAGCCCCGCCTCGGCGGTGGCGTCCACGGTCTGGACCGTCAGCCCGTCCCCGGCCAGCATCACCGCGGTCAACAGCGGGAACATCGTCCTCAGCGTCAACGGCATCGCCATGACGTGTACGAAGTCGAACGGTTCGGGCACGGGCCAGAGCACCACCGGCAACCCGGCGACCGTCGGCACCATCAACTCCATCGCCTTCGGCGTCGCCGGGACGCCCTGCACCAGCGTGCTGGGCCCCGTGACCGCCGTCCCGACCACCCCCTGGACGATCGTGGCGCAGGACTACACCGCCGCGACCGGCGTCACCAAGGGCTACGTCGGCAACGTCGACGCCAAGGTGACCGTCGGCGCCTGTGTCTTCCGCGTCACGGGCAAGGCGTCCAGCACGTACACCAACTCGACGGGCGCGCTCGCCGTCAACAGCCTCGCGGGCGAGCTCACCGTCGTCTCGTCCTCCGGCTGCGGTTCGGCCGTCCCGGTCGGCGCCAAGCCCACCTTCAAGGGCACGTACCTCTTCAAGGTGGCGGGCACCACGACCATCCCGACGATCGTCGGTTCCAACCCGTAAGGACGCAGAAACCCGCGTCCGTCCGGCCGGCGACCCCGGCCGGGCGGACGCGGGCCTGTGCCCGCGCCCTTCGCCGGCCCCCTTCCCCCGTCGGCACACGAACGACCCGAGCGGAGCAACAGATGAGAGGCCCCGGGCCCACCCCTCGACCTTCCCGTATCCGCGCGCGCGGCGCGACGATCGCCGCGTTCGTGGCGCTCGCCCCCCTGCTCCCGGCGGCAGCCGTCGCCGTCGGGACGCTGAAGGTCGACACCGCGCTGCCCTATGTCTGCGCCCTGCCCTCGGGACAGCGGCCCGCGACGGTGCGGATCACGGCGGCCTTCCCCGACCGGGCGGCCCCCGGCGAGGAGATCAGGCCCACCGACGTCACCACGACGGTGGAGTTCCCGGCCGCGGCCGACCTCACCGCCTCTGCGGGCTCCAAGGTGCGGGCGGAAACCCGGCTCACGGTCGACGTGGCCCAGAACGAGCAGCGCGCGCAGGCGACCTGGAGCGGTACGGCGCAGTCCCTCGACGTCCCCGCCGAGGGGCCTCTCGTGCTCACCACGACCGGCGACGTGCCGACGCTGACGACGGACACGGCCGGCGATCTGACCCTCACCGCCGCGGGCCTCACCCTCGATCTCGCCCCGAGCACGGACACCGGCGCGCCCGCCACCGCGTCCTCTCTCTCCGTGAGCTGCGTCCCCGGTCAGGACGCGGAGGGCCGGACTCTGCTCGCCACGGTCCCGGTAGGCGCCGACACCGGCACCGGGAATCCGAGCACCCCTCCCACCTCGCCGTCCGCCCCTTCGGCGTCTCCTTCCTCCTCCCCGTCCTCCGGGCCGTCCTCCCCCTCGGGACGGACGGTCCCGGTGCGTCCGGGAACGGCGGACGGCCACGCCCCGAAGGACCCGCGGACCGGGCAGCAGACGGACAGGGGCAAGGGCCTGACGGTGACCGACGAGGACGCACCCGGCACCGCGGCGGGCCGGCCGGCCGCACCGCCCTGCGTCACCGGGGAACCGACCCCCACCTCACTGTCGGCGTACATCACCGGCTACTCCAACGTGCGCAAGCTGAACGGCGCCAACATCATTCCGGTGTCGTGCGTCCTGATCGAGCAGGGCCAGCCGGAGTTCGTCGTCCGGCCGGACGGAAGCATGCACCTCCTCACTCCGTCGACCGGACACCTCTCCTACCAGGGGCGCAAGCAGACCCCGCCGTTCAAGGCCACCTTCCTGACGTTCGGCTTCGCGCCGGCCACGGCCACCATGGTCCTGGAGCAGACAGGGCCCCTGACCGTCGACTCGGACGTCCTGCTGGTCTTCCCCGACAACCTCTCGGAGACGTACATCCGCGCCCGCTTCGTGCTGCGGGTCCTCGACGTCCGGGTGAACGGCACCCGGCTGGACGTCGGGCCCGACTGCCGCACCGAGAAGCCGCTCACCTCCCGCGAGCCCGACCCCGCCAAGTACCCCGGGGACCACCTCGTACTCCTGGGCAAGGGACAGCTCATCAACGGCACGGACGCGACCGGTTACCTCCTCACCGGCGGCGGGCCGCTCACCGGCGAGGTGTCCATCCCCGCCTTCAAGGGATGCGGCGCCGGCGGTGAGAACCTCGACCGGCTCCTCACGGCGTCCATCTCCGGCCCCGGCAACTACATCAAGCAGATCCAGGGCCAGACCTGCGCCGTGGGCGTCGACGTGCCCACCGAAGGCCAGTGCACCGAGGACCGCCAGCCGTACGTGGTCCCCAAGCCCGAACGCTGATCAGACCGCCCTGTCCCCCCTTCACCCCGACGGAAGGCATCCGCCATGTCCCTCGTCACCTCCCGCACGAGACTCGCCACCCTGTCCGCGCTGACCGCGCTCGGCGCCTTCGTCTCCATCGGCACGGCGACCGCGGCCTCACCACAGCTGAACGGCAGCTGGGCCCCGTTCGACCGCTGCCCCGTCGACGCCCCCGCGATACTCGCCGCCGACGGCCTCGACAAGGCGCCGCAGTGCGTGTCGTCCTCCTCGGCCGGCGGCTCCATCAAGCTCGGGAACACGACCGTGGTCACCGGCAGGACCAACCTCCAGTTCGGTGTGATCCAGAACGCCGACGGCACCAACACCGTCGTCCCCCCGCCCGCCGGCTCCCTCATCGCGGACTCCGCCACCGTCCCCGGCGGCCTGCTCGGCCTGATGTGTCCGAGCGACATCCCGTTCATCACCGACATCTGCCGGCAGCTGTCCGACGCCGACCTCAACAGGATCACCGCCACCATGGAATCGGTCGGCACGCCTTCGAACTTCGACCAGATCGCGGGCGTCCTCACCGACATGCCGATCGTGACCATCCCGGTCCGCATCCACCTGGAGAACCCGTTCCTCGGCAGCAACTGCTACATCGGGTCCAAGTCCAACCCGATCCTGCTGCGCCCGAGCAACAAGACCGCGCCCGACTTCGGCGTCGAGCGCTACAGCGGCGACGGCACCCCGAACGAGGAAGGCGACATGAGCCGCCTCAACCTCCTCGGCTCCACCCAGGTCGACACCACCTTCGCCGTCCCCGGCGCCAGCGGCTGCGGCCTGGGCCTCGGCCTGGTCAACGGCGCCGTCAACCTCAAGACGGGGCTGCCCTCCGCGGCCGGGAAGAACAGCCTCACGCTCAACAACACCCAGACCTACCTGACCGGCCTCTACGCCCCCGGCGTCCTCGCCCCCGACGCCGGAAAGGTGTTCTCCCAGAACTGGCACTCGGCGGTCAGGTAACGGCCACCCAGGGGCGATTCCCGGCCTAGTCCGGCGGCGCACGGGCCTCCGGACCGCCAACTCTTGCGCAAGTTGTGTACAGCACACAGCAGTTGATTTAGCTTCAGCAGTCCCCGTTGGTACGCACCTGACGGCCGGGGCGGCGCCCACCCCACCCGGGAGGGCGCCGCACCGCCGCTCCCCACCGGTCGCGCAGGAGAGCAAGGGATCACCCCATGCCCGCAATCGCACAGTCACCGAACATCGGCGAGCCGCTCGACCCGCTCCCCAGGGAGTTCGCCGACCTGATGAGGCCGGAGATCCCGGGCCTCATCAAGGAGATCGGCGTGGAGATCCAGCGGACCTATCCCGTGTACGCCCATCTCTTCAACGGACCGCACTCGGACGCCATCCGCCAGGGCGTGGAACAGGCCCTGGCGGCCTTCGTGGAACGGGTCGCCGCCCCGGGGACCAAGTCGGCCCTCAGGGACGAGTTGCTGCGCAAGTTCGGCCGCGTGGAGGCCTACGAGGGCCGTGACCTCGACTCCTTACAGGGTGCCTATCGCCTCGGGGCCCGCATCGCGCTGCGCCGGGCCAAGAGCATCGGCCGCACCTACAACCTCTCCCCCACCCTCATCCTGGCCTTCGCGGACGCCCTCTTCGCCTACGTCGAGGAGCTCGAAGCCCTGTCCCGCGAGGGCTACGTCATGGCCCAGGCCCGCGCGGTGTCCGACGCGGCGGCGCGGAGAAGACAGTTACTCCACCTCGTCGTCGCGGGTCCGCCACTGCCCCGGGCGACGATCGCCGAGCTCTGCGAGGAGGCCTCCTGGCAGCTCCCCGCCGAATGCACCCTGGTGGCCCTCCGTCCTCCGGTCGCCGAGCTCATCCAGGCGGGTCTCGACCGGGACGTCCTGGCGGACCTCAGCCTCCCCCAGCCGCATCTGCTCATCCCGGGGCCGCTCACCCCGCAGCGCCTCGCGATGCTCGAATCCGCCCTGGCCGGCACCCCCGCCG
The DNA here is from genome assembly GCF_056435185.1 of Streptomyces sp. NPDC044003. Lineage (NCBI taxonomy): Bacteria > Bacillati > Actinomycetota > Actinomycetes > Kitasatosporales > Streptomycetaceae > Streptomyces > Streptomyces sp. NPDC044003. Next base: position 960,517 of record NZ_JBWKFA010000003.1, on the reverse strand, counting down.
TCGTCGGCCTGACCGTGCCGCCGGTGCAGGCCGCGCACTCCATCCGCTGGGCGCGGCGCGTGCTGCAGCTCATCGACGACGGCATCGTGGCGGACGCGCCCCTCGTGCGCTGCGAGGAGCACCTGACAACGTTGTGGCTGCTGTCCGATCCGGCCCTCACGGCGCAGCTCGCCGCGCGTGAACTGGCCCCGCTCGACGATCTCTCGGGTACCCGGCGCGAACGGCTGATCGAGACCCTGCGCGTCCACATCTCCACGCGCGCCCCCGCCGAACAGGTCGGCGAGATGCTGGGCGTGCACGCGCAGACGGTCCGCTACCGCCTGCGGAACCTGGACAACCACTTCGGCGACCGGCTCCTCGATCCCGACCATCGGTTCGCCCTCGAAGCGGCCCTTCGCTCGCTGCACCTCCACAGCAGGAAGCGCGCGGACTGAGCCTCGTACCCCTTCTCGCGCCGCGGGAGCGTCAGTCGCGACTCCAGTCGGGGTGCAGGCGGATCTCGATGTCGTCGGACGACGGATCCGGCGCCGGGTCCGCGGTCACGCGGACGCTCAGCGGGCAGCCGCTCTCGGCGTCGACGAAGGCCAGCGGCGGACGGCCGTCCTGCAGGTACGTGTCACCCCACCGGATCAGCGACAGGAAGACCGGCAGCAGGTCCTCGCCCGCCTCGGTGAGCCGGTACTCGTCGCGGGCCCGCTTCCCCGGCTCCTGGTAGGGGGTGCGCGCCACGACCCCGGCCGACTCCAGCTGCTTGAGCGCGCGGGAGACCGAGGGCGCGGAGGTGCCGATCCTCGCCACGAAGTCCTCGAACCTGGTCGTGCCGTAGAAGCACTCCCGCACGACCATGAAGACCGTCCGGGTGCTCAGCAGGTCGAGCACCCGGCCGGCCGAGCACCCGTCGCCGATCGACCACGCGTCCCGGTCACTCAGTCGCTTCTCGAACCTCATCGCCACCGGCCCATTGTAACTAATGCTTGCGTTACTCAGACCTGGCGTGTTTGCATCTGACTAACGAGGTCGTTATCCAGATGAGGAGTGAGTGCCGTGGTTACGGTGGCGGGCAAGGTGGTCGTGGTGACCGGCGGGCGGCGAGGACTCGGTGCCGCGCTCGTCGACGAGGTGCTGGCGCGCGGGGCGAGCAAGGTGTACTCCACCGCCCGCTCGGCCTACGTCGACAAGCGCCCACGGGTGGTGACCGCCGTGCTCGACGTGCGCTCGGCCGAGTCGGTCGCCGCCCTCGCGGAGCTCGCCCCGGACGCCGGGATCGTGTTCAACAACGCCGGGGTCCTGCTGCCCGCGCCGCTGCTCACGGGCGAGTTCGAGCAGACGGCCGAGACCTTCGACGTCAACGTCTTCGGGCCGTTGCGGGTGGCGCGGGCGTTCGCTCCCGTCCTCGCCGCGAACGGCGGCGGAGCGCTGGTGAACATGCACTCCGTACTGTCGTGGCTGGCGGGCAGCGGGGCGTACGGGGCCTCCAAGGCGGCGGCCTGGTCCCTCACGAACTCGCTCCGGCTCGAACTCGCGCCGCAGCACACGCACGTCGTCGGCGTGCACGCCGGATTCATCGACACCGACATGGTCTCCGCCCTCGACCGGAGCAAGGCCAAGCCCGCCGACGTGGCCGCGCGGATCGTCGACGGTCTGGAGGCCGGGGCCGTCGAGGTGCTCGCCGACGACGTCAGCGTCACCGTGAAGTCCGCCCTGTCCGGGCCCGTGGAACACCTGACGTTCCCGGCCGCCGGCTGACCTCCCCGCCCCCCTGACTGAGGAGCTACGAACCCCCATGCCCCTGTGGACCGTTCACCACACCCCGGGAATCTTCTCCGCCGAAGAGAAGCACCGGCTCGCCTCGTCCATCGCCGACCACTACGAGAAGGTCGGCCTGCCCCGCTTCTATGTGGTCACCCTGTTCCAGGAGACCCGGCCCGAGGACTTCTACGTCGGCGGGGAGCCCGCCCCGGTCGGGGTCCGCATCACCATCGACCACATCGCCCGGCGCAACCCCGACGAGGAGAGCAGGCGCCGCACGGCCCGCTGGATCAGGGAGATGGTGCGCCCGCACCTCGAACGGCACGCCGGGCTCCACTGGGAGTTCCACGTCGACGAGACCAGCGAGGAGCTCTGGATGATCAACGGGCTGGTTCCTCCGCCCGGCGGCTCCGACACGGAACGGCTCTGGGCAGAGGAGAACAGGGCGACCGCCTACTGACCCGGCTCGCCGGAGACCGCGGGCACGGTGATCTCCCTCTTGAGGATCTTGCCGCTGGGCCCCAGCGGCAGTGCGTCCACGAGCCACACCCTGCGCGGGTACTTGTAGGCGGCCACGCGGTCCTTGACGTACTCCCGCAGTTCCTCGGGAGCGGCCTCCACCCCGGGGCGCAGCACGACCGCGGCCGCGACCTCCTCGCCGAGCTCGGGGTGCGGGAATCCCACCACCGCGGCGAGGGCGACGGCGGGGTGCTCGTGGAGGACCTCCTCGATCTCGCGCGGGTAGACGTTGTAGCCGCCGCGGATGATCATGTCCTTCTTACGGTCGACGACGTACAGGTAGCCGTCCTCGTCGGCGCGGGCGAGGTCGCCGGTGCGCAGCCAGCCGTCGGGGACGGCGGCCTCCGTCTCCTCCGGGCGGTTCCAGTACCCCTTCATCAGGTTGGGCCCGCGGACGGACAGTTCGCCGATCTCGCCGGGAGCCACGTCCTGGCCCTTGTCGTCGAGCAGCCGCACCTCGACGTCCCGGATGGGGGTGCCGATGGAGCCGGCCTTGCGCGGCCGGTCGGGGTGGTTGAAGGTGACCACCGGGCTGGTCTCGGACATGCCGAAGCCCTCCAGGACCGGACAGCCGAAGCGCCGCTCGAAGCCGTGGAGGATCTCCACCGGCAGCGAGGCGCCGCCGGAGATGCACATCCGCAGCGTCGACACGTCCGCGTCCGCGGGGTGCTGGAGCAGCGCCGCGTACATGGTCGGCACGCCTTCGAAGACGGTGGCCCGCTCCCGGGCGATGGCCGCCAGGACTGCTCCCGGCTCGAACCGGGGGATGAGGACGAGGGAGGCGCCGCTGCGGACGGCCGCGCTCATGGTGCAGATCTGGCCGAAGATGTGGAACAGCGGCAGGCAGCCCACCACCACGTCCTCCGGCGTCATCTCCTGGATGTGGACGCTGTTGACCTCGGTGTTGTGCCGCAGGCCGGCGTGGGAGAGGACGGCGCCCTTGGGGCGGCCGGTGGTGCCGGAGGTGTACAGGAGGACGGCCATGTCCTCGTCGTCCGTGTCGGCGACCTCGGGCAGCGGCTCCTGCTCCGCCAGCGCCGCGGCGAACGCGGCGGGCTCGACGGCCGTGTGCCGCACCCCCGCCGCGGCCGCTCCCTGAGCGCCCTCGCCCGGCGCCTGGTGCCACTCGAAGAGCCACACCGCGCCGGAGTCGGCGAGGTGGAACTCGGTCTCCCGGGTCTTGAGCAGCGGGTTCATCGGAACCACGACCGCTCCGGCACGCAGGACGCCGTAGTACAGGACGACGAACTCGGGAACGTTCGGCAGCATCAGCGCGACCCGGTCTCCGGGCCGGACACCCTCGGACCTGAGCAGGGCGGCGGCGCGGGCGCTGCGCTCGTCCAGCTCCGCGTAGCTGATGACCCGCTCCCCCAGGCGCAGCGCGGGGCGCTCGGGCTGCCGCGCAGCCGTCTCCACGAGGAACCCTGCCAGATTGGCCATGACCTGCCTCCGTTACACGGCATCATCGAATGTTTACATCGTCGACATACTGCCGTCGTATGCACGCCCGGCCTATGGCCGGTGTGACAACGCATGACGTTCCGGATTGTCCCTGACCACAATGTGACGGCGTTAAGCTGCGGGAATGATCCTTTCGGGCGTGGCGGAGACGCTTCAGGCAGGGCTTCCGGAACTCGGCGAGCGCATGGTACTGCGCATCCGTGCGGAGGTCGAGGCGTACGAGGACGAGTCGCTGATCCCGCTGGACTCCCTGCGCCGCTCCTGCACCGCCAACGCGGGCCTGATCCTCACCCACCTCCGCCTCGGAGGCACTCCGGACGCGAGTTCGGCCCGTGACACGGGTCGGCTCCGGGCGGAGCAGGGGGTACCGCTGGCGGACACCCTCCACGCGTACCGGATCGGCTCGCAGCTCCTGTGGACGGAGATCCTCGCCGAGGCCCGCACCCGCCCGGAGATCTCCGTCGACCTCCTGCTGTCGGAGTCGACGCAGTTCTGGGCGTTGTCCGGTCTGTACGCCGAGTCGGTGGCGGTGGCCTACCGGGAGGCGGCCGCGGAGCTCACCTCGCAGGGACAGGCACGGCGGTCCGCCCTGGTGGAGGCGCTGTTCACCGGGATCGTCACCGACCGCACGCTGTGGGAGACCGCCCGCGAACTGGAGCTGCCCGAGCACGGGCCCTACGCGGTCGCCGCGGCGAAGGCCGGCACTCCCGGCGAGGAACCGCTCACCGGGGCGGAGGCGGCGCTGCGCCAGGCGAACCTCCCGTCCGCCTGGAGGCTTCTGCCGGACCAGCAGCTCGCCCTGATCGCCCTGCCCACTCCGGCGGCGGAGGCCATCTGTCTGCGCATCCTGCGCCGGACGCGCGCCCGCGTGGGCTTCAGTCCGCGCTTCCAGTCGTTGCGGGACACGCCTCAGGCCCTGCGCTTCGCGCGTCTCGCCCTGGCCGGGCTCGAAGGCACCGGCCCCGGTGTGGCCCGCTTCGACGACAATCCGCTCGCCATGGTCGTCGCCGCGGCTCCGGCCGAGGCCGCGCACCTGATGGAGGTGGTGCTCCGGCCGGTGCTCGACCTTCCGGCCGCGGAACGATCCCGGCTGCTGCGCACCCTGGAGCACTGGTTCGCCGCCGCCGGCTCGGCCGCCGCCGCGGCCCGAAGCCTCTTCGTCCACCCCAACACCGTGCGCTACCGCCTGCGGCGCGTGGAGGAACTGACGGGCCGCTCCCTCTCCGACCCGCGCGCTGCCGCGGACTTCGGCGCGGCACTCCTCGCGGTCCGCGATCCGAAGGCCGGTTGAGTCACTCCACGTCGATGATGTGCATCGCGGCTTCCTCCGCGGACGCGGCGCCGCCGTCAATGCCGAGGTCCCGGGCGTTCAGCTCCGAGCTGATGGAGTGCGTGCCCTCGTCCTCGGACATCAGGCGGCCCGCGCGCGTGCCGCCGACCTGGTCGTCCAGGAGCTCCCCGTCGGTGTCCGTCGCGTCGCCGAGGCCGTCGCCGTCGAGGAGAGCCGGCTCCGGCTCCTCCTCCGCCAGGCGCTCGTCGAGGGACTCGCCCTGCTGCCGTTCGGCCGCGGTCACGCCCGTGTGCTCGGCCCCGAGAGGCCGCTCCGGTGGCGAGTACCCCGCGTCGAGCGGGTCGCCGGCCGGTCCCTCAAGGGTGTCCTCGTAGTCCAGGACACCTGCGTCGTCCTGGACTTCGCTGCCGTCGGGCTGGTAGACGTCATCGCCCCACGTTTCCGTATCGGTCATGTGGAACTCCGTTCCTCACCAGATCCACGACGGCTCTCGCCCGGCTTCACTCCTCCCGCTGGAAGTCGGCCTCCGCCCGCTCGTCGTCGAGATCGGACTGGGCCTGTGCGTACAGGTCGTGCACGAAACTCCGAGCGGCCTCGGGCGAGATGCCGACGCCGAGCCGGAGCAACCGACCCATCCACTGGCCGAGTGGGTCGTCGGGTTCGGTCATGACGCCTCCTGAAGGGGAGTGCGGTCGATTCCGGCTGCCGTATCGGATGCGTGGCGGGTCAGGACGAGGACCGGTGGGGCACATTCGACGGGCGTCGAATCCCTGTTCTCCCTTCCATGGTCCCCGCCTCGGGTGCAAACGCAACCCGATGCGGGGGCCTGTCCGGCGATCCCCGTCGGGTCCGACGGGAATCGCCGGACAGGTCCTAGTCGACCCACCGCCGCAGCAGCTCCTCGCGCTGCGCGGCGCGCGGCGACCCGCCTTCCCAGGCACGCCCCCACTCCGACATCGCCGCCAGCGTCGTGGCCATCGTCGCGGCGCCGTCCGTGAGGCGGGACAGGAGGACGCGGGAGAGCTCGACCTCGGTCGGCGAGTAACCGACGGCCGCGGCCACGTAGGCCTTCAGCTCGTACGCGCCGTCACCCGACTCCAGGCCCAGCGTCATCATCGGCGGGGCCTCGCCCGTGCGGCCCGGACCCAAGGTCATGGCCAGATTCATCACCACGTCCAGGGCCACGTCCGTGACGACGCCGACCTGCCGCTTCAAGGACTTCACGGGAACGTCCGCCACCGTGAGGGCGCGCACGTCCTCCCACAGGTGGAGGCCGGACTGTCCGTCGCCGAGGGCCACCACACCGTCGGGGGTCAGGCGGACCCCGGGGGCCAGTCCGGACGGCTTCGCGCCCACGTACACGTCGCCCTCGGCGATCCAGAACAGGCCCACCATGGCCATGGCTTGCTCACTTCCCCCGACGGCGCGCCCCGCCGCCGTGTCCCACGTCAAATGATCAGGTCGCCTTCCGGAACGCGTACGAAGACCGGGAAGTTCCCGCCTTACCGGCTCGTGGAGAGCCAGGTGAGGTAGCCGCGCAGGGCAGCGGTGAGAACAGCTCGCCGGTCATCTCGGTTTCCTCTTGCTTCTCCCCCGCCTACAATGTATGCATCACAAACATTGAGTTTCGATGCAAGCAGCACACACACAAGAGCGTCAGCTATGCCGCAAACCCGTACGTATCACCACGGCGATCTGCGCGCCGCCTGCCTGCGCGCCGCGCGTGAGCTCCTGGAGGAGGACGGCAGCGCGGGCCTTTCGCTGCGCGCGGTCGCCCGACGGGCGGGCGTGTCGGCCACGGCTCCCTACCGTCACTACGCCGACCGGGACGCGCTCGTCTCCGCGGTCGCCGCGGACGGTTACCGCGAACTCGCCCAGCACCTGACCGCGGCCCGCCCCGCGCCCTCGACGCCCGACGACCTGGCAGCCGTCGCCGTGGCCTACGTGCGGTTCGCCCTCGACCACCCCGCCCTGTTCCGAGCGATGTTCGCGGAGCCCTGCGATCCGACGAGCGAGGAGCGGGTCGCCGCGACCGCCGTCCTCACGGAGTACGTCCGCGGCATGGTCCGCGATGCGTTCCCCGGCGCGGACGAGACGGGCCCCCTCCCGACCACCGTGTGGGCCCTCGTCCACGGCCTGGCGTTCCTGCACCTCGACGGCAAGCTGGACACCTCTTCGCCCGAGGTGGTCGCCGGACAGGTACGGGCCGCCGTGTCCGCCCTGTTCACCGCCTCACCGGCCCTGCGGGCGGCGCAGGAATAAGGGCTTGCCGCGGGGCCGTGCGCATGGTTCCAATGACCGCCATGAACACGCCACCGTCTCCGTCCGAGGCCCGGCACACGGACGGCTCGCCCGTCCGCCTGGGCGCCCTCGTACCGCTCACGCGGCCCGGCTGGGTCGAGGCGGGCCGGCACCTGCTCGCCGGGCTCGACCTGGCCGTGCGCGAGGTCAACGACACGGGCGGGATCGACGGCCGTCCGCTGGAGCTCGTGGTCCGGGACACCGCGGCCGATCCCGAACGGGCCGCGGCGACCGTGGACGAACTGGCAGGCCTCGGCGTGGCCGCCGTGGTGGGCGAGTACCACAGCGTCGTCGCCCGCGCAGTCGCCGCCCGGGCCGACGCCCTCGGCGTGCCGTTCCTGTGTTCGTCGGCGGTGCTCGACGCTCTCACTGAGGAGCCCACGGAGTGGGTCGCACGCCTGGCCCCGGCCCAGTCGCGCGGCTGGCGGATCTACGCGGAGTTCCTCCTCGCCGCGGGCCGGCCCCGGATCGCCGTGGCGACCCAGCCGAGCGTCTACTGGGCGACCGGCACCCGCGTCCTGCGGGACCACCTCGCCTCCCGGGGCGGCAGCGTCGTCGAACTCGACACGACCGCGCTCACCCCCGACGCCCTGTGCGACGCACTCGTCGACCACGGCGCCACGGCACTGCTCCTGCTGGTGGGCAGCCCGGAGCCGGCGGTGCCGCTCGTCCGGGCCGTACGGGGCGACCGTCGGCTCGCGGAGCTGCTGATCGGCGCTCCGGCCGGGCAGCCGGAGTTCGCGGAATGGGCCGCGGCGCTCGGCGCGGACGGTGCCGGGATCCCGTTCCTGCGCTACCTGCCCGAGCACTTCGGGCCGCTGGGCGACCGCGTCGGGAAGGAGCTCGCCGAGCGGCTGGGCGAGGCGCCCTCCTTCGTCGCCTTCGAGGGCTGGGACACCATCACCGTCCTCGCCGAGGCCCTGCGCTCCCACGGCACGGACCGGTCGGCCGTCGCCGGATCCTGGCCGCGCGTGACCGTCGAGGGCACACGCGGGCCGATCCGCTTCTCCCGCGCGCCGGGCATCGGCGTCTGGCAGTGGACGTGGGCACCGATCCAGGTCGTCGACCGCGACCCCGCACACCCCGACCGCTTCCGGGTCCTCCACGCCGGCTGAACGAGCACGGAGCCGGCCGCAGCGGCAGGTCGAAGGCGCGGCCCGCGGTGCGCCAGCCCTGTGGGTGGGCGGCGCGCATGAACGCGTGGGCGGTCGATCGCCGAAAGCCGGGAGGACCTCAGGCGCTCGCGCGCCGTATGTGCAGGTGGCCGTCGTGGGGGAAGGCAGGCGGCGACGCGGGCAGGATGCTGTCGAAGTCGTACGCACTCTTCTGCGCGACCCGACACGACGCCGGGTTGTCCACCTGATGCAGGAGTTCGAGACGCTCAAGCCCGCCGGCTCCGAAGGTGTCGAAGGCCCAGCCGGTGAGGGCCTCCAGAGAGCGGGAGGCCACTCCCCGGCCGCGAGCGCGCGCGGCGGTCCAGTAACCCACCTCCGCCGCCTGGCTGCCGGCGGCGGCTTCCTTGAGGACCACGCTGCCCACCAACTGTCCGTCGGCTGCACCCGATTGTTCCTCGAGGACGGCGAAGCCCAACCGGGCTCCCCCTGCCCAGCCCTGCTGCTGGGTCCGCACCCACTGCGCCCCGTGGGCCTCGTCGTCCACGACGGAACTCGCCCACAGGCGCAGTCCGGGATCCCGGCTCACCTCGACCAGTGCGGCCACGTCCTCCATGCGCCAGGGCCGGAGGACGAGAGCGGGAGAGGCCGGCGCCGCGGCCACGTGAAGTACGACGGGAGCAGTCATGAACTGATCATATGCAGCGGCCTTTTCACCCGCCCCGTGTCGGCTCGGGAGCGTCAGGACGCGACGGCCGCCCGGTCGGAGTCGCTGCGCAGGACGCAGAACTCGTTGCCCTCGGGATCGGCGAGGACGGCCCAGCCCGAGCCGTCGGGATTCCGGTGGTCGCCGACGAACGTCGCCCCGAGGCCGAGGAGTCGCTCGACCTCCTGATCGCGCGAGGTCTCGGGGCGCAGGCACAGGTGGAGCCGGTTCTTCACCGTCTTCGGCTCGGGCACCTGGTTGAAGTACAGCACCGGGCCCTCCGCGAGGAGCACCTGCGTCTCCCGGGCGCCCGGCCTGTCCTCCGGATCCAGCGGACGGCCCGTCACGGCGCTCCAGAACTGCGCGAGCCCGTAGGCATCCGCACAGTCGATCGCCACGTTCTGCACTACCGAAACCATGGGTGGACCCTTCCTGATCTTCGCTCCGATCGCCACAGGATGCCTGATCGCGCACCGCCCGCACGCCGCTGTGCGCCACCCGTCCGGAGCGGATCGCCCGCACCTCCTCCGCGGACGCGTTCGTCGCCCTGCGCCGACGGGGTGCACACGGGCAGTGCGCTAAGATCACGTATGGCGTAATGGAAGTCAACGCCTGTGCCTCGCGCGGGACTCGGGTCTGTCGTGTCTCAACCGTCGATTCGGCCGCGTGTGTCTGCACTGCCCTCGCCGGGCGCGCCCGCTCTCGGGTTTCCGGAGCGCTTTCTTCCGTCAGTGCGCTCCCGGTCGGCATCAATCCGCAGTGCCCGTACGAGCCACGCCGTTCCTTCGCTGACCGGCATACAGGCTCCTTGCTGGAGACGATGTGAAAATCCTTCCCGAGATCTCTCGTACGCTGAGTGAGTACCTCCTCATCCCCGGCCTGACCACAGAAGACTGCACACCGGACAATGTGGATCTCGGGGCGCCCCTGGTGCGTCACCGGGTCGGCGAGGAGCCGGGAATCCGGATCGCCACCCCCATGGTGAGCGCCATCATGCAGGCCGTGTCGTCACCGACGCTCGCGGTGGCGCTCGCGCAGGCCGGCGGGCTGTCGTTCGTCCATCAGAACCAGCAGATCGAGGAACAGGCCGCGGACGTGCGGGCCGTGAAGCGGCACAAGGCCGGCTTCCGGACCAGCGAGGTCACCGTGGCGCCGACGACGCCGCTCGGAGAGGTCGCCCAGCAGCTGGCCGACACCGAGCAGGGCGTGGCCGTGGTCACGCGGAGCGGTGACGCGGACGGCGAGTTCCTCGGGATCATCAGCCTCGACGACTTCCACCTGGAGCGTCACGGGGCGACCGAGACGGCCGGCAACCGGATGCGGGGCCGTGACGGCCTGGTCACCGCGCCGGCCACGGTCTCCCTGTCCGAGGCGAACGAGCTGATCTGGCAGCACCACCTGGACGTCCTTCCGGTACTGGAGGACGGCCGGATCGTCTCCCTCGTCCTCAAGCGGGACTACCAGGCCCACAAGACGTTCCACCGGGCGACCGTGGACGGCGAGAAGCGGCTCCGCGTGGGAGCCGGCATCAACTCCCGGGACTTCAAGGACCGCATCCCCGCCCTGGTGGAGGCCGGTGCGGACGTGCTGTGCCTGGACTCCTCCGACGGCTACTCCGTGTACCAGGCGAAGACCGTCGAGTTCGCGCGGGAGACGTACGGGGACGACGTCCACGTCGGCGCGGGGAACGTCGTGGACGGGCGGGCCTTCCGGTACCTGGCCGACGCGGGCGCGGCGTTCGTGAAGGTCGGGATCGGCGGCGGCGCCATCTGTACCACCCGGGCGCAGAAGGGCATCGGCCGCGGCCAGGCCTCCGCGCTGCTCGACGTGGTCGAGGCGCGTGACGCCTACGCCCAGGAGACCGGGGTGTACGTGCCGCTGTGCTGCGACGGCGGTCTGCTCAACGACTCGCACATGGCGATGGCGCTGGCGATGGGCGCGGACTTCATCATGCTCGGACGCTACTTCGCCCGACTCGACGAGAGCCCGTCCCGGAAGCTGCAGATCGGCGGCCAGTGGTACAAGGAGTACTGGGGTGAGGGCTCGCGGCGCGCGCAGAACGCGGCCCGCTACGGCCAGCGCGGCCAGATGGTCTTCGAGGAGGGCGTCGACGGCTACGTGCCGTACGCCGGCAGCCTGTACGACAACGTGGAGCGGACCCGGGCGAAGCTCACGTCGACGATGATCAGCTGCGGGTCGACGAACCTGCGGGACTTCCACCGCGACGCGGTACTCGTTCCGGTGTCCGCCGAATCCTTCAAGCAGACCGGTGCCGAGGTGCAGCTGCGCCGGCCGACCGTCGACTCCGGCGAGTGATCCGACCGGCCGGGGCGGCGGCCCGCCCCGGCCGGTGTCCCGTCGAAGCGGGATGAAATGGCGGGCATTGTCGGCGTCCGGCCGTGCAGGATGCTCTCCGTGAGCTCCTTCTTCGATGCGCCGACACCTCGTCAGGTCCTGCCGGGCGAGTACCCGCTCTGGGACCGGGCCCTCGCCCTAGTCAACCGGGATCTCGCGGCGACCTTGCCGGACCAAGGGCCTCTGCGGCTCCTCGGAGTTCCCGGGTACGACGGGGGCGAGGCCGAGAACGTCTACGTGGCCCTGGCCCCTGGCGAATGGCACGGCACCTTCCTGGATCCGGAGTCGGCGGACGATCCTGTGCGCGCCCTGACGGCCGTCGTCGACGCCGGGCAGGAGACGGTCACCGAGCGTCTCTGGCAGGCATGGCCCCTGTGCGGGGAACATGACCTCGGCATGCATCCACGTCTGACGGACGGGCGGCCGTCCTGGTGGTGCGCGGGCGGGCACATCCCGCGCGAGCCCGCGCACATCCGCGCGGCTGTGGGCGGTCTCGACACTCTCGTCCGCCCGCGCCGGCCGAACCGCAAGCGCCGGCGTCGGACCGGCCTTGGGGATGGCTAGGCTGTCGATCATGAAGCCCGCCCTGCCCCACGACGCGACCACCCAGCCCGCCGTCCTCGATGCCGGGGAGCTGGCCTCCGATCCCGATCTGCGGGAGCGGTTCACGGAGTCGGCCCATCGGATCCTGGCGGACCTGGTCCGTGGAGGGGCCGCGCTGGGCTGGGTCGAACCGCCCTCGCCGGACGAGGTGGCGGAGCTCCTTGACCACGTCCTCGCCGCCGTACGGGCCGGGGACGCGGCCCTCCGGGTCGCCTACGTCGACCGTCGGCTCGTCGGACTGGGGTACTGGCTCCGCTACGCCCGGCCGACCCATCGGCCGCACGCCGACCTCGAGAAGATCGCGGTGGACACCGCCGCCCAGGGCCTCGGCGTCGGCCGGGCGCTGACCACCGCCCTGATCGCCGACGCCCGGGAGGCGGGGATCGAGGTCCTCACCCTGGACGCCCGCGGCGACAACGCCAACGCCCTGCACCTCTACCGGACGCTGGGCTTCACCGAGTACGGCCGTCTGCCCGACTTCGTCGCGGTCGGCGAACGCCGCTACGACAAGGTCTTCTCCATGCTGGACTTCCGCCGACAGGGCTGAACGCTGACGCGGAGCGGGTACTCACGCCGTTTCTGAGTACGGAAGCGGTGCCGTCGCTTCCGGGCCTGCTGCTGGAATGAGCCCCATGACGACGACGCCCGTTCCCGCCCCGCACGCCTCCGGTCCCGCTCCGCGGCATCGAGGCCGCGCCGTGGCGCTGATCGCGGGCGGGGCGGTACCGGTGCTTCTCCTCACGGGACTCGCCGTGGGCTGCGCGTCACCGGCGGGCGGTTCGGTACTGTCCGAGGCGGCGTTCCACGAACACCTGCGCCACACCCAGGAATCCGGCGAGGACGCGGTGCGGCGGCTGGGCGTCGACCCGGACTCCGCGATCAAGCGGAAGGAGACGGCCGACGCCTCCTGCAAGGACGACCTGGGCATGGACGCGGACGGCGTCACACGTGACCAACCGACCGTGACGTGGACGCCCGACTTCGCGAGCGACGCCGCGTACCGGGCCGCGGTCGACACCCTGCGGAAGGAGTGGTCCGCGCGGGGGCTGACCGTGGACGACGTCCCCGCCCCGGCACAGGGCGAACCGGGAGCCGGCCTGCCGGGCGTCCGGGCGACGGACGACCGCGGCATCGAACTGTCGCTGCGCCCCGACGGTACGACGGCGAGCCGACCCTGACGGCCGACGGCGGTTGCGTACGACACCGGGGCTACCTGACGGAGTGGGAGTAGGTGGTGACCCGGCCGGGTCGACCGCGCCGCCCCACCCCCCTACTCGGGTACGACGGCGCCTTGGCACCGTGGTGTGACGTGGTCGACGATGACTTCCCCCTAGCCTCCGGGCGTCGGCAGCGGCCGACGCTCACGAGAACGGGGACGGGTCATGTCATTCCTTGCCGCTCGGCGCGCTCGCAACTCGCGGTCTTCGGGCTCCGGTTCGCCTGCGCTCCCGGCACGATTCGCGCGCCGGGTCGGGTATGCCGCAGCCCTGCTTCCGGCCTCGCTGGCGACGCTCGGGGCGGTCGCGGCCGGACGTTCGGACCAGGCGCGCGCCTGGTGGGCGCGGGTCGACGAGCAGGATCCGGCAGTACGGTCGTCGACCCGGCATCCCGGCGCGGGGCGCCTGCTCGCGCACGCGCTGGTGTGCGTGCCGCTGGGGCTGCTCGCGCTCATCCCCGTCGGCATCGAGGTGCTGTTCATCCTGCGCGGTGTGCTCTACGGTCTCGTCGACCAGGGCCCGTACGACCATTCCTGGGGCGGCCCGAGCATGGCAGGGGCGTGGCTCGTGCACTTCCTCGTCGCCCTGCCGTTCGCGGCTGCCGGCCTGGGCGCCCTCTGGCTCCTCGACCGCCTGCGCTCGCGGCTGGCGGGCTGGATGTGGGGGCGCAGGGTGGGAGCGGCTCCCGTGCTCGCCCTTCTGGCTTCGTCGGCTGCCGGTGTCGTGCTGGTCATCGCCTGGATCCACCAGCTGTGAAATCCGCTCTGCGGGGCCGCCGGTGGAGCTGGGGGTGGCCCCGCCGTATCGACACGCCGGAGGCCACGGCAGCAGCCCTGAGGGCCGCTCTCGGCGACCTCGTCGGCGACGCGGAGGTGGCCCGCCGCTCGGCGCGCTGCGCGCGGCCACCCGGGCCGAGGGCGGAACTCCGCGCGCCGCCGATCTCATCGAGGACATGCTGGCCTGAGTGGCGGCCGGAACAGCCGGGGAATGACCCAGATACGCCAGAAACCCGCCACGGGATGGTCTTGCAGACCGGAGGACTCGCTACAGGGTATTGCTCGCGAGGGCGGCGACGCGGTTCTCGTACTCGCGGCGCGCCTTGCGCTGGGCTGGGATCGCTGGGGCGCCCGGGGACTGCGGCGGGTTCTGCGGCGCTGTTAGCCTGCGGTCCATGATCAAGGGCGGTTTGGCAAGTCGAATAGGCCGGATGGCGGGGGACAGTGGGCCGGAGCGCGTGCTGGTCGCCGCCAGTTTCGTCAACCGGGTCGGCAATGGTCTGTTCAACGCGGCGTCGGCGCTCTATTTCACCTTGGTCGTGGGCCTGCCTGCGGTGCAGGTCGGCGCCGCGCTCACCATCGCCGGAGTGATCGGCTTGTGCGCGGGGATACCTGGGGGTCATCTCGCTGACCGGCGCGGCGCACGCGTGATCATGATGCTGGCCCTCGCGGTCCAGGCGGTATCGATGGCGGCCCTCGTCCTCGTCGAGAGCTGGGCCGCGCTCACGATCATCGCGACGTTCGACCAGGTCGCCGCAGCGGTCGGAGGGGCGGCGTGGGGGGCTCTGGTGGCCCGGGTCGGGGGTGAGCGACCGGCCATGTTCCGGGCGAAGCTGCGCACCTTCGTCAACCTGGGCGTCATCCTGGGAACGGTGGGTGCCGGGCTGGCGCTGGCCGCGGACACCCGTGGCGCCTATGTCACGCTGATTCTCGGCAACGCGGCGAGCTTCGCCCTGTGCTCGGCGCTTCTGCTTCTGCTGCCCCGCTATCCGGTGCTGGCGGCGCCGCCGCGGCAGCGGCGCTGGCTCGTCTTCGCGGACCGTCCGTTCCTGACGTTCACCGCCCTCTACGGGGCCATGGGACTGCAGTACCCGGTGGTCTCCCTGCTCCTGCCGATCTGGATCTCCGAGCACACCGAAACGCCGCGTTGGACGGTGGCCGCGCTGTTCGGAGTCAATTCCGCCTTCTGCGTACTGATGCAGACCAGGATCGGCTCCCGTATCGAGACCCCGTACGACGGCGGCAGGGCGTTTCGCACTGCGGGACTACTCTTCCTCGTCAGCTGCCCGATGATGGCGCTGGCGGCGTACACCCCGGTCTGGGCGGCAGTAGGACTGGTCCTGGCGGCGATCTTCGTCCATAGCCTGGCAGAGGTCTGGGAGTCCTCGGCGTGCTTCGCCCTGGGTTTCGGTCTTGCCCCCGACCATGCCCAGGGCCAGTACCAAGGTGTCCTCGGCCTCGGCTTCAACGCGGGCCAGGCTCTTGCCCCTGCGATCCTCACCACGGTGGTGCTAGGCCTCGGCACGGCGGGCTGGCTGCTGCTGGCGTTGTTCTTCGCACTGCTGGGTGCTGCTGGCCCGTCTCTTGCCCGCTGGGGTATGCGGACCCGGCCGCAGCCGGGCGTTGCTGCGGAAGCGACGAGATGACGTAGCCCTCCTCCTGGAGCCGGCGCACGATCTCGACGATGTCCAGGGCGTTGTGGAAGGTCACCGCGTTCGTTAGCAGCGCGTTGAACCTCGCGGTCTTCTCCTGCTCGACGGGGTCGTTGTCGGTGATGACGCCGCCGTTGCCGAAGCCGATCCACTGGGAGAAGCCGTTGAACGCCTCGACCGTGTTCGTCGCGGCGGTCACCCACCGGCGCAGCGGGGCGTCCGAGAGGGAGCGCAGCAGCTGGACGACGCGGCCGACTTCGCGGAACGCGGTGTAGGTGGCGTTCTTGTGGGAGCCGGCCCGCAGGCGCCGCAGCAGCAGCGTGGAGGAGATGGCGCCCTCGCGCACGGAGACGGCCACCCGCATCAGGTGCCGGAACTGGGACTCGATCAGGTCGAAGTCGATGACGTTGCGGCCGCTCTCCCCGAACAGGGCGTCGATGTGCACGTACTCGGTCCGCTTCGTGGGCCGTTAGAAGGTCAGGTCCTTCCAGTTCCCGATCCTGGGCATCGGGTCGAAGCCCAGCAGGTGGGCGAGCGCGAAGACAGGAGCACCGTGCGGTAGTTCCCGATCAACGCCTCGACGATGGCCTGCTGCCGCTCCCGGATCTGCTCCAGTTCCGCCTTGGCCCGCTTGACCTGCAACGCGATCCGCTTGCAGAACATCGTCGTCAGATCGTCCCGGGCCCGCATCCGCGCCTTGTGGACCAGGCACACCAGCAGCGCGAGCCGCTTCACCAGGCTGTAGTCCCGCAGACCCGGCGCGTCCGCTGCGTCCGCCTCACCGGCGAAGTCCGTGATCTTCCCCGAGGCGGCGCCGGCGAGCCACACGCCGGTCTCGCCCAGCTCGTCCACCCACCCGAGGTGCTCGGCCTGGGCACGGACGTGCGACCACGTCGGGGCCTTCGCCGACTGCTTCAGCCTGTTGTACTTCGTGGTGCCGGAAGTGTCCTTCTCCGACAGCAGCGCCAGCAGTTGTTCCCGGTGGGGCCTCGCCGAGCTGGCCGTAGAAGCCCATGCAGATCGCGGCGTTCACCTCGGTGCGGACCTTCGCCGCGAGCGCGTCCAGCGTGGTGAAGCCCGGCAGCTCCAGCCCGGCCTCCACGGCCTTCTCCAGCGCGATGTTGATCAGGTCCGCCGGGCGGTTCTTCGACACGGCC
Organism: Streptomyces sp. NPDC044003; assembly: GCF_056435185.1. Taxonomy (NCBI): domain Bacteria; kingdom Bacillati; phylum Actinomycetota; class Actinomycetes; order Kitasatosporales; family Streptomycetaceae; genus Streptomyces; species Streptomyces sp. NPDC044003. The sequence continues at coordinate 943,618 of NZ_JBWKFA010000003.1, read as the reverse complement.
TCGCTCCGCATGACCGCCTCGGCGATCTTCCGGGCCTTCGCCTTGTCGTACGACAAGCCCGTCCGCTGACGTACGGCGGTTCGCTGCCGCTCCGCCGTACGGTTCGCGGACTTCGGCACCGTGCCCTCTGGCAGGTCCATCGCGCGGCGGACGAAGTCGACCACCGTCTCCGGGATCTCGTCCGGCTTCGGGAAGCACCCCTTGCGCTGGTACGACTTCAGCGCGAGCAGCTGGGCCAGAGGTGCTCGTCGCAGTCGGTCCGGCCGGCGGCCCACTCGACCTCGTCACGGCTCGGCGCGAAGAACAGATGCAGCTCATGCGCGGTGATCAGCCGCTTGAACCGCGGATACGCGGTCCTCTCGATCGAGGTCACAGCCCACCCCGGCGCCCCTGGCGGAATCCAACATCACCACCAACGACACCGGGCTGTACGGGTGACGGGGCAAGGCCCTCAACAACGCACGATCATCCCGTGGCGGGTTTCTGGCGTATCTGGGTCATGTCCCAGCCGGGCGCGGTCAGTCCTTCACGCGGAGCAGAAGCTTGCCCGTGGAGGTGCGGCCGCCCAGGAGCCTGTGGGCTTCGGCCGCTTCGGTCAGGGGGAACTCGGCGGTGACGGGGAGGGTCACCGCCCCTTCCGAGACCGCGCGCAGGGCCCGCTCGGTCAGGGCGCGGGCGGCGGCGGGCGCCGTCTGCGCGAGTGACAGGACGGAGAAGCCCGCGACGGCGTGCCCCTGGCCGTACAGCTCGGGCTGGCCGACCTGCCAGGGCGCGCCGCCGCCGGCGTTGCCGAAGGAGACGAGGCGTCCGAAGGGGGCCAGGGCGCTCAGGCCACGGCGCAGGGTGTCCCCGCCCACCGGGTCGAGGACGAGGTCGACTCCCCTGCCGCCGGTGGCCCGCCGGACGTCCTCGGCGAAGGTGTCGGGTCGGAAGACCTCGTCATAGCCGTACTTCAGGGCGTACGCGGCCTTCGCCTCGGTGGAGGCCACGCCGTACACGGCCCCGGCGCCCGCCGCCCGGGCCAGTTGGCCGACGGCCGTACCGATGCCGCCCGCCGCGCCGTGCACCAGCACGCTCTCCCCGGTGCGGAGCCGCCCCACCTCATGGATCAGGGCGTGCGCGGTCGGCAGGACCGTGGGGAGCGTCGCCGCGGTCCTCAGATCGAGGCCCTCGGGGAGCGGGAAGACGGACTCGGCCTGGGCGAGGACCACTTCGGCGTATCCGCCCCCGCCGACGAGGGCGGCGACTTCCTGCCCGACCTCCAGGCCGTCGACTCCCTCCCCGACGGCCAGGACGTGGCCGGAGACCTCCAGGCCGGGGCGGTAGGGCAGTGCGTCGACGCGGTATCCCTCCGCGCGTGCCTTGACGTCGGCGAAGTTCACCCCCGCCCAGGCGACGTCGATGGCCACCTGGCCCGGTCCCGGCCGGGGTGTCGTGGCCTCGACGACTCGCAGGACCTCGGGACCGCCGTACTCGTGGAACTCGATCGCGCGCATGGACGAACCACCCTTCAGGAAAAGCTCGGACGGAGAGCTCGGACGGAGTGTTCAACGAGAAGCGAACACCCGCACTGTATGATGGTCATCGAACATTGGGCAAGCGAGTAGGTCGCGACGAAGGGGTGAGCGGGATGGCGGAGCATGAGGGAAGCGCAAGCCACCGTGCGGCGCCCGTGCACACACACCCCGATGACGTCGCCCTCCTCACCGCGCTGTCCGCGCTCGCGGACCCCGTACGCCTCCAGCTGATCCGCGAACTGGCCTCCCAGCCCGACTGGACGCTCAGTTGCAGCAACTTCGACGTCCCCGTGGGCCGGGCCGCCAAGAGCCACCACTTCACCGTCCTGCGCGGCGCCGGTCTCGTCGAGCAGCGCGACCAGGGCCCGAAGCGGCTCAACCGCCTCCGCCGCGAGGAATTCGACGCCCGCTTCCCCGGCCTACTCGAACTCACCCTGCGCGCCGACGACTTGGGCTGAAATCCTGGCGCGTCACCATCCGCCTTCGAAGAAGGCCAGCAGCGCCGGACGAGGGTCGGCCGCTGTGGTCGTGTTCGCCACCGCGACCAGCACCACGAACAGTGCCGCGAGCACCGAGAAGACGCCGAGCGACGCGACGGTACGCCTCGTTCGCCGGTCGGCCGGCCCCGTCCTCCTGAACCTCTTCCAGGACAGCACGCCCATGACGACGAGGCCGACCGCGACGGTGGCGGCGATCACCGCCATCGCCTCGTGGTAGCGGGCGAAGTCGCCGATCATCACGTCAAGAGCGGGCGGGTCCTGGTGGCCCGCGCCCGGGGCGACGGCCAGCCGCTGCCCGACCTGAGCGAGTACGCCCCCGAGTTCACCGTCGGTCGCGCCGGTGGGCAGCATCGGCAGGAGGGAGGCGAAAGGTGCCGTCGCACCCTGGATGTTGGCCATCACCGCGGCCAGCGAGAGCAGCGCGAGCAGCGTGGTGAGCACGCCGGCCGCAGCAAGGGAGAACCTCTTCGCCGCCCCGAGGCCGTCGGCCTTCACGAAGGCTTTCCACAGCAGCACGCCGAGTGCGACCAACGCAGCCAGCAGCATGGCGGCGATCACGCCCTTGGCGACGTGATAGCGGGACCAGTAGTCGACGATCCTCTCCAAGTCCGGTGGGTAGCGCCGCTCGCCCGCGCTCCAGTACGCGACGAACGCCTCGCGGAAGGCCCCGGCGAGGTGCCCCGGCTCTCCGAAGTCGTCCCCCGGGCCGGTCGCCGCCAGCGTGCGCGGGGCGAGGACGAAGGCGGCGGCGAGAGCCAGGACGGCGCCCGCGAGGACGGCGAGTCCGCGACCGTGGAGGGTCGCCGATCGCGACGGAGCTGTGGAGCCCGTCCGCGGTGTTGCTGCTGTCATACCGACCACGGTCCCGCATGAACGCCTACGAGTCACCGGAGCAGGCCGGAGTCCGGAAGGTGGGGACAACCCCACCCCCGAGGGCGGCGAGCCCGCCGGAGGGCGCTCTCGGAGGCCGTCCGCTTCGCGTCAGCCGACCCGGTCGGACGCCGCGACCCGGTGGGCCTCGACGCGCAGGCGTCCGTACCGGGCGGGACCGGGTTCACTTTCACTGCCCGATCGGATCCATCCGTCCCTGGGCACAGTCTGGCTCGTAGGTCCCCCTGAGGCGGGCGCGCTTTGGTCCAGCACGGTCGATGACCCGATCGCGGGCGTCGCGTTGCCGGGGTGGCGGCGCGGGCGGGGTTACGGTCGGCCGCATGGTTGGTGATCGTCAAGGGTGGCTCCGGTGTCTGCTCGCCGGGGCCGTGTTCGTCGTGGGGATGACCGGCACCACGCTGCCGACTCCGCTCTACCCGCTCTACCAGGAGAAGTTCGGCTTCTCCGAGCTGACGGTGACCGTCGTGTACGCGGTGTACGCCTTCGGGGTCATCGGCGTGCTGCTGCTCGCGGGCAACGCCTCGGACACGGTCGGCAGACGGCCGACGCTGCTGTGGGGGCTCGGGTTCGCGGGGGCGAGCGCCGTCTGCTTCCTGAGCGCCGACGGGCTGGGCTGGCTGTACGCGGGCCGGCTGCTCTCGGGCTTCTCGGCCGGCCTGTTCACCGGGGCGGCCACCGCGTACGTCATGGATCTCGCCCCGCCCGGCGGCCAGTCCCGGGCGACGCTCGTGGCGACGGCCGCCAACATGGGCGGACTGGGCTGCGGGCCCCTGCTCGCCGGCCTGCTCGCGGAGTACGCCCCCGAGCCGCTGCTGCTCCCCTTCGCCGTGCACCTCGCCCTGGTGGCCGTGTCGGTCGTCGTCCTCCTGCGGCTGCCGGAGACGGTGCGGGCCCCCCGGCCGCTGACCGCCGTACGGCCGCAGCGGCCGGCTCTGCCCCCGCAGGTCCGCCCGGTGTTCGTGCCGGCGGCCATCGCGTCCTTCGCGGGCTTCGCCCTCTTCGGGGTGTTCACCTCGGTCAGCCCCGCCTTCCTGGCCCGCTACCTGCACGTGGACAACCACGCCGTGAGCGGTCTGATCGTCGCGCTGGCCTTCTTCGCCTCCACCGCCGGTCAGCTCGCCGTCGGCCGCATCGGGGTGCCCCGGTCCCTGCCGTTGGGCTGCGTCGTGCTCTTCGCCGGCCTGGCGTTCCTGGCGGGGGCGCTCTCCGTGGAGCTGCTCGCGCTCGTGGTCCTCGCCGCCGTCGTCGGCGGCGTCGGCCAGGGGCTCTCCTTCCGGGCGGCGCTGTCCGCCGTCGCGGCCGCCGCGCCGGTGGAGCAGCGAGCTGCGGTGATCTCGACGCTGTTCGTCGTCGCGTACACGGGAATCTCGATCCCCGTCATCGGAGTCGGCCTCCTGGCCGAACCGCTCGGCCTGGAACAGGCGGGCCTGGTGTTCACCGGCTGCATGCTGCTCCTCGTCACCTCGGCGGCCGCGTACCTGTTGCGCCGGCCGGTCCGCACGGGAGCAGCGTGAGGGCGGGGCGCCACCGTGGTCTACGGCGTGCGAGGAAGCCGGACCGTGACGAGGAGACCGCCGGCGGGGCGAGGCGCGAGGTCGAGGGTCCCGTCGTGGGCGCGGACGACGCTGTGCACGATGGCGAGGCCCAGGCCGACGCCCGGGTGCTCGTCGGTGCGGACGCGTTCCGTTCCGCGCCGGAAGGGTTCGGTGAGGGTCGGCACCAGTTCCGGTGGCAGCGGATGCCCGGTGTTCTCGACCCGCACCACGGCGGCGTCGTCCTGCGTCTCGGTGTGGATCGTCACGGTGCCGCCGGCGGGGACGTTGTGGACGATGGCGTTCTGGACGAGGTTCATGACCATCCTCAGCAGGAGCTCGGCGGAGCCGCTGGCGCGGGTGGCCCCGCCGGTGACGTCGAGGGTGATCCGGCGCTTCTCGGCGAGCGGAAGCAGGGTTTCAGCGGCCTCCTCGGCGACGAGGGAGAGGTCGACGCTCTCGCGGGTGACGTTCCCGCGGTCGCTCCGGCTGAGCAGGAGGAGCGCCTCGGTGAGGTCGATCGCCCGGTTGTTGACGGCCTGCAGACGTGCGACGAGTTCGTCCCGGTCGCGTGTGGGGTCCTTGCGGGCGACGTCGAGGAGCGTGCGCGAGACGGCGAGCGGGGTGCGCAGTTCGTGGGAGGCGTTCGCGGCGAAGCGCTGCTGCTCGGCGACGTGGGACTCGAGTTGTTCGAGCATCGAGTCGAAGGCGTCGGACAGTTCACGGAACTCGTCCTGGCGGCCTTTCATATGGATGCGATGGGACAGCGATCCGCTGCCGGCGGTCCGTGCCGCGGCCGTGATCCGGGTGAGCGGTGCGAGCATCCGGCCGGCGAGGATCCAACCCCCGACGAGGCCGAACACGAGCAGGAAGGCCATCGCCACGGCCGCGGCGGGGGCGAAGGTGTGCACGAGGAGGTAGCGGTTGGGCGAGATCCCGAGAAGGCCCTGCGAGTTGTCCGGTACGTAGCGCAGCAGGAACCCCCACACCACGGCCAGCATGAGGGCGCCGGCGACGGCGAGGAACCCGGCGTAGCTGAGGGTGAGTTTCAGCCGGGCGCTGAGCCCTGGGCGCCTATCCATGCGCACCGGAGTCGATCCTGTACCCGACGCCGGGCACGGTGGCGATGATCCAGGGTTCGCCGAGCCGTTTGCGCAGGGCGGAGACGGTGATGCGCACGGCGTTGGTGAGGGGGTCGGCGTTCTCGTCCCAGGCCCGTTCGAGGAGCTCTTCGGCGCTGACGACACCGCCCTCGGCGGCGACGAGGACTTCGAGGACGGCGAACTGTTTACGGGTCAGCGCGACGTAGCGTCCGTCGCGGAAGACCTCGCGGCGGAAGGGGTCGAGCCGCAGGCCCGCGATCTCGCGGACCGGGGGCCGGGCGTGGGCGCGCCTGCGATCGAGGGCCCTCAGCCGCAGGACGAGCTCGCGCAGGTCGAACGGTTTGGTGAGGTAGTCGTCGGCGCCGAGCTCGAACCCGGAGGCCTTGTCGTCGATCCGGTCGGCGGCGGTGAGCATGAGGATCGGGATGCCGCTGCCGGAGGCGACGATGCGCCGGGCGACCTCGTCGCCTGAGGGGCCGGGGATGTCGCGGTCCAGGACGGCGAGGTCGTAGGTGTGGACGCCGAGCAGTTCCAGTGCGGTGTCGCCGTCGCCGGCGATGTCGGCGGCGATCGCTTCCAGGCGGAGCCCGTCACGGACTGCTTCGGCCAGGTAGGGCTCGTCCTCCACGATCAGTACGCGCATGGCTCCAGCCTAAGCAGCACCGTTGAGTGCCGGTGCGGGGCGAGGGGTGTCCGACGGCGCTTCTCCCGGAGTGCGCCACCAGCGGCGCGAGGCGAGCGCCGCCAGGACGGCGCCGGTGGTGTTGACCAGGACGTCGTCGACGGAGGACACCCGGTCGAGCCGCAGGACGTACTGTGCGATCTCGACCAGGGCCGAGCAGCCCGCCGCGAGCGCGAGGATCCGCGGCACGGACGTCAGCGCGGTCCACCGCATCGGGGCGAAGAACCCGAGCGACGCGAAGACCAGCAGGTTGCCGGTGATCCCGAGCGACCCCATCGTGACCAGGTCCCGCAGCGGGACCAGGCTCACCCGGCCGGGGACGACACCGGCACCGGAGCCCGGCATCATGGTCAGCCACAGGAACGGCACCGTCCCGTGGACCATGCCCACCTCGGCCAGCGACAGCCGCCACGCCGACGCGACGCCGGCGGCACGCCGCCGGTACGCCAGCCCCCACACCACCAGGGCGGCCAGGGGCACCGCGACCAAGGTCATGAGCACCACACCGTTGAACGTGTCGAAGCATCCGTGCCACCGCCCGGCCATGCACCGCGGAGCGGCCATCAGGAGCGGCCCTCGCAACGCGAACAAGGCTCCGGCCAGGCCGAGCACCGCGAGACTCAGGAACACGATCCGGCGGACACGGCGGGGCGGTACGGACAGAGAGGTGTGGTCGTTCATACCCCCATTGCAGCCGGGAGCCCGTTGCCCTGACGTATCCGATTTTCGATATGCCCGCGATACACGGGGGCGGGCCCTGGGCCACGCGGTCGGTCACATGGGGAGCGAGAGCAGCCGGACCTCTCCGGGCGCCCAGGTCGCGTCGCCGTGCAGCGGTGTCCACATCGTTCGGAGCGGCATGATCACGGGCCCCTCGGGTTGTTCGACATGGACGGGCTGTTCGAGGAGGTGCCAGCCGAGTCGCCGGTAGAGCGCGACGAGTGGTGGTCGGCAGAAGAGAAGCCCGTACCGGGGTCCCAGCGTCCGGGCGTGTTCCAGGGCCGCCGAGACGACCGCACGGGCCAGTCCGTGGCCCCGCAGGTCGGAGGCGACGGCCACGCCGCCGACACCCACGACCTGGGTGTCGGCGCCGTCGATCGACAGGGGGAGCCGCAGCAGGCCCGCGTGGGCGACGAGGCGGCCCTGCTGTCTGATGCCGAAGTGTTCCTTCTTGGGCAGCCAGGTCAGTCCCGCGTCCGCGACGCCGAAGGGGTCGGCACCGTCGCCGAGGATCTCGGTCTGGTCGGTCTTCGTGTACTCCGCCAGCCGCACCACGGTCGGCGACGCGGAGGAGTGGTGATCTGCCATCCCGACATGATCTCTTCCTTGCCGCCGGGCAAGGAGGCCGGGGGCGGACGACGGCCCCGGACGGACGCGGTCCGGAGGCCGTACGCGCAGGTCGCGCCTATCGTGGGGGCAGTCTGATGGCCGGACCCGCGGCGGACGGGCAGGTGAAGGGTGAACGGACCCGGGATCGATTACGAGGCGGTGTTCCTGGCCCTGCCGGGCCCCGTCGCGCTGCTCACCCCCGGGCTGGTCTACGCGGACGTCAACGAGGCGTTCCTGTCGATGTCCGGCCGGACGCGCGAGCAGGTCGTCGGCCGCTACCTCTTCGACGTCTTCCCCGACAACCCGGACGACCCGTCCGCGACCGGCATGCAGAACCTGCGCACCTCCCTGGAGCGGGTCCTCGCCACCGGGGAACCCGACACCATGGCGCTGCAGCGCTACGACGTCGAGTCCCCCGACCGGCCCGGGCACTGGCAGGAGCGGTACTGGAGTCCGATCAACGCCCCCGTCCTCGCGCCCGACGGCTCCGTGGCTCTCCTTGTGCACCGCGTGGAGGAGGTCACCGAACTGATCCAGGCCCGCGGCGGCGGCAGTGCCGGGGAGCGCGCCCAGGTCCTGGAGTCCGAGCTCTACAGCCGCGCCAGGGAACTGCAGAAGGTCAACGAGCGCCTGCGCCGGGCGCACGCCCGCGAGCGCGAGGTGGCCCTCCACCTCCAGGAGGCGATGCTGCCCGCGCCGCGCCCCCTCGGCCACCACCACGCCGCCGTGCGCTACCGGCCCGCCACCGGAGCGCTCAACGTCTGCGGCGACTGGTACGACCTGGTCGAGCTGCCCGGCCGCACCGCGATCGCCGTGGGCGACGTCGTCGGCCACGGTCTGCGCGCCGCCGGTGTGATGGGGCTCCTCCGCAGTGCCCTGTCGGCGGCCTCACGCGTCGCCGACGGCCCCGCCCGCGCCCTCGAAGTCCTCGATCTGTACTCGCGTGACGTCCACGGCGCCGAGTCCACGACCGCCGTGTCCGTGGTGATCGACTGGACGAACCGTGTCCTCACGTACAGCAGCGCCGGCCATCCCCCGCCCGTCCTCTGCCACCCCGACGGCACGGTCGAGTTCCTCGACCGGGCCACCGACCCCCCGCTCGGCGCCCTCCCCGAACACGCGCCCCGGCCGCAGGCCCGCACCGTCTTCACCGACGGCGCGGTCCTCGCGGTCTACACCGACGGTCTCGTCGAACGCCGCCGCGAGGACATCGACACCGGCCTGACCAGGCTCGCCGACGCGCTCACCCGGCACCGGGCCGTCCCGCCCGAGGACCTCGCCGACATCCTGCTCACCGAGCTCACCCCGCCCACCGGTGTCACCGACGACACGGCTCTGGTCCTCCTCCGGCTCTGACGCCCTCAGGCGACATCGAGCACGAGGGGTTTTCCGAAGGTCGCCCATGCGCGCAGCGCTCCCCTGTCCATCAGGGTGATCCCGTATCTCGCCGCGGCTGCCTCCGCCTGGGCGGTGAAGCGGACGTTCGTCACCATGAGGGGATGGGTCGCCCGGTGGTCGGGCCGTGCCGTGCCGTTGAACGTCTGCACGTCCGACACCCCGATCGCCGCTCCCGCCTTCCTCCGCAGCTTGCACTGCACGACGATCCGCTCCCCGTTCCCGCCTATGGCGATGACGTCCGCTCCCCCGTCCCCCGCGCCGCCATGCGTGCGCCGTACCTCGCAGCCGTCGCGTTCGAGGAGCGAGGCGATCAGCTCCTCGAAGCCGCGGGCGGACAGGTCCCGTATCTCCTCCAGGGAGATGCTGTCGTCGCTCCGCAGGAACTCCTGGCGCCGCTCTTCCTCCAGGGACAGCTCGCGCGTCTCCTCCCGGTACGTCTCCAGAGCGCGGTCGAGGTCCGCCCGTACCCGCGTCGACTCCTCGAGCAACTCCCCCAGGGGCGCCGCCTTGGCCGAGGGGAACTCGGTGCGCCGCTCCCTCACCAGCCGGCCGAGGTCCGCCATCACCTCGTCACGGGCCTGCTCGCACCACGCCACGGCCTTCTCCGTACGTGCCACCAGCTCCCGCAGTTCTCCCGCAAGGATCGTCTCCACCGCGCAACGGCCGTACCGCACGGTGTCCTGTGGGGTCCTCGCGTTCCTGAGGCCGCGAAGGGCCGTCCGGCAGCGGTCGAGCTCCGCTTTCGCCTCCTCGTCCAGACCGCGCCAGTCGGCCAGCAGGTCGTGCGCGAGCCGTCCCTCCGTCACCCAGGCGAAGGCGGCCTCCAGGTCCACCTGTGTCGCCTGCTCACGTGCCGAGTCCAGGAGACGCCGCACCGTGCGCTCCGGTGCGGGGCGGACCTCGTCCGCGGAAGGTTCCCTCACGTTCATGCATGCACCCTAGGGACAGGCACTGACACCGCCCCTCGTGCGGCAACACCCCTGGTCGCGGAACCACATGCCGCCGCAGCACGTCTGTCCACACATTCACATGATCACGAACCTTGCCGAAGGAGTCGCACGTGACGGAGACAGCCGCCCGCTATCTGTATCTGGCCCGGCACGGTGAAGCGTCCGAGGACGAGAGCACGTTGACGGACAGGGGTCGCCGCCAGGCCGTCCTGCTCGGCGAGCGGCTGCGGAAGGCCCCGCTCATGGCGATCCATCACGGCCCGCTGGCCCGCGCCGAGCAGACGGCTCGGCTGGTCGGCGACCAGCTCGACGGGGTACCCGTGCGGATGTCCGCGCCCGCCGGCGACTACATCCCCTACATTCCGCGGCGCGAGGAACTGCCCTCGGAGTCGGCCGACGCGATGCTCGGTTTCCTGGCCGGGTTCCCGGCGCGGGAGCGTGAGGAGGGGCCCGGACTGGCCGCGGAGGCCGTCACCCGGTTCACCGGCCCCGTCGACGGCGACCAGCCGCGCCACGAACTCGTCGTCACGCACAACTTCCTCATCGCCTGGCTCGTCCGGGAGGCCCTCGACGCGCCGAAGGCGCGGTGGATGGGCATCAACCACGCGAACGCGGCTCTGACCGTCATCCGGTACGCGCCCGGCCGGGCCCCTGCCGTCCTCTTCTTCAACGACACGGGGCACCTCCCCGCCGAGCTGCGGTGGACCGGCTTCCCTCCCGAGCTGCACATCTGACGGCGCGGAGGACCGCCCGGGAAGCCGGGGCCGGAGGCGCGCGGTCCGGATCGTGGACCTCCGGGGCACTTGATCGCGGCCTCCGCAGTCACCATGATCATCAAGACGAGACGCAACCCCGGAGAGGCAGGGAGCCCCTCATGCGAGTCAAAGCCTTCGATCACCTGGTGCTCAACGTCACCGACGTCGACAGGTCCCTCGAGTTCTACACCGGCGCCCTGGGCCTCGCGCCCGAGCGCGTCGAGGAGTGGCGGGCCGGCAAGGTGTCGTTCCCGTCGGTACGCATAAACGAGAGCACCGTCATCGACCTGTTCTCCCGCCCGCGCGGCGAATCCAACGTCGACCACATCTGTCTGGTCGTGGACCCCCTGGACTGGCAGGAGGTCATCGACTCCGGCACGTTCGAGGTCCTGGAGGGCCCGGTCCCGCGCTGGGGCGCACGCGGCTCGGCCCAGTCGGTCTACGTGAAGGACCCCGACGGCAACACGGTCGAACTGCGCTGGTACCCGCAGGACGTCGAGAACTGAGCGAGACAGGCCGCTCCCGCGCCCGCTAACGTACCGGCGAGTAGGCAGTGGGGGCGGTCTCCCCCACCGTGCGAGGGGAGCGGGCCATGACCATGGATCGGCAGTGGAGCCTGGAGGAGAGCACGGTCGTCGACGCGCCGCCGGAGGTCGTCTACCGGCTGGTGTCGGACCTGCGGAACATGGGGCGGTGGAGCCCGGAGTGCCGCTCCGTGTGGGTCCTGCGGCCTCCGGCACGGACCGGAACCCGGTTCGTCGGGTTCAACCGGCGCGGGCCGTTCCTCTGGCCGACCCAGGGTCGGGTGACCCGGATGCGTCCGGACAGCGAGTTCGTCTTCGACATCAGCGCCTTCGGGCTGCCGATCGCCCGCTGGGGCTACCGCTTCGAACCGGAGGGCTCGGGGACCCGGCTCACCGAGTTCTGGCAGGACCTGCGGACGGACGGGTCCCGGGCCAGGGTCGCCGAGCTGCTCGGCACGGTCTTCGCCGGATCGAACCCCGCCCGCCGCATCGCGCTCAACCGTGCCGGAATGCGCACCACCCTCGAACGCATCGCGCGGACCGCGACCGCCGGGGCCTGAGGTCACGGCCTACCGGAGAGCGCGTCACGTGCCCCGGTAGGCCGTACGCAGCTCCGCCGGGGTCCGGTACAGCACACACCGGCGCAGCGGTCCCTCGGGGACGCTCGGGTCCTCGAAGTCGTCGGCCGGCTCCCGGGTCATGCCGATCCGGTGCATCACCGCCTGGGAGCGAAGGTTGTTCACGGTCGTCGACGCGAGCACCTCCGGCAGCCCGAGGACCTCGAAGCCGAAGGCCAGGCAGGCCCGGGCGGCCTCGGTGGCGTAGCCGTGGCCCCATGCCGTACGGGTCAGGCGCCATCCGACGTCCACCCCCGTGAAGGGCATGTCCTCGCCCACCACGTCCAGGCCCGCACGGCCGACGAATGCACCGGTCGCCCGTGATTCGAGCGCCCACCAGCCGAAACCCCGCTCGTCGAAGTCGGCCCGCATGAGGGCGACCACGGCGTCGCTCTGTTCCCGCGTCAGGAGGTCCCCGAGGTGTTCCCGAACCTCGGGATCGGCGTTCATGGCCGCCCAGGGTTCCAGGTCGGATTCCCGCCAGCGGCGGAGCAGCAGTCGATCGGTTCGCAGTTCTGGCATGCCACCCAGCCAACCCGGCCGGGACCGGGGTGTCGACCGGTTATACGACCGCCTACCCGTACGATCCCTTGATCGTGATGTCCGTCGCAGCCGGAGGAGAGCACGTGGAAGACCCGACGCAGCGGGAACAGGCGAGCCCGGAGGTACGCGAGCGCGTCCAGGCGAGTTTCGACCGCCAGGGGCTGATGGCCCACCTCGGCGCGCGCCTCTCGCACATCGGCCCCGGTCGGGTGCACATCGTGCTCCCGGCCCGGCCCGAAGTGACCCAGCAGCACGGCTACTTCCACGCCGGGGGCACCGGCGCCATCGCGGACAGCGCCGGTGGTTACGCCGCCCTCACCCTGTTTCCCGAGGGCTCCGAGGTGCTCACCGTCGAGTACAAGCTCAATCTTGTGGCGCCGGCCGTCGGCGCACACATAGAGGCGGTCGGTACCGTTCTGAAGTCCGGCCGGACGCTGACCGTGTGCCGCCTCGACGTGTTCGGTGTCCGGGCCGACGGCGAGCGGAAGCTCGTCGCCGCCGGGCAGCAGACGCTGATCCGCGTGGACGGAGCCGAGCAGTGAGCCCCCGGGCCGGGACGGTGAGCCCGCGGCCGCCGACGTTGCCGTCCTGGGCCACCTGGTGGCAGCGGCCGTTCCCCGACGCCAACACACTGCTGCTCCACGGGAAGCAACCGGCCCTGGTCGACTCCGGGTTCGTCGGCCACGCCGAGGAGACCGCCGAGTGGGCCCGCGCCCGGGCCGGACGGGTCGGTCTGGTCGTGAACACGCTCCCCCAGACTCCGTCCGGGGGTGCCCCCAGCACTCCGACCACGTCGGCGGCAACGCCCTCCTCCAGGCACACGGCGCCGCCGTCGCCGCCGGGGCCCCCGAAGCCGAGGCGCTCGCCCGCCGGGACCCGGGCTGTTGCGCGGCGGAGTACCTCGACCAGCCGGTCGCCCCGTACTCCGTGGACCTGTCCCTCGACGACGGGCAGATCCTCCGCCTCGGCGACACGGACTGGGAGGTCGTCCGCACCCCCGGTCACACGCCGGGCCACCTGGCCCTGTGGCAGCCGGAGGAGCGGCTGCTCGTGGTCGGCGACGCGCTGTCGGACTACGACGTCGGCTGGGTCAACCTCGCTCTCGACGGGCCCGACGCCGCGACGACGGCGCTCGCCTCCCTCCAGCGGATGGCCGACCTCGATCCGCGGGTGATCCTGCCCTCCCACGGCCCGGTGCCCGTCGACACGGGGGCCGCGTTCGCCGCCGCCCTGCGCCGGGGCCGGCGGCTCGTCGACGACCCCGACGGAGCCGTCTGGTACGGAGTCCGCCGGATCTTCGCCTTCGCCCTCATGATCCGCGACGGCATCCCGTCCGAGGAGGTCGAACCGTACCTCCACGCGCGTGCGTGGCTGACGGACGCCGCACGCCTCCTGCGTCTCACTCCCGAGGCTCTGGCCACCGACCTGGTGACGTCCATGCTCTCCGCCGGCGGGATCGTCCTGCGCGACGGGCGACTGCACGCGGCGGCCGGCCACACCCCCGTGGCGGCCGAGTCGCTGCGTGTGCCCTACCCGCGCGCGTGGCCCGCGTCCGAGCCGAGCTGAGCCGCGCTGACGCAGGGAGTCACGGTCTGTCCTCGCACATCGGGTCGTCGATCGCGCTCACGGTGTACGGGGGCCGGCCCGGCGGCTCGTCGAGCTGGCTGTTGACCACGTAGAGGCGGCAGCCGTGCCGCGCCAGGGTGGTCGGCAGGTCGAAGGGGCCGTCCGTGAGGCGATGGGTCACCGTGCCCGTCCGCAGCTCCTCGTCGAGCCGGGCGAGGTAGACGCCGTGCGGGGCACCGTAGTTGAGCACGGCGTACAGCGTCCGGCCGTGCAGCACCATGCCGTCGGCGCCGAAGGACTGGTCGCCGAGGTCGAGCCTGCTGACGTCCTTGTCGGCGGTGCCGATCCGCCAGACGGCCTCGGTGCCGTTGGACGCCACCAGGAGGGTGGAGCCGGACTCGTCGGCCACGATGCCGTTCAGCAGCCAGTACTGGGCGGGGAACTGCGGGAAGGCGGCACGGATGTCGAGCCAGGGTTCGAGGGGGCCGATCGTGGAGCCCCGGATCTCCGCCCGGTGGACGACGGGGTTGGCCCAGTCCGTCACGTACACCGCGTCCTCCGTCACGACCAGGTCGTTGAGGTGGGGCGCGCCGAGCGGTCCGCCGCGTGCCGTCCGGGTGGCGAGGAGTCGTCCGTGGCGGTCGTGGACGGTCAGGCTCGCGCCGCCCACGGACAGGACACGGCCGCGCCGGTCGGTGTGCACGCCCAGGGTGCTGGGCCGGTCCTCCAGGCCGCGCGCGGGGAACGGCTTCAGGTCCGGGTCGCCGACGCGGCCCCGGTAGAGGGTTCCCCGGCCGTCCGAGGAGACGTACAGGGTGCCGTCCGGGGTGACCGTGATCCCTTCGGGAAGCACGCCCGGGTCCCGGGAGACGACATAGGTGTCGGGCAGGTCCCGGGCGCTCGCGGGGCCGGGGGCGCCGGCGAGGGCGGTGAGGAGAAGTGTGGCTGCGAGGCAGGCTGTTCGGGCGGGGATGCGGCGCATCGGCACGACCTCCGGCGTGGGTATCGGCGGGTGGTGAGGGGGACAACGGGAGCCTCCTGCGTCCTCGCCGGGAACGCACTGCCTTTCACCCCTGGGTGAAAGGGTCCGCCGGGCCGATAATCGGTCGACATGATCCGCCTTCACTTCACGGCCGCCGACCTCGGCCGGATCACCCTCGCCCCGGCGGCCGACGCGCTCTCGGAGACCGCCCTGAGCCTGCGGCTGAGTCTGCGCCTGAGCCGTGCGCGCGAGATCCGTGGCCGCGCACAGCCGTACCGTCCGCGGCCCGCGGCCCGGCAGTGGCACCACTCCCTGCGGGGAGGCGCGGCCGCCCGCGCCGGTGTCCTCGCCGAACTGGTCGCGGAGGACGGCTTCGTACCGGACTTCCTGCTGCAGCCCTCGGCACACGACTTCGCCGACGCCCTCGACGCGGCCGCGTCGACGCCCGCGGAGCGCCTCGCACGGGATCTCGGGATCCCGGAGGTCTCCGGCTGGAACGGCGGTCTGGCCCGGCCCGGCCGGTGGGCCCACGAGCTCGCCCAGGGCTCGCCCGCGGCGTCCCGCGTCCTGCTCGACGACACGCGGCGCTACTTCGAGACCTCCGTCGAACCGCTCTGGCCCCGGATCCGCCGCGACACCCTCACCGACCGCGCGCTACGGGCCGAGATGCTGCTGCGCGGGGGTGTCGACGCCCTGCTGACCACGCTCGGGACGACCTGGCGGTGGCAGGCACCGACCCTGCACCTGCCCTCCGCGTCGGCGTACGACGTCCCGCTCTGCGGGCGCGGACTGCTGCTGGTCCCCTCGTGGTTCGCGACCGGCCCGATGGTGATGTACCGGCCCGAGTCGGCGACCGTCCTCGTCTACCCGATGTACGACGGTGACGACGCGGTCGGCGCCGGGGCGGGGGCGGCCGGCTCGGCCGAGGACCGCCCGGAGGTCCTCGCGGCGCTCCTCGGCCGCACGCGGGCCCAGGTGCTGGCGCTCCTGCGCTCCCCCGCCACCACCACGGCCCTCGCCGAACGCGCCCGTGTGTCCCTGGCGGCGGCCAGCGGACACGCAAGCGTCCTGCGGGGCGCGGGACTTGTGGACACGGTGCGCACCGGGACGGCGGTGCTCCACAGCCTCACCCCCCTCGGCCACTCGCTGCTGGCCGGGATCTGAGCGCCCGGGGGGCGGGTCACCAGTCGATGTGCGCGGCGATCCACTCGGCCAGGTCGTCCTCGGCGTCGGCGGGCGGAAGTGCGGGAGCGCA
Organism: Streptomyces sp. NPDC044003; assembly: GCF_056435185.1. NCBI lineage: Bacteria > Bacillati > Actinomycetota > Actinomycetes > Kitasatosporales > Streptomycetaceae > Streptomyces > Streptomyces sp. NPDC044003. Next base: position 927,474 of record NZ_JBWKFA010000003.1, on the reverse strand, counting down.
GTCGAGGGGGGTGCAGGACAGTTGCAGGTGGGTGAGGTAGCCGTACGGGCCGTTGTCGGCCGCCGGTCCGAGCACGAGGGCGTGCGTGGCGGTGCGCCAGATCCGGTGCGTCAGGGCCGGCCCGGTGACGAGGCTTTCGGCGGACAGGACCGTCCGCTCGGGCGGCGTGCCGAGGTGGTCGGTCACCGCCCGCGCGGCCCGCGCCAGCACCGCCTCGCAGGCGTCGACGGTGCTGGGCCTGCTTCCGCTCCAGCCGGGCTGCTCCCGCCAGCGGTCCACGAGGCCGTACAGCCAGGAGGCGTTGGCCATGTCCTCGTCGTGCGGGTCGACGGGGTACACCTCTCCGAACACCAGGAACGTCCGGGCTTCGGGGCATCCGAACGGGCTGACCACATCCGTGCAGAGCACATGGCCGTGCGCGGTGCGGAAGGACTCGCAGACGAGCGCGTCCTCCCGGACCCAGCCCCGGAGTCGTAGTTCCGCGTCGACGGCGGCCTCGTCGTCGTCCGGGACGGGTGGCACGGCGGGCAGTGCCACCAGTTCGGCGACGGCCTCGGCCGTCAACGGCCGGTGGGCGAGGGCATGCACGGGAACGGACATGTCGATCACAGTAGAACGGCTCCGCGATCACGCCGATCACCGGGTGGCGGCCCGGTGGTGACTACCGCCGTCCCGTGGCGGAGCGGCCCTTCCACTGGGCGGTGAGGATCTGGCCGAGGGCCAGCACGCTGAGGCCGAACATCAGGACGCCCAGGGGGACATGGAGGGCCGGCTTGTGCGCGATCCCCAGCACCACCTGTATCGAGGAGAGCACGAGGAAGCCGGTCGAGTAGAGGATGGGCCGGGGCGAACCGCCGCCCGGCTTCCAGGCCAGGACCGCCGCAAGGACGTACAGCATGGTCGCGCCGTACGTCACGCGCGCCCCGACGCCGTGGATCAGCTCGCCGGTGGCCCCGGACAGCAACAGCCCGGCCGTGGCCGCCTGGAAGAACAGGGTGAGGGTCTGCAGGGCGATCGAGACCTGCAGGAAGATGCGGCTGCCGCTGCCCTGCACTGCCGTGGTCTCCGCAGTGGTCTGCACAGTCGTGGCCATGACGTGATCCTTTTCTTCTGCCTCGCGGCGGTTGCCTCGCGGCGGTGGCTCGGTAGTGTCTCGACTGTCCGACGACGCAGGCCCCTGAAATGTGAGGCCGCTGCCGAACTTCATTTCCGGGGGCTTCTCCGTCACACGGACACGGGACCGACAGCGTCATCGCACGAGACGAACGAACCAGGGAGCACTCGCGATCATGAGCACCTCCATCGAGCCGGGACTCGACCGGTCCGAGCCGGACCTGAGCGTGGTCGTCGGCGAGCGGCGCCACCTGCTCAACCTCGGCTACCGGCTGCTCGGTTCGCTCGCCGAGGCCGAGGACGCCGTGCAGGAGACGTACGCCCGCTGGTACGCGCTGTCGCCACGCCAGCGCGAGGCGGTCGACTCTCCCGGGGCCTGGCTGACGACGGTGGCCGGCCGTGTCTGTCTGGACATGCTCGGCTCGGCTCGGGTCCGCCGCGAGCGCTACGTCGGGTCGTGGCTGCCCGAACCGCTGCCCGACCGTGTGGAGTGGTCCAGTGTGCGGGCGGACGCCGACCGGGCCGAGCCCGTCGACCCCGCCGACCGGATCACCCTGGACGAGTCGGTGAACATGGCGTTCCTCGTCGTGCTGGAGTCGATGACGCCGGCCGAACGCGTGGCGTTCATCCTCCACGACGTCTTCCGGTACCCGTTCTCCGAGATCGCCGACATCGTCGGCCGGTCCCCCGCGGCCTGCCGGCAGCTGGCGTCCTCGGCCCGTCGGCGCGTCCGGGCGGCGCAGCCCCCGGCCGCGCCGGTGGCCGGACAGGCCGCTCTGGTACGGCACTTCAAGGAGGCGTGGGAGGCCAGGAACATCAAGGCCCTCGTCGATCTGCTCGACCCCGAGGCCACGATGACGGCAGACGGCGGCGGCCTGGTCGGCGCCGTACTGCGTCCCGTCGAGGGCAGCCGGCTCATCGCCCAGTACCTCATCCACATCGCCGACAAGGCTCCCGGGCTGACGCTCCTGGAACGGACCGTCAACGGTCAGCCCGGGCTCGTCGCGCAGAACGCCGGTGTCACCGTGACCGTGGCGGCGTTCGACCTGGCCGACGGCCGTGTCACCCGCATCTGGGCGGTCCGCAACCCGGAGAAGCTCCGCCCGTGGACGGAGGAGGGCGAGAGCTGACCCGTCAGGCGGAGGGCGAGAGCTGCTCGCGTACCCACGCGGGGTCGGGGTTGGTGAACGGCCGGCCCGCCACGACGACCGTCGGCACGGTCTCGTTGCCGTCGTTCGCCGCCCTCACGTCCGCGGCTCCGTCCGGGTCGCGCCAGATGTTCACCCAGTGCAGCCGGCGGGCACGGCGGCCCAGGCGCATGCGCAGCCGCAGACAGTACGGACATCCCGGCCGCCAGTAGACGATCGGCCGGCCGTCGGCCGCGCTGCGACGCCGGGCTTCCTCCGCGCCGATCGACCTCGGGTAGATCAGCGGCGAGTTCGCCACCGCGAGCAGCAGGAAAACCAGGAGGAGCACGGTGCCTTGGCCGGGGTTGCCCCGGGTGATCGGCCCGGCCGCGACGAGTGCGCCGCTGATGACCAGTAATGTCGGCAGGATCCAGGCACGTGTCATGACGACGCAGCCTACCGACGGGAGCATGGCGTGCGCGGTCCGGGCTCGTGCTTCGGGTCAGGGCGTGGTGACGAGGCGGCCGAGTTGCGGGGCGAGCCAGGGCCTGCGGCCGCCGGCGCGCATCCGGCCCAGGGCGATCGCCTTCCAGATCGGCATGCGCCGGAAGGACACCAGCAGGAAAGCGGTGGGTGAGACCGTGAGCCTGCAGTCGTAGGCGCGCGGCGGGGCGTCGCGGGTGACCGTCATCGTGCCGTCGTCGACGAGGACGGCGAGCCGGAGACCGCCCTTGACCACGAGGTCGAACGCGATGCTGACGCCCCGCGCCTTCTCCGTGTCCAGGGCCGCCGCCATCATCGTCGGCATCGACTGACCGAGCACCAGCCGGGCTTCGTCCGCGCCGATGGGCCACGGCAGTCCGGAGCCGCGCGCGATGTCGAGGCCGTGGACGAGGGTCTCGCTCAGCATCAGGCCGGTCACCGTCGCCAGGGTGAGGGGAACGTCCTCCCCGTACCAGGGGGCTTCGAGCGGGGTGTCGTGGGAGAGGCCTGCGGTGACCCGCAGGAAGGTCTCGCCGCGCTCGGCGAGGAAGTCGCCCAGGTGGGCGCGCTCTTCACCGGTGACGAGACCGATGGACGTGGCGTTCATGGCGGTGATGCGGTCGACGAACGAAGCGTCGCCCGGCGGGAGGACGCCGTCCAGGTCCAGGGTCTCGTCGGCGGAGGCTGTGGCGGTGTACGCGAGGTAGACGGCCGCGAGGTGGGCGCCGACGTCGCCGACCGACCACACCGGGACACCGGAGGCCGCGTCGAGGTCGGGTGCGTTGCGCAGGAGCCGGGCGAGCCGCGGAACCGCCGCGCCCAGGGCGGCGCGTGTCCTCGCGTGCTCGGTGACGGGATCGAAACTCGTGACGGTGCCCATACCACTCCCCCATGCTGCGGACGGGCCCGCAGATTACCGCCCGGTAGGACGGTCACGGTAGGGCTCTTCAGCGGCCTTTCAGCGGGCCTTCAGCAGGCCGGCGATCCTGTCGAAGCCTCGTCGTTCCGCGTGCCGCAGGGGGCTGACGCCGTCCGCGTCCGCGAGGTTGGGGTCGGCGCCGGCGGCGAGGAGGAGCTCCACGACCTCCTGGTGCGGCCGCTCTCCGTCGCCGAGGATCACCGCTTCCAGGAGGGCCGTCCAGCCGAAGTCGTTGACGTGGTCGACGTCGGTGTCGGTCTCGTCGAGGACCGCTCGTACGTAGGCGACGTGGCCGTGTTCGCTCGCGGGGATCAGCGAGATTCCGCCGAAGCGGTTGCGCAGCGTCGTGTCCGGGCCGGCCGGCAGCAGCGTACGCATCATCTGGACGCTGCCGGTCACGCCGGTGACCAGCCATGCGCTGTCCTGGCGGCGGTCCTGGGCGTTCGGGTCGGCGCCGGCCTCGACGAGGACCCGGGCGGCGGCCACGTGGTTGCCGAGCGAGGCGAGCAGCAGCGGGGAGCGCAGCTCCTCGTCGCGGGCCTCCACGGCGGCGCCCGCCGCCAGGGCGGTGCGGACCGCGTCGGCGTCGCCCTGGCGGGCGGCCGTGAGGAGCCGGCTGTTGCGGTCGTCCATCCCTGTCCTCCATGTCCGTGACGAGAAGACCGGCGGCACCCGGACGGGGGGCCGGGTACCGCCGGGGTCTGCGGGGTGTTACTTCGCGAGGGCGGCGACGCCGGCCTGGGCGAACTTCTCGTCGAGGTCGCCCGAGGGAGCACCCGCGACGCCGATGCCCGCGATCGGGGCGCCCTTGGCGGTGACGGGGGCGCCGCCGGCGAGGAAGAGGGTGCCGGGGATGTCCTTCAGGGTCGGGGCGTTGGTGAGGCGCTTGGCGAGCTCGGAGGTCGGGGCGTTCCAGGAGACGGCGGTGTACGCCTTCTTGACGGCCGACTCGTAGGACTGCGGGCCCGCGCCGTCGCCGCGCAGGGTGACGATGGTGGTGCCGTTGCGGTCGACGACCGCGACGGAGACGCGCTGGTTCTCCTTCTCGGCGGCGTCCAGGGTCGCCTGCGCGGCCTTCGTGGCCGCCGCGATCGTCAGGTGCGTCGTCTCCATGGTGTTGCCGTTGTCCGCGTCGGCCATGACGGCGGCGGGAGCGGCGGCCGGGGCGGCGGCGTTCGCGGAGACGGTGCCGAACAGGCCCGCGGCGAGGGCGCCGGCGGCGACGGTACCGGTCAGGACACGGGTGCGCAGGGTCATCTTCTTCACGATCATCAGCTCCTTGGGCATCAACCCCCTCGGGGGGCTCGGGAAGCTCTGCGTTCCCGCTCTGACATCCATCCTGGTGGCGCTCGGGGCCCTGTCCGGTCGGCCTACGGGCTCGGTCCGGCGCGCCCGGCGGACGACACGGGGGTCAACCGATCGATCGATGCGGAACAGGATCGTCCGGATAGCCTGGGGCTCGGGAGAACGGTCGGCAGCAGGGCAAGGAGTGGACGGTGCGGATGGACAGGCGGTCGCCGATCGACACGGAGGCGGCCGACCCGGACGCCGGCTGGCTCGCGACCGTGATGCACGTGGCGTTCTTCGTCCTGCTGTGCTCCTCGCTGACCCGGTACCTGATCGTCCACCCCGGCGCTCCCGGGACCCCCTGGGTCATCGTCCTGGCCATCGTGCTGGCCCTGCTGTACGTCCTGGGTCCGGTCCTCGGCCCTCAGCAGGCCGACGGACGCGGGGCTCCTCCCGCCACGGCCTCCAGACTCTGGCTGGCGGCCGTCATCGGGGTGTGGTCCATCCTCGTGTTCCTGGCACCCAGTTTCGGCTGGTGCGTCGTGCCGCTCCTCTACACCAGCCTGCGCTCCCTGCGGACCCGGTCCGCGATCATCCTGGTCGCGCTGATCACCCTGTGCGTCGTGGCCGCCCAGCTGAAACTGCGGCTGCGTTTCGGCTTCGACCCGAACCTGATGTTCGCCCCGTTCGCCGGGGCCGCCGTCGCCACCGCCGTCTTCATCTACTCCCAGCGCCAGGCGGACCGGCTGCGGACCGTCATCGTCGACCTCGTCCGCACCCGCCGGGAACTGGCCGCGACCGAGCGCCGCGAGGGCACCCTCGCCGAGCGCCAGCGGCTGTCCATGGAGATCCACGACACCCTCGCGCAGGGCCTGTCGAGCCAGCAGATGCTGCTCCAGGCCGCCGACCGGCTCTGGGACACCGACCCGGCCGCCGCCCGCCGCCACATCCGTACGGCCGCGTCCATCGCCGAGCACAACCTCGCCGAGGCCCGCCGCTTCGTCCACGACCTCGCGCCCGCCGACCTCGCCGGGGGCGGCGGCCTCGACGCAGCGCTGCGCACGCTCGCCGAGCGGGAGTCCTCCGACACCCTCCAGGTCCGTTTCCACCAGGACGGCACGCCGACCGCCGCCCTCCCCGACCGCGTACAGGCGGCGCTGCTGCGGATCGCCCAGGGCGCGCTGGCCAACATCCGCGAGCACGCCGACGCCGGCACCGCGGCCCTGACCCTCAGCCATCTGGACGATCAGGTCGTCCTGGACATCGCCGACGACGGCCGGGGCTTCGACCCCGTCGAGAGGCCCGGCGGGGTGCGCGGCCACGGCCTGCCCGCCATGCGCGCGCGTGTCCGGCAGCTCGGCGGCGCCCTGACCATCGAGTCGGCACCGGGCGAGGGGACGGTCCTGACCGCCGTCATCCCGCTGTCGCCACGGCCCTGACACCGGGCGGGCTCCTCCAGGTCCTCATCGGGCGCACCTGCCCATATGGGCGGCCCCCGTTCCGGTGGAATGGCCGAACTGTGCGTAGACCAGATAGGTGCCTGAGGCATGTAGTGGAGACGGCACCACAGCCCCTGCCGCCGATCCGCCCCTAGCGAGGCCCCCGTGACCCAAGCCGTGGCGTTCCCCCAGGACCGGACCTGCCCCTACCACCCGCCCACCGCCTATCCCCGGACCGAGGAGGATCGCCCGCTGTCGCGGGTCTCCCTGTGGGACGGGAGGCAGGTGTGGCTCGTCACCGGACACACGGCCGCCCGCACGCTCCTCGCGGATCAGCGCCTGTCCACCGACTCCACCCGTGGCGACTTCCCGCTGCCGACGGAGCGCGCGACGGCCGTCCGCAGGCGGCGGCGAACGGCGCTGCTCGGCTGGGACGACCCCGAGCACAACGCCCAGCGGCGGCTGCTGATCCCGAGCTTCACCCTCAAGCGCGCCGAGGGCCTGCGGCCCCGCATCCAGGAGACCGTGGACCGGCTCCTGGACGCGATGGAGGCACAGGGGCCGCCGGCCGAGCTGGTGAGCGCCTTCGCGCTGCCGGTGCCGTCGATCGTCATCTGTGACCTGCTGGGCGTGCCGTACGCGGACCACGACTTCTTCGAGGAGCAGTCGCGCCGGCTGCTGCGCGGCCCGACGGTGGCGGACACCGAGGACGCGCTGGCCCGGCTGGAGGGCTACCTGGGCGACTTGATCGACCGCAAGCGCCTGAAGCCCGGCGACGGCGTTCTGGACGACCTGGTGGCGCGCGGGTCGGGAGACGGCGGTCCCGACCGCGAGGAGCTGGTGCAGCTCGCCACGATCCTGCTGGTGGCCGGGCACGAGACCACGGCCAACATGATCTCGCTGGGTACGTACACCCTGCTGCGCCACCCCGAGCGGCTGGCCGAGCTGCGCGCCGATCCCGGGCTCGTACCCGCCGCCGTGGAGGAGCTGCTGCGGTTCCTGTCGATCGCCGACGGACTGCTGCGGGTCGCGCGCGAGGACATCGATGTCGCCGGGACGGTGGTCCGCGCGGGCGAGGGCGTGGTCTTCTCGACCTCGGTCATCAACAGGGACGCCGCCGCCTACGCCGATCCGGACACCCTCGACTGGGCCCGGTCCGCCCGCCACCACGTGGCGTTCGGTTTCGGCATCCACCAGTGCCTCGGGCAGAACCTCGCGCGGGCGGAACTGGAGATCGCCCTCGGGACCTTGCTGCGCCGGCTGCCGGGGCTGCGGCTGGCCGTCCCCGCCGAGGAGATCCCGTTCAAACCGGGCGACACGATCCAGGGGATGCTCGAACTCCCCGTCACATGGTGAGAGGAGCGGTGCGGATGCGGGTCTCGATCGACGCGAACGTCTGTATCGGCGCGGGGCAGTGTGCGCTGACGTCACCGGACGACTTCACCCAGGACGACGACGGCTTCGGGACGGTCGTCCCCGGCAGGGAGGACGGCACCGGAACGCTGGTCCGCGAGGCGGTCCGCGCCTGCCCCGTACAGGCGATCACGCTCCATGACCCGGCCGACGAGGCGCGTGCGTGACGGGGGCCTGAAAGCGGTGAGGACTCGGCACCGCCGTGGCGGCGGTGCCGAGTCCCGGGCCCGGACGGACGACTCGGGCCGGGCCCGCCGGTTCAGATCCGTGTCGAGAGCGGGACCGTGATCTGCTTCAGCCAGCTGCCGGCGGCGAAGTCGCGGGCCTTGACGACGACGCGGTCACGGAAGACCTCCACCTGGAGCCCCTGGTTGAAGGTCCCCGGGACGGAGACCTCGCCGCCCATGCCGTCGTCCGTGTAACCCGTCTGCACGGCACCGGTGTTGATCACCGAGAAGCCGTCCAGGTTCGCGGTGCCGGGAACGACCCTGCGGACGTACCAGTCCGAGAGGCCGAGGTCCCAGTGCGTGTGCCCGCAGAAGAGGAAGACGTCACGGTGGCGGCCGAGGATCGCGAGGAGCCGGTCGGCCTGGAGGTAGTCGCGCGAGTACAGCCGATTGTGGCTGCCGGAGACGGTGTTGGGCAGCGGGTGGTGCGTGACGACCATGACGGGCTTGCGCCGGCGGGCCCAGTACGCGAGGCGCTCCTCCAGCCAGGTGAACTGGTCCTCGCTGAGCCACACCTCGTCCCAGAGCTTGGGGTCGTGGTAGTGCATGTACTTCTCGGTGCCGAGGCTCAGCACCGGGATGCCGCCGAACGAGTCCTCCGCGTACACCGAGTTGCGGCCGGCGAACCGGTAGAAGCTCCTGAACAGCGAGTCCTCGGTGGTGCCGTTGGGCCAGGTGTCCTGCGCGAGGGTCGACGGGTCCCGCCACTTGGGGACGTAGAACTCGTGGTTGCCGATGGCCCAGGCGACGGTGCTCGTGTGGGTGTGGCGCGCGAGTTCGGCCGCGACCGCCGCGTACTCGGCGTCGTACCCGCGCGGTGTGATGTCACCGGCGACGGCGAGGCCGGAACTCGCGGGGTTGGTCCGGTTCATGTCCTCCAGGGCGACGCCGAGGTCCTGGAGGTCGCCCTGGATGTCGCTGATGACGTTGAACGTGGTGACCGGTGGGCCGGATTGCGGGAGGGGCGCCGCGCCCGCCGGTATCTGGGCGGCGGCGACGGCGCCCACCGCCCCTGTCGCGACGGTGAGCAGAGACCTGCGATCCACGGAGAGTTCCTCTCGGGTACGGCGGCGCCCGGGGACGAGTCCTCACCTTCACGCCCCGCACGCTCAGGCTCTCGCGTCCCGGATCACCGCGCTTCGATCCAGACCCGTTATGCATACGCAATCCGACCGACCTGGCGCCCGGCCCCGGCATGTCTGCAGCATGAACGTATTCCGACGTGTTGAGCGTCAGGCGTGGAGACGAGACCGGAGGGCCTCCGGCGCGTCGACGGCCCGCGACGATGACTCGCAGTTGCCTCTCTCAGGCCTTCCGCCCCGCTCGTATTCCCTCCGGGACATCGGGATCCCTATGGGAGGCATTGGTTTCCTCATTGGAAACCAATGGATGGTCGACCTAGTGTCGACGACATCGCCGCACTGACGATCTCGCCGCGGAACGTCACCCGGACCAGAGTGTCAGTGTGCGCATCCCCGCCTCCGGGCCCCGACCGGGCCCGCCATCCCCTGGAGCTCCCTCATGTCGAAGATCCTTTTCGTGATGACCGGTGTCGACCACTGGACGCTGGCCGACGGCACCAAGCACCCGACCGGCTTCTGGGCCGAGGAGGCCGTCGCCCCCTACCAGGCGTTCAAGGCCGCCGGCCACGAGGTCGTCATCGCCACGCCGGGCGGTGTCGTCCCGACCGTCGACGCGGGGAGCCTCGCCCCGGAGGTCAACGGCGGCCAGGAGGGCGCGGACAGGGTCGCCGCGGCGCTCGCCTCCATCGACGAGATCAGGAAGCCGGTCAAGCTGGAGGACGCCCGCCTGGCCGATTACGACGCCGTTTTCTACCCCGGCGGCCACGGCCCCATGGAGGACCTCGCCGTGAACGCGACCTCCGGCAAGCTGCTGATCGACGCCCTCGCGTCGGGCAAGCCGCTGGGCGTCGTCTGCCACGGTCCGGCTGCGCTCCTCGCCGCCACGAACGCCGACGGCTCGAACGCCTTCGCCGGCCGCAAGGTCGCCGCCTTCACCAACGCCGAGGAGACCCAGGCCGGCCTCGCCGACCGGGCGAAGTGGCTGCTGGAGAGCCGGCTCGTCGAGGCCGGCGTGGACGTCCAGGTCGCCGAGCCGTGGGTGCCGCACGTCGTCGTCGACGGCAACCTGGTCACCGGCCAGAACCCGTCCTCCTCCGCCCCGCTCGCCGCGGAGCTGCTCAAGAAGCTGGCCTGACCGTCTCGGTACGGACCGGCCCGACGAGGCCCTCGCGCGGCCCCGCCCCGGAGCTTGCCGGGGCGGGGGCCCTCCGGGCCTGGACACGGCTGTCCCGCGTCACTAGCCTCTCCTCAATTACTCACTTAGTTGACTAGCTGCGGAGATGCATATGAAGCCCTTCCGTCAGGCCGTCGAGGCGAACGATCACGCGGCCATCGAGGCACTGCTCGCCGAGGATGTCGTCTTCACCAGCCCCGTGGCGTTCAAGCCCTACCGCGGCAGGGCCATCACCGCGGCCATCCTGCGCGGGGTCTCCCGTGTCTTCACCGACTTCCGTTACGTCCGGGAGATCACCGGCGAGGACGGTCGCGACCACGCCCTCGTCTTCGAGGCCCGGGTCGGCGACCGCGCGATCACCGGCTGCGACTTCCTCCACCTCGACGAGCAGGGCCTCATCGACGACTTCATGGTCATGGTCCGGCCGCTCTCCGCCGCACAGGCCCTGGCCGAGGCGATGGGCGCGCAGTTCGATCGCATCGCGGCCGAGGCCTCCGGCGCGGCGCAGGCCGACGGGGCGTGAGCGACGCCCCCGACGGAACGCAGGCCTGAGCGCGGCCCCACCCCGCGGCAGGCGGGGGTGCGGACCCTGGATACTGGCGCGATGCCGCAGACCCCGCCCGCCGTGGAGCCCGAGCCCATATCGGCCGACCCGCCGCACCGCGCGGCCCGCACCCTGCTCACCCAGTCCTGGCTGGACCTGGCGTTTCTGCACTGGCCCGTGGATCCCGCCGAGGTGGCCCCGCTCCTTCCCGCCGGGACCGTGCCCGACACCCTCGACGGCGTCACCTACGTCGGCCTCGTCGCCTTCCGGATGCACCGGGTCGGCTGGTTCCGCCTGCCGGGGATCCCGTACCTCGGAAGCTTTCCGGAGACGAACGTCCGCCTGTACTCGGTGGACGGTCACGGGCGCCGCGGTGTGGTGTTCCGCTCGCTCGACGCGTCCCGTCTCGTCCCCGTGGCCGTCGGGCGATGGGCCTTCCGCATCCCGTACGTGTGGTCGAAGATGACCGTCGGGGCCGACGCCTCCACCGTCACGTACACCAGCAGGCGCCGGTGGCCTGGGCCGCGCGGGGCACACAGCGCGATCAGCCTGGACATCGGCGAGCGGGTCGTCGAGCCCACCGCGCTCGAACACTTCCTGACCGCCCGCTGGGGCATGCACAGCTCCTTCCGCGGGCGCCCCCTCTACCTCCCGAACACGCACCCCCGCTGGCCACTGCACCGCGCCCGCCTCCTCACCTGCGACGAGACCCTCCTCTCGGCGGCCGGCCTGCGCCGCCCGCTCGGGGAGCCCGTGAGCGTGCTGTACTCACCGGGCGTTCCCGTCCGCTTCGGCGCCCCGCCCAGGCTCCCCCGCACCGTGACCGTTCCGCGCCCGAGGAACGGCGGCGACTGACGCCGCCGTCGTACTCCGCCCGTACCGTCACCGGCAGGCCTGCCGCTCAGGCCAGGTACGCGGCCACCAGCGTGGCGAAGGCCTCGGGAGCGAGGACCTCGACGCCCAGTTCCTGGGCCTTGACGGCCTTCGAGCTCGGCTTGCCGTTCGCGGACGGCGCCGCCACCAGATACGTGGTCCTGGAATTGACACCGCTGCCCACGCGCCCGCCGGCCTTCTCGATGAGCGCACCCATCTCGGAGCGGCCCCAGCCGTCCAGCGGACCGGTCATCTTCCCCGTGACCACGACCGTCTTCCCGCTCAGCGGCCCCTCGACCGCGTCCTCGGCCTTCTCCTGTCGCGGCTCGGTCATGCCGACGCCCGCCGCGATCAGCTTGTCGATCACCGGGGCGAGCGCGGCGACCTGCTCCACGATGACCGGCGCCTTCTCCGGGCCAATGCCCTCGACCTCCTGCAGCGCGTCGGCGTCGGCCGCCCGGATGGCCTCCATCGTGCCGAAGTGCGCGGCGATGCGCCGGGACATGCTGCGGCCGGTGCCCGGCACGCCGAGCGCGCAGAAGACCCGGCTGAGGGGGCGGGACTTGGCGAGCCGGATCTGCTCGGCCAGCTTCGTGCCCCGCTTGGCGCTGCCGGAGGCGGTGGTGAGCTGCTCCTCGGTGAGGGTGAACAGGTCGGCGACGTCTCCGACGACCCCGGCGCCGATCAGGGCGTCGACGTACTTCCTGCCGAGGCCGTCGATGTCGAGGATGTCGCGCCCGGCGACGTACTCGATCAGCGGCGCGAGCGCGCAGGCGGTGCCCTTGGCGCAGCGCCACCGCTCTTGGCTCTTGTCGATCTCCCCGCCGCAGTTCGGGCACTCCTCGGGCAGCGGTACGGGCAGGGCGCCCTGCGGGCGCAGCTCGACGACGGCGGCCTGGACGCGCGGGATGATGTCGCCGGCCTTGTGGACGGTCACGGTGTCGCCGATGTGGAGGTCGCGCCGGAGGATGTCGGCAGGGTTGTGCAGGGTGGCGCGGGTGACGGTGGATCCGTCGAGCTCCACGGCGGCGAGCACGGCCGTCGGGGCGAGCACACCCGTTCGGCCTACCTCCCAGAACACGTCCTCGAGGACGGTCTGCCGCTCGACGGCCGGAAGCTTGTACGCGATCGCCCAGTACGGGAAGCGGCTGCCGAAGCCCGCCGTCGCCTGCTCGGTGGCGCTGTCGGCCTTGATGACGACTCCGTCGATGCCGAACGGCAGGGTCGCGCGCATCGCGGCGATCGCGTCGACCCTGTGCTGAGCCTCGGCGAGGGTGGCGACGACGTGCAGTCCGGCGGGGGTCGCCGCCGTGGTCTGCACGCCGGCTGCCGCCACCGCGGCCAGTGTCTCGGCGTGACCGGCCCCGGAGGGCAGGAATGCCACGTCGTCCAGGTCGACCGCGCCGTACGCCCAGAACGTCATGGCCAGTCGGTAGGGCCGGTCCTTCGCCCGCAGGGTGCCGGCGGCGCCGTTGCGGGGATTCGCGAAGACGTCTCCGCCGTGCGCGATCCGTGTCTCGTTCGCGGCCTCGAACTGCTCCTGGGTGAAGAGGACTTCACCGCGCGCCTCGAAGGTGGCGGGTACGGGCAGCTGCTCGGGGAGGCCCACGATCGTCCCTATGACGTGGCTGACGTCCTCTCCCTGCGTGCCGTCGCCGCGGGTGATGATCTGCACCAGGCGTCCGTCGCGGTAGCGGGCGGCGACGGCGGCGCCGTCCATCTTCGGCTCGACGGTGAACCCTCCCGCCGGCTCGTGCCCGAGCCGCCGCTGGAGCGAGGTGCCCCAGGCGAGGAGCTCTTCCGGCGCGAAGACGTTGTCGAGGCTGAGCAGCCGCGTGGTGTGCGTGACGTCGCCGGCCGGGGCGGCTCCGTCGGCGACCTGATCGGCGGGCGAGTCCGGCGCGACGTCCTCCGGGTGCACCGCCTCCCAGGCCTTCACGGCGAGCCGCAGCCGGTCGTACGTGGCGTCGTCCATGACGCTGTAGCCCGCGCCGAAGTAGGTGCGGGAGGCGTCGCGCAGACGCTCGATGGCGGCCTCGTACGCGGCACGGCTGGACAGGCTGAAGTGCGCCTCAACGGCGGGCATTGTCGTCATGTCGAACATCTTGTCGCAGGGCACTGACAACGCCCGTCGGCGTCCTACTGCACGCTCATCCGGTGGGGGTGCGCCGGATCGGCCGGGCAGACGAAGGCCCGGTACTCGTGGCGGCCCGCCGCGACGCCGGTGGGGCAGCCGGGTTCGGGGAAGGGCCCCCAACTGGCCTGGGATTCACATGAGTCCATGGTCAGCAGCAGACGCATCTCGGCTCCGCAGGCTTCGCAGAGGACCCGCATCAGGTCGGTCCTGTGCCAGGATTCCCAGCCGCCGATCTTCCAGCCGGGCGCGAGGGAGAGGTCGTACTGGTAGGTGGGTGCCGCCCGGCCCACCCGCGCCTCGAAGGCGTCCTCCCAGGCGTAGATCCGGTCCACGAGGTCCGGCGGCAGGTAGTCGGCCCACGGGTATTCGACGATCCGCTCCGGATGCAGCGCGCAGGGCACCGGCACGTACCGCGCGTGCTCCGCGAGCGGCGGTTCGGGCTGTACGGACAGCGGGTTCGTCACGTCCACCGCGCGGCGCCAGAAGAGGCGCGTCGACGGCCCGAAGTCGCTGTACGAGCCGTCCTCGTGCCCGTCGAACGGGCACCACAGCATCTGGAGCAGGTCCTTCCCCGGCGGGGCGAAGGCCGCCAGATCGGGCACGTCGCGCGCGTGGAACTGGGCGAGAGCGAGGAGCGGCAGAGGGCCGCCGTCGTGACGGTCCGGCTGATGTCCGGCGTCGGCCATTGCCTGGACCTCGGCCCGTTCGGCGTCCGTGTACGCCCACCCGCCGGCACCAGCCGGGCGGGGCCGTGCCCGGGCAGCCCTGAGGATCTCCTCGTAGCGGCGGGCCCGTTGCGGCGACACGCCCCGGACCCTGCCGTGCTCCCGGCACTCCGGCCACGCCTCGTCCACCGGCCACAGCAGCGGCCCGCCCACGGAACTGTCGGCGGCCGTGGGCGCGCCGGGACGCGGATGCAGCCGCGTCGCGGTGCGCGCGAACGGCTTCAGTTCGGGAAAGGGGAGGGTGATGTCGAGGGGACGGTAGGGGGTGGTGGGCTTCACCGCGCAACGGTATCCAGTCGGCATGCGACGCCCGTCATCCCCGCGGACACAGAAGGGTCTCCAGTGTCCGGGACAGCGGGTAGGCACGCTCGGCGGGGAACAGGGCCTGCGCCTTGGCCGCACGTCCCGACTGGATCAGCGTCGCGGCCTTGCGGACCTGGGGAGTGAGGTCGGTGAGACCCACGATCCAGTCGTCGTTGAACGTACGGATCAGCTGGCGGCTGATCCCGACCTGGATGCTGTAGTGGTTCAGCGCCGCCCCGCGCACCGAGCGCTCCGGGTCCCACTGCACGTGCACGGCTGCCCGCGCCACGGCCTCCGGGTCCGAGGTCGTCAGCACGGCCCGGGACAGGGCCTCCTCCCACCCCTCGCGGGTCATCCGCACTGCGAGAATCCGCTCCTGGCCGGACTTCCGGGCCCAGTTGCTGCGGTGCATCAGCCACAGGAACGAGGGCTTGATCCACGTCATCCGGTGGAACGAGAACGGGGTGACGAAGCGCCCGGCGCGCAGCGCCGCGTCGGCGATGGCGGGCGAGTAGGCCTGGTAGACCACGATGGTGCGTGCGTCGTGGTCGGCACGGATCTGGTACTGGGGTGCCATGCCCCGCACCCTGTCACCCGGCCCGCCGGCGGGGCGAACGGTTTTCGAGGTGCGGGTGTGCGTGCCGCCCGACGAACGCCCGCTCCCCGCCGGTCCGAAAACGCGTCACACGCCGACTCCGTGCGGCCCGAGTCGGCGTGTGACCATGTCTGCTCCCGCCGTTGCGGCGGGAGCAGGCCGTTCGGCTTCTCGTCAGCGCGTGGCGAGGAGCTGCAGGCTGTCGATGACGCGGTTCGAGAAGCCCCACTCGTTGTCGTACCAGGCGACGACCTTGACGTGGCGTCCCTCGACGCGGGTGAGGGCCGAGTCGAAGATGGACGAGTGCGGGTTGCCCACGATGTCGGCGGAGACCAGCGGGTCGTCCGAGTACTCGAGGACACCGGCCAGCGGGCCCTCGGCGGCGGTGCGGTAGGCCGCCAGGACGTCGTCGAGGGTCACGTCGCGGGCGACGGTCGTGTTGAGCTCGACGATCGAGCCGACCGGGACGGGCACGCGGATCGAGTCGCCGGACAGCTTGCCGTCGAGGTTCGGCAGGACGAGACCGATGGCCTTCGCGGCGCCCGTGGAGGTCGGCACGATGTTGACGCCGGCGGCGCGGGCGCGGCGCGGGTCGCGGTGCGGGCCGTCCTGCAGGTTCTGCTCCTGCGTGTAGGCGTGGACGGTCGTCATGAAGCCGTGCTCGATGCCGGCGAGGTCGTCGAGGACCTTCGCGAGGGGCGCGAGCGCGTTGGTGGTGCAGGAGGCGTTCGAGACGATCGTGTGCAGATCGGCGTCGTACGCGTCGGTGTTCACGCCGTACGCGAGGGTGACGTCGGCGCCGTCCGCGGGCGCGCTGACGAGCACCTTCTTCGCCCCGGCGTCGAGGTGCGCGCGGGCGGCCTTGGCCGAGGTGAAGCGGCCGGTCGACTCCAGGACGATGTCCACGCCGAGTTCGGCCCACGGCAGGTCCGCCGGCTCGCGCTCGGCGAGCACCTTGATGCGGCGGCCGTCGACGACGAGGGTGTCGCCGTCCACGGTGACCGGGCGGCCGAGACGGCCCGACGTCGAGTCGAAGGCGAGCAGCCGCGCGAGGGCGGTGGGCTCCGTGAGGTCGTTGACGGCGACGACCTCGAGGTCGGTGTCGCGCTCCAGGAGCGCGCGCAGCACGTTGCGTCCGATGCGACCGAAACCATTGATGGCGATGCGAGTCATGAGCGGTGGTGTCCCTTCCGACCTTCCGATTCGCCACCCAGGTTCGCGCGGATCACCGGTCTCAACCAGCGGCGTGATCGCCATGGTCCGCAAGTATCGCGCCAAGGTCACGCCACGGCGCCCTCAAGGCCTTCTACTCGCCCTGTGCGAACGTGCGCCGGTACTCGCTCGGCGTGGTGCCGAGGATGTGCTGGAAGTGCAGGCGCAGATTCGCCCCGGTGCCCAGGCCGACGTCGGCGGCGATCTGCTCGACGCCCCGCTCGGAGCGTTCGAGCAGTTCACGGGCCATGTCGATGCGGGCCCGCATGACCCACTGCATCGGCGTGTAGCCGGTGTCCTCGGCGAACCGGCGCGAGAACGTGCGCGGTGACACCGCCGCGTTCCGGGCGAGTATCTCCAGGGTGAGGGGCTCGCCGAGCCGGTGCAGTGCCCATTCACGGGTGGCGGCGAACCGCTCGCCGAGCGGCTCCGGCACGCTGCGCGGTACGTACTGTGCCTGGCCGCCGCTGCGGTACGGGGCGGCGACCAGGCGCCGGGCGGCGTGGTTCGAGGCGGCCACGCCGAGGTCGCGGCGCAGGATGTGGAGGCACAGGTCGATGCCGGAGGCGGCGCCGGCGGACGTCAGCATGCTGCCCTCGTCGACGAAGAGGACGTTCTCGTCGACCTGGATCAGGGGGCGCTTCGCCGCGAGCGCCCGCGCGTAGTGCCAGTGCGTCGTGGCGCGTTTGCCGTCGAGGAGACCGGTGGCGGCGAGGGCGAAGGCCCCCGTCGAGATGGCGGCGAGCCGGGCCCCGCGGTCGTGGGCGGCGATCAGCGCGTCGACCACGGCGCGCGGCGGGTCCTCACGGTCCGGGTGGCGGTAGCCGGGGACGAAGACGATGTCGGCCCACGCGAGCGCCTCCAGGCCGTGGGCGACCTGGTACGCGAGGCCGTCGCCGCCGGCCACGACCCCGGGTTCCGCGCCGCAGACCCGTACCTCGTACGGCATGCTCGCCCGGGTCGTGAAGACCTGCGCGGGGATTCCGACATCGAGGGGTTTCGCCCCTTCGAGTACGAGGACGGCGACGCGGTGGAGACCTGAAGCAGACACGTCCACGAGGGTACGCGTACGCGTGTCCTCGCTGGTCAGCGGCGGTCCCGAGCGCCTGCCCCGTCACCCCCGCCAGAGGACGCGCGCGGTGCGCGCGAGGACGCGGGGGCCGGTGAGGGCCTTCGGGTGCCTCCGCATGTGGACGACGTCCATGTACGTCTGATTGACCCGCGCGTCCCTGACCGAGGCGGTCGTGATGTGGTCGCCCGCCCAGCGCAGGAACCGGTAGCCGCGCGGGTACGGTCCGGTGACGTGCGGCTGGGCGAGGTCCGCGGTCGTCGAGAGCTGCCACGCGGCGTCGACGACCACCGCGGCCCGGCGGAAGTAGTCCCAGGCCGGGTCGTGCGGCGAGGCGCCGGACCTCAGGTGGACGTGGAGCGAGGAGGCCTGGAGGGCGGCGAGGGTCAGCCCTTGGCCGTAGACGGGGTTCACGGTCGCCAGGGCGTCTCCGAGGACGACGAGCCCACCGGGGAAGTTCGTCAGGTCGGTGAACCGGCGCCGGCGGCTCTCCCTGAAGTAGAAGGGCTCCACCTCGCCGATCATCTCGCACCGCTCGGCCACCTCGCGGAGGGGTGCGACGCAGCGCCTCATCCGCGCGAGGAACTCCGTCCGGTCGCGTCCCGGGCGGTGGTCGGCGTATCCGGCGAGGACGACGGACCAGGCGTCGTCCTCGACAGCGGTCAGGGCCCCGGGTTCGCACACGGCCGGCTGGTAGTCGCTCGCCGGGCCCGGTGTGGAGTGGGCGATCACGGTGTCCGGGAGCTCGCTCCCGCGGGCGAAGCGGGCGGTGGCGTAGCCGAGGTCGACGCGCATGCGGTCGACCGGTGCCTGGCCCCAGCCCTCCGCGGCGAGCCAGGTGCCGAGCCGGCTGGAGCGTCCCATGGCGTCGACGACGAGGTCCGCCCGCAGGTCGTACACCTCGGCCCCAGTCTCTTCGGTCGGCTCCGCCGCGGCGCCGTCCACCGCCGCCAGTCGCGCGCCGACGACCCGTCCACCCCGGAGGATCAGCCCCTTGCCGGTGGCGGGCTCGAGCCTGACGTTGTCGAGGGCCGTCACGCGGCGCCGTATGTGCGTCTCGACGAACGGACGGGTCGCGCCGAGCATCCGCGTGTCGGCGACGGGTGCCTTGAGCGCTCCGTCGACGTAGAACCGGACCTCGTCGCCCTGTCCGAGGCGGGCCCCGCCGCTCACCATCTCGTGGGTGATGCCCGGGAAGAAGCGTTCGATCTGGGTGTGGCCCATCGCGAGCAGGGCATGCAGCTGACCCCGGTGCGGCGCGCCGGGACCCGTGCCGTTCCGCTCGCCGTCGAGGAGGTCGGGTTCGACGACCACGACCTCCTCGGCGAAGTCGCTCAGGACCCGGGCGGCGAGCAGCCCGGCGAAGCTTCCTCCCAGGACAACGGCGCGCTTCACGTTTCCCCCTCCGTACCGGGTCCGTCCCCCGGTCGTCTCGAAGATCATCGCGACGGCCGGGAGCCTACCGTGCCGGAGTACGGCGGGGTCGACCGTCAGACCGCGGGGCCCGGGATCTGGAGTGCCCGGGTGTTGCGCTCCCAGCCGGACCACACGTCGGTGTCCGTGCAGTAGGCGCAGCCGGGCCCGAAGAACATCCCGCGGGCGTTCTCGTCGCCCATCAGCCAGAACCGCAGCCAGGCCGTGGTCGGGGCGCGGAAGTCGCCGCCGTCCCCGATGGAGCTGAGGTGGCCGGCGCCGCGGACCTCTCCGTAGACGGCGGGGACGTGGGACGAGTCCCGGTACAGCGCCTGCACGAGGGCCGGCCACACCGTCAGGTCGCGCTCGCCGGCCAGGTAGAAGACGGGCTCGTCCATCAGGTCGGGATCGGTGAGCGGTCCCGGCTGGATGGGGACGGCGGTGTCGACCCGAGGATCGACGGCGGCGTTGACCGCGGCCGCGCCGCCCTGCGAGTGGCCGGCGGAGCCGATGTGTTCGAGGTCGACCTTCCGGTAGAAGGGGCTGGAGCTGCCGGCGTTCCGGTGCTCCAGTACGTCGATCCCGGCGCGCATGCTGAGCGCGAAGTTGGAGGTGGGGGTGTTGGCCGCGGCCACGATGAAGCCGTGGCTCGCCCAGTGGCGAAGGAGGGAGCTGTAGATCCCGGGCACGGCGCCGGTGCCGTTGCCCCAGATCACGACCGGGTGGAGCTCTCCTCGCTGCCCCATGTCCTTCGGGTGGTAGAAGGTGTGCACCGCCTCGATGTCGACGGTCACCTCGTACGGGCCCGGCTGGTCCCAGGCGGTGCCGACCGACGGGATCCGGCCGGTCGCCGGCTCCGTCGCGCCGGCGGTCCCCGGCCCGGTGTACGCCACCGTCAGGAAGGCGAGCAGCAGGCCGCCGAGTGCGCGGCCCCAACTCCGTGACATGTGAACTCCTTTGCGGATGCGGCCCGTTGCGCGTCCTCGCAAGCGTGACCAGCGCAATGATCGAGCTGTCCGGGGCCGTTGTCTGTCGGCAGGAGCCCAGTCCTGCCGGGGACCGGCTGGGCAGTCGCCCAACGGCGGTCGCCCGCGGTCCGGGACGGAACTACGCCGTCCGGATCTTGTCCCCCCATATCAGGAACCGTTCTCGCACGACGGCCCTCCTGATCCGTGGACACAGGGGGTCACGCGCGACACCGGCGCGGTCCCTCGCCCGCGGCCCGATCCTGCCGGTGCCGGGCCCCACGATCCGGAAGAAGCCGAGGAATCACCGTGCCCCTGTCTTCGCACCGCCGCCTGGCCGTGAGTGCCACTGTGCTCGCCGCCCTCGCGACGGGTGTCGCCCCAGCCACCAGCGCGTTCGCCGCTCCCCTCGCCCCCGACGCGAGGACCGCCCCCGTCGCGAGCGCCGCCCCCGCGGTTCCCGCCCCGGACATGGAGGGCGTGGTCGCGGCGCTCGACTCGGCGATGGCCAACGGCGCGCCGGGGGCGATGGCCCGGTTCACCGGCCCCGAGGGGGTCGAGAGCCGGACCGCCGGGGTCCGGGACCGGGTGTCGGGGGCGCCGATGGACATCCACGCGCGGTTCCGGATCGGCAGCGTCAGCAAGACGTTCTCCACGGTCGTGCTCCTGCAGCTGGTCGAGGAGGGCCGGCTGGAACTCGACGCGCCCGTCAACCGCTACCTGCCCGGGCTGCTCCCCGACGACCGCATCACGGTCCGGCACCTCCTCACCCACCGCAGCGGGCTCGCCGACTACACGAACGCGATGTTCAACGACACCGTGCCGGGCTTCGAGGCCGTACGGAACCGGGTGTTCAGCTACCAGGAGCTCGTCGACCTGTCCCTGAGCGAGCCCCGCACCACCGAGCCCGGCGTGGCGTACAAGTACTCCAACGCGAACTTCGTGGTCGTCGGCATGCTCATCGAGAAGCTCACGGGCCGGCCGGTGTCCGACGCGTACGAGCGGCGCATCTTCAAGCCGCTGAAGCTGCGCGGGACGTCGTACGTCCACCCCGACACACGCATCAAGGGCCTGCACGTCCAGGGCTATCTGCACCCGGACGCGGCCGGGGAACCGCTCGTGGACTCCACGGAGCAGACCGTGTCCTGGGCGCAGTCCGCCGGTGCCGTCATCTCCACCCCGGCCGACCTGAACACCTTCACCAGCGCGCTGATGCGGGGCCGGCTGCTGTCCCCGGCGATGCTGGAGGCGATGACGACGGTCACGCCGACGGACACCACCAACACCCGGTTCTACGGTCTCGGCCTGCGCCGTTACGACCTGTCGTGCGGCACCCGGGTGTACGGGCACACGGGCACCGTGCAGGGCTTCTACACGTACGCCTTCTCGACCCGCGACGGCCGGCGCAGCCTGTCGGCGATGGCGAACACCTCGAACCACGGCGAGGCCAACACGGCGCTCGGCGGGACCCTGGAGGCGGCCTTCTGCGGCAAGAAGCCGGCGGTGGCGCCGTCCTCGCGCGCCGCCTCCTCGGCCGCGGCGGGCGACTTCTCGCCGCTGCCGGCGGAGCGGGACCTGCCGGAGCGCCACTGACCGTGGAGCAGGACCTGCCGGAGCGCCACTGACGGCGCCTCGGCAGGGTTCCGGTGATCAGGCCCGGTACTCGGTGAGATCGATGGCGTAGACCCGCAGGGGAACGCCGAGGACCGGGTGGCTCGTCTCCCGCTCCGGCACCATGCCGAGCTTGCGCATGACGTTCTCGGAGGCGCGGTTGCCGGTGTGGGCGATGGCGACGACCCGGTCGAGCCCGCGGTCCTGGAGGGCGAACTCCAGGACCGCGTGCGCGGCCTCGGAGGCGTACCCCTGGCCCCAGAACTGTCGGCCCAGACGCCAGCCGATCTCCACGTCGGGGAGCACCTCCGGCAGGAACTCCGGCACGGAGAGTCCGGCGAAGCCGATGAGCTCGCCGGAGCCGAGGAGCTCGACGGCGAAGATCCCGAAGCCCTCCTCGTCCCACTCCTCCTCGTACCGCTCGATGGCTTCCGCGGTCTCTTCCAGGTCCCGGACCGAGCCGTCGCCGATCCACCGCATGACCTCGGGGTCGGCGTTGATCTCCGCCATGGGGACGAGGTCGTCGTCGCTCCAGCGGCGGAGGAGGAGTCGGGGGGTGAGGATCTCGGTCATGACCCCATCCTGACGTATGCGGAGCCCGGTCTCACGAGGGAGGGCGGGGGCCGCCGCGAGCGGGTCAGCGGTAGTACGGCTCGACCACGGCCCGTACCTCGTCGAGCAGCGCGGGGCCGTCCTGCGGTACGGGCGGGCGGCCGCTGCCGGGGCGGATGGCGAGGAGCTGTTCGTTGGAGAGGGCGTACACGACGCGGCGCAGGCCCGCCTGCCGGACGGCCGCTTCGCACATGCCGCAGGGCTGGCAGCTGGTGTACATCGTGGTCCTGGCCGCCGTGGCCGGGTCGAGTTCCCGGGCCGCCCACCGGGCGAGCTTGAGTTCGGGGTGGGCGGTGATGTCCCGCTCGGTGAGGGTGGTGTTGTGCTCCTCGGCCAGGACCGTCCCGTCGGATGCCGCGAGGAGCGAGCCGAACGGCGGGTTGCCCGACTCCCGTGCCGTGGCGGCGAGGGCGATGGCGCGGCGGAGGAGGGTGTGGTCGTCGGCTGTCGTCATGACGGCTCCGTTCGGGTGCGGTACGTGGAGAGGTGCGCGGCCACGGTGGCGAGCGCCTGCCAGGCGGCCTGCGGGTGCATGGTGTCGCGGGGGTCGCCGCTGTACGGATCGAGGACGACGGCCTCGGTGCCCATGTGTCGCAGCTGGTCGAGGTCGTCCATGATCTGTTCGATCGTGCCCTCCCCCGCGAGGCGGTCCGGTCCGGCGACCGGGGCGGTGGTGAGCCTGAGCGCGATGCGAGGGGCCAGGGCGGGTTCCGGACGGTGCAGCTCGTCCGCGTACTCCTTCAACCTTGCGGCGCCTTCGCGCAGCTGCGGCAGGGTACGGCGCAGGGGGTGCCAGGCGTCCCCGAACCGTACGGCGCGGCGCAGGCCCGGGTCGCTGTGGCCGCCGATCCAGACCGGGATCCGGCGCTCTCCGTGGGCGGCGGTGTCGGCCCAGGCCTCGCGCAGGGCCCGGAGGTGTTCGTCGGTGATCCGTCCCCGGCGTTCGAAGGGGATCCCGAGGGCGGCGAACTCCTGCCGTGCCCAGCCCACCCCCACGCCGAGGACGAGCCGGCCGCCGCTCAGGGCGTCGAGGTTGGCCGCCATGCGGGCGGTGAGCATCGGGTGCCGGTAGGGGGCGATGAGGGCGGTCGTGCCGAGTCGGACGCGGGTGGTGACGCCGGCCAGCCAGGACAGGGTGGTGAACGGCTCGTAGAAGGGGGCCGGGTAGCGCTCGGCCACGTCGGGTGTGATGGCGATGTGGTCCGAGACCATCAGCAGGTCGTAGCCGAGGCCTTCCACGGTCTGGGCCCAGCTGCGCAGCATTCCGGGGTCGGCGCCGGGGCCGAAGTTGAGGATGTTGACTCCGATCTTCACGCGGCAGAGGCTAGCCAGGCGCGAGGGGTGATCTGAAGTGATTCCCGCCTGTTCAGGGGCCGTTCGGCCGTGGATTCGCCGGTAATCTGATCGGATGACCGAGAGTCTTGATGCGACGGACTGGGCGATCCTGACGGAGGTTCAGCGGGACGGCCGGATCGCGTACACGGAGCCGGCACGGCGGGTGAACCTGAGCGCCTCGGCGACGAAGGAGCGGGTGCGGCGCCTGGAGGAGTCCCGGGTGATCACGGGCTACCGGGCGGAGGTGGATCTGGAGCGCATCGGGTACGCGGTCCTCGCGGTCGTCCGGCTCAAGTACCCGGGGACCCGGCACGAGCCGCTGCGCCGGCTGCTCGGCGAGCGCTCGGAGATTCTGGAGTGTCTCCGTACGACGGGGGACGACTGCTACGTCCTCAAGGTCGCCGCCACGTCGATGGCGCACCTGGAGGAGATCGTGGACGCCCTCGCGGAGTTCGGCAGCACGACCACCGATCTCGTCTTCAGCCGCCCCCTGCCGCTGCGCGGTCCGAGCGAGCCCGGGTTCCCGTGACGACCCGGCAGTCCGCCGTGGACGAAGGAAACGCCCCGGAGGCGGCGGCTGCCTCCGGGGCGTTTCCGTGTCGCTGACTACTGGACGATCCTCAGGAGGCGGTTCGGGGAGCCGCTGCCCGGGCTGGTCACCTTGTTGGGCGTGGCGCCGTTGATCAGGGCGGTGGCGACCTGGGCCGGGGTGGCGGAGGTATGGCCCGAAGGGGTGGGGCGGGCGCGACTGTGGGGGAGTGCACGTGGGGCCACGTACACGGTCGGGACCGGTGTGTCCGGTCCCGGCGTGATCAGCAGCCTGGCCGCTCCACGGGCGTGCCTCAAGGGAGTTGGGGTCTTGTCATGCATCCGCCATACGCCTGCAATCGAACCCCCGTCGAACCCGGTTCACCTGGCTGAATCAGGCGCTCCGGTGGCCGGGAACCGGGCCCGCCGTGCCGTCCGCGAGCGCGTCGGCGAGGGCCGCCGCGAAGCCGTCCGGGTTGTCCAGCATCAGGTTGTGCCCCGCGCCGGACACCTCGGTCACCGGAATGCCGAGCGCGGCCACCTTCTCCGCGTCGGCGTCCGGCAGGCTCAACTCCCCCACCAGGAAGGTCCTGGGCACTCCGAGACCGGCCAGCAGGTCGCCCGGCGCGGGCACGCTTCCCTCCACCAGGGCGACCGCGCTGCGATGGACGGCCCTCGGGTCGGCCAGCCGCAGCCGGGCGGCGTAGTCCGGGCGGTCGGTGTCGGCGAGCATCCGGGCGAAGCCCTCCGCGACGAACGCGTCCTCGTCCTGGGCGGCCACGGGCGAGCTGAACGCCCCACCGCCCGCGTACAGGTTCGGCTCCGCCACCACGAGTCGCGCGACCAGATCGGGGCGGGCCGCCGCCAGGTGGATGACCACGGCACCGCCCATCGAGTGCCCGACGAGGTCCACGCCCGAGACACCGAGGTGGTCCAGGACGGCGGCCACCGCCGCCGCCTGGGACTCCATGCGGTAGTCGAAGTCCGCGGGCCGGTCGCTCAGCCCGTAGCCGAGCAGATCGACCAGCACCGCCCGGCCGCCGCCGAGCGCGGGATGGGCGGCGATGTGGGCGAAGTCGGAGGCCGCCGTGCACCCGAGCCCGTGGACGAAGACCCGCACGGGGCCCTCCCCCGGCAGGTCGATCCACCGGATGTACGCCCGCTCAGCCGCCAGGAACAACTCCCGCATGCCGCTCTCTCCCCTGTGTCGCGCCGCTGTCCTACTGTCAGGAGCCACCCTACGAGCGGGTACTGACAACGCCCTCCGGAACGGCTGCCGCCGCGGGCGCGCGGTGTCGGATAGCGTCGGCGACAAGCAGGCCGGCGCCGCCGGACGCCCTCCGAAAGGACGCACACCGATGCCCCTCGAAGGCGAGTACGAGCCCAGCACGACGACGTGGGTGCGCGAGCAGGTCGAGCTGTACGAATCGTCCGGCGGCACCGACGGCACGACGATGCGGGGCCTTCCCGTCGTCCTGGTCACGAGCCTCGGCGCCAGGAGCGGCAAGCTCCGCAAGACCCCGCTCATGCGGGTCGAGCACGAGGGCGCGTACGCGCTGGTCGCCTCCAACGGCGGCGCGGTCAAGCACCCCGTCTGGTACCACAACCTGGTCGCCGCGCCCCTGATCGAACTGCGCGACGGCACGCGCGCGTGGGACATGAAGACCCGTCTGGTGACCGGCGAGGAGCGCCGGGCCTGGTGGGAGCGGGCGGTCGCGGCGTTCCCCGACTACGCCGACTACCAGCGCAAGACCGACCGCGAGATCCCCGTCTTCGTCGCCGAGCGGACCGAGTAGGGGGTGCTGTGCGGGACCTGCCCGACACCCCTGGCTCGCGCCGTGTCGGTCCTGCCCTCCGTGCGGGGCCTCCTGAGTGTGCTTCAGGAGGCCCGGCCGGACGGGGTCACGGTGCCAGGACCGCCAGGAGGTGGGCGACCTCGCGGGCCACGGCCGCGCGGGCCGGGGTCAGGTAGTGGCGCGGGTCGACCGTGGCGGGGTGCTCGGCGAGGTGGGTGCGGACGGCCTCGGTGAAGGCCTTGTTCAGATGGGTGGAGACGTTCACCTTGGTCATGCCCGCCGTGACCGCCTCGGTGAGGTGCGGGTCCGCGACGCCCGAGGAGCCGTGCAGGACGAGCGGGACGTCCACCGCCGCGCGCAGCCGGGCGATCAGGTCGAGATCGAGTACGGCGTCCCGGGTCACCATCTGGTGGGAGCTGCCGACCGCGACTGCGAGGGCGTCGACTCCCGTGGCCGCGACGAAGGCGCGGGCCTCCTCGGGGTCCGTGCGCACCCCGGGGGTGTGGGCGCCGCCCTTGCCGCCGACCTCTCCGAGTTCGGCCTCGACCCAGACGCCGTGGCTGTGGCAGTACTCCACGACCTCGCGGGTCGCGGCGACGTTCTCCGCGTACGGCAGCTTCGAGGCGTCGAACATGACCGAGCCCAGGCCGAGCGCGACGGCCTCGCGGACGAGGTCGGGGTTCTCGGCGTGGTCGAGGTGGACGGCCACGGGGGTCTTGGCGGCGCGGGCGACGGCCAGGGAGGCGAGCGCGACCGGTTCCAGGGCTCCGTGGTAGCGGACGGTGTTCTCGCTGATCTGGAGGACGACCGGCCGGTCGGCGTTCTCGGCGCCGGCCACGATGGCCTGGGCGTGTTCGAGCTGGAGGACGTTGAACGCCCCCACCCCGGTGCCCGCGGCGCGGGCGCGGCGGACGATCTCGTCGGTGGGCGTCAGCGGCATGGTGCGTCTCCGGGGTGGCGGGCGGGTGCGGGGCGGCGGTCAGGCATGGACGTCGGTGAGGACGACGGAGCGGGTCAGGTTCCGGGGGGTGTCCGGGTTCAGGCCCTGGGCCTCGGCGACGGCGACGGCGAGGCGCTGGGCGCGGACGAGGTCGGCGAGCGGGTCGAGGTCGCTCTCGGCGAGGGTGCCGCCCACCTTGCGCACCTCGTCCGCGAGTCCGGCGGGCAGGGCGCCGAAGCCCCAGGTCACCCGGCCGGGGCCGGTGATGCTGATCGGGCCGTGGCGGTACTCCATCGCCGGGTACGCCTCGGTCCAGGCGCCGGCCGCCTCGCGCATCTTCAGGCCCGCCTCCAGGGCGAGTCCGTAGGTCCAGCCGGTGCCGAGGAAGGTGAACTGCTCGGCCGTGCGCACGCTCTCGTCGAGCGGGGACGTGACGGCCCCCTCGGCGTCCCGGGCGGCGTCCTCGATGGTGCCGAGCCCCTCCGGGAGGGCGTCCTCGGACTCCAGGTGCGCGCGGAAGAGGGCGAGCACGGTGGTCGCGAAGCGGGTCTGGACGACGGACTCCTCGTCGGCGAAGTCGAGGACGGCGACCTCGTCGGCGAGGTCCATCACCGGGGTCGTGGGGTCGGCCGTGATCGCGCCGGTGGGGACCGTGCCGCGCAGCCGGGACAGGACGGCGAGGACCTCGCTGGTGGTGCCGGAGCGGGTGATGGCCACGACGCGGTCGTAGCGGCGGCCGTAGGGGAACTCGGAGGCGGCGAAGGCGTCGGTCTCGCCGTGGCCGCCGGACTCGCGCAGCTCCGCGTAGGCGAGGGCCATGAACCAGGAGGTGCCGCAGCCGATCACCGCGACCCGCTCGCCGCGTCGGGGCAGGGCCGCGACGTGCTGGGACAGGGTGCGGGCCGCCTGGCGCCAGGTCGCCGGCTGGGAGGCGATCTCCACGGCGGTGCGGGTGGTGGTCATGCCGATCTCCTTGCAAGAAGAGTGCGCGATGATGATGGAAGTTGCTTGAAGACGCCTCCATTCAAGCAGAAACATGCATCCTCTTTCCAGATCCCGCGCCCCGCGGCGGCTAGAATCGGACGCGCGCACGAGCGGGGTGATCATGCGGGCGCGGCCCCGGTGGAGGGAGGGACCCATGTCCAAGCACGAGCGGTGGAACACGCTTCTGGAGCTGCTCGCGGCCTCGGGGAAGCTGGAGGTGGAGGAGGCGGCGACCGCGCTCGACGTCTCCGCCGCGACGATCCGCCGGGACCTCGACGAGCTGGCCGAGCAGCAGCTGCTCGTACGGACGCGGGGCGGGGCGGTCGTGCACGGCGTCTCGTACGAGCTGCCCCTGCGGTACAAGTCGACGCGGCACGCGCCGGAGAAGCGGCGGATCGCGGAGGCGGTGGCGGATCTGGTCGCGCCCGGCGAGGTCGTCGGGCTCAACGGGGGTACGACGACGACGGAGGTCGCGCGGGCGCTCGCGCTGCGGTTCGCGAGCGGCCGGACCGAGGCTCCGGGAGCGGCGGTGGCGGCCGGACCCGCGCTGACCGTGGTCACCAATGCGCTCAACATCGCCGGCGAGCTGGCGGTGCGTCCGCAGATCAAGATCGTCACCACGGGAGGTGTCGCGCGCCCCCAGACCTATGAGCTGGTGGGTCCGCTGACGGTCGGGGTGCTCAACGAGGTCGTGCTCGATGTGGTGGTGCTCGGCGTCGACGGGGTCGACGCCGAACTGGGCGTGATGGCGCACCAGGAGGACGAGGCGAGCATCAGCAGGCTCTTCGCCGAGCGGGCCAGCCGGGTCGTCGTGGTGACCGACTCCTCGAAGATGGGCCGCAGGGCGTTCGCACGGATCTGTGGTCTGGACCGGATCGACCTGCTGGTGACCGACACCGGCATCGCGCAGGAGACGGTCGCCCAGCTCACCGAGGCCGGGGTGAAGGTCCTCACCGTCTGAACCATCTGGCTCATTGGTCTGAAGATGAACCAATCGAGAGGCTCTGCCTCCAAGGCCTCTGTGTATTCATGCAGTAATTACCGCACGGCTGTATACCTTTAAGCTCCCCTCCCTCATCATGTCTCCGACGTGCCGCTGGGGCACACCGTGACAGGAGAGGCGGGGCATGATTCCCATCAGCCGCAGAGGGTTCGTCGGGATCGGCGCGGGGCTCATGGCGGGGGCCGCGCTGCCGCCGGTCCAGGCGTCCGCCGCCGCGAGCGCCGCGACCGGCACCCTCACGGACGTGAAGCACGTGGTGATCCTCATGCAGGAGAACCGCAGCTTCGACCACTACTTCGGCACCCTCAAGGGTGTGCGGGGCTTCGGCGACGGCGCCGCGGGCAACCTGCCCGGCGGCTGGGGCATGTTCAACCAGCCCAACTGGGGCGGCCGCCAGTACCCCTGGAAGCTCAGCGACACGCCGCCCGCCGGCGGCGTCGACGGCGAGACCCTCGCGCAGTGCAACGGCGACCTGCCGCACAGCTGGACCTCGCAGCACGCCGCCTGGAACAAGGGACGCCTCGACAACTGGGTCACGGGCGTGGGCAACACCCGGACGCTCGGCCACCTCGACCGCGGGGACATCCCCTTCCACTACGCGCTCGCCGACAACTACACGATCTGCGACGCGTACTTCTGCTCGACGCTGAGCGCCACGGGCCCCAACCGCACCTTCCTGTGGAGCGGGAAGATCGACGGCTCCAGCAAGGACGGGGGCGACGAGTCGGGCCTCACCTGGGAGTCGTACGCCGAGGCGCTCCAGCGCGCCGGGGTGAGCTGGAAGGTCTACCAGAACGCCCAGGACAACTACGGCGACAACGGCCTCGCGTACTTCAAGAAGTTCACCGACGCGCGGCCCGGGGACCCGCTGTACGACCGGGGCATGGCCTCGGTCCCGAAGGTGACCGGCTCGACCCCGGACGACATCGCCGCGGCGATCCGCGCCGACGTCGTCGCGGGCACCCTGCCGCAGGTGTCCTGGGTCGTCGCGAGCGAGGCCTTCTCCGAGCACCCGTACGCCCCTCCGGGGGACGGCGCCCACTTCGTCGACCTCGTCTACCGCGCGCTGGCGGCGAACGCCGAGGTGTTCGACTCGACGGTGCTGTTCCTCAACTACGACGAGAACGACGGCTTCTTCGACCACGTGCCGCCGCCGGTCGCCCCTCCGGGCACCGCGGGCGAGTACCTGGACGGTGTGCCGATCGGTCTGGGCTTCCGCGTCCCGATGATTGTCATGTCCCCGTGGACCCGGGGCGGCTGGGTGAGCTCGGAGGTCTTCGACCACACCTCGGTGCTGCGCTTCATGGAGACCTGGACGACGGCGCTCGGCACCCCGGCCACCTGCCCCAACATCAGCGCCTGGCGGCGGAAGGTGACGGGCGATCTGACCGGCGTCTTCGACTTCGCCCACCCGGTGTACGGAGTGCCCGCCGGTCTCCCCTCGACGGCGAAGGTCATCGGGCAGGCCACCTGCGGCCCGCTGCCGAATCCGGCGCCCCAGAACAACGCGCTGCCCGCCCAGGAGTCCGGCACCCGTCCGGCGCGCGCTCTGCCCTACCAGGTGAACGGCAACCTCGACCGCTTCGAGTTCGGCGCCGCGGGCAAGATCCTGGCCTGGTTCTCGATGACCAACCAGGGCGCGGAGGCCAAGCGGTCGGCGCACTTCTCGATCCACCCGCACCAGTACCGGGACACGGCCGCCTGGCAGTACACCGTCGACCCCGGCGGCACGGCCACCGACTACTTCAACATCGGACTCGGCTCGGGCTCGGGGAAGTACGACATCTCGATGATGGGCCCCAACCGCTTCCTGCGCCGGTTCATCGGGGACGCGTCCAAGGCGGGCAAGGCCGTCGAGGTGGCCGCCCGGTTCGCGCCCGAAGCCGGGACGGGCAAGACGGCCCTGTGGTTCAAGATGACGAACACCTCGGCCGGTCCCGTCACCTTCACGATCCGCTCGAACGCCTACCGCTCCGACGGCCCGTGGACGTACACGGTGCCGGCGAACTCCAGCCGCGAGGACTTCTTCAACGCGGTGGCGTACAACGGCGGCTGGTACGACTTCACGATCTTCGCCGACATCGACGGCACCTGGTCGCGCCGGTACACCGGGCACATCGAGACCGGCGCCGCGAGCGTCAGCGGCTGATCTCTCCCCGGGATGCGGGCGGCGGCTATATGGTCGCCGCCCGCATCCCGGGCATGGTGTCAGCGGTCGGCGTGCGCGGCGCGAGCGTGGAGTCAGCGGTCGGCGTGCGCGGCGCGAGCGTGGAGTCAGCGGTCGGCGTGCGCGGCGCGAGCGTGGAGTCAGCGGCCGGCGAGCGCGGCCCGGCGGACCGTGGCGTCGAGGAGGGCCACCGCGTCGGCGGCCGTACGGCCGGGGGCCCGGTTCCACGGCCCGATCAGCCCCTGCCATCCGCGCGAGCGCAGCTCGGTCATGATCCAGGCGGCCGCCTCGTTCATGGTGTCCGCGCCGCCGTAGCCCAGCCGGTGGGCGGCGAGCAGAGCGCCGCAGAGACACCGTGCGCCGCGTGCGTCCCGCAGCTTGTACGGGGCGTTCTGCCAGCCCCACTCCGTCAGCACCAGGCGCGCGTAGCCGAGGTGGACCGAGGGGCGCAGCTCGGCCTGACCGATGCGGCGCCAGGCATGCAGCCGGTCCGGGAGGACGGCTCCGAGGCGCCCCGGAAGCCGGCGCTCGACCGGCAGCGTCGGCGGCAGGGCGGCGAGCGCGTCGGCGACGAGCCGGTCCACCGGCACGCTGAGCAGCTCGCGCCAGCCCTCCTCCGCCGGCGGTGACGGCTCCGGGGCGGTCCAGTCGGTGACGATCCGCTGCCAGGTGGCGCTCTCGAAGAGGGCGGCCGCCTCGCGGTCGAGGGTGTCGGGGCTGAGCTGAACAGTGGAAGGCGGCATGGGGGTGGCTCCTGGGTCGACTCCCTCCATCTTTCAAGACGAATGTCGGTTTTGCGACTTTTGCGCGCGCCCGGAGAGTCGCCCGACCGAACACCCCATCGCGGGGATTTCCCCCCTAATTACCCACCCCGGAATTACGCCCCAAATTCGGACATTGCACTCCGGGTGACGCGACTCACTTATACGACCCGGCCGCTCGACGATGCCCTCCCCCACCCCGTACCGGGCAAGGAAGTTCGACACCCCGGGGACTGCATCGATCTTGAATTCCCCGAATTCATTGATCCATTTCCCGGCACCCGGCATCCACTCCTCTTGTTATCCGTCGCATTACTGGCCTACGGTCACCTCCATTCGAGCGGAACGCCCAATCCTGCCGCCGCTCGGTAAACCTCCCTTTTCACCCGACGGCAGGAGCGGGGGACCCACGAATACGCCGGTCCGGAATCCGGAACGGCTCGGGGTGAAGCCGCGTGCGCGCGGCCGGACATCTCCCGTCCGAACCCGACAGCTCACCCCGCAGGCGCCGGAGAGGACACCCGTCATGCCTGCTCACGGTAAGCACCGCCGCCCCCGCCGCGTCCGCGTCCCCCGCGGCCTCGCCCTGGTCGGCACCGGTGGCGCCGCCCTGACCCTGCCCCTCGTCGCCCCGGCCGTCGCCGGCGCGGCACCCGTCTCCGGCGCGCCGCAGATCGCCGCCCAGTCTTTCGCCGCCCCCGCCGCGCCGGTCGCGGCCAAGGCGCCCGCCGCCCCGGCCGCCGCGCACACGTACACCGTCGTGAGCGGCGACTCGCTTTCCCTGATCGCCCACAAGAAGGGAATTCAGGGCGGCTGGAAGAGCCTTTACCGTGCCAACAAGAGCGTCGTGGGTGACAATCCGTCACTCATTCGCCCCGGTCTCGAACTGACGATTCGTCGGGATTCCGCGAAGGCGGCCTCCACGAAGGCGAAGAAGTCCGCCACGACCGAGCGCGCGAGCCGCTCCGAGCACCGGTCGGCCACCCCCGCCGGCGCCTCCGCCGCCGCGGCCGCCCCGGCCGCCGTCAAGGCCGCCCCGGTCGCCGCCACCAACTACGCCGACAACCTCGACGGCTGGATCCGGGAGTCGCTGGCCATCATGGGCCAGCACGGCATCCCCGGTACCTACGACGGGATCCTCCGCAACGTCATGCGCGAGTCCTCCGGCAACCCCCAGGCCATCAACCTCTGGGACTCCAACGCCGCCGCCGGCACCCCGTCGAAGGGCCTGCTCCAGGTCATCGAGCCGACCTTCCTCGCCTACCACGTGCCCGGCACGTCCATGGACCTGTTCGACCCGGTCGCCAACATCACCGCCGCCTGCAACTACGCGGCCGACCGCTACGGCTCCATCGACAACGTCAACTCGGCGTACTGACCGCCTGCCGCCGGAAGTGCTCCTGGAACCAGGAGGTGGCGAGGTCCGCCACCTCCTCCAGGGCACCCGGCTCCTCGAAGAGGTGACCGGCGCCGCCCACGACGGAGAGCCGGTTCTCACAGCGCAGCAGGGCCAGCGCCCGCCGGTTGAGGTCCAGGACCAGCGCGTCCGCGCCGCCCACCACCAGGAGCGTCGGGGCGCGCACCCGGGCCAGGTGCTCGGCGGCGAGGTCCGGCCGCCCGCCGCGTGAGACGACGGCGCTCACCGGGGACGCGGGATCTCCCGCCGCCCACAGCGCCGCGGCCGCGCCCGTGCTGGCGCCGAAATACCCGAACGGCAGTCCCGTGCTCTCGGGCCGCGCGGCCAGCCACTCCGTGGCCCCGGCGAGCCGCCCGGCCAGGAGCGGGGTGTCGAAGACATGCGCCCGGTCGGTCGCCTCCGACTCGGTCAGCAGGTCGAAGAGCAGCGTCCCCAGGCCCGCCCGGTTGAGCGCCGCGGCGACGGCCCGGTTCCGCGGGCTGTGGCGGCTGCTGCCGCTGCCGTGGGCGAACAGGACGATGCCGCCCGCGTCCTCGGGCACCGCGAGGCGCCCACTCAGGGTGACCCCGCCGACCGGGATCCGGACGTCCGTGTCCCGCACGACAGGGGCCCGCGTGGCCCTGTTCCGGTCCAGGCAGGCGATGACCTCGGCGTCCGGGGTCTGCGAGAAGTCCCGGTAGAACTGCCCGATCGCGAAGAACAGCTCCGGCGCGTGCACGCTGACGGTCTCGTCGGCCTCGCCGCCGAGGCGAGCCGTCCAGCCACGCGGCGCCACCGGGACCGCGAGGACGATCCGGGCCGCGCCCCGGGCCCGTACCACCCGGCAGGCCGCCAGCGCCGTGGCCCCGGTGGCCAGCCCGTCGTCGACCACGACGACCGTCCGCCCTTCGAGGGGCACCGACGGCCGGCTCCCCCGGTAACGCAGGCCGCGCTGCTCCAGCTCGGCGTGCTCCCGCTCCTCCACGGCGGCGAGATCACGCTCGCCCACCCGGGTCTCCCGGAGCACCCGCTCGTTGAGCACCCGCACACCGCCCTCCCCCAGCGCCCCCATCGCGAGCTCCGGCTGGTGCGGCACCCCGAGCTTCCGCACGAGACAGATGTCGAGCGGCGCGTCGAGGGCGTCGGCGACCTCCGCCGCCACCGGGACGCCACCCCGTGGAAGCCCGAGGACCACGACGTCCTGGCCCTTGAGGTGGTCGAGGACGGCGGCCAGCTGCCGCCCCGCGTCCGTCCGATCGCTGAAGAACATGGTCCGCCGCCCTTCCGCCTGCGCGGCTCGGGCCCGGGGAGGAACGGTGTGCCCGTCCCCTGCCCGTCTCTCCAGAGTAGTCGGGCCGCCCCGGTCGGCGGCGCCGCTCGGCCGGGCGGCCGGCGCCGGACCGGTCAGCGGGACTGCAGGGCGTCGAGGGCCACGGCCTGGGCTATCGCAAGGCGCCGGTCGAGCTCCGGGTCGGCTATGTCGAGCACGTACCGGTCCCGGATCCCGAACAGCTTGTCGACCGACATGACGGAGCGCCCGCCCTCGGCGAAGTCGAAGTGGTACGGCACGACGAACGGAACGAGGTCCGTGAAGGGCAGGAACTCCCAGGCCCGCCGCAGCAGCGCCACCGTCTCGTTCCGCTCCTGTCCTGTGGCCTCCTGTCCCTCGCCCTCCCGGCTCAGGTGCCAGGTGCTGCGCAGCAGGGACGCCCCGAAGTTCTTCCGGAAGCCGCCCAGTCGGATGCCGGACGCCGCGAACACGTCGTACGTCGCGCCCAGGTCGATGACCTGACGCGCCTTGAAGGTGAAGAGGACCTGGCGCTGCGAGTCGTCCGTGTAGAAGGTGACGTGCTCCTTGAGCGCCATCCTCTTCTGGTGGGCGAAGGCGACGAGTTCGGCCTCCTCGCCGTCCGGGCCCATGGTGTGCACCATGTAGCGGTTGGCCATCGGCGTCACCTTCTGGCGTACGAGGAAGCGCTGCTGTGACTGTGCGAGGCCCATCGGTCGTGCTCCTGGCGGTCGTGGACGGTCCATGGAGGACCATCCCCTGAGGTCGTGAGCACGATGTTCCTTTGCCGAGGGGCCCCGCCGCTGTCCTCGAAAGTCGTCGGTTCCGTCGACGTTCGGATGAGAGTCGGCGTGGGGCCGGGAGAGGCCGGACCCGCGGCCTCAGGCGCCCAGGAAGGCCTCGATCGCCTCGGCGAGGGCCTGCGGGGTCTCCTCCGGGGCGTAGTGCCCGGCGTCCTTGAGCACTTCGAGACGCGCGTTCGGGTACCAGCGCAGCCAGGTGGCCTCCATCGCCTCGGTGCCGAGCGCGGGGTCGTGGGCACCGACGACGAGCAGGACGGGGACGGGGTTGTCGCGGACGCGCTCGTGGAAGTCGGTGCGGGACCAGGAGTCCAGGTAGGCGCGGAAGGCCGTCGCGGAGGAGCGGGTGACGGAGCGGTCGACGAGTGCGCTCAGCCAGGCTTCGTCGTAGCGGCCGCCGGTGGTGTTGTCGATGATCGCGCGGCGGTTGGCAGGTTCCTCGGCGGCTCCGGCGAAGAGCTCCCAGGTCTCGCCGTCGAGCGGGAAGCCGGCGGCGGAGACCGGTGACACGCCGATGATCGAGCGGATCCGGTCGGGGGCGTCGAGGAGCATCAGCTGGGCCGCCTTGCCGCCCATCGAGTGGCCGATGACGGAGAAGGAGTCCCAGCCGAGGTCGTCGGCGACCGCCAGGGCGTCGGCCGCGACCTCCTCCATCGTGTAGGCGCCCGCGTGGTCGAGGGCCTCGCCGTAGCCCCGGCAGTCCACGAAGGCGTATGTGCCGCGGGTGTCGTCGAGGTGGTCGCGCAGGGGCGCGAAGCTGGTGCGGTCACCGAACCAGTTGTGCAGCACGAGGGCCCTCCCCGGGCCTTCGCCGTGTACGTCGTACGGAAGAACCTGGCCCGTCATCGTGCCCCCTGCTCGCGAGGTCTCGCCGCCGCACACGGACGGCGGCGGTCGACGACCGAGTGTGACGGGGCGGGCGCGTGGGGTCAACACCGTAGGCCGGGGCGCGCGGGAGCGTGTCGGGCCCTCGGTCCGAAAGGCACGTCTGGTGGTGATTCCCGGCGCCCACCCGGGTCCGGGATGCGGGTGCTTTCGCCTGGGGCGCATCCTGGCTGTGTGACCTCGCACGGCGCGTCCGGCCCCGGCCCGGCGGGCGGCACCGGGCGTCCGTCCGGGAACGGCACTGCCGACGGGCCTGCTTCCGGCGCGCTGACGTGGGCCCTCGCGGAGGCGGCGCTCGCGGCGGTGGAGGAGGTCGGCGGTTACGCGGGCGGGGTGTACCTGCGCTCCGGCACCCCCGGCCTGCTGCGGCTCGCGGTCCTGGTGGGGCTGCCGGGGCCCTTGTTCCGCCCCTGGTGGCGCATGCACGCGAACCGTCCGTTCCCCGTCGCCGAGGTGCACCGCTCCGGGCAGTCCGTCCACCTCTCGGACGTCGACGACGCCATGCGGCGCTTCCCTCAGCTGGTGGCGAGCCTGCCGTTCCCGTTCGCCTCGCTGTACGCGCCGGTGGTCGCGGGCCGTGAGCGCTTCGGTGTGCTCGTGGCGCTGCGTCCACCGACCCCGGGAGTGCCGGTGAACGCGCGGGACCGGAACCGCATGACGCAGGACGCGCTCCGTCTCGGCGGGGCCCTGGCCGAGCTGGACCGGCAGGGGACGGAGGTCGAGTGGCCCGGCGACCCGGTGTGCGTGCAGCTGCCCACCGGTTCGGGTCCGCCGGTCCGGTTCGGCTCCTTCTCCTGGGACCTGGACACGGGCACGGTCACGCTGGACGACGGGCTTCTCGCCATCCTCGGGACGGGGATCGGCTCGCCCTGCTCGATCGAGGGACTGACGGCGCTCCTCGATCCCGAGGACGGGTACGCGTTGTGGGCGGCGGCCCGGCAGGCGACGGGCGCGGACGGACGGCCGCCGGTCCGCAGGATCCGGCTGAAGGGTCCGGACGGCGGCCTGCACCTCCTCGAGGTGTCCGCGCGGGCGCGGCGGACTGCGTCGGGGACGGGGCCTCCGGGCGGCGGGCGGCTGGAGGGCACGCTCGTGGACCTCGGTACGGGTCTGGTGGGCTCGGACGCCACGGACCGGCTGCCTCGGGCGATTCTGGCCGTCGACCGGCTGGGCCGCGTCACGTACGTCAACGAGCGCACGGAGCGCCTCCTCGGCCGGCCGCGCACGGCACTGGCGGGGCGGACGCTGTGGGAGGTGCTGCCCTGGTTCGCCAACCCCCTCCACGAGGAACAGCTGCGCGCCGCCCTGCTCTCCGGCGAGCCGGTGCGCTTCCTGGCCCACCCGGGCCGGGGACGTTGGTTGTCGGTCTCGCTCCACCCGGGCCGGGACGGGCTGACGATGGTGCTGGTCCCCGAGGAGGATCCGGCGCCACCCGCGGCGGCATCGCGGGTCGAGCGGCGGACGGGCGAGCGGCGCTCGGACAAGGCCGTGTCCGCGAGCGAGCGGCGGACGGATGACGTGCTGTCGGCTCCCGGCGACCGAGCGGCGGCGCTCTACCGGCCGGTGGCCCTGGCGATCGCGCTCTCCGAGGCGGTGACGGCCCGCCAGGTCTCCGCGGTGGTGACGGAAGAACTCCTTCCGGCGTTCGGCGGACGCCAGCTGGCGATCTATCTGCTCAGCGACCGCCGCCTCTACCTGGCCTGGGAGACGGGTTTCCCGCCGGGATTCCTCGAACCCTTCGACGGGGTGGCCCTCGACGCCCGGGTGCCGGGTGTGGAGACGCTGACGACCGGCAGGCCGCTCTTCTTCGAGTCCATGGAGCAGCTGGGTCTGGCGTATCCGGACCTCCCGATGGACGCGAACTCGGGCGCGCGGGCCTTCCTGCCCCTGATCGCCTCGGGCCGGCCGGTGGGCTCCTGCATCCTCGGCTTCGAAACGCCGCGCGGCTTCAGTGCGGAGGAGCGGACCGTGCTGACGGCGCTCGCGGGGCTGATCGCGCAGGCCCTGGAGCGGGCGCAGAGGTACGACACGGAGTCGGCGGTCGCGCGGGGGCTGCAGGACGCGCTGCTCCCGCACCGGCTGCCGGTCCGGGACGGGGTGGACACGGTGGGCCGCTACCTGCCGGGCACCCAGGGCATGGACGTGGGCGGCGACTGGTACGACGTGATCGAGACCGGGCATGGGCGGCTCGCCCTGGTGATCGGCGACGTGCAGGGGCACGGGGTGGCCGCGGCGGCCACCATGGGGCAGCTGCGCAGCGCCGTCCGGGCGTTCGCGCTGGGGGGCCATCGGCCGCAGGACGTGATGCGGGGCACCAACCGGCTGCTGATCGACCTGGACCCAGGCCAGTTCGCGAGCTGCTGCTACGTACTGCTCGACCCGGACACGGGGGACGCGCGCGCGGTGCGGGCCGGGCATCCGCAACCGCTGCTGCGGCGGCCGGACGGGACGACGGAGCAGGTGGACCTGGCGGGTGGGATGGTTCTGGGGGTCGACACCCGGGCCTCGTACCCTGTGACGCGGCTGCAGCTGGCGCCGGGGGCCGTCCTCGCGCTGTTCACGGACGGTCTGGTGGAGCAGCCGGGCAAGGACATCGACGAGGGGATCGAGCGGCTGAGCAGCGCCTTCGCCGCGACGGGTGCGCTGCCGCTGGCGGAGACGGCCGACCGGCTGATCCGGGAGGCACGGGCCGCCACGTCCCGGCCGGACGACATCGCGCTGCTGCTCGCGGCGCGGTGGGCGGAGAGCGGCTGAGCCTTCCCGGTCCGTCACCCGGTCGGGCCCGTGGCGCTGGTCGGGGGCCGGGGGCGCGGGGAGGCTGGGTGGTGCCGCGCCGATCAGGCCGGCCGAGCCAGGGCGGCAGCCCGAGGAGGACACGTGCAGCAGGACAAGCAGCCCGAGTACGGCCCCGTGGTGTTCCGTGACCGCTCGGCGGGGTACGCGTTTCTGACCCGGTCCACCGCGACCAGCGACCGGACCATCGAGTGGGACGACGGCAACACGTACCCGGTGATCGACGTCGAGATCTCCTCCGAGAGCCACCCGTTCTACACGGGCACGGCACGGACCGTGGACTCCGAAGGCCGGATCGCCAAGTTCCAGCGCCGTTTCGGCGAGGAGGAGTGACCTCGGGAGGACCCCGAGAAAGTCGCTTCTGAAACTGGCCGGAAGGTGGCCAGTTTCCCTTCCAGGATGAGGTCACGAAGACGGCGGGGCGCTCGCGCTCCGCCACCGACTCCCTGGAGGGGAACAGCTGTGATCGTGGTGACCGGAGCGACCGGAAACGTCGGGCGACCGCTGGTGGAGCTGCTGGCCGCGGCCGGCGAGGAGGTCACGGCGGTGAGCCGCCGACCTGCCGGGGCGCTGCCCGCCGGCATGACGCACCGGCAGGGCGACCTGGCCGATGTCGAGGGCCTCAAGGGGCTGTTCGAGGGTGCCAAGGCCGTGTATCTGCTCGTCGCGGGGCTCGGGGACGAGCTGCGTCCGCGCGAGATCGTGGCGGCGGCGGTGACCTGCGGGGTACGGCGGATCGTGTTCCAGTCCTCGCAGTTGGTGGGGACGCGGACGGATTCGGTGTCGCACGAGATCCTGCGCGCGTTCGAGACGGCGGTACGGGAGTCGGGCGTCGAGTGGACGGTGCTGCGGCCCGGCGGCTTCGCGTCCAACGCCTTCCTCTGGGCCGAGCCGGTGCGTTCCGCCCGTACCGTCATGGCCCCGTTCGCGGACGTGGCGCTGCCGGTGGTGGACCCTGCGGACATCGCCGAGGTCGCGGCCGCCGCGCTGCGCGAGCCGGCGCACGCCGGGCGGACGTACGTCCTGACCGGCCCGGTCGCGGTCTCGCCGCGCGAGCAGGTGCGGGCTCTGGCCGGCGCGCTGGGTGCTCCGGTGGAGTTCGTGCCGCAGAGCGCGGGTGAGGCGCGGGCGCAGCTGGTGCGGTTCCTGCCGGAGGACGCCGTCGACGGGATGCTGTCGGTGATGGGCGAGCCCCGTGCGGAGGAGCAGCAGGTGAGCCCCGACGTGGAGCGGGTGCTCGGGCGGCCGCCGCGGCCGTTCTCGGCGTGGGCGGAACGGAACGCGCACGCGTTCGCCTGAGGCGGAGAACGGGGGAACGGCGAAGGCGGGGACGCGGGTCCGATGGACCGCGTCCCCGCCTCGGCCGGGTGGGTGAGCGAAGGCGCCGGGCCGTCACTCAGATCCCGAACGAGATCAGGCGTCGGCCTTGACGATGCCGGACTCGGCGACCTTGATGGCGACCTTGGTGGCGCCGGAGGCGGAACCGAGGGACTCGATCTTCTTGACCAGGTCCTGGCCCTCGACGACCTCACCGAAGACGACGTGCTTGCCGTCGAGCCAGTCGGTGACGATCGTGGTGATGAAGAACTGCGAGCCGTTGGTGTTGCGGCCGGCGTTCGCCATCGAGAGCAGGAACGGGCGGTCGTGCTTCAGCTTGAAGTTCTCGTCCTCGAACTTCTCGCCGTAGATGCTCTTGCCGCCGGTGCCGTTGCCCCGGGTGAAGTCGCCGCCCTGCAGCATGAAGTTCGGGATGACGCGGTGGAACGGGGAACCGGCGTAACCGAAGCCGTGCACACCGGTGGCGAGCTCGCGGAAGTTCTGCGCCGTCTTGGGGACGACCTCGTCGAACAGCTTGAAGGTGATGCGGCCCGCGGGCTTGCCGTCGATGGTGATGTCGAAGTAAACGTTGTCGCTCATGGGGACATCCTGTCATTAGTCACACACGGCGCGCGCACGGGCTGCCTCCTAGTGGGTCACGGCGTGCCGGTGCCCCGCGTTCCACGGGGAAGGCGGGGCACCGGCCGTCACGTGGGAGGTGGGTCAGAGCAGTCCGCCGCCCTGCTGGTTCTGGAGGGCTCCCTCGGCGCCCTCGACGGTCTCGTGGAGGACGGTCGCGGTCTGGTCCTCCTGGAGGAGGCCCGTGGTGCCGGCCAAGGGGTTCTCCGCGGCGCTGGCCTGCGGCGGCGGGGTGACGATGGCGGTGACGACGCCTGCGGCGAGGGATGCGATGGCGAGCATGCTGCGCTTCTTCATGCCCTGGTCAACTACTGAGACGCCGTCGGGTTACGGTCGGCCGGGCTCGGATCCGCGCACGGGGATCGATCGCGGTCGCCCTCTGACCCAGGCGAACAGCAGCAGCGAGGCGACCGCCGCGAGCGCGCACCAGGTGGAGACGAACGCGGTGCGCCAGAGAAGGGCGCAGACGAGCGCTCCGGCGCCGGTGAGCAGTCCGAGGGCCCGAAGGAGCCGGTCGCGGGCGAGGAGGAGGGCGCCGACGGTGGCGAGCAGGTATCCGGCGAGGACCACCGGCGCGTACGGCAGGTCGACCGCGTAACCGAGGGTGTGGCCGCGGATCCCGGCCGAGACGGGGCGGGTGACGAGGCGGTACGCGAGGACGGCGGCGGTTGCGAGGCCGACGCAGAGCGGTACGAGCAGGCGCGGCCGGTCGGCGGGGCGGGCGGCCGTCAGGACGCCGAGCGGCACCCAGACGGGCAGCAGGGGAAGGGCGATCACGGCCCAGGCGAGGGTGGCGGGCCCGGTGCCGCCGTCGGCGTGCCAGACGGCGGCCTCCACGATCTGGTGGGCGCCGAGGAGCAGTGGCAGGGCCGCGAGCGGCGCGTCGCCGGGGCGGCGTACGGAGGCCAGGGAGGCGACGCCGACGGCGCCGATCCCGAGGCCCGCCCAGAGATCGGCGGTCGCACTCCAGCACATGACGAACTTTTACCCCATAACCGCCATATACCCCATACCAGGCGGAACCGTATGGTGGTGAGGGATGTCTCTGCCAGTGACACCTCTGTCCCCGGAACAGCAGAAATTGGGGGACGTCATGCAGCACCGCCACACCCTCGCGGCCGTCGCCGCGGGAATCCTGCTGACCGCCGGAATCGGCGCCACGATGCCGGCGGGCGCGGCCAACGCCCCGACCCTGAGCACCACGACCCCGACCACGGCCCTGGTCGTCAACGCCCGCTGGGGCGGCCACGCCACCTTCGACCGGCTCGTGATCGACGTCCGCGGCGCCATGCCCCCGGTCACCGTCCACCAGACCCGCGCGCTGTACTACGACGGATCGGGAGAAAGGGTCCCGCTGGCGGGGAAGCACTTCCTGGAGATCAAGCTCTCTCCCGCCGCCGCCCACGACGACTCCGGCCGGTCCGTCTACAAGGGCCCCCGGCTGGTGAAGATCTACCTGCCCACGCTCAAGGGGGTCGCGCTCACCGGCGACTTCGAGGGTGTGGTCACCATCGGAGCCGCCTTCGACACCAAGCCCGTGTACAAGACCTTCCGGCTGCACTCGCCGGAGCGGTTCGTCGTCGACATCGCCCACACCATGGGCTGCCGGGCCTGACCGGCCGGCTGAGGGGCCCGTCCTCCCGGACGGGCCCCTCACCCGCACCGCTCACGCTCCGGTGGCGCCCGTCTCCACGTACACGGTCGACCCGGTCCTTCGTGCCCGGTCGATCTCGGCGAGGCGGGCGAACTCGCGGGGCTTCATCTCCCGCTGCCACTCGTCCAGGGTCCGCAGGCGGTACTCGCTGTGCTCCTCCGGGTCGAGGACGACGGCGGCGATCTGCGCGTCCGTCAGCTCGCCCCCGTCGAAGATGAAGCCGATGTGGTTGGCCGGCCAGTCCTCGCCCCGGTCCGTGACGAAGTGGGCGGCGAGGAGGCGCGGCTCGCCGGTGAAGACGAGCCCGGTCTCCTCGTGGCACTCGCGCACGGCGGTCTCCCAGGGCGTCTCCCCCGGGTCCATGTTGCCGCCGGGCCACTGCCACAGCTCGGTCTGATAGGTGGCCCGGAGCTGGAAGGGGCGGCCGGCGGTGTCGGTGAAGTAGAGGCAGGCGTACGCGGTCGCTCTCGGCAGCGTGTCGACGTACTGGGCGGGCGGCAGCCAGGTGTTCGCCATGGGCGGCTCTCTCTCGACGGACCGAATGGGTCCCCTCCATCCAAGCGGTCCGGGGCGGGCCGGCCGGCGGCTCGCGAGTGGATCACCGGATCGTGTGAGCGCCCCGCCGGATCGGTCGGGCGGTGGAACGCTCAGGCGGCGGAGACCAGGCCCGCCTCGTACGCGATGATCACGAGCTGTACGCGGTCGCGGGCGTCCAGCTTGGCGAGCAGCCGGGTGACGTAGGTCTTCGCGGTGGCGATGCTGATGTGCAGTGCGTCGCCCACCTCGGCGTTGGACAGGCCGCGTCCGACGAGGGTGAGGACCTCGTGCTCCCGGTCGGTGATGCCCTCGACGCGGCGGCGCGGCGGCGCGGGCGTGGTCCTGGGGCGGTCGGTGAACTCCTTGATGAGGCGTCGGGTGACGCTGGGTGCGATGAGTGCGTCGCCCGAGGCGACGACACGGACGGCGGCGAGGATGTCGTCCAGGGCCATGTCCTTGACCAGGAATCCGGACGCGCCCGCGTGGAGCGCCGCGTACACGTGGTCGTCGTCGTCGAAGGTGGTGAGGACCACCACCCGGGCGCCGGTCGGGCCCTCGGTGATGATCCGGGTGGCCTCGATGCCGTCCGTGCCGGGCATCCTCAGGTCCATGACGACGACGTCGGCGCCGGTCTCCTCGACGAGACGGACGGCCTCGGCGCCGTTCGCGGCCTCGCCGACCACGACGAGGTCCGTGGTGTCGGTGACGACCATCCGGAGCGCGGTGCGCACCAGGGGCTGGTCGTCGGCGAGGACGACACGGACCGGCTGCTCCGCGGTGGTCTGGTTCATCGGGTCGTGGCTCCTGTGGGCAGGGGAAGGCGGGCGGTG
Organism: Streptomyces sp. NPDC044003; assembly: GCF_056435185.1. Taxonomy (NCBI): domain Bacteria; kingdom Bacillati; phylum Actinomycetota; class Actinomycetes; order Kitasatosporales; family Streptomycetaceae; genus Streptomyces; species Streptomyces sp. NPDC044003. Next base: position 883,498 of record NZ_JBWKFA010000003.1, on the reverse strand, counting down.
ACACGGAAGCCGCCGCCGGGGCGGGGTCCCGCGCTGAACTCTCCGTGCAGCACCGCGACGCGCTCCCGCATCCCGGTGAGGCCGAAGCCGGACCCCGGGCCGGTGCTCACGCGCGCGTGGCCGGGGACGGGGCCGCGGTCCTCGACGGTGACGGCGAGGGACTCGGGGTCGCGGTGGTCGACGGTGACCGTGCAGGACTCGGCACCCGAGTGCCGTACGACGTTGGTGACGGACTCCTGGACGATCCGGAAGGCGGAGAGGTCGAGGTCCGGCGGCAGCGGGCACGGGGCTCCCATGCGGCGCACGGCGACCCGGACGCCGGCGTTCCCGGTGAGCTCGGCAAGCCGTTCGAGGGCGGCGAGCCCGGGCATCTCGGGGAGCCCGGGGAGATCGACGGAGGGCGCGGTACGGCTGGTGGGTGCCGGCGTAAGGCTGGTGGCGGTCGCCGTACGGCCGATGGCGGTCGCCGTATCGTCCTTGGCTCCCGTCGTACGGCCGATGCTGGTCGCCGTACCGCCCTTGGCCCCCGTCGTACGACCGGTGGCGGTCGAGGTACCGCCTTTGGCCCCCGCCGTACAACCAGTGCCGGTCGCCGTACCGCCCTTCGCTCCCGTCGTACGGCCGGTGGCGCTCGGGTGATCCGCCTCCGACCCGGTCTCCGCTTCCGTCTCCGGGTCCGTCTCCGGGTCCGTCTCCGGGTCCGTCTCCGGGTCCGTCTCCGGGTCCGTCGTGCGCAAAGCGCCGACCATCCGGCGCAGGCCCGCGAGGGTCTCCCGGCTCGCCGTCTCGATCTCGGTGAGGGCCTGCCGGGCCCCCTCCGGCTGGGTGTCGATGACCCGGCGGGCCGCGCCGGCCTGGAGGGCGACGATGCCGATGCTGTGGGCGACGGTGTCGTGCATCTCGCGGGCGATCCGGAGGCGTTCGGCGGTGACGGCCTGCTCGGCGACGCGGGCACGGGTCTCTTCGGCGTGCGTGCGGGCCTGTCGTTCGGAGCGGCCGAGGAGCCAGGCCACGAGGGCGGTCAGGGCGACGGCCAGGGTGCCCGTGGTGCCGGCGGGCCAGCCGGCGAGCAGACGGACGGCCAGGTAGACGATGAGCAGGCCTTGGGCGAGCAGGAGCGCCCGCCAGGCCTCGCGGCCGGGGCGGGCGGCGGCGATGGCGTAGAGCGCGACGTCGACCGCGAGGTACTGGGCGAAGGGGATGGCGGTGACGCCGAGAGGGGTGGAGGCGATGACCGTGGCGACGAGGAGGTGATTGAGGGCGGCGGTCGGACGCCGGGCGAGGAGCACGCCGCCGCGCAGGGTGAGGAGGGTGCCGACGGTCAGCATGAGGAGGCCGTCCCAGCGCAGGATGACGAAGCCGGGCAGTACGTCCGGCCCTTCCTGACCGGGCACACGGATCCGGAGGAGGGCGGTGAAGACGATGCCCGCGACCCAGGCGACGGCGGCCCACCCGCCGGGCGTGACCCTCTTGAAGAACGGTGCTGACGGAGTGGCGGACATGCGGTGATCGTAAACGGCGGTCCTGGCAGGGGGCATCGGACCGAGGGTGTACGACCTGGGGTGACAGGGGCCGCCGCCGATTGTCCGTACTGGTCCGATGCCCCGCGCGGGGTCCGGACGGCACGGTGGTGCACATGATCGAAGTCAGGGAACTCACCAAGCGCTACGGCGCCACGACCGCTGTCGACGCGCTCACGTTCACCGTCCGGCCGGGCCGGGTCACCGGCTTCCTCGGCCCCAACGGCTCGGGGAAGAGCACCACCTTGCGGATGATCCTCGGCCTGCACGGGCCGACGAGCGGGTCGGTGACGGTCGACGGCCGGCCGTTCGCGGACCGGCCGCGCGGTCTGCGGCACGTCGGCGCGCTCCTCGACGCCGGGGACGTGCACGGGGGCCGGACGGCGCGGGCGCATCTGGCGGTCCTGGCGCGCAGCAACCGCATCCCGTCGTCCCGGGTCGACGAGGTCCTGGAGGAGGTCGGGCTCGCAGCGGCGGCAAAGCGCCGGATCGGCGGGTACTCGCTGGGCATGCGGCAGCGGCTGGGCATCGCCGGCGCGCTGCTCGGCGACCCGCCGGTGCTGCTGTTCGACGAGCCGCTGAACGGCCTCGACCCGGAGGGCGTGAAGTGGGTGCGGGGGCTGTTCCGGCGGCTCGCGGAGGAGGGCCGCACGGTCTTCGTGTCGAGCCATCTGATGACGGAGATGGAGCACACGGCGGACGAGCTGGTGGTCATCGGCCGGGGCGCGCTGATCGCGGCGGAGAGCCTGGCGGAGTTCGCCGCGCGGGGCAGGCGGCTGAGCGTGACGGTCGGGACGCCGGACCGGGCGGGCCTGACGGCGCTGCTGCTCGGGGAAGGGGCGGAGGTCGAGGAGGAGGCCGGTCTGCTGACGGTGACCGGGCTCTCGGCGTCCCGCATCGGCGAACTGGCCCTGGAGCACCGGGTGCTGCTGGACCAGCTGACCACCCGTACGGCCTCCCTGGAGGAGGCCTTCATGGAACTGACCGCCGACAGCGTGGAGTACCTGGCAGGAGACGCCCGATGACGACCCTCGATCTTCCTGTGGTTCCCGTGGCCTCCGCGGTGGAGCCCCGTGCCCGTTTCCGCGACCTGGTGGGGTCGGAGTGGCTGAAGCTGTGGTCGCTGCGCTCGACGGGCTGGTCGCTGCTGCTCGGCGCGCTCGCCGTGGTCGCCTTCAACTTCGGCACCGCCTGGGACCACTACCGCTACTGGCTGCAGTACGACGCGGCGAGCCGGGCCGAGTTCGTGGCGAACGACATGGCGTTGTGGGACGCCTTCACGTACAACGCGGCGCTGGTCCTGATCCTCGCGTCGGCCGCCATGGGGGCGGTCGCGGTGGTCGGCGAGTACAGCAGCGGGCTGATCCGTACGACGTTCACGGCGGTGCCGGCGCGGGGTGCGCTCATGGCCGCGAAGGTACTGGTCGTGACGGTGGTGCAGGTCCTCTTCGGGGCGGTGGTCGCGGGCGGTTCGTTCTGGTCGACGCAGGCGATGCTGTCGGCCCGGGACATCGGGCTGCCGATCACCCACCCGGGGGCTCTGCGCATCGTCGCGGCCTCGGCGCTGCTCGCCCCGGTGTGCGCGGTGGCCGGGATGGCGGTCGGCGCGCTGCTGCGGAAGAGCGCGGTCTCGATCGTCGGCGCGTTCGTCCTGCTCCTGCTGCTGCCGGCGGTGCTCACGGAGCGGCGTCACCTGAGCGCGGTCCTGGCGCACGCGACCCCGCTGCACGCCTGGCAGCGGCTCGCGGACGCGGGACCGCCCGCCGAGGAGCTGTTCCCCTGGTCGGCGGGCGGTGCGTGGCTGGTGTACGCGCTGTGGGCGCTGGGCGGGGCGGTGGTGACGGTCCTCGCGGTGCGAGGCCGGGACCAGTAGGGGTCACTGGGGACGCCGCAGTCGGCGGCGGACGAGGTGTTCGTGGACGAGGCGTCCGACGAGGGCGCCTCCGTACACGACGAAGCCGACGCCGACGAGCCAGGACTGGAGGACGAGGACGGTGCCGAACTGGCCGTACGTCACGGCGTTCGAGGCGATCAGCGGGGAGAAGACGAGCTGCGAGAAGATCCGCAGCCCGAGGAGACCGAGCGCGGTGAGGACGGCGCCGGGGGCGAGGGCGCGCCAGCGGATGCGGCCGCAGAGCAGGAAGCGCTGCGACCACCAGAAGAAGACGAAGGTGCCGAGGACGTCGCCGAGGGCGACGACCGTGGTGACGCCCGCCGGGGCTTTGTCGGGTGCGGGGAAGGCGACGAAGAGCAGCAGGGCCGCGACGAGGACCGCGAGCCAGACGACGTGCCGCCACATGGTGTGCCAGCGGGCGGTGGGGAGGTCCCAGACTCGCTCGTAGCCGGTCTGTACGGCTGATCCGAAGGTGACGCCGAAGGCGGCGAGGGCGGCGAGGCCGAAGGCGGTGGTGCGTTGCAGGGCCTGTCCCGGCTGGCCGAAGAGCCGCTCGACCTGCTCCTCGGAGACGTCGGACACGCCGAGGCCCTGCACCAGCCAGCGGGCGAAGCCCTTGCCGCTGGCGAGGTCGGCGGCCGCGACGACGATGAGCAGGGGGACGAGGGTGAGCAGGCTGAGCGCCGCGAAGCCCATGGCCCGGTGCATGAGTTCCATGGCCCGGCCGCGGCTCCAGGCGAGGCCGACGGACGAGGCGAGGACGCGGGCGTGGAGCCGTGCGAACCAGTGGCCGTGTTCGGCGGGGGCACCGTCGCGCGGCGGACCGGGTGTGGAGGGCATGCCTGGTGAGGTACCCGGCCGGACGCCGGGACATCGCAGGGGTACGGCCGAACGGGTGGGGTCGGCGGAGTGCGGTGACCGTCTGGTCTTCTGTCTTCCGCACGGCGGACCGGCACCGGTCGAGCGGGGGCATGATCGGGGCCGTAGCGCGCGTTCATGGGTTTCAGGAGTTGAATCGGTCGATGGACATGTCTCACCGGGAGGTCCGCCTTCCCCTCGACGAGGTCGTCTCCGTCCTGCGGGACCTGAACGAGTTCGTGGTCTCGCTCGACCGGATTGGATCCCGTATGGCGTCCGGAACCGCCGATGCCCACACCCTCGGCACGTTCGTCCTCGACTGGGACGTCGCCCGGCGCCTTTCCCGTGCCCGGCACGTCATCGGCGTCGCGTTGGACGGGCAGTTGAGCGAGGAGGAGAACGCCGAGATCGACGCCCTGTGCGAAGAGGGGCGCTTCTACGGTACGGACAGCACCCCCGACACCCGCGCGGACCGGTCCGGCTGACGCGGTCCGGCTCGGTTCAACGGGCCGGGCGCGGGCGGGCCGCCGGGCCCGGGCGGACGGTGACGTCGCGGGCCGTGAGGGTGGCCCGTTCCTCGTCCTCGCACTGGACGACGACGCGGACGGGGGCGCCGCAGTCGGTGTGCCGGATGTCGAGGACGGGGCCCTCGGGCTCGGCTGCGTGGGTGTCTCCCCACTGCTTGAGGGCGAGGAGTACGGGCCAGAGGTCGACGCCCTTGCGGGTGAGGCGGTACTCGTGGCGGGTGCGGGTGCCCGGTTCGCGGTAGGGCTCACTGCGCAGCACGCCGGCGGCGACGAGTTTGCGGAGGCGGTCGGCGAGGACGGCTTCCGAGAGGCCGAGGTGCTGGCGGAACTCGTCGTACCGGCGGACGCCGTTGAAGGCCTCGCGCAGGATGAGCAGGCTCCACTTCTCGCCCACGACGTCCAGGGCACGGCGGACGGGGCAGTTCTCCGTATCCGTATCCAGCCAGTTCATGCGCCCACTGTAGCCACCTGGCTCTGTCGTTGACAGTCAGCCGAGCTCACGGCTAGCTTCGCCATACAGAGCCAGATCGGCAGGGCAGTGAGCGGAGTGGAGTGGTGATGGGGCGGTCACGCACGGTCGAGTGGGAGGACGCCGGGGCCACCGCGCGGGCCGCGATGTCGATGGCGGGCATCGACTTCCTGCGGGAGATGGTGGCGGGCCGGCTGCCCGCGCCGCCGCTCGCCGCCCTCCTCGGATTCAGCCTGGAGGAGGTCGAGCCGGGGCGCGCGGTGTTCGCGCTCGAACCGGGCGAGGAGCACTACAACCCGATCGGCAGTGTGCACGGCGGTGTGTACGCGACGCTGCTCGACTCGGCCGCCGGCTGCGCGGTCCACAGCACGCTGCCGCAGGGCATGGCGTACACCTCGCTCGACCTGTCGACCCGCTTCCTCCGCCCGATCACGATGGACACGGGCAAGATCCGGGCCGTCGGCACGGTGCTGTCGCAGGGGCGCCGCACGGCGCTGGCGGAGGCGAGTCTGTACGACGGGGAGGACCGTCTCCTCGGCCACGCGACCAGCACCTGCATGCTGTTCCCGGTTCCGTCCTAGGACCCGGCGGACCCGGCGGGTTCAGCGGGTGCCGGGGACCGGACGGGTGCGGGTGCAGCCGTCCGGGGCGACGTCCGGGACACCGTTGGCCTGGAGGGCGGCGCTCACCAGGGTGGCGAGCAGGTCGATGTCCGAGCCCATGTCCAGACGGACCGTCACCCAGCCGGATCCGGCCCGCAACCGGACCGCGCTCGACCCCAGGAGCGCCGGGCGCAGCTTCGCGACCATGGCGCGGGTGAGGTGGACGTCCGCCTCGTGTTCGCCGTGGAAGTGGACGATCTCCTGCGTCCCGGTGCCCAGTCCGAGCTCGGCGCCGCAATGGGCGCGGCCGGGGGTCAGCGAGGGCCAGCTCATCAGACGTTCACTGGCATGCCTGGCCGTGTTCATACGAGGAGCGTGCCGGGCCCCGGGGCCGTGCACAAGCGTCCTGCGGCAACAATCCCGCCGCGACGCGAAACACGTCGTCGGCGGGGGTGGTGTGACCGTGCGTCACGGCGCCGCGTGGGGAGGATGTGACCCTGTGTCACGATGCCGGGCGGGCGCGGATGCGGGCCGCGAGGACGGCCACGTCGTCCTCCGCCCGGTGGGCGTCGAGCCGGTGGAGCACCTCCTCGACGACCTGCTCGGGGCCGGAGTCCGCGGGGAGCCGGAGGGCGGCGAGGCGGGCGAGCGAGACGTCGACGTCCTCCCCGCGGCGCTCGACGAGGCCGTCGGTGAACATCAGCAGGGTCTCCCCCGGGCCGAGCGGGCGCGTGGTGGGTTCGTAACCCCCGACGCCGGTGCCCAGCGGCGGTCCCACCGGGAGGTCGACGATCTCCGCGGAGCCGTCCGCGCCGAACACGGCGGGCGGGAGGTGTCCGGCGCTGGCGAAGGTGGCGGCGCCACGGGCCGGGTCCATCCGGACGAGCAGACAGGTGGCGGGCCGGCGGGCGTCGTCCTCGGCGACCACGGAGTCGAGGTGGCGCAGCACCCGGTGCGGCGGCAGATCGGTCCCCGCGACCTCGCGGAGCAGCGCGCGGTAGGCGTTCATGTCCACGGCGGCGTCGAGCCCGTGGCCCATCACGTCGCCGACGACGAGGAGGCTGCGGCCGAAGTGGAGCCGTACGGTCTCGAACCAGTCGCCGCCCACGAGGGCGCGCGGGCCCGCCGGGAGGTAACTGCCCGCGATCTCCAGGTTGGGGTGCGGCAGACCGGGTTCGGCGACGAGGGCCCGCTGGAGATGGAGGGCGGTCTCCTCGGTCTCGACGAGCCGGCGGGCATGGCCGAGGTGGCGGGCGGCCAGCCGGACCGCGTGCCGGAGGACCGCGACCTCGTCGGCGGTGAAACCGGGGCCGCCGCGGCGCGTGACGATCACTGCCCCGAGGGGGCGCTCGTCGTGGACGGCGAGGGGCACGGCGAGGCTGGGGGCACGATCGCCGGCGCCGGCGTCCGCCGCTCCCGCCGAGGCCGCGCGCCGGATCGGGCCTCCCGGCTCGTCGAGCAGATCGACCGTGACGGCGCCCCGCAGATGACGCGCGAGGAAGGCCGCGAGTTCGCGGCAGGTGGTCGTCGCGTCGAGCGTCGTGCCGATCTCGCCGATCGCCAGCTCCAGAGCCCGTGCCCTGGTCAGAGCGGCCTCGTCCTGTTCCGCCACGACACCTCCACCGCCGTGCGGGCCTCCGGGTGGTGCACCCTGTCCCCCCATTGCACCAGCGGCCGCCGCCCCGCGCGCGGCACGGAGCTCTCGCGGGACGGTTGTGCGGTGGTGCCCGATCTGATCAAGTACACCTGAGGCTACTGGCCAGTAAGAGCTTTCGCTTCCCTGGGGGACAGCATGACGACCGGATCAGCCACCACGACCGGGTTCTTCAGCTCCGTCGACGACGTCGCCGAGAGGCTCGCCACGACCGGCTACCTGGCGTCGCCGGCCGTCGCCACCACCGTCTTCCTCGCCGACCGGCTGGGCAAACCGCTGCTCGTCGAGGGCCCCGCCGGCGTCGGCAAGACGGAGCTCGCCAAGGCCGTCACCGAGGTCACGGGAGCACGCCTGGTCCGGCTGCAGTGCTACGAGGGCGTCGACGAGTCCCGCGCGCTGTACGAGTGGAACCACGCCAAGCAGCTGCTGCGGATCACCGCCGGCCGGGGCGAGTCCTGGGACGAGACACGCACGGACATCTTCGGCGAGGAGTTCCTGCTCCCCCGGCCGCTGCTCACCGCCATCCGGTCCGAGGAGCCCACGGTGCTGCTCATCGACGAGACCGACAAGGCCGACGTCGAGGTGGAGGGGCTGCTCCTGGAGGTCCTCAGCGACTTCCAGGTGACCGTGCCCGAGCTCGGCACCATCACCGCGACGCGGCGGCCGTTCACCGTCCTCACCTCCAACGCGAGCCGCGAGCTGTCCGAGGCGCTGCGCCGCCGCTGTCTCTTCCTGCACATCGGCTTCCCCGAGGAGGAGCTGGAGCGCCGGATCGTGACCCTCAAGGTGCCGGGTCTCGACGCCGCGCTCGCCGCGGCCGTCGTGCGGGTCGTGGGGGCGCTGCGGGCGATGGACCTGCGGAAGGTGCCTTCCGTGTCGGAGACGATCGACTGGGCCCGTACGCTGCTCGCGCTCGGCGCGGAGCGGCTGGACGAGCGGGTCGTACGGGAGACCCTCGGCGTCCTCCTCAAGCACCAGGAGGACATCGTGAAGGCGGCGGCCAAGCTCGACCTGGACGCGGTGTGACCGGGGCGGCGGGGCCGGGAGCGGATGCGGGGCCCGCCGGGGCGGTGGGCCGGCTGACCGGGCTCGTCGCGGCGCTGCGCGCGCACGGGTTCGGGATCGGCACCGGAGAGACCGTGGACGCGGGGCAGGCGCTCGAAGCGGTCGGGTTCACCGACCGGGAGCGGGTCCGGGAGGCGCTGGCGGCGACGCTGCTCCACGGCGAGGGTCAGCGGACAGTGTTCGACCAGGTCTTCGACCTGTACTTTCCGCTCGGTGGCGCTCCCGGAGCGGCCGAGACGTACGAGAACACCGCCGCGGACCTGGCGGCGCTCCGGGACCGGCTCGCGGAGGCCCTCACCGCCGGTGACGGCGCCGCGCTCGACCGGCTGGCCGCGGAGGCGGTGGGCGGGTTCGGCGGCTACGGCTCCGGTCCGGAGTCGGACGGCTGGTCCTCCTACCAGACGCTCTCCCGGCTGCGCCCCGAGACGCTGCTCGCCCGGGTGCGCGACCGGTTGCGGGCGGCGGCCACGGACGAGGACCCCGCATTCACCGAGCGGCTCCTCGACGACGAGATCCGGCGGCGGATCGAGGCCTTCCGGGAGCGCGTGCGGACCGAGGCCCGCAGGCGCGTCGCCGAGCGGCAGGGCCGTGACCGGGTCGCGCGGCGGGCGGTCGCGGGGACGGCGGACAGCGTGGACTTCCTGCTGGCCGGGCGGGCGCAGCTGGACGAGTTGCGGCGTACGGTACGGCCGCTGGCGCGGAAGCTGGCCACCCGGCTCGCGGCGCGGCGGCGCCGGGCGGCGCGCGGGGAGATCGATCTGCGGCGGACGCTGCGCGGCTCGCTGTCGACCGGCGGCGTGCCGGTGCGCCCGGTCCTGCGACGCCGCCGTCCCCGGCGTCCCGAGCTGGTCCTGCTGTGCGACGTGTCGGGGTCGGTGGCCGGATTCGCGCAGTTCACGATGCTCCTTGTGCAGGCCTTGCACGACCAGTTCAGCCGGGTGCGGGTCTTCGCCTTCGTCAATCGCGTCGACGAGGTCACCGGGCTGATCGCGCGGGGCGCGGCGGATCCCGCCGGGCTCGGCGACCGGATCCTCGCGGAGGCGGAGCTCACGGGGTGGCACGGGCAGAGCGACTACGGGACGGCGCTCGGGGAGTTCGCCGAGCGGTACGCGGAGGCGATCGGCCCGCGCACGGTGGTCTTCGTCCTCGGCGACGCCCGCACCAACGGCGCCGACCCGAACCTCGCGGCACTCCGGCTCGTCGCGGACCGCGCGCGCCGGGTCCACTGGCTCAACCCCGAGCAGCCCTCGCTCTGGGGCACGGGCGACTCCGTGGCCCCGGCCTACGCCGAGCTCGTGGAGATGCGCCCGTGCCGCAACGCCCGCCAGCTGGGGGCGCTGATCGGCCGGCTGCTGCCGGTGTGAGGACGGGCGCGACGTCCCTTCTGTCCCTCCTCGTGGCACGATCGGTCCATGGCAGAGGGAACGGAACGACCCGAGACGGACCTCCCGCGCGGGATCGGGGCGCCCGCGACGCGTGCGCTCGTCGCCGCCGGGTACACACGGCTCGCCCAGCTCGCGGACGTGCCCGCAGCCGAGCTCGCCGCCCTGCACGGCGTCGGGCCGAAGGCCCTGCGGGTGCTCGGCGAGGCGCTCGCGGAGCAGGGAAAGTCGCTGGGCTGACACCCGCCCGGTTGTACGGCGGGCGGGCCCTCGAACTAGCGTGGCCCCCATGGAACTCTTGGGAGAGATCACCGCCGACCGGCCCCTGCTCGTGCTCGCCGTCAAGGAGGAGGCGCAGTTCCTCGACACGGAGCTGCCCGTTCTGCTCACCGGCATGGGCAAGGTGAACGCGGCCACCGCGCTCGCGACCGTGCTCGGCCGGGGGCCGCGGCCGTCCGGGATCGTGAACCTGGGGACGGCCGGGGCGCTGCGGCCCGGCTGGACCGGGACGCACGTCGTCGGCACCGTGGTGCAGCACGACCTCGACGGGCAGCTGCTCGCCACGCTGACCGGCGAGACGTACGGCGAGCCGCTGGCGCTGCCGGACGGCGGTGACGTGGTCCTCGCCACCGGCGACGCGTTCATCTCGGACGAGGCGGCCCGTGCCCGGCTCGCGGAGCGGGCGCCGCTGGTCGACATGGAGGGGTACGCGCTCGCGGCGGCCGCGGAGCTCGCCGGGGTGCCGCTGCGCATCGTGAAGCACGTCAGCGACGAGGCCGGTGACGGTGCCGCGCGCACCTGGCGGGAATCGGTCGCCGAGTGCGCGCGGGCGCTGGCCGACTGGGCGGAGGCGAACACCCCGTACCGCTCCTGACCTCCGCCCGCACGGCTCATCCGTGCTGGAAGTGGACCTCCGGGTTCGCGGGCGTGGGGCCGTCGAGGACCGGGCGCGGGATTCCGCGCAGATGCCGGTCGAAGAAGGCCGCGACATAGGTCCGGGTGACGGCGACGGCCCGGTCGGCGGGCAGCTCGGGCTGGGGCAGCCCGAAGTGACCCTGGATCACGGGGCCGTCGGAGAAGCTGAAGTGCTCGGATCCGGCGACCGTGATCCAGCGCTTCCAGCCGTCGAGCGCGGCCCACGCCCGGTCCCAGCTGGCGTCCTGCCCGCCGGGCAGGTGCATGCTGTCGTGGGTCCCGAGCATCAGGAACGGGCGGCCCCGCAGTCCCTCCGCCGGGAGGTCCTCCCAGAAGGAGCCGTCCATGTTGACGCCGGCGTCGATCCGCGGATCGGCAACCATCGCGGTGGCCGCGCTCGCCCCGCCGATGGAGTGGCCGGCCATGCCGACGCGGCGCGCGTCGATCACGTCGGCGTACCGCCAGACGGGCTCGGGCCCGGTGAGCCGGTCCAGGACGTATTTCATGTCGGCGGCGCGCGTCGAGGTGACGACACTGCCGTGCACCCCGCCCTCGTCGAGGGCCGTGCAGGCGACGCAGGTGAGGGTGCGGCCGCCGGGGAGGCTGATCCCGTACGACTCGTAGGCGTGGTCGACGGAGGCGACGACGTAGCCCCGCGAGGCCAGGTCCTCGGCGAGGTTCGTGAGCGTCCAGCGGGAGACGCTGAAGCCCGGTGAGAGCAGCACCAGGGGGTGCCGGCCCGGCGCGGGCCGGACGTCGGTCCTGCTGTGGGTACGCGTGCGGGCGAGGACGTCGCCGGAGACGCCGGGCCCGAGCTGCTCGGCGAGCAGCCGCGCCTCGTCCCTGGTGGCGTACGGGGCGGGGCGGCCGCCGCCGGGGTGGGCGGCCGGGTAGTGGAGCGTGACCATGAGGGCGCGGCCGTCGGCGGTGGGCACCCATGGGTCGGTACGGGAGCGGTCGACGAGCGGCAGGACCGAGCTGCCGACGGAGTACGGCCCGGTGGGGTCCGGCAGTGTGGCGGGGCGCGCGACCCGCGTCGGGGCTTCGGTGACAGGCCTGTCCGTGTCGGCCGCCGTGGCGACGCCGGCGGGTAAGGCGAGGGAGCAGGCGAGCACGGCGGCCGCGGCCGCCCTGGTGAATCGGATCATGCGGGCACGCTAGGCGCCGGGGCCGGACCGGCGCGTCCGTCCGTGGGCCGACCTTCGATCAGACCAGGGTCTGACACGGGATCCGGTCGGGGGTGGCCGGCCGGACTCGGCCGTCCTGACGCCCGGCGTTCGAGAGGATCTTGACAGTGCCGAAGGCGGGCTGCCTATGGTGAGGAGTCGCCGTCCGCACCCCGGACGGGACCGGAACCGGGGGGAGGGAACGTGCTCGCGATAATCACCGCCGTGCACTTCTCCGCCCGCTCGCGTACGTGCCTCGTCTGCCGTCGGCACGTCGACTACTGCCGTACCTCCTCGGCCATCTGTCCTTCCCTTCGCGCCTGACCCCGCCCCGCGTGGGTCCGCGCGTCCCGTGACGTCCCGTCGCCCGGCCCCGGGCAGCCGTGCTCCGCACCGCTGCCGTGCCGTCGCGCGTCCCTGTCGTTCGGAAGGACTCCCATGCCCCGCCCTGCCCTGCACCTGGCCGTCGAGATCGACGGCGACGGCGCCCATCCGGCCGCGTGGCGCCGTGCCGCGCACTCCCCCGGCGAGCTGCTGACCCCGCGTCGGCTCGCCCGGGTCGCGGCCGCCGCCGAGAACGCCGGGTTCACCCTGGTCACCCTTGAGGACTCGATCCTGCCGCCCGGCAACGGGTCCGCCACCGAGTCCGGTCCCGTGGGACGGATCGGCTCGGTGGAGCGGGCGGCGTTCGCGGCCGCGTCGACGAGCGTCCTCGGCATCGCGCCGGTCGTGGCGACCACGTACGCCGAGCCGTTCCACATCTCCTCGCAGCTCTCCACGCTCGACCACGTCTCGGCCGGCCGGGCCGGCTGGGTGGTCGGGGTCGAGGAGGACCCCGCCGCCGCCCGCGCCTGGGGGCGCCCGCTCGTCGAGGGCGCCGACGCGCGCGCCCGCGAGGCCCGTGACGGTCTCCGTGTCGTACGGGACCTGTGGGACTCGTGGGAGGACGACGCGGTGATCCGGTCGGTGGCCACCAGCCGCTACCTCGACCGCTCGCGGCTCCACGCCGTCGACTTCACGGGCGAGACGTACTCCGTGAAGGGCCCGTCGATCGTGCCGCGCCCGCCGCAGGGCCGGCCCGTGGTCCTCGCCCGCGCGGGTCTCGTCCCGGCCGGTCTCGCCGATGTGGCGCTGGTCGGCGGCGCGACACCGGCCGCGGTGGGCGAGGCGGCCGCGGCGGCCGGCACGCCGCTCGCCTTCGCGGAGCTCGAGGTCGCCCTCGACACCCCGGGCGCGACGGCGCGGGAGCGGATCGCCGACCTGGAGCGGTACGCCCCGTGGGACGGCGGCCCGGACCGGCTGCGGTACTCCGGCTCCGCCGCCGGTCTGGTGGACCTCCTGACGGAGCTCGGCGGCCATGTGGACGGGGTGCGGCTGCATCCGCTCGTCCACGACGAGGACCTGGCGGTGCTCTCCCGTCTCGTCCTGCCCGAGCTGTTCGTCCGGCGGATCGCCGCCCGCCCGCTGCCGGGCACCACCCTGCGCACCTCCCTGGGCCTCCCCCGGCCCCTCAGCCGCTTCACGACCGACGGCGCCGCCGCGCTCGTCCGGGAGGAGACCCGATGACCCGCGCCGACCACGACGACGTTCCGCGCCCGGACGCCCGGCTGCACTTCGGTGTCTTCGTCCAGGGCGTCAACCACTGGACGATCTGGTCGGATCCGACCAGCGGTTCCCAGATCGACCCGGCGATCTTCCTGCGGGTGGCCAGGACCGCCGAACGCGGACTCTTCGACGCCTTCTTCCTCGGCGACGGACTACGGCTGCGCGAGTCGGAGGGCGGCATCCACGAGCTGGACGTCGCCGGCCGGCCGGACTCGATCACCCAGCTGTCGGCGCTCGCCGCGGCGACCGAGCGGATCGGTCTCGTCTCCACCTCCAACACCACCTTCAACGAGCCCGGAGACCTCGCCCGGCGGCTCGCCGGGCTCGACCTGCTCTCCGGCGGCCGGGCCGGCTGGAACATGGTGACCACCCACAACGCCTGGACCGGCGAGAACTTCCGGCGGGGCGGCTTCCTCGACCACGCCGACCGCTACCGGCGCGCCGAGGAGTTCCTCTCCGTCGCGCGCGCCGTGTGGAACGGCTGGGCCGAGGGCACGGTCGCCGGTTCCGCCGACGCCCGGTCCTGGTCGGTACCGGGCGCGGTGGGACGCGTACGGACGCGGACCGACCACTTCGATGTCGATCTGGCGCCGACGCTGCCGCGCAGCGCGCAGGGGCATCCGGTGATCTTCCAGGCGGGCGACTCCGGCGAGGGCCGCGACTTCGCGGCCCGCAACGCGGACGTGATCTTCTCCGCGCACGGTGACGACTTCGACGACGCGCTCGCCTTCGCCGAGGACGTGCGGCGCCGGCTGCGGGCGGCCGGGCGGCCCGACGACGCCCTGCGGATCCTGCCGGGCACGGAGATCGTCATCGGGGCCACCGAGAAGGAGGCGGAGGAGAAGGCCCGCTGGGTCCGCCTCCAGCAGGTCACCCCCGCGGTGGCGCTGGGCATCGCGAGCCGGCTGTGGGGATTCGACCTGTCCGGGCGGGACGCGGACGGTCCGCTGCCCGCCGAGGATCCGGTGGTCGCCACGTACGACGGGAAGTTCGGCACGCGCCAGCTGGGCGACACCCTGGACGTGGTGGCCGAGTGGCGGGCGAAGGCCGACGCCAACGGCTGGTCGCTGCGCGAGACGGTCATCGAGCTCGGTCCGCAGCACGGTCACGTCGGCACCCCGGCCGGGCTCGCGGAGAAGTTCGCCCGGTTCGCGCGCCACGGGGCCGTCGACGGCTTCAACATCTCGCCGTACCTGGTGCCGGACGGACTCGACGACATCGTCGAGCTGCTCGTGCCGGAGCTGCAGGAGCGGGGCCTGTACCGGACGGCGTACACGGGGACGACGCTCCGGGAGCATCTGGGGCTCGCGCCGGTGGCGTGACCCGCGGTGGCGGGTGCCCGGAATCCCGGGCATCCGCCACCACCGTCGCCTCAGCCCAGCGGCAGTTCCAGGAAGGCCGGTGCGCCCTCCGGGGAGCTGACGAGGGTCTGCGTCCAGGTGACGGAGGCGTCCCCGTACAGCGGGTCCTTGCTGTCGACGACCAGCATCAGCCGGTGTCCGGCGGCGATGTCGTACGCGGCGGCCTGGAGCCGCCAGGTCACGGTGCGGGCCTCGTCGGGCGTCAGCCCGTACACGTTGAGCGGCTCGTGGGTGATGATCCGGGCCGTGCCGTCCTCGGCGACGTCGAAGAGGTGGGCGATCAGGCAGGCGGAGGCGGCGGTGGAGCGGACGGTGAGGCGCAGGCGCGGAATGCCACGGACGCGACGGCCGGCCGCGCCCTCCCCTGCGGGGGCGAGCGGTGCGGTGGTCCAGACGAGGGCGTGCCGCCGGTCGATCTTGCGGGTGTCGTAGGTCTTGGGGTTCCCGGACCGTTCCGCCTGGCCCGTCTTCATGAGGGCGTCCATGACGGTGGCCTCGGTGTCCACGCCCGCGAGGAACGCGCGGCGCCACCCGGTGACCTCCGAGGGGGCCGTCGTCTCCCCGGCGGGGAGGAGCCGGCCGTCGGTGCCGCCCGCGCCGTCGCCGGTGAGGCCGAACACCTCGACGCCGGTGGTGACCCGGCTCCAGTCGGCGCGGCGCTCCCGGGCGGCCTCTTCGACGATCCGGTTCTCGCCGGTCGGCTCGCCGGTGCCGGGGCCGAGGACCGGTTCGGTGACGTACGTGAACATGACCTGGTTGCAGACCTGCTCCCAGTCCTCCACCCCGTTTCGCTCACCCTTGAGGTGGTGGTCGAGCCAGGCGTACGCCTCGGCCATGGGGACGTTGGTCCTGCCGGGCTCCGTGCCGATGAGCCCCGGCCCCTCGGGGGCTGCGTGGTCGCCGATCCAGAGGTTGAGCCGCTTGGGGACGTCGAGCCCGTCGAAGGTCTCCAGGAGCTGGTTGACGGCGAACAGGCCCTCGTGCCAGGTGTTCGAGAAGAGGGTGGGGGTCTCGTTGTCGTTGGTGAGGTGGAGGTACGACTCGGGGGCGCGCAGCCGGCCCCACTCGACGACCCGGTCGAGGTTCCGGCCTGCGAGGAAGTCGGCGAGGATCTCCCGGTTCGCCTCGTCGAACTTGGTCTCCACCGGGCCTCCGGTGAGCGCGAGGAGGGCCTTCACGGCCGCGAGGTGACGGGTGTCGTGGTCGTGGAGGCTGGTGGCGAGGTTCCCCCAGGTGCTGAGCGCGACGACGGCGGCGACGCGGTCGTCGTGGGCGGCGACGAGCTGGCTGATGCCGGAGCCGTAGGACTCGCCGAGGAAGCCGATCACGCTCGGGGCGAGGTGCTCGACCGCGAAGTCGACGACGGCGGAGCCGTCGGCCCAGTCGTGGGGTCCGGCGACGTCGACGAGGCCCTCGGAGGTGGAAGGCAGTCCGGGGATGCCGAGGCCGCGGGGTGTGTAGGCGAGGACGTGGTAGCCCCTGCGGGCGAGGGCGAGGTAGGACCAGAGGAACAGCGGCCAGCCGAACGGGGTCCAGCCGGCCGGGACGACGACCAGCGGGTGCGGCCCGGGGCCCAGCTGCCGCAGGCTGAAGGCGGAGAGCCGGATGCCGTCCGTGGCCTCGATGCGGTGGTACGCGGGCAGGGCGAGGCCCCGTACCTCCTCGATGTCCGCGGCGAGTTCGGCGGGGAGTTCGCTGTCGCTTCCGCTCAGGAGGGCGGTGGTGAGGGTCTGGCCGAGCCGGACGGCGTCGGGGTCGACCGTTCCGTCGGCGGCCCAGAGGCCGCGGCCGGTCATGCGGGAGGCCTCGGCGGCGGTGAGGCCGGCCGTGATGCCCGGGAAGCCGGGGAATTCCTCGGACGAACCGTTGGCGAAGGGGGTGTCCTGGGGCACGTGCACCCGTTCCTCTCGACTGGGCTGCTGGCTGTCCGCTGCGCGGATGCTCGCAAGCCTCACGTACCGGGAACGGGGCGACCAGAGCGCACGAACGGCGCACAGGACGCGCAACCGGGCGGCAACGACACAAGCCGCCCCGGAGCCCATGTTTGCCAGGGGGCCCTAGGGCGCGTCCGGGAGGTAGCCCGTCGCGGCGCGGGCGTAGGAGTGCAGGGCGGTGATCACTTCCCTGGGTGAACGGCGGCCGGCGAGCACGTCCATCTGGTAGCCGTCCTCCATCGCCACGAAGTTGGCGGCGATCAGGCGGGCCGGGTCCGTCAGGGTGAAGTGGCCCTGGGCCTCGCCGAGCACCAGGATCCCCTGGTAGACGCCGATCTGGCGCTCGGTCAGGACGCTGTCGAGGGCGGCGGCCTTCGGGTCGCGCAGGGCGCGGGGCCAGTACTCGAAGAGCAGCCGGGGCAGCCGGTCCTGGGGACCCGACGCCACTCCGGACGCGATGCAGCTGCGCAGCCTCCCCCGTGCGTCCGCCTCCCGCTCCGCCGCCGCCTCGCGCTCCCGGCAGAACCGTTCGATGGCCTGCTGGAAGGTCTCGTACATGAGGGCGTCGAGGTCCTCGTAGTAGTACAGGACCGCCGCCGGTGTGACCCCGGCCTCGGCGGCGACGTCCTTGAGCCGGAGCCCTTCGAGTCCCCGGCTGAGGAGGGCGCGTGCCGCGGCCTCGCCCAGCTGGGCACGCCGGGCCTCCTGGTCCTTGTTCCGCGCCACCGGGCCCCTCCACCGTCTCGTGAACTAAATCGAAACCAAAAGATACAGCGCCAGGTCTTGACCGCACCACGGCCGATTCCTTAAATCTCCGTTTAACGAATCCGGTGCGTCCGTACGCTTTCCTCAGGAGGCCCTCATGACCAGCGCATCCGACACCCCACCCGCCGCGGCACCACCCGTGGGGAAGGGCCTGCGGGGCGACTCCGTCGGCCTTCTCGCGACGATCGCCCTCGGGCTCGCCTCCGTCGCCCCCGCCTACAGCATCGCGATCACCCTGGGCCTCGTGACCCTCGTGGTGGGCGACCTGGCCCCCGCGGCCCTGCTCCTCGGCTTCGTGCCGATCCTCCTCACGGCCTTCGCCTTCCGGGAGCTCAACAAGCGGATGCCGGACTGCGGCACGACCTTCGTGTGGAACACGAGGGCGTTCGGCCCGGCCGTCGGCTGGGTGGCGGGCGGCTGGACGGTGCTGGTCGCCACCGTCCTCGCGATGACCGCGCTCGCCCAGGTCGGGGCCTCCGCGATCCTCGCCTTCCTCGGGCTCGACGCGGCGGCCGGCAACACCCTCGCCGTGACGGCCCTCGCCGTGGCCCTGATCGCCCTGGTCGCCACCGTCGCCTACCGGGGCATCCAGCTCGCCGCCCACGTGCAGTACGCGATGCTCGGCCTCCAGCTCCTCGCGATGCTCGCCTTCGGCGTCGCCGCGTTCGCCCGGGACGGCGCCGCCGCCCCGTCCCTGGGCTGGGTCTCCCCCTTCGCCTTCGACGACTTCGGCTCCTTCGCCGAGGCGGTGCTCCTCTGCCTCTTCATCTACTGGGGCTGGGACGCCCTGATCACCTTCAACGAGGAGACCGTCGACAGTGACCGCACCCCCGGCAGGGCCGCGGTCGCCTCGACCCTGATCCTGCTCGTCACCTACCTCTTCACCGCGTTCGCCGCGATCTCCTTCGCCGGGACCGGCACCGCAGGCCTCGGACTCGGCAACGAGGAGACCGCCGCCGACGTCCTCACCCACCTCGCCCCCACCGTCCTCGGCGGCGCCGCGAGCCGGGTCGTCACGCTCGCCATCGCCGTCTCGGCCGTGGGCGCCCTGCTGACCTGTGCGGGCTCCAGCCCTCGGAGCACGCTCTCGATGAGCGCGCACGGCGCCCTGCCCGCCGCCTTCGGACGCATGCACCCCCGCTTCCGCACGCCCGCCTTCGGCACGGTGTTCTTCGGCGTCGCGGCCGCCGTCACCCTGGTCCTGCTCACCCTCGTCTCCGCCGACTTCCTCGGCGACGCCATCCTGTCGATCGGCCTTCTGATCGCCTTCTACTACGGCGTCACCGGCTTCGCCTGCGCCTGGCACTTCCGCCGGCAGCTGCGGAACTCCCCGCGCGACCTGCTGGTCAAGGGCGTCCTCCCGGCGACCGGCGGTCTGATGATGCTGGCGGCGTTCGTCCGCAGCGCCTACGACATGGCCGACCCGGACTACGGCTCCACGTCCGTCGGCGGAGTCGGCGGGGTCTTCCTCCTCGGCGTCGGCTCGATCGTCCTCGGAGGCCTCGTGATGCTGCTCGTCCGCACCCGCCACCGCCGCTTCTTCCAGGACGGCCGCGCGGCCGTCACCACCCTGTCCGTCACGGAGAACTGAGCCCCATGCGCACCCTCGCCATCGCCGCCGTCCAGACCACCCCCGTCGCCCATGACCCGAAGGCCAGCTGGGAACGGTTCGCCGACCAGGTCCGCGCGGTACGCGGTACCTTCCCGCACGTCCAGCTCGTCGTCGTCCCGGAGCTGCTCCTCTCCGCGGAGGCACCGCTGCTCCAGGCCCGGGTGGAGTGGATGCGGGAGGCCGCCGTACCGGTCCCCGGACCGCTGACGGACCGGCTCTGCGCCCTGGCCCGCGAGACCGGCCTCTGGCTGGTCCCGGGAAGCGTCTACGAGCAGGGCGACGACGGCCACGTCTACAACACCGCCCTCGCCGTCTCCCCCGAGGGCGAGATCGCCGCCCGCTACCGCAAGGTCTTCCCCTGGCAGCCGTACGAGCAGACGCGCCCCGGCAGCGAGTTCGTCGTCTTCGACCTGCCCGGTATCGGCCGCGCGGGCCTCGCGATCTGCTACGACGGTTCGTTCCCGGAGACGGCGCGACAGCTGGCCTGGCTGGGCGCCGAGGTGATCATCCAGCCGACGCTGACCACCACCCGCGACCGCGAGATGGAGCTCGTCTGCGCCCGGGCCAACGCCTGGACGAACCAGCTCTACGTCGTCAACGTCAACGCCGCCGACCCGGCCGGGGTCGGCGCCAGCGTCATCGTCGACCCGGAGGGAACGATCCGCCAGCAGGCGGGCACCGGCGAGGAGGTCCTCGTCGACGTCCTCGACCTCGACACCGTCACGCGCGTGCGTACGTACGGCTCCGCCGGCATCAACCGGCCCTGGGACCAGCTCGCCCGCTACGGCGACCGGATCGCACTGCCCATGTACGGCGGTACGTTCCGGCCGGTGCCGGCACGCGACAGGGCCTAGGGAGTTCGGGGCGGGCGGACCACGACGACGGCGGCGACGTCGTCGTCGAGGCCGTCCGCTCCGTACGCGGCGAGGTCGCGGTGGAGGAGCGCGGGCAGCTCCGCGGCCGGCTCCCTGGCCCAGCCGCGCAGGCGCAGCTCCAGCGGGTAGAAGGTGCCGGCCCGGTCGCGGGTCTCGCTGACGCCGTCGGTGTAGAGGAGCAGCCGGTCCCCGGGCCCGAAGGGCACCTCCTCGATCCGGTGGTGGTTCTCGGCGAGGCCCGCGAGGTTGACGGGCAGTGAGGGGTCGGCGAAGTGGACGGGCTCGACGCCGGTCGCGCGCTGGAGCAGCGGGGCGGGGTGGCCGCAGCTGAGGAGCCGTGCGATGTCCCGGCCGTCGGGGAGTTCCACGAGGAGGACGGTGGCGAAGCGTTCGGCGGCATCGGAGTCCGGGTCCCAGGCCCCGTAGCGGGCGAGGCCCTCGTCGAGCTGGTCGGCGAGGGCCGCCAGGTCAGGGGCGTCGTTGACGGCGGCACGGAACGAGCCGAGCAGCACGGACGCGGTCTCGACGGCGCCGAGGCCCTTGCCCTGGACGTCGCCGAGCATGACTCGCACGGCGCCGGGGACCTTGACGGCCTCGTAGAAGTCGCCGCCGATCCTCGCCTTGGCCGCGGCGGCGACGTACAGCAGGTGCAGTTCGAAGCGGCCGAGGTGCTCGGGCAGCGGGCGCAGGACGACCCGCTGGACGACCTCGGCGACGGCGGTGACCTCGCGCAGGTCCCGCTCGTAGCGGGTCCGCACCCGGCTGACCCACGCGGAGGCGGCGGTCACGACGGCGATGACGGCCTCGCTGGCGAGGAGCTCGGAGGCGAATCCCTCGCCCCTGCTGAAGCTGAGGAGTGCGCGGACGCCCATCGCGGTCAGTCCGATGGCGATGGTCTCGCGCACGTTCCAGGTGACGGCGGCGAGCGCGGGTGCGGCGACGAGGAGACGGTCGAAACGCTCCCGGTCCGGGGTGACGAGGTCGGCGACGACCGTCAGGACCAGGACCAGGAAGGGCAGGGCGCGACCGAGGTTGAACTGGGTGCGCGCCGCCGTGCCGGGAGGGCGGCGGCGACCGGCTGCGGGCATCTCATGATCGTACGCAGGGCGGTGAGCCGGGCTCCGGTAGCGACGCCTCCGGGCGTGTTCCCCGGCGGGGCGCGGCGCGGGGCAGGGCGAGGGCGGCCGGGATTGCGAGCGCGGCGATCGCCGCCAGGGCCGGGAGGGCGGCTCCCCGAGCGGGTACGAAGCCGCCGTCCGGGACCAGGGCGAGTAGGAGGGTCGCGGTGGCGACGCCGAGCGCCGGGCCGACGTTCATCGCGGTCTGCTGGAGGCCGCCGGCGACCCCCGCGTGTCCCTCGGGGGCGCGGTGCACGACGACGGAGGTCGCGGTGACCATGAGGGTGACGAACCCGGCCCCGAGGAGTGCGGAGGCGATACCGACGGAGGCCGCGCCGGCCGTCGCGTCGAGCCGGGCGAGCCCCAGGACCCCGAGTGCGAGCAGCGCGGCGCCCGCCGTCGCCGTCCGCCGGGGTCCGAAGCGTCGCTGGAGCCGCGGGCAGAGCGGCGCGCCGAGGACCATGAGGGCGGCGAGGGGCAGGACGCGCAGCGCGCAGCCGAGGGGGTCGATGCCCTGGACGTCCTGGAGGAAGTACGTCGTGACGAAGAGCGCGCCGAAGAGGGCCGCCGAGGCCGCGAGGAGCGCGGCGAGCCCCGCGACGACCGGAACGCTCCGGAGGAGCGCCGGGGGCAGCAGGGGGTGCGCGGCGCGCCGCTCGTGCCGTGCGAAGACCGCCCCGGCGCCGAGAGCCGCGGCGCAGGCGAGGACGGCGGCGCCGGTGCCGCCGGGCCGGGAGGCCGCGTCGAGCCCGTGCACGAGCAGTCCGAGCGTGGCGGCGAGCAGGAGGGCGCCGAGGGGGTCGAGCGCGGCGAGGCGGGAGGGGGTGGCGGGGCCGGATGCCGGGCGGTCGGGGAAATCCGTCGGTCGGTGGTCCGGTGAGACGCGGTGGTCCTGCGCGGCCGGGTGGTCCGGTGAGACGGGGTGGTCCTGCGCGGCCGCCGGGTGGTCCGGTGACTTCAGGGCCAGCAGGCCGATCGCGAGGGTCGGGGGGACGCCCAGCAGGAAGACCGCGCGCCAGCCGTACGAGGAGACGAGGGCGCCGCCGACGAGGGGGCCGGCCGCGGCGGCGAGGCCGATGGCGGCGGTGCGCACGGCGATCGGGGTCGCGAGCCGTTCGGGCGGGTAAGCGGTGCGCAGCATGCCGAGGGTGGCGGGCTGGAGAAGAGCCCCGCAGACGCCCTGGAGCACGCGCAGCGCGATGACGGTGCCGATGCCGGGGGCCAGGGCGATCCCGGTGGAGGCGGCGGCGAAGCCGAGGGCGCCGACGGCGAACACCCTGCGGTGGCCGTGACGGTCGCCGAGACGGCCCGCGAAGACCAGGAGGCTCGCGACGGCGACGAGGTAGCCGGTGCTGGTCCACTGCACCTGCCCCACGCGGGCGTGCAGGTCGTGCTGGAGGGCGGGCTGGGCGACGGTCAGGACCGTGCCGTCGAGGGCGACGACGGCGGCACCGACGACGCTGCAGACGAGGGTGCGGTTCACGGGGCGGGCTCCTCGGGGCCGAGATGGGCGTCGAGCGCGGCCGACAGGAGGGGGCCCGGGTCGTCGCCGCCGGTGGCGAGCCGGAGGCTGCCCCAGTGCCAGAGCTGGGCGATGCCGTGCAGGTTGGCCCAGAGGGCGCCGGCGAGGAGGACGGGGTCGGCGTCCGGGCGGACCCGGGCGACGAGTGCGGTGAGGTGGGCGAAGAGCGGCAGGCTGGTCTCGCGCAGCCCGAGCCGGCCGCTCTCCAGGAGGTCGTGCCGGAACATCAGCTCGTACATGCCGCGCCGGGTGCCGGCGTAGTCGAGGTAGACGTGGGCGAGGGCCTCGATCCGCTCGCGGGCCGGGGCTCCTTCGGGGTCCTCCTCGGCGACGCGCGCGGCCAGTTCGGCGAAGCCCTGGCGGGCGATCGCGGACAGCAGGTCCAGGTGGGCCGGGAAGTACCGCCGGGGGGCTCCGTGGGAGACGCCGGCGCGGCGCGCGATCTCGCGCAGGGAGAGGGCCTGGGCGCCCTCGGTGTTCACCAGCTCGACGCCGACCCGGACGAGCCGGTCGCGCAGCCCGTCCGCGGTCTCGGCCTCGGGGCCGTTCTCATGCAGGGTCATAGACACTGTCTACCAAGATCGAGTAGACAGTGTCTACCCATCCGTGCGCCCTGATCCGTTACACTCGGCGGCAGCGAAGGGGAGTAGCCCCGCGAACCGGTCGTCGACACACTGGAACCCCCGGGTTCCCGGTGACCGGGTCCGCGTACGACGCGGACGGGCGAGACCTTCGGCCAGGCAACAGCCACGTCCGCGTTCCCGTGGGCGTGGTCCGTCATGCCGGGCCGAGTGGTCCTCCCGTCGCCCACCGAGGTGTCGTGCGGAGCCACGGGGCCCGGACCGAGCAGAGAGCCCCGGTATGCACCTCGACCCCTTGGCGATCCTCACCGCCTTCGGGCTGATCTTCCTCGCCGAGCTTCCCGACAAGACGATGTTCGCGTCCCTCGCCATGGGCACGCGCATGCGTCCGCTGTACGTGTGGATCGGCACCTCCACCGCCTTCCTGGCCCACGTCGCCATCGCGGTGGGCGCCGGCAGCCTGCTCGGGCTGCTGCCGGGCTGGACGGTCAAGCTGGTCTCGGCCCTGATGTTCGGCTTCGGCGCGTTCATGCTGCTGCGTGGCGGGGGCGACGACGACGAGGCCGACGAGGGCGGCCGCACGGTCAGCGGCTTCTGGCCCGTCTTCTCGACCGCCTTCATGGCCGTCTTCATCAGCGAGTGGGGCGACCTGACCCAGATCACCACCGCCAACCTGGCCGCCACCAACGGCACCTGGTCGACGGCGATCGGCTCCTTCGCCGCTCTGACGACCGTCTCCGCCCTCGCCCTGATCGCGGGCCGCTTCATCGCCAAGCGCGTCCCCCTCAAGACCGTGCAGCGCATCGGCGGCATCTGCATGGCGGGGCTCGCGATCTGGTCCCTGACCGAGGTCTTCACCGGCTGAGCACACCGCCGCTCCGGCGCACGCCCCCTCCCGCTCCGGGAGGGGGCGTGCGCCGTTCCGGGCCCGGTGGAATCATGCGCAGCATGGCCACCACCTCCGAACCGGCCGACCGCCTCGCGGCGTTCGGGAACCAACTCGTCGACGTGCACCTCTGGCTCCGCGAGGAGCTCGCCCGCCTCCGCGAGGAGCTGGACTCCTTCCTCTCCGGCGGCGGCGCCCGCCCCCGCAACCTGCGCGCGCACTGCCTCGCCTTCTGCTCCGCGCTCACCCGCCACCACACCGCCGAGGACCGGGGCGTCTTCCCCGTCCTCGCCGAGACGTATCCGGCGCTGCGGCCCGTGCTCGACGAACTGGCCCGCGACCACGTGCAGGTGGAGGAGATCCTGGTCCGCCTCCAGGAACTCCTCGACACCCTCCCGGCCGAGCCGGGGACCGACCCGGACCCGGCGGAGGTACGGCGGGTGCGCGGCGAGCTGGACGGTCTCGTCGCGCTGGTGGAGTCGCACTTCACGTACGAGGAGAAGAAGCTCGTCACGGCGCTCAACGAGCTCGGCACCCCGCTGCCGGACGACTTCGCGCTCCGCGACCTGACCGGCGGCTGACACGCGGCGTCCCCGGGCGGGCGCCCCCGCCCGGCCTCTTGATGAAGCAGTGAATCACTGCTTCACTCCTTCCATGCCCTACCGACGCACCCCCGCCGTCCAGGCCCGGCTCGACGCCCAGCGCGTCTCGGTCGTCGACGCGGCCCTCGGGCTGCTCGCCGAGCAGGGGTACGCGGGCTGCACGATGGCCGCCGTCGCCGCGCGCGCCGGGATCGCCACGGGCAGCGTGTACCGCCACTTCCCGAGCAAGGCGGAACTCGCCGTCGAGCTGTTCAGGACCGTGGTGAGCCGGGAGGTCGCGGCCGTCTCCGAGGCGGCCGGGCACCCCGGGCACGGTTCGGCGGCCGAGCGGGTGGTCGCCGTGATCGAGACCTTCGCCCAGCGCGCCCTGAAGTCGCCGCGCCTCGCCTACGCCCTGCTCGCCGAACCGGTCGACCCGGCCGTGGACGCGGAGCGGCTCGTCTTCCGGCGCGCGTTCCGGGACGTGTTCGCCGCGCGCGTCGAGGAGGGCGTGCGCTCGGGCGAGCTGCCACCCCAGGACCCGGCCCTGACGGCCTCGGCGCTGGTCGGCGCGGGCGCCGAGGCGCTCGTCGGGCCGCTGGCGGAAGGGGCCGTCGGGCCCGAGACCGTACCCGCACTCGTCACCTTCACCCTGCGAGCACTGGGAGTTCACGATGCCGACCACGCATGAGGTCACCAACCAGGCACCACCGCTGACCGGTTACGACGTCTCCGCCGACCCCGCGCTCCTGGAGGCGCTGCGCCGCGAGGGCGCGGGCTGGGCCGAGGCCGAGGTCCGCGAGCTCGGGGCGCGGGCGGGCGGCGAGGAGGCCCAGGAGTGGGGGCGGCTCGCCGAGCGCCACTCCCCCGTCCTGCACACCCACGACCGGTACGGCCACCGGATCGACGAGGTCGAGTTCCACCCGCACTGGCACGAGCTGATGGACACGGCCGTCCGGCACGGTCTGCACGGCGCGCCTTGGCGGGACGAGCGGCCGGGCGCGCATGTGGCGCGCGCGGCCAAGGTGTTCGTGTGGGGTCAGGCCGACGCGGGGCACCTGTGCCCGGTCTCCATGACGTACGCGGCGGTGCCCGCGCTGCGCGTCCAGCCGGAGCTCGCCGAGGTGTACGAGCCGCTGCTCACCTCCTCCTCGTACGACTTCGGGCTGCGGGTGCCGACGGAGAAGCGCGGGATCATCGCCGGGATGTCGATGACCGAGAAGCAGGGCGGTTCGGACGTCCGGGCGAACACGACCCGGGCGGTGCCCACGGGCGAGCCAGGTATGTACGCGCTGACCGGCCACAAGTGGTTCACCTCGGCGCCGATGTCGGACGTCTTCCTCACCCTGGCGCAGGCCCCCGGCGGCCTGTCCTGCTTCCTGGTGCCCCGGGTGCTGCCCGACGGCAGCCGCAACGCGATCCGGCTCCAGCGCCTCAAGGACAAGCTGGGCAACCGGTCCAACGCCTCCTCCGAGATCGAGTACGAGGGCGCCCTCGGCCGGCTGGTCGGTGAGGAGGGGCGCGGGGTGGCCACCATCATCCGGATGGTCAACATGACGCGGCTCGACTGCGCCATCAGCTCGGCCTCCGGCATGCGTCTCGGGCTCGTGCAGGCCGTGCACCACGCCACGCACCGCGCGGCGTTCGGGGCGAGGCTCGTGGACCAGCCCCTGATGCGGAACGTCCTCGCCGACCTGGCCGTGGAGGCGGAGGCCGCGACGGTCGCGTCGCTGCGCCTCGCGGGCGCGGTGGACCGGGCGGTGCGCGGTGACGCGGAGGAGGAGCAGCTGCGGCGGCTCGGTCTCGCGGTGACCAAGTACTGGGTGTGCAAGCGGGCCCCCGCGCACGCGGCGGAGGCCCTGGAGTGCCTGGGCGGCAACGGCTACGTCGAGGACTCGGGCCTGCCGAGGCTCTACCGGGAGTCGCCGCTGCCGTCCATCTGGGAGGGCTCAGGGAACGTCGCCGCGCTCGACGTGCTGCGGGCGATGGCCCGTCAGCCGGAGGCGGTGGAGGCGTACTTCGCGGAGGTCGACCGGGGTGCGGGCGCCGACCGGCGGCTCGACACGGCGGTCGCGGGCCTGCGGAAGGACCTCGCGGGGCTCGGCGACCCGGACGCGGTGGCGTACGGGGCACGGCGGCTCGTCGAGCGCCTCGCGCTGGTGCTCCAGGGTTCGCTGCTCGTCCGGCACGGTCACCCGGCGATCGCCGACGCGTTCTGCGCCTCGCGTCTCGACGGCGACCGTGGCCTCGCCTTCGGCACGCTGCCGGCGGGCGTGGACACGGCGGCCATTATCGCGCGCAGTGGCCCGGACGCGGTGGTCGCGCCCGCCTGACCGGTCATGTCGGACAGCCCCCGACCTACTTCGCGCCTAGCGTGACTCCCGTAGGGAAACGAGGGGCACAGGCGAAGGGATCAGGATGTCCGCGCACACCGGCACCACTCCGCAGGGGTACACGACCGTGGCGCCCTGGGTCGTCACCGACGACACGGGGGCCTTCCTCGACTTCGTCACCCAGGCGTTCGGGGGTGAGGAGCTGGCCCGGGTGGCCACCGAGGACGGGGCGATCGGTCACGGTGAGATCCGGGTCGGCGACACCGTCGTGCTGGCCTTCGACCGGCGTGCGGACTGGCCCGTCCTGCCGAGCCTGCTGCGGGTGTTCGTCGCCGACGCGGACGAGGCGTTCGCCCGGGCCACCGCCGCCGGCGCCCATGTCGTGACCCCGCTCGCCGACGACGCCTTCGGGCAGCGTGGCGGGCGGGTCCGCGACCCGTTCGGAAACATCTGGTGGGTGAGCAGCCTCGTCGAGGAGGTCGCCGAGGACGAGATGTGGCGGCGGCTCAAGGACCCGGTGTACGCCGAGACGATGCGGGTGGCCCAGGAGACGCTCGACGCCGAGCTCAGCGGGAGGGACCGGGGGCGCAGCAGTGCCCCGGTGGGTCCGACCGACTGACCGGGCCGGCGCCGTGGGCCGTCCCGGGTGGCAGTCTGGTCGGGCACGGTTCCCAGGGCCAGGGCGTCAGCCGGTACGAGAGGGAGTCCCCGTTGGGCAGCGAGGCGATCCACGGTGAACTGGACGAGCGGGCGGCGAAGGTGTCGGAGCAGGTGGTCGCCTGGCGGCGGCATCTGCACCGGCATCCGGAGCTGTCCAACCGGGAGGTGAACACGGCCCGTCTGGTGGCGGACCATCTGCGGGCCCTGGGCCTCGACGAGGTCCGTACGGGCATCGCGGGGCACGGCGTCGTGGGCGTCCTGCGCGGATCGGCGCCGGGCGGCGAGCGGGTGGCGTCCGGCGGTGGGCGGGTCGTGGCGCTGCGCGCGGACATGGACGCGCTTCCGGTCAAGGACCTCTGCGGGGCGGAGTTCGCCTCCGAGGTGGTGGACGCCGGCTACCCGGGCGGCCCGTTCCCCGTGTCGCATGCCTGTGGGCACGACTGCCACACGGCGATGCTGATCGGTGCGGCCACCGTGCTCGCGGGTGTCCGCGAGCGGCTTCCCGGCACCGTCCTCTTCGTCTTCCAGCCCGCCGAGGAGGGCCCGCCGGTGACGGAGGAGGGCGGGGCGCGGGCGATGGTCGAGGCGGGCGCCTTCGCCGATCCGGTACCGACGATGGCCTTCGGCTTGCATGTGACGCCGTACCCGAAGGGGTACGTGGGGTACAGGGTCGGCAATCAGTACGGTGCGTCCGTCCTGGTCCGCATCGTCGTCACCGGCAGGCAGGTCCACGGCTCCACGCCGTGGGAGGGGATCGACCCGATGCCGGCGGTCGGCGCGGTCCTCACCGGCATCGGCCAGCTGTACCGGCAGGTCTCGGCCTTCGACCCGGTCACGGTGACGATCGGGCACGTCGAGGACGTGGGCCGGTTCAACATCATCGGCCAGACGGTGACCCTGTGGGGGACGGTCCGCTGCGCCGTGGAGTCCGACATGGCCGAGGTCCAGCGGCGGCTGACGACCCTGGCCGAGCACTCGGCTGCGGCGTACGGCGCGACGGCGACGGTGGAGTATCTGCAGCCCGTGCCGCCCGTGCACAACAGCGGGCCGTGGGTGGCGGCCGGGCTGCCGACCCTCCGCCGGGTGGCCGGCACAGAACGCGTGGTGGAGACGGGTGCGACGCTCGGGTACGACGACGTCTCCGAGCTGGTCGGCCGGTTCGGCGGCCTGTACGTGATGCTCGGCGTCCAGGACGCGACGCTGGACGCCTCCGGCCGGCCGGTTCCGGTGGAGGGCGGTCGCGGTCTTGTCACCAACCACAACCCGTCCTTCTACGCGGACGACGACACCCTCGTCACCGGTGTCCGTCTCCACGCGCATGTGGCGTACGACCATCTGACGGGCGACCTGGCCGTTCCGTAGCGAGAGCTTCGACCGCCGCGACGAAGGCCCTGAGCAGGGCGGATTCGGAGGCGGTGGGCCAGACGAGGCCGTATTCGAGGGGCGGGGTGCCGTGCAGGGGGACGTAGGCGACGCCGGGACGGGGGTGGTACCGGGCGCCCCGGCCCGCCCCCGGGGAGGCGCCCCGGCCGGCGGTCACATGGGAGAGGACCTCCTGCCAGGTGCCTGCGACCGGTCCCCGGCCGACGGGGGCGCCGGACGGGGTGCTGCGCGGGTAGTGGTGGTCGGTCCAGTAGCGGGGTACGGCTCCGCCGGGAGCGATCAGGTCGAGGCCCGCGAGGTCTTCCGGGCCGAGGGAGTCGCGGCGGGCCAGCGGGTGTCCGGCGGGCAGGAGCAGGACCCGTTCGTCGGTGACGACGACGGGGCCGGTGGTGAGGTCCGGCTCGTGGACCGGGAAGGCGGCGCACTGGACATCGAGCGTGCCGTCCTGGAGGGAGCGGACCCCGCCGTCGAGCGGCACCTCGCGGACGGTGATCTCGCAGTCGGGATACGAGGCGAGCAGGGCGTCGGCGGCGGCCGTGAGCAGTTCGCCGCCCCAGGGGGTGCCGAAGCCGACGCGCAGCCTCCCGTGGACTCCGCGCCCCGCGGCGGTGGCCCGTTCGAGGGCGGCCCTCATCTGTCGGTAGGCGGGCAGCAGGTCCTCGTACAGGGCCTGGCCGACGGGGGTGAGGCGGACGCTGCGGCTGGTGCGGGCGAAGAGCGGGGTGCCGACGCGGCGCTCCAGCTTCTTGACGGTCTGACTGATCCTGCCGGTGGAGACGCCGAGGAGCTCGGCGGTGCGCCCGAAGTGGAGTTCCTCGGCGAGCGTGAGGAACGCCTCCAGTTCGTATCGTTCGAGCATCGGTTCCGTCCTCGACGTCAGCTGATCGTTGAGTGTGGCTCAACGCCGGTTTCATGATGGCACCTTGATCGGCCGGGGCGGCGGCCGGGAGCCTGGAGGCGTCCCCCTCGCCCGTACGGAAGGCCCTCCGTGGTCCCACGCCCCCTCGCCCCCGCCACCCCCGCCCGGCCCGTGAACGTCCTGCTCCTCGCCGTCGCAGGGGCGGCCACCGTCGCCAACATCTACTTCCCACAGCCGCTGCTCGCCGCCGTGGCGCACGGCCTCCAGGTGTCGGAGCGGACGGCGGGACTGATCGCCTCGGCCGCCCAGATCGGCTACGCGCTCGGCATCCTGCTGCTCGTGCCGCTCGCCGACTCCGCGCGACTGCGCCGCCTCACCTCGGTGCTGCTCGCCCTGACCAGTGCCGCCCTGCTCGTCGCCGCGGCGGCGCCCGACATCGTCACCCTCACCCTCGCGACGCTCGCGCTGTCCACCACGACGGTGCTGCCGCAGATCCTCACCCCGGTGGCGGCGGTGCTCGCGGGCCCCGGGCGGCAGGGACGGGTCGTGGGCCTGGTGGGCCTCGGCCTGACGCTCGGCTCGACGCTGTCCCGTACGGTCTCCGGCGCCGTGGCCGACGCGAGCGGCAGCTGGCGGGTCGCCTATGTGGTGGCGGCCGCGGCGACGGCCACGCTGCTCCTCGTCCTGCCCCGCCGGCTGCCCGAGCGGCTCGGTTCGCGGGGACACACCTCGTACGCCCGTCTCCTGGCCGGGCTCCCCCGGCTCCTCTCGGCCCACCGGGAGCTGCGGATCTCGGCGCTGCTCGGGGCGTGCGTCTTCGCCGCCTTCAGCGTCTTCTGGTCCGTGCTCGCCTTCCATCTGGCGGCGCCGCCGCTCGGGTACGGCCCGGGGGCCGCGGGCCTCTTCGGGGTGCTGACCCTGCCCGCGGCGCTGCTGTCCGCCACGGCCGGGCCGCTGACCGACCGGTACGGGGCGTCCGCGGTGAACGCCGGGGGGCTGGCCTGCGCGGGGCTCGGCCTCGCGGTGGCCGGGCTCGCCCCGTACTCCCCGGCGGCCCTGGTGGCCGGGGCGAACCTGCTGGTGATCGGGGTGAGCTCGTGCCAGGTCGCCAATCAGGCGCGGATCTTCGGGATCGGCCGGGCGGTGGCGGCCCGGGTCAACACGGTCTTCATGCTGGCCACCTTCGGCGGCGGGGCCCTCGGCTCCCTCGCCGGGTCCTGGCTGTACGCGGCGTACGGCTGGCCGGCCGCCCTGCTCGCCGCGGGGGCGTGCGTCACCGTGGGCGGGCTCGTGGTGACGGTCGCGGCGCGACCGGCGGCCCCGAGTTGCGTCCCGGACGTCACACGGGAGGCTGGGGGTATCCGCCCGCGCATCCCGCAGGGAGAGTCATGAAGCTGGACCTCACCGCCCTCGCCGACGAACACCTGGCCGCGGCCCGTACGGCACCGCACGGGCGCAGCGCCCACCGGATCATGCACGACGGGGTGCTGCGGCAGACCGTCATCGCCCTCACCTCGGGCACCTCCCTCGACGAGCACAACGCGCCGCCGGCCGCGAGTCTCCAGGTGCTGCGGGGCCGGGTGAACCTGACCGCCGCCGGGTGGGCGGAGGAACTGCCGGCGGGCACGCTGCGGATGATCCCCAAGGAGCGGCACGGGCTGACGGCCCTGGAGGACGCGGTGGTGCTGCTGACGGCCGTGAACGACTGAGCGCCGAATATTTCGGTGCCATGCGGGCGCGCGGCCGTGCAGACTCGCCCCATGGCAGACATGAGGGCGTTCCAGGACGAGGTGGGCCGCTGGGCGGCCGGTGGTTCCGGCGGAGACACGGCGAGGGACCTGGCCGTCGGCCTGGGGCTGCGGACGGCGGTGCTCCTGGAAGGGCCGAGCGACTTCGCGGCGGTCGAGACGCTGGCCGCGCGGCGCGGCCGGGACCTCGCCGCGGACGGCGTGTGCGTGGTGTCGATGGGCGGGGCGATGAGCGTGGCCCGCTACGCCGAACTGCTCGGACCGCCCGGTCTCGACCTGCGTCTGACAGGCCTGTGCGACGAACGCGAGCGCGGCTTCTACGAGCGGGGGCTGCGGCGGGCCGGAGCGCCGCTGAAGGACTTCTTCGTCTGTGTGGCGGACCTGGAGGACGAACTCATCCGCGCGCTCGGCCCGGCGAGGGTCGAGGAGATCATCCGGGCGGAGGGCGACCTGCGCCCCTGGCAGACCTTCCTCAGCCAGCCCGCCCAGCACGGCCGGCCCCGCGACCAGCAGCTGCGGCGCTTCCTCGGCACGAAGAAGGGCCGCAAGATCCGCTACGGCACCCTCCTGGTGGAGGCCCTCGACACCGACCGGGTACCGATACCGCTCGACGACCTCCTGGCGAGCCTCTGACCACCCCGTACGGTCCGGTGGGCCCCGGCCTCCCGCGCCCAGGGCCCGTCAGAGCGAGGCGTCCAGGTCCTCCGCGTAGTGCTCGATGGCCCGGCGGTACTCGCGTACCGACGGGTCCTCGCTGGTGGCGGCGAGGAGGCGCAGCAGGAGTCGGACCGATGCGTGGTGGTCGCCGGTGTTGTACAGGGCCATCGCGAGGAAGGCGCGGAGCGCTCCGTCCTCGGGGAACTCGTCGGCGGCCCGGGTCAGGAGGGCGACCGCGTCCTCGTGCCGGCCGAGGACCCGGTAGGTGCTCCCGAGGCCGAGGAGGGCGCCGCGCCGGTCGTCCGGGGTGAGCCCGGTGGCGTCGAGGGCGTGCTCGTAGTAGGGCACGGCCTCCGCCTCCAGGCCGAGGACGTCGTGCGCCCAGGCCGTCTGGTACGCGACCTCGGCATCGTCAGGCCACCGAGCGGCGAGCGCGACGAGCCGTTCGCGGGCCTCTTCCTTCCGGCCCTGTTCGCGCAGTGCGACGGCTTCGGCCAGCGGGCCGTTCTTCTCCTCGGGGTAGGTCATGGCGACATCGTCGCAGCTCGCCGGCTCAGTCGTCCGCCATGACCAGGACGAGCGGGGTATCGCCGCAGGGGCGCAGGAGCAGTCCGTCGGTGCGGTGTTCGGCCGGAGGGCCGGCGAGGACGGCGCCGAAGTCCGGGCCCTTGGTGAGGGATCCGGCAAGATGCGCCGGGTCGGTGGAGGCGGCGACCCGGCCCCGCGCGTTGACGAGCCGGGCCGGTGCGGGCAGCCGCTGGAGCACGGGCAGTACGGCCGCCTCGAAGTGCCGCAGGTAGACGTCGGCGGCCGCCACGCCCATGAACCGGCCGCCGAGCTCGACCGGCGCGGAGAGCGTGAGGCTGTACTCGTCGGAGCAGAGGTAGTCCACGTACGGCCCGGCGACGGCCCGGCGGCCGGTCTCGCGGGGCAGCGTGTACCAGTCCCAGTGCGTGTAGTCGGAGTACGCGGAGTGCTGCGGGTCGAGGTCGAGCAGCAGCGGGCGTACGGCTCCGTCGGGGCCGCGCTGCCACCACTCCAGCCAGCCCGGTACGTCGGCCAGGAGGCCCGGCGCGGCGACGAAGCCCACACCGGAGACGAGCGGGTGGCCGGCGAGCCGGGCCCGCAGTCCGGGGCGCAGGCCGGCCAGGTCGGCGGCGACGGGTTCACGCCCGGGTCGGGAGGCCTCGGCGAGCAGGGTGCCGGTGTCGCGGCCGGTCTCGGCGACGACGGCGAAGACCTCTTCGAGGGTGCCCCGGACGCGGCGGACGACCGCGTCGACCGCCTCCGTGTCAGTGGTGACCCCCGCGGGGCCCGCGAGCCCGGTGCTCCTGCCCATGCGTGTCCTCCTCGGGACGAGGCTCGGGTGCGCGGCCGGGGCTGCCGAGGCGCAGCGCGATCAGCCGCCCCACTGACTCCCGTACGCACGTCTCGGCGAGCGTTCTGGCCCGCTCGTCGGCCTCATCCTGCACGGCGGAGATCACGGCGCGGTGACGATCCGACACATTGCCGAGATGGACGGGGTCGTCGAGGACGAGACAGAGGAGCGCGCCCAGGTCCGTCTGGAGGGCGATCTCCTCGCGGGTGAGCCGGGCGGACTGTGCCGCGGCGGCCAGTTCGACGTGGAAGCGCCCGTAGAGCCGGCTGCGGGTCGCCGGGTCTCCGGCCGCGGCGAGTTCCTCGACCGTGCGGGTCAGGGGCCGCAGGTCTCCGGGCTGGGTGCGGCGGGCGGCGAGCAGGGCGGCGGCGCCGGAGACGGCGGCCCAGTGGTCACCGAGGTCGCGGAGTTCCTCGGTGGACCAGTCGGCGAGGCGGGCGCGCAGCCGCTCCTCCGGCGGGTTGTCGGGCAGGGTGACGAAGCTGCCGCCGCCGCGGCCCCTGCGGGTGGTGACGAGGCCCTGCTGCCGCAGGGCCATGAGGGCCTCGCGCAGGGTGACGGTGGAGACGCCGAGCTGTCCGGCGAGTTCGGTCTCGCCGGGCAACTGCTCCCCGTCGGCGAGGAGTCCGAGCTCGATGGCGTCGCCGATGCGGCGGACGACGGTGTCGACCCGCGCCCGGGTGTCGACGGGCGTGAAGACGGCCCTGCGGGCCGCGCCCGTCCCGGCCGCGCCGCCGCCGTCGTCCGGCCTGCCGTTCGGTCTCACGGTTAACCACCTCGCGCGTCGAGCGTTGACTCAGGCTTTACCTTAAAGGGGTCTTGAGATTTGAACTATGACTTCATATGTTTACGCCCACGCCCGAACAACGCTCCACCGCACCAGAAAGGTTCCCGCCCATGGAGGGAATGGCGATCCGGCTGACGGGACTGCGCAAGGCCTACGGCCGGACCGAGGCCGTGGCCGGGGTGGACCTGGAGATCGCGGACGGCGAGTTCTTCTCGATGCTCGGCCCCTCCGGTTCCGGGAAGACGACCGTGCTGCGGATGATCGCCGGCTTCGAGGAGCCGACCGCCGGCACCGTCGAACTGGCCGGCCGCGACGTCACCCGGCTCGCTCCCTTCGAGCGCGACGTGCACACCGTCTTCCAGGACTACGCGCTCTTCCCGCACATGACGGTCGAACAGAACGTGGCCTACGGCCTGAAGGTCCGCGGCGTCCCCCGCGCCGAGCGCCTGGTGCGGGCCCGCGCCGCCCTCGCGCAGGTCGGACTCGACGGTCTCGGCAGGCGTCGGCCCGCCGAGCTCTCCGGGGGCCAGCGCCAGCGCGTCGCCCTGGCCCGCGCGCTCGTCGGCCGCCCCAGCGTGCTCCTGCTCGACGAACCCCTCGGGGCGCTCGACCTCAAGCTCCGCGAGCGGATGCAGGTCGAACTCAAGGAGATCCAGCGCGAGGTCGGCATCACCTTCGTGTTCGTCACCCACGACCAGGAGGAGGCCCTGACGATGAGCGACCGGATCGCCGTCTTCCACCAGGGCCGGATCGAACAGGTCGCCACCCCCGCCGAGATCTACGAGCGCCCCGCGACCCCCTTCGTCGCCGGTTTCGTCGGCACCTCCAACCTGTTGACCGGGGACACCGCGCGACGGGTGGTCGGGGCACCGGGCACGTACAGCATCCGCCCGGAGAAGATCCGGATCCTCACCGACCACAAGGCGCCCGCCGACCCCGGCCACGCCACCGCCGCCGGCACGGTCGCCGAGGTCGTCTACCTCGGCGACTCCACCCGCTTCCTGGTCGACCTCGACGGCGGCGGCCGGCTCACCGCCCTCCAGCAGAACCTGGAGACCTCCTCCGCCGACCTCGCCGCCTTCCGGGGCGCCCGGATCGGCCTCCAGTGGCACCCGAGCCACGCGGTGCTCGTCCCGGACCACGCGTAGAGCACGCGTCGACATCCCCGTCCCCCTCACGCAACGGAGAACCACGTGCGCCCGCACCGCTCCCTCCTGACCGCAGCCGCCCTCTCCGGGCTGCTCCTCGTCACCGCCTGCGGATCGGCCGACCCGGCGGGTTCCGGGAAGTCCGGCGGCCTCAACCCGCCCGACCTCAAGGCGCCGACCGCACTCGGCAAGGCCGAGGGCGAGGTCAACCTGATCGCCTGGGCCGGATACGTCGAGGACGGCTCCAACGACCCGAAGGTCGACTGGGTCAGCGCCTTCGAGAAGCAGACCGGCTGCCAGGTCAACGCCAAGACGGCCGCGACCTCCGACGAGATGGTCTCTCTGATGAAGACCGGCGCGTACGACGCCGTCTCCGCCTCCGGCGACGCCTCCCTCCGTCTGATCGCCGCCGGCGACGCCGCCCCCGTGAACACCGCGCTCGTGCCCAACTACGCCGACGTGTTCGCCGGGCTCAAGAACAAGGAGTGGAACTCCGTCAAGGGCGTCTCCTACGGCATCCCGCACGGCCGCGGCGCCAACCTCCTCATGTACGACACGGAGAAGGTGAAGCCGGCGCCCGACTCCTGGTCCGCCGTCTTCGACAAGGCCTCGGCGCACAGCGGCAAGGTCACCGCCTACGACTCCCCCATCTACCTCGCGGACGCCGCCCTCTACCTCAAGGCGACCAAGCCCGAGCTCGGCATCAAGAACCCCTACGCCCTCGACCAGAAGCAGTTCGACGCCGCCGTGGCCCTGCTCAAGGAGCAGAACGGCCACATCGGCGAGTACTGGAGCGACTACCTCAAGGAGATCTCCGCCTTCAAGAGCGGCGACTCGGTGGTCGGCACCAGCTGGCAGGTGATCGCCAACCTCGCGAAGGCCGAGGGTGCGAAGGTCGAGGCGGTCCTGCCGAAGGAGGGCTCCACCGGCTGGTCCGACACCTGGATGGTCTCGGCCAAGGCCAAGCACCCCACCTGCGCCTACAAGTGGCTCGACTGGATCGTCTCGCCGAAGACCAACGCGCAGGTCGCCGAGTACTTCGGCGAGGCCCCGGCCAACGCCAAGTCGTGCGCCGAGACCACCGACAAGAACCACTGCGCCGTCTTCCACGCGAGCGACGAGGCGTACTGGAAGCAGGTCCACTTCTGGACCACGCCCATCGAGCAGTGCCTGGACGGCCGGACGGACGCGCGCTGCGTGCCCTACGTCAAATGGGTCCAGGCCTGGAACGAGATCAAGGGCTGACCCCGACGCCATGACCGCTCTCTCCCCCGGGCTCTCCCCCGAGTCCGCGACGCGAGCCGCCGGCCCCGGCCGCAGTGCCGTCCGGCGGTTCGCCGGGGCCCTGCACCGGCGGCCCCGGCTGCGGCTCGCGGCCCTGCTCACCGCCCCGCTGCTCTGGCTGGTCCTCGCCTACCTCGGCTCCCTGGCGGCCCTGTTCCTGTCCGCGTTCTGGTCGACCGACAGCTTCACGTCCGAGGTCGTCCGGATCTGGACCACGCAGAACTTCGAGGAACTCGTCAGCTCGCCCGTCTACCGGACGGTCGCGCTGCGCACCGTCGGCGTCGCCCTCGCGGTGACCGCGCTCTGCGCCGTCATCGCCTTCCCGCTCGCCTTCTACACCGCGCGCGTCGCGCACCCGCGCCGCCGCCCGCTCTTCGTGGTGGCGCTGCTCATGCCGCTGTGGGCCGGCTATCTGGTGAAGGTGTACGCGTGGCGGCTCATCCTCTCCGAGGGCGGGCCCCTGGACTGGGCGCTACGGCCGTTCGGCCTGAGCGGACCCGGGTACGGGCTCACGGCGACGGTGCTCGTCCTGACGTACCTCTGGCTGCCGTACATGGTGCTGCCGATCCACACCGCGCTCGCCCAGCTCCCCGACAACCTCCTGAACGCCTCGGCGGACCTCGGGGCGAGGACCTGGCGGACCTTCGTCTCGGTGGTGCTGCCGCTGGTGTGGCCGGCGGTGGCCGCCGGGTCCGTCTTCACCTTCTCCCTGAGCCTCGGCGACTACATCACGGTGCAGATCGTCGGCGGGAAGACCCAGCTGATCGGCAACCTCGTCTACTCCAACGTCACCCTGAACCTGCCGCTGGCGGCCGCGCTCGGCACCGTGCCGGTCGCCGTCATCGTGGTGTACCTGCTCGCGGTGCGGCGCTCCGGCGCGCTGCGCAGCCTGTGAACGGCCGGAAGGACCGCGACCGATGAACCTCTCCCGTCCCGCGCGGATCGCGCTGCGCATCGCGGCCGGTCTGGGCTTCGCGGCGATCTACCTGCCGCTGCTGCTCGTCCTGCTCGGCTCGCTCAACCCGGACCGCTCGGCGAGCTGGCCGCCGCCCGGCCTCACGCTCGACTGGTGGGCGGCGGCCTGGGACAACGAGGGCGCCCGCGCGGCGCTGTGGACCTCGGTCCAGGCCGGTCTCGCGGCGACGGCGGTGGCCCTCGTCCTCGGCACGCTCATCGCCTTCGCGGTGCAGCGGTACACCTTCTTCGGGCGCGAGGCCGTCTCCTTCGCTGTGGTGCTGCCGATCGCGCTGCCCGGCATCGTCACGGGCATCGCGCTCAACTCGGCCTTCGGAACCGTCCTGGAGCCCCTCGGCGTCGGCCTCGGGATGTTCACGGTGGTCGTGGGCCACGCCACCTTCTGCATCGTGGTCGTCTTCAACAACGTGGTGGCGCGGCTGCGACGGCTCCCCGG
This sequence comes from Streptomyces sp. NPDC044003, assembly GCF_056435185.1. Lineage (NCBI taxonomy): Bacteria > Bacillati > Actinomycetota > Actinomycetes > Kitasatosporales > Streptomycetaceae > Streptomyces > Streptomyces sp. NPDC044003. The sequence continues at coordinate 844,958 of NZ_JBWKFA010000003.1, read as the reverse complement.
CTCGTACGAGGAGGCGGCGATGGACCTGGGGGCGCACACGTTCCGCGTCTTCTGGGACATCACCTTCCCGCTGCTGCGCTCGGCGCTGCTCGCGGGCGGGCTGCTCGCCTTCGCGCTGTCCTTCGACGAGATCGTGGTGACGACGTTCACGGCGGGACCCGGGGTGCAGACCCTGCCTGTGTGGATCTTCAACAACATGACCCGCCCTCAGCAGGCCCCGGTGGTGAACGTGGTGGCGGCGGCGCTCGTACTGCTCTCGGTGATCCCGATCTACGCGGCCCAGCGCCTCTCCTCGGACACGCCGGGCGGCGGGCGGGTGTGAGAGACACGCTGGACGGTCGCACGGTCCGGGGCCGCCTGGTGGAGCGCCTCCCCGATCCGTCCGGCGAAGGAGGCGAGGGCCTCGGTGACGTCGATGAGGTCCGGCAGGCGGTCGCCGAGCCCTTCGAGTCCGGAGTCGGGATCGAGGCGCTGTGCCTCCACGAAGAGCGTCGCGTCCCCGACGTCGACCTTGGTGATCTCCTGCATCGCTGCTCCTTCGGTAGGGCGGTCAGAGTGTCGGGCTCAGGGCACCCGCGACGGACCTGGCAACGGAGACCGTGGTGCCGGTGGCGGTGTCCGTGGCGAGGGCGCTGCCCCGGAGCCACTCGGACCACCCGAGGTTCCAGTCGCCGAAGCCGTTGTCGAAGGGCGTCATGGGCTTCCCGTACCCGTTGACGACCCGTACGAGGTCGCCCTCGCGGACGGTGTGGAAGAGCCAGGCGGCGTCCTCGGTGCTCATCCCCGTACAGCCGTGGCTCACGTCCTCGCTGCCCTGGGAGTCGAGCGACCAGGGCGCGGCGTGCAGGTATTCGCCGCTCCACGTCACCCGGGTGGCCCAGCGGACCTTGAGGTCGTAGAAGTCCTCGGCGCCACGGGCGATCCCGATGGAGTCGCCGCGCATGCGGACCAGGGGCTCCTTGCCGAGGACGACCTTGATGCCGCCTCTGGTCCGGTAGCCGGACTTGCCGGTGGTGACCGGGAGGGTGCGCAGGAGTTCCCCGTCGCGGAACACCTTCATCTCGTGGGCGGAGACGTCGGTGACGGCCTCGATCCGGGCTCCGGTGGTGAAGGTGAGGGTGCGCGAGGGGCCGCCGTAGAGGCCGCTGCCGAGGTGGACCCCGTCGAGGCCGCTGCGGACGCGGACCGTGGCGCGGGCGGGCCAGTAGGTGCGGGGCCGGTAGTGGAGGGTGACGGCGTCGACCCAGTGCCAGGCGCCGTCGATGTGGGGTGAGCTCCGTACGTCGAGGGCTTGTTCCACGGCGCGGCGGGCGGCGGGGTCGTCCGCCGGGACGGGCCGGCTGAGCTCGGCGGTGATCGGTTGGCCCACCCCGTACGTGCCGCCGTCCTCCGGTCCGAACGCGACGGTGAGCCGCTCCCCGGTGGACATCGGGGCGGTCCGGAAGTCGAGGCGGGCGCGGTGCGGGCCGTACGCCCCCGCTCCCTCGACGACCATCCGGGCGGCGTAACGGGCGCCGGCCGGCAGGGGTGCGGCGCTGGTCCACCGGGTGTGGTCCGCGCTCTGCACTCCGGCGACACGGCGGCCGCGCCGGTCGGTGACGTTGACGTCGGCGAGCACGCCGGGGGTGCGGAGCGCGAGTTCCACGCGGCCGGTGGCCATCGGATCGAGCGTGAACGGCCGGCCCGTGAGGACACGGTCGCCGCCGAGCACGACCGCATGGGGCGGGGCGGAGCACAGGCCATCGGCGGCGAAGCAGCCGTCCAGGGAGACGACGGCGGTGGCGTCCCGGTCCGCTGCGGCCCCCTGCTCGGGAGCGGAATCGGGGCCCGGCGCCTGGGCGGCCGTGCTGACGAGGACGGCTCCGACAGCGAGGGAGAGCGCTCCCCACCCCCGTGCGTATCGGCGTGACGGCACGTCGGACACCATCCCCTTCATGCGGTGGCGTCGGCGGGCGTTGCCGACGGCAGCATCAAAACGGATGAAAGGAGAAAAAGATCATCAGGCGCCGGGCGTGGCGCGGAGTCGGGGGCGAGACGACTCGAATGGGTCAGTGGGCCCGGAGGACGGCGGGCAGCCGTGCGGGGCCGGATCAGCGGGCCGGCTCCGGGAGCTCCTCGCCCGTCTCCAGCAGGGACTTGAGGCTGGAGATCAGCGCGGGCCAGCCCTCGCCGATCAGGCCCTTGATGGTGCCGTCGGGCTCCAGGTCGCCATGGGTGACCGTGAGTTTGACCGTGTCGCCGGACGGCTCGATCACGAAGGTGACCCGGGACCGGCGCTCGCGGGTGAGGCGCTCGTACATCTCCGGTTCAAGTCGGACGGCCTCCGCCCAGTCCGGGGTGAAGGTGTGCCAGGTGTACGAGAGGAGGCGGCCGGGCTTGGCCTCCAGCACCACCTGCTCGGGGTCGACGGTCCTGCGGCCCTGCTCGTCCCAGACCATGGACGCGCCGGGGGTCCACGTCGACTCGAAGGCCACGCCCCAGTAGCGGCGGGTGAGCTCCGGCTCGGTGAGCGCCTGCCAGAGCTCCTCGGGAGTGGTCCGGATGTAGGTGGTGTACACGAACGTGTCGCTGTCCATCGCACTGCCCCTCGGATCTGCTCCCCCGCGGCCTGCCCCTCTCCAGCCTAGGCAGGCGCCGGACGGACCTGCCAGCGAAGGGCCTCCGTCCGGCGTTCCCGGATGCCGGGCCGGCGGTCCACAGGTGCCGGGGCCGCGGTCCACAGGTGCCGGGGCGGCGGTCCACAGGTGCCGGGCCGGTGGTCCACAGGTGGCGCATCGGTGAATAGGTGCGGAGGAAACTATTCAACGTGCTGCTAGCGTGTCGGAATGTCCCTCAAGCACGCCGTCCTCGCAGCTCTCCTGGAGGGCGAGGCCTCCGGATACGACCTGGCCAAGATCTTCGACGTGTCCGTCGCCAACTTCTGGGCCGCCACCCCGCAGCAGCTCTACCGCGAGCTGGAGCGGCTCGCCGAGGCCGGCCTGATCGCGGCACGCGTGGTGGAGCAGGAACGGCGCCCCAACAAGCGGATGTTCAGCCTGACGGAGCCGGGCCGTCAGGATCTGGTCGGTTACACGAGCACTCCGCCGCGCCCGAGCGCCGTCCGCGACGAACTGATGGTGCAGGTCCAGGCCTGCGACGAGGGCGACACCGCGGCCGTCCGGGAGTTCGTGGCGCAGCGGATGGAGACGGCCAGGGCGAAGCTCGCCCGCTACGACCGGCTGCGGGAGCGGATGCTCGACGGCCGGGACGAGGACACGTACCTGGGCGAGGCGGAGCGCGTCGGGCCGTACCTCACGCTGATGCGGGGGCGGTTCTTCGAGGAGGAGAACCTGCGCTGGGGCGAGCGGGCCCTCGCCGTGCTCGACCGGCGCGCCGCCGCACGGAGCGCGGCTCCGGAGGCGGTACGCCAGGGGTGACGCCGGTCCTACCGTGCGGTAACGTCACGGGCCGACCATCGGAGGCACCGGTGGCGCCATGCGGACGGACCGAGGACGGCCTGAAATGAACGTCGGTGACCTCGTCGAGGACTTCACTCTTCCGGACGAGACGGGCGCGCCGCGCTCACTGACCGGCCTCCTCGCCGAAGGCCCGGTCGTCCTCTTCTTCTACCCGGCGGCCCTCACCCCGGGCTGCACCGCCGAGGCCTGCCACTTCCGTGACCTCGCGGCCGAGTTCCGTGCCGTCGGCGCCCTGCCGGTCGGCATCAGCTCCGACGGGGTGGAGCGGCAGCAGGAGTTCGCCGAGCGGCACTCGCTCGGCTACCCCCTGCTGTCCGACCCGGACGGTGCCATACGGGAACGGTTCGACGTGAAGCGCGGCTTCTCGCTCGCGCCGACGAAGCGGGTCACCTTCGTGATCGGCCAGGACCGGAGGGTCCGGGAGGTCGTCCGCAGCGAACTGCGGATGAGCGCCCACGCGGACCGCGCGCTGGCCGCCCTGCGCGGCGCCTGACGCCGCGGACCCTCTGTCAGACGCCCAGCAGCTTCGCCTTGGCGGCCGCGAACTCCTCCGGCGTGAGCAGGCCCTGCTGGGCGAGCTCGCCGAGCCGCGCCAGCTGGTCGGTGATCGACGCCGCCCCGCCGGAGGCGGGCGGGGCGGCGGGGGCCGGGGGCGCTGGCGCCGGTGCTGCCGGCGGCGCCTGCTGCTGGGCCTGGAGTTCGGCGATGGCCTGCTCCTGGTCCGCCTCGCGGCGCGCGGCGCGGGCAGAGCTGCGGCCCGCGGCGTAGGCCGCGCCGCCGACGAGGGCACCGCGCAACAGGGGCGCGCCGGCGGGCCGGACGACCGGTCGCAGGAGGGGGCGTCGTCGCAGGAACATGGTCAGCTCCTTTCGGCCGCTACGGCGGTCAGGGCCTCGCGATAGGCGACCTGCGCCTCTTCGACCAGCTCGGGCGGTACGCGTACGGTCCCGGCGATCCGGCCGCCGGACTCGCGGATCGCCTCCGACGCCCGCGCGGCCCAGACGTGCTCGACGAGCAGCATCAGCGCGCAGGAACCCGGTTCGAGCGTCTCGGCCGCCTCGGCCGCGTCCTCGGGGCCCAGCAGATTGGCCTCGGGTCCGATCTCGGCCGTGGCCTCGTCGTACTCCTCGTACTCGACGAGTTCCGAGGTGGACACCTCGCCCGAGGCGGACTTGACCACGACGAGCGAGTCCATCAGGCGCACCTGGCCCGCTCTGCGCAGCTCCGCGACGGCCGTCACCGCCGCCACTTTCAGTCGCTCCCCCGGGAAGGCGAGCACGACACATTCCACCGGGCCCATGTTGCTCCGTTCCGTTCCTCGTGCGGTTCACGGCCCGGCGCGGGCGGGTGGTGCCCGGGTCCTGCGACGGTCCGCGGCCTCCATCCGAACACGGCCGTGCCCGGCCCGCACGAGGAGGCGGCACGACGTGCGGACGGGCGGAGGCTGGGTGAAACTCGCTGCATCGCCAGGCCGCCTCCGGCCTGCGCGGGAACGGAGTGTGCACGCATGGACGACTACCCCGCCCTCAATCTCTTCTGGACCATGCTGTGGTTCTTCCTCTGGATCATGTGGCTGTTCCTGCTGTTCAAGGTGATCACCGACATCTTCCGTGACCACTCCCTCAACGGCTGGGGCAAGGCCGGCTGGCTGATCTTCTGCATCCTGCTCCCGTTCCTCGGCGTGCTGGTCTACGTCATCGCCCGCGGCAAGAGCATGGGCCAGCGGGACGTCAAGCAGGCCAAGGAGAGTGAGGCGGCGTTCCAGGAGTACATCCGCAAGACCGCCGGGACGCAGGGCGGCGGGGGCAGCAGCGCCACCGACGAACTGGCCCGGCTCGCCGACCTCAAGGAGAAGGGGGCCATCACGGCCGAGGAGTTCGAGAAGGCCAAGGCCAAGGTCCTGTCCTGAGACTCCACATGCGGCGGGCGGGACGGCGGCGCGCCGGCACCGAGGGGGGCGGGCGCGGCGACGGGCTCAGGGGTTCCCTGCTGCGGGAAGTCGCGGCGGAGCCCGGGAGACTGCCGGAAGCGCTCGCCTCCTTCGCCCTGCGTCACCTCGGCCCCGGGGCGGGGCCGTCGGTCGAACGCCTCCGCGCGGAGCACCCCGAGGCCGACGCGGCGGCCCTGCGGGCCCTCGTCGTCAGCCGCGGGCGCCGGAGGGTCACCGCCGAGGGGTCCTTCGTCGGGGGGCCGTTCATGCTCCTCATCCCCTTCGCCTTCTGCGGAGCCCTCCTCTCCCAGGCGCGCATGCTGCTCGAACTCGCCGCCACCGACGGGCGCGACACCACGGATCCGGAGCGCGCGGCCGAACTGCTCGTCCTGCAAGGGGTGTACGCGGACACCGCGGCGGCCCGGGCCGCCCTCGACGCCACCCCCGGCGCCCCTCGATCGGGGCAGCGGCGGGGGCGGATGTCCGTGTTCCGCGATCTGCTGCTGCGCATGGCCTGGCTGCTCGGACTGCTCACCCCCTCCGACGAGAAGGTCGGACGATGGACCCGAATCGGCCAGTGGGCGCTCGTCATCTGCGTGTTCCTGGTGGGCCTGGTGGCCCCGCTCGTCTGGCTGCCGTACATGGCCCTCTCGTACAACCGCGCCACCAACCGGCTGATCGACCGGGCCACCGTCTTCTATGTCGGCTCACGTGACCCGCGCACCCCGCGCGGCGTCCGGGTCGACCCCGCCATGGCCACGGCGGGGCTGCGTGCGCTGGGATCGATGCTGCTCCCGGCGGTCACCCTGTTCCTGGTCATCGTCACCGACACCCGGATCGCGGGCGGGCGGTGGCCGGTGGCCGGGATCGTCCTGACGACGAGCTGCCTGGTCACGGGAGGCTGGTGGCTGTTGCGGCGCAGGCGACGGCGCCGAGAGTCAGCCCCCTAATAGGTATGCGAGATGCGTCTTTGATACGGTCGGACCGTGAGGCTGACAAAGTTCACCGACCTGGCGCTCCGTGCCGTGATGCGCCTGGCGGTCACCGTACCGGAGGAGTCCGTCACCACCCGCGAGGTGGCGGAGTCGATGGACGTGCCCTACGCCCACATGGCGAAGGTGGTCACACAGCTCCAGCACCTCGGCGTGGTCGAGGCGCGACGGGGCCGTGGCGGCGGACTGGCTCTGACGGAGCTGGGGCGCCGTTCTTCGGTGGGCTGGCTGACCCGGACCCTGGAGGGCGAGGAGGAGGTCGTCGCCTGCGAGGGCGATCCACCATGCCCGCTGCGCACGGCATGCCGGCTGCGCGGAGCGCTGCGTGAGGCCCAGGAGGCCTTCTACCGCACGCTCGACCCGCTCACCGTGGCGGAGCTCGTGGGCTCGCCGACCGGCCCCCTGCTCCTCACCCTGAGCCCACGCCCCACGCAACTCCCCTGACCGAGCCCACTCCACCTGGCCACTGGGCCACGGGGAGCATCCACACCCTTTAATAGGTAGATCATCTACCAGATTGAGAGTTCCCATGCTGTCCGAGCAGGCTGTTCCGGTCGTCCGCGCCACCCTGCCCGCCGTCGGCGGCGCGCTCGACGAGATCACCGAGCGCTTCTACGGGCGCCTCTTCGCCGCCCACCCCGAGCTCCTGCGCGATCTGTTCAACCGGGGCAACCAGGCCAACGGCGAGCAGCGGAAGGCGCTCGCCGGCTCCATAGCCGCCTTCGCCGTCGCCCTGCTCGAGAACCCGGACAGCCGCCCGGACGCGATGCTGTCCCGGATCGCGCACAAGCACGCCTCGCTCGGTGTCACCTCCGAGCAGTACAAGATCGTGCACGAGCACCTCTTCGCCGCGATCGTGGAGGTCCTCGGCGAGGCGGTGACCCCCGAGGTCGCACAGGCCTGGGACGAGGTCTACTGGCTGATGGCGAACGCGCTCATCGCCGTCGAGGCCCGTCTCTACCAGGAGGCCGGTGTCGCCGAGGGCCAGGTCTGGCGGACGATGGAGATCGCCGAGCGGCGGGAGGAGACGGCCGACACGGTGTCCTTCGTCCTGCGCCCGGCCGACGGGACCCCGACCACCCCGTTCCGACCGGGCCAGTACGTGAGCGTCCGCGTCGCGCTGCCCGACGGCGCCCGGCAGATCCGCCAGTACAGCCTCTCCGCCGCTCCCGGCCACCCCCAGTGGCGGATCACGGTGAAGCGGGTCGACGGCGACCCGGCCGGCGAGGTCTCCTCCTGGCTGCACGCACACGCCCGCGCGGGCGACACCGTGGAGGTCTCGGCCCCGTTCGGCGACCTCGTCCTGCCCGAGGGCGACAGTCCCCTGCTGCTCGCCTCGGCGGGCATCGGCAGCACCCCGATGCTGGCGATGCTCGACCACCTGGTCGCCACCGGATCGACCCGGCCGGTCGTCGTGGTGCACGCCGACCGCGCGCCCGCCACGCACGCGCACGCCGAGGAGCTGCGGCGCCTCGTGGACGCCCTCCCCCAGGGGACGCTGCACCTCTGGTACGAGGAGCCGGGCGAGTCCGACGCCCGGCCGGGCCGCGCGGACGTCACGCTCATCGACCTGCCGGCGGGCACCACCGCGTACCTGTGCGGGCCGCTGCCCTTCCTGCGCGCGGTGCGCGGCGACCTCCTCGGCCGGGGCACCGCGGCGGCCGACATCCACTACGAGGTGTTCGGCCCCGACCTGTGGCTCGGCGCCGAGGCCTGATCCCTCACCGACCTCGGCACCCGGCCGACGGAGGGGTCAGCAGCCGGTGGACCAGATGTGGGAGTCGCCGCGGTCGTTGGCCGCGCCGTCGTAGCCGACCTCCTGCCCCGGGGCGAGACAGATGGTCATGCTGCCGCCCTGCCAGGCGCTTTCGTAGACCTGGACGTGGTCCTTGATTCCTGGTCCCGAGATGCCGTGGTTCGCCCATGAGGAGTCGGTGTCGGAGATCCAGCTCTCCCACCAGCCGTCGTCTCCGCTCCAGTTGGCGCGCTGACCGCCGAAGTTCACGTCCTGCCAGACGCAGAACTCACCGGTGGGGCATTCGGCGGCTCCGGCGGCGGTGGCGAGGGCGAGTCCGGAGGTGACGGCGAGGAGGGCGGCGGCGGAGGTGGCGATGAGTCGCTTCACGAGTGGGTGGAGCCCTTCTGCGGGTGGATGGACGCGGACAGTTCGACTGCCCGCCGCAGCGCGCGGTCGCGCAGCTGCCGGTAGGTGGTGAGTTCGTCGCGGTGCAGGGTGCACACCGTGACCAGCTCCGCGGCCTCCAGCCGGGCGCGGACGTCCGCCAGTCCGGTCTTGCGGGCGCAGCGGGCCGCGACGGCGGGATCCGGGCGGTCGGGGCGGGGGTGGCCGGGTGGGCTCGCGCATCGGGTCCAGCGGGCGAGCGCCGCCTGGTGGGCGGGGTCGGAGCGCATCCGGGCCTGGGCCTCGGCTCGGAGGTTGTCGACGGTGACCTGGGCCCGGAACCAGCGGCGCTGGTCCCCGTAGAGCCGGTGGCGGGCGCCGGCGAGGCAGCCGTCCTCGTGGGCGGTGACGGTGGCGCCCGTGGCGAGGGTGACGGAGAGCTCGCGGGGTCCGGCGCCGAAGAGCGCCGCCTGGAAGGTGCGGTCCTCGTCCGGAGCGCGGGGCCGGGCCGTGAGGGTGAGTCCCCGGGCCTCGAGACAGTCCACCACGAGGCGGTGCTCGGCGGATGCGAGGAGCTCGTCCTGGGCCGCGGCGCTCGCCGGGACACCCGGGGGCTCGGGCCCGCCGGGTCCGACGGTGGCGCAGCCCGAGAGCAGGAGCGTGGCGGCTGCGGCGAGGAGTGAGCGGCGGGCGCGGGAGGTGGTGCGGACCATGGGGTCCCCCTTCGATCGTCCCTGGTCGGAGCGGCCGGCAGTGATCGTCTTGACCGGCTCGGGAAGATCACTGCCCGGCGGTCGGGCCACCATGCCGAGGCTCACTCGAACGAGTCGAACGCGCCGGGGTGCGCGCCCCTCACGCGCCGTAGACGCGGCGCCGAGGTACCGAAGAAGGGACGGGGGGGAGGAGGACGCCTACGCGACAAAGCCCCGGTTGGACGGGGGATTCCAACCGGGGCCGATCGCCGTGACGGACGAAGAGCGGTCACCTCTCGGGGGGGACCTTGGGGACCAGACCCCTTCGCAGTCACATACGTATGAACGGTAAACCTTTCCCGAATGTTCCGAGAAATCCCGGGTGGTCGATGTGAGGCACCTCACCCGGTTTCGGCAGGTCCGTCAGTCCCTCTCGGGGCGGTAGACCTCACCGGGCTCGGCCTTTCCGGGGGCGAGCAGCTCCGGCACCGTCACGAACGTGAAGCCCCGCCGCTTGAGCTCGTCGATGATCGACGGCACGGCCGGCACGGTGCCGTCGTAGATGTCGTGGAGCAGGATGATCCCGTCACGGTGCGCGGCCTCCAGGACCCGCTGCCGTATGAGGGCCGAGTCGGTGGTGGAGTAGTCCTTGGCCGTGATGCTCCACAGGACCTGGGCGAGTCCGAGGTCACGGCTGACGTCGGAGACCGTGCCGTCGGTGCGGCCCTGCGGCGGGCGCATGAGCGTGGGCCTGCGCCCGGTGATCTTCTCTATGGCGTCCTGGGTCTTCGACAGCTCCTCGCGGACCTCGGACTCGTCGAGGTCGGTGAGGATCCGGTGCGACCAGGTGTGGTTGGCCACCTCGTGACCCTCGTCGGCGATGCGCCTGACCACGTCGGGGTAGCGGTCGACGTGCTTGCTGCCGAGGAGGAAGAAGGTCGCCGGAACCTGCTTCTCCTTGAGGACGTCGAGGAGGTGCGGGGTGTCCTTGCCCGGTCCCGCGTCGAAGGTCAGGGCTATGCACTTGACCTGGGCGCAGTCGACGCGGCGGGCCGTGTCGCCCGCCTTGTCGTCCGTTCCGGGCTCGCCCCGGGCCTCCTGCGGGGTGACCGGGTCGACCCCGCAGCCGCCCAGCGTCAGCATCAGCGATGCCGCGGCGAGCAGGGCGGTGGTCACTGCCCTGCCGCGGCCAGGCCTGGATCGGAACATGGTGGACCCGCTTTCCCCGTGGTGTCTTCGGTACGGCCGTCGCCGCTGGTCAGGGCGGCGCGTTTGACCGGAAGGCACTCTACATACGGTGTATAGCGGGGATGTCAGCGGGGTCCGTCGACTCTTCGCGGGCACAACTCTTCGCGGGCACACGAGAACCCCGGACGGCGCCCGTCCGCGCCGCCCGGAGTGTCCGCGCGTCCCGCTCAGCGGGACGCGAGCAACAGTCGGGCCTCGGTCTCCTGGTCACCGGAGACGGACTGCAGCGACTGGATGTCGAAGCCGGTGGCGAGCACCTTCTCGACCTCGTCGACGGCGTGGTAGCCGCCGGTGAGCGTGGCGCCGACCAGGGCGGTCAGGTGGGTGGGACCCACTTCCTCGTGCCGTCCCGCGGCGGTGTCGAACGTGGCGCTCCAGACGGTGGGGACCGGTCCGGTTGCGGCCTGCGGGCTCACCGTCTCCATGTCCTCCAACTGGTAGACCCGGTCGAGGACGTCGAACACCGCCTGGGCGTCCTCCTTGCAGCAGTCGCTGAGCTGCACGGTGACGTCGGTGTCGATGTGCAAGTCGTACACGTCGCTCATCTCCTCGCGGCCCGGCCGCCGCTCGTGGTGCCACGCGCTCCTGGTGCCGGGCGCTCGTCGTGCCACGTCTCCAGCATCCCTCGCGTGAGGCCGCCCCGCGAGGGCCGCCCACCGTGGTCATCGGCCTTCGATGATCCGCTCGACGGTGTCGGCCTCCGCGGCCGACTTGTCGGGCCGGTGCCGTACGACCCGGGCGAACCGGAGCGTGACACCGGCCGGATAGCGCGTCGAGGCCTGGAGTCCGTCGTACGCGATCTCCACGACGAGCTCCGGCCGTACGCGCACGGTGAAGCCGTCGTCCGACACGGCGAGCTCGCCGAGCCGCTCGGTCTGCCAGCGCAACATAAGGTCCGTGAGGCCTTTGAAGGTCTTCCCCAACATGACGAAGCCGCCGTCGGCGGTCCGTGCGCCGAGGTGGAGGTTGGAAAGCAGCCCTGTTCTGCGACCGTGGCCCCGTTCCACCGCGAGCACGACGAGGTCGACGGTGTGGACCGGTTTCACCTTCAGCCAGGTGCGCCCCCGACGCCCCGCCACATAGGGCGCCTCCAACGCCTTGACCAGCACACCTTCGTGCCCCCGGTCCAGGGTGTCCGCGTAGAACCCCTCGGCGGCCTCGGTCTGCCCGGGATCGGCCGCATCGGTGACGACGGCACGGCGGACCCGCTGGGACTCCGGCAACAGGCGGGCGAGGACGGCGTGCCGCTCGACGCCCGGTCGGTCGATCAGACTCTCCCCCTCCACCGCGAGGACGTCGAAGAAGACCGGCGTCAGGGGAAGCGCGGCGCGCGCACCGGCCACGTCGGCCCGGGAGCCGACCCTGGAGGCGATCGACTGGAACGAAACGGGGCGCTCAGTTGCGGGGTCGAGGGCGATCACCTCGCCGTCCAGGATGAACGCGTCGGCGTCGACCGCTCGGGCCGTCGCGACCACCTCGGGGAGGCGGTCGGTGATGTCGTCGAGCGAGCGGGTGTACACCCGGACGTCCTCGCCGCGCCGATGCACCTGAATCCGGATCCCGTCGAGCTTCTCCTCTACCGCGCACGCCCCCAGGTCGGCGATCGCCTCGGGCACGGAAGCGGCGGTGTGCGCGAGCATGGGCTGCACGGGACTGCCGACCCGCAGCGTGAACCGGTCAAGGGCGGACGCTCCGTCGGCCAGCACGGCCTGGGCGACCGGAGGCAGCGAGCCTTCGAGCATCACTGCGCGCCGCAGTTCGACCGCCGGCACCCCGGCCGCCTTGGCCACGCCTTCCAGGGCCATCGCGTCCAGGGCTCCCTGCCGCACCTCGCCGGCCAGCAACCGCAGCAGGAGTTCCTGTTCGTCGAGGGTGGCGGCCGCCAACAGCGCATGGACGAGCCGGGTCCTCTCGGCGCGGGCCCCGGCGCCGGACACGGCGGCGAGCTCCGCCATCGCCTGGTCGACCTGCCCCAGCGTGAGCACGGGCCCGTCGGCGGGCGGAACAGCCGGTGGGATGACCTCCTTGAGGATGCTCCACCCGACCCCGATCCGCCCCTGCGGCAGCCGCCCGGACAGATACGCGATGACGAGCGGGCTCTCCTCGGGCTCTGCCTCGGCGAACAGCTCCCCCAGTAGAGCGATCTTGCGCGAGCGCGCGGAGGTGGCGGCGACCTCCCGGGACACTTCCGCGACACGCGCCAGCAGCATGGGCCCATCCTCCCCACCCGCCGCGCCGCCCGCACGCCGGAGCACGGCATCACGGCCAGGCCACCGGACGCTTCCGCCGCCGAGGCCGCGCCGCACCCGTCGCCCGCCCCCGCCGGAGACGCTCGAACAGCCTGCTGCGCATGGGCCGCCCTGGTGGACGATCGCCCGCCCCGGACCGAGCTGCCGGAACGGGTCCGGCAAGATCCAGCATGCCGAGATCCGGCAGGGCAAGATCCGGCACGGCACAAACCGGCACCGCGAGAGCCTCCACCGCGGGAACCGCCGCCAGAGCAGGCACCACCGAAGCAGGCAGCGCCGGAGCAGGCACCACCGGAACGGGCACCGCCGGAGCAGGAACCGCCGGAACAGGCACCGCCGAAGCAGGAACCGCCGTAACAGGGACCACCGGCGGCTCCCATGACCAGGCCGTCGGCACCGCCTGTACCTGCGCGGCCGCTCCCGTCTCGCCGGGATGAGGCGCCTGTCGTTCCGCGCGTGCCTCGTCCAGGGCCAGGGCCAGGCTCAGGCGGTGCCAGAGGATCTCGTCCGGGTCGTCGGCCAGAGTCAGCCGTTCGGCCAGTTCACGCGCGACCGGCGACACGGGCATCCCGGGTGGCGGAGGCGGGCGCAACCGGTCGAGGTGGGTGCGCTCGTAAGGATCGTCGACCACCTCGGCCACCTGGACCGGATCGAGCAGGGAGGCGATCGCGGCGGCCCGTACCCACGGGTCCTCGGTGGCGCGGAGCAGCAGGGCGAGCCGCCGCGCACGCCAGTTCCTGGGCCGCCGGTCCTCGTGCGCGGCAAGACGCGCACGGAGTTCCAGCGGCAGCCGCCCGGTGAGGAGGTCGGGGCGCGTGAGGCCGAACTCGACGACCTCCTGCGCCAGGTACATCCACACCACGGCCCGATAGCGGTTCAGCGAGAAGCGCACCGGGCTGACGTGCCCCGTCCGGGCCAGCCGGGTGAACCGGTCGACGGTGATCCCGAGGAGGGCGGCGGCCTCCCCCGTACCGACAGCGCGTACCCGGTCGCGCAGGCCGGCGGGGAAGTCCGGGGCCGCCCGGAGGCGGTCGAGTTCGCACCGCTCGACCCGCCGCCGTTCCCCCTCGCCGGCCGGTACCGTCCGCACGAGGCCGAGCTGGACCGCGAGCCGGAACTCGTCGCGCCTCAGTTCCAGTTCCTGTGCGGCCCGCCCCGGCGTCACCGTGCGCGCTCCTTCGTCCACCGTCATGTCGCGGCCCTCCCCCTTGCGTCCGTGTTCTCTTCGGGTCGCGGGCCCCTCGGACCCACTCAGAAGAACGTAACGCAGAGTGACGACACTCGCACGACCTGTGGACAGTGCCCTGTGGACAACCGACCGCAGTCGCGTCAGAGCGCGCCGCCGCCCGGGATTCCGGGCTGCCGCGCGGCCACACCGAGGTGTTCGCCGACTCGGTTGACCAGCAGCGTCATCTCGTACGCCACCTGACCGACGTCCGCCTCCGCCGCGCTCAGGACGCACAGGCAGCTGCCTTCGCCCGCCGCCGTCACGAAGAGCAGCGCGTCGTCGAACTCCACCATCGTCTGCCGTGCCCTGCCCGCCTGGAAGTGCCGGCCCGAGCCCCGCGCGAGGCTGTGCAGGCCCGAGGAGACGGCCGCCAGGTGCTCGGCGTCCTCGCGGACGAGTCCGCTGCTCGCGCCCGTCACCAGACCGTCGTTCGACAGCACCAGCGCGTGCCGTATGTATCCGACCCGCTGCGTCAGGTCGTCCAGGAGCCAATCCAGGCCCTTGTCCAATGCCATCAGTGGTCCTCCCCCTAGCCGGCACGTCCCCCTCGGGCGGACCTTGTTGGTCCGCAGGGCCTCGTGGTTCGTACCGTCGTCGTCCGCGTATCGCCGCAAGCCTTACGCACTGTCGTGAACAGGGCAAGCACCCCACCACGCCCGCGCGTGCCGCAGGATGGGGTCATGAGGAGAATGACTGAGGAAGAGTGGCGGGATTTCGTGTCCGAGGGGACCCGCACGGGCAAGCTGGCGACCGTGCGCGACGACGGCAGTCCGCACGTCGCTCCCGTCTGGTTCCTGCTCGACGGCGACGACTTGGTGTTCAACACGGGCAAGGACACGGTGAAGGGCCGCAACCTCGCCCGCGACGGCCGGGTGTCCCTCTGCGTCGACGACGACACCCCGCCCTTCGCCTACGTGTCGCTCCGCGGTCGCGCCGAACTCATCGAGGACCCGGCCGAGTTGCGCCGCTGGGCCGCCCGGATCGGCGGCCGGTACATGGGGGCGGAACGGGCGGAGGAGTTCGGGAAACGCAACGCGGTCCCCGGCGAGCTCCTCGTCCGGGTGAGGATCGAGAAGGTGACCGCCGAGACCGGCATCGCCGACTGAGGTCCGCCCCCGCCGACTCACCGCCCCCTTCAGCCGACCGTGTCGAGGAGCCGCGCGGTGTGCATCCGGCCGGCGTACTCGACCAGGCGGATCAGCACCTCCTTTCCCGAATCGCGGTCGCGCGCGTCGCACAGGACGACGGGCGTGCCGCGGTCCAGGTCGAGTGCCCGGGAGACGTCGTGCGCGCCGTACGTACGCGCGCCCGTGAAGCAGTTGACCGCGACCACGAACGGGATCTTCCGGTGCTCGAAGTAGTCGACGGCCGGGAAGCAGTCCTCCAGGCGTCGGGTGTCGGCGAGGACGACGGCTCCCAGGGCGCCCTGTGAGAGCTCGTCCCACAGGAACCAGAAGCGGTCCTGGCCGGGCGTGCCGAAGAGGTAGAGGGAGAGCCCGGAGCGGATCGTGATGCGGCCGAAGTCCATGGCGACGGTCGTGGTGGTCTTCTGGTCGACGCCCCCGGTGTCGTCGACCAGTTCGCCGGCCCTGCTGAGCTGTTCCTCGGTGCGCAGGGGCCGGATCTCGCTGACGGCGCCGACGAGGGTGGTCTTGCCCACGCCGAATCCGCCGGCGACCAGTATCTTCAGGGCGAGGGCGGTGGTGTCCGGGCCGTCCTCGGCACCGGTGCTCTCAGAGCGCTCGTAGGCCATCGATTACTTCCCTCAGGATTCTTTCGTCGGGGAGCTGTGCGGGGGGTACGGGCCGGCTGACGCGCACGAAGCCCGATTCGAGGAGGTCGCCGAGGAGGACCCGGACGACGCCGACGGGCAGGTCGGCGTCGGCGGCGAGTTCGGCCACCGACTGGGTCTCGGCCCGGCACAGGGTGAGCAGGGACCGGTGCTCGGGGCCGAGGAGTGCTTCCTCCGCCGGACCGGGCGGCTCGTCGTCCACGACGACGAGCGCGATGAGGTCGAACCGTACGTTGCTGGGACCCGGTTTGGTCCGTCCGCCGGTCATCGCGTACGGGCGCACGAGCGGTCCCGCGTCGGCGTCGTACCACTGACTGCCCGGCACGCTCGGGCCGTCGCCGGTGCTGTCGTCGTTCATGGGCTTCTCCGGGTCAGCCGGCGGCCGGCGGGGTCGCCGCGACGCGCGGCGGGGTGTGGAGGTGCTCGCCGACGCGCTTCACGAGGCGGGCCATCTCGTAGGCGATGAGGCCGATGTCGGCGCTCACGGAGCTGAGGACGGCGAGGCAGGAGCCGTCCCCCGCCGCGGCGACGAAGAGGAAGCCGTCGTCCATCTCGACCATCGTCTGGCGGACTCCGCCGGTGTGGAACTGGCGTCCGGCGCCCTTGGCGAGGCTGTGGAAGCCGGAGGCTATGGCGGCCAGGTGCTCGGCGTCCTCACGGCTGAGCCCGTTGGAGGCGCCCACGGCGAGTCCGTCGTTCGAGAGCACCACGGTGTGGCGGACCTCGCGGACCCGCATGACGAGGTCGTCGAGGAGCCAGTCCAGTTCGCCGGACCGGTGGAACGAGATCCGCTCGTGGTCGATCATGCGTCGTCTCCTTCGGAGCGAGGGTCGAGAGGGGCGGTGCCGTGGCCGAGTTCCCGGCCCGTGTCGGTGGCGAAGCCCGTACCGAGGGGTCGTCTGGCGCCCGGGGCGGCGCCACCGCCCCGCTGCCAGCCGTCCCGGTACGCCGCCATACGGTCCCGGACCTGTTCCGGTGTACGTGCGTCGGTGCCGGGTGCGACCGGTACGGGCACCGGCGTCGGGGCAGGCGCCTCACGCAGCTGCGGAACGAGGCTCGCCTGGCGTACCCGACGGGGCAGTTCACCCTCGGAGTCACCGCGTCTGGAGGGTCCTTCGCCGGGCAGTGCGGCAGGTGACTGCTCGCGCGTGGTCGGCGGCACGGGCGGCGGTACGGCGGGGCCGCGGCGGCGCAGTTCGGTGACGCCCGCGTGGGCCGGAGCGGGGCCGGGGCCGGGCTCCGGGCGCGCCCCGAGCGCGGGCACGGCTGTCGGGCGCGCCGGCGACTGCGGGCGGCCGGCCGTCGGGGACTGGGGAGGGTTCGACGGGCGGGAGCCGTCCGGCTGCGGGGGCAGGCTCCCCGGTCGCGCGCCCGCCGAAGGCTGTGCGGCCGGGCGTCCGGAGACCACGGGCGAGCTCGGTCCCCCGGTCCGCGCGGGACCCACCGGCGTGGGCGGGCCGCCCTGCGGGGCGGGCTGCGGCGCCTGGGGCCGGCCGAAGCGGCGGGCCTCGGCGCGGTGCGCCTCTTCACGTTCCCGCGCGGCGCGTGCGGGGTCGGTGTGCGGGGCCTCGCCGGTCCTGCCGTCGGCGGCCGGTCCGCCCGACGCGTGGGTATGGGGGTTCCCCGCGCGCGGGGTTCCGGCCGGCGGGGTGTCGGATGCGCTCGCCGACGCGCCTCGGCCGGGGGGCAGTGCGCCCTGGAGGAGGTCGGTCGGGAGCAGTACGACGGCGGTCGTGCCGCCGTAGGGGGAGGTCCGCAGGTGGACCTTGATGTCGTGGCGGGAGGAGAGGCGGCTGACCACGAAGAGGCCGAGCCGGTCGCTGTCGAAGAGGTCGAGGGCCTCGGACTGGGCGATGCGGGCGTTCGCCTCGGCGAGGGTGTCCTTGCCCATGCCGAGCCCCCGGTCCTCGATCTCCAGGGCGTAGCCGTTGCCGACGGGTTCGCCGCTGACCCGCACCTTGGTGTGGGGCGGGGAGAACTGGGCGGCGTTCTCGATGAGTTCGGCCAGGAGGTGGGTGAGGTCGGCGACGGCTCCGCCGACGACGGCCGTCTCGGGGAGCCGGCGTACCTCCACGCGCGCGTAGTCCTCGATTTCGGAGACGGCCGCGCGGACGACGTTGGTGAGGAGGACGGGCATGCGCCAGGCGCGGCCGGGGGCGGCTCCGGAGAGGATGATCAGGCTCTCCGCGTGGCGCCGCATGCGGGTGGTGAGGTGGTCGAGGCGGAAGAGGTCGCCGAGTTCGTTGGGGTCGTCGGCGCGCCGTTCCATGCTGTCCAGGAGGTTGAGCTGGCGGTGGACGAGGACCTGGCTGCGGCGGGCGAGGTTGACGAAGACCCCGGAGATGCCGCTGGCGAGTTCGGCGCGTTCGACGGCTGCGGAGAGCGCCGCGCGGTGGACGGTGGTGAGGGCCTCGCCGACCTGGCCGATCTCGTCCTGGGAGACGGGACCGGGCGGGGCCTCGGCCTGGACGTCGATCTCCTCGCCGGCGCGGAGCCGGCGCATGGCGGCGGGGAGTTTGCGGCGTGCGATGCCGAGGGCGGTGTTGCGGAGGCTGACGAGCTCGACGACGAGGCCGCGGCCGATCCGTACGGAGATGACGAGCGAGGCGGCGACGGCAGCGAGGCCGAGGACGACCGCCGCGCCGCCCGCGGTGAGGGCACCGCCGGCGAAGGGGTCGGCCCCGTCGGCGGCCGCTCCGCGCGCGTCGGTCTCGATCGCGGTGAGTCCGCTGCGTACGGCGGCGGAGGTGTCGTCCCACTCGGCGGAGGTGACGGCCTGGGCGGCGGGGCGGCCCGGGCTCGCGGCGCCGACCCGGTCCTCGGCCCGGGTGAGCCGGGCGTGGTCGCCGCCGGTGGAGAGCCGGGCCCACGCAGCGCGTTCGGCGGCGGGCAGGTCGGCGGTGGCCGTGGCGGTGAGGGTGCGCCGGGTCTCGACGGCCCCGGAGAACGCGCGGAGCCGGTCCGCGGTGAGTCGGCCGGTGAGGTGGGCGGAGGTGAGGAGGGCGTCCTCGCGGGACAGCATCTCGCCGGCCCGGCCGAATTCGAGGAGCACGCGCGCGTCGGACCCCTGCTCGGCGTCCTGGATGCCGGTGAGGCCGCCGCCGACCGCGAAGGCGGCCGAGATGGTGTCCGTGTACGCCTCGTAGACCTGGTCCCAGTCGGCGCGCCCGTCGGCCGCGGCGGTGCGGAGCCGGGCGAGTCCCTCGACCTTGCCGACGAAGACGCTCACCCGCTCGGCGACGTCGCCCGGCAGGTCTCCGGTGTCGCCGACGGTGTGGGTGCCGTCCAGGCGGAGCCGGTCGACGGCCTCGTCGGTGCGGCGGATCCGGTCCTTGAGCTCGGCGGCCCGGGTGGCTCCGGGCGCCGCGACCTGCCGTACGGCGGCGCGCCGTTCGGCCTGGAGGGAGGCGAGGGCGGCCGTCACGGGCTCGCGGATCTCGGCGTCGACGCGCTGGAGCTGGCGGAGGCGGGCCACGTCCTGCGCGGTGGTGACGGTGGCGAAGCCCCAGAGGGCGAGGAGCGAGACGACCGGGACCATCAGGAGCGAGACGATCTTGGCGCGGACCGTGCGCGGGCGCAGCCCCTGGAACGAGGGACGGACGCGTGACGCGTCGGACGCGCGGGGCCCGACGGAGGAGGCCTGGGGCCGTCCGAAGGGCTGGGGCCGTCCGGAGGCCTGGGGACCGCCGGACGCCTGAGGACGCTCCGAGGCCGGTGCCGCGGCGTCGGGGCCTCCGGCGACGAAAGGCCCATCGGGATGCCCAGCGGCGTGCCCGGCGGCGTGCGTGGCACCGTGCCCGGCGGGGTGCGCGGCAGCGTGCCCGGCGGGGTGCGCGGCAGCGTGCCCGGCGGGGTGCGCGGCGGCGCCCGGCGCGGAGGTGCCCTCACGGCCCGGCGTTGTCGGGGAGGCCTCGGGGGTCCGCTCCCCCGGCTCGTCGGCGGGCGGGCCTGCGTGTGCGCGCCGCCCGCGCGCGGCCGCCGGTGGCGGCGTCGCCGCCTCGGCGCCCTTGTTCTTGCGGGGAGTTCGCATGGCCTCCTCGTTCCGGCTGCGTCTGTCTCTGGTGCGGTGTGGCATACGTCGGGGATCAGGTCATGCGGGTCAGGTCGTGGGCGTACGGGCCGCTTCCGCGGGGCGGAAGCCGGGCGGTGCGACGTCGACCGCGCGTTCGTCCGGTTCGGTGAGGCGTCCCGCGGAGGCGTACGCGGCGCGTTCCCGGGCCGTCGGCGAGAGCGCGACGAAGGCGGAGGTGATGAAGAGGTACGAGCCGAGGCCGACGGCGAGCGGGAAGATGAACTGCATGACCGTGGCTCCCGGGAGGGTGGCTCCGGAGGGGACGACCTCGACCCGCACCGCGAACATGCCGGTGTAGTGCATGCTGCTGACGGCCGCGCCCATCACGAGCGAGGCGACGGCCACGGCCACGGGCGCGTGGATGTGGAGCGCCGCCCAGAGCGCGGCCGTGGCGGCGACGACGGCGATCAGCACCGAGAGGCCGACGAGCAGCGGGTCGTACCGCACCTGGCCGTGGAGCCGGAGGGCGGCCATGCCCATGTAGTGCATGCTCGCCACACCGACGCCGGTGGTCAGCCCGCCGATCAGGAGCGAACGGACCCGATCGCGTCCGTAGCCGACGGCGAAGACTCCGACACCGACGACGGCCATCGCGATGACGAGGCTGAGGATGGTGAGCGGAACGTCGTAGCGGATGTCGGTGCCCGTCACGCCGAATCCGAGCATCGCCACGAAGTGCATCGTCCAGATGCCGGTGCCGATCGCGGAGGCGGCGGTGAGCAGCCAGTTGCGCCGCGACCTGCCGGTCGCGTCGAGCGCTCGTACGGTGCAGCGCAGCCCGAGGGCGGCGCCGATGCAGGCCATCGCGTACGACAGCGCGGGTGTCAGCCAGCCGAAGGTGGCGTGGTCCAGGTGTCCCATGGCTCAGGGACGCTAGTGCGCACCGGGGGGCGCACCGGGGGCGCATTTCGAAAGCTGCTGGAATATGACAGAGAGATGGTCCCGAACGATCAGGCCGAGCTCGAACGTGCACACAGAACGTTCACCCCTCCGTGTGCGGAACGATGCGCGATCATGAGCACATGAGCGATGACCCCACACACGTACGAGAGTTCTTCGGCGCCCGCGCCGCCGACTGGGACAGCCGGTTCCCCGACGACGGCCCCGCGTACGCCGCGGCCGTGGGCGAACTCGGCCTCCGGCCCGGCGACGCCGTGCTCGACGCCGGCTGCGGGACCGGCCGCGCGCTCCCGCCGCTCCGGGCCGCCGTCGGTCCCTCCGGCACGGTGCTCGGGGCCGATCTCACCCCTGAGATGCTCGAACGGGCCGTCGACGCCGGACGCGGCGGGGAGGACGGCGGGACGCTCCTGCTCGCCGACGTCGGCCGGCTGCCGGTACGGGACGGAGCGCTCGACGCCGTCTTCGGGGCGGGGCTGATCTCGCATCTCGCGGAACCCGTCGCCGGTCTGAGCGAGCTCGCCCGGGTCGTACGGCCCGGGGGCAGACTGGCGCTGTTCCACCCGATCGGGCGAGCCGCCCTCGCGGCCCGTCACGGCCGGCAGATCACGCCCGACGACCTGCGCGCCGAGCCCCGGCTGCGCCCCGTGCTCGCCGAGGCCGGCTGGCGACTCGTCAGCTACGTCGACGAGGACACCCGCTATCTGGCCCTCGCCGTCCGCGAGGACTGAAGCGGCCTCCGGGGCCGGATGCGGAAGCGCCGACGGATGCCAACGCACCCTTCTTTACCGGCACTTCACTGTCTACCGTAGAAATGCCGGGCAGTCGTGCCCGGGAAAGGCGGCGGGCCGTGGCACGAGTTCCGGAAACACTGCGCAGACTCCTCCCCTCCGGCCGGAAGGCGCCCGAAGCCGCCACGCCGGCTCCACCGCGCCCCCGGCAGGGGCACAACCTCTTCGAGGCCGCCGCCGAGTACGTGGCGGCCTGTGCCGAGGACGATCCCGCCCGGGCGGAGGAGGCGGCGAGCCGGGTCTCCCCCGGCATGCTCTCCTTCGGCGTCAACGAACTGGCGTGCCGGGCGCTGCTCACCCTCGCCAGGGAACGGAACCAGTCCCCTCGCACCGTCGCCCGCTCGCTGCTCGGCCTGCGGGACGAGCAGGCGACCCGGCGGTCCGGTGAGGCGTGACGGACCCGCGCGGGCGCGTCGAGGTTCCCTGGTGGAGACCCTCGACGCGCGGGTTACCCACTGGTTAAGGTGCGCCGACGACCAGATGGGGAGGAAGCCGTGGCTGGGACGGACCCGATCGCCGAGGCGGACGCCGACGCGCTCCTTGTGCTGACCGCGGCACTGCTGACGCCCGCGCGCTTCCCGAGCGTGCTCGGTGACGACTACCCGGCGGCCTGCGCCGCGCTGGGCCTGCAGCCGTACGCCGAGGGGTACGGGCTCGTGTTCGGGCAGGACGGGCACGGTGCCCGCTGGACGGTCGTCGTCGACGACGTCTCGCTCGTCGCGGTGGCCATCTCCTCCTGGGACTGCGGCATGGCGTACGACCTCTCCCCCGACGAGCACTCGGTGGTGGCCGGGCTGCCGGGCTGGCCTCTCCCCGTGAGGACCGTCGCCCCCGGCGTCCCGGCCCCGCACGACCCGGAACCGGAGGAGGGCGACCCCGCGCCTCTCGTCCCGCCCTCCGGCGAGGAGTGGGGCCCGGCGCAGCGCCGGCTGGGCGCCGACGAGGTGGCGGCCCAGTGGGAGGCCTGGCGGGCCCGGGTGGGCGACGAGGGCGGGGAACCCGCGGCCGCTCGTGTCCCGGAGACCACGGGAGCCGCCGGCCCGCCCGCGCGTGCCCAGGCCCCGGCCCCCGGTGGCTCCGCCTCCGACGACGCCTCCCCCGGCCCGAACACCGGCGTCAGGAAGGCCCTGGACGAGTTGCGCGGCTATCTGGAGGAGCCCCCGCCGGTCGGCAGGGTCCGCTCGTCCGCCGGGATACTCCGTGTCGACGGTCCCGGCTGGTCGCTCGTGGCCAAGGCGGACGACATGGCGTTCGTCCTCCTCGACGAGGCCCCGCGCGAGGTGCTGCCCGTGACGCGGGGGCCCAGGCTGCCCGCGCTCCTCGAAGCGCTCGACGCGATGGCCGTACGCGCCTCCTGAGGGCCTCTGCCCGTACCACCCGTCTCCGCGCCCTATAGGACCTCGGCCCGCGGTGTGGTTCCGAACCATGGTCCGGCGGTAGTGGTGCGCCGCACGATGTGGCGCCGCACCCTCTTTTCCGTCGTCCCATCGGAGGCACACCATGCGCCTGTTCCCAGGCGTCTCCCTGTTCGCCGCGCTCCTCACCGGGGTCACCGTCCTCGGCCCCGCGAGCCCCGCCGGGGCCGATACGCCGGCCACCCCGCACTGCGCGCGTCAGGACCGGGTCCAGGTCCCCGGCGCCGAGCGTCAGCAGTCCGCCTGTCTGGACGACCTGACGACCACCGGGCTCGCCGGCACCCCGTACACCGACCTGGCCGACCAGGCCGGTCTGGCCTCGAAGGCGACCCGCAACCCCTCGGGGGTGCCGGGCGTCCAGATCGACGGCTACTTCCCCGACGACTCCCGTCTCAACGCCACCCACGGCTGGGCCCATGACGCGCAGTTCGTCATCCGGCTGCCGGACCACTGGAACGGCGGGCTCGTCGTCACCGGTGCCCCCGGCTCCCGCCGCCAGTACTCCACGGACGCACTGATCTCCGACCAGGTGCTCGCCCGGGGCTTCGCCTACGCCGCCACCGACAAGGGCAACACCGGCCCGGACTTCTTCACCGACGGGAAGGAGCCGGGCGACGCGGTCGCCGAGTGGAACCACCGGGTGACCGAGCTGACGCGGGCCGCCAAGAAGGTCGTACGGCAGCGCTACGGCCACGCGCCGGAGCACACGTACATGACCGGCATCTCCAACGCCGGCTACCTCACGCGCTGGCAGCTGGAGAACCGGCCCGAGCTGTACGACGGCGGGGTCGACTGGGAGGGCGTGCTGTGGACGACACGCGGCCCGAACCTCCTGACCAGCCTGCCGGTGACGGTGGCCAGGACCCAGGGGCTCGCCACCGACGAGGACCTGATCGCGGCGGGCTTCGCGCCCGGCTCGCGCTTCCTGTGGCCGTACCACGAGAAGGCCTACTGGGGTCTGACGCAGAAGCTCTTCCGGGCCGAGTTCGACCCCTCGTACGACCCGGCCTGCCCCGGCTCCACGGCCGGCGGGACCGTGGAGCAGATCTTCGCGCCCTGCGTCTCGGACGCCTCCTACGACTACGCCTCGCGGCCGGCGTCCGTCCACCGCGCGGTCGCGAAGGTCGCGCTCACCGGACGGATCGGCAAGCCGCTCATCACGCTCCACGGCGATCTCGACACCCTGCTGCCGATCGCCACGGACTCCGATGTGTACGCGCGGATGATCGACGGGCGGGGCCGAGGCGGACTCCACCGCTACTACACGGTCCAGGACGGGACGCACACGGACGGCCTCTACGACACGTATCCGGACCGGCTGCGACCGATCCTGCCGTGCTACCGCTCCGCGTTCGACGCCCTGACGCGCTGGGTCGAGGAGGGTACGGCGCCGCCCGCGGACCGTACGATCGCGCGGCCCACGAGCGGTGACGTGGTCAACTCCTGCGCCCTGGAGGGCTGAGCGGGATCCTGAAGGCGCTCAGTGGAAGGCTGAGCGGGGATCCTGACGGCGCTCAGTGGAGAGCTGAGCGGGCTCCTGAGGGCGCCCTGGAGGGTTGAGCGGATTCCTGAGGGCGCTCAGACCCGCTCCAACGGGCGGTGCGGCTCGGCCGGCAGTTCCACCCGGATCGGGTCGCCGGGCCGCACCTCTCCGCCGGTGAGCACGACGCCCATGATGCCCGCCTTGCGCACGATCTCGCCGTTCTCGTCGCGGCCGAGGACCTGCTTCAGCAGACCGTGCCGGAAGTTGTCGATCTGCGCGCAGGGGTTGCGCAGCCCGGTGACCTCGACGACGGCCTCCGCACCGAGGTGCAGGAGCGTGCCCGTGGGCAGGGCGAGGAGGTCGATCCCCCGGGTCGTGACGTTCTCGCCGAGGTCGCCGGGGGCGACCTCGAAGCCGGCGCCGGCGACCTCCTCGAAGAGCTCGGCGTGGATGAGGTGGACCTGTCGCAGGTTGGGCTGGGTGGGGTCCTGCGCGACGCGGGACCGGTGCTTCACCGTCACGCCCGCGTGGACGTCGCCCTCCACGCCGAGTCCGGCGAGGAGGGCGATGCCCTCCCTGTTGGGCTTGGTGAACGAGTACGAGCCGTTGCTGCTGACCGTGGTGACGGTGCCGCTGCTCATCCTGAGAGCTCCCCTTCTCTGCCGCTCCGGGTGGCGACGCGCCCGCCCGGACCGATGATCACATCGCACCTCGGTGTACGACCCTACTCGGCGGCCTCGGAGCGCAGCGGCGCGCCCACCTCGTGCAGATGGCCGAGGGCCTGGCGGTACGAGTCCACGAAGCCGGTCTCCGTGTACGGGACGCCCAGCGCGGCGCAGTGGGCCCGCACGGCGGGCTGCGCCAGGCGGAGGTTCGGTCGCGGCATGCTCGGGAACAGGTGGTGCTCGACCTGGTAGTTGAGCCCGCCGAGGAACCAGTCGGTCAGGGCGCCGCCCCGGATGTTGCGCGAGGTGAGCACCTGGCGGCGCAGATGGCCCCAGCTGTCGCCGTCCTCGTGCTCGTCCGGCCGGTCCATTCCCTTGTGGTTCGGGGCGAAGGCCATGCCGAGGTGCACGCCCAGGAGCATCTGGTGGAGGAGGGCGAGGACGAAGGCCTGGGCGGGCGTCAGGAACGCCAGGAGCAGCGTCGCGTATCCGGCGAAGTGGGCGAGGAGCAGGGCGCCTTCGACCAGTCGCTCGCGCCGGGTGCGGCACGGGCCGTCCTTCGCGAGCAGGGCCTGGATCCCGTACACCTTGAGCGCGATGCCCTCCAGGGTGGTCAGCGGGAAGAACAGCCAGGCCTGGTGGCGGGTGAGGAACCCTCGCAGGCCCGTGCGGCCCGCCGTCTGGTGGTCGGCGAAGACGAGGATGTCGGCGGCGACATCCGGGTCCTTGTCGAGGTGGTTGGGGTTGGCGTGGTGGCGGTTGTGCTTGTCGTTCCACCACTCCCGGCTCATGCCGAGGAGGAGGTTGGCGTGGACGAGCTGGAGGATCCGACTCGTCCTGCGGTTCGCGGTGATCTGGGCGTGGCCGGCGTCGTGACCGACGAAGGCGGCGCGGGCGGAGAACAGGGCGAGGGGGACGGCGAGCGGCAGCGCCCACCACGAGGGCCCGATCAGGGCGAGTCCGGCCACCACGGCGGCGATGCCGAGGAGGTTGACGACGATGCCGCGGGCGTACCAGCCGGGGCGGTGTTCGAGAAGGCCCTGTTCCCTCACCGTCCGCAGGAGCGGGCTGAACTCGCTGCCGCCCCGGGCGCGGGCGGGCGCCGCGACGGGTGCGGCGGCCGGGGGCAGGACGGTGGCCTGGGACATGGCGGGCTCCGGTTTCTGTCGGTCGGTGGGGTCGGTGGGCGCCTGTCCAGAAACGTACGGATCCGTGATCGTCCGGGGCCATGGCGTCACCACCCGTCCCCTGTCGGGGGCGCACCGGGGGGTCGGGGTGGGGCGAGCCCCACCCCCTCCGCGAGAGTCCGGCGCGTGTGGCGCGGATCACCTGGAGGGGGCGCACGTCCGGCGACCTCGTGGGGTATCCTCGGCGACTCG
The DNA here is from genome assembly GCF_056435185.1 of Streptomyces sp. NPDC044003. Classification (NCBI taxonomy): domain Bacteria; kingdom Bacillati; phylum Actinomycetota; class Actinomycetes; order Kitasatosporales; family Streptomycetaceae; genus Streptomyces; species Streptomyces sp. NPDC044003. Next base: position 818,545 of record NZ_JBWKFA010000003.1, on the reverse strand, counting down.
GTCTCCAGGTAGTCAAATTTGAGGAATGCGTTGTCGCTCTCGCACGGATCCCATGAACCGGCCCGCGAACCCGACCCCCAGAACCCCTCCCCCGCACACGAACTCCTCCGTCACGCCGCCGTCTTCCTCCCCGCCGATCCGCCCCGCGCCGGACGCATCGCCTTCTGGTCACCGGCCGGCGAACCCCTGCCGGACGCCGTCGACGCTCGCACGGACGACACGGCGATCACGGTCGTCGAGGGCGACCCGCTCCAGGCGGTGACCGTCGCCGCCCGCACCTTGTCCGTACGGGACGCCCTGCCGTTACTCGCCCGTGCACGGTTCTCGGACACCGCCTCCCCCGCGGCCGCCTTCTGGGGTGCCGCGTCCCTTCTCTCCCTGGACCTCGTCGCGCGCGGTCTGCTGCTGCCCGGCCTCACGCCCGGCGACCACGACGCCTGGCGCGCCGGGCCGCTCGGCCCCGCGAAACTGGCCGAACTCCGCGCCCTCGCCGCCTCGATGCCACCCGCGGCGCACGCCGTACCCCTGTCGCTGCGCGCATCCGAGTCGGACGCCGCGCCCCTCTCCGACGAGGAGCCGCTGCTGCTGCCCGAACCCGAGGCGCTGCTCCGGGCCTTCGCCGACGCGGTGGCCGACACGCTGCCCCGCACCCCGGCGGCCCCGCTCGCCGCCGGCGGACCCGCCTTCGCGGCCGACGAACCCCAGCTCGTTCCCGAACAGCGGGCCTGGGCCGCCGACGTGGCGGCGGTGCACGACGCGGGCGTCCGGCTCTCGCTCCGGCTCGAACTGCCCGGCTTCACCGCGGAAGCGCGGGAAGCGCCCGCCTTCCGGGCAGTGCTCCAGCTGCACGGGGTCGCCGACCCGACCCTGGTCGCGGACGCGGCGGAGGTGTGGGCGGGCTCCGGCCGGGCCGGGGCCGCTTTCGGCCCCCGTGCCCGGATGGACGCGCTCCTGGCTCTCCGGCGCGCCGCCCGCGCCTGGCCCCCGCTGTCCCCGCTCCTGTCGGCGGCCGTGCCCGACACCGTCGAACTCGACGACGAGGAGGTCGGGGAGCTCCTGGGCCCGGCCGCCGAGGCCCTCGCGGCCTCGGGCGTCCACGTGCACTGGCCGCGGGAGCTCGCCGACCGACTGACCGCCCGCGCGGTGATCGGCCCGGAGGACACCGGATCCGGTGCCGCGAGCTCCGGCCTGCATGACAGCGTCGGACTCGCCGGCGACGGCTGGGAATCCGCGGACTCCGCCGGATCCGCCCGCGCCTCCGCGCTTCCCTCGTTCCTCGCCGCGGACTCCCTGCTCGCCTTCAACTGGCGCTTCGCCGTCGGCGACCACGAGCTCACCCGGGCCGAGCTCGACCGGCTCGCCGAGACCGGCCGGCCGCTCGTACGGTTGCGCGACCGCTGGGTCCTCGTCGATCCGGCGGAGGTGCGGCGGGCCCGCGCCCACCAGGACCGCAAGGTCACACCCGTGGACGCCCTCTCGGCCGTCCTCACCGGAACGACCGAGGTCGACGGCCGCCCCGTCGAGGTGGCCGCCACCGGCTGGCTGGAGCGACTGCGGGAGCGGCTCGCCGAACCCGAGGGCGACCGCCGGGAGATCTCGCAGCCCCCGGCGCTCGCCGCGACCCTGCGCGACTACCAGCTGCGCGGACTCGACTGGCTCGACCGGATGACCTCGCTCGGCCTCGGTGGCTGTCTGGCCGACGACATGGGCCTCGGCAAGACGATCACCGTCATCGCTCTGCATCTGCACCGGCAGACCGATCCGGCGTCCGCCGGTCCCACCCTCGTCGTCTGCCCGACCTCGCTCATGGGCAACTGGCAGCGGGAGATCGAGAAGTTCGCGCCGGGCACACCGGTGCGCCGCTTCCACGGCGCGGCCCGTGACCTGGAGGAGCTCGCCGACGGCGGCTTCGTGCTCACCACGTACGGCACGATGCGCCTGGACGCCGAGCGGCTGGCCGCCCGGAACTGGGGGCTCGTCGTCGCGGACGAGGCACAGCACGTCAAGAACCCGTACTCGGCGACGGCCCGTCAGCTGCGGACCATCGGCGCACGCGCGCGCGTGGCGCTGTCCGGCACGCCGGTGGAGAACAACCTCTCCGAGCTGTGGGCGATCCTCGACTGGACCACGCCGGGGCTGCTCGGCGGCCTGGGCGCCTTCCGGACCCGGTTCGCCGCCGCCGTCGAGGGCGGGCAGGACCCGGCCGCGGCCGAGCGGCTCGGTGCGCTCGTACGCCCCTTCCTGCTGCGGCGGCGCAAGTCCGACCCCGGCATCGCCCCCGAGCTGCCGCCGAAGACCGAGACCGACCGGACCGTCTCCCTGACGCCCGAGCAGACCGGTCTGTACGAGGCGGTGGTACGGGAGACGCTCGCGGCGATCGCCGAGGCCGACGGCATGGAGCGCCGGGGCCTGGTGGTGAAGCTCCTGACGGCCCTCAAGCAGATCTGCAACCACCCCGCCCAGTACCTCAAGGAGGAGCGGCCGAGGATCGAGGGCCGTTCGGGCAAGCTGGAGCTGCTCGACGAACTCCTCGACACGATCCTCGCCGAGGGCGCGTGCACCCTGGTCTTCACCCAGTACGTGGGGATGGCCCGGCTCCTGGAGACGCACCTCGCGGCGCGGGGCGTGCGGACGCAGTTCCTGCACGGCGGCACGCCGGTCGCCGAGCGCGAGGCGATGGTCTCCCGCTTCCAGAGCGGGGAGGTCCCGGTCTTCCTGCTCTCCCTGAAGGCCGCAGGGACGGGGCTCAACCTGACCCGCGCCGAACACGTCGTGCACTACGACCGGTGGTGGAACCCGGCCGTGGAGGCACAGGCCACCGACCGTGCGTACCGGATCGGGCAGGACAGGCCGGTGCAGGTCCACCGGCTGATCGCCGAGGGCACGATCGAGGACCGGATCGCCACGATGCTCGACCGCAAGCGCGAACTGGCGGACACCGTCCTCGGGACCGGTGGGGACGCCCCACCGGAACTGACCGAACTGACCGATGCCGAACTGGCGGAGCTGGTGCGACTGCGAGGGGACGGACGATGAGCGCATACGAGGAGGGGCACGGTCACGGTCATGGCCCCGGCCGCGGGGACGAGGAACGGACCTTCGAGGTGCTGCCGCCGGTGGGCGGCGGCGGGTTCACCCGCACCTGGTGGGGACAGGCGTGGCTGAAGGCCCTGGAGGACTCCGCGCTCGACGGGAAGCAGCTCAAGGCGGGACGCCGTGACGCGCGCGCGGGGGCGGTGGGCGCCGTCTCGGTGCGACCCGGTCGGATCACAGCCCTGGTGAAGGACCGCGACGGCTCGGCGTACCGCGGTGACGTGCTGGTGCGGGAGTTCTCGGAGGAGGAGTGGGAGCGGCTTCTCGACCTCGCCGTGGACAGCGCGGGTCACATCGCCGCGCTCCTGGACCGTGAGATGCCGCCGCATCTGGTGGAGGACGCGGCGGCGGCCGGGCTCGACCTGCTGCCGGGCATCGGGGACCTGGAGCCGGAGTGCGGCTGCGAGGCCTGGGACCACTGCCCGCACACGGCGGCGCTCTGCTACCAGGTCGCCCGCCTCCTCGACGAGGATCCCTTCGTCCTCCTCCTGATGCGGGGGCGCGGCGAGCGCACGCTCCTGGAGCAGTTGCAGGAGCGCAGCGCGGCCCGTGCCGCCGTGCCGTCCGCGCGGGGCGGGGAGGAGACGGGAGGCGGGTTCGAGGGGGTCGGCGGGCTGCCCGGCGTGTCGGCCGAGGAGGTGTTCGCGGCGGCGTTCCTCGTGCCGCCGCTGCCCGCCCCTCCGGTCGCGCCGGCCGCGCCGGGGCGGTCGCCGTCCCTGGACACGGACACCCCGCCGGAGCCGGGGGTCGACCCGGCCGCGCTCGAGTTCCTCGCGCAGGACGCGGCGACGCGCGCGCAGCGGCTGCTCGGGGAGTTGTCGGCCGACGGAGGGGCAACCGCGCCGGTCGGCGCCCGCCTGACGGTCGCTCAGGACGCGGTCCGGCTCGCGGCGGCCGCTCCCGTTCCCTGGATCGCGGCGCGCCTCGCCTCCGGTTCGGGCAGGTCGCGGACGGAGCTGGACCTGGCCACGCGCGCGTGGCGGTTCGGGGGCGCCGCCGCCCTCGCCGTACTGGAGGAGGAGTGGACGCCGGACGCGGAGGCGCTCGACCGGGCCGGGGTCCGGCTCGCCGGGGCCTGGGCGGACGACGAGCGGCCGGTGCTGCGACGCGCGGGCGGCGCGCGGTGGACGGTCGTGGGCGCGGAGGCGCAGCTGCGGCTCGGCGAGGACGGGCGCTGGTGGCCGTACCTGAAGGCAGGGACCCGCTGGTCCCCGGCCGGCCCGCCGGACCGTGACCCTGCGGCGGCCCTGGCGACGGCGTTCGCCGCCGGCGCTACTGGAGCCGGTGGCTGAGCCTGCCGCTCGTGGCGGCCAGGCTGCAGGCGACGGTGTCCGCGCCGAGGAGGTGACTCGTCAGGTACGGGTACTGGACGAAGGTCGTCCAGCGCGTGCCGAGCGGCTGCCGGGCGGCCTTGCGGCGGAGCGGTTCGCGGCAGAGCGCGGTGGCCGCTTCGCGTACGGCTCGGTCGGTGGCGAAATCGCCGACCAGGCGGGGCCGGGAGACGAGTTCTGCGTGGTGCGGCGTGTCGCAGCCACGGCGGAGGGCGGTGCCCGGCGCGTCGCGGTCGATGTCGAAGCAGTCGCCGACGCTCAGTGCCTCGAAGGAGACGGGCCGCTCGGGGAGCCGTTCGCCTGTCGGGCGATCCGCGGGCACGGGGGCCGTGCTGCCGGACCGGGACGGGACCACTGGTGTGCCGTCCGCGGGCGCGGTACGGGTCGGCGTGTCGCCCCTTGCCCCTGCGGTGGTCGGGGCGGCGGGCGATCCCGTACCGCCGGTGACGACGGGGGACGGCACGCCGACGGGGCCACCTCCCGGTCGGCCGTCGGCGAGGCCGCCACCCTCCGCACCGCCACGGGCGGTCAGGAAGGCGCCGGCCATCAGGGCGGCCGTGAGCAGCGGGACGAGCGGCACACCGAACCGGCGGGCGTGCCGCGCCGCAGGTCCCGGCCGGGGTGAGCCGAGCCGCGCGAACCGCGTCGTCCACCCGCCCTCGGCACCGGTCACGAACCGCTCCACGGCGCGAGGGCCGGTGACGCGGGGATCGGCCGACCCCGGCGCGGTCGGGCGTGTCGAAGGACCCGTACCGGTGGGACCGGACACGCCCGGGCGGCGCGGTTCGGGGGCGCGCTGCCGCCACCGCCGCTCCCCCGTCACCGCCGCCGCCCGGTCATGACTGCCTACAGGCCGAGCTGACGCTGCGCGCCCTCGACCGTCTGGGCGAGGAGCACGGCGATGGTCATGGGGCCGACACCACCGGGGACCGGGGTGATGAGGGAGGCGCGCTCGGCGGCCGAGGCGAAGTCGACGTCGCCGATGTTGCCCGGGTTGTAGCCGGCGTCGATGACGACGGCGCCCGGCTTGATGTCCTCGCCCTTGATGAAGTTCGGCTTGCCGACGGCGGCGACGAGGATGTCGGCCTCGCGGACGACCGAGGAGAGGTCCTGGGTGCGGGAGTGGCAGTAGGTGACGGTGGCGTCGCGGCCGAGGAGGAGCAGGCCGGCGGGCTTGCCGAGGATGGCGCTGCGGCCGACGACGACCGCGCGCTTGCCGCTCAGTTCGACGTCGTACGCGTCGAGGAGACGCATGATGCCGCCGGGCGTGCAGGAGACGAACCCGGGCAGACCGAAGCCCATGGCGGCGAAGGAGGCCATGGTGACGCCGTCGACGTCCTTCTCGGGGGCGATCGCCTCGAAAGCGGCGCGCTCGTCGATGTGCGGGCCGACCGGGTGCTGGAGCAGGATGCCGTGGACCTCGGGGTCCTCGGACAGGGCGGTGATGGCGGCGACGAGCTCCTCGGTCGTCGTGGAGGCGGGCAGCTCGACGTGCTTGGAGCGGATTCCGGCCTTCGCACAGCGGTTCTGCTTCATCTTCACGTACGTGACGGAGGCCGGGTCCGCGCCGACCAGAACGGTCGCGAGGCAGGGGGTGACGCCGGTGCGGCGGGTGATCTCGGCGGCTCGGGCGGCGGTCTCCTCGACCGTGCGGCGGGCGAGGGCCGTACCGTCCATGAGGGTGGCGGTGCTGGTGGACATGGCAACTCCTGGGCGTCGTCTCTGACCGGTGGTTCGCCCAGGCGCACGGCATCGACACGGTCGCGCCACGGGGGACGCTCCGCCGGGCCGCTCCCCGGTGGTGATCCACCTCAAGCGCCAGTCACGGCCCGAGCCCCACTCTACGTGAGCGGTCGGGGGCCGGTCCCGGACAGGGTGCATATGCCGTGGTGCGAGGTGGCTTGTCGGCGGCGCTCGGGCGCACCACGATGAGCGCGACGGGCCGGGACGACCTCGACGAGGAGGCCGAGTTGAACGACACGTGGGTGGCCGGGGAGCCACGGACGGAGCGGGCGCCGACGGAGGATCCGCAGGGGAATGTCGACCCGCGCACCCGGGAGGCCCGCCCGCTGGTGGCCGCGTCCTGGCGCCGCTCGCTCCGCGCGCGCGTGAGCCCCGACGGGGCGGCGCGGGTGGAACTGGACGAGGACGAGCTCGCCGCGTACCGCGAGGCGCATCCCCTGTCCGCGGCGATGCCGGTGATCCGGGAGCTGATGGGGGCGTACGCCACGGACGGGGAGCATCTCCTCGCGGTCTGCGACGCGGCCGGGCGGATGCTGTGGGTCGAGGGGCATCCGGGCACCCTGCGCAAGGCCCGGGGGATGAACTTCGTGGCCGGGGCCCGCTGGTCGGAGACGGCGGTCGGGACGAACGCGCCGGGTACGGCCCTGGCGGTGGACCGCCCGGTGCAGGTCGTCGCCGCCGAGCACTTCCGGCGTCCGGTGCGGGCCTGGACCTGCGCCGCGGCCCCCGTGCACGACCCGTACAGCGGCCGGGTGCTCGGCGCGGTCGACATCACGGGCGGCGAACGGCTCGCGCACCCGCACAGCCTCGGCTTCGTGCAGGCGGTGGCGCGGGCGGCGGAGTCCCAGCTGGCCCTGCTGGGCCCGGCCCCGGACCCGGGCCGACTCAGGCTGTCGGCGCTCGGCCGGGACGAGGCGGTGCTCTCGTTGGGCGGGCGGCGGCTGCGACTGAGCCGCCGGCACAGCGAGATCCTGGTGGTCCTCGCGCACCGTCCCGAGGGAGTGGGCGGCGACGAACTCCTCACCCTCCTGTACGAGGACGAGTCGGTGACCCCGGTGACGCTGCGGGCCGAGCTGTCCCGGCTGCGGGCGCTGCTCGGTCCCGAGGCGCTGCGCTCGCGGCCGTACCGGCTCTCCGGGGCGGTGGATGCGGACTTCGCGACGGTCGACCGGCGGCTCGCCTCGGGGGCGGTCGCGGCGGCGGCCGGGGACTACGCGGGCCCGCTGCTCCCCGCGTCGACCGCGCCCGGGGTCGTACGGCTGCGGGAACGGCTCGCGGACCGGCTGCGGGCGGCACTGGTCGACCGGGGCGATCCGGGGCTGCTCGCCGACTGGGCGTACAGCGCGTGGGGCGAGGACGACGTGGTGGTCTGGCGGGCCCTGTGCCAGGCCGTACCGGCCGCCCAGCTTCCCCCCGTACGCGCGCGTCTCGACTCCCTGGAGGCGGAACTGTCGGCCGGTGCAACGGGGTTGCAACGTACGGGTCTCCACACTCGGGCGTGAGCGCCGGCCAGGGACGGCCGGCGCGTCCCAGGGAGGCCATCCATGACCCGTTACGCAGCACCCGGTACCGAGGGCGCGCTCATGTCGTACCAGGCCCGCTACGACCACTGGATCGGCGGCGAGTACGTCGCCCCCGCGGCAGGCCGCTACTTCGAGAACCCGAGCCCGGTCGACGGCCGCCCCTTCACGGAGGTCGCGCGCGGCACCGCCGAGGACGTGGAGCGCGCCCTGGACGCGGCGCACGCGGCGGCCCCGGCGTGGGGGCGGACGGCGCCGGCGGAACGGGCGGCCGTCCTGCTGAAGATCGCGGACCGCATGGAGAGCAACCTGGAGGCCCTGGCGGTCGCCGAAACGTGGGACAACGGCAAGCCCGTGCGGGAGACGCTCGCCGCGGACATCCCGCTCGCGATCGACCACTTCCGCTACTTCGCGGGGGCGCTGCGGGCCCAGGAGGGTGCGCTCAGCGAGATCGACGACGACACCGTGGCGTACCACTTCCATGAGCCGCTGGGCGTGGTCGCGCAGATCATCCCGTGGAACTTCCCGATCCTCATGGCGGTCTGGAAGCTGGCCCCGGCGCTTGCCGCGGGCAACGCGGTGGTCCTCAAGCCGGCCGAACAGACCCCGGCCTCGGTGCACTTCTGGCTGAGCCTGGTCGCGGACCTGCTGCCGCCGGGCGTCCTGAACGTCGTCAACGGCTTCGGCGAGGAGGCCGGCAAGCCGCTGGCGTCCAGCCCGCGCGTGGCGAAGATCGCCTTCACGGGCGAGACGTCGACCGGCCGACTGATCATGGAGTACGCCTCGCAGAACCTGAAGCCGGTCACGCTCGAACTCGGCGGCAAATCGCCGAACATCTTCTTCGACGACGTGTGGGCGGCGGACGACGACTTCCGCGACAAGGCCCTCGAAGGCTTCACGATGTTCGCCCTCAACCAGGGTGAGGTCTGCACCTGCCCCTCGCGCGCCCTCGTGCAGCGCGGCCACTACGCCGACTTCCTGGAAGCGGCGGTCGCCCGCACGGAGAAGATCGTCCCGGGCCACCCCCTGGACACGGACACGATGATCGGCGCCCAGGCCTCGGCCGAACAGCTCCGGAAGATCCTCTCCTACCTGGAGATCGGCCAGAAGGAGGGCGCGAAGATCCTGACGGGCGGCCAGATCGTCGAACACGGCGGCGAGTTGGCGGGCGGCTACTACGTCCAGCCGACCATCTTCGAGGGCGACAACCGCATGCGGATCTTCCAGGAGGAGATCTTCGGCCCGGTCGTGGCGGTGACGTCCTTCACGGACTTCGACGACGCGATCCGCACGGCCAACGACACCCTCTACGGCCTCGGCGCCGGCGTCTGGACCCGCGACACGAACACCGCCTACCGAGCGGGCCGCGCGATCCAGGCGGGCCGCGTCTGGACGAACTGCTACCACGCCTACCCGGCCCATAGTGCTTTTGGAGGCTATAAGCAGTCGGGCATCGGCCGAGAGACCCACAAGATGATGCTGGAGCACTACCAGCAGACCAAGAACCTCCTGGTCAGCTACTCGCCGAAGAAGCTCGGGTTCTTCTAGGGGCATGAAAAGAGGCGCCTGACCTGGGCTTCTGCCCGTCAGGCGCCCCTCGCTCGCCCCACGTAGGCAGGGGTCGCGTTTACACCAAAACTCGCGGTTCATCCCACCGGTATCTCACTCCTGACCAGATCTTCCGGACCAGTCACGGACCAAACTCCGACTCACCCCGCAGGGGCCTCACCTCGGGTGACGCGGTCCCACTCCTCCATGGACTGCTCGATGAGGCGGTTGGCCTGCTCCCGCACGCCGTCCAGGAACTTGGCGTAGTGACGGAAGAGGGCCTCGATGCTCTGACCCGCGCGGCGAGCACATTCGACCGGGTCAACACCGGGAGCAGCACCCGCAGGGGAAGGAGGAACCGCGCACTGGAGCGGGTCGGCAGCGGGTGAAGGGGCGGTCGCGGCGGCTTCGGCCGTTGCCGTTTCGTCGGCCGGGGTGGCCTGCGCGGGAGCGGTCGGATGGATACGGTACGGCCGCCACACCACCTCGGCGCCGAGGCCGGCCAGCGCCTGCGTCGCCAGTGCCTTCTCCAGGCTGCGCTTGCCGATGTACGCCCAGGGGCAGACCAGGTCGGCCCAGACCTCGATTCGCGTTCGGTCCTTCTCGTCGCATCCTGCGTGGCGTCGCCGCCGGGAGTTCTGGTGGCCTTCGTGCTCAAGGGGCGGGCGGGCCCGGTGAGCCTGTTGCCCGGTTCCCCCTCTGATGTGGCCGTTTCGCTGGGGCTGCTGCCCCTATTTCTTCTGCTCTTCGGCGATCTGCTTGCGTACTTCGTCCATGTCAACCTTCCGCGACTGTGCGATCGGGTCCTGCAGGGCGTTCTCGGGCAGGGCACCGGGCTGGGAGAAGATGGCGACCTTGTCCCGGATGATCGCGAGCGTCGGGATCGACTGGATGTCGAGCACCTGGGCGAGTTCCGGCTGTGCCATGGTGTCGACCTTGCCGAAGACGAGGTCGGGGTGGCGCTCGGACGCGGCCTCGAAGACGGTTCTGGCTCAACTTCCGTGATTGGTGACAATCCGTCACGGCTGTTGGGCGAGAGGGGACGTGGTGCTTGCCGGTGGTGGGTGCCATGATCGGCTGCCGGCTGGCTGAAAAATGCAGGGATGGGGAGGGTGAGTGGAGAAGTTCCCAGTCGAGTCGCTTCGGGTGGTCGACTTCGTGGAGCACGTGCGGCGCTGCCCACAGATGTACTTTCTGGTTGCGCAGGGCAGCCCCGAGCTTCCCACCGAGGTGCTGCGGGCGGTGGCCTGGGACGCGCTGCACCGTCGCGACGGCAAGCATGGACAGATCAGCGTCGAGATCGGATCTGATCTCAGCTTCACCGTGGAGAGCGATCAGCGCCCCAGTGCCGATGAACGAGAGAGGCTCCTTCCGGGATTCTCCGGTTCCCTGCTCGACCTGTTCGACATGCAACGCTGGGCTCCCTCTGCGGCTGCCGCACTCAGCGTCCGCACGGTCATCGAGGTGTGGCTGGATGGCCACGGCTATCGCCAGCAGCTCGCCGGGATGGATCCGACCGGCCCCTGGGAAGAGTTCATAGCGCCGCAACCCTTCGGGACCCGGACCACGTTCCACCTCGATCCTTCATTCTGCGGTCCGGGCGAGGCCATCGCCTGGGCGCTGCGACCCGAAGAACTGCACCGAGAAGGAGGAACCTGCAAGGAACATCCCTCACCCACGAGGTTCCCGATTCACGACCTCCGTGCGGAGACTGAAGCGTCATTCAGCGAGTAGGACGCGTTTTCGCAGGAGGTCGAAGCCGGCGCGGCCGAACATCTGGCGCTTGAGCATCTTGATCCGGTTGACATGTCCTTCGACGACGCCTGAGTTCCAGGGCAGAGTGAGGCCGGCGATGACGGCGTCGCGGTCGCGGTCGATGCCCGCGGCGAGGGTGTGGAGGCTCGGCAGGTCGTCCTGCCGAACGGCGTCGAGCCACTCAGGAAGTCGTTCGCCGTGGCGTTCGGTGAGCATCTGGGCGAAGGAACGGACGTGGCTGGTGAGGGCGTCAAGCTCGGGGCAGTTGGACAGCACGGCCTTGAGCCGGAGCTGCTCGACTTCCGTGAGCGTTTCCGGGCGGCTGAGAATCCATCTGGCCACCTGGCGGGGTGCCGGGGGCTGTGCGGTGACCGGCCGGGGTGACGTGCGCTTTTTCCTGATGTAGGCGCTGACGATGCCGTAGCTGCCCCTGTATCCGAGCGGGACGATTTCCTCCCAGAGTTTCCAGGCGTTGGTGCGACCCTCGTTCCAGCGTTCGTCGAGGTAGGGCTTGTACTCGTCCAGCGCGGAGGCCCGGTTGAACTGGTACTGACCGGTGAAGAGGTCCTCCGGTCTGGCTGCATCGGCAAGGCTTTTGACGGTGCGATGCGTCATGTGGAGTTGGCGGCCGATGGAACGGCGGCTGTGACCGGCTTCCAGCATCGCGTGGACGGTGGCGTGTCTGGTTCGGATGCGGTTGGCGAACCGGTCGCTCTTCCAGGGCGAGGCGGGGTCCACCACGGAGGATGCGGACTCGTCGGATCCCTCCTCCACCGGTTCGGGCGCCAGGACGCGCAAGCACTGGCGATGGCGGGCGACAGCTCGCTCGGCGGCCTCGCTGAGGTTGTGCCACAGATGCCACCGGTCAGCGACCTGAACCGCCTGGGGCGCCCCGGCCGAAGCGCCTTCGGCGAAGAACGGAGCCCGGTCCCGGCAGATCACCTCGATACCCGGCCGCTTCGCCAGCCACTCGGTCAGGCTGGACGCCTCCCGGTCAGGCAGCAGGTCCACCGGCCGTCGGGTCTCGCAGTCGACCAGCACGGTGCCGTAGACGCGGCCCTTGCGCGTGGCGTACTCATCGACGCCGACCACCCGCGGTGCCGGCACGTCCGGCTCAGGCAGCACCGCAACCAGCCGCAACACCGTACTGCGGCTGACGGACACCCCGAAGACGCCCGCCATCCGGGCGCCGGCCCGGCCCGCGAGGGCAAGGCCGACCATGGCCAGGGTCGACCGCAGGCGTTCAGTCCACCGGCTGTATCTCCTGGTCAGGCCCGGCATCTGCTCGACAAACGTCCGCCGCCCGCATGCAACGTCCAGACAGAAGAACCTGCGGACGCGCAGGCACAGAACCACCCGCCGTCCCGCACTGGGCACATCGGCAGGAAACCGCAGGTAAGAGCTGTGTATTCGGCTTGACGAGCGCCCGCAAGTCGGACATAGCGCCTCGCCGGTCGTACGGCGGGCCTCAACGCGTACCACCTCGTCACACACGTCCACCGACAGCACCGACACGTCCGCGACCGACGAGAACAACAAAGCTTCCAGCCGGAGCAATCCCTCTTCCACGACGTCGAACTGTCGGCCACCCCGGGATCGGCACTGATCATTTTCAGGCAACTTCCCGAAGGCTGCCGCAGACGTCAGCCGTCACTCAACGTATGCGCTTCACGGAAATTGAGCCAGAACCCGAAGACCAGGCCGAACATGCGGCACGGCGGGCACCAGTCGGCCCAGAAGCTGACGAGGACGGGTTTGTCGCTGAGGAGGACCTCATGGGCGAAGGTGGCGTCAGTGACGGAACGCGCTGACATTGCTCTGCGCTCTCCTTCTCGGGTCGGACGGCGCCAGCGGTGAGATCGCGCAGACGCCGTCCGGCGCACCTTGGGATGTTCTTGTTACTGGCGCGGCTGGGGCACGGCCTTGTGGGGATTCGGCCCGGTGCCAGGGTGCACCGGGCCTGGTCGACATCGGCCGGGCGGCGAGGCGAAGGACGTACCGGTCCGGGGCGCGACCGGGCACGGGTCCGAGGTAGTGGTGGCCGGTCATGTGGCACCAGGCGGGCAGATCGAGCGGTGCGGCCGGATCTGTGGCGATGACGTGGACGACCATGCCCGGCTCGGCTCCGTCGATCTCTTTGCGCAGGCGCAGCAGGAGCGTGACGCAGAGGAGGCCGGTGCCGTCGACGGTGATGTCCGGCGCGGGGGTGTCGTGGCGGTGGTCATTCATCGGCGGTAGGCGACGGCAGGCAGGAGCGCGAGGGAGAGGATGCTGCCGGTGAGGGCGAGGGCGGGGTAGCCGGTGGCGGCGACCATGAGGCCGGAGGCCATGCCGCCGGTGGCGCCGGCGACGGCGACGCAGACGTCCACCGTGCCCTGGGTCTTGGCGCGGGTGGCGAGCGGGACGGTGTCGGTGGTGATCGCGGTGCCGGCGACGAGGCCGAAGTTCCAGCCGAGGCCTAGCAGGGCGAGGGCGAGCGCGAGGAGAGCGATCGAGTCGCCGGGCGCGAGCGCGGCGAGGATGCCGGAGGCCAGGAGGGTGATGCCGGAGGCGGCGGCGATCTTCAGGTGGCCGTAGCGGTCGACGAGCCAGCCGGTCAGCGGGGAGGGCAGGTACATGGCGCCGATGTGGAGGGCGATGACGAGGCCGGAGGCGGCGGTGCCGTGGCCGTGCTCGTGCATGTGGACCGGCGTCATCGTCATGATCGCGACCATGACGAGCTGGCTGAGGATCATGACGAGCACGCCGAGGACGACGCCTCCGCGGCCGTCCACCGTGTTGGTGGTGGCTGTGGCGGTCGCGGTGTCGGCTTCCTGGGCCTCGGCCTCTGCCAGAGCGCGGGCAGTCAGTAGGGGGTCGGGCCGGAGCCAGAAGGCGAGGACGAGCGCGGCGAGCGCGTAGGCGACACCGGAGAGGATGAACGGTCCGGCGAGGTTCGGGATGCCGAGGTGCTCGGCGAGGGCGCCGGTGGGGGCGGCGAGGTTGGGGCCGGCGACGCCGCCGAGGGTGGTGGCGACCAGGACCGTGGAGACCGCGCGGGCGCGGTGGCCGGGTGCGGCGAGGTCGGCTCCGGCGTAGCGGGCCTGGAGGTTGGTGGCGGTGCCCGCGCCGTAGACGAACAGCGCCACGAACAGCAGGACGGCGTTGTCGAGGACGGCCGCGGTGATGACGCCCGCCGAGCCGATCGCCCCGGCGAGGTATCCGGCGGCCAGGCCCGGGCGACGGCCGCGGGCGTGCGAGATGCGGCCGACGACGACGGCGGTCAGCGCGGATCCAGCGGTGAACAGGGCGCTCGGCAGCCCGGCGAGGGCGGTGGTGCCGAGCATGTCCTGGGCGAGGAGCGCGCCGACGGTGACGCCGGCTGCCAGTCCCGCTCCGCTGAGGACCTGGGAGGCGACCAGGACGCGCAGGGTACGCCGCTGTGTCTGGGCGGGGTCGGATATGAGGGCCGTCGTTCCGGCGGGTTCCGTACTGGTCATCTCTCTTCCGGGGTAGCGACATCGCCATGCGTAAGGGCCGGGCATTTCTGAGGGGCGTTGTGCTGTGATGTGTGCGGGTTCAGTGCGATTGATCCGTCGCCTTCAAGCGCCAGACGGACTGGCTGCCTGCTGGTCGGCGGAGATCGGCCCTATCTGCTGGGGGCGGTGACGTCGATGGTGACGTCGTTCGCGCCGGCGGGCGCCTCGTGGACGGCCTGGGCTGCGCGTTCTCCTGCGGCGAGGGCGCCTTCGATGTGTCCGGCGTGGTCGGTGGCCGTCTCGGTCGACGCCCAGTGCAGACGGCCGTCGAGGGCCGGGCGCTGGTAGAGGTGGTGGCCGAAGAGGGAGTAGTCGGCGAGGTAGTGCACGGTGGACGGGGCGGTCCACCGCTCGGCGCTCCAGTCCTGGACGTACAGGGTGTCCGGGGTGGCGGCGGCCGGGCCGAAGAGCCGGGCGAGCTGGGCGCTGACGGCCTGCTCGAAGCCGGGGCGGACGGTACGCGCCTGCGCGAATCCGAAGAGCGCGGCGGGCTCGCCGCCGGGCCCGGACATGTCGTGGATCTCCTGGAGCGGGCCGGTCCTGCTGAACGCCGCACCGGCCAGCCCCTCCTCCCGCCAGAAGGCGTTCGGGTAGTGGGCGACGACCTTCACGACGGCGCCCATCCACACGGGGGTGGCCCGGGCCAGGCGCACGAGGTCGGCGGGGAGCGCGTCGCCGAAGTCGATGCGCTCCAGGGCGAGGGCCGGGGGGACGGCCAGGATCACGTGCTCGGCGTGGAGCGTGCCGGCCGGGGTGAGCACGTCGAGGCCGCCCTCGCTGTTCGGATGGACGGCGGAGACCGGGGTGTTCAGTCGCAGAGTGCCGTCGGGCAGTGCGGCGGCGAGGGCGGCGGCGATGCTCTGCGATCCGGCGGTGAAGCGGCGGGAGGGGGCGTCGATCAGGTTGCCGGTGAGGCGGCGGATACCGGTGGTCTCCTGGAGCAGGGTGTCGCCGGCGAGGTGCTGGTCGAAAGTGGCGATGCCGCCGCGTGCAACCAGGGTCCGTACGCGCTCCTCGCCGTCCCAGAACCAGGTGGCTCCCAGGTCGAGCGCCCGCTCGGGGTGCACGGTGGGGGCGGACAGCAGGCGTCCGCCGACACGGTCACGGGCGTCCAGGCAGAGCATGTCGCGGCCGGTGGCGTGCAGGGCGACGGCCGCGGCGAGTCCGGAGGCGCCGGCGCCGACCACGATCACGTCATGGCTGTCCCGGTGGAACATGCGTGACTTCCTTCCTTCTGACCCGACCGAACCTCTGCCGGCAGCGATGGTGGGTCGGTGTTCGACTGCCGGGGGTGCCGAACCAGGGGATCAAGGCAGGGCTGATTGCCTCCCCACGCCGTGGTGGCAATGCGGGGAGGCCGGAGGGGAGGGGGCTGGCTACTCGCCGCCGACAGCGGTGTCCAGGACGATGCGGAAGCGGGGAGCCCCGGAACGCAGCCGGGTGACGGCTTCGCCGGCCTTCTCCAGCGGCATCCGCTCGATCAACGGGCGCACGCCCGTGGTGACGGCGAACTCCATGGCCTCCTCCGTCTCGCGCGGGCTGCCGGTGAGGTGCCCGGTGAGGGTGTAGCCGTTCATGACCAGCCGGGCCGCCGGGACGGTGACGGAGCCCGCGTCGACGCCGACGAGGGTGAGCTGCCCGTGCACGTTCAGACCGTTGAGGAGTTCGTCCACGGGGGCGGTGGAGGAGGCGGTGTAGACGATGAGGTCGGCGCCCCCGAGCGCCTTGAGCGCGGCCCCGGGCGTCTGCGCGTCGCTGTCGATGTAGTGGTGGGCGCCGAGGTCGCGGGCGATCTTCTCGCGGTCGCCGCCGCGGGCGATGGCGACGGTCTCGTATCCGAGCCTGGCCGCGAACTGGACGGCGAGGTGGCCCAGACCGCCGATCCCGAAGACGGCGACGCGTCCACCCGCCCGGATGCCGGCCTTGCGGACGGCGTTGAAGGTCGTCACCCCGGCGCAGCCGAACGGGGCGGTGTCGAAGAGGTCGAGTCCGTCGGGGATGCGTGCGAGGGCGTCGGCGGGCACGGTGATGCTCTGCGCCCAGCCGCCCGGATACGACAGGCCGGGGATCTTCCTCTCGGCGCAGTGGACGACATCGCCCGTACGGCAGTACGCGCAATGCCCGCAGCTGCCGCCGAACCAGCCGACGGCCACCCGGTCGCCGACCGCCCAGCCCTCGACCCCGTCGCCGATCTCGGCAACGATGCCAGCGACCTCGTGCCCCGGGGTGACGGGGAAGGTGGTGCCCTTGCCGGTCGCAGCGGCCGTTCCGATGTCGGCGTTGCACACGCCACTCGCCGTGACCGACACGCGCACCCACTGCGCCGGCGGCGATGCCGTCTCGACCGCGGCGGGCGTCAGAGGCCCATGGGGCTCGGGCACGACCATGGTCACGGCGCTGTCTGACATGGTGCTCTTCCGTTCCGAACGACGATGCTTATAGCTGCTGGTTATGCTGAATCGGCAGGAGTCCCACCGTAGGCACAGTCCGCCCCGGCCGGTAGGCGACACCAGTGAATGGAGCGATAAGCCATGGCTATGGCAATGGACCGCCTGAACCTCGAAGGGCTCCGGTACGCGCAGGCCGTCGCCGAGACCAAGTCGTTCAGCGCCGCCGCCCGGGCGTACGGCGTCACGCAGCCCGCCCTGTCCAACGGCATCGCCAAGCTGGAGGAGCGCCTCGGCGACAAGCTGTTCGACCGCTCGCCGCGCGGGGTGACGCAGACCGCGTTCGGCGCAAGCATCCTGCCCCTTATCGAGCGTGCCCTGGTCGCGCTCGACGCCGTCGCGGCGGAGGCCCGGCGGCTGACCGAGCCCGGCGAGCAGAAGATCCGCATGGGCGTCTCGCCGCTGATCGCCTCGCACCTGGTCGCCAGGGCGTTCAGCATGGTCCAGGGCCTTCTCGCGCCACGGGACCTCGTGCTGCGCGAGGCGAACATGCAGGAGCTGAGGGAGTGCCTGCTGGCCGGGCAGCTGGACATCATCCTCATCCCGGCCGTGGCCGCGATGCCGCGCTTCGAGCACCGCGTCATCGACGTCGAGCCGATCGTCGTCGTCAGCCCCGACACGGCGGAGGCGACTCCTGTCGAGCTCGCGGAGGCCGGCAAGGAGCAGTTCATCCTCGTGCCCGACACCTGCGGCCTGACCACCTTCACCACCCAACTCTTCCAGGCGCACGAGATGCCCCTGAACAGCTATCCGGGCGAGGCCGCCAGCTACCGGGTCCTGGAGGACTGGACGAAGCTCGGCCTGGGCTCGGCCATGGTCCCCCGCTCCAAGCTCACCTCCCCCGACGTGCCCCACCGCCCGCTGACCGACGAGGGCCGCGAGGTGCAGATCTCCTTCGAGGCGGTCTGGAACGCCGACTCCCCGCTCGGCCCGGACCTGCTCCGCCTCGCCGACAGCCTCGCGGCTTCCCGCCGCTAGCCATATGCATCGCTTATATCCTGATTCAACGAGATCCTCTACCGGACCTTGCTGGGAGTGTCTAACTTGGCAGGCACGTTGCGGCATTCGCCGCTCCGTTCCCTCCCTGCCAATCGAATGAGGCATAACCATGGCGTATCTTGGGATCACACTTCAGGTGGACCCGGCCAATCGTGTCGCCGCAGCCGGTGTGTACGAGAAGTACAAGCAGCCGTTCCTCGACACCGTCCCCGGCGCCCTCAGCAAGGAGCTTCTCGTCCGCGACGAGGACGTCCAGGTCCTCCACGGTTTCCGGACCGTCGCCGACGCCAAGGCGTACCTGGCGAGTGACCTGTTCACCCGCGATGTGGTCGGCGGTCTGTCCCCGCTGCTGAAGGCCGCCCCCGACGTTCGCGTCTACGACACCGTCTGAGCCCCGGTCGTGCACGAGCTCACGGCGCTGCTGCGCGAATACGATCGGGCCCGCGCCTACACCGACGAGCTGTCGAAGGACCTCACCCCCGACGAGGTGACCTGGCGCCCGCACGAGGACTCCAGGCCATCGGCTGGCACCTGGGTCACCAGGCTCACGTCGCCCACTTCATGATCCGCAACCTCGCCGCGGCCGAACCCAGCCCCGACCCGGAACTCGACGGGCTCATGGACTCGGCCAACCCGGAGAAGTTCCGCGGCGCGCTGCCCACCGTCGAGCGGCTCGCCACCTTCCGCGACACCGTCGCCGAACGGGTCCACGCCCGCATCGGCGACATCGCCGCCGGCAAGGTCGGCGCCCCGACCCAGTTGACCATCGTCGCGAACCACTTGATGGTCGCGCTGGTCAACCACGAGTACCAGCACGACCAGTGGATCAGCGAGGTCCGAGCCGACAACCTCGGCCACGCTCTGCCGCCCGACCCCCGCCTCGGACTGGCTCTGCCGCATCGACGGCTACCTCGTCTGCAACCCCTACGCCTGACCGCCTGCACCTCTGCCCAGGCGAAGTCGGCGGCAATTTCATCACCGGCACGACCCGATCTCATCGTGGGCCGGTGCACAGTCAAGGAGCACCACATGAGTGATGTGCGCGTCACCCCCTGGCAAGACGACAGCCTCCCCTCACCACCGCCCGAACTCCTCACGGCAATGAAGGCGCGTCGGCAGGGCGGCGAGCTGATCGGCATCGACCGCGTCCTCCTAAGGAGCTTCCCGCTCGCCACAGGATGGAACGGGCTGCTGGGGCGCGTTCGCTCCGAGTTCGGCCTGGCGCTGGAATACCGCGAACTGATCATGTTGCGAGTGGCCGTGCTGAACCGCGCCGACTTCGAGTGGGGCGTCCATTACCCGGCGTACCTGCAGGCGGGCGGCACGGAAGAGAAGTGCGAGGCCCTCAAGGGGAATGCCGCGGAAAGCGACGTCTTCGGCGAAGAAGAGCGTGCCCTGATCGCTCTGACTGATCAGTCCACGCAACAGGTCGAGGTCGATGCCTCCGTCATCGAGGAACTGAAGCACCTGTTCGGTGAAGCCAAGACAGTCGAAGCGGTCGCGACAGTCGCGGCCTACAACATGGTCTCGCGCTTCCTGGTGGCGCTGGCCATCTGAAATCCCCGTGCGGCCAAGACCTGAGCCGACCACATGCCGGGGCCACCGAGCCAGCGCTCATCTCCTCTGTCGCCCCAACGCCTGACCACCCCGACCCCGCCCCTCAAGAAATCACCCGAAACTGGAGCATCACGTGTCCCGCAGTACCCTCGACTTCACCGGCCAGAAGGTCATCGTCATCGGCGGCACCAGCGGCATGGGCTACGCGATCGCCCGCCACGTCCTCGACGCCGGCGGCACCGCCGTCGTCACCGGCCGCTCCCAGGCCAACGCCGACGAGGCGGCGGCCGCGCTGTCCACCCACGGCAAGGCGTTCGGCCTGGCGGCCGACCTGGCAGACCTGGTCGCCGTGGACCGCCTGCGCGTCACCCTGACCGAGGAGCACGCCGACGCCACCCTCCTGGTCAACGCCGCCGGCGTCTTCGCCCCGAAGCCCTTCCTGGAGCACACGGGCGAGGACTACGACCGCTACCAGGCCATCAACCGCGCCTTCTTCTTCCTCACCCAGACCGTCGCCGCCAACATCATCGCCTGCGGCGCGAAGGGCTCCATCGTCAACATCGGCTCCATGTGGGCCCACCAGGCCATCGCCGCCACGCCCTCCTCGGCGTACTCGATGGCCAAGGCAGGACTGCACTCGCTGACTCAGCACCTGGCGATGGAGCTCGCCTCGGCAGGCATCCGCGTCAACGCCGTCGCCCCGGCCGTCGTCCGCACCCCGATCTACGAGGAGTTCATCCCGAAGTCCGACGTCGACTCCGCGCTCGACGGCTTCAACGACTTCCACCCGATCGGCCGGACCGGCACTCCCGACGACGTCGCGGCTGCCGTCGCCTTCCTGTTGTCGGGCCAGACGGACTGGGTCACCGGCGCCGTCTGGGACGTCGACGGCGGCGTCATGGCCGGCCGCAACTGACCTCCCCTCACTCCACATCCCGTCACAGACTCAGGAGCACACGTGTCGTACCACGACCACAACGACCACCAGTACGCCAAGAACCTCCGCGCAGGCGCGCCGGGCGCGTTCAAGGCCCTGATGGCCTTCGACCACGAGGTCATGTCCGCGGCCGGGAAGGTCATCCCGCGCAAGTACACCGAACTCATGGCCGTGGCCGTGGCACTGACCACGCAGTGCGCCTACTGCATCGAGGCGCACACCAAGGCCGCGCACGCCGAGGGCGCGACACAGGACGAACTCGCCGAGACCACCATGATCGCGACCGCACTGCGCGCCGGCGGCAGCTTCGCGCACGGCTTCATGGCCATGAAGTTCTTCGAGCAGGCCGAGCAGACGGCCCCGGCCCAGTAGCCGCTCCTGCACCCTGGTGCTTCCGCAGGAGGCCCGACGGTCGCGCGGCCGGCCACACGATCGCTGGACGACACGTCACAGCAGGTTGTCTCCGCCCGCACTGACGGAGACACCACCGTCGGACCGGCCCCGACACCGTCGCTCTCCTGAAGATTCCCACCAGAGCGCAGGAGCACCCCGACAGCCCGAACGGACCACCGTCGACGGGCACCACCCCACGGCCCTGCGGCATCGGGCGGGGCCACCACCCCCGCCCGGCCTGCCCCGGCCCCGTCCGCACGCGCGCCTGGAGCTCGAAGGTGGCGTCGACCTCCGCGGATTCCTCGGCATCGACGCCGCCGTCCGCCCAACTCTGCGGCAGGTGCGCATCCGCCTCCACATCGACGCCCCGGAACACTCCGCGCGAGCATACCGAGTAGCTCATCGCCGTCGTCGGGAACCGCTCGCCCCTCCGCGACACCCTGATCAACCCCACGACGACAGACATCGCACCTCCGCCCCGCCGCGCGTCGGCCAGCACGATGGGGCGGTCCGCTGTGCTCAGCTCGGCGCCCTCACGACCCGGACACCGGCGACGTCATGTCGCGCGGCGGTCGCCCCGGCAGGGGGCGGGGGTGGACGGTTTGCTTCATCACGATGGTCGAGTTGAGGCCGCGCACGCCGGGAAGGTGAACGAGCACGGACTCGTAGAGACGCTGGTAGGACGGCAGGTCGGCACTGACCACGCGGATCAGATAGTCGGGTTCGCCGAACAGCCTCTGCGCCTCGATCACCTCCGGGATCCCGGCGAGAGCGGCGTCGAACTCGGTCACGGCGTCGGGCCGGGTGAGCGTGGCGAAGAGCAGAACCTCGAACCCGTATCCCAGGGCCGCGGCATCGACGTCCGCGCGATAGCCGCGGATGATCCCGGCCGCCTCCAGGTCACGCACGCGCCGCTGACACCGGGACACGCTCAGCCGGACCTTCTCGGCCAGATCGGTGAGCGTGATCCGCCCCTCAGCCTGGAGGAGGGCAACAATTTTGCGGTCAGTTACATCCATGGGCAAAAATATAGCCCTAGAGGGCCGATCAAGGGCAAAGTTCACGAACATTTTGCCCTCTTTCGTAGCTAGCATCCGGCCATGGCAATCGACACCACAGCGACGGGATCGGTCTTCGACACCGTCGTGGACCGCAAGAACTCCAACTCCATGAAGTGGGCCTACGCCCACCAGCTCCTCGCGGCCGACGAGGCCGCGGCCGATCCACTGCCGATGTGGGTCGCCGACACCGACTTCAAGGCTCCCCGGGCGGTACTCGACGCGCTCCACCAGGCCGTGGACCACGGCGTCTTCGGCTACCCCGGCGGCGCGACCGACAGCTACCTCGACGCGGTGACCGGCTGGCAGGCCAACCGGTTCGGCTGGGAGGTGCCGCGAGAGTGGGTGCTGCAGACCGCGGGCATCATCACCACCCTCAAGACCGCGGTGCAGGCGTTCTCCGCGCCGGGCGACTCGGTCCTGATCCAGCCGCCGGTCTACGCCCACTTCCACAACGACGTCCTGCTCAACGGCCGCCACCTCGCGTTCGCACCGCTGGAGCGGACCGACGACGGCTACCGCTTCGACGCCCGGACCTTCGAGGCCGCCATCAGGCCCGACACCAAGCTGTTCATCCTCAGCCACCCCCACAACCCCACCGGCAACGTCTGGACCGAGGATGAACTCATGGCCATGGGCGAGATCTGCGCCCGGCACGGCGTCCTGGTCATCTCCGACGAGATCCACCAGGACCTCATCCTCAACCCGGACAAGAAGCACATCCCGTTCGCCTCGCTCGGCCCGGAGTTCGCACGCAACAGCATCACCTGTACGGCGCCCAGCAAGACCTTCAACCTCCCTGGCCTACAGAGCGCCAACGTCTTCGTCCCCGACCCGAGGCTCCGCGAAGAACTGGCCCGCCAGTACGAGCGCAACCTCTTCCCCCTCGTCAACGTCCTGGGCATGGTCGCCGCCGAAGCCGCCTACGCGCACGGCGAGCCGTGGCTGGAGAAGCAGCTCGCCTACCTCCGCGGCAACCACACGCACTTCGCGCAGGCGGTCAACGGCGCCACTTCGAAGGTGAGGGTGCTGCCGGCCGACTCCCTCTACCTGGCGTGGATGGACTGCCGGGGCCTCGGGATGGACGCCGAGTCCCTGGACAAGTTCATGCTCACCAAGGCCCGCCTGTGGCTGGACAAGGGACAGAAGTTCGGGTCCGAGGGCCACGGCTACATGCGGGTGAACCTGGGCTGCCCCCGCTCCACGGTCGACGAAGCCGTACGGCGGCTGATCACGGCCGTCGAGGACCTGTGAGAAGGGGAGACCACGCCATGACATCCGCCATCGAGACCCGCCTGAAGGACCTCGGCGTACCCCTGCCGCAGCCGGCCCGGTCTGTCGCGAACTACCTGCCGTACACACTGTCCGGCAACCTGCTGCGCACCTCCGGCCAGCTGCCGCTGCTCGACGGAAACCTGGTCGCCACCGGGCTGCTCGGCCGGGACCTGGACGTCGCCACCGGACAGCTCGCCGCACGCTGGTGCGCGGCCAACGTCCTGGCCCAGGCCAAAGCCGCCCTGGGCGAACTCGACCGGATCGAACAGCTCCTGAAGATCACGGTGTTCGTCGCCGGCGTCCCCGCCTTCGCGGAGCACCACCTGGTCGCCAACGGGGCTTCCGACCTGTTCGTCGAGGCACTGGGCGAGCGAGGCAGGCACGCCCGCTCCGCCGTCGGCGTCGCCGCACTGCCGATGCGGGCCCCGGTCGAGATCGAGGCCGTCATCTCCCTCGCCTGACACGACCCGCGCGCCCGTGGCCTGGCCACGGGCGTCAGCCGCCGCAGTACGCCCACACGGCAATCCCGTACCTGGATGCGCCCCTTCGTCAGAGCAACACCCCCTTCGTTCAAGGGAGTAGTGACATGACCGCAGGCACCGCGAAGGACTACGAGAGAGAAGATCTCAAGCGGGATCTCAAGAGTCGGCACATCCAGATGATCGCCATCGGCGGCGCCATCGGAACCGGCCTGTTCTACGGCTCCGGGTGGGCGGTCGCGACCGCCGGCCCCTCCATCATCGCGACGTACGCCGTCGCCTCCGTGGCGATCTACTTCATCATGCGGGCCCTGGGCGAGATGTCGGTCGAAGAACCGGTGTCCGGCGCCTACATCTCCTACGCGAACCGCTACATCCACCGATTCGCCGGCTTCCTCAACGGGTGGAACGCGTTCATCTTCCTCCTCGCCACCACCGCGGCGGAGCTCAACGTACTGGGCCACTACGTCCAGTACTGGTTCCCCCACGTGCCGATCTGGGCGACCGCAGCAGTAGCGGTCGCGGTGATGTTCACCGTCAACGTGATCGGGGTGAAGTTCTACGGCGAAGCGGAGTTCTGGTTCGCCATCGTCAAGGTGGCGGCGATCGTCGCCCTGATCGTCTTCGGCTTCGCCATGATCTTCTTCGGAGTCGGCAACGGCGGTGAGGCCGTCGGCTTCGGCAATCTCCACGATCACGGCGGCTTCTTCCCCAACGGAGTCAGCGCCGCCTTCCTCGCCATCGTCATGGTCGCCTTCTCCTTCGGCGGCGTGGAGAACCTGGGCATCGCCGCGGGGGAGGCAAAAAACGTCGGCACAACGATGCCCAAGGCCGTCAACGCGACCTTCTGGCGACTCATGATCTTCTACGTCGGCGCCATCACCGTGCTCGTCACCCTCTTCCCGTGGACCTCGCTGACTGGGTCGGGAAGCCCCTTCGTGACGGTGTTCACCAGGATCGGGATTCCGGCCGCGGCGACGGTCATGAACGTCGTCGTCATCACCGCCGTCCTGTCAGCGGTGAACTCAGCCGTCTTCACCAACAGCCGCACCTTCTACAACCTGTCCCTCCAGGGCAACGCGCCGAAGTTCCTCTCCACCGTCAACAACCGGAACGTGCCGTCCAGGGCGGTCATGGCGGTCTTCGTGACGATGGCCGCCGGAGTACTGCTCAACATCCTGATGCCCGATCAGGTCTTCACGGTCTTCTCCTCCGTCACCGTCTTCGGCCTGATATGCGCCTGGGGATCGATCCTGATCAGCCACCTCAGGTTCCGGAAGGCCAAGAGGCGCAACGGCCAGGAGGACCAGATCCGCTACAAGATGCCGCTCCACCCCTACAGCAACTACCTCGCCCTGGCGTTCGTCGCCGCGGTCCTGGTCTGCATCGCCCTCCTGCCTGAGACCCGCATATCACTGCTCGTCTCAGGCGCCTGGGTCCTGGTGGTGTTCGCCGCCTACACCTTCTACACCAGGACCCAGAAGCGGCGTTCCGATGCAGACTCCCCAGTGCGGCAGCCGAACGGCCCCGGAGAGGCCGACCCGCTCAGCCACACCGTCCCTGGCGTGTAGCGACCGGATGCGGGGGCCCCGCGCCGGCTTCGGACCTCGTAACTGGAGCCGGCGCGGGGCCGAAGGGGCTGCCACCCAGCTCCCAGCCCCCGGCGAGCCCACTGCACCCCGTCGGACGCCACCCGCAGATCGCCCTTACCCACGAACAACTCGCCGCCCTCACCGGCACCTCCCGCGAGACCTGCACCAAGGCGCTACGTGAATACGCCGACCACGGCCTCCTCCGCCTCCCCTGCGGACGCATCACCGTCCTCGAACCCGGACGGCTCCAAGACGCCGCCGCCTGAACCCGCCCGAGCCGCCGCAGTGGCGCTCGGCACTCGAGAGGATGGAATGGCGCGCCGGCTACCCAGATCACGGACATGTCCACTATGTTCAACCGCAGGTGAACGTCACCGTGAACATTCTCACGGCTGGAAACTCGACTGTTTTCGACACCGTTCTGGAGAAGCTGCGGGTGTCTCGGGTCGGCGCCGGACGGCCCCGCCGCAGGCCTGGCGCGGACAGACCCACCAGCGTTCGACCACGAGCTCTACAAGGCCCACGACGTGATCGAGCCCTGCTTCGGCCGCCTGAAACAGTTCCGTGCGATCGCCACCCGCTTCGACGAACTCGCCGCCCGACACACGGCCGCTATCAGCCTCGCCGCATTCATCCCCTGGCTCCGCGAGCGCCTCCAATTTCCTTTGCCAGAATGCGGCCCGAACACCGACGGATGCTCAGGGGCGACGATAGAACAGGTACAGCTTGTCCCTGAAGGTCGCCAAGGCGGGGTCACTGCCCACCGCACCTCCGCCGGGAAGCGGCACTTCGGACCGCGACCGCATCCTGTAACACGCCGTCAAGTCGACATGCTCCTCTTCGCCCAGTTCATCCCACCCATATCCCAATCCCGACCAGCAGTTCCGGGCCATACACGGACCGGCTTGCGGCTCAGCCCTTGAGGCTGCTGTCCGCCGGGGCCCGCGGCGAGGAGTCCGGTTACGTCCTGGGGCTGCGGGCGTGTAGGACGTAGGCCGACGGTGAGTTCCGCCAGACGGTGCGACCGGGCACGACTTCTTCGATGGTCAGTAAGCGACCCACGCCGCTCTGACGGTCAGCGCGCGCCGCGCTTCGGCCCCCGGCGTCCCGGGGATCAGCGGTTGATCAGCAGGGCCGCACCGATGTCGGCGAGCCGGTCGGCGACGTCGGGTCGGGCGGCGAGCCGGCCGGTGCGGGCGACATTGTCAATCACGGTGAATGCGGCGCGGACCCGGAGCTTGGACTCCATGGGGTCCAAGCCGGGCACGGCCTGGACGAGGATCTTCTGCCAGAGGTCGAGATAGTCGCGCTGCGCCTGCACACTCTGCTTGCGGGCTCCTCGGGCAGCTGGTCCAGCTCACTGATCAGCAGTCCGATGAGGTGGCTGTTCTCGAGCGCGAAGGCCGGGCGCCCCTACGCTCTCGGCCGCGCCATGGACGAATCGGCTGCCATCATCCAGGCCTTCTTCCCTGGGGAGGAAGGAACGGCCGCAATCGCCTCCGTACTCAGCGGACGGACCGACCCCAGCGGACGGCTGCCCGTGAGCGTCCCCCGACACCCTGGCGCCCAGCCGTCCACCTACCTCGCTGCTCGCCTCGGTCACGCCAGCGACGTATCGACCATCGATCCGACCCCTGCGTTCGGCTTCGGGCACGGACTGACTTACACCACCTTCACTTGGAGCGACCTCGCCGTCGACCAAGCCGAGGCGACCACGAACGGCGAGTTCCGGCTCTCCCTCACCGTCCGGAACACCGGCGGGCGCACGGGCAGCGAACTGGTGCAGCTCTATCTGCACGACCCTGTCGCATCGGTGGTCCAGCCCGTGCAGAGGCTCATCGGCTACTACCGCCTCGACCTGGCCGCCGGCGAAAAGACGCGGGTCGCGGTGACCGTTCCCCCGGACCTCGCGTCGTTCACCGGGCGGGACGGGACACGCAGGGTCGAACCGGGAGAGCTCGAACTGAGGCTCAGCTCATCGAGTACCGAGCCCCGGCTGACGGCGCGGGTGGCTCTCACCGGCCCGGTGCGGCTGCTGGACCATCATCGGCGCCTGCACGCCGACTTCACGGAGATCCCCTACTCCGTGCAGAGTGATCTGGGATGAGAGCCAGTTCGATCACCCCGGCCCGGCGGTCCCGCATGCGCACCGGCACCTTCCCGACAGAAGCGAGGGATTCCGGGCCGCGCAACCGGGGTCGCGGGCTTCGCAGATGCCCGCGTGCGCGTGCGCATACAGCGGGTACGGCCGCCCCTTAAAAGCAGGGAGGCCGTACCCGTTGTGGTTCAGCTGTACCGTGATCACGCCCAGCGGCCAGCCGCGCTGGTCGGTGGATCATGATCGGAGCGTCCGCTTCCACGGCGTCCCGCGCGTCGTTGCCCGCCGCCACCTGCGAGGGGCTGCTGGGCTTGCCGGCGTTGACGAGGGCCGCCGCGATCACGAACGCAAGGGCGAGGAAGGCCGTTGCCCACCAGAAGGCGGTGGTGTAGCCGTGGGTCATGCTCGCGAGGGCCACCGCTTCCCGCCCGCCGGTGAGGTGGCCGGCCGCGTACGCGGCCGTGGCGGAGGCCGCGACCGTGTTCAGCAGGGCGGCGCCCACCGCGCCACCGATCTGCTGCGAGGCGTTGACGGTGGCCGAGGCCACGCCCGCGTCCGTGGGCTCGACGCCGTGGGTGCCCATCTGAATGGACGTCATGATGGCCGTGCCCAGTCCGAAGCCGAGCAGGATCAGCGCGGGCAGTACGTGGGTGGCGTAGCCACTGTCGGTGTCGAGCAGGGCGAGCAGCACCATGCCGACGGTGGCGGCGATCAGGCCGGGCAGGATCAGCGTGCGGGGCCGTACGTACGGCAGCAGGCGTGCGGAGATCTGCGTCGAGCTGACCATCAGGCCGACGAGCATAGGGAAGATGGCGAAGCCGGTCAGCATCGGCGAGTAGCCCTTGACGGACTGCAGGAAGTACGTCAGGAACAGGAAGACGCTGAGCATCGCGCTACCGGCGAGGGCGACGACGAGGTAGGCGCCGGCGCGGTTGCGTTCGGTGACGACTCGGAGGGGGAGCAGAGGAGCCTGCTTCTTCGCCTGGACCAGGACGAACACGGCGAGCAGCACGGCCGCGGCGACGAACATGCCGACCGTGACGGAGTCCGACCAGCCAGCGGTCTCGGCGTGGCTGAAGCCGTACACGAGGGCGATCAGGCCGGTGGTGGCCAGGATCGTGCCGGGGATGTCGAGTCGGGCGCTGTTGCGGGACTCGGCCGGCTCGCGGATGGTGGCCGCGCCGCCTATGGCGCCGACGACGGCGAAGGGGACGATGACGAAGAACGTCCAGCGCCAGTTCATGTACTCGGTGAGCACGCCGCCGAGCAGCAGACCGACGCCGCCGCCGGCACCGGCGATGGCGGCGAAGATGCCGAACGCCTTGGCGCGTTCCTTGGCGTCGGTGAACATCACCGTGAGCAGGGACATCGCGGAGGGAGCGAGCAGAGCGGCGAACAGACCCTGCAGGGCCCGGCCGGCGAACAGCATCGTCTCGTTGACGGCGGCGCCACCGAGTACAGAGGCCACCGCGAAGCCGGCCAGACCGATGACGAACGTCGGCTTGCGGCCCCACAGGTCGGCGAGACGACCGCACAAGAGCAGCAGGCCGCCGAAGGCAAGGGCGTAGGCGGTGATCACCCAGTGCCGGTTGGCGACGGATATGCCCAGGTCGTCCTGAAGTGAGGGCAGCGCGATGTTGGTGATGGTCACATCCAGGACCACCAGCAGCTGCGCGAGCGAGATGAAGATCAGAGCCTTCCACCGACGTGGATCGGGCAGGCTGACAGGGAGTGACATGGTGGGGAGACCTTGGTTCTCTCATGGGGACGGCAGGCGCCTTCCGACGCCTCGACCGCGCCGGTGACGACCCTGAATTCCGTGGGCGGCCGGAGGCGGTTACGTCAACGACCCTCGCACCTGCTTCGAGCGGGGTGAAGAGAAGAGATCTTCCCGGGAGTGAGGGTCCAGGGAGGGCTGTGCAGGGGTGCGGCACACCCCCTCACGGCTGACACTGCTCCACTGTGGACAGGCCGTGACCTGCACGAAAGGCGGCTGAGGGGCCCTGCCACACCCCTGAACGACGCTCCCTGGCACAGCGCGGCCTGCCGCTGGAGGCCAACGTGCCCGGACAGTGGAGATGGCGGAACTCGCGGATTCCGGCACTCGGCCTTCTTCCCGCTCCCGCCTCCCCCTCCCGAATGGAGTCACCACCATGCAGCACATCAAGCTCGGCGAGCTGGACGTCTCCCGCATCGGTCTGGGCGCGATGCCCATGAACGCGTTCTACACCGGCAAGGACACCGATGAAGCGGAGGGCATCCGCACCATCCATCGGGCGATCGACCTGGGTATCACCCACATCGACACCGCCGAGGTGTACGGGCCCTTCACCAACGAGGAGCTGGTCGGCAAGGCGCTCCGGGGCCGCCGCGACCAGGTGGTGCTTGCGTCGAAGTTCGGCTTCGTCTCGCACACCGGCCGAGAGGACGGCCTCGACAGCAGCCCCGCCAGCATCCGTGTCGCCGTCGAGGGCTCTCTGAAGCGGCTGGGCACGGACTACATCGACCTGTACTACCAGCACCGCGTCGACCCGCGGACCCCGATCGAGGAGACCGTGGGCGCGCTGGCCGAGCTGGTGGCCGAAGGCAAGATCCGGTACATCGGCCTGTCGGAGGCCGCGCCGGCCACGATCCGCAGGGCGCACGCCGTCCACCCGATCACCGCTCTCCAGACGGAGTACTCGCTGTGGTCGCGCGACCCCGAGGCCGAGATCCTTCCGACGACCCGGGAACTGGGCATCGGATTCGTGCCCTGGTCGCCGCTCGGCCATGGCTTCCTGACCGGCGCGATCCGCTCGACCGACTGGTTCGACGACGACGACTTCCGCAAGAACAACCCCCGCTTCCTGCCGGGCAACTTCGAGCAGAACCTCCGCATCGCCGACGAGGTCAAGGCCGTCGCCGACGAGGCCGGCGCCAGCCCGGCTCAGGTGGCCCTGGCCTGGCTGATGGCCCAGGGCGACGACATCGCCCCGATCCCCGGCACCAAGCGGGTCGTCCACCTGGAGGACAATGCGGCCGCCGACGCCGTCGAGCTGACCTCGGAACAGATCGAGAAGCTGAACAGCCTCACCCCGGCTACCGGAGAGCGCCTCGACGAGGCGGCCATGCAGCTGTCCAACCGCTGACCCCGAGGCCGTGCCAGGGGCCGACCACGCCGCGCTGATGGTCGGCCCCCGGCATTCAGTCATCCCCAGCGCACCTGAGGAATCCCCATGAGCACTCCCCTGCTGAAGCTCAACAACGGTGTCGAGATACCCTCCCTCGGGCTCGGCGTCTACCAGAGCAGTCCTGAGGAGACTGTCCCCGCTGTCGCGACCGCTCTCGAGTCCGGCTACCGCCTCATCGACACGGCCGCCGCCTACGGCAATGAGAAGGAGGTGGGCGAGGGTATCCGTCGCTCCGGCATCGACCGCGCGGACGTCTTCGTGACGACCAAGCTGTGGCTCACCGATTACGGCTACGACTCCGCCCTGCGCGCCTTCGACACCAGCCTCGCCAACCTGGGCCTGGAGTACCTCGATCTGTACCTGCTGCACCAGCCGGTCCCGCTGGAGCCGGAACCGTGGGTCGCCGCGTACAGGGCTGCCGAGAAGCTGCTCGCCGACGGCCGAGTGCGGGCGATCGGGGTCTCCAACCACACGCCCGGACTGCTGCGCACGCTGATGGACCGTACGGACGTCGTTCCGGCGGTCAACCAGGTCGAGCTGCATCCGTACTTCGTCCAGCGCGAGCTGCGGGCGATGCACCAGGAGTTCGGCATCGTCACCGAGTCCTGGTCGCCGATCGGCGGGATCACCCGCTACTGGCCGCACGCCCCGAACGGCGGCCGGAGCACTCTGGAGGAGCCGCTGGTCGTCGAACTCGCCGCGAAGTACGGCAGGACGCCCGCCCAGATCGTGCTGCGCTGGCACATCGAGCACGGCCTGTGCGCGATCCCCAAGTCGGTCACGCCCCATCGCATCAAGGAGAACCTCGGCGTCTTCGACTTCTCCCTGACCCCGGAGGAGGTCGCTGCCGTCGACGCGCTCGACACGGGGCTCCGCAGCGGGCCCGACCCCGAGAGCCTGCGCCTGGATTCGTTCAGTCGCCGCTGAGCCGGCCACTGACCGTTGTGTCCTGAGGGCTCGTCATGTCCAGGAGAACCAGCTTGTCGTGGTCGGTGGTGCCCGGTTCGGCGTAGTAGGCGATGAAGCGCTGGCCCGGAGTGCCCTCGATCTGCATGGACTGGTAGCCCGGGGTGATGTCACCGACCTCCGGGTGGTGGAAGGTCTTGCTGCCGTGGGTGTGCCAGCGCACGTCGTACCGCTCCCACAGATCGGTGAACTCCGGGCTCTTGGCATGGAGTTCACCGACCAGCCGAGTCAGGTCCGGGGCCTCGGGACGGATGCCGGCCAAGGC
This sequence comes from Streptomyces sp. NPDC044003, assembly GCF_056435185.1. Classification (NCBI taxonomy): domain Bacteria; kingdom Bacillati; phylum Actinomycetota; class Actinomycetes; order Kitasatosporales; family Streptomycetaceae; genus Streptomyces; species Streptomyces sp. NPDC044003. The sequence goes on along the minus strand of NZ_JBWKFA010000003.1, from coordinate 786,801 downwards.
GCGCAGGCGGCCCACGCAGGCGCGGATCTGGTCGTCCCAGTCGTCGAAGAGGTCACGGGCCTGCGGGTGGAGGAAGACGTAACGCACCACGTTGCGCCCGTCCTCGGGCCAGTCGGCCATGCCCGCGAACAGCCGCAGCCCGCTCGGGTTGCAGGCGATGACGTCCATCGTCCGGCTGACCACGTACGCGGGGCAGGGACGCAGGTTGTCCAGCAACAGCTGCACCCCGGGTCGGACGGTTTCGTCGAGCTCGCCCGGGGGTTGCGGCACGAGGCTGCGGCCGGCACGGGCGACGAGCTCGCGCAGGTGCGCGTACTCCGCCTCGTCCAGCATCAGGGCCCGGGCCAGGGCGTCGACCACGGACGCGCTGGGGTTCGTCTCCTTGCCGCGCTCCAGGCGGGTGTAGTAGTCGATGCTGACGCCGGCGAGGGTGGCCAGTTCCTCCCGGCGCAGTCCTGGCGTGCGCCGCAGGCCGGAGCCGACCGGCAGCCCCGCCGCCTCAGGTGTCACACGAGCCCGGTGGGCGCGCAGGAAGCGCCCCAGTTCCGTGCCGCTACTGCCGCCCTGCTGCTCACGTGCCATGACTCCAGTGTGACAGGCTCCCTGCCTTACGTCTCTGACCAGCACGAATGCAGCATAGGGGTCCTGTCACACCCCGGAACACCGCTCCCTGGCACAGCCCGCCCTGCCACGCGAGGCTCGCGGCGAGCAGGCTGGATGTCGCTGGGAACCCCCCCCCATCCGCAGGAGAGAAACCGTGTCCAGTCCCCTCGCCTCCACCCGGCGCACAGCCGGCCTGGACATGGACCGCGCAGGCGGTACCGGTGCCCGCTGGGCACTGGCGGCCGCGCTGCTCGGCTTCTTCGTGATGACGCTCGACGCCCTGATCGTCAACGTCGCGCTCCCCGAGATCGGCCGCGGCTTCGACACGGGCATCACCGGTCTGCAGTGGGTGGTGGACGGCTACACCCTGATGTTCGCCGCGCTGCTTCTGTCCGCCGGGTCGATCGCCGACCGCATCGGAGCCCGGCAGGCGTTCGGCAGCGGGCTGGCCCTGTTCACCGCGGCCTCGGTGATCTGTGGTCTCGCCCCGAACCTGGGCGTGCTCGTCGGGGCGCGTCTGGTGCAGGGCGCGGGTGCCGCGGTGATCGTGCCGGCCTCGCTGGCGCTGATCCGCGAGGCGTTCCCGGACTCCGCCCAGCGGGCGCGGGCGATCTCGCTGTGGGCGCTGGGCGGCTCGGTGGGCTCGGCCGCCGGTCCTGTGGCCGGTGGCGTTCTGAGCCTGGTCAGCTGGCGGATGATCTTCTTCGTCAACCTGCCGGTGGGTCTCCTCGCGCTGTATCTGCTCACTCGGGCGCCCCGCTCCCCGCGACGCGCGGACACTCCGTTCGACTGGACCGGGCAGATCGCCGCCGTGGCCGCCATGGGCGGTCTGACGTTCGCGGCGATCGAGGCCGGCGCCCTCGGCCTCACGGCCCCTCGGGTCCTGCTCGCGCTGGCCGTCGCCGTGATCGCGGGCACGGTGTTCGTGGCCGCCCAGGCACGCGGCCGGCATCCGATGGTGCCGCTGTCACTGCTGCGCGAGCGCACGATGGCGGTCTCCGCGTCGGTCGGCTTCGCCCTGAACGTCGGTTTCTACGGCATGATCTTCCTCCTCAGCCTCTACCTCCAGCAGGAGCACGGGCTGTCACCGCTGGCCACCGGACTCGCGTTCCTGCCGATGACCCTGCTGACTGCCGTCGCCAGCCCCACGGCCGCCTGGTGCGCCCAGAGGTTCGGCCCGCGCATGCCCATCATCACCGGGCAGCTCGCCATGGCCGCCGGCCTCGTACTTCTGTGCATCCCGCACGCATCGGCACCCGCCTGGCTGATCGTGCTGCTGATGGTCCCGGTCGGGACCGGCGGGGCCCTCGCCGTCCCGGCGCTCACCTCGCTGCTGCTCGACCGCGTGCCGGCCGAGCGGGCGGGCACCGCCAGCGGCGTCCTGAACACCTCACGCCAGGTCGGCGGGGCCCTCGCCGTAGCCATCTTCGGTGCCCTGGTGGCCCAGCACACCACCTTCCTCCACGGGCTGCGCACCAGCCTCCTGACCGCGGCCCTCCTGGTCCTGCTCACCGCCGCCGCGAGCCTGCTGCTCAGGCCCGCCCCACAGCGCTGACCGACCGCACAGCACCCCTGCAAGGAGCACCACCCATGACCACCACGACCACCTGGACGGACGACGAGCTCGACACCATCGAGCACGCCGAGGAACTCGACGTCGCCTCCCTGCGCCGCGACGGTGCACTGAGCAGCCCGCGGACCATCTGGGTCGTCCTCGTCGATGACGACATCTACGTCCGTTCCGTGTACGGCCCCGGATCCGACTGGTACCGCGGCACCCGCGCCCTCCAAGAGGGACACGTCGAGGCCGACGGCGTGACCAAGGACGTCACCTTCGTCGACGCCGACGAGGAGATCAACGACGCCGTCGACGGCGCCTATCGCGCCAAGTACGGGCACTACGCCGCGTACATCGTCCAGGCCATCACCAGCGAAGAGGCGAGCTCGACGACCATGCGACTCGATCCCCGCTGACCCCACCTCTGCTCTCCCAGACCATGGCGGCCAGCCACCGGCCGCCAGCCATCCCCCACACGATCACCAGGAGTACGGTGCTCACCGCACGCGCCTACGCAGCCACATCCGCGACCGAACCGCTCTCACCGATGACGATCGAGCGCCGCGAGGTCGGCCCGCGTGACGTCCTCATCGACATCAAGTACTGCGGCATCTGCCACTCCGACATCCACCACGCCCGCAGCGAGTGGGCCGACCAGACCTACCCCGTCGTGCCCGGCCACGAGATCGCCGGCGTCGTCGCCGAGGTCGGCTCCGAAGTCACCAAGTACGCCGTCGGCGACAAGGTCGGAGTCGGGTGCCTGGTCGACTCCTGCCGCGAGTGTGACTACTGCAAGGCCGGCCGTGAGCAGTACTGCGTCCAGGGCGGCGGCACCCTCACTTTCGGCTCCGTCGACAAGTACGGCCAGTTCACCCAGGGCGGCTACTCCACCGGCGTCACCGTGGACGAGGGCTTCGTCCTCAGGCTGCCGGAGAGCATCGACCTGGCGAGCGCCGCCCCGCTGCTGTGCGCGGGCATCACCACGTACTCGCCACTCAAGCGCTTCGGCGCGGGCCCCGGCAAAAAGGTCGCCGTCATCGGCTTCGGCGGTCTCGGTCACATGGCCGTCAAGTTCGCCCACGCCATGGGCGCCGAAGTCACCGTGCTGTCGCAGTCACTGAAGAAGCAGGAGGACGGCAGGAAGCTCGGAGCCGACCACTACCACGCCACCAGCGACCCCGAGACATTCGAGAAGCTGGCCGACACCTTCGACCTGATCATCAACACGGTAAGCGCCAAACTCGATCTGGACGCCTTCCTCGGCCTGCTGGCGGTCGACGGCGCCCTGGTCAACGTCGGAGCCCCGGCCGAGCCACTGTCCGTCAACGTCTTCTCGCTCCTCATGAAGGGCCGCGCGTTCGCCGGCTCGCTCATCGGTGGCCTGCCGGAGACCCAGGAGATGCTCGACTTCGCCGGCGAACACGGCGTCGGCGCAGAGGTAGAGGTCATCCCGGCTGAGAAGATCAACGAGGCATACGACCGCGTCCTCGCCTCTGACGTGCGCTACCGATTCGTCATCGACACCACGACGCTGGCCTGACCAGGCCCGTTCCTGAAAGCACCCCGTACGGGGGCGTCTCCCCCATGACACCCCCGTACGGGGCACCAGTACCAGTTGATTCCAGACCCGACGGGAGACTCCACATGCTCGGCCTTGAACTCGTCGTGGTCCTCGGCCTGGCTCTCCTCCTCGGGGAGGGCATCGGACACCGCCTGAGGGTGGCACCGCCCGTACTGCTGCTCGTCATCGGTGCGCTGCTGGGCTTCATCCCCGCACTCCGGGCGGTCCACCTGCCGCCGGAGGCCATGCTGCTGCTGTTCCTCCCCGCGCTGCTGTACTGGGAGAGCCTGAACACCTCGCTGCGGGAGATCCGCCGCGACCTGCGCGGCATCATTCTGCTGAGCACGACCCTGGTGATCGCCACCGCCGGAGCGGTCGCCGTCGTGGCCCACGCATTGGGGCTCGGCTGGGGCCCGGCCTGGGTGCTTGGCGCGGCCGTCGCCCCGACCGACGCCACCGCCGTCGGCGTCCTCGCCAAGGCACTCCCGCGCCGCAATGTCACGCTGCTGCGCGCCGAGAGCCTCATCAATGACGGCACCGCCCTGGTCATCTACGGTCTCGCCGTGGGCATCACGGTCGGCGAGGAGCACTTCACCGTCCCGCACGTCAGCTGGTTGTTCCTGGTCTCGTACGTCGGCGGCGCCGCGGCCGGCGCGCTCACGGCATGGCTCGGCATCCGCATCCGTCGCGTGTTCGGCAACCCCCTGCTGGGGAACGTGGCCGCGCTCATGACGCCCTTCACGGCGTTCCTCCTCGCCGAACTGATCCACGCCTCCGGCGTGCTCGCCGTCGTGGTGGCCGGGCTGATCATGAGTCAGGCAGGGCCTCGCCTGGTCGGAGCGGCGACCCGACGCCAGGGCGAGGAATTCTGGTCGCTGGCCACGTTCGTACTCAACGGAGCCCTCTTCGTCCTCGTCGGCCTGGAGGCGCAGTCGGCCGCGCGAGACCTGAACGGCACTGACCTCACCCACGCGCTGATCGCGGTCGGAGCGATCTCCGCGGTGGTCGTCGCGGCGCGCTTCGTCTTCCTCTTCGCCGTCGTGTACCTGATCCGCCTGGTGGACCGCCGCCCGCAGCAGCGGCTGCGCCGGATGGACTACCGCGCCCGTGTGGTCAGCGCCCTGTCCGGCTTCCGTGGGGCCGTATCGCTGGCGGTCGCCCTGTCCGTACCGACCATGCTGGACTCGGGCGCGCCCTTCCCGGACCGCGACACGATCATCTTCGTCACCTCGGGGGTCATCGTCGTGACCCTCGTCGTACAGGGTCTGCTCCTGCCGCGCGTGGTCCGCTGGGCACGTATGCCCCACGACACCTCGGTGGAGGAGGAGCGCCTCCTCGCCGAGACGACGGCCACCGAAGAAGCCCTCGACGCGCTTCCGCGGGTCGCCGCCGATCTCGGCACCGACCCGGCGGTCGTGGACCGCCTGCGCCAGGAGTACGAGATCCGCCTGCAGTTCCTGCGGGCGAGCGGCGGCGAGGCCGACGACGAGGACGTGCTGCGCCATGACCAGCACTACACGGCGCTGCGTCTGGAGCTCCTGGCCCGCAAGCGGGCCACGGTGGTGCGGCTGCGCGACGAGCACGCGATCGACGACACCGTTCTGCGTCAGGTGCAGCGGCGCCTCGACATCGAAGAGGTCCGCCTGTCCCGTCGCCAGCCGGCCGAGTAACTCCATCGGCTCACCCGGCCGATCGCCTTCCCGGTTCTCACCTTCGAGGCCGGTCAGACTGTGCTCGCAACGGCGCGACAGGAAGGGTGTCATCAGTGGTGGACGCAGGAAGCGCGGACCGGCGATCGAAACACGAGCCCACGACGGGTGGCCACGCCCTGGTACTGGGTAGTCGCGTGACCACGTTCGAGCTCTTCTTCGACCTCGTCTACGTCATCACGCTCACCCAGGTCACCGCCTTCATGGCCCGCGAGCACAGCGGTATCGGCATCCTCCACGGGGTGCTGCTGCTCGCCCTGGTGTGGTTCTCCTGGTCCGCCTACGCGTGGCTGGGCAACCAGGCCCAGGCCGACCTGGGCTCCGTGCGCCTGGGCATGACGGTGGCCATGGCCGGCGTCTTCGTCGTGGCGCTGACCGTCCCCGAGGCTTGGGACGACACCCCCGGCGGGCTCTACGGGCCGCTGGTCCTGCCCTGCGCCTATCTGGTGGTGCGCTGCGTGCACCTCGTGATCTACGCGCACCTGGCACGGGGCGACCGGGGTCTCCTGCGTCAGATCGCGGTGTCCTGGCCTCCGGTGCTGGGCGGCTCGGCCCTCCTGATCGTAGGCGCGATCATCGGCGGACGGTGACAGACGGCGCTGTACGCGGCGGCCATCGTGGTGGACTGGGGCGGTGTCTACCTCACCTCGCGCAGAGGCAGCTGGCGCATCCACAGCGCCGCCTACTTCACCGAACGCCACCAGCTGTTCGTGATCATCGCGATCGGCGAGTCGCTCATCGCGATGGGGCTCGGCGCCGTGGACCGCCCGGTCAGTACCGCGTTGCTGGCCGCTGCCGTCATGGGGCTCGCCGCCGCGGGGCTGTGGTGGCTGTACTTCGACGTGGTGAGCCTGCTCGTGGAACACCGGCTCTACCAGACCCGGGGTCAGGCCCGCCTCACTCTGGCGGTCAACGCGTACGGCTACGCCCACTTCCCCATCGTCGCGGGCATCGTCATGACCGCTCTCGGCGTCGAGGGTGTCGTGGCGTACGCCGACAGCGGCAAGGGCCTGGGCGGCTTCTACGCCGGCGCGCTGTGTGGCGGCGCCGCGACCTACCTGGCCGGCCTGTTGCTCTTCGGCCGCCTGTCCGCAGGTGTGTGGGGGCCGTTCCGGCTGGCCGCCGTGTGCCTGCTTCTCGCTTGGATCCCGGCAGCCATCGTGCTGCCGCCGCTGGCCTCGCTGGCGGGGTCGTCGTCGTGCTCGGAGCCGTGGCCGCCGTTGAGACCCGGTGGTACGCGGAACTGCGCCGGAGCGTGCAGCCGGAGCCGAAGTGACTCCCTCCGTGACCTGCGGTTGATCAGGAAGAGCCGCCCCGGGTCGGACCGTCATGGGCGGCCTTGTCGTGGGGCTGCAGGTCACCGGCCGACCAGGACGCGAGCAGGCGCAGTCCATCGTGGGAGGGAGTGCCGACCTCGGCGGTCCAGACAACCAGCTGCTGGTCGGGGTCGATACTGGCCGTGAGAGTGTCCCAGTCGAGAGTGAGTTCACCCACGACAGGGTGGTGCAGGGTCTTGGTGCCCACGTTGAGGGCGGCTACGTGGTGGGCTGCCCACCACGTGCGGAAGTCCTCATCGCGTACCGATAGCTCCCCGACCAGGGTGGTGAGCTGCGAAGGTTTCGCCCTCGGCGCGGCAGTCGCGGTCGTGTCTTGGCGCCAGACCCGCCCGCGCCCGCAGCCCGAACAACGGAGCGGCGGATGCGGATGTGCAGGATCGTTGCCCGCCAGCCGAGCGGGACATGCGCCAGTCGGCGCAGCAAGCTGTCGCCCGGCACCCCCAGACAGCCGCAGGCATGGCACCAGTCATCCGGGTCGACCACTCGACAGAGCCACACCGATGATCGTCCGGTGGCGGTTGGTCGATCAAGCGCGGTCGTGGAGCGTGACCTGGTAGCCGTCGGGGTCGGCGAAGGTGCAGGTCCGACCGAAGGGGCCGTCGATCGGTGCGGAGACGATGGTGTGACCGTCGGCGACGAGCGCATCGTGGATGGCTTGGACGCCGGTGGCGTGGAGCCAGATCGCGACACCGATGCCGGGCTGGGCGACGGATGCGAGGTCGGTGCCGGGAACGACGTCGCGGAGTGCGAACGCGATCGGCTTCGTCTCGAAGACGACGGCGTGCGGAGGTCCGGCCGGTGAGCGGACGAGTCCCAGGTACTGCTCGTAGAACGCCTGCGAAGCGTCGAGGTCTCGCACTTGGAGCGAGATGAAGTCGGGGCCGGTGGCGGGCATGGTGACGCTCCTTGGTTTCGTGTCAGCTTTCTGACACGCTCAACCTATGTCAGAATACTGACATGAGTCAAGAAGGTGTCGGCGTCGACCTGAAGACGTCACTGGGCTACCTGCTCAAGGAAACGTCGAGCGCCCTCCGCGCGGCCATGGAAGAAGTACTGCGGCCGCTCGGGATGAGCGTGACCCACTACTCCTGCCTCGAGCTGCTGGCACAACGACCGGGCTTGTCGAACTCCGAGCTCGCGCGGGGCGCGTTCGTGACACGGCAGACGATGAACGTGCTACTCCAGGCCCTGGAACGAGACGGCTACGTGACCAGGCCCGCGGAGGCACGCGTCGGGAAGGTGCTTCCCGCGCGGCTCACGCCTCTCGGCCGACGAAGCCTCGAGGAGGCGAGCGCAGCCGTCCGGTCCGTCGAGGCCAGAATGCTGGCCGGCCTGACCAAGAGCGAGCAGTCAGACGCGTTCCGGATCCTGCAGAGCATGATCCATTCCCTGCGCGACGACAACAAGGGTGTATAGCTCGTTCCGCTGCGCACGTCTCGTCGCGCTCGGACAGAAGTGCAGCCCTCTACTGCGATTGAGCCTCTTAAGCCCAGGGCGGCATCTCCTTGTTCGGCACTTCGAACGCCGCGGTGTCTCCGGCGTGAATTCACCGGGCAGTTCGTTCCGTTGTGTGTCGCGCTCGTGATTGCGAACACGTTCGACCATACGGTCCGCTGTGATCACCAGAGGCTGCCGAGGAGGTGTGGCGTGAACGAACAGTGCTGGAGGGAAGCGTGGGGATGATCCGGAATCCGGTCCTGGCGGCCTCGCACCCGGATGCGTCGATCCTGCGGGTCGGATCCGACTACAAGCCGACCACCTCGACGGTCGAGTGGTCGCCGGGGTACGACTGCGCCACTCGACGGACCTGGCTCACTGGCGGCCGCTCGGCGGCGCCCTCGCGGAGAAGCGGCTGCTGGACCTGTCCGGGTATCCGGACTCGGGCGGGTCATGGGCACCCAACGTCTGCAACGCTGACGGCCTCTTCCCTCTCATCTACAGCAATGTGTCCGCGTACAGGGACGGTTTCACCGACTGCCCCAACTACGTCGTCACGGCACCGTCGATCCACGGTCACCGTGCGGTCCGACGATCACGCCCAGCAGGTCGACGACGGTCTGATCAACGCACTGGGATTCACTCGCACCTTCCTCGGGCTGTGGGTCTGGAACCAGAGCGGAGACGGTCGGCCCACCGACTTCGACGAAGCGACCTACCGCGCGATGCGGTGACAATCGCCGCTCGTCCGTATCGATCACCAGGTTGTCGCCACGGCCCTCAGCGCGGTCCAGATGTCACCCTCGCGGACGTAGTCCATGGTCAGCCGCAGTCGCCAGTCGGCGTGCGTGCCGTAGACCGTCGCGTCGGTGACGATCCGGCCGACGAGGTGGATGGTGTCGCCTTCGGCGCGGACGGTCAGACCCCTCTCGTCGATGTCGTGATAGACGAATCGTCCGCCACGCATCTGCGCGAGCCACTCGGCCTTCGGCTGCTCGTAGCCGGTGATGTGTGTGAGGGTGAATCCGTCATCGAGCAGGTCGTCGAGGACGGCCGTGTCGCCGTCGGCCATCGCCTGAAGGAAGGCGTGGTAGGCCGTGACGACGTGGTCGAGGTCAGCTGGGGCGTCGGGTATGGGCACGGGTTTCTCCGTGAATGGGGTGAAGGCCCGGGACGGTGTCCTCGGGAGTCAGGAGGAGGATGCCGGGGCGTCGTCCTGAGCAGTGGCCGACGCTCTGGTCCGCGTCCCCTCAACGGGTGACGGCTGGGATCCAAGCATGTCCAGCAGGACGAGGGCGTCGTACTCGGGTGTGCCCTGCTCCGCGTAGTACGTGATCAGACGGTGGCCGGGCGTACCCTCCAGCTCCATCGACTGGTAGCCGAGGGTGAGGTCGCCGACCTCGGGGTGGTGGAAGGTCTTGCGGCCGTGACTGCGGCCCTTGACGTCGTAGCGCTCCCACAGTCGGGCGAAGTCCGGGCTCTTGACAAGGAGTTCGCCGGCCAGCCGGGTCAAGTCGGGGGCGTCCGGATCGGTACCCGCGAGCGCCCTGAGCCGTGCAACGCATCCGCGGACTTGGTTGCTCCAGTCGTCGAACAGGTCACGCGCGCCGGGGTGGAGGAAGACGTAGCGGGCGACGTTGCGTTCCTTGGCCGACCAGTCCTCCATCCCCACGAGCAGACGCAGCCCTCCCGGGTTGTACGCGAGTACGTCGGTGGTGCGGCTGACCACATGGGCGGGGAACGGGCGGAGGCCCTCCAGAAGCAGCTTCACTCCGGGCCGCACCGTCCGCGACGGGGCCGCCGGCTGCTCGGGCACACTGCGGGCGGCACGCGCGGCCAGGGTGCGCAGGTGCTCGTGTTCGTCGTCCTCCAGCTGAAGGGCTCGGGCCAGAGAGTCGACGACGGACGCGCTCGGGCGGGTCTCCTTGCCGCGTTCCAGGCGTGTGTAGTAGTCGATGCTGATGCCCGCGAGGGTGGCCAGCTCCTCGCGGCGCAGCCCGGGAGTGCGCCGCAGCCCGGAGCCGGCCACGAGCCCGGCTTCGGCGGGGGTCAGCCGAGCGCGGCGGGCGCGCAGGAAACGTCCCAGCTCGGAACCGCCGCCGGCGGTGTGCTCTCGTGTCATGGCTGTCATGCCTCCAGTGTGGCCACCTCGTGACCTGCGCGGGAGGCATCTGAGGGGCCCTGTCACTCCCCCGAACGGCGCTCCCCTGCACGGCACGGCCTGCCGCCTCGCGGGTGGCTGCCGCAGGCTGGATTCGCGTGGCGCAGTCGCCCTTCGGGCTCGCCGACCACGGCCCTCAAGCGATCGCGAGAGCGTGGAGGAAGGAATCAAGGCATGAGCATGCATGCGAAGGATGTCGTCGTCATCATCGGCTCGGGCAGCATCGGTCTGGCGATCGCCCGCCGCGTCGGGGCCGGCCGCTCGGTGCTTCTCGCTGATTCGAGCGACAAGGCGGCCGAGACGGCCGCGGACCGCCTGCGTGGCGAGGGGTACGACGTGACGACGCGCGTCGCCGACGTCTCCGACCTCGAAGCGGTCGAGGCATTGGCCGCCGCGGCCGCCGCTCTGGGCCCGGTCACCCAGGTCGTACACACAGCTGGTGTCTCCCCCACGCAGGCAACCACGGAACGCGTGCTGGAGGTCGACCTCCTCGGTACGGCGATGGTCCTCGACGCATTCGGCCGGGTCGTCGCCCCCGGCGGAGCCGGCCTCGTGATCGCCAGCATGGCCGGACACCGGGAGAGCCCGTACGCGCCCGAGATCGAGCACGCACTCGCCACGACCGATACGGCCAAGCTGCTTGCTCTGCCGTTCCTCCAGCCCGAGCACGTCGGCTCGTCCGTCCACGCCTACGCGCTCGCCAAACGGGCCAACTCCTTGCGGGTCCAGACGGCCGCCGCCGTATGGGGCAAGCGCAAGGCCCGGATCAACGCCGTGAGCCCCGGCGTGATCATCACCCCGCTGGCTCTGGACGAGCTGTCCGGTCCTCGCCGCGAGTGGTTCGACCACGTACGGGAAGTGTCGGCGGCGGGACGCTTCGGCACTCCGGACGAGGTCGCCGATGCCGCCGCCTTCCTCCTCGGCCGTCAAGCCGGATTCATCACAGGTGCCGACCTCCTGATGGACGGGGGCGTGACCGCGGCACTGCGCGCCGGAGAACTGACCACCCCCTGATCTCCCCATCCCCTTCCCCACCCCCAGTTTGATCACCGACCAAGGGCCGCCGTTCGCGGCAGCAGAAGGAGGACTCATGTCCACCACCCCCATGACCGTTCTGGTAGTTGGCGCGACGGGCAGTATCGGACGCCTCGTCGTCGCCGAGTCGATCGCGCGCGGACACACGACCCGCGCGCTGGTACGTGATGCCGCGAGGGCCAAGCGGCAGCTTCCCTCCGAGGCTCAGGTCACGGTCGCCGACGTCACTCGGCCGGAGACTCTGGCCCGGGCCGTGGCCGACGTCGACGCCGTAGTACTGACCCTGGGATCCGACGGCACGGGCCACTCGTCACCCGAGAACGTCGACTACGCCGGCGTCCGCAACATCCTGGCCGCCTTGGAGGGCCAGAAGCCGCGCATCGTGCTGATGACCTCCATCGGGGTCACCTCCCGAGGCAGCGCGTACAACCATCTCCTCGACTGGAAGCGCCGCTCCGAGCGACTCGTCCGCGCCAGTGGCCTCTCGTACACGATCGTGCGGCCGGGCTGGTTCGACATGAACGACCGCGACGAGCACCGGCTCGTCTTCCTGCAGGGAGACAAGCGGCGTTCCGGCTCGCCCGCCGACGGTGTCATCGCCCGGGAGCAGATCGCCCAGGTGCTGGTAGAGGCCCTCACCGCTCCTGAGGCGGTGGGCCGGACCTTCGAACTGGTCGCTGAAAGCGGCCCTGCACAGAGCGACATGGGCCCGCTGTTCGCCGCACTGGTCCAGGACGCGCCGGGTGCCCTGGACGCAGCCGGGAACGAGGCCAACATGCCACTGGCGAAGGAGCCGCAGAAGGTACGCGACGACCTCGACGCCGTCAGGTCACGGGCCGGCGCCTGAGGGCGACCGGCTGCGAGGGCGGCCTGGCTGTAGCGCCGGTTCATTCGATCCCGTGGCGGTGGGCGTAGGCGATGGCTTGGCCGCGGTCGCGGCTGCCGGTCTTGGCGAAGACACGGTTGACGTGGGTTTTGACGGTGGCTTCGCTGACGAACAGGGTCCGGGCGATCTCGCGGTTGGACAGACCCCGGGCCATGCAGCGGAGGACCTCCGCCTCTCGGGCGGTGAGCCCGTCGGGCAGCTGCTCTGAAGAGGCGGCGGGTTGCCGGCGAACGAGCGCGACGAGGCGGGCGTGGACGGCGGGCACCTCGGCGATGAGTTCAGCAAACATCGGCAGACAGGCCCGTGATCCGGCGGTTGCTGATGATCACTCCGCGAGACGCATTCCCCACCACCCGACCATGATCAACCATCCCGGCCTCGACGTCGCACCGCCTACCGTGCACGAGCTCGCCAGTAGCACTTCGTTGGGTTCTGGGTCTGCTTTTGGCGAGGGGCGGCCGCAGGTGGTGCAGGTGCCGGTCCAGCACCGCAGCAGGTCCTGGAGAGCGTCGAGGGCCTGATAGGGGGTCAGGCCGTCGCGTGCGCTCTTGGGTCGAGCCGCCGCAGAGTGAGGAAGGCCTGGGCGGCGGTGACGAGGATGACGTGGTGGTGCCAGCCGCGCCAGGTGCGGCCTTCGAAGTGGTCCAGGCCCAGGCCGTGCCTGAGCTCGCGGTAGTCGTGCTCGATCCGCCAGCGCATCTTCGCCCAGCGGACCAGGTCGCTGACCAGGGTGGACGCGGGCAGGTTGGAGATCCAGTACCCGGTCGGGGTGCTCGCCCCGGCGGGCCATTCCACCAGCACCGCCCGCACCGGGAGCACCCCGTCCCACCGGTAGTGGCCGCCGCCGGCCTGCTGGGCGGCCGCGGGCGCTGCGTGCCCGCGGCCGCACCCGCAGACCGCGAACCGCGACGTCATCGCCCCCCTTGCCTCCCCGGCGCCAGGTGACGTCCGTGAAGCAGGACACCGGCGCCTTGCCGGCCGGCAGCGGCAGTGACCGGGCCTGGCCGCGATAACGCGCCAGTGCCGGCGGCCCCGAACCGCCATGGGCAGGCCGATACGACCCGGCGGACTTTGGATGGGTGACCTCTGTGCCCGCCAGGGCCGACACACAGGCCAGGCCCCGTTCCTCCAGGGCCAGACGGAACGGCGTGCTGATCCCGTATCCGGCGTCGGCCACGATCACGGGAGGAGGCAGCGGCCGGTCGGCGAGCGCATCGAGCAGGTACAGGGCCAGACGCCGCTTCTCCTGGTAGCCGGCCTCCCCGGGCACCCCGGCCGTCCGGCGGCGACCAGGATCGCCGGTCCACTCCCTGAGCAAATACACCTGCCGGTTCAGCGGGCACGACGCGCTGTCGGTCGCCGCGTGAACGCTGCCCGCGACCTGGCAGTTCGCCCGTTTGCCCAGCGCACCACAGTACTGCCGGGCCACTCCCACCGACCGTGTCCCGCACCTGGGAAACGACACATCGTCGATCACCCACGCCTCAGGCCGGACCGCTTCGGTCAGGCGCTGGGCGATCCGCCGCCGCACCGGCAGGGGATCCCACGGTGACTGGTTCACGAACTGCTGCAGGGCCTGCATGTTCCCGTCCGGCAGCCGCTCGGTCATCGGTTGGATCGACTTACGCCGCCCGTCCAGCATCGAGCTCCGCAGACGACACCCACCCCACCGATGCCGATCCCGCCGCGGAAGCGAGGCGAACACATCGGCAACGAACTCCGACAGCTCACCCCGGAGCCGTTCCACCTCCCCAAGCCTCCTGCCTCCAACATGCCCACACCGGGCGAGATCACCAAAGGTTCGGACCATCTGGCGTGCCTGCGCGACTGCGGGGTCGCGGTGGGCGCCCCGGACGGGGGCGGCAAAGGTTCGCATCGACGGCGAGCAGGCAGCCCTTGCCGACATGGCGAAGGCGCCGCTGGGCGACCGCGAAGGGCGCCGCCGGCAATGGTCGCGGATCAGGGGATGGCCGATGACCTCGCCGTGGGTGCCGTGCACTCTCGGATCACTGACAGACGCATGTACGTAACAGGCGTTACATCTAGCCATGACAAACATTGATGTGTAACTTCTGAGACGTCGGCGGAGAAGATTCCGCTCGCTTCGGACGTCCGAGAGGGAACGACGTTGATGTACATCTCTGCGCCCCGCCGCGGGGCGACTGCCGTGCTCGCCTGCACGGCTCTGGCGGTGGTCTCCGGCTGCGGCGCGAGCGGTGCCGGCGGTGGTGAGCCCGCAGCCGTGGGCAAGATCGCCGGGGTCACGGTCACGCGGGACGCGGCCCTCCACGAGGCCCTGCCCGAGCAGATCAGGAAGGCGGGCACCGTGCGTGTGGCCACGGACGTCCCGTACCCCCCGTTCGCGATGTTCGTCACCGAGGGGAAGAGCGACCTGACCGGCCTGGACTACGACCTCGGCCAGGCCCTGGGCGCGAAACTCGGCGTCAGGTTCGCCTTCACCCCGACGAAGTTCGACGGCATCGTGCCCGCCCTCCAGGCCGGCAAGTTCGACGCCGCGATGTCCGCACTGACCGACAACAAGGAGCGGCAGAAGGTCGTCGACTTCGTCGACTACTCGCGCTCCGGCTCGGGCATCCTGGTGGCCGAGGGCAACCCGGCGAAGATCAGCACGCTGGACGATCTCTGCGGCCGGAAGGTCGGCGTCCAGGCGGCGACCAACCAGTACAAGCTGCTCACGGCCCACCAGGCCACATGCCGGGCCGCCGGCCGGAAGGCGGCCGACATCCAGACCTTCCCCAAGGACTCCGACGCCCAGCTCGCCCTGCGCTCCGGCAAGGTGATCGCCGAGGTCGTCACCAAGCCCGCCGCCGGCTGGTCGGCCAAGACCGCCGACGGCGGCAAGGCCTTCGACCTGGCCGAGGACCCCGAGGCACCGGCCGGCTACCGTGCCTCGCCCAACGGCATCGCGGTCAGCAGACGGCTCCCGCAACTGACCGAGGCGATCAGGCGTGCGCTCCAGGCGCTGATCAACGACGGCACCCTCACCAAGATCTGCGACAAGTACGGCGTCGCCTCCATCGCCGTGAAGGAAGCCACCAAGAACGCGGCGGTGGACTAGAGATGACCACCACCACCACCCACGTGGGCACACCGCACACCGGCGAGAACCTCGCACCCGACATCTTCGAGATCGTCCCCGTCCGCCACTGGGGGCGTTGGATCTCCGCGGTGGCCGCCGTCGCCGCGCTGGCCGGCCTCATCGGTTCGCTCGCGAAGAACGGCAACCTGCACTGGGACGTCGTCGGCCACTACCTGTTCGCCGGGCTCATCTTCGACGGCCTGGCCACCACCCTGTGGCTGACCGCCGCCGCGATGACCCTCGGCCTGGTCCTCGGCACCCTCGTCGCCGTCATGCGGCTCTCCGACAACCCGGTCCTGTACGGCCTCTCGTCGCTGTTCGTCTGGGTCTTCCGCGGCACCCCGCTGCTCGTACAGATCATCTTCTGGGGCTACGCCGGAGCCCTCTACCAGCATGTGATGATCGGCGTCCCGTTCACCGGCGTCACCTTCTTCCAGGCCGACACCAACACCTTGCTCACCCCGTCCGTCGCGGCCCTTCTCGCGCTCGGCCTGAACGAGGCCGCGTACGCTTCCGAGATCGTCCGCGCCGGGATCCGGTCCGTCGACCCCGGGCAGACCGAGGCGGCCCACTCGCTCGGCATGCGCCCGGCGCTCACCATGCGGCGGATCGTGTTGCCCCAGGCGATGCGGGTGATCATCCCGCCGCTGGGCAACGAGACGATCAACATGCTCAAGATGACCGCCCTCGTGTCGGTGATCGCGGCGCACGACCTGATGTCCAACATCCAGGACGTGTACGGACAGAACTACCAGGTCATCCCGATGCTCGTGGTGGCGTCGCTCTGGTACCTGGCCCTGGTCAGCGCCCTGAGCGTCCCGCAGGCGTGGCTCGAACGCCGGTACGGGCGCGGCACGGCCCGCGGCGCCGAGGTCTCCCCCCTGCGACGCCTCTGCGCCGGACCCCTTACCGCCCTGCGCGGCCGCACACAGAAGGAGGCGGGCCGTTGAACGCGCCCATGGTGCACGCCGAGGGCGTGCGCAAGCACTTCGGGAAGCTCCAGGTCCTCAAGGGCATCGACCTGACGGTCGAACGCGGCCAGGTGTGCTGCCTCCTCGGGCCCTCCGGGTCCGGCAAGTCCACGTTCCTGCGGTGCATCAACCATCTGGAGAAGATCGACGGAGGACGGCTCTCCGTCGACGGCGAACCGGTCGGCTACCGGCCGCAGGGCACCCGCCTCCACGAGTTGCGTGAGCGCGAGGTCGCCGCCCGGCGGCGCGACATCGGCATGGTGTTCCAGCGGTTCAACCTCTTCCCGCACATGACCGCCCTGGAGAACGTCATGGAGGCCCCTGTCAAGGTCGCCGGCGCCACCAGGGACCGGGCCCGCGACGAGGCGAGGGCCCTCCTTGACCAGGTGGGGCTCGCCGACCGGGAGGGCCACTACCCGGCCGAGCTCTCGGGCGGTCAGCAGCAGCGCGTCGCCATCGCCCGCGCCCTCGCCATGAAACCGAAACTGATGCTGTTCGACGAACCGACGTCGGCGCTCGACCCCGAACTCGTCGGCGACGTCCTCGACGTCATGCGCCGGCTCGCGGACGAGGGCATGACCATGGTCGTCGTCACGCACGAGATCGGCTTCGCCCGCGAAGTCGGTGACCTCGCGGTCTTCATGGACGAAGGCGTCGTCGTCGAATCCGGTGACCCGCGGCGGGTCCTGGCCGAACCGGAGCAGGAGCGCACCCGCGCCTTCCTGTCGAAGGTCCTGTGAGCGCCCCGCTCCGGCAGCAGCCCCTCGACGACGTGCTGCTGTCCCTGTCCCACGCACATCTGGCGCGGTACCTGGAAGACCTGGCCGAACTCGTCGCGATCGACTCCGGCTCGCACAGCGCCGACGGCGTCGACCGGGTCGCCGACCTGGTCCGGGCCCACCTCGAGCGTCTGGACTTCTCCGTGGAACGCGTCCCGCTGCCGGCGGTCCAAGGACACCGCACCGGAGATGTGCTCATCGGCCGCAAGGAAGGTCGCCTCGCCGTCGCCGACGGAGGCCGCAGAATCCTCCTCGCCGCGCACATGGACACCGTCTTCGACGACGGGGCCGCCGCCGAACGCCCGTTCTCCCTCAGCGGATCCCTCGCCCACGGACCCGGCGTCAGCGACGACAAGGGAGGTCTGGTGGCAGGCCTCGCAGCCCTTGAGATCCTCGCCTCGGCAGGCATCGAGGAGTACGCGGAACTCGTCTTCCTCGCCACACCCGACGAGGAGATCGGCTCACCCGCCAGCAGACCGGTCACTCGGTGGGCGGCCGACGGGGCGCACTACGCCCTCGCCCTCGAATGCGCCCGGGAGAACGGCGATCTGGTCATCGCACGCAAGGGCGTGGCCGACTTCAGGCTCACCGTCACCGGCCGCGCCGCGCACGCGGGCATCGAACCCGAACGCGGAGCGAACGCGGCGCTGGCCGCCGCCCACCTCGTCATCGCGATCCAAGCGCTGAACGGCACGTGGGAGGGCGTCACCCTCAACGTCGGCGTCGTGCGCGCGGGCAGCCGCTTCAACATCGTCTGCCCCGAAGCGGAACTCCTCGTCGAGATCCGCTCGGCCACGGACAGCGGCATGCGCGCGGCCATCGCCGCTCTGGAGGAGGCTGCCACACGGCCCGTCGTCCCCGGCACCCGTGCCACCGTCGAGGAAGTCGCGTCCTGCCCGCCGATGGAGGACACGGCCGCCTCCCGCCGGATGCTCGACCGGGCCCAGGACATCGGCGCACGCCTGGGCCTGACCTTCGGCGGCACGGCGACGGGCGGCGTGGGAGACGCCAACACCATCGCCGGCACAGGGGTCCCGACGCTGGACGGTCTGGGACCGGTCGGCGGCGCCGACCACACCCCCGAGGAGTGGCTCGACGTCAGTACGGTCCCGGCCAGGGTCGCCCTGCTCGCCTCCCTCATCGCCGACCTCGGCGACAGCCGCAGCGACTGACGCTGCCCCCGACGCTCCCGCACCGGTTTACCGCGCCGTTGCCCGGTGCGGGAGCACCCACCGCCGCCATCGGGGCGCGGCGGCCGTGATCGCGGCTCGGACGAGCGGCATTAGGCTCGGCACGCGGGCCGCATGCCCGCCGACGACCGAGAAAGGAACCCGCGATGGCCTCCGGCGCACTCGCCGACGTGATCCGGCACAAGCTGGGCGACCTCAGCCCGGCCGAACGCAAGGTCGCCCGCGTCCTCCTGGCCAACTACCCCTCCGCCGGCTTCGAGACCGTCGCCGTCCTCGCCGAACGGGCGGGAGTCAGCGCCCCCACCGTCATCCGCTTCGCCAACCGGCTCGGCTACCGGGGCTTCCCCGACTTCCAGACCGCCCTGCGCGGGGAACTCGACGAACGCAACGCCTCGCCCCTGTCCCTGTACGAATCCGCCGACCGCACCCGCACCGACACGGCGACGGGCGGCGAAGCATCCCTGCTCGAACAGGGCAGCAGACTGCTCAGCGGCGCCGTCGCGCAGACCCTCGCCGAACTCCCGCCGCACGACCTGGAACACGCCGTCGCACTCCTGGCCGACGGCAAACGGCGCATCACCCTGGCCGGCGGCCGCTTCACGCATCTCCTCGCCCAGTACCTCGGACTGCACCTCATGCAGTTGCGCGGCGACATCCGGCTCCTGCCCGCGGGCGATGTCGAGCGGACCGCGGCACTCGGTACGCTCACCCGCCGCGACGTCCTGGTCGTCTTCGACTACCGCCGCTACGAGCAGGACAAGGTCACCATGGCCCGACTCGCCCTCGAACAAGGCGCGAAGGTCATCCTGTTCACCGACCGATGGCTCTCCCCGGTCTCCGCGCACGCCGAGGTCGTCCTTCCCAGCCTGGTCACGACCCCCTCACCGTACGACAGCTTCGTCCCCACCCTCGCCATGGTCGAGACCGTCGTCGCCGGAGTCGTCACGGCCCTCGGCGAGGACGCCCCCGCACGCCTGCGGCACACCGAAGAGATCGCCCGGCGCCTCGGACTGCAGTGACCCGCGGCACCGACCTGCGGTGCCCCGGACCGCCGGATCACCCCTTCGAATACCGGCTTCAGTGCGGGATGCCGTCGATCAGTTCGCGGGCAGCATGTCGTCCACGACGTACAGGGCGCCGGGCTTGAGCAGTGCCAGGAGGTCCGGCAGCCGGAGGTACTTCCGGGCCGGCAGTCGACGTACGCGAAGTCGAACAGCTCGGATGCCTGGGTGAGCCAGTCGTCCGCGTCTGCGTGGACGAATTCGATCCGGAAGTCGCTGCCCAGGTGGCGCCGGGCGATGGCCTGGGCGACGCGTCTGCCTCCACGGTGACCAGGCGGGCCTCGGCGGTCATGCCGGAGGTCAGCCACCCGGCGCCGACCCCGACGCCGGTCCCGAGCCCCAGGAAGCCGCCGCTCGGCTTGGACGCGGCGAGGGTGGCCAGGTGGCTTCCGGTACGGGTCTCGCAGGACATGGCGAAGTCGGCGCGGGCGGCGTCCGCGAGGATCGCGTCGAGCTGCGCCGGGCGCTCGTAGGGTTCGTCGCGTCGAGCGCCTGGCGGACGGCGTGGATCGAGCCGTCGAGCATGGCCGTCGGGGACACGCAGTCGGCGCCGGCCTCGGCGTGCATCACGGCCACGGTGCCCATGAGAGAAACGGCAGGTCTCCGACGTACGTGACACCCCGTGGGCGGCGGCACCGGAGAACTCGGGGTGACGCGGTACGTGACCGTTCCGGGCGCCGGTACGGAGGTAAGGCACCGGGCTCGGCAGGGCGGCCAGACCCTGGTTGGCGAGGCCGTCGTCGGCCGCGACGGCCGGCGCCGCGGCGACGGGGCCGATGCCGGTGGCGACGGCCCCGCCCCCGAGGAGCAGGCCCGGCTAGGTGAGCGCGGCGGTCGCGCGGTGCGACCACGGGGAGCTGCGGGCGGTGCGCACGGAATCCTCCAGGGATCGATGACGTTCCGAAGAGTTCGGTAGGGAGGGACGGTGGCGCGCGATCAGGGCAGGATCCAGCGCTGGTTCGCGTCGGCGGCGCAGTCCCAGATCCTCAGCTGGTCGCTCGTGCCGGAGGTCGGCGCGTCCAGGCAGCGGCCCGACTGGGCGCTCTTCAGGGTGCCGTCGGGCTGCGGTGCCCATTGCTGGTTGGGGCCGCCGTTGCACTGCCACTGGATGACCGGGGTGCCGTTGGCCGTGCCTTGACCGGCGACGTCCATGCACTTGCCGTTGTGTGTGAGCAGGCCGTTCGCCCAGGTCCATGTCTGTGCGGGCCGGCCGTCGCAGGTGGCGACGCGGACCGCGGCTCCGTCGGCGGAGGAGTCGTCCTGGACCTCGGCGCACTTGCCGGGCAGGGCCGATGTGACCGCTCCGGTCCGGGCGGTGCCGGGCGTGCCGGGGGTGACGGAGAAGTCGTCGAACTGGTCGGTCCGATAGCCGGTGACGCCGAGACCGGGCTGCCCGTTGGTGAACGAGGAGTCCGTGGCGCTGCCGACCTCGACACCGTCGATCGAGGCGGTGAGGGTGGCGTCCTGGAGGGTGAACGACACCGTGTGCCAACTGCCCGTGCCGGGCGCGGTGGTCGTTCCGGAGGCCAGCGTGGTGAAGTTCCAGGCCGTGTCGCTCTTGTCGATGGACCAGGCGCCGGTGTCGCTGTAGCGCAGGTGGTAGGCGTTCAGACCGTTGTTGTTGCGGCCCTGCTGGTTGACCCGGCCGAGCAGTTCGACGGAGCCTGCCTGCTCGAACAGGACGTCGGCGGAGACGGTGTAGTTGCTCCAGCTACCGTCGCCCATGATGGTGTACGGGGCGCTGTACGGCTCGTCGGTCCACCGGATCGGCGACGTCGGGGCCATCTGGCGCAGGCAGGTGCCGACCCGTCCGCCGCCGCAGGGCACGGTCTGGAACGCGCCGTTCATGTCGGAGAAGTACTTCGGCGAGGTGGTGGTGGCCGGGGCCTCGAAGGAGTCCGCGTACGGAAGGCCGAGCGCCGTGCGGGCCGGCGGGGTCGCCGTGCCCTTGCCCTGGCCGGAGGTGGTGGTCACGGTGTAGACGTGCCCGGGCTGGAGGGTGAGGGAGTACTTGCCGCCCGCCGGGGTGATGTCCTGCTGGTGGACGAACCAACGGGTGGAGTCCGCCGACCTGACGTCGGTGTCCCAGACGTGCACCTGGCCCGTCGACAGGCCGCCGGAGACGCTGAAAGAGGCGGTCTGCGCGGCAGTGGCGTCCATCGTCTCGATGACGGTGCTGTAGTCGGCGTTGTTCGGCGACTTCATCGTCACGTAGCTGCCGTTGGCGCGCTTGCCGCCGAGGTAGCCGCCCGCGGAGTCGATGTAGCGCCAGCCCGGGTGGGTGAACTGCGTGGTGTGCGCCGTCACCCACGTCGTCTTGCCGATGCTGTAGTTGCCGGACCAGGGCTGGTTGGCGATCGACATGCCGTCGGTGGAGAAGAAGAGGTTCGGGTAGAGCGCGGCGATGACCGGCCAGTTGAAGTAGGCGGTCATCTTCCCGTCGAGGTAACCCCGGTTGATCGACCGCGCGACGGCGGCCGCGCCGGTGTCGGCGTCCTGGGATCCGTTCTCGCTGGCCCACAACGGCTTGCCGAGACGTTGGGCGGTGACGGTGCTGGGGCAGTCGGTGTAGGCACCGAGGTAGCCGCACGGGTAGTGCACGCCGACGACGTCCACGGCGTCGGCGAACGCCTGGTCCTGCGCCATGGCGTCGGCCACGCCCCAGTCGCTGTCCGCCGCGACGACCTTGGTCGCGTACCCGTGCGAGACCAGCGCGGCCTTGAGGTTCCGGTACCAGGTCTTGTCGTAGCCGCGTTCGTTCCAGCCGCCGAGGTAGTCGATGGTCAGGCCGTGCCGGTCGGCGCAGCCCATCCAGGACATCAGGTAGTCGATGGTGTCCTGGGACCAGAAGTTGCCGCCGCCGATCCAGCCGGGGGCGCCCCAGGACAGTGCGGCGAGCTTGATGCCGGGGTTGCGGGCCTTGGCCTGCTCGGCCATCCACCACTCGTAGCCCTGGTCACAGTCGACACTGCCGGCTTCGTGCATGTGGCTGGGTTCGGCGCCGTCGGTGGAGTTGGTGTCGCCGCCGATCTCCAGCTTCAGCAGCTGCAGGGAGGCGCCGTAACCGGGCTTGAAGAGGTAGTCGAGCAGCTGGCCGCGCTGCGGCTCCGGATAATCGGCCAGCAGTCGCGAGTTGCCGCCGCCGCCGGATATCGCGCCGACGCCGTCGAAGGTCAGCCCCGGCTTGGCGCCGTTGACCGTGATCGACGTCGAGGACGCGGTCGGGGGCGCCGCCTCCGCGACGGTGGGAGCGGCCAGGCCGCTGAGCAAGCCCATCGACAGGCCGAGGAACGCGGCGAGTGTGCGCCGTAGGCGCACGGGTGCCCGGGTCATGTGGACTCCTTCTGGGTGGGGGCGCCTGGAGGGGGTCGCCAGGCGCCGGAAAGACCTGTGGAGAACCGGAAGGGGTGGGCCCTTGGGACGGCCCAAGGGCCCACGCGTCAGGTGGTCGGCGCGAACGTGCCCATCCGCAGCGACACCGTGCCCGTCGTACCGTCGGTGACGCGGACCGTGGGCCGGTAGTAGTCCCCGCCGCCGTACCCGAAGTCGGGGTAGTTCCACTGCGTGTCGACGAACAGGGACCGCTCCGCCCCGGTCGTGGCCGACAGTGCACGGAAAGCGTCCACGAGCGGGAGGATGTTAGAGGACGAGGGGTTCTTCCCGCCGGTGACGACCAGCCGGATGGTGTGCCGGCCCTCGGCGAGTCCGGTCTTGCGGTACACGACCTGCTGGTACTGCTTGGCAGGCGCGTACTGGTCGACGGTGGCGTCGAGCTTGCCGTCGATGAGCACGTCGATCAGGCCGAGGTTGGAGCCGTGGCCGCCCAGCCACTCGACGCCCGTGCCGGTGAAGGCGAACTCGCACCAGTCGCCCGCGGTGAACGAGAAGGACTCGGTGTCGCCGTAGTCGTCGTGCGTCCACCCCTCGCCCCGCGCGTGCGTCCACGCACCCTGGTACGTGATGCTCGGGTCGCCGTCGTCGATCCACTGGGGCGGGGTCCGGTCGACCCGGGCCGCCACGCTCCCGTCGGACTCCACGCGCACGCCGGTGCCGTCCGGGCGGGTCAGCGCGTAGGTGTGGACGGCGGAACGCAGGGCGCGGAAGTCGTTGCTCTCCCGGCCCGCGTCGTCCTTCCCGTACAGGAAGTACGAGTGCGTGTCCTGCGACCAGCTCCATCCAGGCCGCTCGCGGTAGACGGACGCCGCGTGCTGCGGCACCGCGAGCGCGGTGCCCGAGGGCCGACCGATGTGGTCCTCGGGGTACACCGACCAGAGGGAGCCGGTGCGCCAGGCGATCCGGTCGGCTTCCTCTGGGGCGTCGAAGCGCACCCCCAGCTCCTTGTAGCCGCTTCCCGGCTGCTCGGCCGGGGCCTGGGCGATGGTGTACGTCGTGGTGAGCAGTCCGGTGCCGTCGACCGCGACGTCGAAGACGACCGGGCTCGTGCCGTAGCTGCCCGCGATGGTGACGACGGTGGTGCTCGCGTCCCTCTGCTTCGCACTGATCGACCCGAAGGTCCATGAGGGCAGGGATCCGCCACGGACGTGCAGGTGCGGGCCGTCGGTGAGCACGGTCGTGCCGCCGTACTCGGCCCTGGTGATCAGGCCGGTCGTCTTGCTGAAGGCGATGGAGAAGCCGGCGCCGGTCAGTGTGAGGCTCCTGTCGCTCTCCTCGACAGTGGGCGCGGAGCCGGCCGGGCGGGGCGGAGCCGGTGCAGCAACGGGGCCAATGGGCAGGGCGTAGGAGTCGATCAGTCGGTCCCGGTCGTCGACGAAGTCGAGTTCGAGCACCTCGCCCTCGGACCAGGCGCGGTACGGGATGCTCAGCTTGCCGCTCGCTCCCGGTTTGAGGGCGATGCCGGGCATCTCGCCCTGGGCGGCACCCACCCGCCAGCGGACGGTCAGTTCGGACAGGTCGGTGAAGTCGAACCAGTTGGCGACCGGCACGGTGAGAGGGGTACGGGCCTTCTGTCCGAGCAGCGGCGCGTCCGGCACCCGTACGGGCGAGTACGCCTTCTTCGCCAGCCAGTACTCCGGCTTCTGCCGCCGCCAGATGTCGACGAGTCCCCATTCGGCGGTGCCGGAGACCTCACCGGGCAGCGGGAACACCTCGTCGACACCGCCCCAGATCGCGCCGCCGACGACCCCGGCCGTGCCGTGGCACTTGGGCCAGAACCGGGAGATCGTCTCGCCCCAGAAGTTGCGGACGCCCGGGTCGTTCCTCAGGTCTTCGACGTTGTACGCGGGCAGGTGGGCGTACTCGTCATAGAGCGACGGCTTCGCGGTCTCGCCGCCCAACTGGCCCTTCACGTCCGGGTAGTGGGCGGTGAAGATGTCGTACTGGGCGCCGGTGCTGTACGTCTCGGCGTGGCTGTAGACGGCGGGCCGCGAGGGGTCTGCGGCCTTCAGGTAATCCCACTGGGCCTGCGGGTTGGCGCCCCAGCCGATGTTCTCGTTGCCCATGGACCAGATCAGCACACACGGATGGTTCCGGTCGCGCTCCACCATCTCGGCGAGCTGACCGAGCCAGTCGGGCTTGAACGCCGGGTCGTCGAGGAGGTTGTCGTGGCCCTGCTGGTTCACCCAGCAGACCGCGGTCTCCTCCTCCACGTACATCCCGTACCGGTCGGCGGCCTCCAGGAGGGCCTCGGTGGGCGGGTAGTGGGAGGTACGGATGAGGTTGATGTTGGCTTCCTTGAACAGGCGGACGTCCTGCTCGTCCCAGCGGCCGGTGGCGCCGCGCCCCATGGTCGGGCTGACCTGGTGGTGGGCGACACCGCGCAGCTTCACCTCGCGCCCGTTGACCAGCAGTTGCTTGCCGTTGACCTTGACCTGCCGGAATCCGACCTTGCAGGTCACGGTGGACCGGGCGTCAGCCGGCCCCGCCGTCAGCTCCAGAGTGTAGAGGCGAGGGTGTTCGGCGTCCCACTTGAGCGGGGCCGTGACGCCGACGTCGTACTGCGTGGGTCCGTCGAGGGTGAGCGACCGGCTGAGCACCTCGGCTCCCGCGGGGTCCCGCAGGACCAGACCCACCGGCAGCGCGCCGGCACCAGCCGGAGTCAGCCGCAGCCCCAGCACCGCGTCGCGGTACCTGGTGTCGAAGGTGGTCGACATGTGGACGCTCGTCAGGTGTCCGGTAGGCACGGCGATCAGGCGTACGTCGCCGAGGATGCCGCCGATGCGGTGGCGGGCGTAGTAGGTCTCGTACGACAGGTCCTGCCAGCGGTCGGTGACGCCCACGGTCACCCACGCGTCCGTGCCCGGGGTGACGTGGTCGGTGATGTCCGCCTGCCAGCTGGTGAATCCACCGCGGTGGTCGCGGACGTGCGCTCCGTTCACCCAGAGCCGCGCGTCGCTGTACACGCCGTCGAAGCGCAGGATGATCCTCTGCCCGGCGAAGTCGGCGGGCACCGCGACCTTGGTCCGGTACGCGAACTCCTGGTCCTGCGGCACGTCCACGCCCTGCATGGCGGGCTCTCCCGGCACCTCGATCCGCGGCCAGCCCGAGGTGTCGACGTCGTCCCGCCAGAACTCGGCGGGTGGGTCGACCGAGAGGGACCAGCTGCCGTTGAGGCTCAGCACGGGCTCGCGTACCCCCGCGACGGTGTCGGGTACGGGCGTCAGGGTGACCGTGGGCTGCGGCAGGGCGCCGGCCGGGGTCGGGGCTGCCACCCCGTCGATGGTCCCAGGGGCGGCCGCCGCGGTCACGGAGCCCAGCGGGCCGGCCACGGCCCCCGCCACGACGGCGGTTCCGGCCATGAGGAAGGTACGTCTGCGCGTCAAATCTCCACTCCTTGTGAGATGAGGGTGTTCCTGCCGGGTCGTGGTCTTCTCAGGTGGGGAGACCGATGCGGCGCTCCTTGTTGCGGCGCTGCTGGATGACAACGGCGATGACCAGGAGGGCGCCCTGGGCGACGTTCTGCCAGAAGGTGTTGATGCCCTGGACGGTGAGCCCGTTCTCGAGGGCACCGAGCAGGGCGACCGCGAGGAGGGTGCCGCCGATGCCGCCCTTGCCGCCCTTGAGGGCGCAGCCGCCCAGCGCGGCGGCGGTGATGGCCTTGAGTTCCAGGCCCTCGCTGCCGGACACGGGCTGTCCCGAGCCGGTGCGCGCGGTCAGCAGAACACCGGCGACGGCGGCGACCACGCCGCAGAGGGAGTAGGCGGCGATGAGGTACTTGTTGATGGAGATGCCGGCGAGGCGGGCCGCGGTGTCGTTGCCGCCGATGGCGTAGAGGTTCCGACCGATGTCGGTGTACGTGAGGAGGACGTGCACCGCGAGCGCGACGACGGCCAGGATCCAGATCATCACGGGCAGTCCGGCGATCTTCCCGCGGCCGAGGAAGACGAAGACGCTGTCGTTGAGGACGTAGCCCTGGGCTCGACCGTCCGAGACGAGCTGGGCGATGCCCTTGTACGCGGCGAGTCCGGCGAGCGTCGCGATGGTCGGGTTGACCCGCCCGTAGACGATGATCACGCCGTTCAGTACGCCGGCGAGGGCGCCGAGGCCGAGGGCCGCGGCGATGCCGACGACGGCGCTGGAGCCCGTGGAGGTGAAGACCATGGCGCTGACGACGGACGCGAGACCGGCCTGGGAGCCGACGGATATGTCCAGCGCGCCGCAGATGATGACGACGGTCTGGACGACGGCGAGGAGCCCGACGATGGTCGCGGCCTCGCCGATGACCTGCATGTTCGACCAGCTGAGGTAGTTGTCGTTGAGCGAGCCGAAGAGGGCGAGCACCACGACGAGGGCGCCGATCAGGCTGAGGTTCTGTCCGCCGACCGCGGCGATCCGGAACCGCCGGCCGGCTGTGGCGGGCGCCGGGGCGCCCTCCGTCCGGTCGGGGGCGCCCTCCGTCAGGTCCGGGGTGCGCGGGACGGTGGTGTCGGTCATCGGGGAGCTCCAGGGGCGGTGACAGGGGTGGTGAGGTCGTCGGCCATGGCAAGGCTGAGGATGGCCTCCTCGGTGGCCTCTGTCCGGCTCAGTTCGCCGGTGATCCGGCCGTTCTGCATGACGGCGACGCGGTCCGCGAGGCCGAGCACCTCGGGGAGTTCGGAGGAGATCACCAGGAGGGCGACGCCGTTGCGGGCGAGGTCCGCGATGATCTGGTAGATCTCGGCCTTGGCTCCGATGTCGATGCCGCGGGTGGGCTCGTCGAGGATCAGCAGCCGGGGTGCGCCGGCCAGCCAGCGGGCGAGGACCACCTTTTGCTGGTTTCCGCCCGAGAGTTTGCCGGTCTCGTGCTCGATGGAGGGCGTGCGGACCCGCAGTCGGTCGGTGTACTCCTGTGCGACGGCCCGCTCTTGGCTCCGCTTCACGAACCTGAGGCGGCGCAGCCTTTCGAGGCTGACGAGTGAGGTGTTGTCCCGGATGGACCGCTGGAGGAACAGCGCCTGGGCCTTGCGTTCCTCGGGGGCGAGCCCGATGCCGGCCCTGATGGCGTCCTTCGGGCCGCGCAGGGTGAGGCGGCGGCCGTTCATGCTGATGCCGCCGGAGCGGATCGGGAGGTCTCCGGCGATCGCGCCTGCCAGTTCCGAGCGTCCGGCGCCGATCAGTCCGGCGAGGGCGACGACCTCACCGGCCCGGATCCGCAGGTTGATCCCGGTCACCTCGTCGGTGGTGACGTCGTGCAGTTCGAGGACGGCCTCGTCCCGGGCGACGTCCTGGCGGACGAAGAGCGAGGACAGGTCGCGGCCCACCATGAGCCGTACGACCTCCTCCTCGTTCGTCGCCGTGGCGTCCAGCACCCCGGCCACCGTGCCGTCGCGCAGGACGGCGACCCGGTCGGCGAGCCGGAAGATCTCCTTCATCCGGTGCGAGACGTAGATGACGACGATGCCCTGGGCGCGGAGGCGGCCGATGAGCGCGAAGAGCGCCTCCACCTCGTGCTCGGACAGCGAGGAGGTGGGCTCGTCGAAGGCGATGATCCTGGCCTCGCCGGTCAGTGCGCGCAGGATCTCGACCAGCTGACGCTGGGCGGCGGTGAGTTCGGAGCCGAGTGCGTCGGGGTCGATGACCTTGTCGAAGCCCAGGCGTACCAGGTCGGCCTCGACGCGGCGACGGAGCTCCGCGCGGTCGAGGAGGCGTCCGTGCTTGCGGGGCAGGGAGCCCGCGTAGACGTTCTCCGCGACCGAGACGTGCGGGATGATCTCCGGTTCCTGCGGGATGATCCGGATGCCGGCCCTGATGGCGTCCTGCGGGGCGGCGAACGCCACCGGGGCGCCGTCGAGGAGGACCCGGCCCTCGGTGGGCTGGTGGTCGCCGGTGAGGATCTTGAGCAGGGTCGACTTGCCCGCGCCGTTCTCTCCCATCAGCGCGGTGACCTGCCCCGCGCGGAAGTCGAGCGTGACGCCGTCGAGCGCCTGGACGGTCCCGAACCGCTTGACGATGTTCTGGACGGTGATCACCGCGCCGGGGCGGTCGAGGGGTGGAGTGGGCTCCGGTGGTTCGGCGCCGGGTTGGTTCATGGGGGCCTCACAGGCTGGCAGCAGGGTCGTTCAGCGGTGTCGACAGAGGTGGCGGGGGCTGCCCGGGACGGCGCAGCCGGGCGGCAGCGGTACGAGGGCACGACTCCGGCGCGGCGGTCACGGTGACCGGCCGCGCCGGACGGACGCGGAGCGTCCGGTCAGCCCGTCGGCGCGAGGCGCCGGGTCAGCCGCACGTGAGCCCGGATGTCTTCCAGTCGGAGGCGTCGACCATCTTGGTCGGCGCGAATGCCTCCTTCGGGAACCCCTTGCCGTTCTTGAGCTTGTCGTACATGGTCTGGACGGCGAGGGCACCGACGTCGGCCCCGTTGATGAAGAGGGCGGCCTTCATCCCGGACGGCCTTCCGGAGCTCCAGTTCTTGCAGGCCAGGTAGGCGCCGAGGCCGACGCCGATGACGTCGGAAGCCTTGAAGCCGGCGTTCTCCAGGGCGGTGACACCGCCCTGGACGTTCTCGTCGTTGCAGCCCCACACGATCCAGTGCTTGACGCCGGGGTTGGCGGTGACGGTCGCCGCGATCTTGTCCTGGGCACCGGTCGGCGTGTTGTCCGTCGGGACCGCGATGTTCTTCACGTCCGCGCCAGCGCCGTCCTGGAAGGCCTTCTCGGCGGCCTTCACCCGGTCGGTGCAGACGGTGACGTCCTGCTTCCAGGCGGACACGGTCCGGGTGTCGGCGGCGCTCCAGCCGGACTTCTTGAACTCCTCGGCGGCGCGCTTGCCGACCTCGCCGCCCATCTGGGCGCCGCTGAACCCGATGCGCGGCACCAGGGCGTCGGGAGCGCAGGCGGCCGGGTCCGGGCCGGTGGTGCAGATCTGGTCGTCGGAGGTGAGCAGCGCGACCTTGCCGTCCCTGGCGGTCTGGACGAGCTGGGGGCCGACCGCGGGATCGGGGACGACGACGATGAGGCCGTTCGTCTTCTGCGCGATGGCGGACTGCACCTCGCTGATCGTCTTGTTGGCGTCGTTGCCCAGGTTGACCACTCTCAGGTCGATGCCGAGCTCCTGGGCCTTCGCCTTGGCTCCTGCTGCCTCACCGATGAAGTACTCCTGGTCGCCCTGCTTCTGCAGATACGTCAGAGAGATCTTGCCCTCGACCTTCGCGGTGTCGTCGCCTCCGGGCTTCACGGTGTCCTGACCACTGGAACAGGCCCCGAGCGTCAGGGTGACGGCCGTTCCCAGAGCGACGGCTGCGGCACGTCGGCGGCTGCGACGAGTGGACATGTGCATTACTCCTTGAATAGACGGCTCGAAAGACGTGCGGTGGTGCGCGAGCGGCGACACATCGCCGCGAAGTCACGCGAAATCAAAAGGCTCGTGTCATCCCTGCACGCGCTTTCCGAGTCCGGGAAGCGACAGCGGCCTCGTCAGCAGGCCCGAGCCTCACCGACGAGAACTTCGAACATGGTCGAACAGAACAGCTCAAGAGTCAACGCATGTGCACCCAACAAACTTATGTGCAGCTGGAGTTGATGGAACCGCGCACAACTCGATCTCGGGCGCCGGACAGCACGAAACAACCCGCTCGGAGCCACAGCCGCACGGGCATACATGACACCGCCCGCTCAGGGAGCCTCATGTGCGGAAATGTTCAGCAGAGCGAGGCGGGACGGTCGGTCGTGCCGTAGGCAGAGTGTGCGAGTAATCGGCTTACGACGAAAGAGATCACGGTGTCGGATTCCGGCGTGGCGGAAAGAGGACAGGCCCCGTCCAGGGAGAGATCGCGGACGCGGACACCGGCCATGCAATAGTCGGAATGTGTATTCACTTCAAGGCATTGGGGTCAGCGCGACGGCCGAGGACGTCTACCTCTCCCTCGTCGAGCGTGGCCCGATGACGCCTGCCGAGCTGGCGGACGTCCTGCACGTGACAACGCCCGCCATGAGCGCGGCGGTCGGCGAACTCACCGCCCTCGGCCTGGTGGACCCGGACGGCGCGGGGCTCGTGGCCCAGCCGCCGCGTACCGCGCTCGACGCCTTGATGGAGAGCCGGACCAGGGAGCTCGCCACGCTGCGCGACGGCGTCGAGGAGCTGACCCGGTTCTGGCACGACCATCACGCCCAAGGCGCCGGCTACATCGAGATCGTCCGCACGGAGAAGGCCCGCACCGCGATCGGCCGACGGCTGTACGACGAGGCAACCGAGCAGATCCGCGCCCTCACGATCGGGTACACCGGCCGGTCGGCGCGCCCCAACATGCTGGCCCCGGGCTGCGAGGAAGCGCTGTCACGCGGCGTCAGGACCTCCGTCGTCTACGGCTCCCAGGTCCTGCGTGACCGGAACGCCCGAGAGGCTGTCCAGACCTCCGTCGACCTCGGTGAACAGGCGCGTGTCCTGACCGAAGTCCCGCTGAACATGGGCATCTGCGACGCCCGCTTCGCCCTCGTCGCTCCCCCCGCGAGCGACTGGTCCCGCCGTCACCACATCATCGTGCGGCGATCGGACCTCCTGAACGCGCTGATCGGCGTCTTCGAGTCGTACTGGCAGATCGCCGTCCCGCTGCCCAACGCCGTCGACACAGCGGACGACACCGGTACGGCCCCCAGCGCCGAGACCCGGCAGCTCCTCACGTGTCTCAGCGCCGGCCTGACGGACGAGTCGATAGCCCGCGAACTCGGCGTCAGCGAACGGACGGTGGGCCGCCGCATCAACCGCCTCCAGGAACTCCTCGGCGCACGGACCCGCTTCCAGCTCGGCGTCCAGGCGAGCCGCCGCGGCTGGCTCTGAGACAGGGATCCCCCTGCCTGCCCCCGCTCGGCCGCCTGCCGCTATCTCGGGCCGAAGGTGTTGAGGAACACCACGGGTTCACCGCCGAAGCGTCCGGCCGCGTCGATGGCGAGGGGCCGGGACTTCCCCGCCAGAATGACGAGCGCCGAACCGTCCAGGCGGAGAGTGTCCGGACCATTCACGGACCAGCGCACCAAGATCGCGTGCCACGGAACCCAGCGCGGCGCTGAAACGGAAGGCGCGTGACGACCAGGCGTAGGGGCCGACGCACACGCGCCAGAGCGTGAAGCCTCCCTCGACAGCGCAGTCGGCACCGGAGCCGGATATCCGAGGTCACTTCCTCGCGGCGCCGAACCGGCCAAGCGGAACGTTCGCGGTCACCGCCTCGATGCGGACCGGGCGTTCTTCCGCGCAGGTCGGCGCAGGGGGTGCCGTTGCCTCAGCGGAGTGTGCAGAGACGCCGGTGATGCGACTGGGGACCATTCGACCCCAGCGGGATGCCCGTCATGTGGACCAGACTGGTGGTGTCGGATCCGGGAGGTCCACATGAACACCCAGCCGAACGCCAACGCGGCAGCCGAGCCGCTCCTGCTCGACTCGGCTCTGCCCGGGTTCCGATTCTCCCGCCTTGAGTGCGCCGTGATCACCGCCGCGCCGGACGTCGTGTACGGCGCAGCCCGTGATCTGGACATGCTGTCCATACATTCACCGCTGTTCGACGCGGTCATGTGGGCGCGTGGCGTGCCGGACCGAGTGCGCCGTCGGCCCGTTGCCACACCGCCTTCGATGCGGGTATCCGATCTGTTCGAAACCGCCGCAGCCGGTGATCGAGCCGACGTGGAGGCCCAACCATGGGTTGCTCTGGGCGAGCGCGCGGGGCACGAGATCGTCTTCGGGGCGGTCGGCAAGGTGTGGAAGCCCACCATCGAGTGGCGCCGTGTCGAACCTGATGACTACCCGGACTTCGAGGAGCCCGGCTGGGCGAAGATGGCCGCCGCCTTCGTCGTCCACCCCTACGGGGTACGGCGGTCCCTCCTGACCTACGAAGCGCGTACCGCTTGCACCGACCCGGTCTCCACCACACGGTTCGGCCGCTACTGGACGCTAGTTTCTCCGGGCGTCGGCATCGTCCTGCGCAACGCACTGCAGGCGATCGAAGCGGCGGCGGAGACCGGAGAAGGAAGCACCTGAGGAGATGAGTCGTGATGCGTGCCGTGATCGTGTACGAGAGCCTGTTCGGCAACACGCGCGAGATCGCTGACGCGATCGGAGAGGGCGTGCAGCAAGCACACCCGGACGCCGACGTCGAGTGCGTGGCAGTGGCCGACGCCCTGCCCGAGCGCATCGGCCCCACCGACCTGCTGGTCGTCGGCGGGCCGACCCACATGCGGGGCATGACCACGGGGATGAGCCGGAAGATGGGGCTGAAGACCGAGGAGAAAGAAGCCGAAAAGGCAGAGCGTCCCTTCACCCCCGAGGAGGGCGCCGAGGGCCCTGGCGTCCGCAGCTGGTTCCACGACACGCTCCCGAAGGCCCACACCGGCACCCACGCCGCTGCGGCCTTCGACACCAGGGCGGACATGCGCCTGGCCGGCGCCGCCGCTGGCGGCATCGCACGTCGACTGCGCGGCCACGGTTATGAACTCGTCGCGGAACCGGAGGGATTCATCATCGAGGACACCGAAGGCCCGTTGCGCGAGGGCGAACTGGATCGCGCGAGGGCGTGGGGAGCGGCCCTCCAGATCGCTTGACTGACCCACAAAAGAGCCCCGGGCAGCACCCGGCGGTGAGCAGGGCGCCTCGACCGTCTTGCCTGGACGACATCGGCGTCCTCTTGGTCGCCCTGCGGGTGTTGCACGCGGCGATCTCCGGGAGCGAGGCGGATCCCAGGGGGCTCCCCGAGGGTTCGAAGGCCTCGGGGAGCGGTCCGGCGGCGTTGTCGCAGCCTCGGTGAGAGGGCTGGTGAGGGTAGGTGCGGCTGGCCACTCCCTGTGTGGCTCGGGATCGTGCGATGCACCGCCCGTACGGTTCCGTCCCGCTCCGGCTCGTCCGGTGACCGTCCCAGCGCCTCCGGTGGTCTTGGCGTCAGCGTTCCAGCCGTCCTCAGGAGGGCAGGTTCTGTTCCGCCCACACCACCTTGCCGGTCACGGTACGACAGGAACCCCATCGGCGGCACAACATGTTGATGAGCTGGAGACCTCGGCCGCCCTCGTCGCTGAGATCCGCGTGCTGGATCTGGGGCAGGTCGGGGCCTGTGTCCGAGACCTCCACGACAAGTCGGTCGCCGCGCAGCAGCCGGAGTCTGCCGGGCCCGTTGCCATAGCGCAGGGCGTTGCCGACGAGTTCGGAGACGACGAGTTCGAAGACGTCGGCGAGCTCCGTCAGATCCCACTCGGCGAGCTGGTCCGTGACCAGGCTCCGGGCGACGGACGCCGCTCGCCCTTCCTGCGGCAACTGCCACTCGCACAGATCGGCCGGGACATCCGAAACGGCCGTCGCGACGATGAGTACAGCCTCGTCAAAACGTGTGGCGTCAGCAGGGGCGCGCTCGATCAAGCCGCCGGCTTCGAGAGCCTCGGATGCCAGACCGCACGCCGTGGAGCGCAGACGCTCCATCTGGTGGTCGATGTCCGCTCGCCGGGACTTGACGAGCCCATCCGTGTACATGACCAGGTTGCCGCCCCTCGGCACTTTGACACGGATCGGGTCGTACGGGATCACTCCGGCCCCGAGCGGCGCGCCGACGGGTACGTCCACGAACTCGGCGGAGCCGTGTCCGTCAAGGAACAGCGGCGGGAGGTGCCCGGCGCTGGCCAGCGTGTAGGTGGAGTCGGCCGGGTCGAACACAGCGCAGAGGAACGTGGCTACCTGCTCGTCCTCCAGATCACGCGTGGCGAGGTCGAGCCGGGCCAGGACGCGCTCCGGAGCCATGTCCAGGGTCATCAGGGTGCGCGCCACCGTCCGCAGACGCCCCATGGTGGCGGCGGCCGGCAGACCGTGGCCCATGACGTCGCCCACCATCAGGGCCGTACGTCCGCCGGGCAGAGCCATGATGTCGTACCAGTCCCCACCCACGCCGTGGTGCGCCGTCGAGGGTGCATACTCGGAGTGCACGCGCAGCCCGGGCGTCACCGGGGTCGCGCGCGGCAGCAGTGCGCGTTGCAAGGAGATGACGTGCTCGCGCTCGCGCCCGTACAGCCGGGCGTTGTCGATGTAGACGGCGGCCTGGGAGGCCAGCTGTTCCGCCAGTGCGAGGTCGGTGGAGGAGAACGGTGGTGCTCCGCGGCCGCGGACGAAGTCCGCGCTGCCGAGCAACAGCCCGCGGGCGATCAGCGGCACGGCGAGATAGCTGTGCACCCCGGCGGCCCGCATCTTCGCCGCGGCGCTCTCCGTCGGCGCGACCTTGATGAAGTCGTCGCTCCGCATACGGCTCACCAGCACCGGCCTGCCCTGTCGCAGACAGTAGCGGTGGAGCAGCGTCTCGTGCGCCTCTTCGGCGCGGACGAAGGTCTCACCCACCGGAGTGGGCTCCAGGGAGGACAGCTCCTCGACGCAGCACAGCGCGGTGGCCCGCATGAGCGGGACACCCGTACCGGTCCACCGTGCGCCCTCGTCGCCCCGCAGGACACTCTCCAGGATGTCGACGGCAGCACCGTCGGCGAAGCGGGGCACGGTGAACTCGGCCAGCTCTTGGGCCGTGCGTTCCAGGTCGAGGGTGGTGCCGATGCTGGAACCGGCGGAGTTCAGCCAAGCGAGCCGACCTCGCGTCGTGAGCCGGTCGAGCGGAACCTCGCCGCCGCCCCGGGCCACTCGTCTGCGGGCTCCGGCCGAGCGGTGCCCCGCGGCACCCTTTCCGGCCGAAGCTCGGGCGGCCAGGCGCCGCCTCCCCTCGCCGCCGTTCATTCTTTCGACCTCCAGAACAGGAACTCGACCGCTGTTGATGCTCAGCATGCACCCTTTTTCGGCCGATCGGCCGACTTCCGGCCGGGGACTCGGCCGGTACGGCGCGGAGAGAGGAAGCGGCCCTCGGGTAGCAGGCGCGCCTCCTGGAGCGGGACCTCCGGTCCTCAGGCTTCCGCTCGCGGTACCAAGCAAGATCCGAACGCCCCATTCCTCGCATCCGTGGAAATCGACTTCATTTGATCTGCCAGGCCGCGGGCAGCCGTGAAGGAGAAGCCGGTGGACATAAACCGCAGCCCGCCGGCCCCCAGAGAGCGGTTGCCTGAATAACGGCGCTCCAGACGGGTTCCCCCGGTCGGTAACGCCGTCGCCCTCAGTCGAGCTTTTCCTTTTCGTCACCTACGGCAGGGCATGCGCACCTGCTGTAGGCCCCCCTCGTTGGACGGACCGGGAAACGCATACCGCCTTCGGAGTCATTTCCCCGAGCTACCGGGACCCGGCTCCCCGGGCCCCTGACACCTGACACCTGACACCTGACGAGCTCGCTCCGGCCTGTGCGGGCCTTCCACCCACCGCCGGGCAGGCGAGTGAGCGGCGCCCCTCCTGATGGCGCCAGGCCGGCTGTCAGGGCCGGCGCTCCCCCACCGATTCAGGAAAGTGATCGGGGCCAGCGCTGGTTCGCCGGCCAGCCCGGCCCCGGGGGCGGCGCGTGCCTAAGATCACCGGGACGGGGGACTGCGGACGAGGCACAAAGAGGCGGCTGACATGGCGGACGAGCGCGTGTACCTGGTGACCGGGGGCGGAACGGGGATCGGGGCCGCGACCGCGCAGTCGCTGTCCCGGGCCGGACACAAGGTGGCGGTGTCCGGGCGCCGGCCCGAGCCGCTGCGGCTGGTCGCCGAGGAGACCGGCGCTCTGCCCGTACCGTCGGACATCGGGGACCCCGCCGCGGTGGCCTCGCTCGTCGAAACAGTGGTCGCCACGTACGGGCGGCTCGACGGTCTGGTGCTCAACGCCGGCATCGGGCGGGGCGGCGGCGTGGGCGAGGTGACCCTGGAGGACTGGGACGAGGTCATGCGGACCAACCTCACCGGCCCTTTCCTGCTGACATGGCGGACCGCCGAATGAACCGTTTCGCCGACGAGGCGGGCCTGAAGGGGGACACTCTGGAGGCAGCGTACGAGGAGGTGACCCGGATCCTGCCCGCCGCGCGGCCCGGCGAACCGCAGGAGGTCGCGGAGGCGATCACCTGGCTGCTGTCGCCCGTCGCCTCGTTCGTGAACGGTGCGGTGCTCACCGTCGACGGCGGCGCGACCGCGCTCGACCCGGGCACCCTTGGCTTCGAGTTCCCGGGCACCCTTGGCTTCGAGTTCCGGATGGAGCCCCGCGCCCCGCGGGCCTGCCTGACCGACGGTTACGGCCGAGGTCGCCCGGCGCGTTCAACAGACCGGCCACCCCGCACGGTCGGGGGCAGTCGCGGTCATCCCGCACGGTCGGGACGACCATCGGCGCGTCGCTGAGTCGTCGTCCCGGCCGGGCAACAGTCCTCCCTCGCCAGGGTGAGGTTTCCCTCCCCTGAGACGGTGAGGATGCGAGAGTCCGGCGTCCCGGCCCGCGAGCTGCGTTCGACGGCGCTTCCGTTGCCGCGCATGGTGATCTCGCTGGTGACCGACGGCAGGCCGCCGGCCTCGTTTCCGCTGTCCGGTGCTGTGAGGACGTAGGTGCACCCGCAGGCCAAGTAGACAGATCGGCGGCGGAGCCGACCTCGTAAAGACCGGGACGCACGCATTGGGCGAATCGACTCGGTGGTGGCGTGATCCGAGTCCATGGCACCGGTCACGGCGCGGTCTGGCCGCCCTACTCGGCGATCTCCGTACGCTCCCACCATTCGTACACCCGCAGGGTTCCCTCCACGGTGTCGTGCCGGCGTTCGGTCTCTCTGAAGTGCTCGTATCCGCCGAGGTGCGGGATCTTCACGTCCTCGCCGTGAGTCTCGACCGTGACGATCCGCTCGGGGAGGTCGTCCGGCCCGCCTTCCAGCAATACCTTGTGCGCCATGGCACCAGTGTCACCACCCTCGGTGCGCATCGCATCCAGGAGACGTCCGCCGGGCCTACACCTCTGACGCAGGTGCCTGGAATCACCGGCCGAGCGCACCCCACCGGCGGTCGCACCCCCAGCGGCGCCGGCTTCTCGGCGACCAGGGTGGTGATCTCGGTGGCGCGTGACGGCGGCCGGTCCGGCGGCCGCCGGCTGCATCAGGCCGGCGCAGTGGGCTTCCGTGGCGTCGAACTCCTCGCCGATGAGGAGCCGGCAAGCGTTGCCCTTGGCGGGGCGGGTCAGGCCGATCAACAGAACGTGCCCTTGGGTCGGTCCGTTCCATGCCCGGCCGCCTGCTCGCCCGTCATTCGGGCCGGTGCTAAACATGGACTATGGCCGGATTCCTCGGCCGCCTGCGCTCCGCGTTGAGCGTCCACACCGTCGCCCGCCAGGTCTTCTCCCTCCAGGCGGCGATCGTGGTGCTCCTCGTCGTCGCCGCCGTGGTCGCTCTCGTACTGCAGTCCCGGGCGGACAGCGAGCGGGAAGCGCGCAACCGGTCCCTCGCCGTGGCCGAGACCTTCGCCAGCGCGCCGGGCATCGAGGAGGCCCTGGCCGGTCCCGACCCGACCGCGGTGCTCCAGCCACGCGCCGAGGAAGCGCGAAAGGCGTCCGGCGTCGACTTCCTCGTGGTGATGACCAAGGACGGGATCCGCATCACCCACCCGGATCCGGCACAGATCGGAAGGCACTACATCGGCACGATCGGCCCTGCGGCAGCAGGCGGGATCGTCAGGGAGACCGTGACCGGCACCCTCGGCCCGTCCACCCGCGCCGTGGTCCCCGTGACCGACGCCGAGGGCCATGTGATCGCTCTGGTGTCCGCCGGGGTCACGCTCGAAGCCGTGAGCGGAGTCGTCGATCATCAGCTGCCCCTGCTGCTCGGTGCCGCGGCGGCCGCGCTGGCAGTCGCCACCTTCGGTACCGCTCTGGTCGGCAGGCGGCTGCGTCGCCAGACCCGCGGCCTGGGGCCCGCCGAGATGACCCGCATGTACGAGCACCACGACGCGGTGCTGCACGCCGTGCGCGAGGGCGTTCTGATCCTCGACGGCGACGGTCGGCTGGTGCTGGCCAACGACGAGGCACGCAGGCTGCTCGGTCTGAGCCCGGACGCTGAGGGCCTGCTTGCCCGTGAGCTGGGCCTCGCCCCGGACATCGCCCGGCTGTTGGCTTCCGGGCGCTCGGCCACCGACGAGGTGCACCTGGCCGGGGACCGGCTGCTGGCCGTCAACCAACGGCCGACCGACCCGGGGGGCGGGCCGTCCGGCTGTGTCGCGACGCTGCGGGACACCACCGAGCTGCAGACCGTCACCGGCCGGGCCGATGTGGCGCAGGAACGCCTGAAGCTGCTGTACGACGCCGGAGGGGAGATCGGCACCAGCCTCGACGTCGAGCGGACCTCCCAGGAGCTGGCGGACTTCGCCGTCCCCCGGTTCGCCGATTTCGTCACCGTCGACCTGGCCGACCCCGTCCTGCGGGGCGAGGAGCCGTCGGAGGGCCGGGCGGCGATGCGCCGTGTCGCGTTCCGGGGTATCCGGGACGACACACCGCTGTACCCACCCGGCAGACTGATCCATTTCGTCCCGGCCTCCCCGCAGAGCCTCGGCTACGGCTCGGGCGAGACGGTCCTGGAGGCGGACATGACCGCCTTCTCCGGCTGGCAGGCTCAAGACCCCGAACGGGCCCGGGGACTTGTCGAGGCCGGCATCCATTCGATGATCGCGGCTCCGCTGCGCGCCCGCGGGGTCATCCTGGGTGTCGTCACGTTCTGGCGGTCGCGCAAGCCCGAGCCGTTCGAGCACGACGACGTGACACTCGCCGAGGAACTGGCCGCCCGTGCGGCTGTCACCATCGACAACGCCCGGCGCTTCACGCGCGAGCACACCATGGCGGTCACCCTGCAGCGCAGCCTGCTCCCTCGCGCCCTGCCGGAGCAGAACGCGCTCGACGTGGCCCACCGTTACCTGCCCGCGGAAGCGGGCAGCGGCGGTGTCGGCGGGGACTGGTTCGACGTCATCCCGCTACCCGGCGCCCGCGTGGCCCTCGTCGTGGGGGACGTGGTCGGCCACGGGCTGCACGCCGCCGCCACCATGGGCCGGCTGCGCACCGCGGTCCACAACTTCTCCTCCCTGGACATGGCGCCCGACGAACTCCTGTGGCACCTCGACGAACTGGTCACTCGGATCGACCAGGACGAGAGCGGCGACAGCGACGTCGCGCCAGTCACGGGCGCCACCTGCCTGTACGCGC
The DNA here is from genome assembly GCF_056435185.1 of Streptomyces sp. NPDC044003. Taxonomy (NCBI): domain Bacteria; kingdom Bacillati; phylum Actinomycetota; class Actinomycetes; order Kitasatosporales; family Streptomycetaceae; genus Streptomyces; species Streptomyces sp. NPDC044003. Next base: position 746,962 of record NZ_JBWKFA010000003.1, on the reverse strand, counting down.
TCTACGACCCTGGCTCCCAGCTGTGCACGATGGCCCGCGCCGGCCACCACGAGCCCGCCATCGTGCGCCCCGACGGCAGCGCGACGTTTGCCGCCGTACCGGGCGGCCCGCCCCTCGGGCTCTCCGAACTCCCCTTCGAGACCGCCGAGATACGACTCCCTGAGGGCAGCAGCCTCGTCCTCTACACCGACGGTCTCATAGAGGACCGCACCCGCGACATCGACGAGGGGCTGGAACTGCTGCGGCGTACTCTGGCTCACCCCGGCCGCACGCCCGAGCAGACCTGCAACGCGGTTCTGGACGCGTTGCTGCCCGAGCAACCCTCGGACGACGTCGCACTGGTGGTCGCCCGCACGCGCGCGCTCGACAGCGCCCGTACAGCCGCCTGGGACGTCGCGTCCGATCCGTCGGCCGTCGGCCAGGTTCGAGCCGCCGTCGCCCGCACGCTAGCCGAATGGGGTCTGAAGGAGGAGTCGTTCACCACCGAGCTGATCCTCAGCGAGCTTGTCACCAACGCCATCCGCTACGCCGCCGAACCCGTCCGCGTACGCCTGATCAGCGACCGCGCCCTGATCTGCGAGGTCTCGGACGGCAGCAGTACCGCTCCACACCTGCGGCGCGCGGCGACCACCGACGAGGGCGGACGGGGCCTGTTCCTGGTGGCCCAGTTCGCCGACCGCTGGGGCACCCGCTACACGGCGGACGGCAAGGTCATCTGGACCGAACAGCCACTTCTCACGGACACATCGGGCAACGACCGGTGATGATCGGTGACGACTACGGCCGTCGGCCGCTCCGCTCCCCACGTCGGCCTACGGGCATCCGCGTCAGCTGACGATCTTGATCGTCTTCATGGTGATGTGGGATTCGAGGCGCAGGACGGCGGGCAGGCCCCTGAGCTTGCCGATGAGAAGGGCTTCGTAGGCGGCGTACAGGGGGAACTCGGGAAGTGGGTGGCAGGCGCCGGTTTCGGAACCGAGTGAGTCCCCTGCACCCTCGCCGCACCGCGTGCTCGGCCGGTCATCGCTCTGCCCGGCCTCACGGGATCTCGTGGCCCCCCCGTCTACCCCCACTCGGTAGAGCCGGCCCGCCGAGAAGCCGCCGTCGCCCTGCCCGTACGTGATCTGGGTGGACAGGAGCGGTCCCGACGCAACAGCGGAGAAGGTGCCGCCCTCGGCCCGCCAGATCTGGCCCGCCGTGTGCGTGGCGATCAGAGGCCGGCCGCGGGCGTCGAGGGTTAGGCCGTCGGGGAGGGCGAGGGTGTCGGTCCCCTCGGTGGAGATCCAGCGCAGCGGGTGCCCGGGATCGGTCACGGGGATGCGGTAGAGGCCCGGGGCGACGGTGGTCTGGACGACGTACACCTGGCTCCCGTCAGGTACGACGGCGATGCCGCTGGGCTGCGCCACGCGCGCCCAGTCGTGTTCGACCCGGCGGTCAGGCGTGACGCGGCCGATGGTCCGGCCGCCCAGCGTCGTCGTGTACACCGTGCCGTCGGGCGCGAGAGCGACGTCGTCGATGCCCCCGAGCCCCGAGGCGTACGTGCTCACCGCGCCTGAATCCGGGTCCACCAGCAGAAGCTTCGACACCGGGAGGATGTCTCCCGTGAGCGAGCGGAGGAGGTCGTTGCCGGTGCCCACGAGCAGGCGCCCGTCCTCGCGTACGACGATCCCGCCGTTGAAGCCCCGGCTGAGGTCGCTCACAAGCGTCTGTCGCACCACGAGTTCGGCTGTGCGGGCCTTCTTCTCGGCCGCTGCACTGGCCCACTGTGCTGGGATGCGAGCCCGCTGCGGCTCGGCTGATGCCGGGGAACGACTTCCGACTCCGGACGATCTTGGACCAGCCCGTGGGTCCACCACACCCTCGATCCCAGATAGCCGGCGTCCGGGCAGCCAGCCATCTGCCCGTCCGGTCCCACCCCCAATCACTCACACTGCAGCCGCAGCATGACCCGAACCGGCGCCGGCAGACCCAGATCCGGACCATTTCCGGACCAGCCCCCGACAGAGGGCTGCGCCAACTATCGTTTCGCCTGGTCAGCGTGGGCGCAGCTGCTGTACCACCAGCAGACGAAGAACCTGCTGGTGTCCTACTCCCCGAAGAAGCTGGGCTTCTTCTAGCGACACGAAAGAAGGCGCCTGACCCGGGGTTTTCCCCGGGTCAGGCGCCTTCTGGGAGCGCCCGGCCCTTCCCATGGGGGAGGCGTCGAAATACTCCTCTTCCCCCAGTTCATCCCGCCCATGTCCCAGTCCTGACCAGGAGTTCCGGGCCATACACGGGCCAGTTTGCGGCTCAGCCCTTGGGGCTGCTGTCCTCGCTGCGCCGGCTCCACTCCTGCATCGACTCCTCGATGAGCCGGTTGGAATGCTCCTGAAGACCGTCCAGGAACTTGGCGTAGTACTGGAAGAGCACGTGGATGCTCTGGCCGGCCTGGCGCGCGCATTCGGCAGGATCCACGCCGGAGTGCAGCCAGAACGAGATCCCGGCGCGCCGGAGGTCATAGGGCCTCTTGGCGAGGAGCGTCGGCTGCTCATGGGGAGTCAGGACCTTCTTACGGGCCCGCTCCCACGTCTTGCCGTAGGCCGCTGCATCAACGTAGCCGCCGGCCTCATTGCGAAACACTCGGCCATCGGGCGCAACGCCGAAGCGATCGACGTGTTTTCGCAGTGTGTGCACGAACGACGGCGGTATCGGCACGGGACGTGTGGCCTTGACGGCTCGCCGCTTCAAGGAGTGCACTTCGTGGACCGCACCATCGTCCGTCCACTCCTTGCCGGCCGTGACGACACCTCCGCTCAGGTTGAGCATGCCCCAGCCGCTCTTCGGCAGATGGCACTGTGAGATCTGCAGGTGGATGACCTCCGCCGGACGCATGGCCGCGTAGTACATACAGCCGAAGAACGCCTCAAGGTGCGGGCCGCGGCCTTGTTGTTCGCCAACAGCGGTCAGCAGGCGAGCAACCTGGGTCGGGTTCGGCACGCAGGCCGGGTCCACTTCCTCGCTCACCCCAGGAACCTGCCACTTGACCCTTGCGAGCGGATTCTCCGCGAAGTATCCCTTGTCGACGGCAGTTCCGAGGACCTCGCTGAAGGCCGATCGCTTCCGCAGGGCGGTCTTCGCCGCGGCGGACTCTCCGTCGATCTTCCGGCCGAGCGCGTCCAACGCCCTGCGCACGACATCTGGTTCCATCAGCTCACTGACGGGCAGGGAGTGCCGCTTCATCCAGTCGATGGCATCCTGCCATTCAGCAGACGGCTCACTCTCCCAGGCTCGCTTGTTGAACGCCCATGAATACAGCGCGGCCGCAGAACCCTCGGCTCCGAGTAGCGCGCCCGGTGGATCAGAACAGCGAGTTGTCACCCCGCAGCCGGCGTCGCAGGAACGTGGCGAAGGTCTGGTCCTCCAGGCAGGTGAGGGCCGAGGCGTCCGGCTCGATGTAGGCGACGCGCCACTCCTCGGGGGCACCCTTGGCGGTGAGCCAGCCGAACGCCCGGCCCCCGACCTCTCCCCACTGCAGGAACAGCCCGTCCTCGTCCAGCCGGCGCAGTCCCGGGGTCCCCGGACCGCCCGAGATGGGGAAGATCCGTACGCCGGCGACGACGCCACCGGGGAACTCCCTCATGATCGCCAGGTAGTCCTCCGGGAGCGCGCCGAACGACTCACCCGCCCGGTCGAGCAGCTCCTCCGCGTACTGCCGGACGCCGGGAACGCCGATGCTCCGCACGCGGGTGACGATCTCCTCGACCGCCCCGATGTCACGGTTCGCCAGCACCATGGCCGTCACACGCTTGTCGTCGGCGACCTTCCAGAAGGTGCCCGCCTCGTACTCCTGGTACGTCTCGAAAGCGGGCGTTCCCTCGGAGCGTCCCGTGACGGCCCGCGCGACGAACTCCGAGGCGGAGAAGGGAAGGTCCAGCCAGAACTGGAAGTCGGTGTCCGTGAGGACGGTCGTCCAGTCCGCGGTGTCGGCGGCGGTGGTGTCCCACAGCAGCACGCCGTCGTTGGCGGTGCGCCCCCAGGGCACCATGCCGTGGGGCCGCGGGTGCAGCGGCAACCAGAGCTCCTGCTCGCGGCTTTCCAGGGCCTCCTTCATGTCCGCGATGCGCAGCGCGGTGTCCCGCGTGAAGTCCTCCAGGGAGCGCACGGGGACATCGGTCCCGCCGAGCAGCACGGAAGCCGCGATCACCCCCTGCGGCAGGACCTGGACCAGCAGCTCAAAGTCCTCGGGGACGACCTGGCCATACCCCTCTCCCTCCGGCCGCACCGGGGCGTCGAGACCCAGCAGCCGGACGACGTCGAGATGATTCATGTGTTCCTTCCTTGAGGCAGCGGCAATGGGGCGGCGGCCGCGACGCCGCTCACCCCACCGCCTCTTCTGCGCCGGATCAGTCCCTCGGGGGACTGACGGCTTCAGTGAGCCTTTTCCAAGCTGGCGGTGCTGGCGGCGAGTTGGACAGTCCTACACAACGACGAAGCTCCTGGTAGACGGGTTCTCGACCAAGATCACCCGTGTCTGCCAGGAGCTTCGCGTGCTTGTCTACCCCTCCTCGATCGATCTGTCCAGCCGCACGTTGCACATTAGGAATCACTGCTCGGCCGTGATCCATTGCGCCAAGTAGTCGATACGGCCGTTCAGCCTTCGTCTCCGGACCGGTCGCGGACCGGATTCCCGCCCAGGTGAGCCAGGCGGCAACCTCGTGAGCACGCCGAACCGGTCCGCCTCGCGCACCAGGGTGGCGGCGGCGTCAGGGAGCGGTGACGACGATCTCACGCTTGAGGATCTTGCCCGTGGGGCCTTTGGGGAGCTCGGCGGTGAAGGTCACGATCCGCGGGTACTTGTACGCCGCCACCCGCTCCTTGACGTAGTCGCGGATCTGGTCGGTCGTGACGTCCACGCCGTCGCGGAGGGCGATGACCGCCGCGATCTCCTCGCCGTGCACCTCGTGCGGCACGCCGATGACCGCCGCCTCGGCGACGGCGGGGTGCTCGTACAGGACCTCCTCGATTTCCCGTGGGTACACGTTGTATCCGCTGCGGATGATCAGGTCCTTCTTGCGGTCGACGATGAAGTAGAGCCCTTCCTCGTCGACGCGGGCCAGATCGCCGCTGTGGAACCAGCCGTCGCGGACCGCCTCGGAGGTCTCCTCCGGGCGTCCGAAGTAGCCCTTCATCACGTTCTCGCCGCGAATGACGATCTCACCGACCTCGCCCGGTCTCACCTCGGAGCCGTTCTCGGCGACGAGTCTCATCTCGACTCCGCGGATCGGTATCCCGATCGAGCCGGCCTTGCGTGTGCGGTCCGGGTGGTTGAAGGAGGCCACCGGTGAGGTCTCGGAGAGACCGTAACCCTCGAGCACGGTGGCGCCGAAGCGCCGCTCGAATCCGCGCAGCACCTCGACAGGGATCGCGGCGCCGCCCGAGACGGCTGTGCGCAGCCGGGAGGCGTCGAAGCCGTCGGGGAGCTCGGTGTGCAGCAGCGCCGAGTACATCGTCGGGACGCCGAGGAAGACGGTGACCCCGTCGCGGTGCATGATCTCCAGCGCCCGCCGCGGGTCGAACCGCGGCAGCAGGGTCAGCGTCGCGCCCGCGGCCACGGCCGTGTTGAGCGCACAGGTCTGCCCGAACGCGTGGAAGAGCGGCAGGCCGCCGAACAGGACGTCCTCGGGGCCGACACGCACCAGCGTCTCGGCGGTGGTGGCCGTGTTCGAGACCAGGTTGCGGTGCGTCAGCTCGGCTCCCTTGGGCGTGCCGGTGGTGCCCGAGGTGTAGAGGATCACGGCGGAGTCGTCGTCCGCCCGGTCGACTACGCCGGAGAGCGGTACGGCGGCGGTCAGCAGGTCGTGGAACGGCGAGGGGTCCGTCACCAGGCACTCGACCCCGACCTCGGCGGCGGCCTTCGTGACCTCCTCGGCGAACAGCGGGAACGCCACCGCGAGGCGGGCCCCGCAGTCGCGCAGGACGTATGCCACCTCACGGGCCTTGAGCAGGGGGTTCGTCGGCACGACCACGCATCCGGCCCTGAGGATTCCGTAATACACGACGGGGAACAATGGCGCATTTGGCATGCTCATGGCGATGCGGTCACCCGGCCGCAGACCACGCTCCCGCAGCACCGCGGCGAACCCGGCACTGGCGGCGTCCAGTTCGGCGTAGGTCAGGGTCGTGTCGTCGTGGCGTACGGCGACCTGATCGCGGCGGGCCGCCGCGGAGTTCACCAGGAATGCGGCGAGGTTGGTCATGTCGGCGGTCTCCTTCGGTTCGGCTCAGCCGTCGGCACGGTGCCGTCCGGTGACGGTCGCGGCAGCCGGCAATGAGGGGATGCTAGGGTCCGCGCCCTCTCCCTGCTTGACGTCGCGGGACGGGAAACTTAACTTCTCGGGACCGAGTACCTGGAGTACGCCATGAGGCCCCTTGTCCGTACCGCAGCACTGAACGGCTACGTCGAACTGAGCCGCTCCCTCGGCGTCGACCCTCACATGCTGATGAAGCGCGTGGGTCTGGACACCGCGGACCTCGCCGTCCAGGACCGATGGATCTCCGGCACGGCCGCGGTCCAGCTCCTGGAGCTCTCCGCGGCCGCGTCGCACCACGACGACTTCGGCCTGCGCATGGCCGAGCTCCGCCGCTTCTCCAACCTCGGCCCCATCAGCCTGGTCGTCCGCGAGGAGCCCGACGTACGCAGTGCGCTGGGACTGCTGCTCCGGCACGAGCACATGTACAACGAGCTCCTGCACGCGCGACTGTCCGAGCGGAACGGTCTGGCCACCCTCAAGGTCGACCTGAGACTCGGCGACACGATGCCGGCCCGGCAGGCGACGGAGCTGGTCGTGGGCGCCTTCACCCGCATTCTCCGGGGATTCCGTGACGCGCGGTGGCAGCCGCTCTCCGTCTGGTTCGCCCACCGGGCTCCGGCGGACCCCGGCAGACATCGCCGCCTGTTCGGCCCCGGCCTCGAGTTCGACCGCGAGTTCAACGGCATGGTCTTCTACGCCGACGACCTCGACGCCCCCAACGCCATGGCGGACCCGCAGCTCCGGACCTACGCCCGGCAGTACTTCGACACCATCGCCGCCGCTCCCCAGGACACCTCGATGGTGGACCGGGTGCGCGAGCTCATCGAGGCCCTGCTGCCGACCGGCAGATGCTCGATCGAGCAGGTCGCCCGCAGCCTCGGTGTCGACCGGCGCACCGTCCACCGTCATCTGGCCGCCTCGGGAGAGACGTTCTCGTCACTGCTCAACGCCACACGGATGCAGCTCGCGCAGCAGATCGTGGCCGGTCCCCGCCGTTCACTCACGGAGGTCTCCGACCTTCTGGGCTTCTCGTCTCTGAGCGCGTTCTCCCGGTGGTTCCGCGAACAGTTCGGGCGCAGCCCGAGGGAGTGGCGCAAAGAGAAGGGACAGGAGCAGGAGCAGGACTCCGGCCGGGGCTGACGCCCACGGAAGGACGACGGATGGTCGGTGCCTCGCCGCAGGGCCTGCTGTCCCCAAATGACAAGTCACCCGTCACCACGGGTCAAGCAGCCGCGTTCACCTGCCTCTACCTTGGCTGCACCGCACACAAGGTGGTCGCCCCCCCCGGAGGGAAGCCGGGCCGCTCCCCCGCAGCACGCTCCCCTCCGGGCCGGTCGATCGCCGCCAGGCCTGTGCGCCCGACGCTCTCGACGTTCGTCCCGATCCACTCCAGCCCCTGCCGCCCGAATGCTCCGGCATCGCGGCATCGACGGTCACGGTGGGTCACCACTCGCACACGAAGGAGAAGGACCGTGCACTTCCACGACGACTCGCTCTTCCCCGAGAACCAGGAGAAGCTGGTCATCCAGGCCGCCCCCTACGGGCCGGAGTGGCTGCCCGGCGACGCCGACGACCTGCCCCTGACCATGGACGAGCACGTCCAGGTGGCCGTCGACTGCTACAACGCCGGCGCCACGGTGCTCCACATCCATGTGCGCGAGCTCGACGGCAAGGGCTCCAAGCGGATGTCGATGTTCAACGAGCTGCTCGGCCGGCTGCGCGAGGCCGTGCCGGACATGGTGCTCCAGATCGGCGGGTCGATCTCCTTCGCCCCCGAGGGCGAGGGCGCCGACGCGAAGTGGCTGAGCTACGACACCCGCCACATGCTGGCCGACCTCACGCCCGCGCCGGACCAGGTGACCATCGCGATCAACACCAGCCAGATGAACATCGTCGAGATCATGACGGACGACGATCTGGAGGGCACCTCGATCGCGAAGCCGGAGTACTACCGGGCCTACCGGGACATGGTCGTCGAGGCCGGCCCCGAATTCTACCTCGAACACCTCAAGCGCCTGAAGCAGAACGGGATCCAGCCGCACTTCCAACTCGCCACCATGGCCCAGCTGGAGACCGTCGAGCGGCTCATCCGCACCGGCGTCCACACCGGCCCCCTCGTCCTCAACTACGTCGCGATCGGCGGCGGTTTCGCCGGACGGCACCCCGCCGACCTGATCGAGTTCATCCGCCGCGTCCCGGACGGTGCGGTCCTCACCATCGAGAGCTCCATGCGCGCCGTGGCGCCGATGAACGCGATCGCCATCGCCCTCGGCGTGCACGTCCGGGTGGGCAACGAGGACAACCTGTGGCGGCGCAAGGGCGAGCGGATGTCGTCCGTCGAGCAGGTCGAGCAGATGGTCCGGATCGCGAACGCCGTCGGACGCGACATCGCGACAGGTCCGGAGGCCAGGCAGATCTACAAGATCGGCGAGTACTACGTCGACACCGACGAGACGCTCAGCCGTCTCGGCATGGTCCCGAACCGCGTGCCCGGCCGGCGCGGCTTCATGCTGCGCGACCTCACGAGCTGAGCCGGCCACCGCCGCCGTACCCGAGAGTCCTCACCCACACCACCCACGAGCATCCGGAGCAGCCCCGTGGCACACGCCGTCCGCTTCTACGAGACCGGTGGCCCTGACGTCCTGACCTGGGAGGAGGTCACCGTCGGCGACCCCGGTCCGGGCGAGGTGCGTATCCGGCACGTCGCCGTCGGCCTCAACTTCGCCGACACGTACTTCCGTACCGGTCTCTACCCGGTCCGGCTGCCCGACGGCATCGGCGTCGAGGCGTCCGGCGTCGTCGAAGCGGTCGGCGAGGGCGTCACCCATGTCGCCGAGGGCGATCGCGTGACCTACACCGGCAGCCCGCTGGGCGCCTACTCGACCGAGCGGGTCATGCCCGCCTCGCACCTGATCAAGCTGCCTGACGAGATCAGCTGCGAGACCGCCGCCGCGATGACCATGCGCGGGCTCACCTCGGCTTACCTGCTGCGCCGGATCCACCCGCTGAAGGCGGGGGACACGGTGCTGATCCACGCGGCGGCGGGGGGCGTCGGCCTGATCGTCTCCCAGTGGGCCCGGCTGCTCGGCATCCGCGTGATCGGAACGGTCTCCAGCGAGGAGAAGGCGGAGATCGCCCGGGCCCACGGATGCGAGCACATCGTCTACTACCGGCGCGAGAACGTGGCCGAACGGGTGCGGGAGCTGACCGACGGCGCCGGAGTGCCGGTGGTGTTCGACAGCGTCGGCCAGGACACCTTCGACGGCTCGCTGGCCTCGCTCGCGCGCCGCGGCCTGCTGGTCTGCTTCGGCACCGCCTCCGGTCCGGTGCCGCCGATCGACGCCATGCGACTGGCCGTCGGCGGCTCCCTGTTCGTCACCCGTCCCGCCCTTGCGGACTACATCGCCGATCCGGCGGAGCGGGACGCCCTGGCCGGCGAACTGTTCGGCCACGTCGCCGCCGACCGCATCACGATCGAGATCAACCAGCGCTACGCCCTGAAGGACGCGATGCAGGCACATCGCGATCTGGAAGCCGGCCGGACGACGGGTTCCTCCGTCTTCCTCGTCTGAGCGCCTCACGCGGTACCGGGACCGGCCTTCGTCCCGGACCGCTCGTCCCCGAGGTGACCCTCATCCCAGGAGTGTGCACCATGCCCCAGACCCTCCGCGGCTCCCTCAGGGCCGAGCCGCTGACCTGCACCCTCGGCGCCGAGATCTCCGGCGTGAGTCTCGCCGACGCCGCCCGCGACGACGACCTCTTCGCCGAGATCAAGAGCCTGTTGCTGCGGTACAAGGTCCTGTTCCTGCGCGACCAGGACATCAGCCGCGCCGAACACGTGGCCTTCGCCCGGCGCTTCGGCGACCTTGAGGACCACCCCGTCGCCGGAAGCGACCCCGACCACCCGGGTCTGGTCCGTATCTACAAGGACCTCGACGATCCCGCCGAACACTACGAGAACGCTCTCCACACCGACGGCACCTGGCGTGAGAACCCGTCCATGGGAGCCGTGCTGCGCTGCGTCGAGTCGCCTCCGGTGGGCGGCGACACGATCTGGGTCGACATGGTCGAGGCGTACAACCGCCTCCCCGAGCACATCAGGACCCAGATCGAGAACCTGCGGGCCCGGCACAGCATCGAGGCGACCTTCGGCGCCGTCCTGCCGGAGGAGAAGCGCCACGCGCTGAAGGCGCGGTTCCCGGACGCCGAGCACCCGGTGGTCCGCACCCACCCCGAGACCGGCGAGAAGATCCTCTTCGTCAACGCCTTCACGACGCACTTCGTCAACTACCACACGCCCCAGAACGTGCGCTTCGGCCAGGACTACGCGCCCGGAGCGAACCTCCTGCTGAACTACCTGATCAGCCAGGCCGCGGTCCCCGAGTACCAGGTCCGCTTCCGCTGGCGGAAGAACAGCGTGGCCATCTGGGACAACCGCTCCACCCAGCACTACGCGGTCCAGGACTACTGGCCCGCCGTCCGCAAGATGGAGCGCGCGGGAATCGTCGGCGACAGACCGTTCTGACCTTTCCCCCCGAAGCAGTCGAGGTGATGACAATGAAGTTTCACACCGCTGCGGACGCCGCCCCGGGGGCCACGGCCTCCTCGGCATGGCCTGTGTCCCGGCGTTACGCCTGGGTGGTCTTCGCGCTGAGCTTCGGACTCCTGCTGTCCGACTACATGTCCCGGCAGGTACTCAACGCCGTCTTCCCGATGCTGAAGGCCGAATGGCTGCTGTCCGATGCCAGACTGGGTTCGCTCAGCGGCGTCGTGGCACTGATGGTCGGCCTCCTCACCTTCCCTCTCTCGCTGGTGGCCGACCGCTGGGGCCGGGTGAAGTCCCTGGTCGTGGCCGCCATGATGTGGAGCCTGGCGACCCTGGGCTGCGCGGTGGCGGCGAGCTACGACCAGATGTTCCTCGGCCGGGCCTTCGTCGGCATAGGTGAGGCGGCGTACGGAAGCGTCGGCATCGCCGTCGTACTGAGCGTCTTCCCCGTCGCGATGCGGGCCAGCCTCTCCGGCGCCTTCATCGCAGGCGGCGCGTTCGGCTCGGTCCTGGGAGTGGCGATCGGCGGCGCCGTCGCCCAGCAGTTCGGCTGGCGCTGGGCGTTCGGCGTGATGGGCTTCTTCGGCCTCGTACTCGCCCTGCTCTACGCGGTCGTGGTCACGGAGAGGAGAGTGACGCCGCAGAGGCAGTCGGTCGGCACCGGCGACAACAGCGGCTCACGCGGTCGGCTCAAGAGCCTTCTGCCCCGCCTGTTCTCCTCCGTCTCCGTGGTCAGCGCCTACGTCGGCAGCGGACTGCAGCTGTTCGTCGCCGGCTCGCTCATCGCCTGGCTGCCCAGCTACTTCAACCGCTACTACGACATGCCGCCCGCGAAGGCCGGGGCGACCGCGGGTCTCTTCGCCCTGGTCATCGGAGTCGGCATGATCCTCGGCGGGATCGCGTCGGACCGGCTCAGCCGGCGGTTCCCGGTCCGGAAGTGGGCTGTCGCCATCAGCTGCAGCCTGGGATCCCTGGTCCTTCTGATGATCACGTTCCGCCTGCCGGCCGGTCCGGTGCAGCTTCTGGCACTGGCGCTGGGGACCTTGCTGTGCGCGGGTACGGCGGGACCGGGGGCGGCCATGGTGGCGAACCTGACGCCCGCGGCCGTCGCCGCGACGGCGTTCGCCACCCTCACCCTTGCCCAGAGCCTGCTCGGACTCGCCCCCGGCCCAGCCGTCACGGGGCTCCTGGCAGACCGCATCGGGCTGCTCCATGCGCTCCAGCTCGTCCCACTCGTGGCGCTCGGGGCCACGGCGGCCTTCCTGATCGGCCGCCGCTGGTACGAACGCGATCTGCGCCGCCTCACCGGGCTCACCCCGGCGGCGGAGCCCAACCAGCCATCGGAGATGTCCGTATGACCACGCCCCCGCGGCCCACCGTCGTGATCGTCCCCGGCATGCGCGACCCTGCCGAGGACCACTGGCAGACCCTGCTGGCCCATCGCCTCATCGAACGCGGCCGCACCGTCCGTACCGTTCCGCCACCGGTGGAGAACCGTCTCTGCCGCGACGCCCACGTCGCCCTCCTGGTCGAGGTCATCGCCCAGACCACAGGACCCGTCGTGCTGGTCGCCCACAGTGCGGGCTGCATCACCACGGTGCAGTGGGCCCGATGGCACGACGCCGATGTCCGTGGCGCCCTGCTGGCCGCGCCCCCGGACTTCGACACCCCCCTCCCGGCCGGCTACCCCACCCCGGGCGAACTGCAGAAGTCCGGCTGGACCCCGGTACCTCGCAGCCCCCTCCCCTTCCCCAGCATCGTCGCGGCCAGTTCGACCGATCCGCTCGCCTCCCCGGAGCGCGTCGCGGAGCTGGCCCGGAACTGGGGCAGCCGCCTGGTCGAACTCGGTGACGTCGGGCACCTCAACCCCGCCTCGGGCCACGGCCCATGGCCCCAGGCCGAGGAACTCGTCCAGGCGCTCGAACTCGGCTGGTGCCGTTCGGCACCCGAACCGGCCCCATAGGCCGCAGACCCTCCCGCCCACCACGCAGCCCCCGGAAAGGCACTGATGAACACCGACAGCGACCTGTTGTGGTCGCCCGGTCTCCGCGAGCTGGAGGACTCCAACGTCGCCTGCTTCATGCGATGGCTGGAGGAGGACCGGGGACTGTGCTTCGCCGACTATGCCGAGCTGTGGCGGTGGAGCGCCACCGACCTGCCCGGATTCTGGTCGGCGGTGTGGGAGTTCTACGGCCTCGACGCCGTCACGCGCTACGACGAGGTGCTGGCCGACGCGTCGATGCCAGGAGCCTCCTGGTTTCCCGGCGCACGGCTGAACTTCGCCGAGCGCTGCCTGGCACAGGCCACCGACGCGCGTCCGGCACTCGTCGCCGTGGCGGAAGGCGGCACGCCCGTCGAGATCTCGTGGGCGCGAATGCGCCGTGAGGTCACCGACGCCGCGGCGGCTCTGCGACGGATGGGGGTGGGGCCCGGTGACTGCGTCGCCGGGTATCTGACCAACCTCCCCCAGGCGGTGGTCGCGCTCCTGGCCAGCGCCGCCGTCGGCGCCGTATGGACGGCCTGCTCGCCCGACTTCGGCACCCCCAGTGTGCTCGCCAGGCTCCGGCAGGCCCGTCCGACAGTCCTGGTGGCGGCCGACGGCTACCGTCACGGAGGCAAGGAGTACGACAAGCGCGCGGCGGTCGCCGAACTCCTGGACGGCCTGCCGACCATCCGGCATCTCCTGGTCGTCGAGCACCTCTTCCCCGCTCCGGCCGCAGTGTGGTCCGCGCGGCCCGACGTCGATCAGCACACCTGGTCCGAGCTGCCGTCCACCGGAGAACCGCTCGTCTTCGCCGACGTACCGTTCGACCACCCGCTGTGGATCCTGTGGTCGTCAGGCACCACCGGGGTACCCAAGGGCATCGTGCAGGGCCATGGCGGGATCGTGGTGGAACTGCTCAAAGCACTCGGGCTCGGCGCCGACCTGCGCCCCGAGGACCGGTACCTGTTCCTCACCTCCACGAGCTGGATGGTCTGGAACTTCCTCGTCGGCGGCCTGCTCCACGGCAGCACGGTCGTCCTCTGCGACGGCAGCCCCACCTTCCCCGACGTCAACGGCGCCTGGCGCGTCGCCGAACAGACCCGGGCGACGATGGTCGGGGTGGGCGCGGCCTACCTCGCGGCCGTGGAGAAGTCCGGCGCCCATCCCGCCGCCGCGTACGATCTCGGCGCGCTGCGCTCCATCCTCCAGACCGGGTCCCCGCTGGCCCCGAGCACCTGGCGCTGGGTCCACGACCGGCTCGCCCCCGGAATCCGGCTCCAGTCCATCTGCGGCGGGACCGACATCTGCTCCGTACTGGCCGGCGGCTCCCCGCTGCTGCCGGTACGGATCGGCCGGATCCAGGGCCCCGCCCTCGGCGTCGCGCTCGCGTCATGGGACGACGCCGGGGAACCCCTCACCGGCGAACAGGGTGAGCTGGTGGTGACGGCCCCGCTGCCATCCATGCCGCTCCGCTTCGTCGACGACCCCGACGGCACCCGCTACCGTGCCGGCTACTTCGACACCTACGCGGGAGTCTGGCGGCACGGCGACTGGGTCACGATCTACCCGGACCTGTCGGTCGTCGTCTCCGGCCGCTCGGACTCCACCCTCAACCGCATGGGCGTACGCATGGGCTCGGCCGACACCTACGCCGTCGTCGAGCAGCTCCCCGAGGTCGCGGACAGCCTCGTCGTCGGCGTCGAGCAGGAGGACGGCGGCTACTTCATGCCGCTGTTCGTCGTTCCCCAGGAAGGTTCGGCACTCGACGACGGCCTGCGCGAACGGATCACCACGTCACTAATCACAATTGACTTATCATGCAGAGTCGCGTCTCACGACCGGCCACGTGCGCGCCCTCGGCTCGCGCCGCCTCAGTGGGCCGCGATCTCTTCCCGCGACGTGACCTCTTGGTCCGTGAGGATGAGGAACGTGCGGTCGTGGTCGGTCAGCACCTTGAGGAAGCCCGGTTCGGCTTCCATGACGAATCCCCTCAGTTCAGTTCCGCCGCGCAGCTCGATCCGCTCCAGCGGAACCCACGGGGTGGTGATCGTCGCGGCACCCAGCAGCATGGCCACACCGACCAGCGCCACAAGGTGACGGCTGGCCCACAAGGACCCCTGCTTGAGCCGTCCGCCCGCCCGGACGCCGTACCCGACCCCGAAGATCAGTGAACTGACCGCGAGCACGAGGAGCAGCAGCCACCAGCTGTGGTAGGTCCCGATATAGGCGATGACGGCCACGACCGCGATAAGGAGCAGGAGTGCGCCCGTCATGTCGGGCCGCTCTGGCCGCCGCCCCTCGGCCTGCAGACGGGGCCTGGCCTCCTGTGCCATCCGAAGCTCCACGACCAGCCGGAGGACGGCGATGGGTACGAGGAGCGTAAGGATCAAGACGGAGGCGAGGGAGTCAGCCATGACGGTGCCGATCACGAGGCCGATGGTGTCATCCAGGTCGAGGGTGTGGAGGATTGCAAAGGCCGTGTGCCAGTCGTAGTCGGACACGGCGAACAGCCGCAGAACGAGAAAGGCGAACGCGGCGGCGGTCACCGTGAGTCCGGTACTACGTCCGTCCGCTTCTGCCTCATGGGATGCCATGTACTCCTGAATGCCTTTCCTGTACGCGTTTGGAGGAGCCGCACGGCCACCAAGCACGTCGTCAGGCCGAACGGTGCGGCGAGGTGTGCCGCGCACCGTGTCATGGTGCGGGAACCAGAACAGGGCGGGACATCACATCGAGCGTGTGGCGGCGCTGAATTCGGCCGGCTACGGGTGTCGAGTGGACGTCGCAGGCCACCCAGCAGTGGTCAGGGAACGAGGATCAGCTTGCCGGGTGCGCGCCTCGAGGATGGCCCGGTGCGCGGCCGCGGCCTCGTTCAGCGGGAAACGTGCCGCGAGCTGCAACATGACCTCGCCGGCGGCGACACGGTGGACGGTCTCCCCCAGGGGGCGAAGAAGCTCGGCTTCTTCTAGGGGCACGAAAAGAGGCGCCTGACCTGGGCTTTTGCGCGTCAGGCGCCTCTCGCTCGCCCCGCATATCGCGGGGTCGCGTCTGCATCGAAACTCCCACTTCATCCCACCGGTGTCCCGCTGATGACCAGCCCTTCCGGACCAGTCACGGACCAAAACTCCGACTCAGCCCGCAGGGGCCTCACTTCGGCCGACGCGGTCCCACTCCTCCATGGACTGCTCGATGAGGCGGTTGGCCTGTTCCCGCACGCCGTCCAGGAACTCGGCGTAGTGACGGAATGGAACCTCGATGCTCCGACCCGCGCGGCGGGCGCATTCGGCCGGGTCCACACCGGAGTGCAACCAGAACGAGATGCCGGCGTGCCGGAGATCGCAGGGCCGCTTGGCCGGCCCGGAGCTGAGCTCCATGCGAGAACGAGGATCACCGGTTCGCTCTGGTCGTTCAGATGTGCCGCAAGCCGCGACAGAAGCGACTCGTCCACCTCGCCGGGGCGAGCGGGACTGCCGACGTCCTCGGGGAGGGCGATCCCGTGGTACCGCAAGGCCGCCAGGACGTAGGACCAGAAGATCCCTGGAGCGTTCTCCCCGGACTCCACCGTCAGCCACACCGACCGGCCGGGGGCCGCCGCCCCGTCGGCCCAGTGGGCGACCAGCCACGTCTTGCCCGCCCCCGCCGGCCCGTTGGCCAACACCAGGCGGCCGGGGCCGGCCATGGCCCGAGTGAGGCACTTGGTCACGCCCGGCCTGCGGATGGGCGGGAGGGGACAGGCCAGGAGTGCGTCGGCCAGGGCTTCGGGGTCGGCCCGGCCGTGCTGGGCGAGGGCCTCGACGAGGCGGCCCAGGTCGACGTCGATGACTTCGTCGCGGCGTTCGATCAGGTCGCCCGAGTAGAGGACCGGGGTGGAGCCTTCGGCGAAGGCCGGCTGCCCCATGACACCCACGGCCTCCAGGCCGTGGCCGCCGACGTCGCCGACAGCTCGGCTTCCAGCACGCGGGCTCGGCTGCTGTCGCTGCCCGTACCACCGCGGGCCCGGATGAGCTCGGTCGCCTCCTCCACCTGGCTGCGCCCCTTGGCGGTTGGGTCGGACGCGCGGCGCAACGTCTGCGGTGGCAACTCTCCTTCCCGTCGCGCGACTCGGACGGTGGCGGCGTTGCGCCACTTGGCGTGGGGTAGCGCGTTTCGCGTGGCTGTGGGTCGGTGCTCGTGAACCGCGACCGTCTAATGGAGAGGCGGCACAGTGGCGCACGAGCTCAAGGCTTGAGGCCATGTTGCCTGCACGCACGTCACCAGGACGAGAGGACGGTTCCGATGAGCAGGGCCCGCAACGAGCTCACCCGGTTCGGGTCGGTGGCGCGATGACCGGGGCGCGGTCAGCCTCCGGGAGTACCGGGAAGGCCCTGTACGGGCGTGCGGCGCCCGCTCGGCCCCGTCCGGCCCCGGCCACCCCGCCCGCTCACCTCACGCCGGCCGAACGCGCGGCGAAGGGTGAGGCTGCCAGGAAGGCCGTTCCGCTCGGTGCGCACGCCGGGTTCGATACCGGCCCGGACCGTGCAGACCCCGTGGCGGTCCTGGAGCGTCAGGCGGACTCACGCGTCGCGGAACTCGTTCCCATCCGTTACGGCCGGATGCTGGTGTCTCCCTTCACCTTCTATCGCGGCGCCGCTGCCGTGATGGCCGCGGACCTGGCGAGCACCCCGGTCTCCGGCCTGAACGTACAGCTGTGCGGCGACGCCCACCTGTCGAACTTCGGGTTGTTCGCTTCTCCCGAGCGTCGCTTGATGTTCGATGTCAACGACTTCGACGAGACGTATCCGGGGCCGTGGGAGTGGGATGTCAAGCGGCTTGCGGCGAGCTTGGAGATCGCCGCACGGGAGAACGGGTTCACCCCCAAGGAACGCGCCAAGATCCAGCGGACCGCCGTGCGTGGATACCAGCGGGCGATGGCCGACTTCGCGGGCATGCGCGTGCTCGACATCTGGTATGCCCGGGCCGACGTCGACGACATCACGCAGCTACTGACGGCTCGGTTGAAAAAGGACGCTCGCAAGAAGCTGGACAAAACCATCGCGAAGGCACACACCCGCGACAGCATGCGGGCCTTCGGCAAACTCACCGAGGTGGTCGGGGACCGGCGCCGTATCGTCGCGGACCCGCCTCTGATCGTGCCGATCGCTGACCTGCTGCCCCAGAAGCAGCGGGAGGCCTTTCAGAAGGTGATCCTGGAAGTGCTGGACCGCTATCAGGCCTCACTGCCGTCGGACCGGCGCTGTCTGGCGCAGGAGTACCAGTTCGTCGACCTGGCACGCAAAGTAGTGGGGGTGGGCAGCGTGGGCACCCGCTGCTGGATCGCCCTGATGACCGGACGGGACTCGGACGATCCGCTGTTCCTTCAGGTCAAGGAGGCGCAGCCGTCCGTTCTTGCGGAGTTCCTGCCGCACGGTCCGGGTTACGAGAGTGAGGGCGAGCGTGTCGTCCAGGGGCAGCGGCTCATGCAGGCGGCCAGTGACATCCTTCTGGGCTGGGAGTCCTCGGAAGGCATCGACGGACGATACCGGGACTTCTACGTCCGCCAGTTGGCGGATTGGAAGGGCTCCGTCGACATCGGCCAGATGGTTCCCGATGGCCTCGCCCGGTACGGCGAACTGTGCGGGTGGACCCTGGCCAGGGCGCACGCCCGTTCGGGCGACAGCATCGCCATCGCCTCCTATCTGGGCGACGACAAGACGTTCGCCCACGCGATCGCGGAGTTCTCGTCCCTGTACGCGGACCAGAACGAGCACGACTTCGCCGCCCTGGAGCAAGCCGAACGCAACGGGAGGATCACCGCCGAACACGGGCTGTGAATGCGGTTCCTGGCCCGCAGGGTCGGTCGCGGCCAGGTGATCGTGCGGCTCGCCGCGGCCGACGGTGGAATGGCCGACTGCTGCCGACCCTGCCGGTGGGCCACAGGATGCGTGTTGTTGTCAGCGCCCAGTGGCGGCACGGGCGGCCGGCTCGGTGTCGCCGTGCCAGGTGGGCCAGCCCATCAGGCGTGGGCGTTCGGTGACCCAAGCGCGCGTGTCGGCGCCGATCTCCGCGTCGATCAGCCGCTCCAGCAGGGCGCTGTAGTGGGCGACCAGGTCGCGGTGCGCGGGGTCGGCGGCCAGGTTGTGCATCTGCGCAGGGTCTTCCTGGCGGTCGTAGAGCACGACGTCGTTGTGGGCGAACAGCTCGTCGACAGACCGGGGCCGGTTCGGGTCCAGGGGCGCGAAGTAACGGCCGAAGGTGTAGCGGTGGTCGTTGCAGGCGCGCAGGAAGCCCCGCTTGGTCCAGTCCGGGCGCAGCTCTCCGGCCTCGATGCGCCGGGGGGCGTCGGGGTCGGCGAACTCGAACCAGAAATCGGCATCCAGCATCATGATCGACTCGATGGCGCTCAGGACGCCGTCGCGCACCTGCCCGCCGTGCAGCGCGGGGATGAGGGACCGGCCCTTAAGGGCGGGGTGGCGGGTGGCGGTCTCGGCCTGGTCGAGACCGGCGAATGCCAGGAGGGTGGGGGCGAGGTCGACCGCGGAGGCGAGGGCATCGGTTCGTGTGCCGGCGGTCAGGTCGGGGTGGGCGATGACGAGGGGGACGTGGAGGTTCTCGTCGTAGACCAGGCTGCCCTTCTGCCGCAGGCCGTGGGAGCCGGCCATCTCGCCGTGGTCGGCGGTGAAGACCACGACGGTATTGTCGGCCTGGCCGGAGGCGTCGAGGGCGTCCAGCACGTGCTCGATGCTGCGGTCGACGTCGCGCAGGGCGTTGAGGTAGAAATTCAGGCCGTCGTACCAGTGCTCGTCGGAGGCCACCGGCCCGAACACGGTGTCGATCATGCGCTGGTACTCGGTGATGGCCGGGGCGGCGCCGGAAAGGTCGTCGTGCAGGCTGGCGGGCAGGTCGAAGTCCCAGCGGCGCCGGTAGACCGGAATGTCGGCGGCGGCCTTCATTCGTACGGCATGGGCCAGCGGCGGCGGCAGCTGCACCTGGGACCGGCCGCCATAGTCGAAGCTCATGATGTCGTGCGGGTTGACGAAGTTCACCGCCATGAACCACGGCTGCTCCGCTGCGACGACCGGTGCGCGGTCGCGCAGCCAGTGCACGGCCTGCCCGGCGATCACCGGGTCAAGCTTCAACCCGGCCCAGGCACCGCCGTCGATGTCACCCCAGTCGTTGAACTCGCTGAACCCGTAACGTTCCAGGGCGTTCGTAGTGGGGGCCGGGTTCTGCGGGGAGACGTAGGCGTTGGACAGGTGCCACTTACCCTGGTAGGTGCAGTAGTAGCCGGCCGAGCGCAGCATCGTGCCCAGCGTGCCCAGACCGGGGTCGAGCGGGCGAATGTAGGGGATGTTGTCGTTGTCGTAGATCTCGGTCAGCGGCAGGTGCTGCCCGGTGTAGATCACCGACCGCGCCGAGCTGCACTGCGCCGAGGCGGTGTAGTAGCGGTCGAATGTGACACCGCGCTCGGCGATCCGCTCCCTGGCGGGCAGCGAGTACCCGTGCGCCCGGGGCAGGACGGCGCGTTCCTCGTCGGTGACGATCAGCAAAATGTTGGGACGACGCGCCATGGGCCTACCTGTCCTCACATTCGATCCGTCCGAAAGATGGACGAACATCCTGATGCTTAGGGTTTTGAATCTAGGTGTGGGCTGCGTGTGACACAGCCGGGGCAGGACCATCCAGGTGAGGCCCGTGCGCGTCGCGTCGAACCTCAGCGGCACGTCGACCGCATATCCGGAGGAGGGGACCTCCACGCCGATCGGAAGGAGGAGGCTTGTGGGGCTCACCGTCAGCTGTCGGCTTTGCGGCTGGTGAAGGTGCCGTGTAGGACCGGTCCGGGCCGCCGGCGGTCTGGTGGTTGCTCATGCAGGCGCCGGTCTTGTTGGTGAAGAGGGTCAGGTAGACGTTGGTGTTGTTGACCAGCCCCAGGCCCGCGACGACGGCGGTCACGATCGCCGCAGCGCCGAGTCCCTGGCCGCGGAACCACCCCACACGCCGGGTGCGGCGCGACCCGACAGGGCCGCGCACATGTGTCGGCTCACCATCCGCCTGCCCACCGTCCACCCGATCGCCGTAGAAGCGGGGCGCCGGCCGCACATGTCCCGGGGCGCGGTGCCGCAGACCCCGGGCCCGCGAAGGGCGGTGCGTCCGTACAGCCCATCCGGACGCGCGCTGACACCGTTCGACGGCAGAAATGGAAGGCAGGCCACCCCCAGACCTCAGGAGCGCTGATGAGCAGCCAGCAGGAACCACCCGTGCCGGAGGCGGACCGGCCGGAGGCCTCGGGCGGTCCGGCTCCGCGTGCCGTCGACAGTGATCGAGCTGTCGTCGTGAAGGACCTCGCGGCCGATGCGGCCGAAGCCGTTGATGCCGACGCGTACTGTCATGGCGGTGAGCTCTCTCTCGGCGAAGGGCTGTCGGAGGTCGGGGGCGGCTGGTGAGGTGGCCGGGCGTCGGGCGTCGGGGGCACCGCTCCCCCGCGGACAGGCGAGCGCATACCGGTGAAGGACCCCGCTGCGCAGGTCCTGTTCCTCGACGCCGGGCCGGCGCACACGATCGCCCCCGGATGCGCGGCTGGGGTCAGTCGTGCGCGACGACGGCGACGGGCGCGGTCGCGTGGTGCAGGACGGCGTGCGTGACGGGGCCGATGTGGGTTCCGAACGTCCGCCTGCGCATGCGGCGGCCCACGACGACCAGAGAGGCATCGCGGGATGCGTCGATCAGGCGGAGCGCGGGGCTGCCGAAGCCGGAGTCCTCGACCACCTCGACCTCTGGGAACTTCTCTCGTACGGCGCTCAGTTCTTCGGTCAGCAGGGTGGCGTCGCGCTCGTGGAGCGCCTGCTCCAGCGCGGGCTCCAGAGCCATGCCGTAGGCGTAGTAGTAGGGCGGCGGGTTGATGCCGTGCACGACGCGCAGCGGGGCGTTGCGCCGCGCGGCGGCGGCGAACGCGAACTCGATCAGCGCGTCGTCGGGATCGGCGACATCCAGTCCGAGGACGACGGGCCGGAACGGGGTGGCGGTGAACGGTGCGCCGGCCCCGTCCTTCTCGTGCTCGTCCACGACCTGCTCGCCGGCATGAACCAGGACCACGGGACGCTCGGCGTGGGCCAGAGTCGACAGGCCGACCGAGCCGACGAGGAAGCCGCCGATCCCGCCCAGGCGGCGCGAGCCGAGGACGAGCAGTTCGGCGTCCCGCGCCGCGTGGGCCAGGGCCTCACCGCGTTCTCCGGTCAGCTGCTCGGTGGTCACCTCGACACCGGGGTGGCGCCGCCGCAGGCCCCCGGCAGCCACCCTCAGAATCCGCTCGGTCCAGTGCTGTCGAGTCTCCGCACCCAGCAGCGGAGCCTCCGCCATGGGCGCCGTCACGGGCTCCCAGACCTGGACGAGCCTCAACGGCAGGTTGAGCAGCCCCGCCTCGCGGGCGGCCCACTCGGCGGCGGCCAGGCTTTCCTTCGAGCCGTCGTAGCCCACGGTGATGGTGCGCATGATCTACTCCTCCCGGATCGGGGAACCCGATCCCAGCGTCGTGTTCAGGGGGTTGTCCGGGGCAGCAGCCGCCGGTCCTCCGACTGTGGGACCAGCGGCCCGTACTCGGGCCGACGGAGCGCACCGGGGCCCGGGGCGTCGCGCCGATTCGGCGGTCAGCGCAGCCAGCTGTGGTCGCGGACGAACGGCAGCCGGGCCCACAGCGGGCCCAGGCCCCAGGTGGCGCCCGCGCCCGCGGCTGCCAGGACGATGAGCGCGGCCGCGTAGACCACATGGAAGTCGACGAACGGGTTCGTCGACATGCTCGGCGATCCGTCCGACAGGTGCATGGCCGGCGGCCACTCCGCGATCCACATCAGCGCCAGCAGCGCCGTACCCGCCACCGCGGCGGGTCGCAGGGCCACACCGGCGGTGACGGCCACGCCGATGCCGAGCAGACCGAGCATGAACAGCCAGTCCGCCCACGCGTGACCGGCCCACGAGTGAAACACCGACTCCATCGGCCCGACGGCGACGGAACCGAGGAAGCCCTTCGTCGGCGACCCTCCGTCGATCCAGCCCTTGCCCTGCCCCGTGGCGTAGCGGAAGCCGAAGGTCTTGTCGAGGAACGCCCAGAGGAAGACGAACCCTGTGAGCAGCCGCAGTGACGCCAGGGCGTAGGCCCGCCCGGCATCGTTGGCCGCGGCCGCCGCCGCGGCGGCCCCGGAACCGGTCCGATCCCTGCGGACGGACGGACGGAAGCTCGAACTCCGGTGCGAATGCCCGTGCACGGCCATGGTGGTGCTCCCTTCGGGGATGTTCGGTCGTCGTTCTCTCGACGCTCCTCACTCTGGCCGTCCGCGCCCCGCCGCACCGGATACCGAGGGTCCCCCACTGCCAGGCCGAACGTCCCTGTTCCTCCGGCCAGTCGGCGGGGTCCGGAGAATCCGCCTGCCGGGACGCCGGAAGTTCCCACGGTCGCCCATGTGCCGGCGGCATACTGACCCCACTCGAATCCAGGCGTCACCTGCTGGGTCGGTTGACCGTTCGGAGACCAGCTCCCCTGCGGGAGCTCGTCAGCAGCAGCCGACAACGCCGTTGTCTGCTCGACCGGTCGGAGGCCGGCGTGACTCTGTCGGGATCTTGCGTTCTGCCGCTGTCCCGTCGGAGGGGTCGCTCCCTCCGGAACCTCGTGGCGCGGCTGACGACCGCCGACCCCTCGGCCGACACGGCCGGCGCCGGGGCTCCGCGCTCGCACCGCGGTGTCCGGTCCGTCCCGGATCCTGGTGCCGGGCCCGGACTCCTCGCTGGGTCGCGGTGATCCTGGTCCTCCAGCGCTTCCTGCCGAAGGGGCCCGCGGTGCTCGTGACGGCCGTCCTGGCGGCCGCCCTGCGACGACTGCTGGACCAGGCCCGCGAGCAGGGTGCGCTCCCCTCCGACACCGACCCGGACACGTCGGCATCCGCCCTGCTCGGCGCCTGCTACGCCGACCACCTCGCCGGACGCGTCACGGACGAGGGCTGGGCCGTACGCACCGTCGCCGTCGTCACCCGTGCACCCATGCACCCGTGCACCCGTGCACCCGTAGCCGCCTCGGCCGGCAGTCCACTCGCGGAAACCGGAAGCGACGAGGTCCAGCGCCCTCCGGGTCACTGCCCTTCGGGTCACTCCCCGCTGGAACCCGCCCCGCGGCTCCAGGCGCGATAGGCCGCCAGGGCCGTGGGCAGGGTGGGGTAGATCCGGTCGGCGCCCACCGAGGCCGTCAGTCCGTAGGCGTCCAGATTGTCGCGGAGTTCCTGCTTGACACGGGCCAGAGCGAAGACGACGCCCCGATGCTCGAGTTCCAGGCGGAGCGCGTCCACGGCGTCGAGTGCGGTGATGTCCACCTCGACGTTCGCCTCCATGTTGAGGACCAACCACCGGACCCGGGGGCTCTGCCCGTCCACCGCGGCCAGGGCACGACTGCGGAAGTTCTCGGCGTTGGCGAAGAACAGCGGCGAGTCGTACCGGTAGACCACCAGCCCCGGAACGGTGCGCGCCGTCGGGTAGTCGTCCACGTCGTGCATCCCGGCGAGCCCGGGAACCAGCCCTTCCACGGCGTCGTGCGGTCGGGCGACACGGGCGAACAGGTCGACGACCGACAGACCCACCGCGACGAGTACGCCGTAGAGGATGCCCAGACCGATGACACCCAGCAGACACCCCACCGCCAACAGCAGCTCGCGGCGGCGGAAGGCGGCGAGCCGCCGGAACTCGCCGATCTCGATCAGGCGGAGGGCCGCGTAGACGACGATCGCGCCGAGGACGGCACTCGGGGTGCGGGCCAGGAGGGGGCCCAGGAAGAGCAGCACCGTCAGGACGCCCAGCGCACCGACCAATGAGTACACCTGGCTCCGGGCCTTCGCAGACTCGGCGAGGGCGGTGCGGCTGGCACTGCTGCTGACCGGGAATCCGCTGAGGACGCCCGCTCCCAGGTTCGCCGCCCCCAGGGCCAGCAGTTCCCGATTGGCGTCCAGCGAATGAGGATCGCTGTGCCTCGTGAAGGCCCGGGCGGTCAGAACGACGTCGGAGTAGCCGACGAGGAGGACGCCCAGCGCCGGGACCACCAACTGCGGCAGGTCACCGGAAGACGGGAGCGAGGGCATCGGCAGCCCGGAGGGTACGGCTCCGATCACGGCGATCCCGTACCGGTCGTCAAGACCGAATGCCGCCACCACCCCCGTGGCGAGGACCAGCGCGAGCAGCGGACGCGGAACCGCCGTCCAGTGCGCGGGCGCCACGAAGAGCACGACGAGCAGGCCGGCGGCCAGGCCCACGGTCGGCCAGTGCGCCTGCCCCAGGTGCCGGACGAAGGAGTACAGCTCCGGGAAGAAGCCCGAACCTGTCGTCTGCACCCCGGTGAGCCGGGGCAGTTGGTCGACGATCATGATGAGTGCGACACCGGCCAGGTAGCCGACGAGGACCGGCCGCGAGAGCAGGTCCGCGAGGAACCCGAGGCGCATCGCCCATGCCACCAGACACAGCAGACCCACCACCACGGCAAGGGCTGCCGCCAGGACCGCGTACCGGCCCGGATCACCCACCGCGAGCGGTCCGACGGCGACGGCGGTCATCAGTGCCGTGGTCGACTCGGGCCCGACCGACAGCAGCCGCGAGGAACCGATGAGCGCGTAGACGACCATGGCCGGCAGGACCGCCCACAGCCCCGCGACCGGAGGCAGCCCGGCCACGCCCGCGTACGCCATGACCTGCGGCACCAGATAGGCGGCGACCGTGACCCCGGCCAAGGCGTCCTGTCCGAGCCACGACCGGCGGTATCCCCGCAGGCCGACAGGCAGCAGGGACGGCCTTCCACGCGCGGGCACCGCCCTCCTTGCCGACGGTTCGTCAGGCGGCCGCCGGCCGCGCCCGCCGCGCATCATGCTCTCCGGAGCGCGGCCGCGTGATCGGGTACGGCGGTCTGCAGCGTCTTGGGCGGACGCTCGTATCCCGTCGGCGCCGGCCGGGGCGGCAGGACGAGCGACGGCAGGGCCACGTCCTCGTACGGGACCGAGGACAACAGGTGGGCGATCATGTTGAGTCTCGCGCTGCGTTTGTCGTCGCTCTCGACCACGTACCACGGACAGTCCGTGGTGTCCGTGTGGACGAACATCTCGTCCTTGGCCCGCGAGTACGACTCCCAGCGCGTGAGGGACTCCAGGTCCATCGGCGAGAGTTTCCACCGCCGCAGCGGGTCCTCCGTGCGGCGCCGGAAGCGCTCCTCCTGCACGGCATCGCTGACGGAGAACCAGTACTTGCGGAGAAGGATCCCGTCCTCCACCAGCATCCGCTCGAAGACGGGGCACTGGCGCAGGAAGAGCTGGTATTCCGCAGGTGTGCAGAAGCCCATGACGTGTTCCACTCCGGCGCGGTTGTACCAACTTCGGTCGAAGAGCACGATCTCGCCGGCCGCCGGCAGGTGCTCCACATAGCGCTGGAAGTACCACTGGGTGCGCTCCCGTTCCGTCGGCTTCGGAAGGGCCGCGATGCGTGCCACACGGGGATTGAGGTGTTCGGCAACCCGTTTGATCGTGCCGCCCTTGCCCGCCGCGTCCCGGCCCTCGAACACGACGACGAGCCGGGCTCCCTCCACACGCACCCATTCCTGAAGCTGGACCAGATGCGTCTGGAGCCGCAGCAGTTCCTTCTCGTAGACCTTCTTGTCGAGGTCCATGGCCGTCTCCTCCACGTCGTCGTTCGGCGCTTCGATCAAGTCAGTCATGGTCGGCATCCACGCGCAACGATGCCGTTCGGACCTGGGTGTGTCGCGGGCGGGAGCCCGCCCCGGACCCCGGATCACGCTCACCCGGCCACGAGCCGGAGCTCTCGATCCACGCCGAGCACCCGCATGGACGTGATCAGCAAGGGCGGTGCGTCACGGAGCAGGAGCCGCGTTCCCGCCGCACGACAGCGGCGGTTCACTCGGAGGAGGAGCCCGATGCCCGAGCTGTCGCAGAAGGAGACCCCGGACAGGTCCAGGACCAGACGCGGGTGGCCGGACCCGGCGAGTTCGTCGAGGCGTGAGGCCACTCGGCCCGCTGTGTGGAAGTCCAGCTCTCCGGCCAGCGCGAGGCGGAGACCGCTGCCGTCGCACGCCACGGTCTTCAGATCGATCAAGGTGGTCGTCATGGAACCCTCCGCGCCGAGTGCGGCTCTGAGGTCGAGTCGCGCCGTTCCCTGTGTGGGCTCAGCTCATCGGCTGCGGCTGTGTGCCAGGAAGGCCCGGCAGACCCTCCGGACAGGGCCGGAGGTCCCTTCCCCCCAGGGCCTGCCCGGCACAGGACCGGACAGCCCGCTGGGCCGATGAGGGCCGATCGGCCCTGTCCGTCAGCCTGTACGTCCGCCAGGATGCCGATGTTCGTGCGCCCAGGACGAACCCAGGTGAAGGAGTTGCGTCATGAGTGACAGCGGTGCCCTCTCTCCCATGCAGGCACCCATCAGCGTGTTCCTGCTCGACGACCACGAAGTCGTACGCCGTGGGGTGCACGACCTCCTGGACGCCGAGCCCGACCTGACCGTGGTCGGTGAAGCGTCCACGGCGGAGCGGGCACTGGTCCGGATTCCCGCGCTGCGACCTCAGGTGGCGATCCTGGACGTACGGCTCCAGGACGGCGACGGTGTGAGCGTGTGCCGTGAGCTGCGCTCGCGGATGCCCGAGACGGCCTGCCTGATGCTCACGTCGTTCGACGACGAGGAAGCCCTGCTGGACGCTGTGATGGCAGGGGCGTCGGGCTACGTGCTGAAGCAGATCACCGGCACCGATCTGGTCACCGCCGTCCGCACGGTCGCCGCCGGCCAGTCCATGCTGGACCCGGGCGCCACCACTCGCCTGATGGCCCGGATGCGCGGCGACGCCCCCAAGGAGGAGCAGGCCCCTGGCCTTGCCGGCTTCACCGACCGGGAGAAGGAGATCCTGGTCATGGTCAGTGAAGGGCTCACCAACCGGGAGATCGGCAAGCAGCTGTACCTCGCGGAGAAGACGGTGAAGAACATCATCTCCCGGCTGTTCGCCAAGCTCGGTGTGGAGCGTCGCGTCCAGGCCGCGGTGATCGCCAGCCACGCGTTGACCCCGCCGAGCCGGCACCCGGTCGCCGCCGCCGGATAGGGGGCGGCCGAGAGCACGGGAGGGCCGGGCACGCCGTACCGTCGCGTGTCCGGCCCTCCCGCCTGCCGCCGTCGGTTCAGGGGTGCGGGACCACGGCGACGGGGCAGCCGGAGTGGTGCAGAACGGCATGGGCCACGGACCCGACGCGCACCCCCACCGAGGACTCGCGGACCCTGCGGCCGACGACGAGCAGACGCGCGTCCGACGCCGCGGCCAGCAGCACGTGGCCGCCGCCGCCCTGCTCCACGTGCTCGACGACCTCCACCTCGGGGTACTTCAGTCGCCACGGCTCCAGCGCCTCTCCAGCGCGGCCTTCTCGTACGGTTCAAGACCACCGAAGTGGTCGGCGCTCCACATCGGTCCGAGGCTGTAGCCGTGGACCGGAGGCGAGTTCCACGCCCGGACGGCGCGGAGCGGGGCGTCGGCCGCGGCGGCCGCCTCGAAGGCGAAGCGCAGCACCTCGGAGGACTCTGCCACGCCGCCCTGCTGGCCGACGACGACCTCGCCCCGCTCCGGCAGGGCCACCGGCCTGCCGTGCGCGGAGCGGACGGAGACGACGGGACACTCCGCGGCTGCGATCACCTGCTGGCCGTAGGAGCCCAGCAGGAAGCCCGCCAGGGCGCCGTGTCCGCGGGTGCCGAGGACCAGCATCTCGGCGTCCTCGGCCGCGCGCAGCAGCGCCGGCACGGGCAGCTCGGCGAGCACTTCCGCGGTGAGGGTGAGCCCCGGGTAGCGGTGGGTGAGATCGCCCTCGGTCTCCTTCAGGATGTCCTCGGCGCGCCGGGCTTCCGCGTCGCGGTTCTGGGCGAGCGGGTATGCGAGCGGCTGCCACAGCCAGGCGTGGACCACGCGCAGGGGCAGGTGACGCCGTACGGCCTCGCGCGCGGCCCAGTCCGCCGCGGCCCGGCTTTCCGGGGAACCGTCCACTCCGACGACGAGGGTGCGCTTCACAGGTCTTGTCCTCTCTGCTGATGCGCGGGGCATCGGATTCGATCGCGGGGCTGGTGGCCCGCACCGGCCGGGGAGGAGCCGGGGGCCACCGGGATTCACTCTTCAGGTACCGGGCAAGGGCGGAGAAGGGCCGACGGTCCCTCGCCGAGGGACCGTCCTCCCCTGCCAGGCGCGGCCCGGACCGTCCGCCTGGTCAGCCGAGCAAGGTGCCCAGGGCCAGGAAGGCGGCGACCGCGGCCAGCAGAAGGCCCATCAGCGGGGCCATGAAGCGCAGGTAGCGGTCGTAGCGGACCTTGGCGAGGGCCAGACCACCCATGACGACGGCCGAGGTCGGGGTGATCAGGTTCACCCAGCCGGAGGCCGACTGGTAGGCGGTGACCACCAGGGCCCGGCTGACGCCGGCGAAGTCGGCGAGGGGGGCGAGGACGGGCATGGCCAGCGCGGCGTGTCCGGAAGAGGAGGGCACGAGGAAGGCCAGGGGGATGTTCACCAGGAACATCAGCACCGCGAAGAACGCCGAGGACGTTCCCGAGACCGCCTGGTGCAAGCCGTTCAGGATGGTGTCGGTGATGCTGGCGTTGTTCATGATGACGGTGACTCCGCGGGCCAGCATGATGATCATCGCCGCCCCGACGAAGTCTCCGGCGCCCGTGACGATGGCGTCGGCGGTTCCCTTCTCGCCGAGCCCGGCGACGAGCCCCACCATGATGGCGGCCACGATGAACAGGGCCGCCAGTTCGGGGAAGTACCAGCCCAGGGTCGGCAGGAACGTGACGTGCAGGTCGGCCCAGGGAATCACAGCGAAGATCATGAAGAGGAAGGTCGCCGCGAAGACACCGAGCACGACCCGCTGACGCACTGTCAGGGGCTCGGCGTCGGAGCCGTGCGACCTGAGTTCGTCGTCCTCCGGGAGCGGGGCGACGAGCGAGCAGGACGGGTCCTTGTGGACGCGCTCGGCGTAGCGCACCAGGTACGCCGCCGCCAGCGCCGTCAGCACAGCCCACATCAGCAGCCGCAGCACGATGCCGTCGCCGGTGCCGATGCCGGCGCTGTCGGAGGCCACTCCGGTGGCGAAGGGGTTCACGGTGGAGGCGAGTGTGCCCACTCCCGCACCCACCATGATGACGGTCGCTCCGGTCATCCGGTCGTAACCGAGCTTGAGCATCAGCGGGATCATCAGCGCGTAGAAGCCGAGTGTCTCCTCGGCCATGCCGTAGGTGGTGCCGCCGAGCGAGAACACGGACAGCAGGACGACGAGCAGGATGGTCCGGTGCTTCTGGAGTCGCTCGGCGAGGCGGGCCACGCCGGAGGTGAGAGCCCCGGTGCGGAAGGTCACCGTGACGAAGGCTCCGACGGCCAGCACGAACAGGAAGACGCCCGCCGCTCCGAAGAACGCGCCTTCACCGCCCGGCACGGTGAGTCCGCTCTGCGGGTCGGTGACCCCGTAGAGCCCGTTGACGGGCGCGAGGAAGAGGTCCTTGAGCCGACCCCAGAATCCGGTGGTCAGCTCCACGGGGTGGTACGTGCCGGCCACCGGACTGCCGTCCTTGGTGTCGTACCGTCCGGCGGGGATGACGAAGGTCAGGGCCCAGACCGCGAGGGTGACGGCCACGAGGACGGTGAACGCCGAGGGGAAGTGCGGTCTTCTCCGTCCTTGCGACGGGGACGGGTCCGGTGCATCCCCCCGGCCCGAGGTGACGGAGGTCGATGATGTCGTCGTCATATCAGGTCCTGTGAGCGTCGGTGTCGTTCTGGGGAGGGCGGCCGTCAGGGGTGACGACCGTGCCGGCGATTCCGTCGAGGATGGCCTGCGCGTCGCCGAGCGCGCCGATGGCGGCCATGCCACCGGTGAGTTCCACGAACCGGCACGCGGCTTCGGTCTTCGGTCCCATGGATCCGGCCGGGAAGTGCTCCGCCCGCAGCTGTGCGGGCGTCGTGTGGCCGATGGGTTCCGCGTCCGGGGTTCCGTAGCCGCGTACGACCTGGGGCACGTCCGTGAGCAGCAGCAGTGCGTCGGCGTCGAGTGCCTCGGCGAGCAGGGCGGCGGTGAGGTCCTTGTCCACGACGGCTTCCACACCGGTGAGCTGCCCGTGCTCGTCGCGGATCACGGGGACGCCCCCGCCGCCGGCGCACACGGCGATCGCGCCGGAGGCGAGCAGGAGTCGGATGAGCCTCGTCTCCACGACTCGCTGCGGGTCGGGGGAAGGCACGACCCGCCGCCAGTGGGGACCGTCCTGGTGGACCGTCCAGCCTCGCTCGGCGGCCAGATGCTCGGCTTCCTCGCGTTCGTAGACCGGGCCCACGAACTTGGCCGGGTCGGCGAAGGCGGGGTCGGCGGCCGAGACGAGCGTCTGGTTGAGCAGCGCGCACACCTGGCGTCCGGGCAGTGCGTTCTGCAGGGACTGCAGCAGCCAGTAGCCGATCATGCCCTGCGTCTCCGCGCCCAGGACGTCGAAGGGGAAGGGGCGGTCGAGGGAACTGTCAGCGGCGCTCTGCAGGGCGAGCAGGCCGACCTGGGGACCGTTCCCGTGGGTGATCACCAGCTCGTGCCGGTGGGCGAGGGGGGCCAGGGCGGCCACGGCCGCCCGGACGTTGGCGTGCTGAACGGTCGCGTCGGGCCGCTCTCCCCTGCGGAGCAGGGCATTGCCGCCGAGCGCGATGACGACGCGCATGGCTTCTCCTGTTGTGCTGAGGGGTGGAGTCGTACGGGGGAGGCCGTACGGGGGGGGAACCGGCCGGATCAGTGGCCCAGGGTGGCGACGAGCAGGGCCTTGATGGTGTGGAGCCGGTTCTCCGCCTGGTCGAAGACGATGGAGTGGGCGGACTCGAAGACCTCGTCGGTCACTTCGAGGGCGCTCATTCCCGTCCGGGACAGGATCTCGGCGCCCACAGCGGTCCCGCCGTCGTGGAAGGCTGGCAGGCAGTGCATGAACTTCACCCGGGGGTTGCCCGTCGCCTTCAGCACCTCCATGGTCACCCGGTAAGGCCGCAGCAGGGCGATCCGTTCGTCCCAGATCTCCTTCGGCTCCCCCATGGAGACCCAGACGTCGGTGTAGAGGAAGTCCGCGTCCGCCACGCCTTCGGCGAGGTTCTCGGTGAGCGTGATCCGCGCGCCGGTGTACTCCGCGAGCCGCCGGGCCTCCTCGATCACACCGGGTGCGTTGCGCAGGCTCTCGGGGCCGACCATGCGGACGTCCATGCCGAGCATCGCGGCCGTGATCAGCAAGGAGTTGCCCACGTTGTTGCGGGCGTCACCGAGGAAGGCGAAGGCGATCTCGTGCAGGGGCTTCTCGGTGTGTTCCTCCATGGTCAGTACGTCGGCCAGCGACTGGGTGGGGTGCCACTCGTCGGTCAGCCCGTTCCACACCGGAACGCCCGCGTATTCGGCCAGCTCCTCCACGATGCTCTGGCTGCTTCCCCGGTACTCGATGCCGTCGTAGAAGCGGCTCAGGACCCGGGCGGTGTCCTTGACGGACTCCTTGTGGCCGATCTGGGAACTGGAGGGTTCCAGACAAGTGACCTGGGCCCCCTGCTGGTGGGCGGCCACCTCGAAGGCGCAGCGGGTGCGGGTGGAGGTCTTCTCGAAGACCAGGGCTATGTTCTTGCCCTCCAGGAACCGCCGTTCCGTCCCCGCGTTGTGGGCGGACTTGAGCAGGGCGGACAGGTCCAGGAGGAAGCGGAACTCTCCTGGGGCGAGGTCGAGTTCCTTCAGCAGGGATCGGTGACGCAGGTTGACGGCCATGACGGGGGCTCCTCTGGACGGACGGTGGGGGCGAAGGACGGGTGACGGGGTGACGCGGCGGCGCCCGTGGCAGCCGGTCAGACGGCGTCACGCTCGACGGGGCAGGTCATGCAGCGCGGGCCGCCGCGGCCCCGGCCCAGCTCGCTGCCGCGGATGGTGACGACCTCGATGCCCTCGCGGCGCAGGTAGGTGTTGGTGGTCACGTTGCGTTCGTAGGCGAAGACCACACCGGGCTCGACGGCCAGGACGTTGCAGCCGTCGTCCCACTGCTCCCGCTCGGCGGAGCGCACGTCCTGGGTGGGGGTGAGCACGGTGATGGCGTCCAGGCCCAAGGCGTCGGCGATCGCATCGTGCATGTGCTGCGGCGCGTGATCGGTGATCTTCAGCCCCTGCCCGTCGGGACCGGGCTCGATGGTGCACGACGCGAGCATGCCGAGGCCGGCGTACTTGGTGAAGGTGTCGGCGCCGACCATGGTCATCACCGTGTCCAGGTGCATGAAGCTGCGGGACTTGGGCATGTCGACCGCCACGATCCGTCGTGCCGATCCGGCGGCGAACAACCGTAGGGCGAGTGCCTCCACCGCCTGAGGTGTGGTGCGCTCGCTCATCCCGATCAGGACCGCCCCGTTGCCGATGACCAGGACGTCTCCGCCCTCGATGGTGGAGGGATAGGCGGACTGCCCCTCGGCCCAGCGCCGGAACTCCTGCTTCTCGAACAGGGGGTGGTGTCGGTAGATGGCCTCGAAGTGGACGGTCTCGCGGCGACGGGCCCGCTTCCTCATCGGGTTCACGCTCACCCCGTCGTAGATCCAGCACGAGGTGTCGCGGGTGAACAGGTGATTGGGCAGGGGCGCCAGGACGAAGTCGTCGGGGGCCATGGCCCGCAGCCGCACGCTCGCGACGGGGCCGAGGCGCCCCAGCAGTTCGCGCCGGGTGATCCCGCCGACGAGGCACGAGGTCAGCTCGCCCGGATCCAGGGATTCGAAGAAGTCACGGATGCGGTCGGTGGCCAGCGGGCCGTACTCCCGCTCGTCGAAGATCCGGTCGTGGACGAGCGTCCGGGCCGCGGGCAGGGCGAGGGTCTCGGTGAGCAGGTCGGAGAAGAGGTGCACGCGCACGCCGCGTTCCCGCAATGCGTCGGCGAAGGCGTCGTGTTCCTCCCTCGCCCGCTTGACCCACAGCACGTCGTCGAAGAGCAACTCGTCCTTGTTCGTGGGTGTCAGACGCTTCAGCTCCAGGTCCGGCCTGTGCAGGATGACCTGCCTGAGCCGTCCGGTCTCGGAATCGACGTGGAAGGACATGGGACTCTCCTCCGAAGGAAGACATGAGGGCACTGGATCTCCGGGGTCTCGGCCGCAAGGGCCTCGAAGGCCGCACCATCCGCCCCTGCGCCGGTGCCTGACGGCTTGCCGGCGAGATCACCAGAACCCTGTCACCCGTTCTCCGCGCGGTCGGGCTGAGAAGGTCCCCTCCCCCAGGCCTATCGGCCCTACTGGAGTGGGCCCCTGGGCCCCGGGACACCGGACCCGCCGCGACGGGAGAGTGAGACCACGCTCCGAGGGCCACCTGGTGTCGGGGCGACCACCCGGACCCTCTTCACTCCGAGGAAGCACCCATGTCACGCATCGTCATCGCCGGAGTCGACGGCTCGGCCCCGTCGCTGGCCGCCGCCGATTGGGCCGCCCGTGAAGCCCTGCTGCGCGGGCTGCCGCTGAAGCTCCTGCACGCGCTGGAGGACTGGGCACCGCTGTCCGGCTACGATCCGATGACCGGAGTGGTCATCACGCCGAGCGGGGTGACCACACCCGAGTACGGGGCCGAGCTCATCCTGCGCGAGGTATCCGAGCGGCTGCGCGGGCGGCACCCCGGTCTGGAGATCGGCACCGAACAGACGCACGGGCGCCCCCTTGAGGTCCTGCACGCCGCCGCGAAGGAGGCCGAGGTGCTTGCCCTGGGCTCCCGGCGTCTGGGCGCCCTGAGCGGGTTCGTCGTCGGGTCCGTGTCGATGTCCGTACTCGCCGGCGCCGAGCGCCCGGTCGTCCTCGTACGAGCCGGCGAGCAGGCCGAGGACGAGTACCAGGCGGCCCCCAGCGGCAGCGGGCCGCAGGTGGGGGCCTGTCACGATGTGGTGCTCGGCCTGGACCTCGCCCGGCCGTGCGACGAGTTGCTCGCGTACGCGTTCGACGCCGCCGCGTCGCGCGGCGCGGCCCTGCGCGTCGTCCACGGCTGGACCCTGCCGTCCGCCTTCGCCCATGTCCCGGCCACGCTCGACCCGGTCCACAGCGCCGGCCCGGCCGCGTTCGATCCGGTCTACGGCGCCGACCTGGCCGCGCGTGAGACGGAGGCGCTCGCCGACGCCCTGCGGCCCTGGCGCGGCAAGTTCCCCGGCGTCCGGGTCAAGGAGCAGTGCGTGGTGGGCCAGGCCGGCGACCACCTCGCCGATGCCTCGGCCGACGCCTCGCTGGTGGTCGTCGGACGGCGCGTGCGCCGGTCCGCCATCGGCTTCCACATCGGGCCCGTGGCCCACGCCGTACTGCACCACGCCACGGCGCCCGTGGCCGTCGTCCCGCACCCCTGAGCGGGCATGTCGCCGGACCGCTCGACCTCTTCCGATCACCGCCCGCGTTTCGTCGGGCGGCCCCCGGCCCGCTCGGGACGGGCCGTATCCTGTCGTCGGCGGGTTCGTGTGGCGGCTTGGAGGATGCCGGATGGGTGGGGACGGAACGGCGGCCCGTGTGCCGCAGCTGCGGCTGGACGAACTACTGGACGAACTGCAGGCGCGCATCGAGGACGTTCGCGGCACGCGCGACCGCGTGCACACACTGCTGGAGTCGGTACTGGCTGTGGGCCAGGGCCTGGACCTCTCCCAGGTACTGCACCGGATCGTGGAGGCCGCCGCGACACTCGTCGACGCGCGGTACGCGGCCCTCGGGGTGATCGGCGCCGACGGCGAGACGCTCTCGCACTTCCTCACCGTGGGCATCAACGACGAGGAGATCACCGCGATCGGCCCCTACCCCACCGGCAAGGGGGTGCTCGGCGAGCTGATCCATCGCCCCGAGCCCTTGCGGCTGACCGACTTGACCGCGCACCCCTCCTCGCGCGGCTTTCCCCCGAACCATCCGCCCATGCGCAGTTTCCTCGGCGTCCCCATCCGGGTGCGGGAGGAGGCCTTCGGCAACCTGTACCTGTGCGACAAACGCGGCGGCCTGCAATTCGACACCGAGGACGAGACCGTTCTGGCCACTCTGGCCGTCGCCGCCGGGGTGGCGATCGACAACGCGCGCCTGTACGACGACGCGCGCCGTCAGCAGAACTGGCTGCGGGCCAGTGCCGAGATCACCAGGAGTCTGCTGTCGGGCTCGCCGAGGGAGCAGGCGCTGACGCTCATCGCCGAACGGGCCAGGGAGATCGCCGGGGCATCGCTCGCCGACGTGTCCGTACCGTCGTCCGAGGGGCGGCTCACCGTCGAGGTCGCGCTCGGCGGGGACGAACCCGCACGGCTGGGCCTGACCGTTCCCGTACAGGGCACGCTGTCGGGCGCCGCCTTCGCCGCAGGGTCCCCGGTGGCCTGCGCGGATCTCGCCGAGGACACCCGTTTCGGGGCGGGACCGCACAGGTTCGACGGGCTGGGTCCGGCGGTGGCGGTGCCGCTGGGAGACGCCTCCGGCCGCAGCCGCGGCGTGCTGCTCCTCGCCCGCCCCGTCGGCGGGCAGGCCTTCACGGAGGCGGAGATCGGCCCGCTGCTCGGCTTCGCCGACCAGGCGGCCCTGGCCCTGGAGCTGGCCGCCCGCCGCAGCGACGCGGAGCAGTTGGCACTCCTTGAGGACCGGGACCGGATCGCCCGGGACCTGCACGATCTGGCGATCCAGCGACTGTTCGCGACCGGCATGACCCTGCAGAGCGCGGCCCGGATGATCTCGCACGAGGCTCCTGCCGAGCGGGTGGCTCGTGCGGTGGGTGACCTCGACGAGACCATCCGGATCATCCGGTCGACGATCTTCGGGCTCCGGGTCCGTGAGGAGGCCGGGCCCAGCCTGCGCGCCCAGGTGTCCCAGGCTGTCGGCCAGGCGCACGGGACGCTCGGCTTCGCACCCCGGCTGATCATGGAAGGACTGCTCGACACCGACGTGCCGGACAACCTCGCCGAGGACATCACGGCGGTCCTCGGTGAGGCTCTGAGCAACACCGCCCGGCACGCCCAGGCCACCCGGGTGGAGGTGTCCTTGCGGGCCACCGGTGGGGAGGTCGTCCTGGAGGTGACCGACAACGGCATCGGCCTGCCCGACGGTGTCGATCGCAGCGGACTGCGCAACCTCGCCGTACGCGCCGAGAAGGCGGACGGCACGTTCACCGCCACCGCCCCGCAGGGTGGTGGCACCGTCCTGGTCTGGTCCGCGCCGCTCGTCAGGGAGCCGGCCGGCTCGCCCCCGCCCGGGCCGTGAGGCAGAGCGGCCGCTACGGCTCACCGGCTCCTTTGGACAGTGCCCCGAACCGTCGGCCGGACACCAGTTCGGGGTGCATGCGAATGACCGTCCGCCCGGCGGGCACGGCGGTGTCCGGGCTGCTCGTCCGCACGTGCCCGTCCCCGTCGGCGATCACATCCGCGCGGCCCAGGAGCGTCACACTCCAGCCGTTGCCGTCGCTCTGATCGATCTCGCCCGTCTCGAAGGCGATCACACCGCCCTCGGCGGCGCGCACCAGATCCGCCGACGGGTGAGCGTCGAGGAGGACGCTGCCGTCCTCGGCGAGCAGGAAGCGGACAGGGAGCACCGCGGGCAGGGCCTCAGCCGTGTAGATCACGCGCCCGGTGGTCATTCCCGCCAGCAGCCGCATGGCTTGCCGGCTGTCCAGAAGGTCGCTGTCGGCGTTCATGAGCATCATCGTCACCCACGAGGGACCGGCGGGGTCAGGGCCGCATGGGCCCTGCAGCGGGCCCGATGTGCCCCGGACGGCGACGACTTACGGCCAGGTCGTCAGGCTCGGGGATGACCCGCGCGGGAAGTGCCGCCCGTCTGATGACGATCCCCTCGCACCACTTGGGTGGCGATCACCGCCGCCTGGACCCGGCGGGTGACGCCGAGCTTGGTCAGCATCCGCGAGATGTGGTTCTTCACCGTCTTCTCCGCGAGGAAGAGCCGTAGCCCGATCTCCCGATTGGTCAGCCCTTCACCGATCAGAGCGAGGATCTCGCGCTCCCGGTCGGTCAGCAGTGACAGCTCATCAGGCTGTTGCTCCGGCTCGGCGCCGCGGCGTACCCGCGCCATCAGGCGGCCGGTCGTTTCAGGGTCCAGCAGCGACTGCCCCGTGGCCACCGTGCGAATCGCCTTCACGAGGTCGGTGCCGCTGATCTGCTTCAGGACGTAGCCGGCCGCCCCGGCCATGATCGCGTCCAGCAGAGCCTCCTCGTCGTCGAACGAGGTCAGCATCAGACACACCAATCCGGGAACGCGCGAGCGCAGCTCGCGGCAGACGGTGACCCCGTCCCCGTCGGGCAGTCGTACGTCCAGCACCGCAACGTCCGGGCGCGCCGCGGGAACCCGGGCCAGCGCCTGCTCAGCGGTGCTCGCCTCACCGACCACTTCCAGGCCGGGCTCGACTTCGAGCAGGTCGCGCACCCCGCGCCGTACCACTTCGTGGTCGTCCAGGAGGAAGACCCGGACCGGACGCCGCGCATCGGCCTCGGCAGTGCTCTGCGGCATCACCACTCCTTGTCCGTCGGAAACGCGAGCGCCTGCATCATCGCCGCTCTCTTCCCTCAGGACCAGGGCCGAACGGCCCTCATCGGCCGACGAGGGCCCTGCCGGACCGGGCTCACAGGCAGGTACGGGGAACGGCGATGTGCAAGCTCGGAGTTGCGTGACGTGGTGAGGAACGGTTCGTTCGGCCCAGAGCGTCTTGCTGCGTCCCAGGGCCCCACGCCCCAGCGCTGGTGAGTTGGGCGGTGATGAACAGGTCCCGGCCGTTCTCGTCCGTGTCCGGGGCGCCCCAGTCGATCTGGACTCCGGCAAGGTGACCGACGAGTCCGGAGCCTCGCCGAAGCAGTAAGCGCGGATCGCGGCGACAAGGCGGTCGGTGGTGACGCGACCGTCGCCGCCGGAGTCGAGCCGACGGTGCATCTGGCTGGCGTCCACTACCGCAGGGCTCATCAGGGAACCGGTCCACCGGACGTGCTCCCCCGCGCTCAGTTGGCCGCCGGCGTCGGTGTCGGCCACCGACACGATCGCCTCGAGGAACGGCACGTACTCGACCAGGGGCATTCTCTGTGGCGGCCGAGGATCGCAACCATGTGTCGGGGTTCCGGAGGGGCGAGGATCGCATCGCGGGCACCGCGCAGATGGCCTGGGATGCAAGCAGGTGGCGGTCGCCGTCGCTCACCAAGATCCGGACCATTCGCGGTCCAGCACCCGCAATCGGCATACAGATCCGCCATTCTCGCCGGTCAGGACGGCGCCCTGTCTGTACCACCAGCACTCCAAGAACATCCTCCAGAGTTACAGTCCCAAGAAGCTCGGCTTCTTCCAAGCCTCTTCGCGGGGTGATGACATGGAACGGCAGCAGGTACCAGCGGTCGGTCGCAGGCATGCTCCGCTGTGCTCGTGTCACGCGCACGAGCATCGACCGGACCCGGGGGTTCCGGGCCGGGTCGACGCTCGCGCCGGTCATGCGGTCACACGCGTCGTGGGTCAGCGGCGCAGCTTCAGGCGGTGTACCCCGCCGTCGACCGCGCCGACGTAGAGCGTGCGGCCGTCGGGGGCGGCCGCCAGCTTGGTGGTGTCGGTGTTCTGCAGACCGCTCGAGATGTTCTCCCAGGTGAGGCCGTTGTCGGTGCTGCGCAGTACGCCCCGGCCGCCCTGGACGAGTCCGGACGCGGTCGAGCCGGCGGTGGCCGCGTAGAGCGCTCCGTTCACCCGCAGCAGGTCCGAGACGTGGACCGCGAGCGGGCCGGTGTCGGCGGTGCGGAAAGTCCTGCCGTCATCGGTGCTGACCCGGACGGACGATCCGCCGACGACCAGGCGTCGGCCGTCCATCACGATCGCGGAGACGGGGCCCTCGGCGACCTTGGTCTTGGTGACGCCGCCGTCGTCCGAACGGTAGAGGCCCGAGGCGTTGCCGAGCCAGAGGCGCCGCGGGTCGCGCGGGTCACCCGCCATGGCGTCGAAGGACCGCTCGTGGAAGAGGTTCTTCCATGTCCTGCCTCCGTCGGAAGTCGCGAACAGCCCGTGGCCCAAGATGCTCCTGAAGCTGATCGCCACCCGGTCCGGGTCGGCCGGATGCACCAGGATCGAGGTCGGGACCTCCGACGACGTGCCCTTCACCTGCCAGGTCCGGCCGGCGTCACCACTGCGGGAGACCTCGAACAGGCCGGTCGCGGTGCGCCGGACCTGCCACACCACCTTGGTGTCCTTCGGCGAGACGGCGATGTGCGAGGTGAGACGACCGGTCATGCCCTCCGCTCCGCTCTGACCCCACTCGGGGCCGGAGACGGGGATCGCGGTGCGGTAGGTGCCACTCACCGTTCCGGCGAGCAGCTGGTCGCCGCCGGCCGCGAGGGCGAAGGCGGTCAGGCCCTGAACGCCGATCCTCCGGTATCCGGTGCCGTCGGCCGAGCCGCGGTACAGGCCGTCCTGTTCGCTGGACACGGTCACCGAGCCGTCGGCCCAGCGGTCGTAGTCCATCGCGACGGCGGCCTTCGAGGGGGCGGGCACGGGCTTCCAGGTCTTGCCGTGGTCGTGGCTCACCTGTCCGGCACCGAACAGCGCGCGCAGGTACAGGTCGCCGCCGGAGGCGGACAGTCCGTTGCCGCCCTCCGCCAGGGGCAGCAGGGTGGACCAGGTGCGGCCCTTGTCGTAGGAGCCGCGGACGCCCGTACCGGGGACGTAGGCCGCCACCACGGTGGAGTCGGCTGCCAGGCCGCGGATGGTGTTCACGGGCTCGTCGAGGACGAGGTGCGCCCCACCCGGGTCGCCCTTGCCGACGCCGTCGATCCGCCAGACGCTGTCGAAGGTCGCCAGGTACAGGGTGTCGCCGACGAGGGTCGCGTCGCGGACGTCACCGGTCACGCCGGTGGGGTACGCCGCCCAGCTGTCGCCCGCGTCCGTGCTGACCAGCATCGTGCCGTCGTTGATCGCGGCGAGGGTACGGGTCTGCTCGTCCGCGACGAACTCGTCGATGTGCGCATCGGGCACGTCGAGCTTGCGCCAGGTGCGGCCGTTGTCGTCGGTACGCAGGATCGTGCCGCGGCGGGTGGGGTCGGCGGCCGTGTTCACGGCGTACCACCAGCGATCGGGGCGGCGGGCGTCGACCACGACCGCTCCGGTGCCGTTGCCGTCGGCGACCGGCAGCCTGCCCACCTGGCGCCAGTGGGCGCCGCCGTCGGTGGTCAGCCAGGGGGCGGCCTTCTGGAACTGGGTCACGACGGCCTGCTGGGGCCGGGCGGGCGAGAGCGCGACGTGACCGGCCTCGCTGTTCGGGCCGATGGGCTCCCAGCGATCGCCGCGGCCGGCGGCGGGGGTGACCTCGAAGGCGCCGGTTCCGGTGATCCGCCGGCCGTCGGTGGTCGTGGCCCGCGCGTCCAACAGGTAGGCGCCGGCCGACTTCCCGGTCACGTCGGCCTGGTAGTAGCCCGCGCCGTTCATGGTGGTGGGCAGCGTGAAGGCCTTGCCGTGCGGCGGCGTGACCCTGATCTCCGGCGGCGCGTTCAGGGCGGCCGGGGCGGCGACGTGCACGGTGGAGCGGCCGTCGCTCGGGTCGGGGGACGCCTGGACGACCAGGTGCCGGACGACGAGCAGGTAGGGCACCCGGAGGGCCGGTCCTCGCGCGGGGGTGGCCGTGATCCGGCCGCTGATCTCCGTGTCGGTGGCCGGGCGGTCTGCGCGCAGGGTGACATCTACGGTTGCCGACCCCCCGGCGGGGACGGTCACCCGGGGCGGGGACACGGTGGTGGGCCCGGTACTGCTGAGGGTGACGGTCAGCGGCTTTCCGCCGGGGTTGGACAGGCGCATCTTCGCGGTGCCGCCGACGATCCGGTCCGCCAGGTCGGCGAGGCCGAACGACACGCTCGTCGGAAAGGCGGTGAGGGTGGCCGACGCCGCGGCGGCCACGTCGAGCCGTCCGTTGCCCTGCACGGTGGGGCCGGTGCCGGCGAGCTCCTTCGCGGTGCCGACCAGCGCGGACCTGATCCCGTCGGGGTCCTGGTCGGGGCGGAGTTGGCGCAGCAGGGCGGCGGCTCCGGCGACGTGCGGGCTCGCCATCGACGTGCCCGACATGCGGTAGACACCGGGTTCGTACATCGAGGTGGGGATCGCGGAGCGGATCTCCACGCCGGGTGCGACCAGGTCGGGTTTGAGTCCGAAGCCGGTGCCGGGTCCGCGCGACGAGAAGGAGGCGATCTCGTCGGTGGAGTCGGTGCCGCGCAGGGTGACGGACACCTTTCCGGCGGCCAGTTCACGGCTCAGCTGGGCGTACTGGGTCGTGTCGATGCCCATGACGACAAGGCGGTCCATGCGCAACGAGTCGCCGGAGGCGGCGGTGCGGGTGAGGTCGGGGCGGGCGGGGGTCTCCCGGGCCCCGACGGTTCCCCGGGTGGCGGCGAGCACGGGTCCGTCCTGGACGGCGAAGCCGCCGAGCACGGCGAGCGCGCCGCGTTTCTCGGCTTCGCGTGCCCAGTCGATGTCGCTCTGGCTCAGGACGTCCGTACTGGGGGCGACGAGCATGTCCGCCCGCAGGATCTTGCCCCGTACGTCACCGACCCGCTCCCAGTCCTCGGCGGTGCCCGCGCCGACGTCCACGAGCGGCGCGGTGACCGGCTTCGGGGGCGGATTCGCGGACAGGACGCCTCGGTACGTCTGGATCAGTTCGGGCTCCTTGCCCGCCAGGTACGCGCTGGGGACCCGCAGCCCGCTGGTGGAGGCGCCGACCGCAATGACGCCGTCGGCCGCAGCCGGTGTGCTGACGGTGCCGCTGCCGGGTCCTTCGTTGCCCGCCGCCGCGACGACGACCACTCCGGCCCGCACGGCGGCGGTCGCCGCGCGGCCCAGCGGGTCGGTGCCGTCACCGGGGCCGCCGAGGCTCATGTTGATGACGTCGGCCCGGTGGGGGTTGCTCGGATCGGCCGCGGCCTCGATGCCGGCGATGATGTCGGAGGTGTAGCCGCTGCCGTCGGCGCCGGTGACCTTGTAGGCGAGCAGGCGGGCGTCGGGCGCCATGCCGGTGACGCCTCCCTCCTTGGCCGCCCTGCCCGCGATGATGCCCGCGACGTGGGTGCCATGGCCGTTGTCGTCCATCGGATCGTCGTCGCCATTGGCGAAGTCGAAGCCGCCGACGACCTTGTGCCCCTCGCCGAAGCCGCCGCCCAGGTCGGGGTGGCCGTAGTCCACGCCGCTGTCCAGGACCGCCACGACGGTGC
This sequence comes from Streptomyces sp. NPDC044003, assembly GCF_056435185.1. Lineage (NCBI taxonomy): Bacteria > Bacillati > Actinomycetota > Actinomycetes > Kitasatosporales > Streptomycetaceae > Streptomyces > Streptomyces sp. NPDC044003. The sequence continues at coordinate 703,953 of NZ_JBWKFA010000003.1, read as the reverse complement.
CCTTGCCGGTGGCCTTCACCCCGGCCGGGTCCTCGCGCTTCCAGACCTCGGGCGCGCCGGTCAGCGGGACGCTGACGTCCGTGCGCACCTGTATCCGGGTGTCGGGCCGGACGGCGACGACGCCCGGCAGCGCGGCCAGCCGCGCCCTCTCGGAGGCGGGAACCGTCATCGCCACGGCGTTGACGAGCAGACCGAGTCGGCGGGGTGCGGCCGGGTGCAGCCCGGCTTGCCGTACCGTCCCGACGAAGGCGTCCTGCCGTGCCGCCAGGGCCCGTCGGGCGTCACCGACGGCGGAGGTGGTGCCGGCGGTCAGAGAGGTGAGCGAGCCGCCGGGGGCGGCAGCCACGGCAGCGTCTCCGGACAGCTCGACGATGACCCGCTGGTTCGGGTCGGACGACTTCGCGGTCGCGGTGCCGGGTGTCGCGGTGAGCGTCCCGGCCAGCGCGACGGTGGTGACCGTCGCGGCCACCAGACGTCGGCTTCTACGTGGGTTCTTGGCCATGGGGAGAAGTCCTAGCGCCGAAGTCACCCTCCGTACAGCGGATCTTGATGGCCCATTGCTGCACCTGGCACAGGTGGGCCAGGATCCGCATATGACGAACGAGCTCACCGCGGCAGGCATCGATCCGTTCGACGAGAGCGTCTACCGAGCCGTGTTGACCCGGCGTACGGCAGCCCCGGCCGAGCTCGCCGCCGACCTCGGCTGCTCCCCCCTCCGTGCCGCCAGGGCCCTGGACCGGCTGCACGACCACGGCCTGGTCGGGCGGCTCGCCGGGGCCCGCCGCCGGTACGCGGCGATCGAGCCAGGAGCCGCGGTCGAGTCCCTGATACGAAACAGGACAGCGGAGTTGGACCGGGTCCGTTCGGCGGCGGACGAGCTGTCCCGCCTCTTCGCGGCGGCACAGGCCGGCACCGCAGGAGAGGAGGAAGTAGAGATCACCACCGGTCGCGAGGCGCTCGGCCGCTGGTTCGTCCGCCTCCAGCAGGAGGCGCGCGAGGACGTCATGACACTGGACCGGCCACCGTACGCGCTGACCACCTCCAACCCGGTGGAGAGCACGGCGTTGGGGCGCGGCGTGCGCTACCGCGCGGTCTACGCCCCCGAGGCGCTGGAGTGGCCGGGGGTGCTCGAGGACATCCGCGGACTCGTACGCCGCGGCGAGCAGGCCCGGGTGATGCCGGGACTGCGGATCAAACTGGCCATCGCGGACCGTCGGCTCGCGCTGATGCCGCTCTCCCTGGACCTCGACGGCGTGCGTGCGGCGGTCATCCGGCCGTCCACCCTGCTGGACGCCCTCACCGACTACTGGGAACTGTGCTGGAAACAGGCCCTGCCGCTCGACGCCCCCGCCGAGGACCCGCTCGACGAGGAGGATCGCCTGGTCCTCACCCTGCTGGTCAGCGGTCTCAAAGACGAGGCCATAGCCCGCCAGCTCGGCTGGTCGGTCCGCACCATGCGTCGGCGCATGAGTCGCCTCCACGAACTTCTGGGCGCGGTGAACCGCTTCCAGGCCGGTGTCGTCGCGACCCGCCGCGGCTGGATCTGACCTGCCGCCGTGCCAGGGCCTCCTGACGGTGGCCCCGCCCACGGCCAGGAGCGCTTGGGAGGCACTCGGACCGGCCCCGGACCGCCTGGTTCCGAAACAGCCGGCCGTCCGGTGCCACGCCGAAGCGGTCGAAGTACGCACGGAGGACACGCACGAACTGCGGCGGGATGGGTACGGTCCGGGTAGCGGTAGCCGCGCGGCGCTTGAGCCTAGTGCACCTCTTGCACGGCGCCGTCATCCGTCCAGTCCTTGCCAGCGGTGACAACGCCACCGGACAGGTTGAGCATGCCTCAACCGGTCTCGGGTAGACGGCACTGCTCGAGCCGGAGGTGAATGACCTCTGCCGGCCGGGCAGCCACGCTTGCGTCGTGCCGTCTTAGCCGCGGGCCGACGGCCCCGGAGGCGCCGGTGGCGCCGGTGACCAGGATCGTCTGCACGTCGATACGCCTGTCCGTCTGTGTCTGCGGCATGCTCCGACCGTAGGAGCCCTTGCGGACAGCTGCGATCCGCAAGGGCGGTGACCTCAGGACGCGGGCAGGGTCGACACGACCTTGCCGGAGGCGTCGGCAGCGAGATAGCCGCTGGCCCTGTAGTCGTTGCTGAGATAGAAGCGCAGTGTCGGACGGTCGTCGTTGAAGGTCCAGCGGTCGACGACCACGTAGCGCATCGTGGGGTCGTCCACCTTGAGGTCGCGTTCGCCGCGCTTCATCAGCGCGGGGAGGCTGTCCCAGGGCATCGTGGACACGTCGAAGGGCTGCTCGTCGGCGTCGTCGGCGCTGATGGTGCCGCCGGGGCCGGTCTTCCTGGCGACACCGGCCCGGTACTCGTACGCGTCGTAGGTCTTCGCGCCGGGCCGGGTCGGGATGTTCGCCAGGGCGTACTCCTCATAGACCGTCAGATCCTTGATCGTCGTGGTGCCGCTCGCCCGGCGGAGCTCTGCGATGACGGCACGGACGTTGGCGGTGGTGAGGAGGCTGCCGCGGACCGCGGGCGCCGAGGCGGACGGGACCGCGCCCGAGCTCTGGCCGGGGGTGCGTACGGCGCCGGTCGGCGAGGCGCCGCCCTTCGCCCCGGAGGTCCCGCCGCTGCCGTCGCCACCGTCGTTGCCGTCGGGGAACAGATTCACGACGCCGATCACCGCGGCGGCCGCCAGCGCGAGGCCGACGGCGACGCCTGCGGCGCGCTTGCGCGGGCTCGAGGGCGCGGGGGTGGGCAGCGTCGGCGGGCCGAAGCCCGCTCCCGGCGCGGCGGGCGGGCCGTAGGCGGGGTGCGGGTACGGCGCGGGCGCAGGCGCGTACGGGCCGGGGGCGGAAGGGACGGCGACGGGGGCAGAAGGAACAGCGGCGGAAGCAGGAGCCGAGGCCGCGCCGCCCTCCGCCTCCGCCAGCAGCCGGTCCAGGAGCGCCCCGTCCGGCCGCTGCGCCGGATCGCGGACGAGGAGCCGGGTCAGTACGGGACCCAGCGCGCCGGACCGCACCGGCGCGGGGATCGGGTCGTCGAGCACCGCGACCACGGTCGCGAGGCCGGTGGCGCGGCGCAGGGGGTGGTGGCCCTCGGCCGCCACGTACAGAAGCATGCCGAGCGACCACAAGTCGGAGGCCGGGTTGCCCTCCTCGCCGCGGACCCGCTCGGGGGCGATGAACTCCGGCGAACCGATCAGGTCGCCGGTGGAAGTGAGCCGGGAGGTGGCGCCGTCGAACGCGGCTATGCCGAAGTCGGTGAGCACGGCCCCGCCTTCGTGGCGGAGCAGGACGTTGGCGGGTTTGACGTCGCGGTGCTGGATGCCGGCAGTGTGCGCGGCGCGCAGTGCGGAGAGGACCTGGCGGCCGAGGGCGAGCACCTCGGGGACGGGCATCGGGCCTGCAGCGAGCCGGTCGTACACGGAACTGCCCTCGACGAGCTCCATCACGATCCACGGGTGCGAACCGTCCTGTGGCTCGACGATGTGGTGGATCGTCACGACGTGCGGGTTCGACACCCGGGCCAGGGCGCGGGCTTCGCGGACGGCGCGTTCGCGCAGCTGTGCGGCGAATCCGGGGTTCGCGTCCTCGACGGCGGGGTCGGGCGGGCGGACCTCCTTGAGGGCGACGTCGCGGTCGAGGGCGACGTCGCGGGCGCGCCAGACGGTGCCCATGCCGCCGCTACCGAGTCGGGAGATCAGTCGGAAGCGTCCGTCGACCAGGGGTCTTCGGTCGTGATTCGTGCTCATGGGCAGTCATCGTAGGGGTTTCGGGTGACAGGCCGGAGCGGGCCCTGCCTGTCACCCGGGGAGGGGTGCGGCGGCGGCTACCGGGCCCTCTCGTACGGGCCGGACAGCACCTCGACGCGCGGCGAGCGCTCCGTGTCGACGACCGGGCAGCGGACCGCGCCGAGCGCCCACTGCCGCTGCGCCTCGGTCCCGGAGTCCTTTCCGTGGAGCTCGACGGCGTGCGCGGATCAGTCGCGGACGAGGGCTGCGAAGAGCTCGTCGAGCACGTCCGCGTCGAGGCCGGTCAGGACCATCTGCTCCCGGACGAGCTGGGCGTGGACAACCAGCACGAAGTGCCGGCCGACGGCGAACAGCAGGTCCAGGTCGCGGCTCTGCTCGGCTCACCGTCGCCACAGACCATCGGTCAGGGGCCCGCTCCGTGCCGACCGAGATCCGGGCCATACGCGGACCAGCCGCCTATGGCTTGCCCGCATCGTGGTACGTCTCGTTGATGCGGGTCACGCCGAGCTCGAAGGCCGTCAAGGCCCCGGAGCTCGGCGTCGAGGTCCTCACTCCCGAGGACTTCGCCACAACGTCACGTGCTTGAACTGAGCACACCAGGACGCCGCGTGGGTCACGGGATGGACCGGCAGCCCTACCGGCCCCGCTCCGTGGTGACCACCCCGACGCCGCCCGTGGACGGAACGGTGGTGCCACCCGGTGCCGGCGCGCCGTACGCGGCCGCCGCGAGCCAGATCAGGGTCGCACCGGCCAGCACGTGCAGGGCGAGGGTGATCGGGGAGTCGGGAAGGGGAGCGAGCAGTGCGAGCAGAGGCAGGGCGAGCGTGTATCCCCACGAGGGCGCCGTGGGCCACACCCGGGACCGGATCGTCGAAGCGCCGAAGAGGGCAGTGCCTACGGCGAACACGACCGCGGCGCCCAGCAGCGCGAATCGCGTCGGCCCCTTGAGGAGCTCTTTCAAGACGGTCTCGTCCAGGTAGAACAGAGCCATGTTCAGGGTGAACACGGCCCCGGCGAACAGGCCCGCCCCGACGAGGTTGACGACGAATGCGAGCTCGCCGGCGCGGCCCGTGACGTGGCTCTGCCGTCTGTGCAGGACGGCGATCAGAGGCAGGGACAGTGCGGGAGCCAGCCCCAGCAGACAACTGGTGGCGGCGGTCTCTCCGGTGAACGCCTCGATCAGCGCGGGCAGGGCGATGAAGCCCCCGGACACGAGCCCGCACAGGGCGGCGGGCCGGAACGCGGGCGGGGACGTGGACATCACGAACACCTCCAGGGAAGGGACGACGGTGACCTCGACGGTAGGAAGCGGCCCGCGCCCCCGCACAGATGCCGACCGGCGCCTCTCCCCGCGCGACGTCACGGGTCCCAGGTGCCGTTCGGCACATGCCGTTCGGCCACGTTCGCCGCCGGCCGGTCACCAGCTGCCCGCCTGCGCTCGATCCACTGCCGCGGTGGCCCTAGCCTGGAACCAGAAACCGACACCGGGGGGGGTGACGTGGTGACGTGGTGGCGTGCGGTGGACGCGGCCCGCCCTGTGCCGTGGGTCGCGCCGCTGTTGTACGGGGCCGTCCTCACCGCGGCGCTGTACGCCCGGGCCGCTGTCGGCCCCCCGATCGGCATGGCCGAGGCAGACGTGCGTACCGCCGCCCTGGTCGCTCTGATCGGCCTGCTCTTCGTCCTGGAGACGGTCGAGCACCGCCGCTACCCCTCGCGTACGCCGCCTCGAGTGGCCGCCGGCCTGCTCGTCGCACGGCTGGCACTGTTCGCCGCGGTGAACGCGACGGACGATTCGGGGCTGTCCCGGGTGCTGTTCGTCCTGGTGCCGTTCACCGCCTACTTCTCGTTCGGCCGAGCGGCGGCCGTGGTGCTGGGGGCGGTGTGTCTGGGGGGCCTACTGGCTCGCTATGCGGTGTCGGCGCCTGGCTGGTACCGGGACGTGGAGTACATCTCCGACGTGCTGATGCTCGGGGTCGGACTGGTACTGGCGATCTCCATGGCGGCCGTGGCCGTCGGCGAACAGCGGAGCAGGGCGCGGCTGGCCGCTTCTGCCGCACGTGTGGCGGAGCTGTCCGCCGCCGCCGAACGCAACCGGCTGGCCCGGGATATCCATGACAGCCTCGGACACCATCTGACCGCCGTTTCGGTGCAGTTGGAGATCGCCGCGGACTTCCACAGCCTGGACCCGCCGGCCGCGTTGCGGGCGGTGGACGAGGCCAGACGGTCGGTGAAGCTCGCCCTCGGCGACGTACGGCACTCGGTCCGCGCCCTGCGTCACGAGACCGCCCTGCCCTCCCTCTCCGCCGCCTTGGCCGGACTCGCCGGGGGCGGCGACGGCGAGCGCCCGTACGTGACGGCCGAGGTCGACGGCGACGAGAGCGGGTACGACCCGGCCACCCTGACGGCGCTGTACCGGGCGGCGCAGGAGGGCCTGACCAATGCCCGTCGGCACGCCGATGCCGGCCAGGTGTCCCTGACGGTGACGTTGGGGGCGCGCTCCGCCCGGCTTGTGGTGGTCGACGACGGCTGCGGATTCGTCCCCGGTCGCCAGGAGGGCGGATTCGGTCTGCTGGGGATGCGCGAGCGGGTACGCCTGGTGCACGGCCGGGTGGAGATCGACAGCAGCCCGGGAGAGGGCACGCGGATCACCGTGAAAGTTCCGCGCACCCCCGGGCACGGGGCGGCGACATCGTGACGACGGAGACGGTGCGCGTACTGGTGGTGGACGACCAGCGCCTCATCCGCGACGGCATCGCCGCCCTGCTCGGCATCAGGCCCGGCATCATCGTGGTCGGCACGGCCGCGGACGGCCGGGAGGCCGTCGCCAGGGCGCGCGAGCTCGAGCCCGACGTGGTCCTCATGGACGTCCGGATGCCGCAGATGGACGGTGTCGAGGCCGTCGCCGTCCTGCGGACCGAAGTCCCGCAGTGCCGGACGGTGATGCTGACGACCTTCGACGACGAGGAGTACGTGGTCCAGGCCCTGCGGGCCGGGGCGAGCGGGTATCTGCTCAAGGATCTGCCCGCTGAGGAACTGGCCCAGGCGATCCGTCTCACGCACGCGGGCGTCACCCAGCTCGACGCGACGGTGGCCGGCCGCCTCGCGGCCGTTCTGCCCCACCCCGGCCCACCGCCCCAGAGCCAGGAACCCCAGCTCAGCCCCCGGGAGACCGAGATCCTGCGCCTGGTCGCCCAGGGCCGAACCAACCGGGAGATCGCCACGCAGCTGTATGTGAGCGAAGGTACGGTGAAGAACCACATCTCGCGCATCCTCAGCCGTCTCGGGCTGCGCGACCGCACCCAAGCGGCGCTCCACGCCCGAGACACGGGCCTGCTGTGACTCCGCACATGCCCTGCCGACGTCTTCGGACATCCGGTCCGCGGCGAGCAGGTCGCCGTCGGCGTACGAGAGCCGCATCAGCGCGATCCGCTGCACCAGCCCCTGCCGGGCTGCGGCCGAGAGCACCCTCAGCCGCAGCCGGAGGGTGCCGAGGTCACCCGGCTGACGGTACGGGGCCGGCTCGTCAGCCGCGGTCCGCACCGTCGGACGGCCTCGCGTACGTGGATGGGCGACCGGCCGTCGACAATCGGCCTCACCGACCCCACCGGCGCGGCCGACAACGTGGGTCGACACCCGCGCAACGCTTACGACACAGGATCAGATCGGGCCCACCATCTCTCGGGGTACGGCTGCCGGCTCAAGGCTTTCGAGCACGGTGAGCAGCTGCCGCTCCTCGTAGCGGAAGTGGTTGAGCTCCTCACGCAGGGCGGTCTGCAAGTCGGGAAAGCCCCGGTAGCCGAGCCGGTTGACGCAGCGGATGACGGTGGGGGCGCTGACTCCCGCCCGTTCGGCGAGGACGGCGACGGTCTCGAAGCCGGCGGAGGGGTAGTCGGCCAGGAGGACGCGCGCGACCTTGCGCTCGGTCGGGCTGAGGTCGCCCCAGCTTGCGCCGGATCACGTCGGCGAGTGTGCCGGAGGCCGTACACGGCAGCGGGGGGCGCTGGTTCAACGGCCGCGCCGGCTGCGGGACGTGGGCGGCCTGCCACATACCGCAGGCCGTGGCCACCAAGCGGACCAAGCTCATCGGTCACAGTTCGTCCGGGCCAGGGAGAGCACGTGAGCGGTGAGCTCATCCTGGAGCGAGTGGGTCTGGCCAGGGCCGTTCGGCGCGACCGCGAGATCCGCGCGGCTCGCCGCCACCCGTGTCGCGGCCCCTGCTAATCACCTTGGCTGCGGTGTTCTCACTCCTGGCACGCGCACGGGAACACCTGGACCCCCGCGACCACGCACGACGGCAGCCACGCCAGTCCCATGGTCGCCTCACGCGGCCCCGGCACGCTCGACCTCCTCTACGGCTCGGGGGTGGCGCCCAACTTCCTCATGCGGCGCAGGTACGCCCCTCAATGACCGCCGGGGTCATTTCATACGAAACAGTTCCCGCATCGCCGCCAGTTGGTCCGTCAGTTGGTCCGCCAGCGTGACGACCTCGGAGCAGCCGGCCGGAGCGAAGTGGAGCCGGGCCGAGGGCTGACCGGGCCGCCGGTACGGGGAGGCCTTCCTGATTGCTCCCGCGGAGCGGCTACTCCGCCTCGGGCAGGCCACGGATCAGGACCGCGCAGAACGGGGAGTCGGCGAAGGACTCGCGTTCGTGATCTTGCGCGACCCCGGGTCTCCGAGGAACCGGCTCAGAGCTGCACCGAGGATTCCAAGGTCACCGTGCTGCTGGTGACGATCCGGCGGCGGCGCACGATCTACACGGCCTGTATCGCGTGCGGGAATCCGAGTCCGCAGGTGACGGCTGCGGACTTCTGGCCTGCGGCGACATCACGCTGAGGCGGTGGCTGTTCCGTTGAACCTGGGGGTCCTTTCCCGGGTTCAAGGACGGATGACTCTCGGGCGGGATGTGCAGTGGCGCTGTTCGCGCGCCGTGTTCGGGCTGGGCATGTACGGATGGCGACCCGCAGGGACCTCGGCTGTCAGCGCCGAGGTCCCCTTCGGGACGTGGGATCACCTGTCGACGGCGTCGGTCACGCGATTCCAGTTGTCCAGGTCTGCGGTGCGCGCCTCCACGGCGGCGCGCATGGCGGTGGCGCTGGAGGTCCCGAGGGCCAGACGTAGCGGAGGATTGGGGCTGTCGACCACAGTCCGCATACCTTCGGCGATCCGCGCCGCGGAGGAGAACGCGGATGCGGGCAGCTCTCCGATGCCCTTCTGGACTTCGCGGACGGCCTGGTCGTAGTCGTCGAGGCCGGCCGCGACGTCGAGGTTGGACAGGAAGGGGGTGGCGGTCATTCCGGGCTGGATGATCGTGACCTTGATACCGAGCGGCGCGACCTCGGCCACCAGTGCGTCCGACAGGCCCTCGACCGCGTACTTGGTCGCGGCCAGCAGTCCCACGCCGGGGTGGGCGGACTGCCCGTAGACCGACGAGCCCTGGAGGATGTGTCCGGACCGCTGGGCGCGGAGCACCGGCAGCGTCGCGCGGAGCACGTTGAGCACTCCGAAGACGTTGGTGTCGAACACGGCGCGGACCTGCGTGTCGGAGGCTTCCTCGACGGCTCCGAACAGCCCGTAGCCGGCGTTGTTCGCCACCACGTCGATGCGGCCGAACCGAGCGAGCGTGCGCTCCACGGCTTCCCGGACGGCCTGCTCGTCACGCACGTCCGCAGGGATGAGAAGCAGGCGGTCGCCGTACGCCTCGGTCAGTTCGTCCAGGGAGGCGGTGTCGCGGGCGAGAGCCGAGACGACGTCTCCATTCTCCAGCGCCTGGAGGGTCAGTTCGCGGCCGATACCGGACGTCGCGCCGGTGATGAGCCATGCGCGGGAGCTGGTCTGCTGGTTTGATGTTCCGTTCATGTTGCGACCGTAAGCTGGTAGCTCATAACGAGTCAAGCGAAGTGGTGCAGCGCGTTGCCTGTTAGATGGCTTAGCGCCTCTTCCTCTTGCTGTAGGATGGGGTGATGAGCAGTGCTGCAGCCGGAGCTGCGAAACCCAGCCCGCGCACCGTCACGCCGGTGGTGGAGACCGTGCTCGCGTTCGTGAACACGCGCGCCGACGGAGGCGGCCGGCGGGAGCTGTTCGGGGACGGGCACTCGTTCGCGGCGTGGCTCGCGGAGCACGACGAGTTCGGCGGCGAGACCGTGGCAACCGACGCCGATGCCGCGGCCGCACGCGAGCTGCGTGACGCCCTGGTGACCCTGCTGCTCGCGCACTCGGGCGACGAGGAAAGCCTGGGCGAGTCGCTTCAGCACGCCGAGCGGCACCTGCGGCGGGCGGGTTCGCTCTACCCGGTGGCGACGGTGGTCACGGCCAGTGGCGTCGAGCTGACGTCGCCGCAGGCAGGGGTGCCGCGCGTGTTCGGGACCGTACTGGCCGCGGTGACGACCTTCGCTCAGACCGGCGACTGGGGGCGTATCAAGGCGTGCCGCAACCCCCCGTGCCATTTCGGTTTCTTCGACCGCACCCGCAACGGGGCAGGGCTGTACTGCAGCACCGGCTGCGGCTCCCAGGTGTCCATGCGTAACTACCGCCAGCGGCAGCGCCAGGAGAGCGAGACGCCACCCCAGGCGTGAGGCCACACTCCGCGGGGAGCCTCCCTCGAAACTGCGACCGCCCCGCACCTGCCGGCTGCAGCCTGAAGACGGCACCCCACTACGAGGTTTCCGTCCGGGCTGCGAGGTGGGTGCGGGGCCTGGGCGGCGGGTTCGTCGCGGGCCTGGCGGTACCCGATACCCACCCGCAGGCGGACCAGCTCGGTGCCGTTCGCGGCGGCTGCCCTGCTCAGCGGGCGGGCGGGCGGGCGGGCGAGGTGGTGGACCACCGGGCACGAGCGGCACGACCAGTTCGCAGGCATGGGCGAAGCGAATGACGGCCCCGGAATCCCCGCCGCCACACAGGAGCGCGTCTTCGAACGCTTCACCCCTCTCGACGACGCCCGCAGCCGCAGCACCGGCGGCACCGGCCTCGGCCTGGCCATCGCCCGCGAAATCGCCGCAGGTCACGGCGGCGCCCTGCGCGTCGCGGCCAGCCCACGCGGTGCACGGCTCGCAGCAGACCTGCCCCTGCACCGCTTCGGGCAGTAGGCGGCCCGCGAGATCCCATGTCCACAGCAGTGCGACGCGGTGCCCCGTGGCACGCAGCAGGGGCACACCTCGGTGGCCGGTAAATTTTGCGTACCCGTACGTATAGGGGGTCCGCATTGTTTCCACCCGGCAGGGCGGCGACCGTAGAGGAAAGAAGGGGGTCGCCGCACATGCCCCAGGAGTCCGAGATGATCGCCACGACCACCGCCCTCCGCCGTATTCCGGCCATCCCCGATCCGGCCGCGCCGGTGCCGCGGCGTGCCGGCGTCTGGGAGAGGACGGCCGTCTGCGCGATGTCCGCCGTTCCCGCCTCGGTGCCCGCCCTGCGGAGCTTCACACGGACATCGGCACGGCTCTGGGACGTCCCGGAGGATGTGGAGGCCGCGCTGGCCCTCGTCGTCACCGAATTGGTGACCAATGCGGTGCGGCACAGCGGAAGCCCGGACGTGACCCTGATTCTGGCCACGACGGCCGACATGCTGACGGTGCAGGTCAAGGACAGCGGCCGCTGGCGATCCCGGCAGGCCGAGGGCGTCGGCTTGCGGTACGTCATCGACGACCCGGCGTGCGGTGGACGCGGCCTGCGGCTGGTCGAGGAATACGCCGACAGGTGCACTCTGCGGCGCACGGCCGCCGGCACCCGCGTCATGGTGGAACTGTCCCTCTCTCCGACGGCCGCGGCCCGGCACCTGGAGCGACCGTACTAAGGACCTTGGGGGTCTCGGCCACGCTTGCCGCTCGTCACCGCCGGACCTAGCCTGACCAGGCAGGGAAGGTGGTGGCGTGGCACGGCCGAGGAGCCAGAAGGCGGCACCTGTCAGCGGCGGCTTCGTTTTCGTCGGCCGTCGACGGGAGCTCGACACGTTGCTGGCCGCCGTCCGGCACCCGCCGGCCGTCGTACTGATCGAGGGCGAGGCCGGAATCGGCAAGTCCCGCCTGGTGCACGAGGCCACCGCCGTGCTGACCGCCGAAGGACGGCACGTGCTGACCGGCTACTGCCAGCCGCTGCGCGAACCGTGCCCCTACGGTCCGGTCATCGACGCGCTCGCCAAGGCCGGCCCTTGGTTGCCCACCACGGACCTCCCGCCCGCCTCCGGCGCCCTCGCACCCCTGCTGCCCGACCTGGCGGACCGGCTCCCTCCGCCGCCGACTCCACTCGGCGACCCGCAGGCCGAGCGCCACCAGCTCGTCCGGGCCGTGCACTCCCTGCTCGCCGCCCTAGGCCCGGCGGTGGTCGTCGTCGAGGACATGCACTGGGTCGACGACGCCACCCGTGAGCTCCTCCTGCTGCTCGCGCGCGACCTGCCCGCCGAGCTGAGTCTGGTGCTCACGTACCGCGCCGAGGACCTGCCGCCCCTCACACCCGTCCTCGGCGCCGCCTACCGCCACCCGCCCGGCACCGGCGGCACGGTGATCACCTTGGCGCCGCTCACCGAGGCCGACGTCGCGGAGCTGGCCACCGCCGCCCTCGGCTCGCACACCACCCCTGGCCTCGTTAGAGCCGTGTACGACCGCAGCGAGGGCCTGCCTCTGGTCGCCGAAGAGGATCTGATCACCCTCGGCGAGCAGGGGCGGCGCGGCAGCGCCGAGGACGCCGCAGCGATCCTCGAACAGGCCCAGGTCCCCAGGGGGCTGCGCGAGGCGGTGACCGAGCGCCTGGCCGGACTCTCCTCAGCCGGCGCCGCGGTCGTCGACGCCGCCGCCATCCTGGCTGTCCCCGCCGCCGAGCCGCTGCTGACGGCCGTCGCCGGACTTGATCCCGATCAGGGCGCGCAGGGCCTCACCGACGCGTTGCGGGCCTCGGTGCTCCGCGAGGACGATGCCGGCCGATACGTCTTCCGGCACGTCCTCGCCCAGCAGGTCGCCTACCAGAACGTGCCGGGCCCCCTGCGCACCCGCCTCCACCGGCGGGCCGTCGAGGAACTCGAGGGGCAGACCCCGCCCCCACTGGTACAGATGGCCCACCACACGCTCGCCGCCGGAGACCGCGCAGCCTGGTCCCGCCGCGCCGAAGCCGCCGCCGACCAAGCCATCGCTCTCGGCGACACCGGCACCGCCGCCGCCTTGCTCTACCGGATGCTCGAACAGCCGGACCTCGGGGACGAGGTCCGTTCGCGAACCGCCCTCGCCCTCGCCCGGCTCTCGGTCGACAGCGCCGACCATGCCGCCACTGTCACCCTGCTGCGGCGGCTCATCGACGACCCGCGCCAGTCGGAGGCCACCCGAGGCGAGATCCGTCTGGGGCTCGGCCTGCTCATGGTCAACCACGACGGAGACCGCAACGGCTTCCGGGAGATCCGCCGATCGGTCGAGGAGCTGACCACCCGCCCGGACCGGGCCGCCCGGGCGATGGTCGCACTGGCGATGAACGAGCGCAGCGGCGGCTCCGACCAGGCATGGAAGTGGATCGACCAGGCCGAGCGCACCCTGCACGGCACCACCGACGACGCGGTGACCGCCGCCGTACAGGCCACACGCCTGACCCTCATGGCCCGGCAGGGAGACCCCGCCGTCTGGCCCCTGCTCGACCGTCTTCCCCGTGACTCCGGTGACCCCGGTGTGCTGCGGCAGACGGCCCGTGCCCTCTACAACGTCGGCGACATCGCCATCGAACTCGGACACGACCGCCGCGCCCGCGCCCTGCTCACCGAGAGCCGCGACCTCGCCCACCGCGCCGGCACCCCCCACCTGGAGTGCTACAGCCGGATCGCCCTGCTGCGCCTGAAAGGCCTCGCCGGCCACTGGGACGGCCTGGAGGAGGACTTCGCCGCCCTCGGCGCCGAATTCCCCGACATCGCCATGGCGGGCCACGAACAGGCTCTGCTGCTGGGCCGGTTGGCCAATGCCAGGGGCCAACGCTCCCGGGCTCTTGAGCAGCTGAGTCTCGCCGCCGGGTACGGGGAGCGCGAATCGCAGGTCACCACGGCGCTGCGGGCCGCGTCCGGCATCGCGGTCGTCCAGCTCGCCCAGGGCTCGCTCGAGGACGCCCTCGCCGTGATCGAGCCCGCCGTGGCGATGCTGCGCGAAGCCGCTGCCTGGGCGCGAGGGACCGGCGTGGTCCCTGTCGCGGTCGAGGCGGCACTGGCCCGCACCGATCGCCGGTACGCCCAGCAGCTCGCCGACGACGCCGAACGCGGCCTGCGCGACGCCGACACGCCCGCCGCCGACGCCGAACTCCACTTCGCCCGCGGTCTACTCCACCACGTCGGCGAACCCGCTGCGGCCGCGGAGCTCTTCACGCGGGCGCAGCGGCTCTGGAAGGAGATCGGCCGACCGTACGAGGCAGCCGAGGCGGCCGAGTACGCCGGTCGGGCATTCGCCCCCGAGCGGCCCGACGCCTCGACCGCCCACCTCACCGAGGCCCTCGACACCTACAGCCGCCTCGGGGCCACCGCCGATGCCGCCCGCTGCCGGGACACCCTGAGCCGACTCGGCCTGGTACAGCGGCCCACGCGCGGACGCCGAGGCTACGGTCACCAGCTGTCCCCGCGCGAGCGGCAGGTCGCCGAAATGCTGGCCCAAGGCTCCACCAACCAGGACATCGCTCAGGCGCTGTTCGTTTCCCCCCGTACCGTCGAGCAGCACGTGGCCCACGTCCTCAAGAAGCTCGGCACCACCCGCAAGGCCGTACGCGAAGCCCTTCCCGACACGGGGATCGACGACAGGACATGACCCCGGCCAGGTTCCAGGACATCCTGGCCGAGATGGCACCCGCACACCCCTACACCGCGCTGCCGGGGGGGGACGATAAAAGAGGACTGCCGTCCGGTCAGCCCGTCCGCGAACTCGGCCGTCATTGCGTCGGCGGCATGCGGTCGCTCCGCCGCGATCACGGCCTCGACGGCCCAGGGGTCGAGCTCGGCCGCCCAGACCCACCCACCCTTGTCGCCACAGCCGCCGCCAGGCATTCAGGTCATCGCGGATGGCGTCGGCGTCCCAGTATGCGTACCGTACAGCCGCTGCACCGGCCCGGGCCGGGCGTGACCGGCCTGTTCGGCCAGCTGCTCCAGCAGTTCTTGCGCCCGACGTTCGACAGCAGCCCGATCAGGTAGGCGCGGCCACGGGCCCGGGGCTCAACTCGACCCTCGAGGGCTGACGGCGAGCGCCGGTCAGCCGCGCACCTACGACGGCGACCGGCGAGACTCAGCATCCGTGGTGACCGGCGACGAAGCCCACGGACAGGACCCGCAGCTCCGGACAGCCTTGGAGGCTCGGAAGGTGGGCCCTCGTCGCAGCCACTACAGACGACGCTCCACCGACCAGATCACAAAACCGCACTGGAGTATCAGTCGTCCTCGGTCAAGCGCTCCAAGAGCCTCTCCCGGATCGCCTCGGAGAGAACAGGAGCCCGTTGCAACACCAGCGCTCAAGCCACTCTTCATCCGTCACGCCTGGTCAGCCACTTCCCATAAGAGGCGCCTGAGCTGAGATTTCGCCCGCCAAGGGGCGGTCGAGCATGTGAATCAGCTGAACGCCTTGGTTGCCGCCTACACAGGTGACGTCAAGCACGGGGCCGGGGACGGAAGCGGAGGGAGCCGTCGGCTTCAAACACTGACATCCGCCAGCGTCGCCCCGACGTCGAACAAGAGCACGGTCATCTCGGCGTCTCCGATGGTTGAACGGCGCACGTGGAATGTGGCTGGGCACTGATGGGCGCCCTGAGACGGTCCTCCCTGCGCGGTGACCCGCAGCCGTGCACACTGCTCCGATCGCCCACTTCATCCTCCGTCCGCGGTGGCGTTCCCGCATCACGAACTCAGAAGTGGTTCGGCAACTCTCCCAGGCGATCGGGCCGATTTCGCTGTCCGCCGCGATGGCGGCCTCTGCCTGGACGGTTGGCGTGGTCCCCGCGTATGCCGGGGTGTTCCCATGCCCAAGGGCGTGTGGGCGGGGCCGGCCGAGTCGGCCCCACCTATGCGGGAAAGGATTGCCTGCCGGGCTTCCGGGCCGGGCCATCATCGGAGCCCTGGCCCGGCACGGTGGCTCCGACCGCCTCACCACGCCGGCTTGCGGGTACGGGCATAGACGAAGGCGCCCGGCGGGTGGTCCTCGAAGTGGAGGTGCGGGCCGGTGACGTTGCCGGTCGCTCCGACCTTGCCCAGCTGTTGGCCCGCCCTGACCTGCTGGCCGGTGATGACGCCCCGCTTCGAGAGGTGGCAGTAGACGTACACCCGGCCGTTGTCGGCCTGGAGGCCGACCCAGCGGCCGTAGGCACCGCCGTTGTCGTTGGACCACTGGATGGAGCCGTCGCGGACGGCGACCACCGAAGTTCCCTGCGCCGAGGCATAGTCGTCCCCGGTGTGGTAGCCGGCTCGGTACCGCGGATTCTGGATGCCGTAACGGTAGGTGACGCGATGCCCGGGCACCGGGGAGGGCACCCTTCCCGAGTCCCCTTCGCCTTGGACTTCGAACCCGAAGCGGGCACCGAGCTTCTTGAGCGACTCCATTCCCGGGAGGCCGTCCGCGGCCGCGCCGGAGAAACCGAGGTGCCGCTGCCACTTGGCGTAGGCCTCTCTGGTGCGTTCACCGTAGACACCCGGGCCCGAGCTGAAGTCGAGTCCCACCGCCTGGGCAAGGGCCTCTTGGACCACCAGGACGCTGGCGTTGTGCGCACCTGGGTGCAGCTCCGACAGACGTACGACCTTGGACATGATGGGCATCCCTTCGGGGACCGTGATCAGTAGCCGCACGGTCCGCGGTTGGGGTCGAACTGGCAGACGCGGCCTGCGAGGTTCGTCCCGTCGCGGTACACGCCGTATCGAGTCATCACATAGTTCATGGCTGCGCAGATGTTGGCCACGCCGTCGTAAATGACCATTGACGTACCAGGCTGGTGGTGCGAGGCGAACGTCGTCGGGATGACCTGCATGACTCCGCGGGAGCAGTTGCGTGGATGGCCGTCGCTCTGCTTGGGCCCGGTGGCGTTGCTGTCCCAGTCATTCACCGCGTTGAACCGGTACGACGACTCGCGCCGGGCGGCGACCAGGATGCCCGGCACCCAATGAGTCTCCGGTACGCGAAGGATGTGGCAGGCCTCCTTGGCCGCCGTCGTGGTGCTTCCGTCCGGCACGTGATCGAACTTGACGCTCGACAGGGGGATGGCGGAGTTCCCTACGACCTCGCCGTCCGGCAGGACAGGCCGGTCGAAGAAGCTCAGCCCGCGGACCGTGAACCTCTGCCGACGGCCCAGTTCGGTGAGCGAGAAGCGCCCGAACACACCGTCCGCGTCGCCGTCGGTGAAGCCGAGCTTGCGCTGGAAGGCGGCCACCCCCGCTTTCGTACGCGGCCCGAACGTGCCTGGTGCCGCAGCGTAGTCAAGCCCCACTTCCGTGGCGAGCGCGCCCTGGACGATTCTCACTGAGGTGTTCCGCGCGCCGAACACGACCTCCGAGGCTGTCACCTCGATGTCCGAACGCGGCAGCACTGGACCGGCCCAGCGCCATGAGGCGACGGCCGTACCGCCCCGGTGATCGTCGGGGTCGGCGGTGGGCGGACAGCCGTCCTCGAACTCCGGCGCGAAGTAACCTACGACCTTCATGCTGCGCCGCTCCGTACTGTGCGAGTAGACGCCGAAGCCCTGGCCCGCGTCTTCGGCGTTCTCGGGAACGGTGTTGCCGCCCTTGGTGTAGACGTGGGTCTCGTCGAAACCGACCACGACCTCGGTGTGGCCGCCGTGGGACAGGTTCGTCCACGCCCCGATGGAGGGGTAGTCGGACCATTGATCGCGCGTCCTGGCCCATTCGGTGAAGACGGAGACGTTGTTGACCTTGGGAACGATGTGGTCCAGGCCGACGTCGGCGTACATGTCCCAGTTGAACATGACGCACCACGGTTCGCCGTCCTCGCCGAACTGCCTTCCGAACTGTGTCCGGTTGTCGTAACCGTTCCCCGGCACGTTCGTCTCGTACACGCCCTCGGGAACGCTCTGGAGGTGATCGACCAGTCTCCGCCATTGAGGTGCTGACATCGTCCGCCCATCCTTTCGATGAGTCGGCGTTCAGGTAATCCGAGAGGTTGGTACGGAGGCCACCACTTCCAGCGAATCAGCCTCGGCTGGTGATCGCCACCGGAGAGGGGCGGTTGCCCCAGCCGGCTTCGCTGACGTCGATCGGTCCTGATGCGGAGCCCATGACCGTATGGCCCTCGGGTGTCCTGCACTGTTGATCTGTCAGTCACTTCCGCGGCCTGCGCCAGGCTGATCCGGTCTCGCTGCGGCTCCTGAGCTGCCCGGTCGTCCCGATTCATGCGCATCCGGGTAACCAGGACGGTCGGCTCGACGCGGCCGAACTCGAACGCCTCGCGCTCGAGTTCGGCCGATCCCGCCCCCGGTGCGCCGGACGACTTACGTCGATCGTGTCGTGGCACGGTGCGGTGAAGGGTCGTTGTATTTCACAGCGCGTATCTGCATCATGCAGGGGTGGCGGGATGAGAATTCGCCGAAAACGGTCCTCAGGTCCTCGACGTTTCTGAACGTCATGGCCAGGCGCGGCACCTCCGTGTTAACCCTTCGCGGCCAACGCGGTCCGCTCCAGACTCCGCTGAAGTCCGTGGCGCACCGGGAGCGGGTCGTCGTGCAACTGCTGACCGAGCGGGGTAGAGCAGCACGTGATGACGGGTGCGGGCGAAGAACTCGCCGCCGATATGCCTTTCCTGCTTCCTGACGGCCTGGCTGACTCGCGCCGCGGTGACGTCGAGCCGTTCGGCGGTCCGGCCGAAGCGCAGCTCCTCAGCGAGTGTCAGAAAAATCTCGATGTTCTGATCTCCACGCGGCTCTCCATCAGTCTTGTCAACCGTCAGGCTAAAGCGCCTTGCGTGAAGGATCGTCGCCAGGAGCTCTGCTGGCGCGGGAGGCTGTATTGCCGAGGTCGCCGCGGGGCGGCACACCGGGTGGAACGCCTGAGGCAACTCAGGCACAACGCCCTGCCGATGCGACACCGAGTGAGCAGGAGGCAAACGCTCGCTCGACTCGGCCGCGGATCGTTCCCCGCTTTCTACAGCAGGCCCCGACCAAGATCCGGACCATTCACGGACCAGAATGCCGACTACGAGCCCCACGGCAGCCCCTGCGCATGTCAGCGCCGTGTTGCCGCTGTACCACCAGCAGCGGTATCCGAAGGGCCAAGAGATCGACCTCTCGATCTTCCACCGGTGTCTTCCGAGGCGTTCGGAAGACTCCACGCCCGGCCGGGCGATCCGTGGAGTGATGTTGCGTTCACTTAGCCACGCCAGGTTGCCGGCCGAGTGGTAGGCCTTATCGGCCCGGACCTTGTTGGGGTGTCTCCGGCGGGGGCCGCGGCGTGAGCGGAAAGCCGGGATCCCGAGGATGAGCGGGCGGAGCGCTTGGACGTCGTTGACGTTCGCAGCGGACACCCCGACGACCACGGGCAGTCCCTGCGCGTCGGTCAGAACATGTAGTTTGCTTGCCCGCTTTGCCTCGGTCGACCGGATTCGGCCCCGTCAGCGGACCCCCTTCACCCGCTGGTCAGCACGTACACGATGGCTGTGAACACGGCGCGTTGGTCGATCGGCGCGGTGCACCGCCCTGCGGGCGCGAGCGGACGGACGGCAGTGCCGGCTCGACTATTGCCCATAGATCATCTGGCACGAGCCGCTGCGACAGATCCCCACCCATGAACGATCATGATGCCGCTGTCGGGCGGCCCCGGCGACGGTTCGGTGTAGGCGTTGGGCTGATTGCCCTCGCCACCTCAGAATGGGCGCCTGGCTCCTCCTCCCATCGACCCACGCCCGCTGAACGCCGACGAGCGCACAGTGCTCCAACACGTCCTGTCGGCGGAGTTCGCCGGCGCATCACAACTGCGGGGCCAGCTGGACCACACCGAGGTGATCGCCGTCTGGGGGCCCGACTCCGTGAGCGTCAACCTGCGGGTCCGGGAACCTTGCGAGCGTGCGGCACTGCCGAAAGAGCTCGTGCCCGTAGACGCACACGTCCACGACCCGTCCGGCGCCTACGTCGGCGAGATCCTCGTATGGACGGACCAGGGAGCCACACTCGCGGCCCTGGAGTTCGCCTGGACCACCGACGAGATGCCCACATCTCTCCCGGCCGTCGTGGACGGCCGGCTCAGCTGGCCAGCCTGACAGACTGTCCCCACCCTGAGCACCAGCAGTAGACAAGACCGCCACATGAGACATCGTCTTAGGGAGGGGATCGCGTCTGCACCGAAGCTCACGGTTCATCCCACCGACATCCCGCTCCTGACCAGCTCTTCCGGACCAGTCACGGACCACACTCGGGCTCACTTCACCGGCGCCTCACCCCGGCTGACGCGACCCCACTCCTCCATGGATTGCTCGATGAGGCGGTTGGCCTGCTCCCGCACGCCGTCCAGGAACTCGGCGTAGTGACGGAAGAGAACCTCGATGCTCCGACCCGCGCGGCGAGCGCATTCGGCCGGGTCCACACCGGAGTACAACCAGAACGAGATGCCTGCGTGTCGGAGATCGCAGGGCCACGCCGAGGCGGTCGATGTTGCACGGAGGACACGCACGAACTGTGGCGGGACGGGTACGGGCTGGGTGGCGGTAGCCGCACTGCACTTGAAGGACGCCTCCAGACAAGGACCGCGCCCGCACTGCAGAGCAACTGCCCCAAGAAGCCGTGCAACCTGTGCCGGATCGGGAGCGGCAGCGGGGTCGATCCTCTCGTTGGCCCCCGGAGCCTTCCACCGAAGTCCGTGGAGGAGGTTCTCCGCGAAGTATCCTTTCCCAACTGCCGTGTTGAGCACTTCGTTGAAAGCAGACCGCTTGCGGATGCCTTGTGCCGGAGGACATAGCGACGAGTACGCCGCCGGCCCGGCCTCGCCCGCACTCCGCCGCCGTCGAGAATCGCCCCGTCGGGCGATCGGCCCCATGGACGTACGCACGGACGCGATCGGACGCCGCCGTTGGGCGCCGCGCGGGCGTTCGCCGAGCAGCTGCGGGATAAGCGAGGGCCGGCGCCTGCCCCGTCCCCCTACGGGGGCCTCTACCGCATCCCCAACCAGCAAGATCGCGAACTACAGTTGAAGTACTAGGGTGACCGGCATGACGAGCGCAGCCGGTGAGCTGGTGGGTGGGCGTTACCTACTGGTCGAGGCGATCGGTCAAGGCGGAATGGGTCGCGTTTGGCGTGCTCACGACGATCGTCTCGACCGTGAAGTGGCGGTCAAGGAAGTGTTGGTGCCGGACGACCCGGCATCGGGTCTGCGGTCCGAGCTGATCGCACGGACGGAGCGGGAAGCGCGGGCCGCAGCCCGGCTCCGGCACCCTGGTGTGGTGGCCGTGCACGACGTGGTCCATCACCGTGCGTTCCGTGGATCGTCATGGAGTTCGTCGCCGGACCCTCGCTCCGGGAACTCATCAGGACACAGGGCCCCTTGAGCTGGGAGCGCGTTGCGGCACTCGGCGTCGGAATCGCGGATGCCCTCGCGCACGCCCACGCCGCCGACGTGGTCCACCGTGATCTCAAACCCGACAACATCCTCCTCACCGGGAACCGACCGGTCATCACCGACTTCGGCATCGCCCGACTCCTGGACGCCACCCAGCACCTGACGGCAACAGACACCATCATCGGCACACCGCAGTTCATGCCTCCGGAGCAGCTGGAGGGCCGCCGCGTCGAGGCTCCGGCGGCCCTGTGGGCGCTCGGTGCCACGCTGTACGCGGCGGTCGAAGGACGGCCGCCGTTCGATGGGCCGACCCTGACCGCGGTCATCACGGCCGTGCTGACGCAACCTGCCCCGGTTTCCGCACAGGCGGGGCCGCTGGCGGAGCTGCTCGGTGAACTCCTGACCAAGGACCCGACGGCGCGTCCCGACGCCGAAGCCGTCGTGCAGAGGTTGCGAGCCCTCAGGGCTCTGGCGGGCAGGACCGAAGCCCCCAGGCGCACGCCCACGGTGATTGTGGGCCTCGACCCTGTACCCGACCCTGGCCACGCGCCCGCCCCGCTATCCGTTACGGGTTCGCCGACATGCCCACCGCCTCTGCCGTTCCAGACGCGCTCGAAGGCGCTGCGCGTCTCGCGGATCCGCCCGGCCCCCGCCGTCGTAGTGTCCTCCTGGGTGGACTGGCCGCCCTCGCCGCGGTGGTAGGAGCTTCAGCCATCGCCGCAAGGCAGTTCAACGGGGACGGGGCTGAGGAAGCTCCGCCGTGGACCGCACTGACAGGTGCTCAGAGCCGGGTGATGTCCCTGGCGTTCAACCCCGACGGCACTCTCCTCGCCGGGGGATGCGAGGACGACACCGTGCGGCTCTGGAACGTGGCCACCCGCACCCTCACCGCCACCCTCCAAGTGCCGCCGGACCCTGCCCGTGACGACTGTCCGATCGAGGTACGCGAGGTCCGATTCAGCCCGGACGGCAGGACGCTGGCCATTGGCACCAACGCCCCATATCCCGTGTGCACCTCTGGGACGTGGCAACCCGCACCCTCACCCGTACCTTGGATCGCCGTGGCCCCGTGTCCGTACCCGATGGTCTTCAGCCCGGACAGCAAGACCATCGCGACGTACGGAGGCGAGGGCGATGTCCTGCTCTGGGAAGCCTCCACCGGTGCGCTCGCGGGCACGGCCGGCGGTGACTGGGAAGCGGTGACAGCCCTCGCGTTCAGCCCCGACGGGAAGGCCCTCGCCGTCGGGGCTGAGGACGGGAAACTCCGGCTCTGGGAGCCGGGCTCGGGCTCGAAGCCGGTAGAGCTGAACGCCGTGAACAGCGGCTTGCAGTCAGTGGCGTTCACGGCCGACGGAAACGCCGTCATCAGCGGGAGCGACAGGATGCGCATGATCAGCAGGACCGACTCGAGCACCACGCTGTTAGGCACAGAGCGGGCCGACTGGGTGATGCCGAGCCCGGACGGCGACTCGATCGCCGCCGCCTCCTACCTCAGCGGTGGCGCGAAGCTGTTCCTGTGGTCCACCGCGGCACGAACCGTCACGGGCGAGGCTGAGGTCGGCGAAGGGCCGGTCGCCCTCAGCCCCGGTTGGGACAGGCTGGCCACAGGTGGCAGCGACAACTCGGTGCGGCTGTGGCCCTTCTCGCTTCATCACCCGCCCGGGTACATTCGCACGCCCGTGCCCACGCGCACCTCCGATTGACCCCGGGAGTGCCGCCCCGGCGGAAACGCAGGGCCGGATTCAGGTGTTCACTCCCTGGTCCGGTGTGGCGCCCAGCAGCACCCGGGCCCAGGCTTCCAAGGAGGCGTCGGCGGACTTCTGTCGGCCGCGGACGCCAGCGACCCAGCCCCGCGCGAACGCGGTCGGTACCGAGATCAGCCCGGCGGTCTGGAGCGGGAGGATGTGTTCTCCGCGATCGCTTCGGAAGGGGCACCGAGGGTCGACTAGCTACGACGAGCCCTCGCGGCGGCCGGCTGGACGAGCCGTGCGACGACTGCTGTGCGCTGGACGCCCTGGACCTGGTCGGACGGGGGCGGCCGGGGTCGCCTCGCTCCCGCCGCGGGCGGACAGCGAGCCGTCCATCAGGCCGTGACTCCCGGTTCGCCCCGGCCGGCGACCCGGCCGGCGCGGTCGCGGGCGGGCTGGAGGGTGTCGCGCAGAGCGGTGAGGTCGGCGATGCGGCGGTCGATCTCGGTGAGGTGCTCGTCGAGGAGGCCGGTGACGGTGCCGCCCGTGTCGTGGACTCCACCAGCGCGTTGTCGTACGCGTCGCCGTCCGATGCGATCGAGGCGTCGATACCGGCATCGATCTCGTCCCGGTGAACCCACTGGCGCGGCCTCTCGGTCGTGCCGATGCCGAGCTTCGCGGCGACCGCCTTCATCGTCGGGCCGCGACTCGGCGACCATGCGCACCGCACGACGGCGCAGCTCAAGCGGGTACCGGGAAGGACGTGCCAGGACTCGATCCACTACACCATCCGATGGCTTCTGGGCGCTTTTGCATTATTGATCTTATCCGCGTCCTATCTCTCTATTTATCCGTCCAGGTCTCCTGGGTGACCACCGCCCAGGCAGCAACCGGCTCGCCGTACTGAAGTCGAGGAGAGTGGAGAAGATGACGACATCGCCGAGATGGCGATCTGTCGCGGCCGCAGCCGCCACAGCCGCCGCGCTCGTCGTAGCACCCCTGGCAGGTGCGGGCCCCGCACTTGCCACGGCCGACCCCCACCCGTCTCATCCGACGACGCCCGGCCACCCTTACCCGCCGAAGCCGCACCATCCCTATCCGCCGAAGCCGCCGAAGCCGCATCACCCGGACAAGCCGGATCACGGGGACCACCCCCACCATCCGCACCTCGCGGACACCGGTGACGACAACAGCGGCGTGATTCTGGGTGGTGTCGCGGCCGCTCTGGTCGCGGCAGGTGCCGGCACTGTGCTCGTCGTGCGCCGCCGTCGCCAATCATGACGGCACGACGACCCCGTATGACATTCGGCGGGCGTCCCGGGCGTACCCGGGACGCCCGTCGGGCGCGTCGGCGCATCCACGGTCCTGGGGCCAGGAAGGTGCTGCTCGCAGCCGCCGTCCTTCCCTCGGCGGCGGCCGCCTGGATCCTTGTCACGGGCGGGCTCGCCGTCGCCGAGCTTCGCGCCGCCCAACACGACCTGAACGCGCTCCGGGAGTCGGTCGCGGCGTCGGCGTCCACGGGGTTTCCGGGGGGCGCCTCAGGGTCGCCCGGGGAGTCCGATCAGGAGCGCTTGCTGCGTTCGGCGGCCGCGCATGCCTCACGCGCCCACGACCTCACCACTGGGCCTGCTTGGTACACAGCCGCCCAGCTACCTTTCTTCGGAAGGCCGTTCGAGACCGGACGGGGCATCGCAGACGCCTCGGACAGACTGGCCCGAGACGTCCTGCCCCCGCTGGTGCGAGCCGTCCCCCGGCTCTCGGCCGGTGCTCACGCGAAGGGTGCCGCACACGCTCTCGTGGGGCTGGAGAGCGAGGCGCCCGCGTTCGCCCGAGCCGCGCGTGTCGCCGCCGAGGTGCAGCAGGACATCGCCCGCCTCCCCCACTCCAGCTGGCTGCCGGCGAGCGACCGCGGCCGTGCGGATCTATCAGATCAGCTCGACCGTCTCGTCCCGGGGACGCGCGACGCCGCCGTCGCGGCCCGCGTGCTGCCGTCGATGTTCGGGGCGCACGGGCCGCGGCGCTACTTCCTCGCCTTCCAGAACACGGCCGAGGCCCGGGGTACCGGCGGCCTCCCGGGAGCCTTCGCCGTCCTGCGGGCCGACCGGGGCCGGCTGTCCTTCGAGCGCTTCGGGAACAACACCGAGCTGGACGGACTCCGCGCGGATGTGAACCTCGGAGCCGAGTTCGCCGACAGGTACGGGAGCAACGAGCCCGGCAGCGCATGGGCGAACTCCAACATGAGCCCGCACTTCCCGTACGCGGCCCGCATCTGGGCCGGGTACTGGCGCGCGCACACCGGTCAGCACATCGACGGCGCGATCGCCGTCGACCCCGGCACCTTGGGCCTGCTTCTGCGCGTCGCCGGGCCGGCCCGCCTGCCCGACGGCACCGCACTCACCGCCGACAACGCCATGGACCTCACCGAGCGGACCAGCTACGCGAGTTACGAGGACACAGCCGAGCGCAAGGCGTTCTTCGTCGAGGCCGCGCGGGCAGCCGCCGAGCGGATGATGAACGCGGTCGAGGACCCGAAGCTGCTTCCCGCTCTCCTGGGCGCCGTCCGCGATGTTCAGCAGGCAGGCCGCCTCCAGGTGTGGAGCGCGAACGCGGACGAGGAGCGGCTGCTGATGTCGGGGGCGTTCGGAGGTGCCCTGCCCGACACACCCGGTCCCTTCGCAGGGCTCGTGGTGAACAACGCGGCCGGCACCAAACTGGACTACTACCTGGATCGAAGCCTCGTCTGGGCGCCGGGTGCCTGCGCGGACACCGGCCGATCGGTCACCGCGACGGTGACGCTCACCAACCGGGCACCGACCTCGGGCCTGCCCGCGTACGTCACTCAAAGGGTCGACGCTCCGCCCTACCGGACCCTCCCAGGCGACAACCGGCTGCTGGTCGACTACTACGCCGGTCAGGGAGCGACTCTGGAGGGGGCCACTCTCGACGGCCGCCCAGTCGAGCTGATCCCCGGTGTCGAGCGCGGCCACCCCGTCTACACACTCGACCTGGAGCTGCCCCGGCAGTCCAGCCGCACGCTGGTGCTGCGCCTGCGCGAGCCCGACGCCGACCGCCCCCCGACGATTCTCCGGCAGGCCCTGGTGACACCACTGAGAGCCACGGTGAAGCGGGCCGCTCCATGCCGCGGCTGACCAGGGACCATTCGAGGACGCGCTCGGCTCCGATCGTGTCGCCGTCGGCGGACGCGAAGAAGCCGATTGGGGTAATAATCGCCGAAACGCCATGACAGTGATGTTTTCGGTCGCCTTGAATCCTAGGCTGACACGTGATCTCTGGCGTCGGCTCGACCGAAGCCGCCACGCGCTCGTCAGCCACGTGCCGCTGCACCGACCGGGTCCCGCAGCGGATGGAGAGGACTCATGCGCCAGGAACAGGCAGAGAAGGCGGGACGCCCCGCCGGCCTCCCCGCCGCGGCAGGGAGCGCCGACGTGGGTACCGACAGCCCGGAAGGGGCCGAGTCGGCGCTCGGCGGTGCGACACGGGGGCTGCACATCGTACTGGTCGCATACGGCTGCGATCCCACGCGCGGCAGTGAACCGGCCGTCGGGTGGGGATGGGCCGAAACCCTTGCGGAACGTGGGCACACCGTAGAGGTCCTGACCCACCCCGACCGGGACAACGAGCGCCAGATCAGGCTTCGGGCCGCAGAGCTGGGGGACGTGGGGCGGCGGATCAGACCTCACGTCATCCCGGTGCCCGACCTCCCGTCCTGGGCTGCTCTGCTGCCGGGCTTCGTGCGCGACAGCGCCCGGGAGTTCCTGCGTTACGACGGCTGGCAGCGCCGGGCCCTGGCCCACGCGCGCACCCATGGGCTCGACCGGGCCGATCTGGTTCACCACGTCTCGTACGTATCCCTCCAGGGCGGCTGTGCGCTGTACCGTCTGGGACCGCCTTTGGTGTTCGGTCCCGTCGGCGGTGGCCAGATCGCACCGCACAGCCACCGGCGTTACCTTGGCCCGGCGTATCTGCTGGAAGTCGTGCGGACCTTGCGGGTGCGCCATCTGGGCCGTCGGCCGTTGTGCCGCGCGACGCTTCGCGAGGCGGCGGCGGTCCTGGTCACCAACTGGGACACGGACCGGAGGGCTCGCCGTCTGGGCCGCACCGATGCGTGCCTGATGCTGGCGGACGGGATCCACGAGTCGGTGATCCGCCAGCCGCTGGAGGCCCCGCCGGCGTGGTCCGCCCTTCACCCTCCGACGATTCTGTGGGTCGGCGGACTGACGGCGCACAAGGCGCCCGAGCTGGCGCTGCGGGCGATGGTGCATGTCCGGGCGGAACATCCTCGGGCGCGCCTCGAATTCTTCGGCGACGGACCGCTGCGGCTCTCCCTGGAGCGACTCGCCCGGCGTCTGGGGGTGAGCGAGTCCGTCGTCTTCCATGGTGACGTGCCCTGGACGGATCTGCGCACGGCCTACGACGCTGCGGATGTCTTTCTGATGACAAGCCTGCGCGACTCGTTCGGCGCCCAGTCGCTGGAGGCATGGGCGAGAGGCTTGCCGGTGGTCCACATCGGTCACCAAGGCATCGGTGATTTCTCGGCCCCCGGCGGGGCGGTCTCCGTGCCGCTCGGCAACCCCGCCGATCTGCCGCAACGCCTCGCGAACGCACTCAGCGCCGTACTGGGCGACGAAGAGACACGCCACGGTATGCGCGCAGCTGCGTTGGCATGGGCGCGGAAGCACACGTGGACGGCGAAGGCCCGAGCCGCCGAAGAGCTCTATCGCGTCGTCCTGTCCAGCGGAAGGCCGGCTGCCGCGACCTCCGCCGAAGACCGTCCCGGACGGGGCGTGGCCGAAGCCGCCGCCCTCTCGAAGACCACTTGAAACAGGAGGTGGAACGAGTGCCGTCACCACAACCCACGCTCGGCGTGATCGCAGTCTCCACCCGGCGAGGCATGAGCTCCCTTCCTCGCGGTGGCGTGCCAGGACACCGGCTCGCCGTGTGCTCGCCCCGCCTCGGGACAACCGGATGACCCCGCTGCGCATCGCCGTCGTCCACAGCTTCTACTCCTCCGGGCAGCCCAGCGGCGAGAACGAGGCCGTGCGCGACCAGGTCCGCGCCCTGCGGAACGCCGGACACGAAGTGGCCCTGGTGGCCGCGCACACCGACACGCTGGCCCGCAGCCGCGTCTACCCGGTGCGGGCGACCGTGACGGTGGCCTCCGGCAGGGGCCGGAGCCCGATCGCCGAGCTGCGGGCCTTCGCCCCTGATCTGGTGCACGTCCACAACCTGTTTCCGAACTTCGCCCGCGGCTGGGTGCGCGCCTGGGACGGCCCGTTGGTCGCCACCCTGCACAACTACCGTCCGTTGTGTGCCGGCGCGACCCTCTCCCGCGACGGCGCCCCTTGCACCAGCTGCCTCGACGGCGACCGCTGGGCGGGTGTCCGGCACGGCTGCTACCGCGACTCCCGGCTCGCCACGGCACCACTGGCGTGGGCCAACAGGCGGGGGGCGACGGGCGATCCGCTGCTGCGTCGCGCCGACCGGCTCATCATGGTGTCCGAACTCGGGCGCAGGATGTACCTCCGAGCCGGGATCGCCGCCGACCGCATTGCGCTGATCCCCAACTTCGTCGACGAGCCGGCCCCCTGCACGGACGGTGCATCGGACAAACGGTGGGTCTTCGCCGGTCGGCTCAGTCCGGAGAAGGGCGCCCTGGACCTGCTCCGTCGCTGGCCGGAGTCGGCGCCGCTGGACATCATCGGCGACGGTGAACTCCTCGGCCGGGCCCGGGCCACGGCACCCTCATCGGTGCGGTTTCTCGGCCGTCTGGACCGCGCGGAACTGCGCCGACGGCTGCCGTCGTACCTCGGCCTCGTCTTCCCGAGCCGCTGTCTGGAGGGCGCCCCCCTGGTTCAGGTCGAGGCGTTGGCCGCCGGGCTGCCCATCCTCGCCTTCGACGGTTCGTCGGTCGCCGAGTCCGTCCGATCCCTCGGGACCGGTGCGGCCGTCGGCTGGGAGAAACCGCTGGCGCCCGTCCTGGCTGACGCGGCCGAACGGTTCCCCGCCCTGCGTGCGCACTGCCGCCGTGTCTTCGACACGTACTTCACCGAAGACGCCTGGCTGCGGCAGGTCGAGCGGCTCTATCACGAGGCCCTCGGGATCAGCCCGCTCGCCCCGTGACCATTCCGCGGGAGACGGCCGCCGAGTACAACGGGAGCCTGCGGCGCAGCACGACACACACCAGGGCCACCGGGACCATGCCCAACAGACCGTGCAGGACCTTCGCCGGCGCCCCGACACCGTAACCCGCTGCCAGATACCCGCTGCCGTACAGCGCGACCCCGACGGCCGCATGGACGGCATACGGCCGGACGAGCGCCGACAGACGGCACAGTCCGGCCCGGTGCCAGCGGACGAGCTGATCCACGTGCCCGACGCCGGCCGCGACGGACGCGGCCACGGCCACGAGCGCCATGCCACGACCGGCCGCGACCGCAAGCCCCACGAGCACCACCGTGGCCGCCAGGACGAGCAGTTGGGTCCTCAGCAAGCTGCCCATCTCCTTGCGGATCTCGTCCACGGCATAGCTGACCTGACAGAGCAGGACGAGCGGGGCGCCTGCTGCCAGGACCGGCACCAGCGCACCTGCCGCTCCCCATCCGGGCCCGAGCAGGAGGCTCAGCGCGGCCGGGCCCACCCCCGCCAGCACGCCGAAGGAGACGCACGCGACCGCGGACGTCGCGCTGAGCACATCGGACAGCACCGTGCCGAGCGGCCGCCCTTCTGCGTTGATGCGGGCCAGTGAGGGCATGACCGCACGCCTCAGGCTCTGGCAGAGCATGGCGACCGGCAGGCCCACCGCGAGCGTCGTGCGGGAGAACTGACCCGCTGCGGCCGGTCCGAGGAACCGGGTGACGGCGAACAGGGTGGCATCGGCCGCCGTCATCTGGATCATGCCGTAGCCGGCGAAGGCTCCGGAGATGCGGAGCATCTCGCGAGGCGGCACGTGAGGGCCGTCCGCGAGCGGCAGGCGCGCCAGCGACACCGCGGTCACCACGAGCGTCACCGAAGGCGTCACCACCTGGGCGGCCACGAGTCCGTACGGACTCCAGCCGAGGGCCAGCAGGACAGCGCCGACCGCCATGCCGGCGAACTGGGCCACGGTCTCGGTGAGCGCGCAGAACCGCGCGCGATCCAGGCGGCGCAGTGCCGCGACGGCTACCTGCGAGGCCGGCTGGGCAAGGAAGTACATGCCGTAGAGCTGCACCAACGAAGCGACCTGGGGCATTCCCCACACGGTGGCCGCCAGCGGCGCCAACGCCTGGCTCACGGCACAGCAGAGCACACCACTCAGCACGGAGACGCGGTACGCGCACCGGACGGTCTGCCGGGTCAGCTCCTCGGCACGCAGCAGATAGGTGGCGAGTCCCGCTCCGGCGACGTACCCGAGCACGGTCGTGGCCGCGGCGGCTGCGGCGAAGGCGCCGAAGCTCTCAGGAAGGACGACGCGAGCGGTGTAGGCGGTGTAGCAGAGCTGGAGCACCGTGGCGACGATCGCCGAGGCATAGTTCCAGACCAGGGCGACCATGGTGGTGCGCGCCTCGGGTGCTGCGGTGTCGGTGGACAAGGGCTCCCCATGTCTCAGAACCTGCCGCGGGCGGTGCGGACCGCGGAAACCGTCGGGCGAAGGGCGAGGGGAGGGCAGGGCGGCAGGAACAGACGGTCCGGGTCCCCCCGTGCAGCGTGATACTCCGTCAGCAGCGGCCGCTCTCCCACGAACGACATCCCCTGACCTACGACATTCTCGAGTCGGGGCCTTACATCGTTCGGTAGACGGGCCCAGGACTCGTCCGTTCGTGGGATGTTCGTGCCGCGCTGCACCCTGAACGGCCGGCCGCCGGTCTCGATCGACGGGTTCGCGTCCGGCCGGTCGGCGAAGGAGACACGGCATCACCGAGCGGCATCCGGGAAGCACATCGGCCGGCACCAGGTCGGGCTCGTCGGCAGACACGCCCGACGGCGCTCTTCTCCTGGCCCGTCCATAGGTAAAATGCCCGTTATGCCACGAGCTGTTACGACGCGATCAGTGGTGAACGATCGACCACGCATGCCCTTGATCGCCATGGCGGCTTTCTGGACTCTCCTGGGAGGTATCCCCGCACAGTTCGGGCTGAACGGCCCCGCCACGGTACTGATCTTCCTCGCCGCCGTGATCGCGCTGCCCTACGCCACGCTGCGTCGGCCCGTCCTCGCCCACACTGCCCACCCAGCCGTTCTCCGGCCATCGTCAGGGGTGCCGCTTCCCCTGTGGCTCTTCGCCGGCCATGTGATCGCCTCGGAAATTCAGCAGCGGACCCAGGCCGGCGCCCAGAACACCCTGGTGTACGTGTCCTTCGTCGCCGTGATCGCCCTGGCCTCCGCGTGGACCTCGACGGAGTCGCCCCTGCGGCTCCTGCGCTGGCTCCGCGGCGCGTCCGTCGTGGCCGCCATCGCCTATCTGGTGACGGTGGTTCTGTTCGGGCCGGGGAACGGCGTCCTGTACCCCGGGCGTCTGTTCGGTGAGGTCGTCTGGATCGGGATGGTCGGCGCCGTGCCGCTGGCGGAGCGTTCGCGCCGGGGTTGGCTCGCGCCGTGCCTGCTGGTGACCGCGGACATCCTGTCCCTGTCCCGTACGTCCGCCGCCGTGTGCCTGGTGCTGGTCCTCGGGATGGTGCTCAAGGGCCGAGGCCGGGGTGAGTTCCGTCGGGCCTTTGTGCTCGCCACGGTGATGGCGGTGGCTGTGTACCTCCTGGTGGAGAGGTACCGGCCGCTGCAGAACCGCTTCACCCAGAACGACAAGCAGACCTTCGCAGGGGTGGAGATCGGCACCTCGGGTCGTTCGTGGCTCTGGGAGACCACCTGGGCCTCGGTCAAGGAGGCTCCGTGGCTCGGCCACGGCATCGGCAGTGTGGAACGTGTCGTCGGCCATCCGCACAACGACTATCTGAGGCTGTGGCACGACCTCGGACTGCTCGGTCTCGCCCTGTGGGCGCTGGCGATCCTCGTGATCGGACGCGGGGTGTTCCGCCGCAGACGCGCCGCGCGGAACGACGACGACTGGGCGATCCACCAGGCCGCCCTGCTCGCCGTGGTCGGGCTGAGTCTCAACGTCGCCACCTCCAACCTGCTCGTCTACCTGTTCGTCATGATGCCGGTCGCGGTGGTCATCGGTACCAGCATGGGCCGATCCGCGAGCGACCCCGATCTCCCTCAAAGACACCCAAGTTCCTCACCTCCGAAGGGGCGCACGTTGGATCTGCGTGGTTTCCTCAAGGCCCTGCGACTGCGATGGCTCTCCATCACTGCTCTCGCTCTCGTCGGTCTCGGCGCCGGAATCGCCTTCACCTCGTTCTCGACTCCCCAGTACCGAGCCACCAGTCAGATCTTCGTCTCCGCCCGTACCACATCGGACATCACGGAACTCAATGCGGGCAACACGTTCTCGCAGGCACGCGTGGAGTCCTACGCCGACATCATCACGAGCCCCCGGATCGCCGAACTCGTCGTCCAGCGGCTCAGCCTGCCGATGACGCCGGCCAAGCTGGCCGAGCACATCAGCGCCGAGGTCAAGCTCGGCACGGTGCTGATCGACATCACCGTCACCGACCGCAACCCCGCGCTGGCCGCACGGATCGCCAACACCGTCGCGAGCGAGGGGAGCAGCGAACTGGTGAAGCTGGAGACACCGCAGGGGGAGACGCTCTCCCCCGTGAGCATCGGCGTCACGCGCAATGCCGAACCGCCGACCACTCCGATCAGCCCGAGGCCCCTGCTCAACACCTTGGTCGGACTGTTCGCCGGCCTTCTCGCCGGCATCGGCTTGGCTGCCCTGCGTGACACGCTCGACACGACCCTGCACACCGGCGCCGCGATGGCCGAGGCGACCGGGCTGGCGGTTCTGGGCACCATCCCGTTCGACAAGGAGGCGCCGGACAAGCCACTCGCGGCCGGCCCGGCGGCCCACGGTGCCCGCGCGGAAGCCTTCCGGCTGGTGCGGACCAACCTGCAGTTCGCCCAGGTCGACCACAAGCCCCGGGTGATCATGGTGACGAGCCCACTGCCGAGCGAGGGCAAGACCAACACCGCCACCAACCTCGCGCTCTCTCTGGCCGAGACCGGCGCCAGGATCTGTCTGGTCGACGCGGACCTGCGCAACCCCTGTATCGCCAAGACCTTCGGACTCGTCCAGGGCGCCGGTCTCACCAGCGTCCTCATCGGCGCGGCGACCGCCCTCGACGTCATGCAGCAGTTCGGGGAGCAGGGCCTCAGCGTGCTGACTTCGGGACCGATCCCCCCGAACCCCGGGGAGCTGCTCGCCTCGGAACGGATGCGGGAGATCCTGAATGACCTGACCGAGGACTTCGACATCGTCGTCGTGGACAGCGCCCCCCTGCTGCCTGTCGCCGACACCGTGGGGCTCGCCCCGATCGTCGACGGGACGGTCCTCGTCGTGCGAGCCCGGCGTACTCCGGCCGAGCGCGTGAAGGCGGCGGTCGACGCCCTGCACTCGGTGAGCGCACCGGTTCTCGGCAGCGTGCTGAGCATGGTCCAGCTGACCAGCAACGGGTACGGGTACGGGTACGGGGAGCGTCCCTCCGGCCTGGAGGACTTTCTCGTACCCCCGCAGAAGGCGGAAGCCGACGCGATCGGAACCGCGCAGTGAGCGCGTTCACGGTGCTGTTCGTCTGCACCGGCAACATGTACCGATCGCCGATCGCCGAACGGTTGCTCCCCGTACATCTGGGCGCGGCCGCCGATGGCTTCCGGAGCATCAGCGCCGGAACAGCAGCGCGGCCGGGGGCTTCGCTGAACCCCCGGAGCACGGCCGTGATCGAGGATCTCGGAGGCCGGGCAGCCGGGTTCACGGCCCGACGGCTGACGGCCGACCTGATCGGCTCGGCCGACGTGGTGCTCGGGCTCGCGCGGGAGCACCGCGAGGCCGCGCTACAGCTTCGGCCTGCGGCGCTGCGGCGCTGCTTCACGCTGGAGGAGTTCGTGCGCCTCACGGGTGGACGGCGTTTCGAGAGCGGCCCCGCGGACGCGGTGGCCTGCGCTGCCGCGGCCCGCGGCCGAAGCGCCCCCGTGGCACCGGAGTCGGACGACGTCGAGGACCCCGACGGCCGCCCCCTGGCCGAGTTGCGCGTCTGCGCCGCTCAGATCGACCGAGCGCTGCGCCAGGTGGCGGCAGCGCTCACGGCTGGTCAGGACCTGCTACTGAGCGGCTGACCCACGTGCGCGACGACACGGGCGGCCTTTCGCCCGACGCGGAACAGGGCAGGGTGCAGCCCGGAAAGGATGGTCTCCAGCCGGTCCACGCTGGTCCGGCTGGAGACCACGAGCCGATCGATCCGCAGCGGGTGGCGGGCCCCCGGAGCGGCGAGTCGGTGGTTGTACAGGAATCCGGAGCGATACCCGGCCCGGGCGAGCAAGCGGTGGGCCCGCTCGTCGACGTTTCCGTTGGGGTAGGCGAACGAAGACGGCGGGCGGCCGAGCAGCTCCGTCAGCCGCTCGTGCGCCTGCAGTACCTCCGTACGCACCTGGTCGTCGTCACACCGGTCGAGGCAGGGGTGGGTCAGTGTGTGGTTACCGACGACGACCCCGCCCTCCTCCAGCGCACGTAGTTCGCCGACGGTGAGCTGCTGGGGGCGCGGGCTGGACACGGTGGCCGTCGCCCGCAGCTCCGCAAGGGCCAGCTGTCGGTCACGCTCGGACAGCAACTTCAGGGTGTGCGGGGTCAACTCGGGCCGGGTGGGTGGGATCCGGTGGGTCGTGCCGCCGTGCCGGACCAGGTGTTCGGCCTCGTCCCACCAGAACGGAGCCCGGACACCCACCAGGCCGGGAATGACGAAGCAGACGGCGGGGATGCCGCGCGCCGCCAGCATCGGCAGGGCGTGCGTGTACACGCTGCGGTCACCGTCGTCGAAGGTGACGAGGACGCTGTGGGCGGGGAGCGTCCGGCCGCCGTGGGCCGCCTCCTCGACCTGCTCCAGTGACACCGGCACGAACGAGCGCTGCAGCACGTCGAGGTGGGCCTCGAAGGTCGCCGGGTCCTCCACGCCGTGATAGCCGAGGACGGCCAGTCGGGGCGCTGCCCGGCGGTGGAACCACGCCTGGGCCGGCGAGCGGCGCAGC
This sequence comes from Streptomyces sp. NPDC044003, assembly GCF_056435185.1. Taxonomy (NCBI): domain Bacteria; kingdom Bacillati; phylum Actinomycetota; class Actinomycetes; order Kitasatosporales; family Streptomycetaceae; genus Streptomyces; species Streptomyces sp. NPDC044003. Next base: position 668,901 of record NZ_JBWKFA010000003.1, on the reverse strand, counting down.
ACCGCGTCCGGCGCCTGCCAGGAGTCGTATCGCGCGTACCAGCCGGCGAGCCTGGCCCTGACCGCCGGGTTCACGCCCGGGCCAGGGCGGGGAACGACGCACCGATGCCGACGCCCTGGTACCAGTGGTCGTGCGGCTTCTCGTTGAAGTGGAGGAACTCGCGCTGCTGCTCCTCGGCCCAGCGCGACAGCTCCTGCCAGCAGTAGGTCTTCGTCGCCACCACGACCGCACCAGGTGCCAGCAGAGAGGTCGCTGCCGCGAGTTCGGCACGCTCGTGTTCCGGGGTGTGCCCCGTGTCCACGAAGAGCAGATCGATCGGCCGGCGCCGCACCACCGGACTCGCCAGGAACTCGAGCGAGTCACCGACCACGTGCTCGATCACCTGGTCGTACGGAGGAAGGATGAGTTCGCCCGATCGGTCGTCGAGGTCGACGGTCGCCAGTCGGCCCCGGCCGTTCTTCAGCATCGCGGCGGCGATCACCGCACTCCCCATGCCGCGGTTGGTGCCGGTCTCCACCACGAACTCCGGACGCAGGGCACGGACGATGGCGTACCAGCCGATCCTTCGGCCGTATCTGACGACCCGGTCGGTGATGGCGCTCCGCGGGCTGTCGGCCAGGCCATCGGCGATGATCCGGCGCAGTTCGGCATCCTCCTGAAGCTCCGCCAGATAGCCGCGCACGACGTTCACCCGACTGCCCGTCACCGTACTGACGAACCAGGCCAGATGCTCCATGTTCAGCGGTTCGAGATCGTAGGTGTAGTGGACGTACTCACGAGAGCGCACCAGCCAGGAAGCCGTCTGCTTGGCGACACGGGCGTTGTGCCGAGCCACCTTCGCGAACCGCCCCGGAAAGGCGGCGTAGTGCGCCAACTGGCTTGCTGCGATTCGGCGGGCCAGCTCATTGCTCTGCATGAATACTCCTATTGAGTCTTCTCCGGCTCCGCTGCCGATTCCTGACTTGCCGTTCACTGCGTTCATGGCAATTTATCCAGCATGGAAAGAAAGTCCCGATCGACACGCCACCTCGCAGACCGCCCGCGAGTGGTCCTCCTGGTGCCGTTCCTCTCGGAGTTCCGGCGCTCCTTCTATCGCCGCCTCGAAGAGGATCTGAACGCCCGCGGGATCCGTCTCGTGATCGCTTACGGTGCGCCGTACAGCGAGGATCAGGAAGCACGCCGAGACGTGATCCACATGGACGGCGCAGTGCGGCTGAAACAGCGGAGCGCCTGGGTGGCGGGTCGACCGCTGGTGCACAAGCGTCTGGGCACGCTCGCCCACTCGGCGGATGTCGTGGTGGTCGACCAGTCGCTTCGGAACATGGAGCTGTACCCCCTGCTGCTACGGCAGTTGACGGGCCGCGGGCCGGCGGTCGCGATGTGGGACCACGGTCGCACCTACACCCGTCCGCAGTCCGGGCTGGAACAGTCGCTCAAGTATTGTCTGACCCGGCGTGCCCGCTGGTTCTTCTCCTACACCGCCGGTGGGGCGCGAGCCGTCACCGAGCACCGGTTTCCGCGCCAGCGTGTGACGGTCGTCCAGAACGCCGTCGACACCAAGGCGCTCGGCGACGCGTACCGCAGTGTGACCGAGGACCAGAGCGCCGAGCTGCGCCGGACGTACGGCCTCACGGCCGGTCGCACCGGCCTCTTCGTCGGAGCCCTCAGCTCCGGCAAGCGCATCCCGTTTCTGATCGAGGCGGCAGAGAAGATCGCCGACCGCCTGCCCGGCTTCCGGCTCCTGGTGGCGGGAACCGGTCAGGAGCAGCAGATCATCGAGGCCGCGGCGGCACGGAGGCCCGTCGTGGTGCCCGTCGGCCAGGCGTTCGGTGACCGCAAGGCCCTGCTGGGCGCGGTGTCCGACGTCATGCTGATGCCGGGCCTTGTGGGACTGTGCGCGGTCGACTCGTTCGTCCTGCAAACACCCATCGTCACGACCGCGTGGCCCTGGCACGCCCCGGAGTTCGAGTACCTCGAACACGGCCGCAACGCCTGCGTCGCGCCGGACGACCCGGGGCAGTACGCCGCCGCCGTGGCGGCGCTGCTCTCCGACCCCGAACGACTCGACGCCATGCGCGAGGAATGCCGGCGAGACGCCAGCCGGTACACCGTCGAGGAGATGAGCCGGCGGTTCGCCGACGGTCTCGTCCGGCTCCTTGAGGACAGACAGAGGTGATCCGCACAGCGATCCCCCAGGCGCCCGCCACCGCCGGCTTCGAGGTGCACCGCACGCCGAGCAGCCTGGCGCCACTGGAAGACGCGTGGCGCGACCTGGTCAAGAACGTCCCCGGCTCCTCGTACTTCATCACCCCGGACTGGGTGCTCGGCTCGTGGCAGGCCATAGATCCGGCCACCACCGCCGAGGTGGCCGTGTGGACCGGTCCCGGTGGGCGCGTGGAGGCGGTCGTCCCCCTGGTACGCGTCCGCGAGCGGCTGCACCGCCGGCTCCCGCTCCCGGTTGCCTGTTGGACCCTTCTCGGAGCCGGCGCCGACGCGGCGGACCACGGACTGTTCCCCGCCCTGCCGCACCGCCGTGACGACGTCCGCGCCTTCCTCAGGGCGCGTACCGGGCGCAGCAGTTGCTGGTTCCCCGCGATGGACCCGGAGGCCGATCCCGGGCTGCTTCCTCCCGGGACGCGTCGGATCACCACCACGGCCTGCCCACGCCTGGCGATCGGCCCGGACAACACCGTCGGCTCCCAGAGTTTCCGGCAGCTCATGGCGCGGCGCCGACGGCAGCTCGCCGCGGCCGGTGTCTCGTTCCGCTGGGTCCCTCCGCAGGAGATGACGGCCGAGGTGACCGACGTCGTGATCAGGCTCCACCGGGCGCGGCAGGACGTGAAGGGCGTCACGACGACCTTCGGGCCCGGCCGACGCGGCTTCCATCTGCGGCTCCAGGCCCACGCGGCTCCCGGACGGGGTCCCGCAGCCCTGCTGGCCGAGCGCGACGGCAGCGCGGTAGGGGCCGTCTACGGATTCCTGTGGCAGAACACGTTCGCCTACTACAACGGCGGCTGGGATGCGGCGTACGCCCGGATGAGTCTTGGCACCGTCCTGCTGCACCAGACCATCGCCGCCGTGGCCGAGTCGGGTGTGGAGACCTTCGACTTCCTGCGCGGCAACGAGACCTACAAGTACCGGTCGTTCGGCGCACGGGACCGCCACGACGAAAGCTGGCTCAGGTCCCGCAGCCCGGCAGCACTGCTCGCGGGCACAGCCCTCGGGCTGCACCATCGACGGTCCGGCTGAAGAGTTCGCCACCCCGTCAAGGTGCGGCGTCGCAATCACGTGGGGATTGCGAGAAGGCACCACCACCACCCGATCAACCCATTCGTGACGACTGTCCCAGTGTTTCCGCGAACGGATGCAGCATGCCCACCAAGCGAATCATCGATGTTGCCGGCAGCATTGTTCTGCTCCTGCTGGCCGCCCCCCTGCTCTGCGTCATCGCTCTCGTGATCGTGTCGAATTCACCGGGCAGCGTGATCTACCGACAGGTCCGGGTCGGGCTGCACGGCCGCCCCTTCGAAATCCTCAAATTCCGCACCATGCGGGTCGGGGCACACGCCGAGAGGGACTCGCTCGCAGCACTCAACGAGACGGACGGCCATCTCTTCAAAGTCCGCGACGACCCGAGGATCACTCCGGTGGGGAAATGGCTGCGGCGACTCTCACTGGACGAACTGCCCCAGTTGGTGAACGTGTTGCGGGGCGAGATGTCCCTCGTCGGACCACGCCCGCTGATCCTCGCGGACTCCGGCTACACCGGTGACGCCCGCACCCGGCTCTCGGTGGTCCCGGGGCTGACCGGACTGTGGCAGGTCAGCGGCCGGTCCATGCTCGCCTGGGAGGAAATGGTGAAGCTCGACCTGCACTACGTCAAACACCAGTCCCTGTCCCTGGACCTCGCCATTCTCATCCGAACGGTCTCGGCCGTCCTCAGCTCCAAGGGCGCCTACTGAGACCGTGTCCTATGTGGTGAGGCGGACGCCGATGCGCTTGCCGCGGAGCCATCTCGGCAGTTCAGGTATGTCGTAGGCCTTGTCGGCATGCAGGCGCTGGGGTTTGAAGTGACGGCTGCGGTGGGTCGTCGAGGCGGTGCAGGATGTCCTCGTGCAGCCGGCCCCAGACTCCAGCTCCAGACCAGATCAGGAACCGGCGGCGGGCGGTCGACTTCGAGATGTCGAAGCAAGGCGGTAGGGCCCGCCGGGCGCAGTCGGGCACCAGCGCGTAGACGATCGCGGCGAATACCGTCTCATCAGGCGTGTCCTGTGTCCCGCCACCCTGCGGCCGCACTCGACATGGCGGGATCAGCGGCTTCGCGATCTCCCACAGCCCGTCCGGAACGATCCAACGCCACGCCCCGCCCCATCCAGTGACCTCAACGGCCGCCTCACCACATAGGACATGGTCTCAATCGGAGCACCGACGACGACGTCTGCGCCGGAGCCTCACCACGCCATCCGCAGAGGTGACCAGCACGCCCCTGTTCACGGGTTCCCGATCCGGTTGGTCACGGACGCGCGACGATGCCGGGCGGCGCGAGTGCAGGCGCCACCCGGCATCGAATCGACCCAGCGGATATCGAGCCCGTACGGATGGAGTGGCCGCCCAAGGAAGCACGAACCGCCGGGCCACGACGGTCGGTCCCACGGCCCCACCGCGACCGACCGACCTCGGGGCCAAACGGTCGGTCCTCAGCCCTCGCCGGACCCGACCAGCCTCGGCGGCCGCAAGGCCGTACGCACCACATAGGAGGGGTTGTTGCGGAGATAACGCCGCCAGAGCCGACGGGGCTCCTTGAACAGCCGGTACGACCACTCCAGCCCGTGCTGCCGCATCCACTCGGGTGCCTGGGGCATGAGGCCGGCGTGGAAGTCGAACGCTGCACCCACTCCGAGCAAGACGGCGGAGTCGAGCCTGGCGCGATGCTCGGCCATCCACCGTTCCTGCTTCGGGGTGGACAGCCCGACCCAGACCAGATCGGCTCCGCTGTCGTTGATACGGCGTACGACGGCCTCGTCCTCCTCGACCGTCAGCGGCCTGAAGGGCGGTGAATGGGATCCGGCGATCTTCAGCCCGGGAAACCGGCGGAGCAGAGCCTCCTCGAGCAGTTCGGGAACGCCCTGTGCGCCACCGTAGAGGTACGAGGACCAGCCGCGCTCGGCTGCCTGCGACAGGACGGACAGCATCAGGTCCGCACCGCGCACCTGACGCATCCATGGTGCACCGGCGCGGTGCCCCGCCCAGACCATCGGCATGCCATCGGGGACGGTGAGCCCCGAGGCGTTGTGGATGCGGCGCAGAGCGGGGTCCCGCTGCGATTCCATGACACCGTGGACTCCCGTCACACAGACATAGGACCGCTCGCCGGACTCGATCCAGCGTGAGATCGACGCGACCGCCGAATCCGGGGTCACCGCGCTCACCCCCACCCCCAGCACATCGACCCTCACCGGGCTACCCGGCGCGCTCGTCAGCACTGGTGGGGCCGCCCTTCGAGCTGGGCCTTCACCTGGTCGTACACCCAGCGGTAGGTGGTCTCGAGACCCTGCACGAGAGACGACTCCGGAGCCCAGCCGAGTTCCTTGCGGATCCGGGTGTTGTCGCTGTTGCGACCGCGCACCCCGAGCGGACCCGGAACGTGACGGTGCCGCAGCCTGACGCCGGCGATGTCCTCGACGATCCCGTACAGCTGGTTGATGGACACCAGATGGTCCGAACCGATGTTGAGCGGATCGGTGCACTCGCTGCGGGTGAGCCGCAGCGTGCCGTCGATGCAGTCGTCGATGTAGGTGAAACTGCGTGTCTGCTCGCCGTCACCCCAGATCTCGATCTCGGCGTCTCCGGTGAGCTGGGCGCGAGCGACCTTGCGGCAGGCGGCCGCCGGCGCCTTCTCACGGCCACCCGTCCAGGTGCCGTACGGGCCGTAGACGTTGTGGTAGCGAGCGGTGCGCGTGGCCACTGCGTAGTCCTCGCGGAAGTGCCGTGCCATGCGCTCGCTGAACAGCTTCTCCCAGCCGTACCCGTCCTCGGGCATGGCGGGATAGGCGTCCTCCTCACGCAGAGGGAGCACGTCGATGTCGGTCTGCTTGTCAGCGGCGTACACACATGCGGACGACGCGTAGAAATAGCGGCCTACGCCCGCTTCCCTGGCGGCGAGCAGCATGTGCGTGCTGGAGAGAACCGAGAGCATGCAGGCAGCCTTGTTGCTCTCGATGAAGCCCATGCCACCCATGTCGGCGGCCAGATGGTAGACCTCACGGGCACCGCCTTCGAGTACGCCCCTGCAGGTGTCGAGCAGGGAGACGTCCCCCTCCACGTTCTCCGCATCGTCGTGCACCTGATACCACTCGGTGAGCGGCTTGCGGTCGACGGCCCGCACGCCGCATCCCTCGGCGAGCAGGGCTCGGGTCAGATGCCCGCCGATGAATCCCCCGGCTCCCGTGACCACCACATCGATGTCACCCACTGTGTACTCCTTGGCGTTCGTGTACGAAGGGCTTGAGCTACGGTTACGCCCCGCTCGCCCCTCCGGCCGCATTGCCGGAGAACACCGGGCCGAGCCCACCCGGCTGGCCGAGCGACCCCCGAATCACCCTGGTGGTCCGTCAGGCCCGGACCGTTACCCGCGACGGGATCCATCACGAGGAAGATCTGGAATGGCCGGCGATCTGCACGAGGCTGCGCTCCTCCGGCATGCCACTGGCGACGATCCGTCAGTACATCGAGCTGGTCCGCCAAGGACAGGGCAAGGACAACGAGCGGCTGGAGTTGCTGCGCCGGCACGCCACCATGTGGAGGGGCAGATCCTGGAGCTGCAGGAGACCTTGGCCGCGATGAGGCAGAAGGTGCGGATCCACGAGGATCATCTCGTCCGTGGCGACGCCGACCGGCTCTGGAATCCGTCCCACCCAGACGCCGCCCAAGCCCTCACTCACCAGGAGTGCCATCCGCCAGAGGGTACGTGATCGTTCGGTTACGCTCTGTGCGGCGTCGACCGCAACCTCTACCGCTCCATCACCCGCGGCGCCCAGTTCGCCGGCTGCGCACCGCCGGGAACCCACGTTCGATCCGGCGGCCCCAATCGGTAAGCGGACGGCTTCTGTCCCCCACCACGAAGAGCTGCCCTGGAGGAACGATCCGTCGTATTCATGGAGCGCCATCAACTCCGCTCGGCTGTGCGGACGGACACCCCGCATGGCGCGCCAACGCCCCTGGCATCTATCGCTTCTGGCGCGACATCGGCTATGCCTCTGGAGGCCTGACCGCCGGCGTCCTCGCCGACTGGCTCGGCCTCAACGCCACCGTCATCGCCGCCGCCGTCCTCACCACCGCGTCCGGCCTCCTCTCGGCCCGCCGGTTCACCGGACACCGCCCCGACACCCGCTCCGCTCCCACGTGACAGGACGGTGCCCGCGAGATCCGAGATCGCCGATCCGCCAACGACCAGATTTCGATCCGGTCGTACGACCGGCTCCTGCGTGGCGGCAGCAATGCGGACACCACGCTCCCCGGCCTGCTCGACACCGAAACCGGAGACCTCAGCCGCGACTGGTAGCAAGGGCCGGGCCGGTGCCGGACACGTGAAGGCAGGAGCGGGACGGCCTCCGCCTTCGCCTCGTACGGGGTTCTTCCCGGCGTCACGCCTCTCAGACTGAAGGGGCCGGAGGCTTCCGGCGGCGACCAGCCGGCTTCGACGAAGGGGTTACTCTTGGTATTCGGTTTTCACCATCCGTGACGTTTCCCGGGCCCTACGAGCCACTGGCACATCACGCGGTCGCGCTCTCGCAAGCCGGCAGGCGTGCTCTGCCCTACCCGGAGCCCGCTCGTCACGTCGCTGAGCGCGCCCCTCGCGGATACTCTGGGATTCATGATCGAGTCCGGACGGCCGCGGCTCCGGCAGAGCTACGGCTACGGCAGGCTTGTGCGGCTGTCACCGGTGATTCTGACCGTCGTGATCGCCAGCCTGGCTTACGCCACCCCGCCGGAGATGGCCTTCAGCCGCCTCCTGCCCGCGGCGCCGGCTCTGGCCGCCGCCATGTGGCCGGTCCTCCCGACCGTCCTGCTCGGGACCGTCTGCCTCTTTCTGATGATCGGCCTCAGCTTCGTCTTCCCCGATCTGGGGACGTGGTGGACGTGCGGGGGGATCATCGCGGTCACCGTGGCCGCAGCATACGGAAGCCACGTCCGGCTTCAGCGGGAGCGCACCCTCTTTCAGGTACGGCTCGTCGCCGACGCGGCCCAGCAGGTGGTGCTACGGCCCCTGCCGCACCGTTTCCGGAACGTCGAGATCGAATCGCTGTACCTCGCGGCCGCGGCAGAAGCCCGCATCGGCGGGGACTTCTACGAGGTGGTCGATACGCCGTACGGGGTACGGCTACTCATCGGCGACGTGCGGGGCAAAGGCCTGCCGGCAGTGGGGGCGGCCGCGGCGATCGTGAACGCCTTCCGGGAGGCGGCACACGGCGAGGCCTCCATGACCGACATCGCCCGCAGGCTCGACGCCAGCTGCGCCCGGCACAACGCCGCCCATCCACCCGAGGCACCGATGGAACGCTTCGCCACCGCGCTGCTCGTCGAGATCCCGCATCAAGGCAGCCGCATCACCATCGTCAACTGCGGACACCCCCCACCGTTGGTCCACAGCCTGAGGAACGTGCGCATCCTCGAGCCGTCCGCCCCGTCGCCCCTGCTCAGCCTCGCGGAGTTGATCGGTGACCAGTACCGTGCGGACGCCTTCGACTTCGCTCCCGGCGAGCTTCTCCTCCTCTATACGGACGGGATCGCCGAAACCCGCGCCCGGGACGGTGAGTTCTTCCCGTTGACAGAATGGATGCGTCGACAGCTCCCCACACCTCCCCGTGACCTGCTCACGGCCCTGCACCACGACCTCCTCCGTCACAGCAGAGGCAGCCTCGACGATGACATCGCCGCCTTGGCCGTACGCCTGCACACCCCATGAGCCATGCGCACGGAGAGGCCGTGAGCTCCCACGCCGCTCAGCCTTGAGCCAACCGTCCTCTCCCGATCCAACAGTGTCGCGAGGGAGGAACTCGCTCACGCCAGTGACGGTCGGCAGCAGGGCAGCAGAAGCCGGCTGTCGCCGATCTCGTGTCACCGCGTGGCCCCATACGATCCGGCGTTGAACGCTCCCGTCACGCTGCTCGCCGACGCAACGCCCACCGCTCCCCCTCTCGTCCTTCGCCCCTGGTGCGCGGACTCCGTTGCTGCCCTGGTTCAGGCCCACCAGGACCCCGTTCTGCGGCGTTGGACCAGCTCTCCCCTGGAGAGTGCGGACGACGGGCCTGCGGTGTGGGAGCGGCACCGGGATCCGAGCCACCCGCGGGGGGGCGGCGCGCGGCCGTCAAGCCAAGGGCAAGGCCTGTTCCGCCCAGATCGTTTTCCCTGCCGGCATGTAGCGCGTCCCCCAGTGCTCGGTGAGCTGGGCGACCATGAACAGTCCACGTCCGCCCTCCTCGTCGCTGCCGGCGTAACGGGCATGCGGTGAGGTGTGCTGCGAGTCGGAGACCTCACAGATGAGAGAACGGTCCCGGATCAACCGCAGACCGATCGGGCCGGAGGCGTGGCGGATCGCGTTGGTGACCAGTTCACTGACCACCAGTTCCGTGGTGAAGGCCAGATCGTCCAGTCCCCACCGCCCAAGCTGTTCCGCGGCCATCGCACGTGCGCCCGCGACGAGCGCGGGGTCCGAGGGCAGCTCCCAGGTCGCCACCTGACGTGACCCCAGCACACGGGTGCGCACGACGAGGAGCGTCGCGTCGTCCTGCACCTGGTCCGATGCCAGCTCCGCGACGATCTGGGCGCACAATCGGTCGGACGACGATCCCCGCTGCTCGCCGAGTACCGCCGCCAACCGCTCCAACCCTGCGTCGATGCCCTTCCCCCGGGCCTCCACGAGGCCATCGGTGAACAGGACGACCAGACTTCCCTCGGCGAGCTCCACTTCCGCGCCCTCGTATGGAAGCCGTCCCACACCCAGAGCAGGCCCCGGCGGCAGACGAAGGAAGCTGACGGGGCCGTGGGGCTGCACCACAGCCGGCGGCAGGTGTCCCGCCGCCGCCCAGGTACTCGTCCGGGAGGCCGGGTCGTAGATCCCGTAGACGCACGTCGCTCCGACGGCGCCACTGTCGTCTGCGCCTTTCCCGTCCTGGTCCGACGCGTCCTTGCCGACTTGATCGTTCAGCCGGGCCAGGAGTTCGTCGGGTGCGAGGTCCAGCTCGGCCAGGGTGCGCACCATCGCGCGCAAGCGCCCCATGGTGGCAGCGGCCCCGAGTCCGTGCCCGACCACGTCCCCCACGACGAGTCCGACACGTGCCCCTGACAGCGGAATGACGTCGAACCAGTCTCCGCCGGCGCCGAGGTGGCTGTCGGCCGGCAGGTAGCGGCTCGCCGCCTCGACCGCACTCAGCTCGGGCAGCGAGCGTGGCAGCAGGCTGCGCTGGAGCATGAACGCGGCGGTGCGCTCCCGGCGGTACCGCCGGGCGTTGTCGATGCATACGGCGGTCCGCGACGCCAGCTCCTCGGCCACGGCCCGATCGCCGTGGTCGAAGGGTTCCGAGTCGTCGCCCCGCACGTAGGTGACGAGGCCCAATGGCGTCTCCCGCACCATCAGCGGGACGTAGAGCCGCGTCGGCGCGACCACGGCGTCCATGGTCGACCGGCCCGTCGCCAGGCTCTCGGCCTGCGACGATCCGGCGGCGTACGCAACACGCTGGGCCACCCGGGAGGGTTCCCCGTCGGAATCCGCCACGCGTACGAGGTCCCCTGCCGCGACGGGCTTCGGCTCCTCTCCCTCGAGCACTTCTGCCACTACGTCGACAAGCAAGGCGTCGGCGTACTGCGGCACGGCGATCCTGGCGAGCTCCGCTGCCGTTTCGGACGGGTCCAGCGTCGACCCGATCCGCGCGCCGGCCTCCGCGAGGAGCGCGAGGCGCTGCTGCGCACGGTAGTGGTCGGTGACGTCGATGGACTGTTCGCACACGCCCACCGGCTCTCCCCGGCCGTCCAGCAGCCGGAAATAGGACGAGGACCAGACGTGCTCACGCCGCGGGTCGACCGGAGAGCGCCCCCGGAAATGCACGTCGATGACCGGCTCACCGGTCTCGAGGATCTGCTGGACGAGGTCCTCCGGCGGCGCCAGATGCTGGGTGGTGAGGACATCACCGGGAAAGAGTTCGGTCATGGAGCGGCCGAGCAATCCTGTGAGGTCGCCGCCGAGCTCCCGGACACTGGATGCGTTGGCCCACAAGAGGCGCGCGTCGGGACCGTAGATGGTGAGCGTCACCGGCGACTGGGTGACGAGCCCTTGCAACATCGCCTGTCGGGTCTCCCACCAGCGAAGCCCCTCCAGCTCAGCCGCCATGAGGACGGCGGAGGGGGCCTGGCCGGAGGAGACCCCGACGGAGGCGGGGGTCAGGGGATGCAGAGTCACTGCCACCCGTACGGTGTCTCCGCTACGGTGGCGCACGTCCACGACGGCACTGCGTGTCCCATCGAGCCGCAGCCGCTGATCCGACCGCGGCTCTTCCGATCTGTCGCGATCGGCGTGCGAGGTCGCGATCAGGTCCACCGCCCGGCGTCCCAGTACCTGCGAAGCCGGATATCCCAGGAGTGCCTCGGCCTCACGACTCCACCCGACGAGCACTCCGTCTGCGGCGAGCAGGGCGAAGGCGGCCGGGGGCGGGGGCGGGCTGAGGTGCCCCCCTTCGTCCGCCCCGGCAGAAGGAATGAACGGTAGCCCTTCCATGCCCCCATCATCCTTCCGAGCGGTCGTGACCGCAGTGCGCTCGATCAAGTCCAGGCGGCCACCGAGCAGCGCGGGCGAGTGCGCGGCCTTCCGGGTTCTCCACGGAGGGGTCTCACCGAAGTCCCGACACCAGGAAGTCGTGCGCCGTGAAATCGGGACCCGAACCGGAGCGGATCGGCCGAACCGGGAAACCCCCTTGTGCCTGCCACGCTGCGAAATGCTGGCCGAGCGCCGTGCACCACTGGATCAGATGCTCCAGATATCGGCATTCTCGGTGGCATCCGGGACCTGGTCGTCGGGGACGGGGCACGTTCGCCCTGGGTGGTGGCATGGTCATCGAGGGCTGGGACCGGGGAATGAGACATTGCGTGAACGGCCCTGGCTGGGATTGGTTCCCCTATGGCCGCGCGGTGGACGCGTCGGGCCGCCGGCGCCGCGTACGAGTCGGGTTCGGCGATCGTCGGGGCTGGGTCCCGCCCACTCACCCGATCCCCGCCGGACCCGAACACCGCGCGCACCCAGATCCGTCCTTCCAGCACCGTGGTGGATTCCTCGTCCGGCCAGTCACGCCGATGGACTTCCATCGGAGGCGTTCGGCTGACGATTGCCCGCCTTCCCGGCGCGAGGTCATGGGGCACGGGCCTCGCGGCCCCGCTCATCCAGCGCGCAGGCACCCGCGGCGGGCCGCACGTCGTGGCGGCGCGGAACCGGGGGCGAACCCGCGGCGGCTTGCCCCAGCATCGTCGGCAGTAGTGCGGGTGGGCACCCCAGAGCCGCACGCGGCACTGTGAGGGCCAGGTAATCCCCGCGCAACACGAAACACGGCGGAAATGCCTGTGTACGCATCGTGAAACGCGCCGCCATGAGGCTCTCCCCCTGACCCGTAGGAGGAGACCGTTGATGCCCCTCGCCGCCGCACCCCGGCTCGACACCGGCGACACCGCCTGGCTGCTCGCCGCCACCGCGCTCGTTCTGCTGATGACCCCGGGCCTGGCCCTGTTCTATGCCGGCATGGTCCGCACGAAGAGCGTCCTCAACATGCTGATGATGAGTTTCGTGTCGATCGCCCTGGTCACCGTGGTCTGGCTGACTGCCGGCTACTCGCTCGCGTTCGGCGACGACGCCTTCGCCGGCCTGATCGGCGGGCTGGGACACCTCGGCATGGCGGGCATCGGGCCGGACACCCTCACCGGTACGGTTCCCACCCTCCTCTTCGGCACCTTCCAGCTGACCTTTGCGATCATCACGGCGGCGCTGATCAGCGGCGCGGTCGCGGACCGCACCAAGTTCGCGGGCTGGCTCGTCTTCGTACCGGTATGGACGCTTCTCGTATACGTTCCCGTCGCGCACTGGGTGTGGGGCCCAGGCGGCTGGATCACTCACTCGCTTGGCGCCCTCGACTTCGCGGGCGGACTCGTCGTCGAGATCGCCTCGGGCGCCTCGGGCCTCGCGATGTGCCTGGTGCTCGGTCCGCGCATCGGCTTCAAGAAGGACGCGATGCGGCCGCACAATCTGCCGATGGTGCTGCTCGGCGCGGGTCTGCTGTGGTTCGGCTGGCTCGGCTTCAACGGCGGCTCCGCGCTCGGCGCGAACGGCCTGGCCGCCGCGTCCGTCCTCAACACCCTCGTCGCCGGGTGCACCGGCCTCCTCGGCTGGCTCTTCGTCGAGCAGCGGCGCGACGGGCACCCGACCACGTTCGGTGCGGCGTCCGGTGCGGTCGCCGGGCTCGTGGCGATCACTCCGGCGTGCGGGGTCGTCGGCATGCCGGGCGCGGCGGCGATCGGTCTCGCCGCGGGCGTCGTCTGCTCGTACGCGGTCGCCTGGAAGTTCCGCTTCGGCTACGACGACTCCCTCGACGTCGTGGGCGTGCACTTCGCCGGCGGTGTCGTCGGCACGCTGCTGATCGGCCTGTTCGCCACCTCGGTGATGACCGGTGGCAAGGAGGGGCTGTTGTACGGTGGCGGGCTCGGCCTGCTCGGCCGGCAGGCCCTCGCCGTGGCGGCCGTGGCGGCGTACACCTTCCTCGTCACGTACGGAATCGGCAAGGCTCTCGACCGGGCGATGGGGCTGCGGGCCTCCGCCGAGGAGGAGTTGACGGGACTCGATCAGACGGTGCACGCGGAGACCGCTTACGATCACGGCGTGCTCGGCCACGGCGCCGCACCGCTGTACGCCGCGTCCCCCGTCACCTCGCTCGTCAAGGACAGGAAGCCCTCCGCATGAAGCTGATCACCGCGATCGTCAAGCCGTTCCGCCTCGACGAGGTGAAGAACGCGCTCCAGGAACTCGGCATCAACGGGCTGACGGTCACCGAGGCCAGCGGCTACGGGCGCCAGCGAGGACACACCGAGGTGTACCGGGGCGCCGAGTACCGCGTGGACCTCGTCCCCAAGGCACGTATCGAGGTCGTCGTCGAGGACGCCGACGCGGAGCCCGCCATCGAGGCCATCGTCCGCGCCGCCCATACGGGCAAGATCGGCGACGGCAAGGTGTGGGCGGTACCGGTGGAAACGGTGGTGCGCGTGCGCACGGGGCAGCGCGGCCCGGACGCGCTCTGACGTACGGGGTGCACCGCGGCGGCGCTCTGCGGCCGTATCCACGGCACCGCACCGGGTCAGCCGTTCCGCCCACGCCCTTCGCCACCACCCGCCCGGCACCGCACTGGCCGTGACCGGCGGGCACACTCATCAGCCCCCTCCCGTTGCTCTGGGCCTTGTGTCAGGTCGTGACCTGGCACAAGGCCCTTTCGCGTTGCTTCGAGCATGGGATACGAGCGAGCGCCGAAACGTCGGCCGCCGGGCTCTCGACCGACCGCCGGTGCGCCCGACCGCGCGGCAAACATCGATCTCCTCGCCGAGTCGTCGTCGGCGGGCGGAAGCCTGGTCACCGCGCACGACCCGAGCGAGTACCGTGGGGTCACGCACCCGGCGCACAACCACTCCCCCTGGTGTCGCCTGCCCTCACACGGACATCACCGCGAGCTGCCCCATCGATTCAAAAACCACTCGGGGTATTTGACAGGTCAATCGAACCGGTACGTGATCCAGTCCGTTCCGCCCACCGGGACCACGCCTGCCGCTGCGAGCTGTTTGGCCTTTGCCGTGTAGTAGTGGCCGTCCACCCGCGTCCGCGCACCGGACATGGTGTTCTCCACCCACGCACCCTTGGACATGGACTTCCTGGCCCGCTCGCGGAACCTTCGCCAAACCGGCGCGAGCGACGCGTCGTCGGTCATGGCGACGAGGAACGACTCTCCGAGAACGGTGTCCGACTGCGCGCCGAGGTGGATGAAGAGCGAGTCAGGGTTCCTCTTGGGGGCGCACCGCTCCAGTCGCCGGAAGATCGCCTCGGTCCCGTCTCCGTCATATCCGTGCGGGACATGGGCGTAGGCGGAGACGGGGGTGGACGTCGCCGGCGACGGGCCAGCCGGCCGCGTGGCCTGCGGGGAGGATGCCGAGCGGGATCGCGTAGGTGAAGGGGTGAGACAGCGAGCGGATGTTGTGGGCGGCAACACCGGCCCACAGCGCCTGTGCCTGGGGCGTCCGGAACAGTCCGGCCAGGACCGTGGCACGCACAGCGGTGGGCAGCCCGAAGCGGGCGAGCAGCAACGGGTGGTGGGGACGCGGAGCAACGGGCCCAGCGTGTCCTGGGCCAGCGCCTCCCCGTCGCGAACCGGCTCGCCGAGGAGGGCTCGCCATGACGTCCTGTCCGTGGACGTCATCGGCCGGAGCGGGTGGACGCGCTGCACGTGGTCCAAGGGGAGTCGGAGCCGTCGGTGGGCCAGGGTGGACGACGCAGCATGTCCTTCACCTTCACGTGTCCGCGTTCGAGCAGTCCGAGCGCGGCGTCATGGATCTCGTACGCCTGAGTCTGCCGGTGGATCGGCCGGCCTTACAGGCAGATCACCCGTACGTCACCGGGGGCGAGGCCGCAGCGGTCGCTACCGAGGCGGACGGGCCGGTCTCCTCCACCGGCGGCTGCCCGTCCCGCGCAACGTGCGCATTCTGCAGGGTCCACGCCCGTCCGGCCTGTCATGAGCTCGCGCCAGATCCGGCCGCCGCTGCGGATACCGTGCCCGTTCCGGTCGTGTCGACCAGGGTGTCGAAGGCCAGTCCGCTGGAGCCCTCGCCACGGCCGAGGCCGCGTTGGGCGCTGAGCCAGACCGCTACGCGTCCGTTCCGCCAACGGGTTCGGTTGTACGCGACGGCGACCCGGGTACCCGCCTGTGTCACTTCCTCCTCGTTGATGAAGTACGGGTTCCCGGCGTCGAACCCTTCGCGCAACAGGCTGGTGCGGGGCTCCACGGCCTTGCCGTCGACGGTGCTCAGGACACTGGCGCGCTGCAGCCTGACGGCTCGATTGCCGCCGGGGACGTGCACGGCGATGAACGGCGTCCAGTTCTCGGGCACGGAGTTCATGGCCTGATAGGCGATCGGTGCGGTGGGGGTGTCCGGAGCGGGCGCGGGGCGGAGCCGCATCCGGTGAGCAAGGATCTCCGCGGTCACCTCGCTGCCGCGACGCGCCTCCCCGGTCGGCAGTCTGACCGTCTGCTCCAGGCCCCAGACCATGTTGGCGTTCTCGTCGCGGATGAGCAGGACCTCTTCCAGCGTCGGCCCTTCGGCGATCTTCGGCACGCTGGCGGGCAGGAAGATACCCGTGTCGGCGGCCACGTCCTCTGCGCCGATGGTGTCGAGCGTGTACATCGACCAGCGCTGCCAGTCCTCGTCCTGTCCGGCGCCCGCAGGGGTGATCCACAATCGCTGGCCGAAGACATCGGTGACCGCCAGGCCGCGGATCGAGGCCAGTGCACCGGCCGGCAGGTCACAGGGCAACTGGAACCAGTCGTTGCTGAAGACGAGCGCGAATTCGAGGAAGATCAGCCGGGCGAGGTCGGTACTGTCGGGCTGTACGGCAGCGAAGTTCGTACGGCCGTCCTCCACCGCCCACCATCGCGGCAGCGGCATCCCTGCATAGCGCACCGGTGTGGGGAACACCGTGCGGTTGATCGGCGCGGGCGCCGAGCCGGTTCCGCCGAGCGGAGCACCTGGGTCGATCGAGAACGCGTGCCAGTCCAGCTGCCCTCCGGGGTACTCCTGGGAGGTGAGCACCTTCTCACCCCCGGTCGGCTCGGCGGCCGCGACGGAGAACCGGTGTTCCAGCCTGGTGGCGTCCCAGGCGGCGTCGGCGCGGGGCTGCTCGATCAGCTCCTCGAACCAGCTCAC
Source organism: Streptomyces sp. NPDC044003 (assembly GCF_056435185.1). Taxonomy (NCBI): domain Bacteria; kingdom Bacillati; phylum Actinomycetota; class Actinomycetes; order Kitasatosporales; family Streptomycetaceae; genus Streptomyces; species Streptomyces sp. NPDC044003. Next base: position 651,909 of record NZ_JBWKFA010000003.1, on the reverse strand, counting down.
CAGCCGGGCACCGAGGCCGTCCAGCTGAGCGCGCAACACCGCCGAGGCGGTGATGCCGTCCCACGCGTGTCCATGGTCCACCGTGATGTGCCGGTAGAGCTCGTAACCGTCCATCCGGCGATCGGCGTACGCCTGCAGGGTCGACCAGACCTCGGAGTGAGCCACCCGCGGTGCGTCGGCGTCCGCGTCGCGGTCAGGTGCGAGGACGGGATACCGCGTGACGTAGGCATTGCGCAGATGCTGCAACCCCGGCTGGGCCCGCAGCAGTTTGAGCCATCGGCGTCCGATGGCCAGGCGCAGGTCGAAGGAGATCCGGTCCGCACCGGCCGAGAACGCCAGGGCGCGCCGTTCCGCCAGGGTCTCCAGCGGACGGTCGGACGGCAGACCCTCTACCGGGCCCGCGGCGGACCGGAACCGGGACGGAGTCGTGGTGGCCACGGAGTATGTCGCTGTGACGGGCGATCCCGCGTCCGTGCCACGGAACTCACCGAGCTGCCATTGGCGGGTGAGCAGCCACAGCGGGTCGCGGACCTCCGCGCGCAGGGCGCGGTCGAATTCCGTGGTGCGGGGCCGGCCTTCGAGGCGGTTCCAGAGTCCGACGGCCGGGTACGAGCGACTGTCCAGCGCGGCGCGCAGATTCGTGATGCGGGGTGGCTCAGACACGGTTCTTCCAGCGCAGGTTGGCGGTCGCGAGGTCGGTACTGATGGTGATCGGCTGCCGGGTCGCCGACATCACGGTTGCCGGCAGCAGATGTGCGTACGCGGTGGAGTCGAGGTGCTCCGGCTCGACTGCTCGGCTCTTGGCCAGGTCCAGGGTCTCGCCGATCGCCGCGAGCAGGTCGTCGCTGTTCCAGTTCCCCGTCCGTACCGGCGGAGTGACGAGCAGCATGGCCTGCGGCGGCTCGGAATCGGGGCCGTCGTAGTGGAGGGCGATGCCGGTGGTCTCCTTCTCGGCCGGGATCACCTCCGTCCATTCGTCGAGCAGCAGGCCGCACTGCTGGTTGCCCACCAGCAGTGGCCCGTCGGCGTAGTGGGCCGTGAACAGCAGCCGGTCCTCGTCGATGGAGGTGTGCGCTGCGAACTCCATGCCGAGCCAGTGGTCGTCCGGGCGGTAGGGAAGCTGGATCGGTACCAGCTCCGGGTCCTGCACGCCGTGGACATCACCGAGCAGGCCGCCGGCGCCGCTCAGGGCGTCCGCGAGGAGGACGGCCTGTTCCCACTGGCGCGGCTTGTCCCGTACGCGTGCGATGCCGTGGAGCCAGTCGTCCACAGGGAAGTCGCGATGGAAATCCTGCGTGAGGTGGCTCAGGAGATCGGTGCTGTCCCCATGCGCCTTCCGCCAATTCGTGAGCAGCTCATCGGTGGCGGTGAACTCCGGTACGAGGAGTACGTCCTCGCCGAGCATCGCCTGGAGGGCCTCGGTCGCGGCGAGCACCCGGTCCGGACCGGTCACCGCCTGCGTGTACGCGGCCAGGGCCTGGTCCGCGGCCGCGAGTCGGCCGATGACCTCGGCATGCAGCGTACGGGCCCGCTCCAGCAGATCGGCACCGAAGACGACGGCCCGGTCCTGGAACGGTTGGAGATCCAGCCCGATGGGGTCGAAGTCGCTCAGCGGCAGGAGCGTCGCCACCTCCGTGAACAATCCGCTGAGCGTCTTCTTCGTCGTCCTCGCCACGTTGCGGAGGGCCTGGAGGCGCGTGTTGAAGGTGGAACGGCGAGCGCCGACGATGGCCCGCAATGGGGCGGGCTGAGCCGGGCGGGGGCTGGTCGGCTTCGTGGTGAGCAGCCACTCGGCCTGTTGCAGAATCCGGAACCGGGTGTCCGCCGCCGCCGATCCCGGCAGCCTGTCGTAGGCGGCGATGAGCGAGTCCGCGGCGTCGAGCGTCGTCTTCATACGGTCGGCGGTGAGCGCGACCGCTGACTGGAGGTCGGCGTACACGGCACGCCGCCACCGGGACAGCTCGCCCCAGCCACCCCGCACCATGCCGAAGCCACCGGCGGTGACGACCAGGCCCGCGTACCCGGTCAAGAAGGTGTCGATGCCGTTGAGCACGGCCGCGCGGTCGGGCTGAGCCGGCGGCGCGGGAAACAGGGGTGCCAGAGACGCCAGGTAGGCGGCCGTGGCCTGGCGGAGGGTGTCCAGGGACGCGCGCACCGCGTCCGGCCGCTCGCGCGGGAGGGAGACGGCGTCGTCGCCGCTGCGGTCGATCTGCTGGGTGCCGGCACCGGGTACGAGGTCCGTCGCTCGTAGGGGGCGGGCTGTGGTGAGCAGCGAACGCAAGGTGGAGATGAGCGGAGACACCTCGAAGAAGGTCAGTTTGCCGGCAATCCGCTCGGTGTGCCGGATGACCAGCTTCGCGTCGGGACGCGGCTGGTCCTTGGCCACGACGAATCCGATGATCCGGTCGTCCAGATCGCTCATCGCGCGGATCCGGTCGATCGTGTCACCCGACGGAGGGACCCCTCCCGTCTGCTCCCTCGCCACGGCCTCGTCGCCCAGCCGTACGCTCCACAGCATGTCGATCGGTTGAAGTTCGAGGTCGAACTGGGTGACCGTGCGGCTGCGTTCCGTGCCGTCGACCGGATCCTGCCAGGTGACCCGGACGGCCACGTCCTTCTGGGCCGGCAGCAAGGAGGGAAGCCAGGCATTCACCGCAGGTTCGGCCCGAGCCCGTGGGCCGTTGCCGTGGAACAGACTGGAGCCGTGCTCGGGGCGCAGCCCGGGGGTGAGGTTCAGCCCCAGCCGGTGGGTCAGCGTCACGCCGCTGCGCGGTGTCCGGATCACTGCCGGGTCAGGGGGGAACCCCTCCTTGGCGTACGCGTCGAGCGTCGCGCCCGCGCGTTCGGTGTTGCCCGACAGCGCCTGATGGGTGGCTTCGGCCACAGCCAGGTCGGCCAGCGCGTCATGGATGTCGAGCAGGCGCTGCACTTCGGCGTTCATCGCACGCTGCTCGCCCTCGGTCGCGTCGGGCAGGCCCGACGCGCCGAAGGGGTATTCGGGGTGGGCCGGTTCCCGGGTCGCGCGCCGTACGAGGGCGAGGCCGTCGACGACGTTGCGGGCCTCGATCAGCTCCACCGGGTGAGGGGAGGTGATTTCGGACAGGCGCCCGGCCCGCAGCGGGAAGGCGCCCCGCAGCGCCGGGATGAACTTGTCCAGTTCGACCTCGGCGTGGCGGTCGTGCAGGGCACGTTCGAAGCGGTAGCCGAGGAGCGCGCCCAGGGACTGGCCCTGGCGCAGTCCGTCCAGGAGTCCGAGTGCGACCCGGACCCGGTCGGAACTCAGGTTGACGGCAAAGCAACCGGGCTTGTCGGGGGCTCCGTTGGCGAGGTAACCGGCCCGCAGCACCGCCGCGGTGGTCGCCTGGGCGGGCGACGGCGCGTGCATGTAGCCGCCGTTGTGGGGGTCATGCAGCAGAGGGCCGCTGCATTCGGGCCGGCTGAAGACATCAGCGAGGTCGCCACTCAGTTCCACCGGTGTGAGGCTTTTCTTCCGGGGGCGGATGTCCTCCAGCCATCCGAACGCCCCGAGGTGGAGCCCGCGCCGTGGGGGTGAGTTCCCGTCGGCGCCGAAGCGCAGCTCGCTCAGCCGTTCGTTGGCCAGTCCGAGCCTCCAGGCGTCCAGCCTGTAGGTGGCGCAGTCGAGATGCTCGGCCATGACGCGTTCGAGAGCCGCCGTGGGCACATCCGCCAACAGGTCGAGCGCCTTTACCTGCTCCGCCAGTTGAGTCGTGTGGGAATCGGTCCCGATGACGCCACCGATGTAGTCGACGACCAGCTGGTCAGGATCATGAGTGATGTCCGGGTCCGGGGAGTACAGCTTGCGATAGCGGCTTTCACTGGGCTGCGGAGGACTGGTCTCCTTGATGTGGATGAACAGGGGATCCGCCGCCGACACTGCCTCCCCGGCTCTCGCGGCCAGCTTGCGCGCGGTGTCCTCCCAGCCGAGCAGCACGGCATGGCGGAGCAGCAGGTACAGCAGCGCGGCCGGCGGACGGTCGTCGATGAAGCCCTGTTCCAGCCGGATGGTCTCCAGCGACCGGCCCGCGTTGTCGGCCAGCCATTTCACGTAGTTGCGCCCGTCGGCGAGGTACTTGCGCACGCCTTCGGTCTCCGACAGCGGACGGTCGTCGACGAGCGGACCCAGCAATGGATGCTGCTCCTCGGTGAACAGGCGGCGGATCACGTCCGGATCGGGGACCCCCGTGCCGCCGTGGCCGAGCCGGGCCAGCAGCGCTCGGATCGGCTGCGGCATGTACATCAGGTCCAGCGCGGGCAGCACGCTGGGGCCGTTGCTGCGGAAGTTCTCGCGGTTGAAGATGTCCTCGACGCTCTGGGCATACCGCTGGTAATACTCGGCCGAGGTGGGGTGCAGCGCCAGGATGTCGAGCAGCAGCTGATGCGGATCGTCGGTGTACTTGCCCAGATATGCCACCTTCTCCGTGGCGGCCTGCCAGTCCTGCGCGGCGGCACTCAGCAGCTTGTTGAGGGCGTGCCGGTGCGTCGCGGTCGCAGGCCAGGAGAGTCTGGAGAAGGCGGTGGTGGGCAGAATGCCGTAAGGCTGCCGCCCGATCTTGATCGCGGGGACCGGACCACGGCCGGACACGTGGCGGACGAAGAATTCCCTGGTCTCGGACACCGCGTCCGCGGGGACGACGGGGTGCAGCATCGTCTGCAGATACGAGCCCCAGGTGGCGGGCCACAGCGCGATGTTCGCGGCCCGCGCGTCGCGCTGGTCCGTCCGGTCGGCGTTGGCCACCCCGGCCAGCACCGCGGGGTCGATCCCGAGGAGTTCCGCGAACCACTGTCCGTCGCTCTTGGTGGTCCAGTCGCCCGGCGTCGCGATCCCCAGCCCGGAGACGGTGCGCCGTACGGCCCCCGCCACCTCGTGGGCGTCCTGTCCGGCCGGCCCCTGCTCGCTGTTGTTGGTCGGGGTGCCCTGCGGCAGCAGGGCGAACCCGGCCGGACTACGCAGCTGGCGGGTGATCAGGCCCGCCAGGTCGGCCTCGCTCTGCTGGGGAGTGCTGTTCTGCCGTACGCCGAAGACGATCATCCGGTCGACGCCGTCACGGATCTGCTCGTCGAGAGGGATCCGCACGCCCATGCCGACGTCGACCGCCGCGCAGAAGTCGGTCAGCCAGCGCAGATCCGCCGGGACGTGCAGCACCGCGGTCTGCTCGTCGACCTTCGGCTTGTCGGCGGAACCGGGGTCCACGCTCACCGCCAAGGTGGCCGGGACCGGTTCGCCGGCCACCGAGAACACCTCCCGGCCCGCGACGTACCCGACCACCGTGAACCGATCGGGAAGCAGCCGCGCCCGGGCCGCCTGGGTCCACGAGCGGGTGGCGACCTCCTCCGGTGCGGGAGGCGCCAGCACCAGAAAGGCCACGAGCACGTCGTCCCCGGCGCCCGCGGGCGCACCGTCCAGCCCGACCGGGCGCAGGCGTCGGATCGCGTCCGCGCGCGAAGCGCCCACCTCCGCCAGCAGGGCCGTGTCGGCGGCCCGGACCTTCGCACGGTCCCCGTGCGCTCGCCAGATCCTCGTCCAGTGGTCGATCGTCGGCTGACGGTCGCCCGAGGCGACGGCCTGGGGGCTGGCCACCACCAGCACGGTGGTCCCGGCCGGCACGTCGTGCGGCTGCTCGGTGGGATTGGCGGGGCGACGGGACTGGAGCAGCCACCCGGCCCGCCCGGCCGGGATCCGTGCGGTCACCTCCCGCCAGGCGGCTTCTTCCGCCGCCGCGTCGCCGCCGGCCCGCCACAGCGCGGTCCAGTAGGCATCGAGCGCGCCGATCTCGGCCGGGCTGGGGAGGGGCTCGGACTTGTCGATCGACCACTCGTCCGGAAACACCCTCACGAGCAGTTCGGTGTCGGTGAAGCGAGTCTCCAGGCGGACCGGGCCCAACAAGACGGGGAAGTCGTCGCTGAGCTGGAGCGGTGAGCGGAGGTCGGAGGGGATCACGGCAACATCTCCTGTGCGTGCACGGCCATCAGCACCGGGGCTTGGAAGAGGACGTAGGCGATGTCGGCGGAGCTGAGGCCGGCGTGCCACAGAGGCAGGGACAGGTCTTCCACGTGCTGGTCGTGCTTCTCCGCGTCCTCCGTGGGCTCGTCGAACTCCTGGAGCACCACCGGATCGGTGTCGCCGTCGAGCCGGATGAACCCGCTCTCATCGGGGTCGACGTCGGGCCACGACAGGTCGTTCCATACCTCCACTCGCGTGGCGGGACCGATGTCCAGTCCGAACCGGGGGTCGCCGGGGCGTTCCTTGAGGACGAAGAACCAGCCGGCGCTGCCCCCGGGACCTCCGCCCTTCGCCTCCTGGGACGTCAGATCGAATCCGAGCAGGTAGATGTCGGGTTCCACCTTCGCCTCGTACAGCGGCAGTCGGATCTCGGCGTGCGAGGGGTTCGCCTCGTCGACGAGTTCGACGGGGACCCGTTCCCTGCCGGGGTCCGGATGGGCGTCGCTGGGATCCCAGCGGGCCCGGTGCGCGTAGACGGCCGCGTTCGGATACTTCTTGAGCAATTCGCCCCGGATGACCAGGACCAGTTCGTTCTCCTGGTCACCGGTGTCGCGGTTGTCGTGGGCGCCGAGCCGGGAGTCCGGCGTCCAGGTGGCGATCGGAGGGATGTCGTACAGCCGTTCCCGGCGCTCTTCGATGCTCTCCCCGGCCGCCGACGGGACCGTGCGGACGTCCCAGAACTGCCGGAACGGGGTGCCGCGCTGGTCGGTGGGGTACTCACGCCACAGGAGTTCGCGGGCCATTTCGTGGTTGAGCCCGACCATGTAGGCCTCGATGAACTCCTGGTTGGTCTCCAGCAGAGTGATGGAGTTCGGTGCCACGAGGTTGAGATTGGGGACGAACAGGTCCACCGACTGGTCGAGCAGTGCCTGGTACATGGGCATGTCCAGGACGGGGTAGGCCATCGCCTCCATGAACCGGTCGGCGAGCGACGCCAGTTGCTTGGGCAGTCTCACCGAGCTGAGCAGGTTTCTCCGCACGGTGGTGTCGGCGCGCAGCCCGGCCAGCATCGCGTCCGTGGTGCCGGGGACGTTCAGCTGCCGGCGCGCGTCGGTGTGACCGCCCAGGGCGGCGTCTCCCCACCCTTCATAGATCTCGTGAAGCGCCTTCTTGAACGACTTGGCTTCGGCACTGTCGTCGCCCCCGGCCGTCGGAACGAAGGAGTCCCCGGGAAGGGTCAGCTTGAAATTGGCGCTGGTCGGCAGGGTGTCGACCGGATCGGTGACCGTCGTCGCCGTCGGGGTGACGCCCGGCGGCACGGGGTGCAGCACCCGGTCGAGCTGAGCGGGCGTGATCACGGCAGCGGGCCTCGTCTTGGGCACCGCGGCAGTGACCCCTCCGGATTCCGCGTCGATCCTCGGGACCAACGCGTGCGGTGGATGCTCCTCGGTAAAGGGCAGCGTACGCATCAGCCGCGAACCCGGTCGGGTGATGCGGCGCATCGCCGCCGAGACCGGCGAGGCGGTGACCCGGCTCTCCGACACCCGGAAACCGACGGCCACACGCTCGCCCGACTCGGCCGTCCCCGCCGCAGCATCGGTGACGGTCCCCGTCCCGACGGCCGCCACGCGTGCGACGACCCGCGAGTGGGCGGGCGCGGTCAGGGTCAGTGCCCTTCCGGAAGGCGCGGCCGACGCCCTGGCCCCCGGTGGTGGCGCCGGATCCAAATGCTTGCCGTGGAGTACGGATCCCACCTCGCGGGCCAGTTGCGCGGCCCGGACCCGGGCGTTCACCGCGAGCACCTCACCGACCTGCGACCAGGCGGCCGCCATGAACTCCTCCTGCCGTCTGCGTACCACCTCCGCGCCCAGGTTCGCCGCCACCCGGTGCCTGGGGTCCAGGTTGAGCTTGTGCACCCAGTTGCGGTTGTACGGGACGGGGCTGCCGTCGCGCTCGGTCAGCAGCCGCGCGGCAGGCGCGTGCCAGCGCCCGTACAGGGGCGAGGTGATGATCGGCGCGGCTTCGGTGCTCGCCGGCACGGTGCCCGCGGCGGCGAGAGCGCTGTGCGCGGTGGCCGGTTCCTCGTCGAGGTAGGTGTCGGCGAGGTTGATCACACCCGCGAGGGCCCGCTGGAACGGGTGAGGGTAGGAGAACCCGAGCCGTTGCAGGTCGTCCCATTTGTCGTAGATGTCGCTGAGTTCGGGCTGCTTCAGGGCACCGCCCAGCTTCAGCACGCCGCGGAGCTCCACCGGCTCGGTGATGCCGGGCAGCAGAGGGCTCTGCCGCCGGTGCACGTCGAGGTCGCGGCGGCCGACGCTCGGGTCCAGCGGCCGCGTCGGGTCCAGCAGGCGCACGAGGTACTCGAAGTCGCCCGCGCTGCCTGTCGAGAAGAACCACCGGTGGTAGTACGGAATCTGCCCGGGTGCTTCCTGCCCCCCGTACCCCTGTCCCCAGCCCGGGTGCAACGCGCCGGGAGAACGGGCCGGATCCAGCCCCAGACCCGCCAGCCGCCCGGTTTCGAACGCCGGAACGAGAAAGGCGTGGTAGCCGGTGTTGGGGGACAGTCGGCGCGGGCAGATCAGCCGCGCGCAGGCGTGGTCGGCGTTGGTGCGCAGTACCTCGCGCAACGCGGGCAGCGCCGCGGCCATGTTGTCGGAGGCCACGGGAGCATCGAGAGAGCCGTTGACATGGACGTGCGCCCAGGCACCGAGCTCTGCCGCAGGCGGGAGGGCGTCGGGCTCTTTCACCGTGATGAAGGGCAGCGGCCGTCCGGCGGTGGTCCCGTCCCGGAACTCGGCGTCGGCTCCGGGACGCGAGTCGTCTCCGCCGGCGAGGACGATCAGAGCGAGCCAGGGCCGCAGCCGACGGGTCGTGGCGTCGGGCGCCGCGGGGCTGTAGCGCCACGGGAAGTCCTCGTCGTAGAACTCGATGTGAGCCAGGTAGTTGGGCTCCACATTGGTGATCCACGGCCGTGGCTCGGTGCGGGAGATCGCTCTCGGATCCACCCCGATGACATCGCCCGGACCGTACAGCTGCACGGTCTTCTCGATGTCGCGGCCGAGCGGACCGGGCCCGGTGATGGGTTCGCCGGTCACGCGCAGGCTGACGGGGACGCTCGCTCTGGACGCCGTACCGGGGTTGGTGGTGATCTTGGTGGCGATTCCGGAGCGCAGCCACGGCAGAAACGTGTAGGCGTTGGAGGTCACGGTGTGCCCGTCGCGTCGAGGTCGAAGATCTCCGCACTGGTGGTCAGCTCCTCCGCACCCGGACTCGCCGCGGCCTGGCCCGACCGCACGGCACCACCGGCAACCAGCACCAGCTTGTCCGACAGGGCCGCGGCCGCGAAGGCCCACCGGCCCGTCGACAGGCCGGCCGCCGGGCTCCAGCTGCGCGTACCGGCGTCGAAGACGAGTGCACTGGCGTACCCGACATCGTCCCGGGCGTTGTCACTTCCGCCGACGACGAGGACCCTCGACGAACCGAGGGGTACGGCGCGGTGCAGACCACGGCCGCCCGGCATGTCCGGAACGCTGGTCCACGCCCCGGTGTCCTGGATGTACAGCTCGGCACTCGCGCGGCTGAACGGGTCGAACGTGCCGTCGCCCGGTCCGCCCGGAGCGCGGCCGCCGGTGACCAGCACGCTGGAGCCCCCGGAGAGCACGGTGGCCTGGTGGCGGCTGCGTGGCACGAGCAGCCCGCCGGTCGGACTCCACTTCTTGTCGTCGGGGTTGTACAACTCGCAGTAGGCCAGAGCGGTGTCTTCGTCGCGGGCCGTCGGTACGGTGCCCCCGATGACCAGCACGCGGCCGTTGCCGAGCACCACCGCGGGGTGGCCGCTGCGGGCGTCGGTCATGGGCTCCGTCTCGCTCCAGGTCCGGGTCGCCGGGTCGTACAGCTCGGCGGAGCGCAGCGCCCTCACCGACTGGGCGGAGCGGATCGTGGTGCCGCCGGCCACGAGCACCTTGGTGCCCACCAGCACGGCGCTGTGTCCCCACCGGGGCGTGTTCATGCTCCCGGTGGGGGCCCAGGTGCGCGCCACGGGGTCGTAGATCTCGGCCGCGGCCAGGCCCGGCGACGGGAACTGCGCCGATCCGCTGATCCCGCCGGCGACGAGGACCTTGCCGTCGGGCAGTCTGGTCGCGGTGTACAGCCGTCTCGGGGTCTGCAGGGCGCCCGTGGGGGCCCACGTCTTCGCCGTGGGGTCGTAGACGGCGGCCTGCGCCAGCGCCGCCGCCGAGCCGTCCGCGCCGCCCATCACCAGGACCTTGCCGTCGCCCAGCACGACGGCTCCGTCGTGCTGGCCGTACCAGCCGGCGGCCGACGGCAGTGCCCCGGTTGTCGTCCAGTGCCCGGTGACCGCCAAGGTGGAGCTGGTCATGGCCGCAAACCCTTCGTCGTCGGTGCGCTCATGGAGTGAAGATCTCGGCGGTGTCGGTCAGGACGTCGTGGCCTTGATCGGGGGCTGCCACCCCCGTCAGGGCACGGCCGCCGACGGCCAGCACCCGTCCGTCGGAGAGGAGCACGGCGGCGAAGTCCCACCGGCCCGTCGTCAGGCGGCCGGTGCCGGTCCACGTGTCGGAGTCCGGGTCGTACACCGTCGCGTCACGTTGGCCCACGTGGCCGCGTGGACCGCCGGTGCCGCCGAGCACCAGCACCTGGCCGTTCGACAGCGGGACGGCGCGATGGCGGGTGCGCCCACCGGGCATGCGGGCGGCCGGGGTCCACTCGCCGACTGCGGGGTCGTACAACTCGGCGGTGTCCAGACTGCCGGCGTTGAAGGTGCCTCCTGGGTGGCCGGTCGGGGCGTCGCCTCCGGTGACCAGGACGGTCCCGTTCTCCAGCAAGGTCGCCTGATGCCCGGTCCGGGCCGTGGTGAGGCTGCCGGTGGGCGTCCAGGTGTCGGTGGAGGGGTCGTACAGCTCGCAGTAGGCGAGTGCGGCAGTTCCCCTGCCGGTGAGCATCGAACCGCCGATGACGAGGACCTGGCCGGTGCGCAGCCGCACGGCCTGATGCCCGGTGCGGGCCTCGGTCATCGTCTTGGTGGACTTCCAGGTGCCGCTGTCGGGGTCGAAGAGCTCCGCCGACGCCAAGGCCGAGGGGCGCTGCCCCCGCAGGCCGGTACCTCCGGCGACGAGCACCTTGTGGTTGTCCAGGGCGGTGGCTGAATGCCCGTACCGGGGCGATTTCAGGTTCACTGGGATCACGGACCAGAGGTCGCGGACCGGGTCGTACCGCTCGGCGGAACCCAGAACGGAGCCGTCTGCCGCCAGGCCGCCGACGACCAGTGCGCTGTTGTCCGACAGCTTGGTCAGGGAGTGCCGACGACGCCCGGTCGTCAGGGTGTGGACCGCGGTCCACGTGCCGGCCACCGGGTCGAACAGCGCGCTGACGTCGAGCGCCCGGCCGGCGGCGTCGACCCCGCCCGCCACCAGGGCCCGGCCCCCGGACAGCAGTACGGCGCTGTCGGTGGCGGAATCCGTACCGACAGCCGTCGGGACCGCCACGGTGCCGCTCCAGCCGCCGGGGACCGCAAGGGAGTCGGTCGCTTCGGATTCCGGAATGACATGGAGGGTGCCCAGGAGACCGGGGTCGTGCCGCACCATGTCGTCGAGGGCGTCGGTCGCTGTCGCCAGGCTGCGAAAGCCGGCCGGATTCCCCGTACGGACCGATGTCCCGGAGGTGGTCGGGAACGCCCGCTGGTTGTTGCGCCGGTGGGCGACGACGAAGCGCTGTCCGGTCAGCTGCAGCGTGTCGTCGGCGAAGGGTCGGCGAAGGGCCGCCTCGTGCTGGGAGAGGGAGGAGCGGCTGGTGCTGCTGCCGTTGAGGAGCTGCTGGAACACGACCGGACTGACCCGGCAGAGCTTCTTCTTCTGGAGCGGGGCCGCGGTGGTGTCCGGCAGCCGGATCCCCCTGTCGGCCCGCTGTGCGGCCGTCTGCCGGGCCTTGCTGTCGATCACGATCATTTCGTACCGTGCGCTGCGGCGCACGGCACGGGCCGACGAGAGGCTCCCCTGCGCGGCGGTCAGTTCAAGGCCCGCGTCCTGGTCTTCGTATGCCGGGCGGGACAGTTTCGCCGCATCGTCCATGTTCTGGAACTGGGCCATCGCGAACCGGTCCGTGGTGACGGAAGCCTGCAACAGGCCGCCGCCGGGCGCCGGGGCGACGCTGAACCTCTTGCCGTCGCTCGGCTGCTGGGCGCCGACGCGGTCGAGCCGCACGTTGAGAGGGATGGCCCGCTGGCGGATGAAGAGGGTGCCGAGCGGGTGCAGCACCAGCCGGTCGGACGCGGGTAGCGTGCGGAGGTTGACCAGCGCGGCGGTGCCGCCGGTCGGCAGCCGGGTCTGCCACCCCTCCTGTTTGCCGATCTCGTCACTGAGCAGGGCCAGGACGTCGATCGGCGGCAGGGTGGGATTGTGGCTCTCGCCCCAGGTCAGGTCGAAGTCCGCCGAGATCTCGAAGAAGAGCAGCGAGATCGATCCGCGCCCCCGTGCCCTCCAGGGGGCCGGGCCTTCCAGCTGGAATCTGAGGTGGACGCTGAAGAGGCCGACGCCGAATGCCTTCAGCGACAGGTCGGCCGCGATGTCGATGACGAAGGCGAACGGGGAGAAGCGGAACAGCGCGTCGAAGCTGAGATGTCCTTCGAGGCCGAAGTCGTCGAACCCCAGGGCGAGTTCGGCCCTCGCCCCGAACTGCGCCGTGTTGCTGGTGACGGCGAAGTAGCCCGAGACCCTGATACGGGCGAACGGCTGATGGAGGATGTCGACCGAGATGCGCGGCGGAATCGGGAACGGCAGCGGGGGCGGCCTGAACGACGGGTGGAACCCGCCGACGGACAGGACCAGGTCGCCCTCGCCCCAGCCGACGAGCAGGCCCATGCCGCCTTCGATGGTCATGAACAGGATGCGGGACTCGAACAGCTGGGCGCAGAACCACAGCCGCTGCTTGTCGAACTCGATCGCCCCGGCGAAGTTGACCTGCAGGACCAACAGCGGCAGTTCCTTCGCCGGCAGGATGCACCGCAACACCCCGATGATCGCGATGTTGCCGGGAATCTCGACGATGACGCCCAGGGAGACGCTGATCAGGGTGGGCGTGCCCCAGCCGATCTTCAACATGGGGCCGATCAGGAACGTGCCCTGCTGAGGGGGGAAGAAGGCACGCAAATCGCCGAGGATGCGCGGGGCGTTGGCGACCACGTCCCGCGGGAACATCACCGACTCCACGGCCCCGGTGCGCACCCCTTCCGCCAGCGCGCCGAGGTTCATGGAGCGGTGCAGTCCGAAGAGCCCGCCCACGGCGAGCAGCGTGAACCCGTAGCCCAGCTGCAGACCGATTCCGCCGAACTCCGCCGTCAGGACGATCAGCAGCGAGAAGCCCGCCGAACCGTCCGGCATCCGGGTGGAGAGCAGCCCGATGGCCTTCACGTCGATGAATCCGGCGAGCCGGAACGCCAGCGCCCCCGCGTACTCTCCACGATCGGGGTCGAACGACAGGAACCCGCCGCCACTGACGATGTCGAGGTCCAGGGACAGCCCCACACCGGTGGGCGGCTTGAACCGGGTCCCCAGGTCGACGGGGCCGAGGTTGCCCTTTCCGCCCGGCGCCAGTTCGAGGGGGATCTCGATGCCCAGGCCCTGGACGACGGCCGTGATCGGACCGAGGCCCGCCTTCACGTCCGCGGTGAGGCCGAGGGTGAACGCGCTGTCCTTCACGCCGAGGAGCAGAGTGAGAGCCAGGAGGTCGACCGCGCCCAGATCGACGTGTGAGGCGAGCTGAACCTCCAGTCCACCGCTGCCCTCGAACCGCAGGCCGTCGTCCTGCGAGAAGCGGGCACCGAGCTCGAAGTTTCCCTCGAGGCGCACGTCCTTCAGCAGCTTGGCGAGGAACCCGTCACCGCCGCCCAGGGTGAGGAGCACCTTGCCCCGCCGCAGGAGCACGCCGAGACCGACGCTGAGGCTGCCGTCCGGCAGCGCCCGGATGCGCAGGGCGGAGTCCACCTGCTCGACGGACACTCTGCTTCCGCCGGGGAGCGAGACCAGCAGCAGCGGATCGTCCGGCTCACGGACGTAGCTGTGGACGGCCTCGGCGGTGCCCGCGACGGTCGCGCCGGGCGGGGGCTCGACCTTCGCCTTGCCGGGCTGCAGGACGAGCACGGTCTGTGCCGGCACGTCCGCGTCCAGCCGCAACGTGAGCGTCCAGCGCTCGCTGGTGCGCTCGGTCGTGCCCTTGAACAGCCCGTCCGGCAGCTCCACCGCCAGGCCCGGCGGAGTGAGATCGGTCCTCGGCGTGAGCGCCGCGAAGACCACGTCCAGGGTGGGCGGTACGGCCGTCTTGTCGAACAGCGCCGGCAGTCCGGCGTAAGCGGCGAGCCGGTCCAGCACGGTGAGGACCTTGACGCCGTCAAAACCCGGCGCGCCCCAGTCGTACAGGGCACCCAGCTGAGTGCCGGGCTCGCGCAGCCAGCCACCGATCCGGTCCAGGTGGAACTCGTTCTCCGTGAAGAACGGCTTCTGCGGATCGATGAGCCCGACGTTGTGGTCCGTGCGTACGAGGATGCCGAGGAACTCGAGGAGTTCGTTGACGCCGGGATCGCGGCCGAGGAACCGGGCCAGCAGCAGGTTGAAGAGCCGTTCCGGAAGGTTCGCCAGAATCGGTCCGGCGTCGGGCAGGTTCAGCCCGGTGAGCGCGACCTTGAGACCGTCGAACCCGGTGATGACCGTATTGATCTGCGCCCCGGCCCGGGCGATCTGGCGCAGGACCTCCGCCCACTGCTCCGCGTCGATCGCCGCTTGGAGATCACCGAGCAACTCGACCAGGAAGCCGACCGCGCCGGTGGTGGTGCTCAGCGCCGGCGCGATGGTGGTCGCCTGCGCGTCGGTGAGCGGCAGGCCCACGTCGGCGAGGAATTCCCGCGCCCCGGCCGGAGTGAGGCCGGTCAGCGGGGACAGCAGCGTGGTGAGCTGGCCGACCAGCCCTTCGAGGGTCCCGCGCTCGCCGTTCATGACGCCAGCGCCTTCGGGACGTCCTGCATGGTGTCGACCGACAGCAGCGCCGCGACCACCATCGGCCCGTACCGTTCGAGATCGTGGCGCAGGGCCGGCCCCGCGTGCCGGGCCAGCAGCGGCAGCATCGCCTCGGCCAGCTGGCTCCGCGTGACGCCGTTGATGACGGTGGGGACGGGGTGTCCAGGCGTGCGGACGGCCCGTACACAGTGGTGGTAGAACGCCGCTCCCTGCAGGGCCTGCCAGGTCGCGGCGACCGGGCGCACCGAAGTGATCATCCTCTTCACCTCCGCGCGGTGCTGCCGGATCTTGCCCAGCAGCAGCTGTCCACGGACGGAGGTACGGAGCTCCGCCCGCAGCAGCTCCACGCCTCGCGACTGCGCGACGGCTTCGGGGGACGGGGCCCCGTCCAGGCCGAGGTGCATCTCCTCGCCCGCGCTGGGCGCGGTGCCGGACCAGCCTGCCTCCACGGCGGGGATCTCCACTTGGAGGAGGTCCAGGACCGCGCGAATGGGTGTGGCCACGCCGACGAAGCCGACATGGGCGAACTCGGGTTTGCTCTGGTCGATCTTCATGAACTTCCGGACGTCGTAGTGCCGGATGATCATGCCGATGACGAGGTTCTGATGATTGATCACCACGCTGCCGGAGTCGCCCGACTGGAAGGAGAGTTTCTCGCCTCTGCGGTAGCTGTCCGCCAGCGACTGGCCCGCGACGGGGGTGGGCCGTGGGAGGATCATGAATTGGTTGATGGTCGTCTTGATGCCGGCTTCCAGGTCGCTCTCGTCGAATCCCTTCTCCGAGCAGATGATCCCGTCCGCGTCGGCGGAACTGGACGGAGGAAAGCTCAGCAGGGTTCCGTACTTGAGCCGGCCGTTGACCGCGTTGTACACCCGCACGTACTGCTCGGGACTGGGCAGGGTCCCGAGCGCGGGTCCCTTGCCGATCCCGAGTCCGGTGGTGACCGCGCCCTTGATCGGAATGCTGGTCACCGTGCTGCCGCTCTTGACCTGCCACACGTTGTGGAACTTGACCCCGGGGGCGACCAACGCCGCGGCGCAGTCCGTCGTACTGGCCTGCCGCGCGGCGTCCCACTTGAACCCACCCGTCCAGGTCCCGTCGTGGTAGCCGCCGACCCAGCCGCCGTCCGCGGTCTGCTGCGCCTTGACGTTCTTGTCGACGACGAGCCTCCCGACACGGTCACCCCCGGAGCAGCATGAGCTGTAGTCGGGGGAGAAGACCCACATGTCGTCGATGACGCGGAACCCCGGGAACAGTACATGCGAGCACGAGAGCATGACGGGCTTGCCGTTCCGGTCCCGGGCGAAACATCCCAGGCTGCCCTCGCCACCGCCGAGATTGGTCTCGATGCTGGCGCCTGCCGTGATGAACGGCGGGCCGGCGGTCGCGGTGACCGGGAGCGCGGCCGCGACATGGGTGGGCAGGCCCAGCACCGATCGTGGCACGCCGCGGCTCCGGCCCTCGACGTACACCCGCCACACCAGCGCCGCGTCAGTGTTGTCCGCGACGCCGAGGCCCACGCCGACCACGCCCGGGAGGGCGAGCAATGTCCGGCGCACCCTCGGCAGCAGTGCCCGCCACGTCTCCAGTGAACTCATGCCGTTTCCTCCGGTCCCGGCCCGAGGTCGACCCCGAGGCAGTGCAGCAGCGGCTCGATGGGGCAGGCGACGCCGTCTCCATTGGCCGTGGCGCCCCACAACAGCCCCACGACGCACTGCTGTTCATCCAGGAGCGCCGCGCCGGAGTCGCCAGGAGCGGTGAAGGCCAGATCCGGATCGTGGGAGCCGACGAGCAGCTGACCCGGCGCGGCGCGGTCCCGACCTTCGATGAACGGCCGGTCGGGGTAGGCGACATCGAGGAGAGTTCCCCGGGTGAAGCCGGTGGCCGGTCCGTGTTTGGTCACCCGTGCACCGGGGGCCGAGTGACCGACTGCCATGGGCCAGGCGCCGGCCAGCATCCGACGTAGCCACGCGGGGTGTTCCTCGGGGCCGTCCCTCTCGATCTCGATGAGCGCGCCGTCGACGAAGTACTGTCCGCCTTGGAAGGTCACTTGTCCGAGGTGACCCCGACGGGCGTACCCCAGCCGCACCCGGTCGGCCGGCGTGGCGCTCTCGCCGGACGGCGGCAGGGCCCAGACCGCCTCCCCCGCGCCCGCGCCGCCGCCCAGGACGACGTGGTGGCTGGCCAGCAGATAGCGGGATCCCTTGCCGTCGTGGACCAGGGCCCCCGCTACCCCGGGCACCCCACGGGAGTTGACGATCGCCACGGCCGGAGGTTGCGCGGCGTATCGGGAACCGAGCAGGTCCTGCAGCGAATTCGTGCGCGCCGCCAGATCCAGTACCTGTTCCTGGTGGGCGATGATGTCGGAGCGCAGCGCCGTGCTGCCCTCGACCAGGAGCACGTCACGCATGACGTGCAGAAGGTCCACCAGGCTCACCCCGTCGATCGAGGCGGGAACGGGCCAGGCCGGTTCGCCGGAGCTCCGCAGCGCGGTGTTGACGAACGCGGGCCCGTGATGGCGGTGCCAGGTGACCAGTACGCGCCGGTTGTGGTGGACGAGGTGGCGGACCTCCTCGGCGTGACGCCGGAAGGGCCCGCCGAGCCGCGCGCCGAGATCGCTGCGCTCCAGGGCCGCGCAGGCGCTGTGGACCGTCGACCAGTCCACGGGCTGGGCACCGTTCCGCGTCAGGGGCATCCCCGGGGCGGCGACGGCCTGCCCGGCCGTGTGGAACCCGACCGGCGCGATTTCGGCGTTGAGGTGCTTCAGCGCCGCGGCGATGAAGATGCCGTGCGACCGAGGACCGAGGATTCGCACCGGATCGGGCTTGCCCATGACGAGGATGTCCACGTTCACGCCACTCGCGATGATGCCGACCACCTTCCGCTGCTTGTCGACGATCGGGGCTCCGGAGTCACCGGGCTCCGAGAAGTGCGAGCCCCTGATGATGAGGGTGGGATTGCTCGCGGAGCCGCCGGGTGTCGCCGCGAGACCGGCATGGGCACGGACGCGGTCGGCAATGATCTGCGGGGTGATGTTGGGATCGATGGTCCGGTACCGGGCCATGTCCAGGCGGTGTTCCTGGACCTTCGGCTCGGCGCCCGGGGGCGTCACGTGCTCGACCTCGAAGAGCCACCCGAGCGTGGGTGGCCCGGAGGCCTGAAGAATCGACACGTTCCGCAGAGCGATGATCTTGCCCTGGGTGAGATCGGTCTCCGGGCCGTACTTGGACACATCGATCTGCCGTTCCGCCGGTACCGTCTCCACCGGCGTGGTGGTCGACAGCGACCACTCCGCGATGAGGTCACGGATCTCGGAGACCTTCCCGATCTCCGGAATCTCGTTCGAATGACCCGCGTTGGCCCTCAGGGCGACGAGTGCGGCATCGACCGCGAAGGCGGTCTGTCCGAGTTTCACCGAGGCCTGGATCGACTCGCTTTCGAACGGCTGGAGCGTTTCCTTCACCACGTCGCCGACGGGGTGGCGGCACTCCACGTCGCACACCGTGCTCGGTTTCGGCGAGTACACCTGATCGGAACCCTCCGCCGCCTCGGGAGGTGCCGCCACTCCCAGCACGTGCGCGCAGGTCAGAATGTACGTGCCCGCTGCGCCGGTCCTTCTGACGATCAGTCCGGCGGTGCCGCGGCCGTACTGCCCTTCCTTGCCCCGCGACACCCCCTTACCGGAGTGCACGCTCGGCGCGCTGGTATGGGGAACGCTCCGCGCTTCGAACAATGTGTCGGCGGACACCAGGGGGGTGCGATCGAGCGAGTCACCGCTCATGTCGACCGCCACATGGCGGGTGCCGGTTGCCGATCGGCCTCGATCGCTGCGGCCCTCATGGGGATCACCTGCTCGCTCCGTCAATCACCTGGCGTGAACACTCTAAGCTACGATCCATCACGCAGAGCATCCGATCGGGGATGAAGTACACGATGGAGTGAGTGGCGTCGTGAGAGCGGATTCCCGTGATCGCAGGCAGGAGTGCGGCTGTCTGGCCCACCGATCCGGCCGCCCTTCCGGTCACGCACCGTGCCATGAGGGCGTGCGGACGCCCATCACCGGCGGACCCTCAGAACCACGATCCGGACCATGCGCGGTCCGACATCCCGCCCGACCCCGGCCCACGGCGGATCCCGCCGGTCGGTTGCCGTGCAGCGGCTGTACCACCAGCAGGCCAAGAGCCGGCTGTTCCTCGGAGGTGGACGCCTGGGCGGGGCGTACGGGCGGGCGCCCGGACCGGGCGGCAGGGTGTGGGGCGGGGTCAGGCGACCGTCAGGACGATCTTGCCCGTCGTACGGCCCAGCTCGCCGACAGCGTGAGCCTCCGCGGCCTCGGCGAGCGGCAGCACGGTGTCGACCACCGGCCTCAGCGCGCCGCGCTCCACCAGGTCCGCGATCTCTCGCAGGCCGAGGTGGTCGGGTTCGACCAGGACCCACGCGGCCATGACACCGTCCTGGGCGGCGGGCACGTCGTCCGGGCCCGGCAGCGTGATGAGCCTGCCGCCGTCGCGGAGCACCTTCAGGGAGCGCTCGGCCGTCTCTCCTCCGAGACCGTCCAGCACGACGTCGATGTCGGAAACGACGTCCTCGAAGCGAGCCGCACGGTAGTCGACCACCTCGTCGGCGCCCAGCTCTCGCACCAGGTCGTGCTTGGCCGCGCTCGCGGTGCCGATGACGTACGCACCGCGGGCCTTGGCGATCTGCACGGCGAGGTGCCCCACCCCTCCGGCCGCGGCATGCACCAGTACGCGCTCGCCGGGGCGGACGTCCGCCGCGTCGACGAGAGCCTGCCAGGCGGTCAGGGCAGCGAGCGGCAGCGCGGCCGCCTCCACGTGCGTGAGGGACGCCGGCTTCGGCGCGAGGTGGCGCGCCGGTGCCACCACGTACTCGGCGTACGCGCCCGCCTGGCGCGGGAACAGCGGCATCCCGAAGACCTCGTCGCCGGGGCGGAAGATCCCCACGCCGGGGCCGACGGCCTCGACCGTGCCGGACACGTCCCAGCCGAGGACGGGCACGTCGCCCCATCCGATGAGGGCGCCGCTCACGCGGGTCTTCCAGTCCACCGGGTTCACCCCGGCCGCGTGCACCCGCACCAGGACCTCGTTCAGGCCCGGCTCGGGGCGCTCCACCTCGCGCTCGACCAGGTTCTCGGGTCCGCCCCACTGCTCCACGACCACCGCACGCATGTCGTCCGCCTCGCTTCTCTGTCTCATCGGGATGCCGCCGGATCCCTTCCGGCGGCGACCGCTCCACGATCGGGCATTCCGCCCCGGCGAGGTATTGGCCTCCTAGCCACTATGTGACAGGATCTGGCCATGACCGAGATGCCGGGAACGACCACGGGGGACGAGCGGGCGGAAGAGCGGGTGGGTCCGCACCGCATCGCCGTGCTCGCCCTCCCGGGCGTGCCCCCCTTCGAGCTGGGCATCCCTTCCCGGGTCTTCGGAAGCGTGGAGGACGCCGAGGGCAGGCCCCTCTACGAGGTCACCGTCTGTACGGCCGACGGCGCCCCTGTCCTCAGCGACGCCGGTTTCACCGTGCAGCCCGCGGCCGGCCCAGAGGCTCTCGCCGAGGCCGACACCGTGATCGTCCCGCCCACGCACGCCATGCCCGAGCTGAGCCGCGGAGGCCCGCTGCCTCCCGAGGTCGGCGCCGCCATCCACGGGATCCGGCCGGGCACCCGACTGGTGTCGATCTGCTCCGGGTCGTACGTGCTCGCCGCCGCCGGTCTCCTCGACGGCCGGCCGGCCACCACCCACTGGAATCTGGCCCCTGAGTTCCGCCAGGCCTTCCCCGAGGTCAAGCTCGACGAGGAGGTGCTGTTCGTCGACGACGGCGACGTGCTCACCTCCGCAGGCGTGGCCGCCGGTGTCGACCTGTGCCTGCACATGATCCGCCGCGACCACGGCGCCGCGGCCGCCAACCGCGCCGCCCGCATGTGTGTCGTACCGCCCTGGCGAGACGGCGGGCAGGCGCAGTTCATCGACCGCCCGGTCCCCGAGCCCACCCTGGCCAGTACGACCGCCACGCGCGCCTGGGCCCTCGAACACCTCGCGGAACCGCTCACTCTGGCCCGCCTCGCCGAACACGCCCGGATGAGTCTGCGCTCCTTCACCCGCCGGTTCCGCGACGAGGTCGGCATGACGCCCGTGCAGTGGCTCACGGCGCAGCGGCTCGAACTCGCCAAGCAGCTCCTGGAGACGACCGATCTCCCGGTCGACCTGGTGGCGCACCGTGCCGGGCTCGGTTCCGGGAACTCCCTGCGCGTCCACATGAGGACCGCGTTCGGCATCTCCCCCACTGCCTACCGCCGTACCTTCGGCGGCGACGGTGACGATGGCGCCGCCGCCGGGGCAGGGGTCTCCCGCCCGCGTCGTTGACGATCTCTCCGGTGAGGCGTCCGGAGTCGGGCGAGGCCAGGAGTCCACAGGCAGGTGCCCTCTCGGCCTCCTGCGCCGCCCGCACCGGGCGGTGGCCGGCCTCCGAGGTCCGCCGCTTCCGGCATGGTGGCGGGGATCAGCGGCATCCACACCGGTCCCGGTACGACCACGTTCACACGGATGCCTCGTCGGGCCGCCTGCTGTTCCGGTCCGTTCGAAAGGGGCGGTGAGGGTGCGGCCGGGTAGACGCCGGACAACGTCCGGGTACCTCAAGCTCTCGACGGAGGCCGTCGAGGGGCGCACCGCCGCGGCGGTGCGCCCCTGGGGGGCGGTCAGCCGGTCGGCAGGCCCAGCCCGTAGTAGGTGACGTGGTAGCCGTCCACGTACTCCGCCTCGCCGCCGATGATCAGGTCGGTGGGTTCGGTCGCGCCCGCCGCCCTGGCCGTGGCCACGAGCATCTCGGCGAGTGCATGGCCTTTCGGCTCGCCAGGGCCGCCCGCGTCCACACGCCAAACCGGATCGTCGTCGCCGAAGACCGACGCCGTGTGCGGGAATTCGGCGACCGTGCCCCAGCCGAGTGCGGCCGGATCGACGTCGTCCGGGGCGAAGCAGGCGATCGAGAGCCGGTCGCCGCACACCACGTCGAAAAGCAGGGGCGCGCTTCGGCCGTTGCGCCCGTAGAACGGCATCCCGATCCGGACACCCAGGGCGGTGGTCTCGGCAGGCAGCGATCCCAGGAACTCTCCCAGCGACCGGGTGACGGTCTCCCAGCTGCGGGCGGTCCATCCGCCCGGGAAACCGAGGCCGACGTTGGCCTGGTCACGGTTGCTGCCGAAGAAGCCACTGATCGCGTGCTCCTCGCCGACGCCTTGACGCCAGAACCAGTTCTCTGCGGGGTCGGTGGGTTGCAGGACCAGCTCCGGCCCCGACGTCCCGGCACGCAGTTCGAGCGTGTTCGGCCTGCCGCGCCAGCGCAGGAAGGGGGCGCCCCAGAGCGGCTCGCTGTCGTAGAAGGGGCCCATGTCACCGTGCGAGCCCATGATGGACGGCGTGCCCAGCGCCGCTGTCACTTCCTCCTTCGCGGCCCGGAAGGATGCCGCCTGCGCTGCGGCGTCCGGCGCGGGAACGGCCAGTGGCACCGCGAGCTCCACGTACGACTCGCCGTCGACGTAACGCTTCTCGTAGTCGCCGACCGGCCGCAAGCGAGCATCGCCCGAGGACCGACCAGTGATCAGCACGGGAGCGTTCGACGTGCCGCCCCAGGCCCACCCCAGCTCGACCGCCGCAGCCCTCACACCCTCCGGCGTCCAGCCGTCGGTGTCTGCCGCGAGGAGTCGCCGGGCGAGCTCCCCGATGGATTCCTCTGCCGTGCTTCCCTGTTGTACGTTCATCGGGCCATCGTGCCGCATCTCGGGCCGGCTCCCTGCAGGGTGCGCACCGACAGCCTGAGACCCGCTCCCGCGGCTCCTCGCGAGTCGTGTCATCCCGCATCTCCACGAGCCCGGGCCTGCGGCCTGCGTGCGGGCCCTGGCCTTCCGCGCCTTCCTGCTCCTCCTCCACGTCCGCACGACGAGGACGGCCGCCGAGGCGGCGGCTTCTGTAGACCGGGGCAAGAAGGGCTCGAAGATCCATTCGATCACCGAGCGGACCGGTCTGCCCCCCTCCGTCAGGATCCCAGGCGCGAACCTCCACGACAGCCAGGCACTTGAGCCGCTGGTGCGCGGCATCCCTCCGATCCGCTCGCGCCGCGGCCCGCGCCGGCGACGGCCCGCCAAGCTCCACGCGGACAAGGGATACGACTTCGACCCCCTGCGCCGATGGCTCCGTTCGCGCGGCATCCAGCACCGCATCGCCCGCAGAATCATCGAGTCCTCCACACGGCTGGGCCGGCATCGGCGGGCCGGCCTTCGACCGGCTGGTGCCGGTGCCGCGCCGGCCCTGAGGGCCCGGGGCCGCGGGAGGACCGGCTGGGGGCGCTCCGGGTTGGGCGGCGGGCGGCGCCCGGGCCGATCGGCGTACCCGTCGGTCGGGCTAGTCCGGCGTGCGGGTCGCGGTGGACGGCGCTTGTCTGAAGGAGTCTCGTTCCACCCCAGGAGACGTACGCGACCGGGAGGCGCCAGGACATGCAGCCCCAGTTCAGGACGCAGAACATCGCGTCGACCCAGGGATTCCTTTCGGTCGGCGAATGCGCCGACGTCATCCGGGCCATGGCGCAGGCGCCGCGGGAGCCGGCTCAGATCGTGCGCGCGGGCGAATCGATCCTGGACGAGTCACTGCGCCTGTGCTTCGACCACCACTTCCCGGAGGACTTCAAGCGCCGCATCGGCGAGCGCATGACGTCCTATTTCGTCGACCACCGTGCGGATTTCGACTCGGACGCGGACTATTTGTACGGCCCGTACTTCATGTCGTACGAGAAGGGCAGCTACTTCCGCGCGCACCGGGATGTGGCCAACCACAAGGACGATCCGCCCCGGCTGGCCGCCCACCGGTGGTCGCTGCTGCTCTACCTCAACGGGCGCGACGGCAGCGAGGCTCTGCCGACCTTCGACGGCGGCGCGCTCACCGTCTACGAGACCGACCCGGGCCTGCGCGACCGCCGGGTGGTCGTGGTGCCCGAGCCCGGCATGCTGGTGTTGTTCCGGTCCTCCCTGATGCACGAGGTGGCGACCGTGCGCGACGGCACGCGGTACGCGGTCGCAGGGTGGATGTCCAGTGCAGACTCCCCCGCCCTCGGAGGCCCGCGATGACCCACCACTCCCCTGCGAACGAGTCGGTCCGGATGACGGTGACGACGGAGACCGACGTCGAAACACGGACCGCGCTCGCCGCGTTCTGCCGCCGCAACCGGTTTCCGTACCTCTATTCCGAGGTCCTCGAACCGCTGCTGTCCCGGGGCGGTCTGGTGCTGGCGCTGGCCACGACGGAGCGGCCCTGGCCGCCCAAGGGCATCGGGTCGCAGACCGTCGAGGCCGTGGGCATCGCCATGATCGGCAGCGAGGACCGGGCCCATCTCACCCCCGTCCTGACGGACCGGCGGAACGCCACCAACATCGGCCTCGTCGGTGCCGTGACCAAGCAGCTGTTGGAGCACCTGTGCGAGGCGAACGTACCGTCGGTCGGATATCTGGTCCGCCAGGGCGACCGGGCTCTCGAGCGCGCGCTCGAGCAGGCCGGTTTCGCCGAGGCCGACTTCCAGTCGTCGACCGACTTCGCCGACTACCTGGAATTCTCCGCAGCGCCGCAGAAGGTGCTCGACGCGCTGAGCCTGGGCCGGCTGAGGCTCGGCGACCTGCTGGCACTCGGCCTGGACGGCGGCGAGCTCGACCGGCTGAGCTCCTACCACTTCGCGCTGAACGCCGGACTCACGGCCTATCTGCAGGACTCGATCCGGTACGCGGCCATGCTGCCGGGCCTGATCGACCTGATCGCCACGTCTCCTCCCGGGGGAGTTCCGCCCGGCACGCCCGGCCCCCCGTTGGAATGATCCGCACGGCGCCCGGCGTGGAGCGAGGGCCTCTTGAGGGGCCGGTGACCGTTTCGCTGGTGATCGCGAGCCTGGACGAGGGCGCGGAGCTGCACGAGACCCTGAGGTCCGTGTTCGCCGGGTCGGACGTCGCCGACGAGACCATCGTCGTCGACGACGGCGGCACCGACGGCAGTTGTGCCGCCTTGGAGCGGGAGGAGTGGCGCGCGCGAGGGGTCGTGGTACGCCGCATCCCGCGCAGCGGCGTCGCGGCGGCCCGCAACGCGGGCGCCCGGCTCGCCCGGGGCACGCACCTGCTGTTCCTGGACGCGCACTGCCGGCTGGAGCGGGACTGCCTCGGCCGACTGCGGGCCACACTGGCCGCCGGACCCGATGCCGTCCTCGCACCCGCCCTGCGCGACTTCGGCGGCACGGCGCTGGGCTGCGGCGCCCGCCTGATCGACGCCGCCTTGCGGGTGCGCTGGCTGCCGCCGGGGCCGGACAGCGCCCCGTACCCGGTGCCCGTCGCGCCGGGCGGCTGCCTGGCGGTGCGGCGAGCGGTGTTCGAGCGGCTCGGCGGCTTCGGGGCCTTTCGCGAGCTGGGGCTTGAGGATGTCGACTTCAGCCTGCGGGCGTGGCGCGCCGGGATCGACGTGCTGGCCGTCCCGTCGGCACGGCTGGAGCACCGGTTCCGTCCGTACCCGCCCTACCGTCTGAGCTCCGCGAGCCGCGCGTACAACGTGGCACGGGTGGCCCTCGTCCATTTCGACGGCTCGCGCCGCGAGGAGTGCCTGCGCAAGGTGATCGGTACGCCC
Organism: Streptomyces sp. NPDC044003; assembly: GCF_056435185.1. Classification (NCBI taxonomy): domain Bacteria; kingdom Bacillati; phylum Actinomycetota; class Actinomycetes; order Kitasatosporales; family Streptomycetaceae; genus Streptomyces; species Streptomyces sp. NPDC044003. The sequence goes on along the minus strand of NZ_JBWKFA010000003.1, from coordinate 626,263 downwards.
AGGGCCGCGGAGGTGCTGATCGAGGCGTTCGCCAGCGACTGGGAGGTGCAACGAGGCGCCGTCGCGGCGGCAAGTGTGCGCTCCGCCGAGGCGTTCTTCGAGAGGTTCGGCGACTGGAGATGAGGCCTGTCCAGCGTGCGCTGCGCCGCCTCGCGGGCGCGCCGGGCCGGATCCCCCGTGAGGACCCGCCCACGGAGTGACCTGCCGCGTACACGGCAGCGGGGGCGCCGGTTCAACGGCCGTGCCGGCCGCGGGTTCTTGGCGAACGGATGTCTGAACGGTCCTTACACGCCTGAGCCTTGCCAGGGTCGATGCGGCCGGCGAGGACGCGGTCGGTGACCACGAGGCCGAGGCGCGCCAGGGTCAGAACTGCTCGTCCCACGTGGTGACGGCGAGCTCCACGTCGTAGCGGCCGTCGTCCACGTCTATCCGGAGAAAGCCGCGTAGCCGACCGGGTGAGATCCGTTCCGTGACGGTGAATCGGTCGAAGGACTCCAGCGCCTCGAAGGGTGGCAGCGTTTCTCGGCCGATGTCGTCGTGACCCACGTCGTCGAGCTCCTTCACCATGAACTCGATGTCCCTGCGGTAGGGAAGGAACTCGGGGACCCATTGGTTGAGGTCGCGGACGGCGTCCTGCTCGAAGTCCCCGATGGTGTCGTTGTCGACGTACGCGGTCTGGACGCCGTCCGTCGTGATGCCGAGCTCGATGTCGTCGGCGCCCCATCCGCTGGTTTCTGTGGTGCAGGTCAGCCGTGGTGCGCCGCGGCCGGCGCCGAGGACGAGGGCCATGTCGACGGTGGCGGTGACGACGAACTCCAGCTCTCGTTGGGACGGTTGATCCCATCGGGTGACCTGGACATAGAGCCGGTCACCCGTGGAGAGCGATGTCTCGAGGCCTGCCAGCGGGCCGCCGCTGGACTGCGCCAGCAGCTGCCAGGTGCCGCTCGGTGACTCGCGGACCAGCGAGGCGGCGAAGGACGCGTGGCCGACTCTGCGCCAGACCGTGATGTGGGCGTGCAGCGGGGAGTCGACGGGGATGATCGGGCCGTCCAGGCGGAACCACTTGGTGTCCGAGTCCTCCCAGTCCGTGTCCTCGAATTCGGTGTTGAGTAGCTGACCCACCGGGAACGATTCGGGGACGCCCTCACCGTACGGGAGTTGGATCGCGTCCCATGGACCGACGCCCTGGTGGCGGTGGGCCCGGAACACGAACCAGTCTTGTTCCGACGTACGCGACGTGGCGAACACCTTGACCAGGAAGGGCGGGGCGGGGATGACGAACTTGTCGCCGCGCCGGGGGTCGGACTCGTTGTGGTACTGGCGGCGCGGCCTCGACAGGTCGGTGTCGAGGTAGACCTCGTAGGCGATCCGGTCGCCGGCCTGGCTGAGGCGGAGGTCGTACGTGCCCGCCTCGTCGAAGCGGAACCACATCGCCTGGCCGTCGGACAGCCACTCGCGGCTGCTGTCGAACTGTGGCGTGTGCGGCACCGCCAGCGCCGTTGCCGGGGTGGAGTGCGGGCGGGGTTGGGCCAGCTCCACGCGCAGGGGGCGATGGTCGCTGAGGTAACTCACCTCGGGGTGGCCGGGCGGGACGTTCGCCAGGTCGTAGTCGATCATCACGTGCTGCGCGGCGAGCGAGTTCGTGGTGGCGGCGACGGCGTAGTCGAGGCGCTGTTGGCGGGGCTCGTACACCACCGTGGCCGAGAAGCCCCGGTCGCGCAGTCCCGGCAGGTCGCTGGTGCACTGCCGGCGGCCCCACAGGTCGGCGGCGCGGTCCGTGAGCATCCGGCCCGAGGAGTCGTGGAAGTAGCTCCGCCACTCCCCGTCCGGGTCGGCCTTCGCGTCGGGCTCGCCGACGATGTTGAGGTCGCCCAGGAAGAAGACCTCACCGTCGAAGAGGCCCGGACCGGCGCATGTCTCGATGAAACGCTCGACGTCCGCGATCTGTTGGGAGCGGGTGCCGCGGTTCTCCTCCGGGGTGTGCGAGTCGGCCTGGGTGTGGCTCAGGAAGAGGTGGTAGACCTGCGCCGGCGCGCGCTCGATGCGTGCGTATGCGATGCCCTTGGCCGCGTGCCGGTCGTCGCTCACGGCATTCCGGTAGGGCAGGAAGTTCACCGCCGGCACCACGGCCGGGACGGGGTAGCCCAGAAGCGCGGAGACCTCGACCACCGTCAGGTCGAGCCCGGCGGTGCCGAGTTGCGCGAACGGCCACCTGCTGAAGAGCATCAGCCCGCTGTCCTCCAGCCGCCAGGCGCCTCCGACGTCCGGGATCCCGAACAGTGCGCACTGGGCGTACCGGCCGCAGGTCTGCCGGGCACCGGCCTCCTCGACCTGGAGGTAGTCCCAGTCGCACTTGGTGACGACGTGCGGGAAGCGGGGGCGGAGCCGGTCACGGAGGATCTCGCGGGCGTCCTCGTCGAACACCTCGCAGAGGCCGACCACGTCGTAGTCGAACGGGCTGCCCAGGATGTTGTCGGCGATGAACCCGGCCCGTTCGGCGGCGGTGTCCACCGGCGGGATGCTCGGCGGGATCCCGACCTCCATCGCCCAGGACCGCAGCTGTGTGTTGTACGACAGGATGCGCAGGCTCTCGCTCATGACACCGCCAATCCGGTCAGCCGGGTGAACTCCGGTCCGGGCAGAGCCCTGGGGATGCCGACGAGTCGCTCGGTCACCACCCAGCTGCCGCCGCCGTCCGCCGACCAGCGGGTGACCTGGGCGGCACCGGCGTCGGCGACCAGGACGGTCGCACCGTCCATGGCCGCGGCGATGGGGGCGATCAACTCGTCCGCGCCGTCGATCAGCACGCTCATCGAGGCGTCCGGGTGCAGCTGCAGGACCGACCTCGTGGCGAGCTCGGTCACCAGCACGCCTCCGGTGCCCCAGCGGACGGCGTAGGGCCTGGTCGACCCGGCGGGCAGCGGCAGCTCGGTCCAGTTGCGGCCGGTCAGGCCGTCGAACCGGACCAAGCGGCGGGCGGCCGGGTCGGCGACCACGATGCGTCCCACGTCGTCGACCGCGACCCCGGTCGGCGCGAGGAACTCATCCGGTGCGGCCGTGCCGGGTGAGCCGTAGCTCTCCCAGGTCGGAGCGTCGACGGCGGACGCCCGTACGATGCGGTGATTGCCGGTGTCGGCGACGAGGACGGCGCCGGTCGCGTCGACGGCCACCGCCGTCGGGCCGTTCAGCGGTCCGACCTGGGTGGCCGACGGATCGAGCACCTCCCCTTGTGAGCCATCGGGCTCCATGACCACGACCACTGACCCGACGCGGTCCGCGAAGACGAGGCGGCCATCGGCAGTCAGTGCCAGACCGGCGGGCACAGGGGGTGTGGCCACCGGGGGAAGCCGGGTCTCCCAACCACCGCCGTCGAGACCGGCCAGCTCCACGATCGCGTGCTGCCGTTCGTCGCTGAGGTAGATCATCGCTGCCCCTTGATCGGTGCGCAGCGGACGATTTCAGCATCGCACGGGGGTACGGCCGGCGCAGCCGGGGCCCGCCCGGCGACGGCAACAGCGACAGCGACAGCGACAGCGACGGCGACGGCGACGGCGACGGAGCGTCAGCCGGGCGTGAGCGAGGGCCGGCGCACCGCTCCGAGTGGCGGACGCGGTGGACGCGTACGCGAAGGAGTTCGAGCTCGCGGGCGGTGCTGTCCAGACCGCCGCCGTGGCCGCCGGGTATCTGGCGGCCGCTCGCACCCGGCTCGTCGGCGAAACCGGGTCCTTGTCGCCGTGGTGACCTGGTGCTCGTTGCGGTTGGTGTCGCGGCGGACGATCTCGTAGCCGCCTTGGTCCAGGACGGCCACTGGCGAGTGCGGGGTCATACGTATGACGTCGGAGGTGTAACCGAGAAGGGGAAAGTAGGTTGCGTGCGCCGCGTCGTCTACGCCCTGGGCGAGGACGAACTCGCCGCGCCGGCCGGAGGCAGCGGCGGGCCCGTCCTCTCCCTGCCCTGCCGCCGCGTGTTCGCCGCGGGATCACCGCGGGCGGAGGTTTCCGGTCCGCACCTGCGGCCCGCGACGGACTCCTCCCACGGCCGATGGCCCGGATCCACCCCAAGCACAGGTCCCCCGTCGTGGCCGGCGCCTGGCAACTCAGCCTGGTCGCCACCACCGTCGCTCGGTGGCCTCGGGCTGATCGCCGGCCTCATCCTGATGGTTCACCACTTTCCTACCCTCACCGGCGGGGACACGGCAGCGCAGTCGGTGACACCGGGCCGGGAAGGGACGGGCGGGCTCACTGCGACGTCATGCAGCGATGGAGGCCCCAATGAGTGATCCAGTTAAGGCTGTTCGCCAGATCGAGCGGTCGGTCTGCGGCATCCTTCAGCGGGAGGCCGTCTCGGAAGTACTGCGAATCCAGCCACTCCTCCTTTACGAAGAGCGGACGCACAAGGCGTGCTTCCCCGACCCGCAGGAGACCGAACAGATGGGAGAGGTCCGCATGACCACGCGTACTCCGCAGGAACTCGCCGTCCCCGTACGAGGAGGCGACCTCGCCGTGACCCGCTGGCCGGGTGAAGGGCCCGCGGTCATCGCCCTGCACGGCATCACGGGCAACAGCCTGTCCTTCGGCGCCGTCGCCGAGCAGCTCGGCGACATCGATCTGTACGCCCCGGACCTGCGCGGCCGGGCCGGCAGCGCAGGTCTGCCGGCTCCCTACGGCATCCCCGCCCACGTCGAGGACGTCCTCGCCGTCCTCGATCACCTGGGCCTGCGCCAGGCGCTGCTCGTCGGCCACTCCCTCGGGGCCTTCACCACCGCGGTGGCCGCCGCGCGGCACCCGGACCGCTTCCCGCGCGTGGTCCTCGTCGACGGTGGCCTCGGATTCCCGATTCCGGGCGGCGCGGACATCGACGAGGTGATCGAGTCGGTCATCGGCCCGGCGATGCGCCGGCTCAGGATGACCTTCCCGGACGGCGACGCGTACCGCGCTCTCTTCCGTGAGCACCCGGCCTTCACGGCCCACTGGGGCCCGCACATCCAGGCGTACGTGGACCGCGACCTGGCCGGCGAGCCTCCGGAGATGCGCAGCAGCTGTGTCCTGGACGCGATCCGTGCCGACGGCGCGGGCCCCATCGGCGACCCCGAGACGCTGGGCGGCATCCACCGGCCGGAGGTGCGCGGCACCATGCTGTGGGCGGAGCGAGGAGTGATGGACGAGCCTCAGGGGCTCTACGACGAGGGGCGTCTGGCCGCGGGCGACCTCTCCCCGGACCGGATCACCACCCGCCGGGTCGACGACACCAACCACTACACGATCCTGTTCGCGGAGAACGCGACGGCAGCCATCGCGGAGGCTGTGCGCGCGGAGTTGAAGCTGATGTAGCACCGGACTCGATGGGACACACCGGGCCGAGCGTGCGTGCGATTCCTACGGAACGGCGCACATCCGGACCGGTGTGCGACCGGCGCCACCACGACCGTCGACCTGCAGAAGGGTTGTTCCGAAGGTCTGGTCCTGTGGCGGATGGTGACGGTGTGGACACGCACCGCTTACAGGTATCACACTCGCCTCAGCCCCTCGACGGGGAATCAGAACTCAGGACGGAGACGCGATGCTTCGGCGCACGATCCAACTCGCCCTCTCGCTTGTCATGGTCATGATGGCAACGGTGGGTGGGATGCTGGCCACGGCCGGATCCGCCCAGGCCGACGAGTGCTACACCTGGGGCCGCACCCTGTCCGAGGGCATGTCGGGCTCCGACGTGACGCAGCTGCAGATCCGCGTGGCCGGACACGCCGCGTACGGCGAGGTCATCGCCATCGACGGCGCATTCGGCCCGGCGACGAAGGCCGCGGTGACCCGATTCCAGCAGGCGTACGGTCTGCCCGCGGACGGCATCGCGGGTTCCCAGACGTTCAGCAAGATCTACGCCCTGCAGGACCCGGACTGCACCCCCGTCCACTTCACCTACGCCGAGCTGAACAAGTGCAACTCCGACTGGTCCGGCGGCGCGGTGAGCGCCACGACGGCCAAGTCCAACGCCCTGCAGACGATGTGGAAGCTGGAGGCCATGCGACACGCCCTGGGGGACGTGCCGATCACCGTGACCAGCGGATTCCGCTCGTACGCCTGCAACAGCGCGGTGGGCGGCGCCTCGAACAGCCGGCACCTGTACGGTGACGCTGCCGACCTGACCGGCAGCCCGTCGCTGTGCACGCTGGCCCAGCGGGCCCGCTACCACGGCTTCGGCGGAATCTTCGGCCCCGGCTACCCCGACCACAACGACCACACCCACGTGGACGGACGCACCAGCCGATCCTGGTCCGCGCCCAACTGCGGCGTCTGACCCGGACGTACGACACGGACAGCGGGCTCTCCCCCGGACCGGCTCCGGCCCGGGGGAGAGCCCGCACCGTCCGCGAGGCGCGCTGCCGACAAGGCTCCGGCCCTCCGGACGGGCATCACTCATCCCTGCCCCGAGCAGACCTGCCCCACCACTCTCTCCCCTCCCCGCATCGAGTAGGAGTGCCTTGATGTCCTCCCGCATCCCCTGGCGCGTCCGTGCCGGAACGGCCACGCTGGCGGTGCTCGCCGGTATCGGGGCGTTCGCCGCGCCCGGATCCGCCGCGGCTGCCTCCCCGCCCGGGGCCGCCACGGCCGCCTCCCCGCCCGGGGCCGGCCGACAGACCGTCACTTACCACGGCTACCGCATCGAGGTCCCCGCCGACTGGCAGGTCGTCGATCTGGCCGAAAGTCCGCAGGCCTGCCTCCGATTCGACCGACCCGCCGTCTACCTGGGCGAGCCCGCCGAGCAGAGCGACTGCCCCGCACACCTCGTGGGCCGTACGGCAGGCATCGTCGTGGAGCCGCTCACCGCCCGCTCCGCCGGACAGGCGACGGCGGCGACCGCACGGACCCCGCGCGGCAAGGCCACCGCCCCGACCGCCGTGTCCAGCAACGACACCATCCAGATCGCGGTCGAGGACGCCGGCGTACTCGTCACCGCCGCCCACACCCCGGCGACCGAGAATCTGGTGCGGGACGTTCTGGCCTCGGCCGAACTCACCCCGGGTGCCAGGCGCACCGAGCTGCCCCGCGCAGCTCAGCGGCCCGATGCCACTCCCCTGACCGCGGCCGGGCCGCAACCCGGCAGCTACCTGGGCAAGGGCTTCGACACCTGTGCCGCGCCCTCCCAGGCCGCCATGAACGCCTGGCAGGCCGGCTCACCGTACAGCGCGGTCGGCGTCTACATCAGCGGCTCCTTCCGCGGCTGTGCGCAGCCGAATCTGACCGCGAGCTGGGTGACCAGTCAGACCGGCAACGGCTGGCGGCTGATCCCCATCGACGTCGGCCGCCAGGCCCCGTGCACGAGCTTCTCCCTGAAGATGTCCGCCGACCCCGCCACGGCCAAGTCCCAGGGCGTCACCGCAGCGGCCGCCGCCCTCACCGCCGCGGCGAACCTCGGCATCCCCGCGGGCAGCGCCGTCTACAGCGACATCGAGGGATACACCTCCACGGCCTCCTGCAAGGCGGCCGTGCTGTCGTACCTGTCCGGCTGGACCGAGCGGCTGCACAGCGGCGGCTATCTGTCGGGCTTCTACTCCAGCGCGTCCTCCGGCATCAAGGACGCCGCGAGCGAGTACGGCAACAGCGCCTACACGCGGGTCGACGACATCTTCTACGCCTGGTGGAACGGCGCCGCCGACACCAACACCGGTTCCTACGTTCCGTCCACCTACTGGGCCGGGCACCAGCGCATCCACCAGTACGCGGGCAACGTCACCGAGTCCTACGGCGGCTACTCGATCAACATCGACCGCGACTACCTGGACGTGGGCACCGGCACACCGCCCGCGCCCGACTGCACGGGGACGAACCTCGACTTCACCACGTACCCCACCGTCCAGAGCGGATCGACCGGCGACCAGGTCAAGGCGGCCCAGTGCCTGCTCAAAGCCGCCGGATACGACCCCGGCACCCCGGACGGGACGTTCGGCGCCGCCACGACCACCGCCACCAAGAACTTCCAGAGCGGCACAGGGCTCACCGCGGACGGAGTGATCGGTCCGAAGACCTGGACCGCCCTGCTGTCCCGCGGATCCACCCCCACCGTCCAGAGCGGCTCGACAGGAGAAGCGGTCACCCGGCTCCAGCGTGCCCTGACCGCCGCGCTCGGCCGGACGGTGGCCATCGACGGCGCCTTCGGTCCGGGCACCGACCAGGCCGTGCGCGACTACCAGTCCTCACGCGCTCTGACGGTCGACGGCATCGTCGGCTCCGGCACCTGGGGCGCCCTCCAGTCGGGAAGGTGAGGAAGACCCGGTGAGCCCACTCGCACCGAGCATCGTGTTTGCCGACAGCGGCAGACCAGCGCTCCGGCGCCCTGGGCACAGCCCGGCGAGGTGAGCTACTCGGCGTGCTCGCCGGGCCGGCGGCAGCCCTGGGAGCCGCCATCGTCTCCCAGGGCGGTCACTGGGCGGATGGTTCCCAGCCGCGCGAACATTCCGCGCTCCGCTACGCGTCGCCGTCGTCGAGCCGTCACCGCCGGGGGGATCACCGAGGAGGAACGGTGATCACCTGGTCCGGTCGAGCACGTACGTGAACAGCCTGTCCAATTGCTGTGCAGCGGTGTACGTGAGGGGCGCGTCGCGCAGCGCGCGGCGGGCGGTGTCCAGGTGCCGGCGCGCTTCGTCGCGGGTCGCGGTCCGCCCGCCCAGCTCCTCCACGAGTGCCGCGACGTGTGCGGCGGCCTCGTGGTCGAGCGGCTGGGGAAGGTCGAGCAGCGCCGCCAGTTCGTGCGCGGCCCTGCCTCCGCCGGCCAGTGCGGCGAGCATCGGGTAGGTCTTCTTGCCCCTGCGCAGGTCGGCGTGGACGGGTTTGCCGGTCACGGCGGGGTCGCCCCAGATGCCGAGGATGTCGTCCACCGCCTGGAAGGCGAGGCCGAGATGGCGGCCCGCCCGTTCGAGCGTGGTCACGGTCCGGGCGGGGGCGCCGCCGAGGACCGCGCCGAGCGCAACGGCGCAGCCCAGCAGGGCGCCTGTCTTGTGTTCGGCCATCGACCGGTACTGCTCCGGTCCGACTGCGCCGGGGCCGTACCACGGACGGTGTTCAAAGCGCAGGTCCTGTGCCTGGCCGGAGACCAGCGCGTTCAGGGTCCGGCAGAGGCAGCGGACCGCGGCCGCCGCGTGCCGGCCCGGGGCCTCGGCCAGGGTGGTCACGGCCTGGGCGAGAAGCGCGTCGCCGGCGAGAACGGCGGGGCCGGTCCCGTATGCCTTCCACACCGCAGGCCGCTGCCGGCGCAGGTCGTCGCCGTCCATGATGTCGTCGTGGAGGAGCGAGAAGGTGTGCACGAGTTCGACTGCCACGGCGCCGGGGACGGCCTCCGCGCCGTCCGCCCCGACCGCCTCGGCCCCGAGCACGGCGAGCGCCTGGCGCACTCCCTTGCCCTCGGACCTGCCGGAATCCGGAGTACCGGCCGTGTCGGACCAGCCCAGCGCGTACGCCGCCATCTCACCGGTCCACGGATGGAGGCTGCCCACCGCCTCCACCAGCGCGGGCCGGACGAGTTCACGACAACGCTCCAGGACACGGGCCGGCGCTGCGTCGTGATCAATATCGCGATCAATATCGCGACCAATGTCGCTATCAATGTCGCTATCAATGTCGTGATCAGCGTCGTGATCACGAGAGGAACGCGCCGTGGCCACGGCTGTGGCGCCCGGCCGGTACACCGGCGAGAACGGTGTCGGGACGGCGCTCACCGCAGGCCCTCCACATCGGCGGCCTGAAGCGCCTCGGCCCCGACCGCCGGCAGCACGGGCCTCGCGGCGCCCTGCCCGTGTCCGCCGTGGTCCGGCAGCGGCCCGACCCCCAGTTCGGCCGCTGCCTTGTCCACCATGTCCCGGGCATGCCGCAGACCGATACGGTCCAGCGTCGAGCGCAGTTCGGCCAGGTCCGCGGCAGTGTGCGCGGCGTCGCGGCCCAGGTGGGCGGAGGCCTTGACCAGGCCCAGTCGCGACAGCGCCGTCCCGCGCGGCTCGTCCATCTCGTGGAACTCCTCAAGGGCCAGCGCGTACATCTCACGGGCCTGCTCGTAGCGGCCCGCCCGGTACAGCACGTTGCCGCGCATCTTGTGGTTGTAGGCGAGCGCGCTGGACAGCCGCATCTCCCGGCAGGCCTCCTCCGCCTGGGACAGCAGCGACAGGGCGCGCTCCACGTCGGCGTCGCGCACGGACACCACGTCCGCGATGCCGCGCAGCGCCCATGCCCACCCGCGCCGGTCCTCGGCTCGGGACGCCGTGTCGGCCGCCTCCTCGAACAGGGCCAGGGCCTCGTCGTATTCGCCGGTGTTGCGGTGCATCTGCGCGATGCCCTCCAGCGCCCACACCGTGTGCCGGGCCTCGCCTCGGCGGCGGGCCTCGGCAAGCAACTGCTCGTGCAGCCTCCTCACCGCCGCGTAATCACCCTGGATGCGCCCGGTCTCGGCGAGCCCCGCCAGCGAGTAGCCGCGCACGACGACGTCACCGCCCCGCTCGCCCGTCTCGGCGGCCAGCCTCAGCAACCGGTACGCCAGCCTGAATGCACCGCGCTGTCGGGCCAGCGTGCCGCCGCTCCACAGAGCCCACGCCATGGCCCCCTCGTGACCGGCCGAACGCGCCGCCCGGTAGCTCGCCTTCCACGCCCGGTCGGCCTCCTCGATCCGCCCGAGCCTGCGGCAGGCCTCCGCCACGGCCAGCCCGCAGCGCGCCTCCTCCCGCCGGTCCCCGGCCCGCTCCGCCGTCCGCAGCTCCTCCATGCCCCGGGCCAGCACCTCGGGCAGTGAGGCGTTCACCGACAACGATTCGAGAGCACCCTGGTACTCCGGCGCCGATGCCTTCGCCCGCCTCGTCCTGTGCACCTGACCTGCCATCACACCCCTCCTCGTGTCGACTCGACGATCAAGTCGACGCGAGGACCAAGACGGCGACCGCGGGCCGGGGTTCCCTCTCGGTCGAGAAGTCCGCCTCCGTACGGACGCGGGATCGTCCTCAAGTGCTACGCGGCCGTCGACGACTCCTCAGCGAGATGTACGCCGGGGCTCCCGGACCGGCTGGTCCGGTCAGCGCGGGGTGAGGCTCGAACGGCGGACGACCAGTTCCGGCCGGAGCACCACCTGGTCGTGGCGGTGGTCGTCCGCGTGGTCGCCGGTCTCCTCCAGGAGGAGCCCGGCCGCTCGCGTGCCGAGGGTGACGGCCGACCGCGACCGGCAGATCGCGAACCCGTGCCGCAAGGACGTCCCCTGGCATGAACCTCCGTCGCCTGTAGGGGATTTCACCAGCAACTTCCCGCTACCTGCCGGGCAGGACCTCGTCTCCCCCGCACCCGCACACCGGCGACACGGAAGGCTCGCAGACCGTCGAAGCACACCCGAGTGATGTACGCCGCAGGCGACGACCGTTGCGGAAATCCATCCCACATTTTCCCGTCCCGTGCGCACCGAGCGTCCCACGCGTCCCGGCCCCGTCCCGTATCGCTCCCAAGGGGCTCCGCACCACGGACCCCGACGGCACCATGGCTTCAGTCACCAAGTCCTCTTGCATGCATGCGACTTGGCTGTCTCGGCGCGCATCCGTCGAGACATCGGCATCGACCCGCGAAGACAAGGACTCGGAGTGATACCCATCGGTACGGCCCTTCCGGCCTCCCAGGCGCCGGCCCCCCGGCTGCCCGTCGCCCGCACGGCACTCGTGCTGTTCGTCACCCTGCTCGCCATGCTGGCGCCCTCTGCCCCCGCACACGCCCTGGACTCCACCACCTGGCTCCAGCGCAATCTCGCGGGGATCGGTTACCTGCCGTACAGCGGCATCGACGGCGTCTACGGCTCCCAGACCAGCACCGCGGTCCGTTCCTTCCAGCACGACAACGGGCTGGCCGAGGACGGCGACTACGGCAGTCGCACCGAACTCGCCCTGCACAACAAGGTGATGGAGGTACAGCGCAAGGTAGGCACCACCGCCGACGGCGCCTACGGCGACGGCACCAAGTCCAAGGTGACGACCTGGCAGCAGGCGAACGGCCTGTCCGCCGACGGCGTCACAGGCCCCGCGACCATGAACGCGATGCACATCGCCCGCACCGTGAAGATCACCGGCCAGTGGAAGATCACCGAGCACGGCTGGTCCGTGTCCAGCCAGTTCGACTGCCTGGACAACCTCTGGATCCGCGAGAGCAGCTGGAAGGTGTACGCGACGAATCCCTCGTCCGGTGCGTACGGCATCCCGCAGGCCCTGCCCGGCGACAAGATGTCCGTAGCGGGAGCGGACTGGCAGACCAACCCGGCCACCCAGATCGAGTGGGGCCTCGACTACATCAAGTCGCGGTACGGCACCCCGTGCGCGGCGTGGTCCTTCTGGCAGTCCCACAACTGGTATTAGAAGAAGGGGACTCGACCATGACATCCGACCTCTCGCGACGCTCGTTGCTGCGCTACGGCGCCGGCGCGGTGGCCGCCACCGGTCTGGCCGTCGGTACCGGCCTGGCCCTCGCCGGCCCGGCCGCCGCCTACAGCTGGCCCTCACAGCTCTCCCAGGGCTCCAGCGGTGCGGCCGTCACGGAGCTCCAGATTAGGATCGCCGGCTGGGCCGCCGGCTCGGCCCAGCAGACCTACGTCTCCCTGGACGGCGACTTCGGTCCCGGCACCGAGGCGGCGCTCCGTCGGTTCCAGGCCGCGTACGGACTCACCGTGGACGGGGTGGCGGGGGCGCAGACGTTCAGCCGGCTCAACGCCCTGGAGAGCTCCGACGGATCGACCGCGCACTTCGACTTCTCCGAGTTCGAGAGCAAGGACGGCTCCGGCTTCTCGGGTGGCAAGGTGAGCGCCACGACCGTCAAGGAGAACGTGCGCCGCAACATGTACAAGCTGGAGGCGCTTCGCAAGAAGTGCGGCGACCTGGCCGTCACGGTCAACTCCGGCTTCCGCAGCATCTCCCACAACGCGTCGGTGGGTGGTGCCGCCAACTCCATGCACCTGTACGGAATCGCCGCGGATGTCGCCGTCTCCGGCCTGTCCACGAAGACCATTTACCAGAAGGCCGAGACCTGCGGCTACTCGGGCCTGGAGACCTACACGGTCTCGTGGCAGCACGTCGACTCCCGGGTCGAGTACCCCTACGGGTCGCAGTCCTGGTGGTGGCAGGACGGCGCGGCCTGACCCTCCGGCTCCGTACCTGTCTTCAGCACAGCATCGCGGACTCGGCCAGGGCCCACGCGGGGCCGACCGGGTCGTCCCCCCGTCACCGGTCACGCGCGTTCTCGCCGAGAGCTCAGCACAGGCAGAAGCGACTTCAGGTGGCAGGGGCGATCCGGTCGTGCCGGGGACTCCGCGGTCAGGAGCGAACGTCTCCGACGGGAGGGGAAGTCCGGTTCCTCGTCCAGTACAAGAGTCGAGGCGAGGCGTCCGATTTCGTCTTCGTCGCAACCGCGGGCTCCGTGACCGTTCCCGCAGACGGCCACGTACAGGCCGTCCCCAACCCAGTCGGCCGATGTACGGGTATCGGGACCGTGTCTTGACGGGCTCGTCGTACGGTCCGAGAGCACCCCGAAGGCGTTCTGGAGAGGCTGCGTCAGGTGGCCGGGATCGCGAGCCACAGGGCAGCGCTGAGGGGGCACGGTCCGGAACCTCGTCCTACGATGGGTGGGTGCGGAAGAGACCCCCAGGGACGACGCATGAACCCCTCCCCCGCTTCACCCTCCCGCCGGTTCGGTCTCCGGCTGCTCGGGCGGTTCCGGCTGTCGGTCGACGGTGAGACCGTCGCGCCGCCCGGCAACGCGCGGGGTCTGCTGGCCTTCGTCGGCCTGCGGCGGCGGGCGGGGCGTCAGGAAGTCGCCGGGATTCTGTGACCGGAGGCGTCCGAGCGCACGCGCGCGGCATTCTGCGGACGGCGCTGCGGTGCGTACCGTCACCTGCTGCGCGCGGAGTTCGGGGTCGAGCCGTCCCTCGGGTTCGCACGGATCGTGCCCTGCGCCGTGGAGAGGTCCACGGTGGGGTGACGGTGGGCGCGGGCGCTGCTGAGAGTGGGGGTACTCGTTCGGAAGGAGGCCGGCCATGGACGCGCTGCTCCACACCACGAGCCGGAATCAGAGGATCGTCGAGTTGATGCGGCAACCCGCCGAGCGGCGGGACGCCCTGTGGGTGAGGGACGCGGCGCAACAGGCCATCCTGCTGGAACTCGCCACTCTCCCCCCGTACCTCTGCGGCAAGTGGTCCATCGACGACATCGGGGACGGCCAGGTATTCGACACGCTGAGGGCGATCATCTTCGACGAGATGTCGCACGTGGGCCTGGCGTGCAATCTGCTCACCGCTATCGGCGGGACTCCCCAGCTCGCCGACGCGGCACTGGTGCCCACGTACCCCGGTCCTCTGCCCGGCGGCGTCCGGCCGGAAGTCACCGTCTCCCTCAGCGGGCTGACCAAGGCGTCGGTGACGATGTACGCGGAGATCGAGAAGCCCGACGCCCCGGTGACGGAACGCCGGGAGACGCCTCACACCTCGATCGGCGCCTTCTACACCGCGATCCTGGACGCGCTGCGGGCGAGCCCGGAGCTGATCACCGGCGCCCGGCAGATCGAGATGGACATGTCCAGCCACGGGGCGGGGAACAGCCTGGTGGCCCTCACCTCGCTCGCCGAGGTCGAGTCGGCCATCAAGGTGATCAAGGAGCAGGGCGAAGGCACGTCGACCTCGCCCGAGAACCCGTTCCCGGGCACGCAGGGCGAGCTCGCCCACCACTTCGCGTTCCTGGAGATCCAGCACGGGCGCAAGCTGGTGCACCCGCCCGGCTACCCCGACAAGTGGGACTTCCAGGGCCCGGAGGTGCCGATGCCCCACGCCCTGCCCATGGGTGTCGTGCCCGCCGGCGGCTGGCCGCGGACGGGACCCTTCGCACCCGCCCCCGCGACGGTACAGCTCCTCGACGAGTTCAATCGCGCCTTCAGCGAGCTACTCGGCCTCCTCCAGGACGCCTGGAAGCAGGAAGATCCCGCCCAGGCGCTGGACACCCTGAACGCCGCCGTCGCCGCGATGTTCGGGCTGCAGATACCCGCGCAAGACCTCATGGCCATCCCGCTCCCCGACGGAAGCGGCAAGACCTACGGGCCGGAGTTCCGCTACGTGTCCGCGTGACGGTGACGGTGGCGGTGGCGGTACGGCGAGCGGGCCGGGCTCCGGCTTCCCAGGATGGGAGGAGACGGGCGGGGGTCCACGGCTCTCTGTCGCCCCCTCCGACCCTCGGAGAGAGATGATGCACCGCCCGGAACCTCTCTCACATCCCGTCTCGGCCCGCTCGGCCCGTTCCGGCTGCTGTACGGCACCGAAGCCGTCCTCCTGTGCGGCACCGCGCAACGGCTGTCGGCCGTCGTCGGACTGCGCTCGTGCTTCAGCCGGAACGTCTCGCCGGGACGCTGTGGCCGGACGCCACCGAGGCACACGCCTGCGGCCGGGCGGTGGTCGTCCGCTGCAGGCACGTAATCGCCCTCGACGACTCCGTCGGCGTCGACGCCCGCGTCCTGGCCGGCACGGCTCTGCGCGTGGAGAACCAGACCCAGAAGCCCATCCCCAGCTCGGCGCCGTTCTTCCCGCCGCCGCGGCGGCGTTCACCGTCGGCGTGATCGGCGCGGCAGGGCCCGGCATCGCGTGCCCGGCGCCCGCGTACGGCGCGGCCGGCACCGCGGAATCCCGCGTCCACGGCCGACCGGTAGGCGGCGCAGGCCCACTCCAGCACGGCGCGTGACGCGTTCACGGCCGGCGTCGATCCGGCGCCGCCTAGCCGGACCCGGGGTGTCACCGGTACGTCGGCGCTGCCGGGTGCCGCGTAGCAACCGACAGTGACGGTGTGCCCGGCGGCGGCCACCCCCCGGCCGCAGTCGAGGTCGAGCACCTCGCCTTCGAAGCACCGAAGCGCGAGATCCGCCGCCCGCCCACCAGCCGCTATATCTTCCGAGGGCAGGACGGACAACCACTCCGCACTCGACCGTAAGGGCCCGCCACCATGACCGGACGCATCCCCGAGCCGACCGAGAGCCCGAGTTCGCATGAGCCCTACGGTGAGGCCCGCTGGCCGATGGCCACGGCCGTCGTCACCGCCATGGTGCTGACCGTCCTGCTCCCCGACGACCTCCGTCTGGCGCCTCGCTGGGTGCTTCCGACAGTCGAGGGACTGCTTCTGCTCGCGCTCATCGCCAGCGACCCGGGCCGGATCGACCGGCGCTCGACCGTACTGCGCACCCTGTCGATCGCCCTGGTGGGCGTTCTCGCTCTCAGCGCCGTCTGGTCCACGGTCCAGCTGGTCGACGACATCCTCCACGGCGGCAAGGAGACCGCATCCGCCACCAGCCTGCTGCAGTCGGGTGGCACCGTGTGGGCCTGTACCGTTCTGGCCTTCTCCTTGCTGTACTTCGAACTCGACAGCGGCGGAGCCGCCGCTCGTGCCCACCGCATCCCCCGCACACCCGCGCTCGCCTTCCCCCAGCAGCTCAACCCCGAAGTGGCAAGCGCCGACTGGCGGCCCCGCTACATCGACTACCTCTACCTCGGACTCACCAACGCCACCGCCTTCAGCCCCACGGACGTGATGCCCCTGGCCGCCTGGGCCAAGATCGCCATGGGCATCCAGTCCCTCGTCTCCCTGCTCATCCTCGGCCTGGTGGTCGCCCGCGCCGTGAACGTTCTCGCCTGACCTCCGGCGGTGTGTGGCCGCGAGCGGGGTAGGCCGAGCCTGGAAAGGCGGCAGAGCGGCGAACGGTGCGGTGTTGAAGGACCGGACCTCGGCGATGGGCACCCGTGCCTGCTCGGCCGTGCGCAGTTCGTCCCGACGCCGGCCGATGAGGGGGCCGAGTGCCATGGCCGGAGCCGTGGCGGCGAACCGTACGTCCGCCGACGTGGGACAGCGGCCCGGCCATGCGCCGAGACCGGGCAGGGACCGTGGACGTGTCCGCCGGCCTCAGCCCGTCGGGAACCTTCGGAACGCACGAAAGGCAGACGCCCATAGGAGCGAGCCGCCACCCGTTCGGCGGACTCGCCGCGCGGGAGGCCTGCGGCGCTCGTAGCGTCGGGCCCGGACGGGGACCGACGTAGCACCTGGGAGAAGCCGATGACGGACGAATCGATGGAGAAGCTGGCCACGGAGGCATGGCTCTATGGGTACCCACTGGTCACGGCGGCCATGACGAAAGGCTCCATGACAGCGGTCCCGGCCCGGGACGACGCGCGGCGGAAAGCCCCGGTCAACCAGTTCTGCTACCTGCGCTCCACCCCGGACGCCTCCTTCACCGAGGTCGTCTCACCGAACGCGGACACCCTGTACTCCAGTGCCTGGCTCGATCTGTCCGACCAGCCTCTGGTGCTGACCCTTCCCGAGTTCGGCGACCGGTTCTGGATGGTCCCGATCTTGGACGCCTGGTCGGATGTCTGCGCCGTCGTCGGCCGACGTAAGAACGGCCCGTCCGCCGGCCCGTTCTTGATCGCCGGACCGTCCTGGTCAGGAGCCACCCCCTCCGGCCTGACCCTGTTGAAGTCGCCCACCGCCGTGAACTGGATCATCGCCCGGTACGCGACCAGCGGCCCGTCGGACTTCCCGGCCGTCAACCGGCTCCAGGACGGCACGCGGCTGATTCCGCTGTCGGAATGGACCGGCGACCCCGATGCCTACTCCCCTCCCACCGACGTCCCTGTTCCCGCCGATGCCGACGCGACGACACCGCCCGTGGAAAAGGTCCACGCCCTCAGCGGCCGCGAGTACTTCACGCTCCTCAACCGGATGATGGTCGACAACCCTCCCGACCCTGCCGATGCACCGTTCCTGGGCCGCATCGCCAAACTCGGCATCGCACCCGGCGCGAGCCTGGACGACCTGTCCCCCGAGGAGCTCGCCACCCTGGACGCGGGTGCGCGGCGCGGCCCCGAGATGCTGCGCGATCTACTCGACCGAGCGGAGTCCGCGGGCTCCGGTGGGTGGACCGTGCACCGAGGCCTGGGAGATTACGAAACCGACTACGCCAAGCGCGCGGTCATCACCCGGTTCGGGTACGGAGCCAACCTCGACGCCGACGCCCTGTACCCGCACGCCACCACCGACGCCGACGGCCGGCCTCTCAACGGTGCCCACACCTACGTGCTGCACTTCGCCGCCGGGGAAACCCCGCCCGTCGACGGCTTCTGGTCCCTCACGATGATGACCGAGCATCAGTTCTTCGCCGACAACCCGCTGAACCGCTACGCGATCGGCGACCGCAGCGGTATGCGGACCAACCCCGACGGCTCCCTGGACATCTACGTCCAGCACGACAACCCGGGACCCGATCGCGAGAGCAACTGGCTTCCCGCACCCGCGGGCAGCTTCAACGTCTTCCTGCGCCTGTACTGGCCCCAGCAGCCCGCCCTCACCGGCAGCTGGACCCCGCCGGCACTGCAGCGCACCAGCTGAACCCAGAAGTCACCGGTGCGCACCCGCGTGGACACGGGTGCGCACCCCACGAGCGAAGCGGCCCACAAGGAATCCCGGTGGGCCGCTTCCTCATGAGCCCCTGGTCAGGCGCCTCCAGCAGGTACGCATCCCTCCGGACGCGCCGTCGCCGACGCGCCCGTTCCCCTTCCGGGCCCCGCGTGGTTCATCCGTCGTTCAGTCGCAGCAGCACTTGCACGGGTTGCAGCAGCCTCCGCCACAGCCGTCACCCGAGCCCCCGCCGGAGCCACCAGAGCCACCGCCGGACGTGTGCCCTCCGCCCCAACCGCCGGAGGTGCCTCCTGAGTTACCGCCGCCGTGCCCGCCGAACCAGCCGTCGCCTCCGGAACCGTCCCTGCCGGAGCCATCCCGGTTCGAGCCGCCGTTGCCGTTGCCCTCGCCGAACTGCCAGGGCTCTCCGTCACCCGAATCCGCGTCGTCGTCGCAGCGGCAGCAGTTGTAGCACAGCCGGCAATCTCCACACAGCCGGCGCTGCTCGCGACACCGCCGGCACTCCCCCTCCGGCGGCCGGCCCGATGCCGTCGGCGCACCCTCCGGGGCCGCGCCCGCAAGCACACCGACGCCACAAGCCGTGCTCGAGCCGGTCTCCGGGGGCTCTTCCGTCACCGTACGGCGACCCAGCCACGGCAGCATGCGCAGGCCCCGCGTCTGGCGGGTGTGCCGATGGTGGCGATGCCGGGGGTCGAAGACCCGATCGACGGCGCGCTCCAACTCGCCACCCAGAAGGGCCCGTACCAGCCGCCCGTCGACGAACACGGCGTCGGACAGGGCGAGCTGGATTCCGTGAAACGGCGTCGTCGCAGAGCCTGCGCACCTCGGCGCGGCCCGCGCCGGTCACGGCGATCGGGTTCCACGCGCCCGACGCCTCGTCCGCGGCCAGGTCCTCCACCGCGTCCAGCAGATGCGCCAGTCGACCGAACAGACGACCGGCTTCCGCCAGCGGTTCCGCGTTGTCCGGGCGGTCCGTGAGCACGGCGGTGTACGCGAAGGCGGCGGCGGTCGCCGTCTCGGTGGGCTCCGTGACCGTCAGCAGCGAGCCACCTCGACCAGTCGACCGCTCGATCTGCGGCTGGCGCTCGACCGCCCCCAGCAGCACCGAGGTGCCGAAGCCGAGCCGCTCTCCGCCCGCGGCACCCGCACGGTCCCAGCCGTGGGCGATCCGGCGTGCTGCCAGCGCCACCGGGCGCCTTCCCAACAGGCCGTCGCCGTCGGCCACATGGTCACGTATCTTCGCCGCGGCGAGGACCAGCGACACCGTCGCCGCCAGCCGCGCGCCCTCGCCCTGCGCCACGTCCGCCGACCGCATCCCGCGCAGCGGGCACGGACCGGCGCCTCGCCGCCAGTCGCCGGTTCGCTCCGACTGCGCCTCGGTCAGTACCGAGACGATCAGGCCGTCGTAGTTGGTGGCCACCCGCGCGAACTGCCCGTACTCTCCGCGCAGCGCCAGGCACAGCCCACACAAGTGCGCCATCCACTCGGTACGCAAGCCCTCGCCCAGCCGATGACGGCATGGCCTGATGATTCCGAACACCGAAATCCTCCCCCGTAGAACAGCTACCCGCGCGCATCCGGTCGGACGGCGTGCGGACGCAAGGCCGCAGGCCGCACAACCGGCAGGACCGCATGTGACGTCAACCGCATGCGCCATCAACGCGCGGTCGTCATCCTAGAGGGGCCCCTCCCGAGGTATCCGCGCAGACCGGCCCGGAGCCCCGCTGACACTGGAGGACGACCGAGGTCCGGCCCTGCGGTTCATCTGTTGGCGCACCGAGAGCAGACGGGACACCGATGGCGCGGACGTCGTCCCAGGAGTCCGGCACCGCGCCATGCCTCGGTCCCGTGGCCCTTGCCGCCCTTCACCACGCGCGCTGCCCTGTCGCCGTCGACCCCCACGACTGAGCCGGGCCACCTCAGGAGGCCGATCGCCCTGGCACTCCCGACGACGCCTCCGCGCTCCGAACGGGCGTCGCCCCTGACGTGCACCCGCTCTCGCGGGCAGCGGTACGCGAGACACCTTCCGCGGTCGTGTTCCTCGTGCGGGCGCGATCCGGGTCCCCGACGCGGGGGCGCCCGAGCCTCTCGTGGCGGTGCGGCGCCTGCCGGCGGAGCGCCGCCTGTCCCGGCTCGTACGGGAAGGATCCGTTGTCGACGATGGTCATCCCTTGACGACCCCGAGCGGTACGAGACGGGCGACCAGCCGGGCGAGCCCCGCGTCCTCCGTGGCGGTGGCCACGGCGTCGACGTCCTTGTAGGCGTCCGGGGCCTCCTCGGCGAGCGCCCGCCAGGACTTCGGCCGGACCGCGATGCCGTGTGACTCCAGGTCCTCGTGCAGTTCCTCGCCGCGGACGCGGCGCAGCGCCTGGTGACGGCTCCAGACACGGCCCGCGCCGTGGGCGGAGGACCAGAAGGCGTCGTTGCCGGCGGCGCCGGCCATCACGAACGACGCGGTCCCCATCGTGCCGGGCACCAGCACGGGCTGCCCGGCCTCCGCGAGGTCGTCCGGCAGGTCCGCATGGCCGGGCGGCAGGGCCCGGGTCGCGCCCTTGCGGTGGACGCACAGCCGGCGCCGTACGCCCTCGACCTCGTGGGTCTCGATCTTCGCCATGTTGTGGGAGACGTCGTAGACCAGGTCGAGCCCCGCCCCGGCGGCGACGGTGAAGGCGTGGCGCGCGGCCTCGGTGAGCAACTGCCGGTTGGCGCGGCCGTAGTTGGCGGCGGCCGCCATGGCCCCGAGATAGGCGCGGCCCGGCGTCGAGACGGCCGGCGCGCAGGCCAGCTGCCGGTCCGGCAGATCGATCCCGAAGGAGCGCAGGGACTGGTCCATGACGCGGACGTGGTCGCTGCACACCTGGTGCCCCAGGCCGCGTGAACCACAGTGGATCATGACGCACACCTGGCCGGCGTGCAGGCCGAAGGCGGTCGCGGTCGGCTCGTCGTACACCCGGTCCACGGCCTGCACCTCCAGGAAGTGGTTGGCCGACCCCAGACTGCCCACCTGCCGCAGCCCCCGGTCCACCGCCCGCTGGCCGACCTGCGACGGATCCGCCCCCGCCAGCGTTCCGCGGTCCTCGCAGCGCTCCAGGTCACGGGGCACGCCCCGGCCGTGCTCGACCGCGTAGGCGGCCCCGGCGACCATGAGCTCCTCCAGCTGAGGGCGCCCGGACAGCTTCCACAGCCCGCCCGGTCCCAGACCCCGCGGGACGGTGTCACCGAGGATGTCCATCAGACGCCGCATCCGGGGAGCCAGCGGGCCGCGGTCGATGTCGGCGGCGAGCAGCCGGACGCCGCAGGAGATGTCGAAGCCGACGCCGCCCGGCGAGATCACCCCACCGGCATCGACGTCCGTGGCGGCCACGCCGCCGATCGGGAACCCGTACCCCCAGTGCACGTCGGGCATGGCGTACGAGGCGCGGACGATGCCCGGCAGGGTCGCCACGTTGACGACCTGTTCCAGCGCCTTGTCCCCCGTCGCCTGCGGCAGGAGTCCCCGCGTCGCGAAGACGACCCCGGGCACACGCATCGAGCCCCGCCGTTCGATGCGGAACCGGAACGGGGTCTCTTCGACCAGGGTGATGTCCATGCGCCCGTCACCTTCCCCTCGTGCCACTTCCCCTCGTGCCACGCGGGCGGCCCCTGGCACTGCCCCGGGGCGGTCCCGTTCTTCGACACGTCGCATCGCGCGGCGAGGATCCCCCCTCCCAGTACAGCGTCCGGTCCCGGCTTTCGCGCGGCGGGTGCCGGTTCCTAGACTGAGAGACGTGGTCCGGCCCAACGAGGAGGTCGAGGCACTCCTTCAGGAGTACGCGGATCTCATCGCCATCACCGGAGGCGAGGCGTTCAAGGCGCGCGCCTACGAGAAGGCGGCCCGCGCGATCGGGGGCCACCCCGCCGATGTCTCCCACCTCGACGCCGCCGGTCTGCGGGAGATCCCCGGCGTGGGCAAGTCGATCGCCGACAAAGTCGTCGAGTACTTCCGTACCGGCAAGGTCGCGGTCGTCGACGAGCGACGGGCGAGTATCCCGGCCGGGGTGCGGCAGCTCATCGCCATCCCCACCCTCGGCCCGAAGAAGGCGATGGCGCTCTACGAGGACCTCCACATCTCCTCCATCGACGAGCTGGCCGACGCCATCAAGGCGGAGAGACTGCGCGACCTGAAGGGCTTCGGAGAGAGGACCGAGGCGAACCTCCTGCACGGCATCGCCCTCATGCGGCAGGCGGGCGGGCGCATCGTGATCGGCGCCGCCATGGAGGCCGCCGAGGACGTGATCACCGTCCTGTCCGGGATCGCCGGCTGCGAGAACTGCGCCTACGCGGGGTCGCTGCGGCGCATGCAGGAGACCATCGGCGACATCGACATCCTGGTCGCCGCCGACCGCTCGGCCCCGTTCATGGATGCCCTCTCCGAGCTGCCCGCCACCGCGGAAGTCCTCGTCCACGGCCCCAAGAAGACCTCCGTCCGCACCGTCGACGGTATCCAGGTCGACCTGCGCGTGGTGCGGCCGGAGTCGTGGGGCGCCGCGCTGCAGTACTTCACCGGTTCGAAGGCGCACAACATCCACACCCGCACCATCGCCGTCCACGCGGGACTGAAGCTCTCCGAGTACGGCCTGTTCGAGACGGAGAGCGGCAAGCGGATCGCCTCCCGTACCGAGGAAGACGTGTACGCCCGACTCGGCCTGCCGTGGATCCCGCCCACGCTGCGGGAGGACCGGGGCGAGATCGAGGCAGCCCTCCGCGGCGAGCTGCCCCACGTGGTCACCGAGCACGACATCAGGGGCGACCTGCACACCCACACCGACCTCACCGACGGCCTGGCCCCGCTCGAGGAGATGGTGAAGGCCGCCGCCGCACGGGGCTACGCGTACTACGCGGTCACCGACCACGCACCCGACATGTCCATGCAGCGCATGACCGACGAGAAGGTCCTCGCCCAGCGCGAGCGTGCACGCGGACTGGACGGCAGGCACCGCCGGATGCGGCTCCTGCACGGCACGGAACTCAACATCGGCCCCGAGGGAGAAGTGGACTGGCCCGGTGCGTTCCTCCAGGGCTTCGACGTCTGCGTCGCCTCCGTGCACTCCCACTTCGGCCTCGACCGGCAGGCGATGACCCGCCGGCTCGTGCGCGCCTGCGAGAACCCGCACGTCAACATCATCGGCCATCCCACCACCCGCCTCATCGGCAAGCGGCCGGGCATCGGCGCCGATCTCGACGAGGTGTTCGCCGCCTGCGCCCGCACCGGAACGGCCATGGAGATCAATGCCCAACCGGACCGCCTCGACCTGGGCGACGAGGACATCCTCCGCGCCCGGAGTCACGGGGTGAAGTTCGCCGTCGACACCGACGCCCACTCCATCCCCCAGCTCGCCTACCTCCGCTACGGCGTCGGAACGGCACAACGCGGATGGCTCACCCCCGACGACGTCATCAACACGTGGCCTCTGCCACGGCTGCGGCGGTTCCTGCGCAAGGACCGAACGCGTCGAGCGAGCTGAGTGCGCGCTCACACGTCGAGCGTCACCGAACAGGTCCAGCCGTCCGGCCCATGGTTCAGCTCCAGTCCGTGCAGCGTGACGGCCTTCGGTGCGGCACCCGTCACCGGAAGCGCCCCGGCGTCGGCCATCCGGAATACGCCCTTGACGCCGCCGTCGACGGGGACGAGTTCCACGTCGACCGGGACCTCGCCATCCGTGTCCAGCCGGTACACGATCTCGTCCAGGAGCGCGACCAGCACGTCCTCGCCCCGCTCCGCCCGCACCACGAGATCCTGTCGGCGGTCTCCGACCGCCCCCGTCAGATCCAGGAACGACGCGCACATCCCCCGCACCGCCTGGGCCATGCATTCCTCGCGCGTGGGGGCCCACGCCTCCACCCGCAGGTCCGCCGTGTGCGGAACACCGCGATACCCGCTGCGTCCGACGGCACCCTCCGGTCCCTTCACGCCCCTGCCTCGCTCGTGCGTCGCGTCCGGCGCTCAGGGAAAGGCCGTGTCGCGGTAGTCACGCCGAGGCGGCGGTCCGGGCGACACCGTGGTGGTCTGTGGCGTCCCTGCCCCATGGCCTCCATGCTAGGGCGGGCGCCACCGGTCGGCAGCCGCAGCACCGAACGGCGTCACAGACGCCTGGGTGGCCCGCTGGGGCCGGGGCCTGGTGCGCGGCCTGGAGCGCCGCCCGAGCATGTTCTTGCGCCTGCAAGTTCCGGACCGTACACGGTCCAACGTCTGGCAATCCGCGCGCGGTCTTGTCATCCTCGCTGGTCAGGACGAGGTTCAGCGTGTACCGCCAGCAGACCGAGAACATCGGCGGCAACCGGGTCGACCAGGCCCTCGGGCTCGTGGTCGCGGCCGGGCGTTTCGCCGAGGACGACCTGGTCTCCGTCCTGGAGCGCATCGCGGCAAACCGGCCCGTCGGCCAGGTCGTCCGCGCGGACGAGGCCCACTCCGTCCAGAACGGCACCATCGCCTGGCAGGCCCTCGGGCAGCAGCCGATGACGGCCGGGAGCCGGGGGCGACTGACCGCAGTCACTCGGACGGCCGGGGAGCCGGGGGCCGACTGACCGCAGTCAGTCGCCGATGAACCACAGATACAGGTGCAGCCCGCGCTCGACGACCTGGCACAGCTCACGAGCCTGCCCGACCCAGTCGCCGCCCAAGCCGGCAGGAAGCCGGTCGAGTTCCGCCAGCAGCAGCGGCATCTGCCGCTGGTTGAAGACCGCATCCCCATACGGCGTCAGGGCCCAGAGCATCGGGAACTCCGCCGGGTCCAGATCCGCGAAGCCGGCCGTCCACTCCACGCCGGCCTCGGCGCGGGCCACGACCTTCCTGCTGTCACTACGCACAGCCATATTGATCACCCGCCGAGCCTATCGGCGCCCACCGAGACCACCGAAGGAATTACCGACCGTGACGTTCCCAGGCCCCGGCCCTGCCCGAGGAGCTCGACAAGCTGCTGCGCCGGATGCGCCTGCCCTACATGCGCAAGGCAGCACCCCACGTCCTGGCCACCGCCCGGCCCAGCGGTGGGACCCCGCCGAGGTCCTGCGGCTGCTGATCTCGGAGGAGGTCACCGGCCGCGACGCGGCCACCCGGCGCCTCCGGCGCCACTCGGCGAACTTCCCCACCGGCAGGACACTCGCGTCCTGGCGGGCCGAGGACGCCACCATTCCCGAACCCACCCAGAACTCCCCAGGATCTGGTCGGGATGGCCTTCGCCTCCAGGGAGAGGCGGGAGGTGTCGAACGCGGAGCCGGAGGATACTGCGGGCGCGACAACGGCGGACGTCGTGTCGTCCGCGGCCGTACCGGGTCTACACGACGGCGGTGCTCACCTTCCGGCGGGCCTGAGGCGCCACCCTGACCGACACCAGTCGCCATCACCCTCGGCCAGGTGCTCCATGATCGAGGCCGCTCTCTATGACGCGTCATGACGCGTCGCCCGCTCCCGGGGCTGCTGCCCCGGGCGGTCGGCCGAGAGCCGAGCGGGACCGGCCGCACCGGTACGGCAGCACAGTCCCGATACGGCAGCAGGACCCGGACCGCGCGTCTCGGTCCGGGTCCTTGTGGTGCCGCCCTGCGGCGGCGGTGCGTCAGCTCTGTGCGGTGTCGTCGCCTGTCTGCCCGGCGCTCTCGGCTGCAGCTGTCTTCTCGCGCATCTTGCGCACCAGCTCCGCCTTCTTGTCGGCTGCGCCCTGACGGTCGAGGTTGCGGTGCGGACCGTTGTTCTGCCGTTCGGCGCGGGACAGCCTCTTCCGCTGGCCGCCGCCCTGGCCCACGGGGTTGTTGATGTTCTTGCTGTCGGTCACGGGTTCTCCCGGTGGTGATGTGAAGTGATCTACGGATTCATCGGTGGGGGACGGACGGCGACGTCGAAGGACGTCAGCAGGGGTCCGTCACGCTCTCACTCGTAAATCGGCGTCTGGAAGAACATGCCAAGGACGTTACCCTGTTCCGTCAGCCCCGCACACCAATTTGTTCGCCGCCCCGGTGCCGGCCAGGCCTTCGGCGAGCGGCTGGGGTCAGCCGTTTCCTCCCGGGCATCTCAGCACCGTCGACACCCGCCGGTGGTTCGCCGCCCGCCCGGGGCAGGTGCAGATGGGCGTTCGCGGGCCGCCGCGGACGTTGTCAGTGGTCGCGAGCACACTGACGGCACGAGCCTCCTTTCGTCCGCTGCAGCCGATGCGTCCACCTCTCTCCTGTTTGAGTGGAGTCGATGGGCGGGCCTTTGATCGTCGTCCCCGTCTCCTCGTCGGCTGCATGGCGCCGAGCTTCCTGCAGTGGCGCTCATGGAGCGTGCCAAAACAGGCGCCGAACCGGTCATCGACCCTCCCGGCGGCGACGGGATGTTCGCCCAGGTATCGGCCCCGCCGCCCGTCGGCCGCTGGGTCCGAAGCACCGAGCACGGCCCTCGTCACCGGGCCCTTCTCGGATCGGTCGCTCTCACCACGTACGACGATCACAGCCGTTTGGCCCGCGCGGCAGCCACCAGCCACTCCGGGCCGAGCACGAGGGCGGCGAACCTGCCGTTCCCGCTGTGGCCCACCACGATCGCGCCGCGGTGGCCGGCGGACGGCGACCCACAGCACGGCTGTTCCGGCGAAGGGTGATCCGTCGACCCCGGGTTCCACAGGTTCTGGTGCAAAGCCAGACCTGATTGCGCGCGGGGCGAGACCGCACCGCATGAGCGAACGATCTGGCGAGTTCGGGACGGTGTTCCGGACGGCCGCCGGCCCGGTGCGCGGCAGGGAAGCCGGCGCCGACGGTGTCCTCGCCGTTCTCGGAGTCCCTTTCGGCGTCCGGCGCTTCGTCGAGCCGCAGCCCTCACGGGCATCGCGGCATGCGGCGCGACCCCACGAACGTCGCCCTCGCCGGGCGCTCCTCCGGCTTCCTCCGCCGCATGGCACACGGGCAGCTCGCAGTCCCGCGCCGTTCCCAGGGCGAGCGCGGTGAGCGGGCCAGTCGGCAGCGCCTCGTCGTCCACGACGGGCTGGAAGATCGCCGGCGCCTAGGCGCGTGCCGAGGAGCCGGTGGTCCCGCTCGGGATGGCGTAGTTCGGGTTGCCCAGGTCGATGAGCGTGGACCGACGGCAGACTCGCGCGACGGTAACGCGCTGACGAAGCGGCGGTTCGGTATGCGCGATCCGCGTCGGCGCTGTGGGGCCTTGCGTCCGCTGCCGTCCTAGGGTCGGATCCCGTCGCAGGCGATCCGCAGATGGCGCGGCCCGCGCAGTACGGCGTTCTGGCGGTACTGGGGTGGGTCGTCGAGCAGGCGTGGATTCTCCAGTCTCCGGGCCAGCTCCGACAGGGCGAGTTGGGCTTCCAATCGAGCGAGCGGTGCGCCGAAGCAGCTGTGGATGCCGCTGCCCAGGCCGAGGTGCTGGATGTCCGGGCGGTCCGGGTCGAAGCGGTCCGGGTTCTCGAAGCGTTGCGGGTCGCGGTTGCCGGACGCCAGAACCAGCCAGAGGGTGGAGCCCTTGGGGATGGTGACGCCGCGGACCTCGATGTCGGCGAGAGTGGTGCGCTGTGGCAGCAGTTGCACCGGCGGCTCGAAGCGGAGCAGTTCCTCGACGATGGGCACGGCCAGTCGCGGTTCGGCCCTCAGGCGCTGCAGGACGTCGGGATTGCGCAGCAGGGTCAGCATTCCGTTGCTGATGAGGTTGACCGTGGTCTCGTGCCCCGCGATCAGGAGCAGAGCCGCGGTACTGAGCAGCTCCATCGTGGTCATCGGGCCGTCCTGCCCCTTGGCCGTCGCCAGCTGGGAGAGCATGTCGTCCCCGGGGTTCTTACGGCGCTCCTCGATCAGGCCGGCCAGATACATGCCCAACTGCATCCGGGCCTCGTGCGCGCCCTTGCCGCGCTCGACGGGATCGGCGTCCGGGTCGGGGTCCAGGTTGGCGGCGAGGGTGTCCGCCCAGGTGTGGAAGCGTGCCTCGTCCTCGCGCGGCACCCCGAGCAGTCGGCAGATCACCGTCACGGGGAACGGGTAGGAGAACTCCTCCACCAGGTCGATCCGGCCCGGGTCGCCGATGCCGTCGATGAGGCCGGCGACGATGTCGTGGAGCTCCGGACGCATGTCGTCGACCCGGTGGGGCGAGTGCGGCGGGCCGAAGTGCCGGTTCGTCATGCGTCGCATCCGGTCGTGTTCCGGCGGGTCGAGCCGGAGGAAGCCGGGCGGCAGGGCGCTCTCCTCGGAGGCCGGCTCCGCCAGCGGGTCGGCGCTGCTGGACGCCAGGTTGCGGGCGTCGGAGCTGATCCGGGGATCGTGGAGAAGGCTGCGGATCTCGTAATAGGTGCTGATCACGAACGGCCCGTCGGCCTCGTGATGGACCGGTGTCTTCCGCAGTTCTTCGTAGATCGGGTACGGGTCGGCCCTGTTGGCGTAGTCCAGGATCTGGTGCAGCAGGGTTTGCGTCATGGCAGGTCCTTGTGGCCGTGCGGGTCAGTGCGCGGGGGTGAACGTGATCCGGCGGTCGGCCGGCGAGTATCCGCTGAGGGTCACGGTGGGGCCGTGGCTGGGGACCGACGGGTCGGGGAAGTCCGCGTCCATGGGACGTTGTCCGTCCGCGTGCCGGTCGACCGTGGGGAACTGCGGCGGGAACGGCGCGGTTCTCTCGATGAGTTCCTCGTAGAACGGTAGCCACCGGCCGTGGTCGAAGGAGACGGCGCCGATGACGCGCCCCTGGTATCCGTAGACGCCGACGAACCGACGGCTGTCCAGTGAGCCCTGTGCGATCAGGATCTCCGTCGCCATCGACGGCACTCCGACCGACTTGATGTTGACGCCGAACTGGGAGGACCAGAAGGCCGGCACGTCCATGTGCGGCAGTCGGTCGATGCTCTCGCTGAGCATGTTGTGCGCCGCGATCCCGGCCTGGGCGACGGCGTTGCCCCAGTGCTCCAGCGACAGGAACTGGTAGCCGAACAGGGGGTGGGGGCAGCGGGCGACGTCGCCCGCGGCGTAGATGTCGTCGGTGACGATTCCGCGGATGTCGAAGGCCCGGCAGCCGGCGTCGCAGGCGATGCCGCGGGGCCCGGCGCCGAGCCCGGAACCGTACAGCCACTCGGTGTTGCGGAGGGCGCCGAGCGAGACGACCACCACGTCGGTCTCCACGGTGGAGCCGTCGGACAGGTGTGCGGCGCGCACCCGTCCCGAGGCGTCGCCCTCCAGAGCGGTCACCATGACCCCGCACCGCAGGTCCACACCGTGCTCGCGCTGGAGGCCGGCGGCCACAGCGGCGACCACCCCGCCGAGTGCGCCGACCAGGGGCGCGGCGCCCCGTTCGGCGACGGTGACGGGGAGGCCGCGTTCGCGGCAGGCGGAGGCGACCTCCGAGCCGGCGAACCCTCCTCCGATGACGAGGACCCGTTTGGGTCCCTCGTCGAGCCGCCGGGCGAGCGCGGTGCCGTCGGCGCGGGTCCGCAGCACGAAGACGCCGTCGAGTTCGGCCTCCTCCTCGCGCGGCCACGGCCGCGCCCGGACACCGGTGGCGATCAGCAGCCGGTCGTACGGCACCTCGTCGCCGTCGGCCAGTCGCACCCTCCTCGAAGCCATGTCCAGGCCGGTGGCGGGAACGCCGAGCCGCCAGGTCGCGTCGACGGACCGGAGCCGGGGCAGCGCGGTGCGGTCGGCGCGCGCTCTGCCCAGCAGCACCCCCTTGGACAGCGGGGGCCGGTCGTACGGTTCGTGCGGCTCGTCGCCGATCATGGTCAGGGACCCCGCGAAGCCCTTGGCGCGCAGGGTCTCGGCGGCCCGCAGGCCTGCCAGCGAGGCGCCGACGACGACGATGCGGCCCTCGCGTTTGAGCTGTTCCAAGACTCCGTCACCGAGCACCGGACACCCCTTCCGTCGGCTCGTCCACGGCATCGACGAGGATGGCCTGTACGGGGCAGGCCGCAGCGGCCTGGGCCAGTTTCTCGCG
This sequence comes from Streptomyces sp. NPDC044003, assembly GCF_056435185.1. Lineage (NCBI taxonomy): Bacteria > Bacillati > Actinomycetota > Actinomycetes > Kitasatosporales > Streptomycetaceae > Streptomyces > Streptomyces sp. NPDC044003. The sequence continues at coordinate 595,904 of NZ_JBWKFA010000003.1, read as the reverse complement.
CTGTGCCTCGTCGGCGTCCGGGTTGTACAGCAACGCCTCGTCACCGTGCATGGTGAAGATCTCGGGAGCGAGGAACGCGCACTGCGCGTACCCCTGGCAGCGGTTCAGATCGACGGCAATGCTCACCACGGGATCGGTCCTCTCCAATGGCTCGGTCAAGCCCCCTGCGTCCACTCTGGTCGGCCGGGAGGGCCACAGCGACGGGGAGCGGACCGATCGAGTGAGCGGTGCGGTCCGATCAGGTCGAGGCGGCGGGCCGTGACGCGGCGGAATGCCGGCCCCACAGGATGTTCAGGCTGACGACGAGCACCCAGGCCGGGAAGACCAGCTCCGACCAGGGCACGTTCGCTCCCACCACAAGCAGCGTCAGGCCCGCCAGATAGCCGACGACGGTGAGCGGGCGCGGGAGGACGCCGAGCCGATGGCCGATGGTCGAGGTCGTGATGACGAAGACCGCTGCCATGCGCATGGCGTAGGTGGTCAGCAAGGCGTAAGCGACATCGCGGCCGAAGGTAGAGCCCTGTCCCCCCTCATCGAGCACGCTCCAGGCCGCAGCGGCGGCGCCGAACAGCGTGGCGACGAAGACGAGACCGCTGCCCAGGAACACCGTGGAGACGAACTTGTCCTCGCGCTCGCCCGCCTGCTCACGCAGGGCGCCCATGAACCACAGGAACGCGATCCCGGCGAACGGGATCAGCTCCAGCGCCGTCCGCACGGCGCTCCGCTGCCCTGCGTCCACGGTCGCTTCGGCCCCGTTGTCGCCGTTCGGCAGGGCGATGCGTACCAGGACGATCGCCGTGGCCGTCAGGATCGCGAACACCACTCCTGCCACGCCTGAGGCCCAGGGCGTCGCGAGGCGCTTGTGCTTCCGCTCCATGCTCTCCCGCCTTCTGCCTGTACTTCCTTCGTCCAGACACTCGTGATCGCGGGACTCGCGCCACTGGAATCACCCGAGAGGAAGAGCTCTGTGGGCCGTACAGGCCACCCGGCTCCTGCGCGAGGGCCTGGAGGCGTAGCCGCGCGACCTCACGCGTGTCGGCTTCTCGTTCAGTGCCGCGGGAACGTCAGTGCCGTCGGAGCCGGCCCCAGCGTCGTCGTGCCAGGGGGCGACCGGTGGCCCAGCCCCGTGCGGTACGCGTCCAGTGCGGCCTCGGTGCGGCCGCCGCGTCGCAGAAGGTCGCCCAGCAGACGGCACAGATCGGCGAGGTCGCCGCTCGCGCCGCTGCGCTCCAGCAGCCCCAGCGCCATGACGTAGTGCTCCTCGGCAGTCTCGCTGTCCCCTCGCTCCTCGGCGATGAGCCCGAGCAGTCTGTGCGCACCCCCCGCGTGCACCGCGCCGTGCCGGTCGCCCAGCTCAAGAAACGCGGAGAGCAGATCCGACGCCTCGCCGTGCCGTCCGAGCCGCCGGAGCACATCGGCCAACTCCACCTCGACCTGCGCGGTGAACAGCGCCGCGCGTTTGGCGTTCAGCATGTCCCGGGCGGCGCGCAACTCCTGTTCAGCTGCTGCCAGTTCGCCGTTCTGCGCCTGGACGTAGCCGCGCATCCAGTGGCAGTGCGCGAGATCGGTACGCAGGCTCAGCTGCTGGTAGATCGCCTGCGCCTTGGCCAGTGAAGCGTCGGCGTCTGCCGTGCGCCCCTCGGCGAGGAAGGTGCGGGCCACCTGCCGGTGCATGCCCGCCACCAGCGCCGGATCGTCGACCTGCGGAGCCAGCGCCAGGGCGAGCTCGGCGGCGTGCGCGGCACGGGCGTGCGCGCCCATGTCGATGTACGGGCCGATCACGGCGGCGTACAGGATGACCAGCGCCTCGGGGTCGGCCAGGCCGCTCGCACTGAGCTCGTCGATGGTGGATTCGAGAAGGTAGCAGGCGTAGCGCAGCTCCCCGGCCAGGAGGTGTGCGACGGCACGGCCCCGGATCGCGCGTGCGCGGCGGGGCAGCGGCTCCTCGGCGAGGAGCCGCTCGGCGGCCTGGAAGTGGTGGCCCGCGTCGACCAGTTCACCGGCCTCCAGGGCACAGTCGCCGAGCCCGAGCAGCGCCTCGGCCTGCTCGGGAACAAGTCCGAGGTGCTCCGCGTCGGCCAGGAGCCGGCGGTAGCGCACGGCGGCCTCGCCCGCCGTCCCGGTGGCCAGCTGCTGGTGGGCGTCGGTGAGCGCGAGCCGCAGCTCGGTGGCGAGGTGCGCGGGGCGGCCGGTGGTCAGTTCCTCGTACGAGGTGCCGAGCCGCTCGGCAAGGAAGCGCAGTGCGGTCTCCGAGGGCCTGACCTTGCCCGACTCCAGCGTCGAGACGTACGCGGGCGTGTACGAAGGCTCGGCCAACTGCCGCTGTGTCAAACCGCGTTGAGTGCGCAGCCGCAGTACTCGATGCCCGATCGTGGCCGGATCGTCCATGCGGACCCCCTGGTTCGTGAACTCCCCAGTATCCAGAAGCAGTAGGCATTGCGCACCCCTCACCTTCCCCCTATGTTAAGCGACTCATTCAGCAGATTTACCGGCGTACTTAACTCGCCTGACAAGGGGCTGATTTCATGCGTTCAGCACGACGCGGAGCCATGGCGGCCGGAGTGGCCGTCGCCCTCGCGGCCCTACTCGCCGCCGCACCCGGCAGCGCCGCCGCGGACCCGACGGCACCCCCCACGGCCGGAGTCGAGGTCGAGGTACCCGGGCCGGCGCACGGGGCGCTCGCCGGATCCGGCCACACGCATGTGCCGCCGGCGGGCCGGAACCAGCCGGCCTCCCGCCTGACGGCGACCGAGGTGGCCGCCGACGGCGAGGTGACCAAGATGGTCGACAACGGCCCCACCGCCGACCGGCTCGACATCGTCGTCGTCGGAGACGGCTACACCGTCGCCGAACTGCCCCGCTTCCATGCCGACGCCCAGCAGAAATGGGCCGAGCTGACGGCCGTCGAGCCGTACACCACCTACCGCAACCTCTTCAACGTCTGGACCGTCGATGCCGTCTCGAACCAGTCCGGCGTCTCCGGCGACCCCTCTCCCGACACCCTCCGGGACACGGCCCTCGGCTCGTACTTCTGGTGCGACGGCATCGAGCGGCTGCTCTGCGTCGACCAGGACAAGGTCGACGGATATGTGACGAAGGCCCCCGAGGCCGACCTCGTCCTCGTCCTCGCCAACAGCACCAAGTACGGTGGCGCGGGCTACAACGAGCCCAGCGAGACCCTCGGCTACGCGGGCATATCAACGGCCTCGGCGGGCAACGAGAAGTCCGGCCAGGTCGCGATCCACGAGACCGGCCATTCCCTGGGCAAGCTCGCCGACGAGTACTTCTACCCCGACTACCCCGGCTACGAGCGGTACGTGGGCCCCGAGCCCGCCGACTCCAACATCACCACGTTCACCGCCGACGAGCTGGCCGACCGGGGTGCCAAGTGGCACCGCTGGCTCGGTGAGCAGTCTCCCGACGGTGGCACCGTCGGCGCGTACGAGGGCGGCGGCTACTACGTCACCGGGCTGCGGCGTCCCACCGAGAACTCCCTGATGCGCTCCCTCGGCAAGCCCTTCAATCTGCCCGGAGTGGAGGCGATGATCGCCGGCTTCTACCGCGAGGCGCGCATCGCCTCCCCCGTCACGGCCACCGATCGCACCCTCCGCAGGGACGACACCGCCACAGCCCTTGTACCCCGGTTGACGGGTGCGGACGGGCGTCAACTCACGATCCGCTGGTATCTGGACGGGCGGGAGATGAAGTCTCTCGCGGGCCGCACCGACGTACGAGTGTCCGACCTGGCTCCGCGGCTGCTCGACCTTCGGACGCACACACTGTCCCTCACCGCCGAGGACCGTACGCCCTCGGTGCGGGACCGCGCCATCGCCCGGACGATGAGGTCCACGGTCAGTTGGACGGTCCGGCTCTGACGGCTCCGGCAGGCATACGTCGCGGTTCGTGGCCGGCTCGACGACGCCGCCGAGGAATGTGACGCAGTGGCGGTCGATGCGGCTCGGTGGTGGCACGACCGCCCGCGGTCGAACCCACCTCCCCACCGAGCGGGTATCCGCGTCCACGGTGGGGAACCGGGTACCGAACGTGTCGCGGCATGGCGGGTGGAGGGTGTGGGGAGCAGGGCCGCGCCCGTCCACGGCCGCCGCCCCCCCCTCCACCGTGCCGCTAGGCCCGCGAGCCGATGACGTCTGCCGGGCGGCCCGCCAGCACGATGCGGCCCGGGAGCAGCGTCGCCAGGAAGGCGAGCGCGGAGGCGAAGGCGACGACGCCGAGGTAGGTCCAGGGGTTCACGGACGGTGCGGCCGAGCCCGTCATGCCGAGGCTGAAGGCTGTGAGGACCGCGTACGCGATACCTGAGCCCAGTGTCGTGGCGATCAGGGTCACCAGGGTGGCTTCGATCCGGAGCATGCGCGTCACCTGGCGGCGTGTCGTGCCGATGAGCTGGAGGAGGGCGAACTCGCGGGTGCGGTCGCCAACCGAGATGGCCAGCGTGTCGACCGCTGCGATGGCGGTGAAGGCGATGATCAGACCCATCGCCACGTAGTTCACCTCGGCGTTGGACTGCTGCACCTCGGCCCGCAGGCCCTCGACCTCGTCGCGGTCCAGGACGGCCACACCCGGCAGGGCTCCCAGCGCCTTCTGCAGCGCGGCGCGGCCAGGACGGTCGGTCTCCTCCGTCTTCACCAGCAGGCTGGAGGCCAGCGGGTTGTCGACGTGCCGGGAGACCAGCTCGTGGGACATCGTCAGATCGCCGAAGCCCAGGCCGCGCTCGTACACGACCGCGACGGTGAGGTCGGTCTCCGTGCCGTCGCCGAGGGTCAGCTTCAGCGTGTCACCCGGCTTCTTTCCGAGGTCGTCGGCGGCGAGCTCGCTCAACGCGACGCTTCCCGGGCCGAAGTCGTCCAGGCTGCCGGCTGTGACGCCCGGGTCCCAGGTTCGGGTCAGGCCGTCCGTGGAGACGCCCTGGGCCGCGTACTTCACCAGGCCGACGCGTACGGAAGTGCGGACGACCTCCGTCACCGCCGACACACCAGGGAGCGAGCGAAGCGTGTCGGCGGCCTGCGCGGGCACGCCCGGACCGGCCGAAGCCACGACCCAGTCCGACCTGTTGCCGGTCTGGGCCTGAGCGGTGGCCGCCGCGCCCATGGTGGTCTGGACGAAGAGGACCGTGCAGGCCATGCCGATCAGCAGGGTCAGCGGGGTGACGGCCGCCGACAGGCGTCCGGTGTTGGCCCGGGCGTTGGCCACGGCCAGGTGGCCCGCCACCCGTGAGGTTCGGAGCGGGATCCCGAGGACGACCAGCGCGCCGCGGGCGATCAGCGGGCCCAGCAGGGAGACCGCCACCGCCAGCACGACGACCGACAGGAAGGTCACCGGTGTCGCCGCGGGCTCGCTGCGGAGAGTGGACAGAACGGCCAGCAGGACCGAACCGGCGGCCAGCGCTGCCACTCCGGCTGCGATACGGCCCCAGGAAGCCGGGCGGTGCTCCATCGCCGCCTCGGACAGGGCTTCGGCGGGGCGGATGCGGGAGGTACGACGGGCCGAGATGCGTGCGGCCGACCAGGCGCCGAGGAGGGCGGCGCCGATGGCGGCGAAGACCGGGAAGACGCTGTAGGTGACGCCCAGGGTCTCCGGGATCGCCTTCAGGGCGACGAAACGGTGGTGGAGCCACGAGGCGAGGGGCAGGCCCGCCAGCGATCCGAGTACGCCGGCCAGGAGGCCGACGATCAGTGCCTCCCGCCCGATGAGGCGGCGGACCTGGCGGGGGGTCGCCGCGCCGGCGCGCAGCAGGGCCAGCTCGCGGTGGCGCTGCTGGATGGTGAGGGCGAAGGTGCCCACGACGACGAGGATCGCGACGAGCAGCGAGGTGCCGCCGATGGCACCTCCCATGGAGACCAGTTTGATCCGGGCGTTGGCCGCGTCCAGGAACTCGACCGGTCCGCGGTCGCCGCCGGTCACCACCTGGGCGCGCGAGCCTTCGAGGGCCTTCTCGATCCGCGCGGCGAGCTCGGCGGTGGCCACGCCGGGCTCCGGCAGCACGCCGACCGTGGAGACCTCGCCCTCGTGCCCGTACAGCCGCTCGGCCTCGGAATCCGAGAAGAACAGCGAGGTCTGCTGACGCAGATCGCCGCCGGACGGTGCCGCGATGCCGGTGACGCGGTACGTGCGCGGCGCCTGGGTCGACTGGACGGTGAGCCGGTCGCCGGGTGCGAGGCCGGTGCGCCCGGCCAGTTCGCGGTCGACGACGACGTCGTCGGGGCGGGCCGGGGCGGTGCCCTCGGTCAGGGTGAAGGGGGTCAGGGGCGCCGAGGTCCAGGAGTGGCCGTACGAGGACTTGGCGTCGACGCCGGGGATGATCCGGCCCTCGGGCGAGACCGCGGAGACGGGGAAGGTGATCTCCGGCAGCGCGGCCCGGACGCCGGGCAACGCGGCGAGCTCGGTCACCGTACGGGCGGGCAGCCGGACGCGCTCGCCGAGCGGCTTGGCCTTCTCCTTCGTCTTGGTCTTGTCGCCCTTGTGCTCGACGGTGACCTCGTGCACGTTCTGGTCGGCGCCGACGATCACCGGGGTCCCGGCGTACCGTTCGGTGCCGATGGTCCCGCGCAGTCCGGTCTCCAGAAGGACTCCGCAGGCCCTCGGCCGGCTCCGCGAACAGACCCGCGGCGGCATGCACGCGTACGCCATCGACATCGTCCACTTCATGGCCGCCCTCCCCCTCCCCGACGACCACACCCCGCCCCGCTGGCTCGACGACGAACAGACCACCCGCAGCCGATGGCGACGACTCGTCACCAGTCGGCAGAACCTCCTGCGGACTCGCCCGTCCACATCGGGGTGAAGACGGCGGCGCTCACATGCGGCGGAGTCGCTCGGTACACCGGTGTCCTCAGGCGTCGAGCGGGCACGCGGTACCGCCCGGACGGGCTGCCCGGCGGTGGTCAGTCGCCCGCGATGAGGAGCCGGTAGCCGTAGTCCACGCTGTCGCGGGCCAGGAGATCCGCGTGGCGCGCCGCCCACGCGCCGGAGGCCAGGTCGGTACGTGGCTGCTCGTGATCGCCCCGCACTGGCCGCGCATGCACGCCGTCCTGCGCGCCGACGTCCTGCACCGCGCCCGTCGCCTTGCCGACGGGGGCGCCGCCGCACTGTTCGCCGACCTCGACCCCGGCCTGCACTGGGATTCCGGCACCGGGACGCTCGCGATCGACGCCTTTCACGCGGAGCGGCATGACGTGGCCGTCGGGCAGCGAGTCACCTTCACCCCCTCGCTGTTCTGCGACCATGCCGTCACTCTCATCGACCTCGACCTCACACCCCGCGTCTGGTACCCGGCCCGAGGCCTCGGCACGGTCTGGCAGGACACCACGACGGCACCGCCCGCAGCCTTGGCCGAACTCCTCGGCCGCACCCGCGCCCTCATCCTCGGCGCGCTCGCCGAGCCCGCGAGCACGACCGCCCTGGCCCGGCGCCTCGCCGTCACCCCTGGCACGGTGAGCCAGCACCTCGGAGTGCTGCACCGGGCAGGCCTGGTCACCCGGGCCCGCCAAGGGCACGAGGTCCTCTACCTGCGCAGTCCCCTCGGCGACCGGCTGACGGCATGAGACTCCCCCGCGGGTATCCCGAAACGAGCGCCCGCCGTGTGGCGGTCCGGCGGCGGACCCCTCACGCTCGTCGGCGGCAAGGCAGCAGCCGAGAGCGGCACGGCCGTCCGTTGGTGCGCAGCCGGGCATCGCTACAGCCTGACTCCCCTCCCTGGATGTCGACCAGTCCGTCGGGCCCGGACCACGCGACCAGGGCAGCGCAACACTCGTACGCCGTCCGGGATCTCAACCAGAATGCGTCTGAGGCATCGTCATATCGGCTGGGGTGAAGGCTGGTTGGCTATGCTTGCTCGCACGGGCGCGGCCGAGCGGCGGGAGGGGCACGATGGCGACAGGCGGGGCGGAGACAGTCACCCTCGCCGACCGGATCGAGCGGCTCTTCCAGGCCGTGCGCCGGCCGAACCGCGAGCTCTACAGCAACGAGGAAGTGGCCCGCGCCTGCCGCGAGGCGAGCGGCGAGAGCTTCTCCGCCACCTACCTCTGGCAGCTGCGCACCGGGCGGCGGGACAACCCGACCAAGCGCCATCTGGAGGCGCTGGCACAGTTCTTCCAGGTACCCCCGGCCTACTTCTTCGAGGACGAGCAGAGCCGGAGGATCTCCGAGCAGCTGGCCCTGCTGGGCGCGCTGCGCGACGCCGGTGTCCGCGACGTCGCCCTGCGGGCGGTGACGCTCTCCCCGGAGGGACTCGGCACCATCAGCGACATGATCGAGGCCATCGCCCGCCGAGAGGCCGAGGCCAGGAGGCGGACGTGAGCCGGTGGTGAGCGGCATACGGCGGCGCGTCCTGTGGCGGCGGTGCCGCCGGATCGCGGACAGTCTGCCGCTGCCCGAGCCGTTGGACATCCCCGCCCTGGGCCCCGCGCTCTCCGAGCGGTTCGGGCGGCCCGTCGAGTTACTGCCGATGCCGTCGGGGACACTCGGCACCTGCGGGCTCCTGGTGAGCACCGACCGCGCCGAGTACATCGGATATCCCAGCGACACCACCGCACTGCACCAACTGCACATCGTCCTGCACGAGGTCGGCCACCTGATCTGCGGCCACCGCGACCGCGGACCGCTGGCCGACACGGCCGCCGTACGGGCCCTGGCGCCGCACCTCTCCACCGAACTCGTCCGCCGGGTGCTCGGGCGCGGCGCGTACACCGACCCCCAGGAGCAGGAGGCCGAACTGTTCGCCACTCTGGTCATGCACCGGGCGTCGGCGGAGCGGCCGGGCCGGCCGCCCGGGCCGTCGGGCCCCACCGCGAAGGCGGCCGCGCTCGGCCAGCTCTTCGACACCCCGTCGCACCGGGCCGCCGCCGCGGCCCCCGAGGCATGACGGGAGCCCTGCCGGCGGTCGTGGGGGGCGTCGCACTCGCCTGCGTGACCGTCCGGCTCGCGCTCTGGCGCCGCATCCCGCCGCGCACCGAGGGCCGGTACCTCATCGTCTTCGCGCTCGCCCTCGGCCTGGCGATGGTCCTGCTGCCCTTCGCCCAGGTCCAGGCCGGTCGGTCGACCGGCCCGCTGACCCGTTCCCTTCCCCTGCTGTGCACCGAACTCAAACTGCTGGCCGGGGCCTCCGTGGCCCTGCTGGTCTACACCGTGCGGCAGGGCGCCGCGCGCCGTACACGGGTCCGGTGGCAGGCCATCGCCTCGGCCCTGGTGATGGCCGTCGGAGCCGTCCTCTACGCGGCGGCCGATCCGACCCTCGCCGAGGGCGCGCTCCTCGTCGACGACGGCAGACGCCCCCTGATGGCCCTGCACTACCTGCTCTTCATGGCGCACAGCCTCTGGTGCGTCGGCCTCTACACGCTGACGGTGCGCCGTTCGGCCCGACAGCTCGGACCCGGCCCGCTCCGCACCGGGCTGCGGCTGGTGGTCGCCGGCGGGGCGGTGGGCCTGCTGTGGTCCGCGCTCAACCTCATGGCCGTGCTGTCGCTGCTGCGGTCCGGCCGCGTGTTCCTCACGGGAGGTGCGGCTCTCGCCCTGCCCACGCTCGCGCTCACCGTCGCCGGGCTCACCCTCACGGCCTGGGCGGGCCGACTCGCGGCTCTCACGCGCCGGGCACGGGCCTGGCGCAGCCACCGACGGATCGGCCCGCTGTGGACCGCCCTGCGCGCCGTCCGTCCGGACATCTGCCTTGCCCTGCCCAGTGGTTCGGGCGCGCCTCCGGGACTCGCCCTCTACCGGCGGGTGATCGAGATCCGCGACGCACAGCTCGCCCTTCGCCCGTACGTCCATCCGGAGGCGTCACGGTGGGCGGCAGAAGCCGGCGCGGCCGAGGACGACCGGCAGCGGCAGGCCGCGGTCGTCGAAGCGGCGCTGGTCGCGGCAGCCCTGGAGTCCGCGGCCGCGGGCCGCCGCTACCCGCGACCGGCCGACCCCGAACAGGCCCGGAGCGAGCCGGCGACCGACCTGGACGCGGAGGCGGACTGGCTGATCCTGGTCTGCGAGGCGTTCACCGACTCCCCGGTGGTCGCCGCCGTCCGCCGGCGCATCCGCAGCGAACTCAGCGCGGGCTGACGCCCCGCCCGATGCAGTACGCGCGACGAGCACCGGTTCCACAGATCACGAGGCCGCCGCAATGCGCGACCGCAGGACCGAGATCCGGACCAGGCGCGGACCAGGCACGGACCAGCGACGCATGTCTCACAGGGCAAGCCGCGCGGGCCCGTGGCGCTCAGGTAGCGCTGAGCGTGACCACGTCTCCTGACGGGCCGCCCGCGCGGACGTCGATACGGACCCCGGTGTCCGGGTCGGTGAAGGTCTGGCCCGGCGTGTACGCCGCAAGGTCGAGTGGGGTGCAGCCGGCCGGAGGAGTCGCTGACGGATTGCCGTTCGTGATCCGGACCGGGCCCTCTCCGGTCAGGGTCGCGGAGTCGACCTTGTAGATCAGGACCCCGCTCGAACAGGCGGAGGCGTCGTTGCGCTCGGGGCTGCGGGACTCGGCCACGTAAGCGGTGGTCTCGCCGGTGCGCAGGACGGCGATCTTGGTGCCGCCGGGGCGTTCCACCGGGGTCAGGCGTACGGTGCGGCGTCCTGGTCCGGCGAGGCAGGCGACCTGGTGGTCGCGGATCCAGCCCAGTTTCCACGAGTGCCAGCCGAGGAACTGCGGGGCCGCGCCCGCGATGTCGCCCATGACGTCCCAGCCGCCGACGTACTGGTGGGTGGGGCCGGTGAAGGAGTAGAGGTCGGGCAGGCCGAAGGTGTGGCCGGTCTCGTGGGCGACGACCTTGTGTCCCCAGCGCCACATGTCCTGGCCGAAGGTCACGGCCCACTTGAGGCGGGTGCCGTCGGCGGTCACTCCCGGCGAGGTGGGGTCGTACAGGTAGGTCGGGGAGAACGGGATCGCTGCCGCGGTCCGGGTCGGGACGACGTAGACCATGTCGTAGCGGGAGAAGTCCGCGTACGGGTCGGCGGCGGCGATCGCGTCGCGCACGTACTTCTCGTGGGCCTCGAAACTGAGGCCGCGTGCGAATCCGTACGTGGTCGAGTCCGCGGGCATACGGATCCACTGGTGCAGCGCGTCCATCGAGAGGTGGAGGCGGCCGTGGCTGGCCCTCCGCATCCAGTCGGCGGCGGGGGCGAGGTGGGCGGCGTACGGCTCGGTGGCGTCGGTGGCCGGCGCGTCGGGAAAGTCGACGAACAGGGTGAGGACACGCCGGGTTCCGGTGGCCGGCTGGAACTGGACACGGTCGGTTTCGTGCCCCTCGTCGGTCCAGCCGGTCCGGCCGGGCAGCGCGCAGTCGGCGGCTAGGCCGGCCGTGGTGGACGAGGGAGTCGTGGGAGCGGGCGGGGCGGACGGGGCGGACGGGGCGGCGTTGGCCGCGGGAGCGAGGGCGAGGCACGAGGCGAGGGCGATGACGGCGGCGAGGGGGCGCGGTCGGGGGCTCAGGGCGGGCATGTCTCTCCTGTCGGAGCCGAGGAAGGGGGAAAAGGGTGCGGGGGCGGGTCAGGCGCGGTCGGCGGCGAGGTCCATCAGGTGGGCCGGCATTCGACCGCCGGAGGCGGAGATGCCGTCGTGTTCCCCCTCGTCGGTGCCGCAGAGGCGGGTGGTGCCGACCTCGCGTGCCGTACGCAGCGAGAGGCCCACGTACATGTCGTCGTGGTAGGCGAGGGCGGCGAGCGGGGTCTCGCCCGTACTGCGTCTCCTGGAGGACGGCGAAGAGCGGGTTGTCGGTGAAGCCCGTCAGGGTCAGGGCCTGGTGGAGGAAGGTGTCGGTGGGTGTGCCGTCCGGGTCCAGGGCTTCGTCGAGGAGCCAGTGCAGGCGCTCGCACCCGTCGCCCCTTCCGAGCACGAGACCGAGCGTGCCGTCGGACACCCGGCGGTCCGGGGAATCCGTGAAGGTGTGCTCGACGGTCGCGTAGGCGGGGGTTCACTGGTCCCTTTCGCGGTGCACGGGTGACCGAGGTTGTGAGGTGTGACATTGCACAGTGTGCGCTGCGGCGCCCGGGAAGAGGAGCCCTCGGCCGCCCATAACTCCGCGCTATGCCGCGGCCGGCCGCTCACCCCTGTGGCGCGTGGGTGGGAAGCGGGTGGGTGTGCCCCGCGACCGACCGGTTCTCCCGGGGCACACGTCTCACCGATGGGCTACCACTTGGTGACCCGGACGGTCTCCCCGTACCCGTCGGCTCCGAGGACCTCGATACGGACACGGGCGGTCGGGTCGGTGAACGACTCACCGGCCCAGAAGGGGGCGTCGTCCAGGGGCCGGCAGCCGGTTGCGGGAACGGCGTTCGGCTTCGCGTCGAGGACCCGGACCGGCCCCTGGCCGGTAGGGACGGAGGTGTCCACCTGGTAGACCAGCGCACCGGTCGAGCAGGCGCCGCTGTCCGCCTGGACCGCCCGCCTCGACTCCACCACGTAGGCGGTACGGGGACCGGTGGGGATCACCACCATCTTGGTGCCGCTGCCGTACTCGACCGCGGTGAGGTACACGGTGTCGCTGCCCGCCGAGGCGCGGCACACGACCTGGCTGTCCGCGGTCCAGCCGAGTTTCCAGGAGTGCCAGGCGAGGTACTGCGATCCGGGTCCGCCGATGAGCCCCATGACGTCCCAGCCGGCGACGAAACGATGCGGGTCGGTACCCGTGAAGCCGTACAGGTCGGGCAGTCCGAAGACGTGGCCGGTCTCGTGGGCCACCAGCTTGGGTCCCCAGTGCCACATGTCCTGACCGAAGGTCACGGCCCACTTGAGCAGGGTGCCGTCGGCACGGACGCCCGCCGTCCCGGGCTGGTGCACGTAGGTGGGCGTGAAGGAGATCGCCGAGGCGTTACGCGTCGCGACGACGTACACCATCTCGTACTGCGAGAAGTCGACCTGTGGGTCGGCCGCGGCGACCGCGTCCTTGACGTACGCCTCATGGGCCTCGTGGCTCAGTCCGCGTGCGAAGCCGTAGTCCGTGGAGTTGCGCGGCATCCGCACCCACTGTCGGTGCTGGGTGATGGAGAGCCAGACCCTGCCGTGGGAAGCGTTCCAGAGCCAGTCGGCCCCCGGCGTGAGCTGCGCGGCATCGTCGGCGGGGGCTTCGACGGCGGGCGCGTCGGGGAAGTCGACGAAGATCATGCCGACCCTGACCGTTCCCTCGGGGCGCTTGAAGACGGACCAGTCCGTGCCGTGCCCCTCGTCCGTCCAGCCGGTGGTACCGCCCAGAGCGCAGGCGGATACGGGGTCCGTGGCCGCGCGGGCCGGCGGCACGGCCCCGGCCAGGAGCAGCAGCAGCGCCGCGAGGAGGGGCGCCCAGTGCACGACACGCGGGGAACGGAGGGAAGGGTGCGCTCTCACGCGATCACGACCTCTCGATGGATTGACGTGTGACATTTCACATATCCTGTGGTGACGCAAGGGTGTCCGGAAGCTGTCGTCGGTCCATAACATCCGCGCCATGGATCTGGAGGTGCGTCATCTACGCGTGCTGTGCACGATCGCCGAGGCGGGTAGCCTCACCCGCGCCGCCGCCTCGCTCGGGACGACCCAGCCGGGACTCAGCACCCAACTGCGCCGTATCGAGGCCATGCTGGGCGGAGTGCTGTTCACCCGGGGACAAGCAGGGGTCGTCGCCACCCCGTTCGGGGAGCTGGTGCTCGACCGGGCCCGCGCCGTCCTCCCCGGCATCGACGGCCTGATGACCGACACCGCCCGGATGGTCCGCCGGATGTCCGCCTGCGACCACGTCCGGGTCGGCTCGGTCGGTGCGCCCCTTCTCGGCCAACTCGTACGAGCCGTCAAGACCGTCCTGCCGGACGCGCAGGTGTCGACACGCTGCCAGCACTCCCCCGTCACGCTGCTCGACGAGCTGGCGGCGGACCGGCTGGAGGCGGCGGTGCTCGGTGATCACCCCGACCAGCCACTGCCGCACCGCGACGGAGTGGTGCTCCAACCCGTGGCCACCGAACCGGTGTTCGCTCTGCTGCCCTCCTGTCATCCGCTGGCCCGGCGGGAGGAGGTCCCGCTGGCCGCCCTCGTGGACGAGGACTGGGCGGTACCCCGGCCGGACGGCGACCGGACCCGCGAGTACTGGTTGTCCGTGTGCGCGGCTGCCGAGCGCCGTCCGTACACCCCGTACGAGGCGGAGGGACGCCCGTTGATCGAGCTGGTCCGCGCGGGTCTGGCGGTCAGCCTCTGCCAGGCCACCTTCGTCGAGGCCCCTGGCACCGCCGTACGGCCCCTGGCCGGAAACCCTCTGTGGTACCGCCACGTGCTCGCCTGGCACCGCGACGGACCCCTCGCGCGTCATGGCGAGGACATTCTGCGCCGGGTCGCGGCCGGCTACCGGGACATCCGCGCCGCCGCCCCCGCGTACGCTCGCTGGCATGCCCGACATCCGCACACGACCGGCCCGACGGTGACCTGAGCCATCGGCCGGCCATGGCGACGACCGGCGGGCCGACGCCGCTCGCGGGCACGCGTTCGTCCCGCCACGATCCGACCGTGGCCGCCGGCGCTCTCCGAGCGGAGCTCCAGGGCCGGCAGACCGCACTCGCTCGGACCGTGCGGTCAACTCACTGCGTGCGACTTCCTACGCGAGGGGCGTGTCCGTCGCAGGCCACTGCCGGCGGTCGGGAATCAGCCTGCGCAGGATCCACAGTCCGGCGCGCAGCTTCCAGTCGCCGGGGGAGCGGATTTCGGAGATGAGCGCGGCGGTGCTCCTGCTGATCGATCGTGACGCTTCCTCGGTCGCGTCCGGGTCCAGGAGTCTGTCGCAGTTGAACCAGGCCAAGCCTCGCGAGACCCGGATCCCGCAATTGGTCAACAGTTCGTCACTACGGGTGAACAGCCTGTCCAATGAGCTGAGCCCGCGGTTGTACCTGGCCGAAAGGTCGTCCTGGACACCGTCGATACAGGACGCCAGCACCTCGTTCATGCGATGGAAGTCCGCGATGTGGCTGCGGGCGTCCATGGACGTGGACGCCGCCATGCGCCGCAGCGCCTCCGGGAGGTCGTACGACATGTGAGCCATCATCGAGAAGATCACGTCTTCCAGCATGTAGGAGCGCCGGACACTGGAAGCGGCGAAGACATCTCGCCATGGTTGAGGGATGGAGTCCGGCAGATCTTTGGGCTGAACTTCGTCCGCGGAGCGACCGGGTCGTCCTGCCAGCCATGCGTCGATGCTGTCCATCGCGCTGAAGTAGTCCGATGCGAGCGTCTCACTCAACTCGGCGACCCACGGCGGGTCGTGGAAGACGGGGGTGCCGGTTTCCAAGCCTTTGGCAAGCGTCGTCGTGAGGCGGTAGTAGGTGTAGGCGAACGCGGCCCGGCGATCGCGTGTGGTGTCGTACTGCCTGACCCGGTCGGCAAGCAATGCGGCGACCCGGGTGACCCTTGCGGCAGGGAGCATGAGTTCGGCGGTCATCGGGAGTGTGTTCCTGCCGCCCGCTAGGCCGGCGCGCTGATTCGGCGGGTGTCCTCGGTCGCCGTCGCCGGTGATTGGGTGCGTTCGTTCGGTGTCGAGGCATACCCTCGGACTCCATTGTCGCGATGCGTAGCGTAACATCACACTCCGTACACATGCGCTGTTCGCCGCGCGGTGGGGCGGATCTCGGCGCGCCTGGACGAGTCACCGCGGACCTGGCGCATCGAGCTGGGCCGGCTCGACGAGCACCTCCCCGGTGGAGCGCGGCACCGAGACGCCGCGGGCCCGGTTCCGCCGAACCACGCCCCGCCCCCGAAGAAGCCCGGGTCTTCCAAGGGCGCGAATAGAGGCGCCTGACCTGGGCCTCCGCTCAGCCGTGGGTGTGGCACGGACGGTCCCGTCCGGGTGTCGGTGGCGGTGTGGTGGCCGATTCCGGCTCTATGCGGTCCGCGCGCAGGAGTGGTTCGCTGGTCGTCGTGCCGGAACTCTTCGCGTCCGCTCTCGCCGTCCTCGGAACGCTGTTGGGTGCCGCCGTGGCGCACCGCTACCAGGAGAAGGCCACCGTCCGGTCGGCAGCCCGCGCCGAGCGCGAGCGAAGCCAGCAGCTCCTCCTCGACGCGTGTGCCGACTTCCTCGCTCTCGCGGAGGACTACCGGCAGGCGCAGTACGACCGCTGGACGAGCCACCATTCGGGAACCGAATCGGAGGCAGCCCTCGTAGCCCGGGCCGAGTCACACCGCCTCTACGCCGAGGTCCGCAGTCGTGTGTTCCGGCTGCGCCTCGTCGCCCATGGGTCATGCTCCCGCCCCCTCGTCGAACAGGCCGCCGAGATACAGGTGATGACACGGGAGATCTTCTTCGCCACGGACAGGGCCGACATGCTGACCAGGGGCGAGGCGGCGGAGCAGGCGTGCGAGGCCTTCGCCGTCCGCGCCGGGGAGCTCCTGGCCGCGGAGGCGTGAAGGAACCCCGACCACCCCGACCATGACCTCGGGCTCACCCCGCCCCTGGACGGACATCGTTCCGCCGCCGCACCGTGGCGGCGGCGGAACGGATCGAACGGCCCCGTCAGTGGAGTCTCCCTGCAGCCGACGGGGAATCGGCGTCAGCGGGCGGGCAGGTCAGGCGCCCGCCGCCACGTCCGTCAGCCAGGCGTTCCAGTCGTTCTCGTAGTCCAGCGAGGTGAGGAAGGAACGAGCGGCGGCCCAGTTTCCGGTGCGGTAGTAGCCGAGGACGGTGGCGACGTCCGCCGGGTGGTTCTCGGTCATGTAGCGGGCGGCGAGGTAGCCCCAGTTGTAGGTGCGGTTGACGTCGCTGTTGGCGTACGTGGTGTCGAACAGCGTGCGCAGGGAGTACGTGTGGCTACCGGCCTCGGCCAGCGCCTTCGAGTAGGTGACACCGCGGTAGGAGTAGGAGATGTACTCCGCGATGCCCTCGCCCCACCACACGGTCGGGGTGGTCTGGCTGGCGTCGAAGTCGCCGTACAGGTCGAATCGGCCGTCGAGGTAGTGGGTGTACTCGTGGTTGAGGTTCCAGATCTGCCAGCCGGGGCTCACGTCGGTGCGCTCGTAGCATATGAACCGCGGCTGGTTGCCCGCCTTGGCGGGGTCTCCCTCCAGGTACATGCCGCCGTTGTTGGTGTCGATGCCGTAGATCCTTCCCGCGTAGGCCTTGTAGTCGGCGCTGGAGTTGAAGACATCGACCTCGAGGGTGGTGTTGTAGTCGTTCGCGACCGGACCCGAGTCCCCCACCACACTGTGGAAGTAGGCGTCTTGAGCGGACAGGCTCGCGCAGGTGGCCGTCAGCTGGGCTGCGGTGATCTCCTGGGCGCGTATCCGCAGCGAGGGGCTGCAGTTGTAGACGACCGGCAGGATGCGTGACTCGAGTCTGCCGCCGGTGGTCCCGGTCGCGTTGAGGGTGTCCTTGGCCTTGCCGTGGGCCGGGCGCTGCCCGGGGTCCGAAGAGACGTGGGGCGGCTGGGGATCGACCTGGGCGGCCTGGGCGGCGGGAGCGGCCGCGACAGCGGCGAGGAGCAGAGCGGTGGCGATGGCCATGGCGCGCAAGATGCACTCCTGAGAGGGGGAATGGGGTTCCGTCAGCAACGGACTGCGCAGTAAAATGGCACATGTCACATGGCTTTTCAATGGTGTTCACAAGAACGTCCGTCGGGCTCCGGGCCGGCGTCGCCGGTTCGGAGGAAGTGAACTCCTGGGATTCCGGCGGCGAGCCGCGCTCGACGGGCGGTTGGCGCTCCGCTGCCGGCCGGGGCGGCGGCGGTGGTGGAAAAGCCGCAGCCACCGCTGTGCCGGGGACCCGTGTCGCCCTCCCGTTGCGCCGACCCTCGACCCTCGTACCCGAGGAAGGCCTCCTCCCTCATCGGCGAACGCGGTGAACGCGGTGACCGCGGTGCACACGGCGAACGAGGCGAAGACGTCGGCAGGGTCGCCGGACGGGCAACCGCCCGCAAGATCTTGCGGGTTGCCCCGGACGTGCTCTCGCCCAATGCTGGTCGCACACCGCCGCCCGAACCGCCTCCGTACCTGCCGGTCCTGACGTCCGGCGCGCGAGACCGTTGCCGGGACCCACTACCCCCCTGTGAGGAGATCCCGTGCTCGAAGGCTTCGGCGAGGCGCTCGCGGACCGGGAGTACTACCTGCCGCTGCCCAGCGTGGCCGACCCCGGGCCGCGCTTCGCCCCTGGCGAGGTGCCGCCGGGCCTGCACGGCTCCGCCCAGGGCATCTGGACGGTCTGGGGCAGTCCGCGGACCGGGCTCGCCGAGCAGGGCTGGAAGATCCATGTGTCGGCGCGGCTTGACCGGGCGCAGCACGTGCTCGACACGGTCGCCGGGATCTGCTTCTCGGAAGGCGTGCCGTTCAAGCACCTGAGCGCCCGGCTCTTCTTCCTGTTCCTCCATCACAAGCACGCCGTGCGGGCCCAGGCGGGCAAGTTCTGCGCCGTCTACCCACCGGACACGGCGACCGCCCGCCGACTCCTTGAGCGCTTACGCGACGCGCTCGACGGGGAGGAGGGGCCGTACGTCCTCACCGACCGGCGCTTTCGCGACTCGCGGACGGTCCACTACCGCTACGGCTCCTTCGACGGCGCCCGCAGCCGGCTCCGGGCCGACGGCACCCGGGAGGGGACGATCCGCGACGGCTCCGGCCGCGAGGTCGTGGACTCGCGGCTGCCCGCCTTCCACTTGCCCGCGGGGATCACGGACCCCTTCGTCGAGCAGGAGGAGCAGCCGCACGCGGGCCCGATCCTGATCCGCGACTACGAGGTGACCCGCGCGGTGCGCCTGAGCAACGCCGGCGGCGCCTACCAGGCCCGCGACCGGCGCACCGGCCGCACCGTCTTCCTCAAGGAGGCCCGCGCCCACAACGGCCTGGTCTTCGACGGGACCGACGCGCAGCAGCGGCTGCGGCACGAGTACGACGTGCTGCGCGCACTGCACGCGGCCGCCCCGGGGGTGGGCCCGGAGCCGCTGGACCACTTCACGGAGTGGGAGCACGACTTCCTCGTCACCGAGTACGTCGCGGGACAGCCGCTCGTGGGCTGGCTGAGCCGGTCCTCCCCGCTGGCCCGCGCCGACCGCACGGCCGAGTCCGTCGCCGCGTACTACGAGGCGTGCCGGCGGCTGCTGGCCGCGCTGGACGCCTCGCTCGAGCGGCTGCACGCCGCCGGCTACCGGTTCGGTGACCTCAGCCTGGGCAACGTCCTGGTCACGCCGTCGGGCGGGGTCCGTCTTGTGGACTTCGAGGCGGCCTCGGCGCTGTCCGAGGCCCCGTCCCGGATAGGCACCCCGGGGTTCACGCCGCCGCCCGGCCTGCGCCGGGCCGACACCGATCCGCTGCTGCAGGACCGGTACGGCACGTCGGCCGTCGCGCTCGCCTTCCTGGCGCCGTTCAACGAGATCGCCGAGCACGCGCCCGCCAACCTCGCACTGCTGCGCCGCGATCTGGCGGACGTGGCTCCGCCGCAGGACCTGTGGCAGCGGGCGACCGCCTTCCATCTGACGGAGGACCGGGCGCAGGACCAGAACGGTCTCCACCGCCCGCCCTCCCCCGTCGAGCTGGACACCGATCCGCGCGGCTGCCTCACCCGGCTGGCCGAGGAGGTGGCCGCGGGGCTGCTTGAGATGGCTGACGCCGACAGGCCGGAGTGGGCCTTCCCGCCCTCGCCCGAGGCGTTCCGTACCAACAACGTGTGCCTGGCCTACGGCACGGCCGGGGTGGTGCACGCCCTGCACCGCGCCGGGTTCCCGGTGCCGGAGGAGATCCGCGAACGGCTGCGCCACGACACGCTGGCGCTGCGCGACGCACTGCCCCCCGGACTGCTCGTCGGCTCGGCCGGCATCGCCCCGGTGCTGGCCGGCCTCGGCCGGCTGGACGAGGGCGTCGACCTGCTCACGGACGCCGACGGCCACCCGCTCACCGCCTCCTGCGGCACGCTGGCCGGCGGGCGGGCCGGGGTCGGTCTCGGCTGGCTCGCCCTGCACCGGCTGACCGGGGAGAGCAGCCACCTGGATCGGGCCGCCGCGGCGGGGGAAGCCCTGCTGCGGACCCCTGATCTGCCGGCCGCCCTCGGCGAGTACGACGCCCGTGGCCTGCTGCACGGCCGCTCGGGGCTCGCCCTCTTCCTCCACCGCCTGGCCGGCGACACCGGCGAGGCCCGCTTCCTGGAGGCGGGCCGCCTGCTGCTCCACCAGGAGCTGGACCGGACCTTCCCGCTGGACGACGGCGCCCTGTCCCTCTCCGACAACGCGCGGCTCACCCGTGCCATGCCGTACCTGGCCACGGGCGCGGCCGGTCTGGCGGCGGTACTCACCCGTTATGTGGCCACCGCGCCGGACGAGCGTTGCGCCGCGGCACTGCCGGGGCTGGTCGCCGGCATCCGGGTCTCCTGCGCCACGAAGGAGGCGGGCCTGTACCGGGGGCTGGCCGGACTGACCTGGTTCCTGACCGAGCACGCCGAGCTCACCGGCACGGACGCCGCCCGCGGGGACGCCGTGCGCGCCGCGACCGGCCTGCTGAAGTACGCCGCCCCGTACCGGCGCGGCGTCCGCTTCCTCGGAGCCGGTTCGCAGCGGTTCACCGCCGACCTGTCCAGCGGCGGGGCCGGTGTCCTGCTGGCCCTGCACCGCCTGCTGGCCGGCCCGCTCCTGACGGGCCCCCACCATGCGCACCCCCGGCTACCGGCAGCGGCCTGACGTCACCGGACGGGCCTCCCATGAACCCCTCGACACGGCAGCGAACACCTCCGTGCCGAGGTGTGCAGTGACCAACCGATACGCCCCCGACAGGAAGAGGAGATCATCCATGAGCCAGATCCTCGCGCTCCAGACCCTGGAGACCGAGCAGGAGGCCGACGCCTTCCTCCCCCCTTGCTTCAGCGCCGCCTGGAGCATCACCGACATCTTCCCTGAGCCGATGTAGCAAGCCGGCAACCGCGAGGGCCGGAACCGGTGGTCCTGCCACCGGTTCCGGCTCGCGCGGTCGGCGAGGACGGACCCTGCCACTCGGCGGGTGCCGGTGCGGTCAGCGCGCTGCGCTGAAGGCCTCGGTCAGCTTGCCGACCGCGCCGGCGGGGTCGCCGGTGAGCAGCAGATGGTCGGCGTCCGCGAAGGGCTTCGCCGATCGCTCGGTGATGTTCTGGCCGATGCGGTCCTGGACGATCAGCCGGGCCCGGCCCACGAGTTGACGGGCCGCGGCGGACTTTCCCTGGCCGGCCTTCTGGAGGGCGCGGGCGGCGAGGCCGATCGCGCGCAGGGCCGGTTCGCCGCCCTTCGGGGTGCCGCGGAGTGTGGTCAGGCCCCAGCCGTACGGGAACTGCGGGTCGTAGCGCGTGTCGCCCACGTTCAGCGGCACCTGGCTCTCCGACTTCGGCCAGCTCACCGGCAGTTGCCCGGTGAAGGGCCTGCGGCCGTAGAGAACGTCGGCCACGCCGTCGCCCTCCGTGCCGGGCAGCCAGGACGCGACCAGGGCGTCGATCGCGGGCAGCCGGTCGCCGATGAGCTGTGGGCGGCCGGAGACGACGAGGACCGCACAGGGCATCGCGGCGCAGACCCGGTCGACGGCCGCCTTGTCCGCCGCGCTCAGTTCCAGGTCGTGGCCGTTGCCGACGTCGCCCATGCCCTCGGCGTACGGCGTCTCGCCGACCACGACCACGCCGACGTCGTGACCCTCGGTGGGCGCGGAGGCGTCCTTGGAGTAGGTGAGCGTGGTCCCGGGGTCGGTGGACTTCCGCATGGCCTCCAGGATGGTGGTGCCGGTCGTCGTCCGGCCGGAGGCGCCCTGCCAGGTGACGGTCCAGCCGCCGGCCTGGTTGCCGAGGTCGTCCGCGTTGGAGCCGGCCACGTACACGTTCTGGGTCGGCTTGAGCGGCAGCACGCCACCCGTGTTCTTCAGGAGCACCTGGGAGGCGGAGGCAGCCTCACGCGCCACCGCGCGGTGCTCGGCCGAGCCGACGGAGGCCAGGTGCGTGGTGTCCGCGTACGGCTTCTCGAAGAGGCCCAGGCGGAACTTCTGGGTGAGGATCCGGGCGACGGCGTCGTCGATCCGGGCGAGGGGGATGCGGCCCGCCTCCACCTCGGCGACCAGGGTCCTGGTGAACTCCTGGTAGTTCGTCGGCACCATGATCATGTCCAGGCCGGCGTTGACCGAGGTCCGCACGTCGCTCGGGTAGTCGCCGGGGATCTGGTCGATGGCCTGCCAGTCGCTGATGACGAAGCCTTCGAAGCCCATCCGGTCCTTGAGCACGCCGTTGATCATCTCGGCGTCGGCGTGCATCTTCACGGGGCCCTGGTCGTCGCCGAGAACGTCGAGCGAGGAGTACGAGGGCATGACGGTGCCCACGCCGTGCTTCACGGCCTCGGCGAAGGGCGCGAGGTGCACGGCCTCCAGCTCCTCGCGGGTGACCCGGGTGACGCCCTGGTCGATCGTGTACGAGCCGGTGGTGGACGAGCCGAAGGCCGTACCGCCGTCGCCGACGAAGTGCTTGGCGGTGGTCAGCACCTTGTCGTTCCGGTCGAGGTCCCGGCCGTCCCGCGCGCCCTGCATCCCGTCGATGACGGTCTCCATGGCGGTGATGAGCGCCGGGTCCTCGCCGAAGGACTCGTAGGAGCGGCCCCAGCGTTCGTCGCGGGTCACGCACAGGCAGGGGGCGAAGTCCCAGGGCACGCCGGTGGCCCGGACCTCCTTCGCCGTCACGGCGCCGGTGCGGGCGGCGAGGGCGGCGTCGCGTCCGGCGCCGATGCCGATGTTGTGCGGCATGATCGTCGAGCCGATGACGTTGTTGTGCCCGTGCACGGCGTCCACGCCGTAGATGAGCGGGATCTGCCAGCGGGTGGCCTGGGCGCGCAGCTGGTACGCGTCGACCATCCGGGCCCAGGCCTCGGGGGTGTTGGGGGTCGGGACCGAGCCGCCGCCGGAGAGCAGCGAGCCGAGGCCGTAGCCCGCGATGTCGCCGGGCGAGCGCAGGGCGTTGCGCTCGGCCTGGGTCATCTGGCCGGCCTTCTCCTGGAGCGTCATGCGGCTGAGGAGATCCGCGACCCGCTTCTTCACCGGCAGACGCTTGTCGAGGTAGGGCAGTCCGTGCGCGTCGATGACGACGACCGGTGTCTCGGCGGGTGCCTTGGCGCCGTCGACGGTCAGCTTCACCGGAATCGTCTCGGCCTCCTCACCGTCCCCGTCCTTCAGGGTGGTCACGGTGATCGAGCGGGTCGTCCCGGAGGGCGTCCCGGCGGGGAAGACGAGGGTGCCGCCGGCCGGCGTGTAGTCCGTGCCGGGTTGCGCGGGCCCGGTGGCGTCCGTGGTGTACGCGACGGTGACCGGCTCGCCGGTCGGCTGGGAGCCGGTGGTGGCGACCGAGACGTCGATCCGGGCGGTGCCGCCCTCGTCGACCGGGTGCACCACCGCGCCCGTGACGACCCGGGTGTTCAGGGCCGGGTCGGCCTTCCCGTACAGCTCGACCCCGTCGAGGGCGAAGCGGCCGGGTGCGCCGGTCGGCAGCGTGAGCGCGTATCCCCACATGCGGTCGAGGCCGAGGACCTGGTCGATGCCGCCGACGGGCTGGTAGTCGGCGCGGTAGTGGAACTCGGAGAACGGGATCTCGACGAGGTGCCAGCCCTCCCAGTCGTCGGTGAAGGAGGTCGTCCACAGTTCGGACGCCTCGCCGTTCGCCCCGCCGTCCTTGATCTCGAAGTTGATCCGCCTGCCGGAGCCGGGCGGCAGGGGCGCGGTGTTCTGGCCGTACCACCAGAAGCGGATGCCCTTGTGCGCGGTCCAGTCCTGGGCGGGCTTGTCGAAGGCGAAGTCGTGGGTGAATCCGCCCCAGCCGCTGATGTCGTAGCGGCCTTCGAGGACGTGTCCGCCCTCGGGGGCGTCGGCGCGCTCGGCGAGGGTGAGTGCGGGGTGGTCGTCGGTGTCGCTGCCCCAGGTGAACAGGCCCTCGGCGGGCGGTCCGGCGAAGGGGACCTCGCCCTCGAAGCGGTCGACGGCCCGGGGGGCCGGGTCGGCGTCGGCGCCGGGGGCTGCGGCGCTGGGCACAGCTCCGGCGAGCAGTCCGGCGAGGACGGCGGTGGCGGCGAGCGCGGCGGCGCTCGCCCTTCTTCGGTGGCGCGGGTGCGGCATGCGGGCTCCTCGGAACAGGGGTACGGGGGCTGGTTCAGGACGCCAGATGGGTCCACTTCTGGTTGGCCCCGCCGGTGCAGGTCCAGATCTGGGTGCGTGTGCCGTCGGCCGAGGAGTTGCCGGTGACGTCCAGGCACTTGTTCGCCGCCGTGTTGACGACGTCATGTGTCCCGGGGTCGTACGACCAGCGTTGTGCGCCCGTGCCGTTGCAGGTGTAGAGCTGGACCTTGGTGCCGTCGGCGGTCCCGCCCCCGGTGACGTCCAGGCACTTGCCGAGCGCGCGGACGGTGCCGTCGGCGGCGAGGGTCCACCGCTGGGCCGTGGTGCCGTTGCAGGTGTAGAGCTGCACCGGGGTGCCGTCGGCGGTGGCCGCGCCGGCCACGTCCAGGCACTTCCCGGCGAGACCGGTCAGCGGCCCGGTCGGTGCGCTCGCCGTCGTGCCGGACCAGGTGAAGGTGGCGGTGGTGCGGGCCGGCAGGGTGTACGTGAAGGACTGGCCGCCCCAGTCGACGCGGACGGACTGCGCGGAGGCACCGCCGTTGTGGGCGATGAGCGCCTTGGAGCCGTCGGGGTTGCGCCAGGCGACGTTCTGCACGGTGGAGTCGGCGGTGGAGGCGATGCGGTACGCGCCGGGGCGCACGAACTTGGTGAGATGGCCGGTCGTGTAGTACTCGATCGTGTAGTCGACCTGACCGGCGCGCGGGCCGCCCTCCTGGACCGTGATCAGCCCCGTACAGGTGCCGCAGCCGCCGTTGTGCGGGCCCATGTCCTGGTTGAGCGCCAGGCTCCACTTCGTCAGGCTGCTGCTCCAGTTGCGGGCGTAGCTGACGATGTCCTTCAGGTCCTCGTTGTGCTGGTTGCCGATCCAGGTGCCGCCGGAGTGCTCGGTGCTGAACTGCTTGACCGTCGGGTACTGGTCGTGGACCTGGCTGCCGACGGCGGGGTCGCCGAAGTAGCCGTGCCAGGCGATGCCGCCGAACAGCGGATCGTTGCGCACGCCCGCGTCATCGAGCACGCCGGAGCCGAAGTTCGCGTAGTCGCCGTAGTTCCAGTCGTGGACCAGGACCTTGGTGGTGATCCCGGCGGCCCGGAAGGCCGGGTAGAGATGGTTCTTGGTGAACTCGGCCAGACCGGAGGGGTTCCAGCTCATGCCCGGGTAGTTCATGGCGGTGGGATTGCTCGCCTGGCAGCAGTTCGGCTCGTTCTGGACGGACAGGTAGTCGACCTTGACGCCGGCCGCCTGGTAGCTCTGGATGTACTTCACCAGGTACTGGGCGTAGAGCGGGTAGTACTCCCACTTCAGCCAACCCATCTGGTCCATCCGGCCGTTGTCCTTCATCCAGCCGGGTGCGCTCCACGGCACGGCCTTCAGCCGGAGCGCCGGGTTGAGCTGCCTGGCCTGGACGGTGAGCAGCCGCACGTCGGTGTCGTAGCCGTTGGTCCCGAAGTCGCCGAGGTCGCAGCAGGTGTCGTCGAGGGAGACGTTGCCGGGCCGGGAGAGGTCGGAGGCGCCGATCGGGTTGCGGACGAAGGAGAGGCCGATGCCGTCGGTCGGCGAGAACAGCCTGCGCATGACCTCGTCGCGGGTGGCGGCGCTGATCGCGCCGCCGCGCAGGAGGTAGGCGGTGGTGTCGGTGATCGACGCGCCGCCGCCCTCGAACTGCTGGTAGGTGGTGTTCTCGTCGACGGCGATGGTGCGGTTCGCGCTGCCGCCGGCGGGGCCGAAGGCGATCGGCGTCTGCGGGGCGAGACCCCGCGTGACGGTACGGCCGCCGGCATCCGAGGTGGTGGTCAGCCAGACGTCGACCCGCTCTCCGGTGGCCTCGGCCACGCCGGGCCCCGTCATGACCAGTCCGCTCGCGAGGAGGGCACCGGTCACGAGGGTGGCGAGGCGGCGGGGGCGGCGCCCGCGGCGGCCGCCGGACCGGGAGCCGAACCAGGAGCTGATTCTGTAATGCACCTGACAGACCTTTCGACGAGGATTCAGGCCTTCGAGCTTTCCTTAAGGTGTGAAGCTATGAAGGCGCCTCGCGCACGTCAACCCCTCCCGCATACAACTCCCGAACACAGAAAGCCGGTTGGGAGCCAATCCGGTTCAAGGTCTTGTCGCCCTGGTACAGACCATGGCACTCTTCGTTGCCGTCCACCACACACCCGACCGTCGGCGGTGACAACGATGTCCGCACCCCCCTCTCGACGATCACGGCTTCTCCTGGCCCTCGGCCTCGGATGCGCCACGATGGCTGCTCTGGTGAGCCCCTCGGCGCAGCCCTCCGCGATCGCGGCGACGACCACGGCCGCAGCGGCCGCGGCCGAAGCCGGCGTCCAGGCCACCACGTTCAGCGACGAGTTCAACGCTCCGGCGGGCACGCCGGTCGACGGCTCCAAGTGGAACCTGGAGACCGGCGACAACGTGAACAACCACGAGCGGCAGTACTACACGAACTCGACCCGCAACGCCGTGCACGACGGCCAGGGCAACCTGGTCATCACCGCGCGGCGCGAGAATCCGGGCAACTACAACTGCTGGTACGGCCGTTGCGAGTACACCTCGGCCCGGCTCAACACGTCCGGCAAGTTCACCCAGACGTACGGAACCTTCGAGGCCCGGCTGAAGATGTCGCGCGGCCAGGGCATGTGGCCGGCGTTCTGGATGCTCGGCAACGACATCGGCAGCGTCGGCTGGCCCCAGAGCGGCGAGATCGACGTGATGGAGAACGTCGGATTCGAGCCGAACACCGTGCACGGCACCCTCCACGGCCCGGGCTACTCGGGCTCGGGCGGCATAGGCGCCGGCTACTCGATCGGCTCACCGTTCGCGGACGGCTTCCACACCTTCCGTCTCGAATGGGCGCCGGACAAGCTGGTCTGGAAGGTCGACGGCGTCACCTACCAGACGCGCACCCCGGCCGATCTCGGCGGTCGGCAGTGGGTGTTCGACCACCCGTTCTTCCTCATCCTCAACCTCGCCGTCGGCGGCTACTGGCCCGGCGACCCGGACGGCAGCACCCCGATGCCGAACACCCTGACCGTCGACTACGTCCGGGTCACCAACGACCAGTCGGCCCCGCCGACCGGCACCGGCGGCCCGATCACCGGCCTCGGCGGCAAGTGCGTCGACGTGGCCGGGGCGAACCCCGCGAACGGCACCCCGGTCCAGCTCTACGACTGCAACGGCACCGCGGCCCAGCAGTGGACCGTGAACGCCGACGGCTCGATCCGCGCACTCGGCAAGTGCCTGGACGTCACCGCCGGATCCACGGCGGACGGCGCCAAGCTCCAGCTGTACGACTGCAACGGCACCGGCGCCCAGAAGTGGCGGGTGGAGGCGGCCCGCGACATCGTGAACGTCGCGGCGGACAAGTGCCTGGACGTCCCGAGCAGCAACACGGCGAACGGCACCCGGCTGCAGATCTGGACCTGCAACGGCACAGCGGCCCAGAAGTGGACCGTGGGCTGAGCTCCCGGCACCCGGCGCGGCGTCAGGGCGTGACACGGTCCGCGAGCGCCGTCCGCCAGGCGGGGGCCGGCGTGCTCGGGGTGGTCTCCGGCCGGCGGCCGCCCCGGGCGAAGAAGTCGTCCAGCGGAAGAAGGGCCGCGCCGACCGTGACCGCCTCGGGCCCCAGAGTGCCGAGGCCCACGGTGGTGCGGCTCGCCGGATAGCGCAGGGCGTACTCGGTCGCGTACCGGGTGACGGTGTCGAGGAAGCGGGAGCCGAGCTGGAGGCCGGCCCAGCCGCCGACGAGGATGCGCTCGGGCTGGAAGAGGTTGATGAGGTCGGCGAAGCCGGCGCCGAGGTATTCGGCGGTCTCTTCGAGGACGGTGAGGGCGGTGGCGTCGGGTTCGGCGTGGGGCGCGTCGGGGTAGGCGGCGGCGAGCATGGCGGCGAGGGCGGTCTCCTCGTCGGCGTCGACCGGCGGGGTGCCGCCCGCTTCGCGCCAGCGGTCGAGGAGGGCTTCGGCGCCCGCGTACGCCTCCAGGCAGCCGCGGGCACCGCAGCGGCACCGGCGCCCTCGGACGTTGACGGTGAGATGGCCCCATTCGAGGGCGCGGCCGGGTCGGAGAGGGTCGGTGACGACGCAGGCGCCGACACCGGAGCCGAACAGGACGGTGACGGCGCTGCGGGCGCCGCGACCGGCGCCGAACCACATCTCGGCCTGGCCGAGGGTCTTGGCTCCGTTGTCGATCCAGTAGGGGACGGTGTCGGGGAGGTCGACGGTCCGGCGCAGGTGGCCTTCGAAGGGGACGGCCTCCCAGCCGATGGTCTGTCCGTGGACGACCGCACCGTCGTCCGGGGTGTGGGCGACGATGCCGGGGACGCCGACACCCACGCCGAGGAGCCGGTCGGGGGCGATGCCCGCGGTCCGCAGCACCTCCGCGATGCCGTCGCGGACATGGGCGACGACCAGATCCACGTCGTAGCGGGACGTGCGCGGCCCCGAGCTGGGCAACGCCCGGTCCGTACGGGCGAGTTCGGTGAGGGTGAGGTCGAAGAGCTCGACGCGGACACGGGTCTCGCCGACGTCGACGCCGATCATGCAGCCGCTGTCGGGCCTGACCCGCAGCAGGGTCTGGGGACGTCCGCCG
Source organism: Streptomyces sp. NPDC044003 (assembly GCF_056435185.1). Classification (NCBI taxonomy): domain Bacteria; kingdom Bacillati; phylum Actinomycetota; class Actinomycetes; order Kitasatosporales; family Streptomycetaceae; genus Streptomyces; species Streptomyces sp. NPDC044003. The sequence goes on along the minus strand of NZ_JBWKFA010000003.1, from coordinate 567,292 downwards.
GCCGAGTCGACGCTGCCGGCCTCCTCGACGAGTCCCTCGGCGACGAGTTCGGCCACCACGTTGCTGACGGAGCCGGAGCTCAGCCCGGTCGCGGGCCCGAGCATCAGGCGGCTCATCGGTCCGTCGAAGTACAGCCTCCGCAGTACGGCGGTCCGGTTCTCGCGCCGCAGGTCACGCACCGTACGGCCACTTGTCGCGTCCACGTGGGTTCCCGTCTCTGAAGTCCTTCGGTGCAACATACCCGCATCCCAAGCCTTGACGCGACCTTCTCACGAGGATTAACTCACGTCCTAAATTAAGCCGATGGACCGGAAGCGGCCGGACCCGCCCACGGTGTCGGCCCTCCCGTCGTCCCTGAAAGGGTCCTGGAGCCATGCGCAGATGCAGAGCCGCCGTCACCAGCGCCGTCACCCTCTCCCTCGTCTTCGCCGCCACCGCCTGCGGCGGCGGCACCGCCGACGGTTCGGGCGGCTCCAACTCCCGTCCGAAGACGCTCACTTACTGGGCCACGAACCAGGGCACCAGCCTGGAGGCCGACAAGAGGATCCTTCAGCCGGAGCTCGACAAGTTCGAGAAGCAGACGGGCATCAAGGTCAAGCTGGAGGTCATCCCCTGGTCCGACCTGCTGAACCGGATCCTCACCGCCACGACCTCCGGACAGGGCCCCGACGTCCTCAACATCGGCAACACCTGGAGCGCCTCGCTCCAGGCGACCGGCGCCCTGCTGCCCTGGGACGAGAAGAACTTCGGCACGATCGGCGGCAGGGACCGCTTCGTCGACTCCGCGCTCGGCTCCGCCGGAGCCCCCGGCAAGGACCCGGCCGCCGTACCGCTCTACTCCATGGCCTACGCCCTCTACTACAACAAGAAGATGTTCGCCGACGCGGGCATAGCCAAGCCGCCGACCACCTGGGCCGAGGTCGACGCCGCCGGCAGGAAGCTCAGCAAGGACGGCAAGTGGGGCATCGGGGTCGAGGGCTCCAACCTGTCCAACAACATCCACCAGGTCTTCGTGCTGGGCAAGCAGCACGGCGCCGACTTCTTCACCCCCGACGGCAAGCCGGACTTCACCTCCGACGGCGCTGTCGCCGCCGTCAAGCAGTACGTCGACCTGATGGCCGCCGGCAAGATCGTCGCGCCCGGCAACGCCGAGTACGCCCAGAACCAGTCGCTCTCCGACTTCGCCAAGAACCGCACCGGCATGGTCCTGTGGCAGACCCCTCAGCAGACCTTCGCCGCCCAGGGCATGTCCGAGGACCAGTGGGGTGTCGTCCCGGCCCCCGTCGCCTCCGGCGCCCCCGGCCAGGGCGCCCAGACCAACTCCATGGTCGCCGGCATCAACATGGCCGTCTTCAGGAACACCAAGAACCTCGACGGCGCCCTCGATTTCGTGAAGTTCATGACCGGTGACGAGGAGCAGATCCTCCTCAACAAGACGTACGGATCCGTCCCGCCGGTCAAGTCCGCGCAGGCCGACCCCGCCTTCGACACCCCGTCGCTGGCGGTCATCCGCGACACCCTCGCCAAGAGCGCCTCCGCCCTGCCGCAGGTCCCCGAGGAGTCCCAGTTCGAGACCGTCGTCGGCACCGCGGTCAAGGAGCTCTTCGCCGACGCCGCCGCCGGCCGCCCGGTCACCACCGAGTCCGTGAGGGCCAGGCTCGACAAGGCCCAGCAGCAGATGCCGAACAAGTAGGCGGCACCTCCATGACCCAGACCGCCGTCGCTCTGCGGAGCGAGCACGCGGTGCGCGGGGCCGGCCCCGGAGCGGCGCCCGCACAGCGCCGCTCCGGACGCCGCCGCATCGCCCTCCCGTACCTGCTGCTGCTCCCCGCGCTCGTCCTCGAACTCCTCGTCCACCTCGTCCCGATGCTCATGGGCATCGGCATGAGCTTCAAGGAGCTCACCCAGTTCTTCATCCGGGACTGGTCGTCCGCGCCCTGGGCCGGCCTCGACAACTACGCCGTCTCGTTCGACTTCGACGCGCCCGTCGGCCAGGCCCTGCTGAAGTCCTTCTTCACCACCTGCCTGTTCACCCTGGCGTCGGTCGCCCTCTGCTGGTTCCTCGGCACGGCCGCCGCCGTCTTCCTGCAGGAGAACTTCCGTGGCCGGGGCTTCCTGCGGACCCTGTTCCTCGTCCCGTACGCGCTGCCCGTCTACGCCGCCGTCATCACCTGGGCGTTCATGTTCCAGCGGGACAACGGCCTGATCAACCACGTGCTGCACGACCAGCTCGGCCTCGGCGACAGCCCGGCCTTCTGGCTCATCGGCGACAACAGCTTCTGGGCCCTGCTCACCGTCTCCGTGTGGAAGGGCTGGCCCTTCGCCTTCCTCACCGTCATGGCCGGCCTGCAGAACATCCCCCGGGACATGTACGAGGCGGCCGCCCTCGACGGGGCCGGTGTGTGGAGGCAGATCCGCCACATCACCCTGCCGTCCCTGCGCCAGGTCAACCAGGTCCTCGTCCTGGTCCTCTTCCTGTGGACCTTCAACGACTTCAACACGCCGTTCGTGCTCTTCGGCAGGGCCGCTCCCGAAGCGGCGGACCTGATCTCCCTGCACATCTACCAGTCGTCCTTCCTGACGTGGAACTTCGGCACCGGATCGGCGATGTCCGTACTGCTCCTGCTCTTCCTCCTGCTCGTCACGGGCGTGTACCTCCTGCTCACCACCAGAGGAAGGAAGGCCTCCGATGTCTGAGCGCACCCCACGCTCCCCCATGGCCGCACCCCGCTCCTTCCTGTGGTCCCGGCGGATCTTCCTCACCCTGCTCACCGGCTTCGTACTGCTGCCGCTGTACGTGATGGTCTCCGGCTCCCTGAAACCCCTCGAGGACGTGTCGGGGACGTTCGAGTGGATTCCGTCCGGGCTCACGCTCCGCCCCTACGTCGACATCTGGGACACCGTCCCGCTCGCCGACTACTTCCTGAACTCCCTGGTCGTGGCCGGCGCGGCCACCGTGTTCTCCGTCGCCGTGGCGATCGTCGCCGCGTACGCGGTCAGCCGCTACGACTTCCGGGGCAAGCGGGTCTTCGCCGTCACCGTCCTGTCGACGCAGATGTTCCCCGGCATCCTCTTCCTGCTGCCGCTGTTCCTCATCTACGTCAACATCGGCAACGCCACCGGCATCGCCCTCTTCGGCTCGCGCGGCGGTCTGGTCCTCACCTATCTGACCTTCTCGCTGCCCTTCTCCATCTGGATGCTGACCGGCTACTTCGACTCCATCCCCCGCGAGCTCGACGAAGCCGCCCAGGTCGACGGCTGCGGCCCGCTCGGCGCCCTCTTCCGGGTCATCGTGCCCGCCGCCCTGCCCGGCATCGTCGCCGTCGCCGTCTACGCCTTCATGACCGCCTGGGGCGAGGTCCTCTTCGCCTCCGTCATGACCGACGACACCACCCGCACCCTCGCCGTCGGACTCCAGGGCTACGCCACCCAGAACGACGTCTACTGGAACCAGGTGATGGCCGCCTCCCTCGTGGTGAGCGTGCCCGTCGTCGCCGGGTTCCTGCTCCTCCAGCGCTATCTCGTCGCGGGCCTCACCGCGGGCGCGGTCAAGTGATCCGCCCTGCCGCACCCGCCGCGTCCGACGCTCCCTCCGCCGGCCTCCGGCCCTTCACGAAGAGGTCCACCGTGTCCGACACCACCGACCAGCACACGCTCGACCTGGGGGCGTTCCCCGCGGACTTCACCTGGGGCACGGCCACGTCCGCCTACCAGATCGAGGGCGCCGTCGCCGAGGACGGCCGCTCCCCCTCCATCTGGGACACGTTCTCGCGCGTCCCCGGTGCCATCGACAACGGCGACCACGGCGACACGGCCTGCGACCACTACCACCGCTGGCCCGAGGACATCGCCCTGATGAAGGAGCTGGGCACCGACGCGTACCGGATGTCCCTCGCCTGGCCCCGGATCGTCCCGAACGGCGACGGGTCCGTCAACAAGGCCGGGCTCGACTTCTACGACCGGCTCGTCGACGGGCTCCTCGACGCCGGCATCACCCCCAACGTCACCCTCTACCACTGGGACCTGCCGCAGGCCCTGCAGGACCGCGGCGGCTGGACCGTACGCGACACCGCCGAACACCTCGCCGCCTACGCGTCCGTCGTCGCCGAGCGACTCGGCGACCGCGTCACCCACTGGGCCACCCTCAACGAGCCGCTCTGCTCCGCCTGGATCGGCCACCTGGAAGGCCGGATGGCGCCGGGCCTCACCGACCTCACGGCCGCCGTCCGCGCCTCGTACCATCTGCTCCTCGGCCACGGCCTCGCCACCGCCGCCGTCCGCGCCGCCGCCCCCGGCGCCCACGTCGGCCTCGTCACCAACCACTCCACCGTCACCCCGGCCTCCACCCGCCCCGAGGACGTCGCCGCCGCCCGCCGCGCCGACGGGCACACCAACCGCTGGTGGCTCGACCCGGTGTACGGACGCGGATTCCCCGCCGACATGCGCGAGCTGTACGGGGTCGATCTCCCCGAACGGCCGGGTGACCCGGAACTGATCGCGGCCCCGCTCGACTGGCACGGACTCAACTACTACTTCCCGGAGACCGTGGCCGACGACCCTGCCGGGCCCGTCCCGCACGCCCGCTCCGTACGCCTGCCCGACGTGCCGCGCACCGGCATGGACTGGCCGATCGGCGCCGACGGCCTGGAGGCCTTCCTGCTGCGCCTCACCGAGGACTACGGCGTGCGGAAGCTGTACGTCACCGAGAACGGCTCGGCCTTCCCCGACGCCCTCGGCCCCGACGGCGAGGTGCACGACCCGGACCGCACCCGCTACCTGGAGCAGCACCTCGCGGCCTGCTCCCGCGCGCTGCGCAAGGGCGCCCCGCTCGCGGGGTACTACGCCTGGTCCCTGCTCGACAACTTCGAGTGGGCCTACGGCTACGACAAGCGCTTCGGCCTGGTGCACGTCGACTACGCGACCCAGCGGCGGACGGTGAAGTCGAGCGGCCGCCGGTACGCGGACATCATCCGCGCCCACCGGACGCAGAACGGCTGACCCGGGACGCCCGTACGGGCGTCCACCTGGCTCGAATGGTTCGAAGAGCGCTCTCCCCTTTTCCCCCACCTATCCCGAGGAGCCCCCATGTCCTCTGTCGGGTCCCCGCCGGCCTTCCGGCGCCCCGCTTCAGCAGTCCGACGGACCGCCGTCGGCGCACTCGTCGCCGCGCTCGCCGGCGGCCTCCTCGCCGTCGTCCCCGCCTCGACGGCCTCCGCCGCCCCCACCTTGCTCTCCCAGGGGAAGACGGCCACCGCCTCGTCCACGGAAGGCTCCCTCACCGCGGGCGGCGCCATCGACGGCGACCTCACCGGAACCCGCTGGGCCAGCGGGTGGTCCGACGCCCAGTGGTTCCAGGTCGACCTCGGCCAGAGCGCCACGCTCAGCAGCGCCGTCCTGACCTGGGAGACCGCCTACGGCAAGAGTTACGAGATCCAGGCCTCCGAGAACGGCACCGACTGGCGGACCGTCACCACGGTGACCGGCGGCGACGGGGGCACCGACGACGTCGCCCTCTCGGGCACCGGCCGCTACGTCCGGATGAACGGCCTCACCCGGGGAACCGTCTGGGGCTACTCGCTCTGGGAGTTCCAGGTGTACGGCACCACCGGCGGCGGCACCACCCTGCCCGGCGGCGGCGACCTCGGACCGAACGTCCACGTCGTCGACCCGTCCACGCCGAACATCCAGGCGCAGCTCGACAGCGTCTTCCAGCAGCAGGAGTCGGCCCAGTTCGGCAGCGGCCGGCACGCCTTCCTGTTCAAGCCGGGCACGTACAACGGCCTCAACGCCCAGATCGGCTTCTACACCCAGATCGCCGGCCTCGGCCTCCGTCCCGACGACACCACCATCAACGGCGACGTGACGGTCGACGCCGGCTGGTTCAACGGCAATGCCACCCAGAACTTCTGGCGCGGCGCCGAGGGCCTGGCCCTCAACCCGGTGAACGGCACCGACCGCTGGGCCGTCTCCCAGGCCTCCTCCTTCCGCCGCATGCACGTCAAGGGCGGGCTCAACCTCGCCCCCAGCGGCTACGGCTGGGCCAGCGGCGGCTACATCGCCGACTCGAAGATCGACGGCCAGGTCGGCAACTACTCGCAGCAGCAGTGGTACACCCGCGACAGCTCGATCGGCGGCTGGTCCAACGGCGTCTGGAACCAGGTCTTCTCCGGCACCGAGGGCGCGCCCGCGCAGGCCTTCCCCGAGCCGAAGTACACCACCCTCGACACCACTCCGGTCTCCCGCGAGAAGCCGTACCTCATCTGGGAGGACAACCAGTACAAGGTCTTCTCCCCCGCCGAGCGGACCAACGCCCGCGGCACCACCTGGGCGAACGGCACGCCCCAGGGAGAGAAGATCCCGCTGAGCCGGTTCTACGTGGTCAAGCCCGGCACCACCGCCGCCACCGTCAACCAGGCGCTCGCCCAGGGCCTGCACCTGTTGTTCACGCCCGGCGTCCACCACGTGGACCGGACGATCGACGTGAACCGGCCCGGCACGATCGTCCTCGGCCTGGGACTGGCCACGATCATCCCGGACAACGGCGCCACCGCGCTGCGCGTCGCCGACGTCGACGGCGTCCGCCTCGCCGGCTTCCTCATCGACGCCGGCCCGGTCAACTCGCCGACGCTCCTCGAGGTCGGCCCGCAGAACGCCTCCGCCGACCACGCCGCCGACCCCACCACCGTCCAGGACGTCTACGTCCGGATCGGCGGCGCGGGCGCGGGCAAGGCCACCACGAGCATCGTCGTCAACAACGACGACACCCTCGTCGACCACACCTGGGTCTGGCGCGCCGACCACGGCGACGGCGTCGGCTGGGAGACCAACCGGGCCGACTACGGCGTCCGCGTCAACGGCGACGACGTCCTCGCCACCGGCCTGTTCGTCGAGCACTTCAACAAGTACGACGTCGAATGGTTCGGCGACCGCGGCCGCACGATCTTCTTCCAGAACGAGAAGGCGTACGACGCTCCCGACCAGGCCGCCATCCAGAACGGCACGACCAAGGGCTACGCCGCCTACCGTGTCGACGACTCCGTCACCACCCACGAGGGCTGGGGCCTCGGCAGCTACTGCTACTACAACGTCGACCCGACGATCCGTCAGGACCACGGTTTCAAGGCCCCGGTGAAGCCCGGCGTGAAGTTCCACGGCCTGCTCACCGTCTCGCTCGGCGGCAACGGCCAGTTCAACCACGTCATCAACGACATCGGCGCGCCCACCCAGGGCACCGAGACCGTCCCCTCCACCGTCGTCAGCTTCCCCTGACAATCCGGCGGGACGCTTCTCCCGCCCGCCTCGCAGCTGTCTGCCGGTCAGGCGTGCAGGGTTCCTTCGAGGATGGTGACCGCGTACCCGGTGAGATGGACGCGGTCACCGTGCACAGCGGTCCTGACCAGCCCGGTCCGCGCGGACACCTGCAGGCCGGTGAGCCCGTCGCGGCCCATCCGCGCCGACCAGTAGGGGGCCAGGGCGGTGTGGGCGCTGCCGGTGACCGGATCCTCGAGGATGCCCTCGGCGGGTGAGAAGAAGCGGGAGACGAAATCGTATTCCAGGCCGGGTCCGGACGCCGGGGCCGTGATGATGACGCCGCGCAGGCCCTCACGGCGGGTCAGGTCGGCGATCGCGTCGAGGTCGGGTGTCACGGCCCGGACGGTGGCCTCGTCCGGCAGGACGGTCAGCAGGTCACCGAGCGCGCCGGTACGGAAGGTGGCCTCCGGCTTCACTCCCAGAGCCTCCGCCAGGCCTGCCGGCACCGGGACTTCGGTGCCGGGCGCGGCCGGGAAGTCCAGAGTGATGCTGCCGTCGTCGTTCGCATGCGCGGTGAGCATGCCGCTGAACCGGCTGCGGAACCGCAGCGCGCCGACAACCCCTCGCTCCCGCCGCAGCGTGTGCGCCGTGGCCAATGTGGCATGGCCGCACAGGTTGGTCTCGACGAGTGGGGCGAACCAGCGAATCTCCCAGTCGGCGCTGTCGCCCTCGGGGAGCGGACGCACGAACGCGGTCTCGGAGTGATTCATCTCGGCGGCGGTCTGCTGCATCCAGGCAGCTGAAGGCCAGTCTCCGGCGTCGAGCAGGCACACGCCTGCGGGGTTTCCGGCGAAGGGACGGTCGGTGAAGGCGTCTACGACGTGGATACGCATGCCGCGACCATATGGGCGCCAATCACAGCAGCACCAAGGCCAATCCGAGGGGATTGGACTGGCCAGCACTTCCGAGTCGCTGCCGGCTCGCCCACCGCTCCCCGGACGCTGTGGGCGGGTCGATCTGGCGTGCTCGCGGGCGTCCGACGTGCGGTGCGTTCCGACTGTCAGGCACCCGACGCCGCACCCTCGGGGGCGGCCCCCACACGGTTGCGGAGCGTGCCGATGCGCTCGACCTCGACCTCGACGAGATCGCCGGGGCGTAGATGGCGACCGGAGAAGACGCCGGCGCCGCGCGGTGTTCCGGTGAGGATCACGTCTCCGGGTTCGAGGGTCTGATAGCGGGAGAGGTAGGAGATCAGCTCGGGCACGTCGTGGATGAAGCCGCTGGTGCGGTCGTCCTGACGTACCTCACCGTTGACCAGGGTGCGCAGCCGCAGGTCGAACGGCGCGGTGAACTCGTCCGGGGTGACCAGGCAGGGGCCGAGCGGCTTGAAGGTGTCGAAGCTCTTGGCCACGCCGATGGACGCGGTCGGATCGCCCGACATGGCACGCTGCTGGATGTCGCGAGCGGAGACGTCGTTGGCGATGGTGAGGCCGGCGATGCGGCTCGCGGCCTCGGCGACGGAGACCGCGCTCGCGGACCGGCCGATCACGACGGCCACCTCGCCCTCGTAGTCGACCCGGTCGGCCGCGACGGCCGGGAGGCGGATGTCGTCGCCTGCTGCGATGACCGCGGATCCGGCGACCACCTGGAAATTCGGCTCGGCGGGCAGGACGATGTCGGGCCGCCCCATCGCGGCGAACATCTCCAGGGCCTCATCCGCGTGGCTGGAGTAGTTGAGGCCGACGATCAGGATCTTCCCGGGCCGGGGTACGGGGGCGTGCACCCGGGTCTCGCCGAGGGCGGCCCGCCGGACGACCGCCGCCGTGCGTGCGGCGTCGACACCTGGTCCGTGGAGGAGGGCTCCCAGGTCGGCGAACGGGAGGTCGAGTACGGAGAGCTCGCCGGGGCTCTCCTCCCTGGCGATGCCCAGGGCGGTGCTGTACAGGCGCATCACGGACTCCCACGTGTCGGGGACATGTTCTCTTGTTTACAAGTCAAGAGATTTCTTGTTTCCAAGTCAAGAGCTCGGCGATTGCCGCGTCCGATCCCGGATACGGCCCACGGGGGCCGGGGCGCCCCCGCGGATGCGCCGCCTAGGCTGGGCTGATGCCAAGGAACCGCCAACAGATCCCCAAAGCCGAGCGCGAGGCCGTCCTGGTCGACAGCGCCTGGGAGCTCTTCGCCGTCAAGGGATACAAGGGGACCAGCCTGACCGAGGTCGGAAAGGCTGCCGGCGTCGCGGCCAATGCCGTGCGCTGGTACTTCCCGACCAAGGACGACCTGTTCGCCGCCACGCTGGACCGCCTCTTCCTGCGCGAGCGGGAGCGCGTGGAGACGGATCCCGCGATCGGAGGGGACCCACAGCGGCAGCTGGTGACGTTCCTTTCCGACCTGGAGGCGTATCGCGGGCTGCACCGGGAGGCGTACGACCGCATGGACGAGTCTCCCGCCCTCGCCGAGGTCTACTCCCGGATGCGGGAATGGCTGGAGGGGCGCCTGCTCGCGGCCGTCGCGGACCAGCTGCCCGAGGGGGTCGATGTCGCACCCGTGGCGGACATGGCACATGTGCTCTTCGAGGGGCTGCTGGTCAGCGTCCGGGGGCTGGACCGGCCGACCGGGGACTTCATCGACCTGCTCATGGAGGCGCTGACGGCCGTCGCGGCGGCACGCTGACACCCTGCTCTTGACTGCCATACAAGAGATTGTCTACGTTCTCTTGTATGGCAGCCAAGAGGGCTGCCGTGCCCTCGACAAGGAGGTCGCCACGCCATGGCTTCTCCAGGCAAACTCGCCCACATCGTCCTGCGCACCGGCCGTCTGTCGCCCATGACTGACTGGTACGTACGCGTCCTCGAAGGCCGCGTCACCTTCGCCAACGAGGCCCTCGCCTTCCTGACCTACGACGACGAGCACCACCGGGTCGCGCTGGTCGCCACCGGAGCGTCCGAGCGTCCGACGGAGGCCCACACCGGCCTGCACCACGCGGCCTTCACGTACACCACGCTCGGCGATCTGCTCGGCACGTACCAGCGGCTGAAGAAGGACGACATCCTGCCCTTCTGGTGCATCAACCACGGCCCGACCACCTCGATGTACTTCGAGGACCCCGACGGCAATCACATCGAGCTCCAGATCGACAACTTCGCCACCGAGGAAGCCCTCGACGAGTGGTTCCGGTCCGGAGCCTTCGAAGCCAATCCGATCGGGGTCGAGTTCGACCCCGACGACCTGGTGCGCCGCTTCGACGCGGGCGAGCCCTTCGCCGAACTGGTCAGGCGCGCATGACCGGCATCGACGCCCCGGTCGTCATCGTCGGAGCCGGCCCCGTGGGCCTCGCCACCGCGCTCGTCCTGGGCCGGCACGGCGTCCGCAGCGTGGTCTTCGAGCAGTACGACGGGATCAATCCGCACCCCCGGGCCCATGTCGTCAACACCAGGTCCATGGAACTGTTCCGCAGCTGGGGCATCGCGGACGCCGTCCGAGCCGACGCGGCCGACCCGGCCTGGGCCGGCACCATCCTGTGGAAGCAGACCCTCGCCGGGGAACCTCTGGGCCGCATCGACCTCGTCGAAGGCCCGGAGGACCAGCTCCTGCACCGGATCCACGCCTCGGCCGAGCAGCTCACCTCCTGCGCCCAGGACCGTGTCCAGCGACACCTCCTCGACGCGGTCCTCGCCCAGGGCATGGCCACCGTGCACTACGGCACCACCGTCGTGGAGGTGACGGACCTCGGCGATCGCGTCGACGTCACCGTGGAAGGCGTGGCCGGGCGGCAGACGCTGCGCACCTGTTACGCCGTGGCGGCGGACGGGGCGACCGGGGGCCTGCGTGACAGGCTCGGCATCAGGATGGACGACTCCCCGATCCTCGGCCACCAGTTGAACATCTACTTCCACGCCGATCTCTCCCCGTGGATGAGTGAGGATCCCGCTCTGCTGGTCTGGCTGATCAACAGCGCCTCCCCGGGACTCCTCATCGGGATGGACGGCGTTCGCCGGTGGACCTTCCAGCGGAGCTTCGACCCTGCTGTCGAATCACCGCAGGACTACCCGCCCGAACGGTGTGCCCGGATCATCCAGGAGGCAGTCGGAACCACCGGACTCGACGTGGACATCCGCTCCGTGGGGTCATGGGTCATGACGGCCCGGACCGCCGAGACGTACCGCAGCGGCCGTGTGCTCCTCGTGGGCGACGCGGCTCACCAGTTCCCGCCGACAGGCGGCCTGGGGATGAACAGCGGTCTCGCCGACGCGGACAACCTCGGCTGGAGACTCGCCGCCGTCCTGAGGGGCGTTGCTTCCGACGCCCTGCTCGACGGGTACGAGCGTGAGCGCCGTCCCGTCGCCGTCGACAACGCCCGCCACAGCATGCTCAACGCCATGAAGATGGCCGAGGTCGGGATCGGGCCCGAGACGATCAGGATCGCCGCTCGCCTCGAAAGCTCCGACCCGGCAGTCGCCGGGGCGGAACGTCGGCGGATCGCGGAGGCCATTCCACCGCAGCGCCCGCACTTCGACGCGCTCAACCAGGAGATCGGATACGTCTACGGAGCGGCCCGGCACAAGAACCGCGCACCGTTCTCGGCCACCGACTACCGACCGATCGCCGCCCCCGGAGCGCGACTTCCGCACGCCTGGCTCGAACGTGCCGGAGAGCGGATGTCCACGCACGACCTCCTCATCGCGGGCTTCACTCTCATCACGGGGCGCGAGGGAGCTCACTGGGCCGACGCCTTCGAGGAGACCGGGCAGGACGTGCCGAAGCGGACGGTCGTACTCGGCCGGGACGTCACCAGCCCGGACGGCTACTGCCCCCGGATGCTCGGGATCGGTGAGGACGGGGCTCTTCTCGTCCGGCCGGACGGTCACATCGCGTGGCACAGCTCGGAGGGATCGTCCCCTGCCTCCGCGCTCGCGGCCCTGCTCAGCGGCACCGAGCAGGCCGCCTAGATCCTGTCGTCGAACTCCGTCGTCGCCGGCGGACGGCGGTTGACGGACGAGGCCAGGCCTGGCCTGGCACGGCCCGGCCTGGCACGGAGCGTCGGTGTGGCGTCGGGCCGACGCTCCCCATAGCCACGCCCCGCCGGCACGGCTGCTTCATACGCACCCCTTGCCGTACCGGACGGACTCCTCGTCCGCCCCGACGGCCACAGATGCCCTATCCGGAGGAACGCAGTGGTGACCCCCCAGAAAGCAACCGGTTCCCGCCCCACGCTTCAGGATCGATACCTACGCGAAGAAGGCATCGTCCACCTCACCGGCATCCAGGCCCTCGCCCGCCTGCCGCTGGACGTCCGTCGCGCCGACCGCCGCGAGGGCCGCGGCACGGCGGGCTTCGTCTCCGGATACGAGGGTTCGCCGCTCGCGGGATACGACATGGAACTCGCGCGCTGCGGCTCCCTTCTCGACGAGTACGACATCGTCTTCCGCCCGGGCGTCAACGAGGAACTCGCGGCGACGGCCGTCCAGGGCACCCAACTCGCCTCGGCACAGCCGGACAAGCGCGTCGACGGTGTCACAGCCATCTGGTACGGCAAGTCCCCGGGCCTCGACCGCGCTTCGGACGCCATCCGGCACAACAACCTGATGGGCACCCACCCGGACGGCGGCGCGCTGGCCCTGGTCGGCGACGATCCCGCCGCCAAGTCGTCGACCGTGCCCGGCGCCTCCGAACTGCTCCTCGCGGATCTGGGGCTGCCCACGCTCTACCCGGCCGACCCGCAGGAAGCCCTCGACTTCGGGCTGCACGGCGTGGCGATGTCCCGGGCGTCCGGGCTGTGGGTGGCGCTGAAGATCGTGACGGCCGTCGCCGACGGTTCCGGCACCGTCGATGTGAGCGCCGGACGGGTGTCACCGGTCGTTCCCGACCTCGCGGTCGACGGAGTGCCGTACCGCCACACCGTGGGCACCCGCATGGTGCAGCCGGCCCTCGGCGATCTGGAACGCAGCCGGGACGGCGCCCGTCTGGAGATCGCCCGCCGCTACGCCGCCGCCAACGACCTCAATCGGATCACCAGAACAGGCCCCGGCGACCGCATCGGCATCGTCGCGGCGGGCAAGACCTTCCTCGACCTCCGCCAGGCCCTGCGCATCCTCGGGCTCGACGACACGGAACTGGAGCGCCGCGGTGTGCGACTGCTGCACCTCGGCATGATCCACCCTCTGGAACCGACGGTCGTCGAACGGTTTACGAGGGGACTGCACCACATCGTCGTCGTGGAGGAGAAGCGGCCACTCGTCGAAACCGCTCTCAAGGACCTGCTCTACGGCCGGGGTGACCAGCCGTCCGTCTCCGGCAAGCGCACACCCGACGGCTCGGCCCTGTTTCCCCTCGACGGAGAGCTCGATCCCGACACCGTCGCCGCTCGGCTCGCGCCCCGCCTGAACGACCTGGGCGAATTCCCCACCGTACAGAGCTGGTTGGAGAAAGCGCGGGCGACGACCCGGCGCAAGGCCCTGCCCCTGCTGCCCTTGCTCACGCGCACCCCCTACTTCTGCTCCGGCTGCCCCCACAACCTCTCGACCAAGGCACCCGAGGGCGCCGCCGTCGGCGCCGGGATCGGCTGCCACGCCATGGTCACGCTCATGGCCCCCTCCCAGGCCGGGGACGTGATCGGCATGACCCAGATGGGAGGCGAGGGCGCCCAGTGGATCGGCATGCAGCCGTTCCTCGCACGCGACCACCTGATCCAGAACCTCGGTGACGGCACCTTCCACCACTCCGGCAGCCTCGCCATCCGCGCCGCGGTCTCGGCGGGGGTGAACGTCACCTACAAGCTGCTCTACAACTCGGCGGTGGCGATGACCGGCGGCCAGCAACCCGTCGGCGTCATGCCCGTGCCCGCGATCGTCCAAGGCCTCCTGGCGGAGGGCGTCAAGCGCATCATCGTCACGACCGAGGACGTCAGGCGCTACCGGAAGGTCACGCTTCCGAAGGGCGTCGCCGTCTGGCACCGCGACCGCCTGACCGAGGCCCAGGAAGTGCTCGCCCGGACCCCCGGCGTCACCCTGCTCCTCCACGACCAGGAATGCGCGACGGAACTCCGACGCAAGCGCAAGCGCGGCCTGGTGCCCGAACCCACCGAGCGCGTGGTGATCAACGAGCGGGTGTGCGAAGGCTGCGGCGACTGCGGACAGCAGTCCAACTGCCTCTCGGTGCAGCCCGTCGACACCGAGTTCGGCCGCAAGACCCGCATCGACCAGTCCTCGTGCAACAAGGACTACGCCTGTCTGGCAGGGGACTGCCCCTCGTTCCTCACCGTCGTCCCCACCGGCACGAAGCCCGCCTTCACCCCCGTCGCGATGCCGGACGACGCGGCCCTGCCCGATCCGGACCATGTCGTACCGGCATCCCACACCACCCGGATCACCGGTGTCGGGGGCTCGGGCGTGGTCACCCTCGCCCAGATCCTCAGCACCGCGGCTTCGCTCGCGGGCCGGCACGTCCGGGCCCTCGACCAGACCGGCCTGGCCCAGAAGGGCGGCGCGGTGGTCTCCGACATCAAGATCACGAAGGAGTCGACGAACCAGGCCGGCAAGGCGGCCCTGGACGAGTGCGATCTCTACCTCGGCTGTGACCTGCTCGTCGCAGCCGATCCACGACAGCTGGCGACAGCCGCCCCGGGGCGAACAGTGGCGGTCGTCTCCACGGCAGAGGTCCCGACGGGGCAGATGGTGATCGACCCTGAGGTGTCGTTCCCGCCCGTCGAACCCCTCAAGGAACGGATCCGGGCAGAGTCCGGGGACGCGGTCTTCCTCGACGCGCGCCGGCTCGCCAACGACCTGCTGGGTGAGGACCAGTTCGCCAATCTGCTGCTCACGGGCGCGGCCTACCAGACGGGCGGGCTGCCGCTGCCGGCCCACGCCATCGAGGAGGCGATCACCCTCAACGGCGTGAAGGTCGAGGCCAACCTCAAGGCGTTCCGTCTCGGCCGCCAGGCCGTCGCCGACCCCGAGGCCTTCGCCGACCTCGTGGAGGGGCGGACCGCAGCACCGAAGCCGGGGCGCGGCCCGTCCGCCGAGGCCAGACGCACCCTCGAACTGGTCGGGGCCGCCCCCGAGTCGGAGCTCGCCCGGCTCCTGGCGGTCCGGGTGCCGGACCTCATCGCCTACCAGAACGCCGCCTACGCAGCGACCTACGCACGCTTCGTCGAGCAGGTACGTCGAGCGGAGAGCGAGCGCGTCCCCGGCTCGACGGCGCTCACCGAGGCCGTCGCCCGGCACCTGTACAAGCTGATGGCGTACAAGGACGAGTACGAGGTCGCCCGGCTCTCCCTCGATCCCGAGGTCGAGCGGGAGGTGAGGGCCCGCTTCGGGGACGGCGCCCGGATCTCCTACCGTCTCCATCCGCCCGTACTGCGGGCGCTCGGGATGACGCGCAAGATCGAGCTCGGCCCGTGGTTCAAGCCCGCCTTCCAAGCACTCGCCGCGATGCGCAGGCTCCGTGGCACCCGCCTCGACCCCTTCGGAGCGGCTCGTGTGCGGCGCACGGAACGGGCCCTGATCGTCGAGTACAAGGCCACGATCACCGAGGTCCTCCGGAATCTCGACGAGGGCGGCCACGGTCTGGCCGTCGAGATCGCCTCGCTGCCCGACAGCGTGCGTGGCTACGAGGAGATCAAGATGGCATCGGTGGCGCGATACAGGGCCCGGTCCGCGGAACTCGTCGGTCGGCTGTCCTCGGAACGCGCACGTACGGGCGCCGACGCGGTGGCATCCCGAGACGTGCTGTGAGAGCAGCACGCTCTGGCCGGCGTACGGGGCGGACTGCGGCATCCCGAGACGTGCTGTGAGGACAGCACGCTCTGGCCGGCGTACGGGTCGGACTATCGAGGTCCGCCCGGCGCCCGGGAGGGATGCAGCGCCCGGTCGAGTGCGCTCATGCGGTAGCCGGTGATGCGGGCACTGAGTTCGGCGTCGGGGGCGAGCAGTTCGCCGGCGTGAATACCTCCTGGGTAGACGTGGAGTTCGACGGGCACACCGGCCTGCATGAGCCGGTTGGCGTAACTGAGGTCTTCGTCGCGGAAGAGGTCGAGGTCGCCGACGTCGAGATACGTCGGCGGCAGTCCGCTCAGGTCTTCGGCCCGGGCGGGGGCGGCGTAGGGGCTGACCTCGTCGGTGCCGAACCTGTCGCCCAGGAGGGCCTGCCAGCCCTGGAGGTTGGCGGCACGGTCCCAGATGCCGATGTCGGTGATCTCGTGGCTGGACGGCGTCGTGTTGCGGTCGTCGAGCATCGGGTAGGGCAGCATCTGGAAGGCCGGGCGAGGGCCCCCGCGATCGCGGGCGAGCAGGGCGACACCGGCGGCCAGGCCGCCGCCCGCGCTGCCACCGTAGAGGGCGATCCTGTCGGGGTCGACGCCGAGCACGGAGGCGTTGCGGGACATCCACAGCAGTGCGGCGTAGCAGTCCTCGACGGGGGCCGGGTCGGGGTGTTCGGGCGCCAGGCGGTATGCGACGGAGACGACGACCGCGCCGACCGTCTCGACCAGGGGCAGCACCTGCCGGTGATCGGTCAGGATACTGCCGGTGATCATGCCGCCGCCGTGGATGTACAGGATGCCCGGGAGGGTGCCGGTGTCGGTGCTGTCCGCGGGACGGTAGACCCGTACCTTCACCTCCGGGTCACCCGCCGGTCCGGGCACGGAGAGGTCCTCGTACCGCACCCGGTCGTTGGGCGGCAGCGCCGCGAGGGCCGCCCGGTTCATCTCCTCGTACAGCTCGCGTTGGCGCGGGATGTCGAAGTTGATGAGACCGCCCGGTCCGGTCAGCTGGTGCAGGTTCCGCAGGCCTTGGTGTGTCTGGGGGTCGATGCGGTCGGTGGTGCTCGGGTCGGACATGTGGGTGGCCCTTTCCTGTCTGGGGGCTGACATGCAGAAACCTAAAACCCTCACGTGAGCGTGAGGGTCAACAGGACAAGGCGTGAGGTGGGACACAGGAAGGTCGGCGAACGCCCGCGGAAGGCTGTGACCGTGCCCGGACCGGTCGCGGTCCGTCGGCCGGAACGGGCGCCGGTGTCACAGCATGACGTGCTTCGGCTGGGTGTAGTCCAGAAGGCCCGCCAGGGAGAGGTCGCTGCCGTAGCCGGAGTGCTTGACGCCGCCGTGGGGCATTTCGGAGACGGTGGTGCCGTGGGTGTTGACCCAGACGATGCCCGTGCGGAGGGCGCGGGTGGCGCGCATCGCGCGGTCGTGGTGCGTGGTCCAGATGCCGGCGGCGAGACCGAATCGGACGTCGTTGGCCAGACGGAGGGACTCCTCTTCGGTGCTGAAGGGCTGGACTGTCACCACGGGGCCGAACGTCTCCTCCTGGACCAGTTCGTCCTGCTGGCGGACGCCGGCCACGACCGTCGCCCGGTGGAAGAAGCCGGGGCCCGGGATGGCCTCTCCACCGGTGACGATCTCGGCGTGCGGCGGGAGACGCTGCAAGAGGGCCTGGACCGAGGCCAGTTGGGTCGCGCTGTTCAGCGGGCCGAAGGCGGCCTCCCGGTACGCGGGGGCGGCCGTCGCGGCCGAGAAGGCCGCGAGGAACGCGTCGTACACGCGCTCGTGGACCAGGAGGCGGCTGGGTGCGGTGCAGTCCTGACCGGCGTTGTAGTACGCGACCTCGGCGAGGGCCGCAGCGGTGGACTCCACGTCCACGTCGTCGTGGACGATGACCGGGGCGTTCCCGCCGAGCTCCAGATGCAGTCGCTTGAGGCCGGCGGCCGCGGCGGCCCCGATCTCCTGTCCCGCCCGTACGCTGCCGGTGACGGCGATCAGGGCGACGTCCCGGTGTGCGGTGAGCGCCCGGCCGGTGTCGCGGTCGCCGCAGACGACGTTGAGTACGCCCGGTGGGAGGTGCGCCGCCGCGATGCGGGCCAGGAGCACCGCGGAGGAGGGGGTGGTGTCGGCCGGCTTCAGGACCGTGGTGTTCCCGGCCGCGATCGCCGGGGCGATCTTCCAGGCCGCCATCATCAGCGGGTAGTTCCAGGGCGTGATCTGGACGCACACGCCGACCGGTTCGCGGCGCAGCACCGATGTACGGCCCTCGGTGTACTCGCCCGCCGCGGCGCCCGGCAGGGTCCGCGCCGCTCCGGCGAAGAAGCGGACCGTGTCGACGATCGCCGGGAGTTCGTCCTCCCGGAAGCGCTCCTTCGGCTTGCCCGTGTCCCGGCACTCGGCCGCGACCAGGACGTCGGCGTGCGCCTCGATGGCGTCGGCGATGCCGAGCAGCGCGCGCTGGCGGGTGGCCGGGGTGGTCGCCGACCAGCGCGGGAACGCCGCTGCCGCCGCCGCGCAGGCCGCGTCGGTGTCGGCCGGACCGGAGCGGGGGGCGTGGCCGTGGACCGCGCCGGTGGCGGGGTCCACCAGTTCCGTCGTCTCGCCGGAGGCGGAGGGGCGGTCCTCGCCTCCGATGTGGTTCGTCAGAAGCTCAGCCACGGGTCAGTGCCTCCTTCGCCGCCGCACGGCCGGTGCGTACGGCTCCTTCCATGTAGCCGGCCACCCACTGGTCGGATCCGCAGACGTAGAAGGGCGGTTCGTGGGTGGCGTGGCGAGGTCCCACGGCCATGACGTCGCCGGGGGTCCAGTGGGTGACGTACCCCTGGGTCCACGGGTCGGTGCCCCACATGCGCAGGTACGTGGCGAGCGGCCGGTGCGCCTCCTCGCCGTAGAGGCGGGCCACCTCGGCAAGGAGCTCGGGGGCGCGCAGCGCGGGCGGCGTGCCGAGGAGTACGCCGTACCGCTCGGGCGGGACGAGGGCGGAGAGGATGCCCTCGCTCTGCGGCCAGGTGCTGCCCAGGACGCCTTCGTTCTCGGAAAGGCCGCTGAGTCCGCGGCGCCGCCAGAACGGCTCCTCATACGCGGCGGCGAACTTGGCGGCGACCGCGTGGCGCTGCCGGTGCAGCGAGGCGAGGCGCTCGTCGGAGACTCCGGTGACGGCGATCGAGCGGAGCGGGCCTACGGGCAGGGCGCTGACGACGGCGCCTGCGGTGAGGGTCTCGCCGCCCGCCAGGCGTACGGTGCAGCCGCCGGGCCGCCGGACGTCGACGGCCTCGACCGGCGCGCCCGTACGGACCCGGCCGCCGAGCTCCTCGGCCATGCGCAGGGGCATCGTGGCCGAGCCCTCGGCCACCCGCAGGCCCTCCCACGCCTCGTACGCGTAGTGCCCGTCGGCGGGTACGGCGGCGTGCTTGCGCAGGGCGGCGAGGAGGGAGGTTCGTTCGTACGAGCCGTCGGCGAGGGCCAGTTGGCCGATCTCCCAGAGGCGTACGACGCCGGGGGACGCCCCCTCGGAGCGCAGCCAGTCGCCCACGGAGAGCCGGTCCAGGGCGGTGGCGTCGGGGTGGGACCAGGGGTCGGCGGGGTCGACGGTCGCGGCGAGCGCGACGAAGGCGGCGGTCGCCTTGCGGTGGCAGGAATCGTCACCGGGGCCGAACCAGTGGGGCGGGTCGCCGGCGGAGACGCCTTCGGGGGTGGCGCGGGTGAGGGCGCCGGGTTCGGCGACGTAGCTGGGGACCAGGGTGAGGCCGAGCTCGGCGGCGAGGTCCGTGTACGCGGTGTGCGCCCGGCCCACCACCTCTCCGCCGAGCTGGACGAGGCGGCCGTCGGGGAGCCGGCTCTGCTCGACACGTCCGCCGACCCGCTCGCGGGCTTCGACGACGAGGACGTCGGCTCCGCCCGCGGCGAGGTCGCGTGCGGCGGCGAGTCCGGCGAGACCGGCGCCGAGCACGATGACGTCGTGGTTCATGAGGTCCTCCGGTCGTTGTCGGGCAGGGGTGCGGCGGGTCGGTCGAGCACCAGGCAGTGTGCGGGCTTCCAGCCGATCTCGACCTCCTCGCCGCCGCTCCAGCGGTCCTCCATACGCGCGCGGACCGTGTTCTGCTCCAGGACGGAGACCATGACGCCGGGGGCCAGTTCGATGAGGTACGTGGTGGTCGGGCCGGAGTAGACGGTCTCCCGGACGACCCCGCCGAGCTTGGCCATGCCCGGCTCGAAGTCGGAGAGCCAGATCTTCTCGGGGCGGATCGAGAGGCTGACCCGGCTGCCGTCGGCCACGTCGGGGCGGGGGCCCACGGGCAGGGCCGGGCCGCCCTCGTCGGGGACCACCTCGCCGGCGCGGTAGGTGCCGGCGACCAGGTTCGACGTACCCATGAAGGAGGCCACGAAGCCGCTCGTCGGGCGCTCGTACACGTCCTCCGGCGTGCCGCACTGCTCGACGCGCCCCTCGTTCATCACGGCGAGGCGGTCCGACATGGTCAGCGCTTCGTCCTGGTCGTGGGTGACGAAGACGAAGGTGATGCCGACCTCGCGCTGGATCTGCTTGAGCTCGACCTGCATCTGACGGCGCAGCTTGAGGTCGAGGGCGGCCAGCGGCTCGTCGAGGAGCAGCACCTGGGGGCGGTTGACCAGCGCGCGGGCGAGCGCGACGCGCTGACGCTGGCCGCCGGAGAGCGTGGGCGGCTTGCGGCCGGCCAGGTGGCCGAGCTGGACGAGGTCGAGCATGTCGGCCACGCGCCGGCGGATCTCGACGCGGGCGACGCCCTTGCGCTTGAGGCCGAAGGCCACGTTGTCCGCCAGCGAGAGGTGGTCGAAGAGGGCGTAGCTCTGGAAGACGGTGTTGACGTTGCGCTTGTCGGGCGGCAGGCCCGTGACGTCCTCACCGTCGAGCAGGACGCCGCCTTCGGTGGGGTCGGCGAAGCCGCCGATCATCCGCAGCAGGGTGGTCTTGCCGCAGCCGGAGGGGCCGAGGAGGGAGAAGAACTCGCCGGGGGCGATGTCGAGCGTGACGCCGTCGACCGCGTAGGTGTCGGCGGCGGCGCCGGCGTACCGCTTGCTGACCCGGTCGAGACGGACGGCGGGGTGCGGGTGCTGCATGGGTGTCACTTCCCCGAGAGCAGATCGAGGCCGCCGCGGCGGCCGAACAGGCGCGGGATGGCGAGTGCGAGGGCGATGAGTGCGATGGATCCGGCGAGCATCAGGGTGCCGACGGCGTTGATCGTGGGCTGGACCCCGAACCTGATCGCCGAGTAGATGCGCACGGACAGCGGCTGTGGGTCGACGCCGGTGGTGAAGTAGGCGAGCACGAAGTCGTCGAAGACGAGGGCGAAGATCAGCACCGCTGAGGCGAGGATGCTGGGGAGCAGGGCGGGCAGGGTCACGAGGCGCAGTGCCTGGCGGCGGGTGGCTCCGAGGTCCATCGCGGCTTCTTCGACCTCGGGATTGAGCGCGGCGATGCGGGAGCGCAGGATCACCGTCACGTACGAGATGGAGAACGTGATCTCGGCCAGCATCACGGTGGTGGTGGACAGGGTGATGCCCAGGCCCTTGAAGAGCAGCATCGCCGCGACTCCGGTGACGATCTCCGGGGTGATCAGCGGGACGAGCATGATCAGGCCGGCGAAGGAGCCGAGGCGGCTCCGGCCGCGGACCAGGCCGAGGGCCAGGGCGACACCGAGGACCAGGGAGCCGGCCATGGCGACGAGGGAGACCTCCAGGCTCATACCGATCGAGTCGATGAGCACGTCGTCGTGGACGAAGGCCTGGTACCAGCGGAGGCTGAAGTCCTCGAAGACGGTGAGGGACTTCTGCGAGTTGAAGGAGAAGAGGACGACGACGGCGATGGGGAGGTAGAGCAGGGCGAAGAAGGCCACGGTGACCGCGATGGCGAAGCGGGGGCGGCGCTCGGCGCCGCGGCGCCGCCGGCGGCGGGCCGTCCCGACGGCGGCCGGGCGGGGCCGCGCGCCGGGCAGGGAACGGGAGGCGGGGAGGGTCATCGGGTCGCCTCCGTCTCGTCCTTGCGGGTGCGTCGCAGGTAGCCGAGCATCCCGAGGAACAGCACCGCCATCAGCAGCATGGTGAGGGCGGAGCCGAGGGGCCAGTTCTGGCCCTGGAAGAACTTGTCCTGGATCAGGTTGCCGATCATGATCTGGTCGGGGCCTCCCATGAGCTGGGCGCTGACGAAGTCGCCCATGGCGGGCAGGAAGACGAGGACGCAGCCGGCGGCGGCCCCCTGCCGCGTGGCGGGTACGGTGACGAAGAAGAAGGTCCGCAGGGGGCCTCCGTAGAGGTCGCGGCCTGCCTCGATGAGCGAGGTGTCCATGCGTTCCAGGGCCGCGTACAGCGGGATGATCATGAACACCACGAAGCCGTAGACCAGTCCCGCGATGACGCCGAAGCCGGACTGGAGGATCTTGGTGTCGCCGTCGGCGAGGCCGATCGCCCGCAGGGCTTTCAGCAGCGGTCCGTCGTCGGAGAGGACGACGGACCAGCCGTACATCCGCACCAGGTAGTTGGCGAAGAACGGCACGACGATCGCGGCGATCAGCAGGTTCTTGAAGCGCCCGCCGCACAGCGCGATGGCGTACGCGACGGGGTAGGCCACGGCCAGGCAGACGAGGCAGGTGATCAGGGCGTAGCCGAGGGAGCGCAGCAGGACGGTGCGGTACGCCGGGGCGGCCAGGGCCGTGATGTTGCCGAAGTCCAGGCCGAAGTGCGGGTTCCCGAGGGGGTCGGTGGTGCCGAACGCCAGCGTGCCGACGAGCAGCAGGGAGACGACGAGGAAGCCGGTCATCCAGAGGGTCCCGGGGAGCATGAGCAGGGTCCAGAGCCGCGCCCCCGCCGCGGCCGGTCCCCCGCGGGGGACCGGCGGGCGGGCGGCCGCGCCGGTGCGGTCGCGTCGTGTCATGTCAGCCGGCCTTCACATCGGTCCAGGCGGCGTCGCGGGCCCGTTCGCCCTTGGCGGTGCCGTTGCGGAAGAAGAGGTCGTCCTTGAGGTCGTCTGCGGTGACCTGGCACTGCGGGAAGGGCTCCACGAGCGCCGTGTAGGTGTCCTCGCTGCCGTGGACCGGCATCGGGTAGCCGATGTACTCGATGTTCTTCTTCACGTTCTCCGGACGGAGCATGTAGTCGATGAAGAGCATCGCGGTGCCGGGGTGCCGGGCGTCGGCGGGGATGGCGTAGCAGTCGGAGTTGACCGGGGCGCCCTCCCGGGCGACCTCGAAGCCGAAGACGGAGGGGTCCTTCGCCTGGGCGAGCATGGCGGCCATGTCCCCGCTCCACGCCTGGGTCATGTCGGCGTTGCCGTTGAGCAGGTTGTTGTAGCTGTCGCTGGAGAAGCCCCGCAGGCGGGGGCGGAGCGTGCGCAGGGTCTCGGTGATCGTCCTGAGGTCGTCCGGGTCCTCGGTGGCGAGGTCGAGGCCGTGCTTGAGCGCGCCCATGCCGAGCACTTCGTCGCGGTCGTCGAGGACGAAGACCTTGCCCTCGGCCTTCGCGTTCCAGAGGTCGTCCCAGGAGCCGGTCAGGTCACCGAGCCGGTCCTTGCGCCAGCCGATGCCGGTCTTGTACATGGTGAAGGGGACGGTGTGCGCGGAGCCCTTGTCGTACCAGGGGTCGGCGAAGTAGGCGTAACTGCCGAAGACGGCCTCGGCGTTCTTGAGGCGGGTGTGGTCGATCGTGCGGAGCTTGCCCCCGGCGGTGAGGCGCTGCGCCCATTTCGCGGTGGGGAAGACGATGTCGTAGCGGTTGCCGGCGTTGAGCTTGGCCGCCATGCCTTCCATGGAGTCGAAGTTCGACTGGACGACCTTGACGCCGTACTCCTTCGAGAAGCCCTCGAAGACGGCCGGGTCGACGAAGTCGGCCCAGTTGAAGTAGACCAGGTCGCCGTCGACCTTGACGTCGATCGGCTTGTCGCCGGCCTCCTTGGCGGCCGGGTCGGGTTCGGAGGAGAAGCCGCAGCCGGCCGCGGTGAGGCCGAGGGCCGTGGCGGTGCCGGCGCGGAGGAGCGAGCGGCGGGACAGGGGACGTGCCTCGGGGGACATGGGGGTCCTCTCCGTAAGGCCGCTGGGGGACGGCGGGGGGAACGAACGGTGCGTCAGCGCGCGGACGTACCGGGGTGCGCGCACGGGTGGCTCTCGTTCTGCGTAGGGCCCCGGCTCACCGCTCCGCGGCGTCGAGGTCGGCCCGGATGCGGGCGGCGAACCACCCGACCGCGGACTCGCGGCGCGACAGGGGTCCGGGTTCGAACCCGGGGGTGGCGAGCCCCTTCTGGACGCGGGCGACCAGTTCGGCGTCCTCGTCGTTGGTGATCCAGCCGATGTGGATGTTCAGGCGCCGGGCGAGCCGGGTGCGCAGGCTCGTACCGCGGCGGGTGTAGAACGCGCCGGGTACGGCCACCCGGTCCACCGCCGTCGGAATCGCGGTCCAGGCCAGCACGTGGTCGGGGTAGAAGTCGATGAGCGTGTTCGGGTAGATCACCGCGTACCGCCAGACCCTGCGGTCGGCCTCGTCGAGGCCGGGCATGGGGGCGGCGACGCGCTGGTAGAGGCGCTCGGCCCAGTTCGATGAGGGCTTGTCGCGCAGGGGCGAGGCGAAGAGCGCGTACGACTCCTCGGTCCGGCAGCTGTAGTTCTGGTAGTCGAGCAGCCGCATCAGTCCGGGATGGGCGACCGGCACGTGGTAGCCCTCCAGGTAGTTGTCGACGGCCACCTTCCAGTTGGCCTCCTGGACCTCGGCGCCGGCCAGGTCGTGGATCCGGGCGCGGCCGACGGGCACCAGGTCGGCTCCCGCGTAGTGGCCGATCTCCTCGGCCAGGCCCGCGCACTGTTCCGCCAGCGGTACGGCGTCCATGTCGAGGTTGACGAAGACGAAGCCCAGGAACGATTCGACGCGGGCCGGGAACAGGCCGAGCCGGGGCTTGTCGAGGCAGGGGATCTGTCGGGCCTCGGGGGCGCCCACCAGGCTGCCGTCGAGGCGGTAGGTCCACCCGTGGTACGGGCAGCGGATGGCCTTGCCCTCCCGCTCGGGGGCGGTGACGAGTCTCGTTCCCCGGTGGCGGCAGACGTTGAGGTGGGCGGCCAGGCCGCCGTCCTCGGTGCGGACCACCAGGACTTCTCGGTCCGCGACGGTGGCGGCGAGCCGGGCCCCGGGGTTCGGCAGGTCGGACTCGTGGCAGACGAGCTGCCACGCCTTGGCGAAGACGTGCCGCATCTCCGCGGCGGACGCGTCGGGATCGGTGTAGTAGCGGGCCGCCAGCGCCGGCCCGGGGTCGTCCCGGCGGGAGATCTGTGGGCCGGAGGCTTCGCGGCTCGGAGCCGTGCGGGGAGTCTCCCGGCCGGGCTCGTCGAGTGGTGTCTCTGGCGCTCTGGACTGCATCGGGTGACTCCTCCATGCCGTGCGTACGGCGATCGGATGTCGAGGCGTGCCAGTAGGGGCAGCACGTCGGGGCGGAGGCCGCGAGCATGCTGACCGATTGGACAGCCAGATTGCTGGCTGATTTCCGCTGGGTCAAGACTTGCACGCTGACCGATCGGTCAGCTAGCGTGAATCGAGTCGCTGACCGATCGGTCAGTCAATGTGATGCCTTTTGCCTCGGTCGCGTCCTTCGACGTTCGCGCTGGTCCTGGGGCCGCGAACGGCCCGGATCACCCCACCCCCGCCTCACTCTCCCGCCCCACCGCCGGCCCGGCTGTGGCGGCACCCCACCCCTCCCGGAGGCACGCATGTGCGGTCGTCGGCGTCTGGACTGGCTCGGTCTCACCCCCGAGCCGGAGCGGGAACTGCCCGCGGCGGTCGCCGCCCTGCGCGCCTCGCTCCCCCGCCCGCCCACGGCATCGGCGGGCGGCCCGGCCTCAACAGCCGCCCTGGAGGCCGCCGAACGGCACCGCGTGGAACGTCTGGTCCTGCGCGGCAGCCGGCACAGCTGGCTCCGCTACCTCGCCGAGGTCACCGACCTGGTGACCGCCGTGGCCACCGGGGTCCGCCCCGGCGATCGCGCGGCCGCGCTGCTCACCGCCGAGGTGGTCCTGGATCACCACCGCATGCTCATCGGCCTCCCGGGCGCGGGATACGGCCGCACCGCCGGGGACCGCACCGCACTCGAAGAAGCGGTACGGGCCCTGCGTACCCCCACCCGCACAGGAGACCCCCGATGACCGTGATCCGGTACCTGACCGCACCGCCCCCAGGCGGCGTGCTCGGCGCCGCGCCCGACGTGACGGAGAGCGTCGAGGCCTACCGGGCCACAGGCGGCTACGCCGACACGACCGGCCCGGACGAGTTGCTCCGCCACCTCGCCGACTCCGGACTGCGCGGCCGTGGCGGCGCCGGCTTCCCGACCGCCGTCAAACTCCGCGCGGTGCGCGACGGAGCCGTACGCGAGGGAGCCGTGCGTGAGGGAGCCGTGCGTGAAGGAGCCGAACGTGACGGAGCCGTACGTGAGGGAGCCGTACGTGACGGAGCCGTGCGCGAAGGAGCCGAACGTGACGGAGCCGAACGTGACAAAGCCGTACGCGACGGAGCCGCCCTCGACCGCGGCACACGGGACCACTGCGGCGCCCCGGTCGTGGTGGCCAACGGCGAGGAGGGCGAGCCGGGTTCGGTCAAGGACCGCTGGCTGCTGCGGGCCCGCCCCCACCTGGTCCTGGACGGCCTCGCCCTGGCCGCCGCGATCACCGGGGCCGCCCGCGGCTACGTCTACCTCTCGGACCCGGAGGCCGCCGCGCGCGTCCGCCAGGCCCTCGCCGCACACGAACCGCGCCTGCCCGTCGAGGTGGTCGAGACCGACCGCACCTACGTGGCCGGCGAGGAGAGCGCGGTGGTCCGCAGGATCGACGGCGGTCCCGCCCTCCCCACCGCCAAGCTACCCCGCCCCTTCGAACGGGGCGTGGGCGGCGCGCCGACCTTGGTCGCCAACGTCGAGACCCTCGCCCGCATGGCCCTCATCGCCGCCCGGCCCGACCTGCGCCGGCGCATCGCCCGGACCACCCTGGTGACGCTCTCCGGCGGGCCCGGCGCACCGCTGCTCACCGAGGTCCCGTACGGCACCCCTCTGCGTGCCCTCGCGGACGCCCACGGCACGCCGGACGCGGCCGGGGCCCTGATGGGCGGGCTGTTCGGCGGACTCGTCGACGTCTCCGCCCTGGACCTCCCCCTCGAACCGGACGCGCTGGCCGCGGCGGGCTCCGCGCTGGGCTGTGGAGCCGTCCGCTTCCTCACCCGCCGAGCCTGCCCGGTGACCGTCGCCGCCGACGCCGTCGGCCACCTGGCGTCCGAGAGCTCCCGGCAGTGCGGCGTCTGTGTCTCGGGGACGGCGGCCGTCAGCGGAGCCCTGACCGCCCTCGCCGCGGGCTCTGCCGGCCCGGACACCGTGGCGCACCTGGAGCGGTGGGCGGCGGACCTGCCCGGACGCGGCGCCTGCGGTCTGCTCGATGCCGCCGCGGCCAACGCCGGGAGCCTCCTGCGCGCCTTCCCCGCACTCGTCCGCTCCCACCTCGACGCTCCCTGCCCCGCCTGCGCTCGCGGGATCGACCCGCACCGCCTCGCCGTGCCCGTGCCCGGGGTCGCCGACGCACCGACCGCCCGTACCCCGCTTCCGGCGCTGAAAGGAACGACGCCATGAAACTCCTGCTGGACTCCACCCGCTGCCAGGGCTACGGGCTGTGCCAGGAACACGCCCCGGAGCTGATCGAACTCGACGAATGGGGATACGCGAAGGTCATCGTCCTCGACGTGCCACCCACCGCCGAGGAATCCGCGCGCACCTGCGCCGAGAGCTGCCCCAACTCCGCGCTCCGAGTGGAGCGCTGAGATGGGACGTGATCTGACCGCACTCTTCGACCCGGCCTCGGTCGCCGTCGTCGGCGCCAGCGACGACCCGGCCAAGTACGGCCACGCGGTGGCCTCCCAGGCGCTGCGAGCCCCCGGCCGGCGGCCCGTGCACCTGGTGAACCGGCGCGGCGGCACCGTCCTCGGCAGGACCTCCGCCACCTCGCTCGGCGCGATCGGCGAGCCCGTCGAGCTGGTGGTGATCTCCGTCCCCGGCGCCGGGTTCGAGGCGGCCGTGGACGACGCGCTGGCGTGTGGCGCGAAGGCGATCGTCGCCATCACCGCCGGCTTCGCGGAGGCCGGTGCCGCGGGCCTGGCCCGCCAGCGGGCGGTCGCCGAGCGCGTCCGGGCCGCCGGGGCCGTCCTCGTCGGGCCCAACTGCCTGGGCATCGCCGACAACACCACCGAGCTGTACCTCGCCTCGGACCGGTTCGCGCCCGGAGGCGTCGCCCTGCTCAGCCAGAGCGGCAACCTCGCCCTCGAACTCCAGCTCCGCGGCGCCCCGCACGGCCTGGGCTTCTCCCGCTTCGTCTCGCTCGGCAACCAGGCCGACGTCACCCTCGTCGACCTCGTCGAGGACTGCGCCCTGCACGAGGCCACCTCGGCCATCGCCGTGTACGCCGAGGACTTCGGCGACGGCCGGGCCTTCGCCCGGGCCGCCTCCGCAGCGGGCAAGCCGGTGGTCCTGCTCACCGCGGGCCGGGGCGGCGCCTCCGCCCGCAGCGCCCAGTCGCACACCGGGGCGCTGACCTCCTCGGCCGACGTGGTGGCCGCCGCCTGCCGCGACGCCGGCGTGGAACTGGTGCGTACGCCACGGGAGATGACGGTGGTGCTGGCCGCCCTCGGCACCGGGCGGGGACCGCGGTCGAGGGGACGACGGACCGCCGTCTTCACCGACGGCGGCGGCCACGGTGCCGTCGCCGCCGACGCGGCCGAGGACGCGGGGCTCGACGTGCCCGAGCTCTCCGGGCCGACGCAGGACCGGCTGAGGACCGCACTGTGGGAGCAGTCCGCGGTCGGCAACCCGGTCGACCTCGCGGGCATGGGCGAGCAGCGCCCCCTCTCGTACGCCGACACGGTCGCGGAACTGCTGGCGGCCGACGAGGTCGACGCCGTCCTCATGACCGGCTACTTCGGTGGCTACGCCGCATCCGAGGGAGGGCTCGGCGGCGGCCCGACCGGCGGCTCCGTGCTCGCGGAGGGCGAGACGCGGGCCGCGAAGGAGATCGTCGCGCAGCTCGCCTCGGCGCCGAAGCCGCTGGTCGTGCAGTCGATGTACCCCCGGTCGCCGAGCTGCCGGGTGCTTGCCGAGGCCGGGGTACCGGTGTTCGCCGCCACCGAGGACGCCGCCCGCGCGCTGGCGGCGATGACCGGCCGGGCCACCGCCGGACCCCACGGTGTGCCCGCGCCGCCACCCGCCGCCGACCCGCTGCGGGACCCGGGATACCACGGGGTACGGGCGCTGCTCGGCGCTGCCGGGGTGCCCTTCCCGCCCGCGCGCGAGATCACCGACGAGGCCGGACTGCTCGCCGCGGCCGAGGAGTTCGACGGCCCGTACGTGCTCAAGGCACTGCACCTCCTGCACAAGTCCGACGCCGGCGGTGTGGCGCTCCGGCTTGCCGACCGCGACGCCCTGCTCGCCGCGTACCGCGCGATGCACACCCGGCTCGGCGCGCCCGCGTACTCGGTCGAGGCGATGGCCGACCTGACCGACGGTGTCGAACTCATCGTGGGCGTGAACCACGACCCCCGGTTCGGGCCCGTGGCCATGGTCGGGCTCGGCGGAGTCCTCACCGAGACCCTGCGCGACGTCGCCTTCTCGCTCGCGCCCGTACCGGCCGGCCGGGCGGAGGACCTGCTGCGCGGCCTGCGGACCGCCGCGCTCCTGGGGGGCGTACGCGGCCGGCCGGCCGTCGACATCCCCGCCGCGGCGGCCGTGATCGAGCGCATCACCACCGTGGCCGCCGCGCATCCGGAGATCGCCGAGCTGGAGGTCAACCCCCTGCTGGTCCGTCCGGACGGCGCCCTGGCCCTGGACGCACGGGCCG
The DNA here is from genome assembly GCF_056435185.1 of Streptomyces sp. NPDC044003. Lineage (NCBI taxonomy): Bacteria > Bacillati > Actinomycetota > Actinomycetes > Kitasatosporales > Streptomycetaceae > Streptomyces > Streptomyces sp. NPDC044003. The sequence continues at coordinate 537,415 of NZ_JBWKFA010000003.1, read as the reverse complement.
TCCTGCACTGACCCGCCCCGCCACCACCCTCCGGAGGAGACACGATGGACTTCCGCTACACCCCCGAGCAGGTCCGGCTGAAGGCCCGCGCGGCCGCCTACGCACAGCTCCTGATGCGGTACGAGGACCAGTCCGAGGAGACGGGCGGCCCCCTGCCCGCCGACACCGTCCGGGAACTGACCCGGGCCGCCGTCGACGCCGGCGTCTACGCCATCAACATGCCCTCCGAGTGGGGCGGCGCCGGACTGTCCCTGCTGGACCAGGTCATCGTCGAGGAGGAGTTCGGCAAGGTCACCAACTGCCTGTGGGACATCCCCTGGCGGCCCGCCAACGTCCTCGCGTACGGCACCGAGGCCCAGCGCGAGAAGTACCTGCTGCCCGTGATCCGGGGCGAGCGTTTCGACGCGTTCGCGGTGACCGAGCCCGGCGCCGGATCGGACCCCGGCTCCGGTTCGAGCACCGCGACCCGCACCGCGGGCGGCTGGCTGCTGAACGGCGAGAAGTGGTTCGTCACCTGCGGGGACATCGCCGACTTCCTGCTGGTGCAGGCCGACGCCGGCCCGGAGCGGGCCGCGACCCTGTTCTTCGTCGACAAGCAGGCGCCCGGGGTCGAGATGACGCGCGTCCCCCGTTTCATGCACTCCGCGGTGAACGGGCACCCCGAGTTCACCTTCACCGACGTCTTCGTCCCCGACGAGGACGTGCTCGGCGGTGTCGGCGACGGCTACGAGCTGACCAAGGAATGGTTCACCGACGAGCGGCTGATGATCGCCGCGCGGACGATCGGCGCCGCCGAGCGCGCTCTGGAACTCGCCCGTGACTGGGCGGTCGAGCGCCGCCAGTTCGGCTCCCCCATCGCCGACTTCCAGCTGATCCAGGGCATGCTCGCCGACAGCGCCGTCGACATCGCCGTCAACCGCGCCTACACCCACCAGGTCGCCTGGGAGGCCGACCGGCCCGAGACCGACCGCAAGACGCTGCACGCCAAGGCCTCGACGGCGAAGCTCGCCGCGAGCGAGGCCGCAGGGCGGGTGATCGACCGGTGCGTGCAGATCTTCGGCGGGCGCGGCTACGACCGCTCGTACCCCGTCGAGCGCATGTATCGCGAGCTGCGCGTCGACCGCATCTGGGAGGGCACCTCCGAGATCCAGCGGCTGATCATCGCCAACGAGCTGATCAAGCGCGGCACCCGGGCTCTCGCCCTGCCCACCACGGTCTGAAAGCCCGCATCCACCGCTGGAAGCCCGCTTCCACCGTCCGAAGCCCGCTTCCACCACCTGAAGCCGCTTCCACCGTCCGAAGCCCGCTTCCACCACCTGAAGCCGCTTCCACCGTCCGAAGCCCGCTTCCACCACCTGAAGCCGCATCCACCGTCCGAAGCCCGCTTCCACCACCTGAAGCCGCATCCACCGTCCGTAGCCCCTTCCCCACCCCGATCCGGAGGACTCACCGGCATGGACTTCCGTCTCACCGCCCGTCAGGAAGAGCTCAGGAGCGCGGCGCGCGCGCTGACCGAGTTCATCATGAAGTACGAGCTCGACTGCGAGGAGAACAACGGCCTGCCGCCGCAGGCCCACACCGAGATCCGGGACGCCGTCCTCGACAGCGGCCTGCAGGCCGTCAACATGCCGGTGGAGTGGGGCGGCGCGGGCCTCACCATCCTGGAGCAGGTCACCGTCCAGGCGGAGCTCGGGCGGCTCACCGGCGCGCTGTGGGACATGGTGTGGCGGCCGGCCAACGCCCTGTCCTTCTGCACGCCCGAGCAGCGCGAGCGGTACCTCGTCCCCGTGATCCACGGACGGCGCCGCGACTGCTACGCGGTGAGCGAGCCGGAGGCCGGCTCCGACCCGCAGGGCATCACGACCACGGCGACCCGGACCAGCGGCGGCTGGGTACTGAACGGCGAGAAGTGGTTCGTCACCGTCGGCGACCACGCCGACTTCATGATCGTGCTCGCGGCGGCCGGCGAGGAACGGGCACCGACCCTGTTCCTCGTGGACAAGGACACGCCGGGCGTGGAGATGACCCGGGTGCCCCGCTGGATGCACACCTTCGTCTACGAGCACCCGGAGTTCACCTTCACCGATGTGCACGTGGGCGACGACGCGGTCCTCGGCGAGGTCGGCGACGGCTACGACATCACCCGCTCCTGGTTCACCGAGGAGCGCCTGATGATCGCCGCCCGCACCATCGGCGCCGCCGAACGGGCCTTGGAACTCGCCCGTGACTGGGCGGTCGAGCGCCGCCAGTTCGGCTCCCCCATCGCCGACTTCCAGCTCATCCAGGGCATGCTCGCCGACAGCGCCGTCGACATCGCCGTCAACCGCGCCTACACCCACCAGGTCGCCTGGGAGGTCGACGAGGGCCTCGTCGACCGGAAGACCCTGCACGCCAAGGCGGCGATCGCCAAGCTGGCGGCGAGCGAGGCCTCCGGCCGCGTCGTCGACCGCTGCCTGCAGATCTTCGGCGGACGCGGCTACGACCGCTCGTACCCCGTCGAGCGCCTCTACCGCGAGCTGCGCGTCGACCGCATCTGGGAGGGCACCTCCGAGATCCAGCGCCTGATCGTCGCGGGCGAACTCGTCAAGCGCGGAACGGGCGTCCTGCAGATGCCGGCCGCCGCCCGGGGCGCGGAGGACCGGTGAGCGATGTCGAGCGGATCGGAGTCGTGGGCTGCGGTCTGATGGGCTCCGGCATCGCCGAGGTCTGCGCCCGTGCCGGCCGGGACGTCGTGGTGGTGGAGACGGACAGGGCGGCGGCGGAAGCCGGCCGGAAGCGGATCGCTCGCTCGCTGTCCCGGGCCGCGGCCGCCGGGAAGCTCTCCGCCGCCGAACGGGAGGCCGCGGCCGGGCGGATCACGATGGCCACCGACATGGACCGGCTGGCCGACCGCGACCTGGTGGTCGAGGCGGTGGCGGAGGACGGGCGGGCGAAGACGGAGGTCTTCGCCCGGCTCGACGCGGCGGTGGAGCGCCGGGACGCCGTCCTGGCGACGAACACCTCCTCCCTCCCTGTCGTCCGGCTGGCGGCCGCCACTTCGCGGCCGGCCCAGGTGATCGGTCTCCACTTCTTCAACCCCGTCCCGGTGCTCCCTCTCGTCGAGCTGGTGCCGTCCCTGCTCACCGGCGAGGACACGGTCCGGCGCGCGGAGGAGTTCGCTTCCGGCGTCCTCGGCAAGCGGGTCGTCCGCGCCCGGGACCGGGCGGGGTTCGTGGTGAACGCGCTGCTTGTGCCGTACCTGCTGGCCGCCGTGCGGATGGCCGATGCCGGCACCGCATCGGCCGAGGACATCGACCGGGGCATGACCCTGGGCTGCGCCCATCCGCTCGGACCGCTCGCCCTGGCCGACCTCATCGGCCTCGACACGGTCCGGGCCATCGCTCAGTCGATGTACGCGGAGTACCGCGAGCCGCTGTACGCCCCGCCCCCGCTCCTCGCGCGGATGGTGGACGCGGGCCTGCTCGGCCGCAAGACGGGCCGGGGGTTCCACACGTATCCGTGACCGCCGCCCCCGGACGGAGGCAGTCCGGGGGCGGAATGCGCGAGGATGATGAGCAGGTGGGCCCGGCAGCCGGGCCCACCCGTCCGCGCCGCGGGCGCCGAAACGGGGAGTAGCCAACGTGACCAAGGCCGAGCGCGCACTCGAGACGCGGGAGCGGATCCTCAGGGCCGCGTGCGAAGTGATCGCCGAGATCGGCTTCGAGAACATCAGCATGCGGAAGGTCGCCGAACACGCGGGCGTGTCGAAGGCCTTGCTGCACTACCACTTCGACACCCGCGAGAAGCTCTTCGCCGAGGCGATGACGCACTCCTTCGCCCAGACCGGTGCGGACACCGAGGCCGACGCCGACTCGGTCCCGGCCACCGTGCTGCTGGCCCGCATCCTGCGCAGCATGCTGCCGACGGACTCGGAACTCCGTCAGGACTGGAAGCTCTGGCAGGAGCTGTGGGTGCGCGCACAGCGCGACCCGGCGGCGCGTCACCTCGCTGTCGACCTGTACGACCAGCTGCATGTCTGGGTCGCCGGCGCGGTCGAACGCGGCATCGAATCGGGAGAGTTCAAGGAGTGCGACGTCACCGCGCTCAGCACCTTGGTGCTGGCGCTCTGCGACGGGCTCGGCATTCGCGTGATGCTGGACGACCCCAGGGTCGACCTGGCCACGGCCCGGTCGACGATCTGGGGAACCATCGCCCCCACCCTCGGGATCGACCCGGAGTTCCCGGAGAACTGAGCAGAGGCGTCGGGTACGCCCACCCGGCTCAGGGGATCTCGTAGCTCCCTGGGGCGGGCGATTCCGGCCCCGAAGGGCCGGCCGCCTCGACTGCCATGGCGTTCACCGGCCCCGATCATCGGGTCGGCCGGTCTCCGCCGTGGCCACGGCTGTGTGAGCGCCGCTCTGCGGGCCGTTGCGTGCCTGATCCCTTCGTGCCGCGAAGATGACGAGCGCTCCCGGGACGATTCCGACGAAGAACGGCGACGGTACGAGCAGGACACCGCCCACCGCGCACCACGTCACGATGGCCCAGCCGATGGAGGCGGGCACCGTCACCCCCCGTACGGCGAGGTTCCGGATCAGGAAGCCGAGGAGGACCAGCGGTGCGGCGAAGCTGCCCGGGCCGGCCCAGAAGGCGATCTTGTTCTCCAGCCCGTCGACGGTGTCGGTCTCCCCCGGGGCCAGGGGGACCGCTGCCCATATCCCGTGATCCACCCACTCGGCGATCTCGTCCCCGGCGGTGAGCGTCAGCAGGGCCAGGTGCCCCACGCCCAGCACGATCAGGATTCCGGCGGCCCAACGGAGCATCCTTGCCGCGGAGTTCGCTCCTTGGCCCGACGCATGACTCTTCCCACCCACGAGAACCCCCTAGTTTCTATGTCGGTCAGCACAGGCTATACCTGCCAACACTTTCACTGCTGATCGGCACAGCTGGTTAGATGGGCCGCATGGCAACACGACGCGCCGAACGCACCCAGGAGAGCCGCCGGCTACTGATCGCGGCCGCCGCCGAGCTGTTCGCCGAGAAGGGGTACCGGCAGACGAGCTTCATCGACATCGCGGACCGGGCCGACATCAGCCGCGGCTCGATCCCCTGGCACTTCGGCAACAAGCTGGGCCTGCTGGAAGCCGTGGTCGATGAGCAACTCCGGGCCGTGCTGGCCGGGTTCACTCCCTCGCCCGGTGATCCGCTCGACCAGATGGTGGACTTCATCCGCCGGCCCGACACACGCCTGTTCATCACCCTGCTCGCCGAGGCGGTCGAGGTCGGCTCGCCGCTCCGCGAGCACTACGCGCGCCTCCACGCCGCCCTTCGGCAGGGCGTGCAGTCCCACATCCCCGCCGCAGCCCTGCCTCCTGGCGCGACCCCGGAGGCCACCGCGGTCCTCCTGGTCGGCGCCGTCATCGGCCTCCACGCCCAGTGGCGGGTCGCCCCCGAAGCGGTCGACCTCGACGACGTCCGCGCCACGATCCGCGCCCTGCTGCCCACCGGACCGAGGCAGGCCTGACGCTCCGGCCTCAGCCGCCGCCGGCACTCGGGCCGAGGCCGCGAGCGCCTCTCGGCTCCGGCCCGGCGCCCACGGATGCGGGCCGGGCCGGTGGAGACGTACCTTTGTCGGTGTCTTCGAGGGGAGCCGTTCATGACCACGGCGAAAGACCTGTTGATCATCGCGATAGACCGGAGCCCGGAGCATGCTGTGGGACAGGGTGACCTGTCGCTCGCACTCGCGGGAGCCGAGCTGATCGATCTCATCGGTGCGGGGGCGGTCACCGTGGACGGCGACCGCATCGTGCCGGGCGGGCCGGCGACGCCGGAGGATCGTCTCCTCGGCGAGGCTGCGGCACAGCTCACCCGGCAGGCGCCCCACGAGCGGATCGACGACTGGTTGTGGCGCCGGGGCCGGGACCTCTCGGCCGCTTACCAGGCCGCGCTGGAGGCGGACGGCGAGCTGACGCGGAAGCCGCACGGCCGGTTGCCCTTCGGCCCGCAATTCGTGGAACCGGTCGACACGCCCACCCGTCGCCGGGCAGCCGACCGCTGGAACGAGAGGGAACCCGTCCTGGCCGCCCTCGCCTCGGCCGTGGGCATCGCCGTCGAACGGTCCGACATCGAGCCCGGCCTCGATGACGAGGCGACGACGACGGTCGTGGCGGCCGTCCACGACGCGGTGATGGAGCTGGAGGCCGTACGCCAGAGGCGGACCATCGAGAACGCAGCCTTCGCCAACCTCTGGCGCGGACCGTGAGTCCGGTTCGGTCCCACGGCAGAGGCCGACGGGGGCGGAACACCTAGTGCGCGTGGCCGGCCGCGGGGAGGATGCCGTCGGCGATCTCCTTGTTGCTCCGCCCGCGTACCAGATGGGCGATCACCTCCGCCTCACGCGGTGACAGGGTGTTGCCGTAGGCCTTCCGCCCTCCTCTGCGTGCCCGGCCCGTGATGACGCCGTACCCACGCAGCAGATCCGCGCCATGGTCGGCGTCGCCGAGGGCGCCCAGTCCGGCCAGAGACTCGTGTGCGGGGCGGAGTCGGTCGACGCCGTCCGGAGTGCCTGCGCGGCGCGCGGGGCGTCGGCGTCAACGGCGTGATCAGGGGCGGTGAACGTCCACGCGTACGGCTCGCCGGCGTTGCCCTCGAAGCCGGAGGGGCCGAACCTCGGCGTCCGACCGAGCTTGTCGGGCCGGGGCGTCCACTTCTTCGCGGCGGCGGCGAGGTTCGCCGTCGGGCCGCCGCCATCGGGCCCCACTCCCTCACCCGCTCGGACGTCACACCGTGCCGGGCACCAGGGGTGTCGTAAGACTCACCCTCAGTAGCCGCGGCACTCCTCCCCCTTCCCGCAGGAGCCCCCATGCCCACGCTCGTCCCCTCCGCCGTGTCCGCGAGGCGCCGCACCGCCGGAGCCGTCGCTCTGCTGATCGCTGCCGCGGCGGCGACGGTCACGCCCGCGACGGCGTCCGAGAGCGGCGCTCGCGCGACACACGGCACCAAGCCGACGGTGGTGCTCGTGCATGGCGCGTTCGCCGACGCATCCGGCTGGAACGAGGTGGCCGAGCGGCTCCAGCATCAGGGCTACAACGTCGTGGCCCCCGCCAACCCGCTGCGCGGCCTGAGCAACGACTCCACCTACACCGCCAGCGTCCTGAAGAGCATCGCGGGCCCGATCATCCTGGTCGGCCACTCCTACGGCGGCGCCGTCATCAGCAGCGCCGCGGCCGGCAATCCCAACGTCAAGGCCCTCGTCTACATCGCCGCGTTCATGCCCGACACGGGCGAGTCACCCGCCGAGCTGTCGACGAAGTTCCCCGGCAGCGACCTCGGCACCGCCCTGCGCCCCGTCCCGTACACCGACAACGCCGGCAGTGGCATCGACGTCTACATCCAGAACGACAAGTTCCACAGCGTCTTCGCCGCCGACCTGCCCGAGGAGCAGACCCGGGTCATGGCGGTCGAGCAGCGACCGATCACGGCCGCCGGCTTCGCCGAGAAGGCCCAGGTGGCCGCTTGGAAGACGATCCCGTCCTGGTTCCTCGTCGCCCGCCAGGACAGGGCGATCGCCCCGGACCTGGAGCGCTTCGAGGCCGAGCGGGCCGGCTCCCACACCGTGGAGATCAACTCCTCGCACGTCGCCATGATGTCCCACCCCGGCGCTGTCACCCGCCTGATCGACGAGGCCGCCGAATCCACCTGCTGAAGCCAAAGGAAGAAGAGCCATGAACGACAAACCCACCATCGTGCTGGTCCACGGATTCTGGGGAGGCGCCGCCCACTGGGCGAACGTCATCGTCGAACTGAAGAAGCGTGGTTACGACAAGCTCCACGCCGTCGAGAACCCGCTGACCTCACTCGCCGACGACGCCGAACGCACCCGCAAGATGATCAAGCAGGTCGACGGCCCCGTCGTCCTGGTCGGTCACTCCTACGGCGGCGCCGTCATCACGGAGGCGGGCGACCTGCCCAACGTCACCGCCCTCGTCTACATCGCCGCCTTCGCCCCCGACGCCGGCGAGAGCCCGGGCCAGATCAGCCAGGAGCACCCGCCGGCCGCCTTCGAGAACATCGCGCCCGACTCCGACGGCTACCTGTGGATCAAGCAGGACAAGTTCCTGGAAAGCTTCTGCCAGGACCTCACCCCGGACGAGGGCCTGGTCATGGCCGTCACCCAGAAGGCTCCGCTCGGCTCCACCTTCGGCGACAACGTCACCGCCCCGGCCTGGCGCAACAAGCCGACCTATTACCAGGTCTCCACCCAGGACCGCATGATCGATCCGGACAACGAACGCCGGATGGCCGCACGGATGAACCCTCGCAAGGTCGTCGAACTCGACGCGAGCCACGCCTCCCTGGCCTCCCAGCCCGAGGCCGTCGTCGCCCTCATCGAGACAGCCGCGAACGAGACCGCCGGCTGACGGCCCCGCAGGTCCGGCCTGAACCGCCCGCTCCACGCGACGGCTCAGGCCGGACCCGCTCCGTCATGAGGACGGGCCCGCCCCCGCGGCGGCAGTGGCCTTCCGGGTTCCCGGCGTCAGCGCTTGGCCGGCTTCACGTTCCTGTCGACGCCGTTCACCCGCACGGCGACGGTCGCCCGGGCGGGCGCCCGGTCGGCCACGATCCGGTAGGACGTGACCTTCCCGTCCCGCCATGCGCAGCTGACCTCGTATCCTCCGCGGGCGCGCAGACCCCTGAAGGACCCCTTGGCCTTCCATTCGTCCGGGAGCCCGGGCAGCAGCCGGATGACGCCGTCGTGGCTCTGCAGGAGCATCTCCGCCACGGCACCCGAGATGCCGAAGTTGCCGTCCATCTGGAAGGGCGGATGGTTGCAGAACAGGTTGGGCAGCGTGTTGAACGTCAGCAGCCCGCGCAGCATGATCCCGGCGCGGTGCCCGTCGCCGAGGCGGGCGAAGAGGGCCGCACGCCAGGGCCAGGTCCACGAGCGGCGGCTGTCGCCCGACACCGTCGCGGCCGTGAACGGGACGCCTTCCCGCTCTCCGCACCTCGCCTTGAGCGAGACCAGGGCGGCGGCCGCGAGGTCCGGCGTCCTCGTGGTGATCTGCCGGCCCGGGTAGACCGCGAAGAGGTGCGAGGTGTGGCGGTGGGTGTCGGTGGGGCTGTCGATGTCCTCCTGCCACTCCTGCAACTGCCCCCACCGGCCGATCCTGTTCGGCGCGAGGCGCGCCTGCAGGTCCGCGACCGTGGCCCGATAGGAGGGGTCCGCGCCGAGTACCGCCTCGCAGTCGAGGTAGTTCTGGAACAGGTCCCAGATGATCTGCTGGTCGTACATGACCCCGTCCTCGCGCGGCCCGTGCTCGGGGGACCAGCCGTTCGGCGCGACGAGCAATCCGTCCTCGCGTTCCTTGAGGTGCCCCTCCCAGAACGAGCAGATCTCCTTGATCATCGGGTACGCGACGGTGCGGAGGTAGTCCATGTCCTGGGTGAACGCCCAGTGCTCGTACAGGTGTTGCGCGTACCAGGCGCTCGCGACGGTGTTCCACTCCCACGCGTTGCCGCCGAAGACGCTCTGGCTGGTACGGGCTGTCCAGCCCCGGGTGTCCGCGCCGAAGGCGTTGCGGGTCGCCACGCGGCTGGGGACCGCCACCTGCTGGACGAACCCGACGAGCGCCTCGTGGCACTCCGGCAGGTTCGTCGTCTCGGCTCCCCAGTAGTTCATCTGCACATTGATGTTGGTGTGGTAGTCGGAGGCCCACGCCGGCGCGTTGCTGTCGTTCCAGAGCCCCTGGAGGTTGGCGGGCAGTCCTCCCGGCCGCGAGGAGCTGATCAGCAGATACCGTCCGAGGTCGAACATCGTCTGTTCGAGGGTCGGGTCCTGCCCGCCCGCCGCGTACCGTGCGAGCCGGACGGGGGTGGGGAGGGCGACGACTGTGTCGTCGGATGTGCCCCAGTCGACGGAGACACGGTTCATGAGGGCCCGTGTCGCGGCGGTGTGCTCCTCGCGCAGCTCCTCGTAGGACCGGGCTGCCGCCGCGTCGAGCGTTCTCACGACGACCGGTTCCGGATCGACTCCGCGCCACCCGGCGGCGGCGTCGAGCTTGTAGTCGGTGCGGGCGTCGAGCAGCAGAGTCAGGCTCGTACAGCCGCTGAACCGGAGCGTCGCCCCCTCCGCACGCACCTCTCCGTCCGTGTGCGCGACCTGGACGGTGCACGCGTGCTGGAGACCGTTGCCCATGACGCCGCGGAAGGCGATCCTCCCGGCGGTGGCGTCGACGGTGGTCGGAGCCCCCTCTTGTCCGGATGTCAGGGAGATCACTCCGGACAGTCCCCGGTCGGCGTCCGAGGTGTACCGGAAGACCATGACGTCCGCGGACCGGCTGGCGAAGGCCTCCCGCAGGGCGCGCCGTCCCGGTGCGCCGAAGCGGGTGACATGGAGGCCCTGGGCGAAGTCCAGGGCCCGCTGGTAGTCGACGAACGTGCGCAGCGTGCGCGTGTCGAGACCCGTACCCGCCAGGGCGACCTCCGCGATCTGGAAGCCGGTGGACGCCGTGCCGGGGGTGAAGGTGAGCCGGTAGGTGCGGTAGGCCGTGGTGTTGGTGATCCGGTAGGTCCGGGTCTCACCGCGGGCGGCGAAGGGCGCGCCAGGGTTCTGCGCGTCGAGGGTCACCCAGGCCTGCCCGTCCTGCGACGCCTCGAGCGCCCACCGCCGGGGGTCGTCCTGCGGGCGGTCCGGGGCCGCTGTCAGCGCGTACGAGGTGACGACGGCCGCGCGGGGCAGGTCGGCCTGCCAGACGACCGCGGGTGAGTCTCCCTCCACCCGCCAGACGGTGGCGGGATCGGCGTCCAACGAACGAGAGATGTCCTGCGCCCCGGCCCCGGCGCCGGATCCCTCGGAGTGTCCGCTCGGCGAGGACAGGTACATCGCACCTCCCCCGGCAAGGTCGACTCCGGACAGGGCTATCTCGCTCACCTGGAAGTGGCTGACTCCGGCCTTGGGGACGAAGTCGAAGCGGTAGAAGCGGTAGGCCCCGGTGCCGGCACAGGTGAACTCCTTCGTCTGGAAGCGGCTCTCGAAAGGCGTCGCCAGAGTGCGGCTGTCCACCGTGGTCCAGGTGGCGCCGTCGGAGGAACCGGACAGGGTCCATTCCTGCGGGTCGCGCTCCGGAACGTCGTTGGCGCTCGTCAGACGGTAGGACGCGACCGCGACGGGGGCGGGCAGCTCGACCTGCCACTGCACCTTCGCGCCCGGTCCGTCGATGCACCACTTGGTGCTCGGCGTGCCGTCGTACGTCTTGTCGACGCCCTCCGTCGAGGAGGTCCGGTACGGGCCTCCGGGCGCCGAGACCTTCGGGCGGGCGTGGAAGGAGACCACGACGTCACCGAAGTTCCGGTACGAGCCGAAGCCGGTCATGCCGGTGTCGAAATCGCTGTCCGGCTTGCCCGCGAGGGCGTTGTCGTAGTCGTTGACCCCGCCCCACAGGCTCTGCTCGTTGAACTGGATGCGCTCCTGGTCGGGGTCGGCGAAGAGCATGGCGCCCAGTCGGCCGTTGCCGATCGGCAGGGCCTGCGACTGCCAGTCGAGGGCCGGGACAGGGTACTTCAGCGCCGTACGCGAGAGGGTCGGCCACTGGACGGCCGCCGACGCGGGGGCCGGCGCGGCGGCGGCTTCTCCGGCAGGGGTCCCGCCGGTCAGCTGGGTCATCAGAGGCGCGAGGGCGAAGGCACCGCCGAACTTGAGGATGCTTCGTCGCTGCGGTTGGGCCTCATCGGACATGGCACGGTCTCCCATCCATGGAGGGGTTCTCTTACGGGGGAAGTGGGGGCTAGGGGAAGCGGGGGGCTAGGGGAAGCGGGGGGGCTCAGGGGAAGCGGGGGCTCCCCTCCTCGATCACGACGATGTCCAGGACCCTCGGCCCGTGCACGCCCTCCACGCGGTCCAGTTCGATGTCACTGGTGGCCGAAGGTCCCGAGACGAGCGTCAGCGGTCGGTACGGGTCGAGCAGGCCCAGCGCCTCGGGCACGTCGGGGGCGATCTGGTCCGCCCTGATCACGCAGACGTGCTGGTCCGGCAGCAGGGTCAGCGCCCTGCGGCCCTGACCCGGGCCGTGGTCGAGGGCCACCGTGCCGGTGACGGCAATGCCGGCGGCGACGGTGGTGACCACGGCGTCCGCCCTGTCCAGCCGGCCCACCGTCAGGGGTGGTACGTCCGCCAGCCACGACCACGGCCCCTCCGGGAGCAGATCCGCGGGAAGTCCGGGCGGCACGACCACGGACCGCGCTCCGGTACGCGCCAACGCCCGGCCGACCGCCGCGGCGGCGTCGGCCGCCGCCACCTTGACCACCACGGCCCGGTACTCGGCGGCGCGCTCGACGAACAGCGCGACGACGTCCGGCCCCGCGTGGTCGGCGCCAGGGCCTCGCGGCGGAGTGTCGTCGGGGCTCTCGGAGTCCGGTACGCCGGCCAGCGCCGTCCTCACCGCGCTCAGGACGGCCTCACGATCGCTCATCGCCGTTCCTTCCCCTCGGTCTCCGTACGGCCCGCGTCTCGCGTGCCCGTTCTCGTACGGCGCCACCAGGCGCGCATCGACTCCCGGGGCGGCACGGGCGTGTCCCGGGTGCCGGACCAGCGGGCGAACGGCCCCGGCAGCGCGCCGATCCGGCCGTCGCGAGTCACCAGACGGGCTCCGAGGGCGGCGAGCTTCTGGACCGCGGCCAGCCGCCCCGGCGAGGACAGGACGGCACTCGCGGCCTTCATCGCCAGCGCCTCCGTGGTGGGCAGCAGACGGCCCCGCCGCTCCGCCTCGACGGCTTCGGCCCGCAGATGGACCAGCACCTCCGGGATGTCGATCTTCACGGGGCAGGCGTCGTAACAGGCACCGCACAGAGTCGAGGCGAAGGGCAGGGAGGCGGCGTTCTCGACGCCGACGAGCTGCGGGGTCAGGACGGCGCCGATCGGCCCGGGGTAGACGGAGCCGTAGGCGTGACCGCCGGTGCGCTCGTACACCGGGCAGACGTTGAGGCAGGCCGAGCAGCGGATGCAGGACAGCGCCTGACGGCCCACCTCGTCGGCCAGGGTGGCGGTGCGGCCGTTGTCGAGCAGGACGAGATGGAAGGTGCTCGGTCCGTCTCCGTCGGTGACGCCGGTCCACAGCGAGGTGTACGGGTTCATGCGCTCGCCGGTCGAGGAGCGGGGCAGCAGCTGGAGGAAGACCTCCAGGTCGGCGAAGCTGGGCAGGACCTTCTCGATGCCCATGACGGTGATCAGGGTCTCCGGCAGGGTCAGGCACATGCGCCCGTTGCCCTCCGACTCCACGACCACCACCGTGCCGGTGTCGGCGGCGGCGAAGTTGGCTCCGGAGACGGCGACCTTGGCCCGGAGGAACTTCTCCCGCAGGTGGAGCCGCGCGGCTTCGGCGAGCTCGCGTGGGTCGTCGGTGAGCGTGTCGGGGGCGGGCCTGCCCCACTCCCCCATCTCCCGCCGGAAGATCTCCCGGATCTCGGAGCGGCCCCGGTGGATAACCGGCACGAGGATGTGGGAGGGGCGGTCGCCTCCCAACTGCACGATGAGTTCGGCGAGATCGGTCTCGTAGGCGCGGATGCCGGCGTCGGCGAGCGCCTCGTTGAGGCCGATCTCCTGCGTGGCCATCGACTTGACCTTGACGACCTCGCGCTCGCCGGTCGCCCGGACCAGCTCGGTCACGATGCGGTTGGCCGCCGCGGCGTCGGCGGCCCAGTGGACCGTTCCGCCCGCCGCGGTCACCGTCTCCTCCAGGCGCAGGAGGTGGTGGTCCAGGTGGCGGAGCGTGTGCCGTTTGACGGCAGCCGCCTTCTCCCGCAGCTCCTCCCAGTCCTCGAGTTCGGCGGCGACAGCCAGCCGTTTGTCCCGGATGGTGCCGGTGGCCCGGCGCAGGTTCGCGCGCAACCGGGTGTCGGCGAGCGCGCCGCGCGCGGCTTCGGGGAAGGCCGGGGCGCCCAGCCATACGACGTTGTCGGCACCGCTCACCGTGCGTGTCCTTCCGTGAAGGCCAGGATCTCGGCCAGGTGCAGGGTGCCGACGCCCGTACGGAGGCGGGAGAGACCGCCGCCGATGTGCGCCAGACACGAGTTGTCGCCCGCGCACAGGAACTCGGCGCCGGTGCCTTGGACATGGCGCATCTTGTCGGAGAGCATGGCGTTGGACACGTCCGCGTTCTTCAGCGCGAACGTGCCGCCGAAGCCGCAGCAGGATCCGGCGTCGGGCAGTTCGACGAGGTCGATGCCCCGGACGGCGCGCAGCAGTCGCAGGGGCCGGTCCCCGACCCGCAGCATGCGCAGCGAGTGGCAGGTCGGGTGGTAGGTGACGCGGTGGGGGAAGTAGGCCCCGACGTCGGTGACGCCGAGCACGTCGACGAGGAGTTCCGACAGCTCGTACACCGTGGGCACCACCTGCTCGACCGCCTCGGCGAGGGCCGGGTCCCCGTGCTGGGCGGCCAGCACCCGGTGGTGGTCGCGCACCATGCCCGCGCACGATCCGGAGGGGGCGACGACGGCGTCGTAGCCCGCGAAGACCTCGGTGAAGCGGCGCACCAGGGGCAGCGCCTCGGGGCGGTATCCGGTGTTGAAGTGCATCTGGCCGCAGCAGGTCTGCTCCTGCGGGAACTCGACGGTGTGGCCGAGGCGCTCGAGGAGTTCGGTGACCGCGCGGCCCGTACGGGGGAACATCGTGTCGTTGAAGCAGGTGATGAAGAGGGCTATGCGCATGGTGTTTCCTTCGGCGTACCACCCGGGGATCCGGTGACGGTCAGCCCGTAGGTCCGCGTGGCGGTGCCGGCGAAGACCTCGTGGCGTTCCGCTGGATCGAGCCGTGCCGTCACCTCGTGTGCGGCGCCGAGGACTTCGGCGTAGGTGGCCGCGAGACGGCAGACGGGCCAGTCGGATCCGTACATCAGCCGCTCCGGACCGAAGGCGTCGACGACCGTGTCGGCGTACGGCTTGAGGTCGTCCGGCGTCCATGCGTCCCGGTCGGCCTCGGTGACCATGCCGGAGAGTTTGCAGACGGTGTTCGGCAGGGAGGCGAGCCGTCGGATCCGCCGGGCCCAGGGGTCGAGTTCACCGGATCCGATGGGCGGTTTGCCCAGGTGGTCGAGGACGAAGGTGAGTCCCGGCAGGAGCTCGGCGGCCTCGGTAGCGGCCTCGATCTGATGAGGCTTCACCAGGAGGTCGTAGACGAGTCCCGCCTCGGCGACCGCGGCCAGACCGCGCAGCACGTCGGGGCGCACGAGCCAGCGGGGGTCCGGTTCTCCCTGCACCTGGTGGCGGATGCCGACGAGGTACGCGCCGCCGGGTCCCTCGCGCAGGCGCGCGAGGGTGTCGGCGACGTCGACGGCGGTCAGGTCGGTCCAGCCGACCACACCGGCGACCAGGTCGCTGCGCGCGGCCAGGGCGAGGAATTCCGGGGTCTCCTCCGGCACGGTGATCGTCTGCACCAGCACGGTGGCGGCGACCCCGGCCGCGCGGGCCTCGGGCTCCAGGTCGGCGAGGGTGAAATCGCGCCGCAGCGGCGCCAGTTCGGGTCCGGAGATCCAGTCCTGGTCGCGTACGGACAGCTGCCAGACGTGATGGTGGGCGTCGACGACACGGAGCTCGGGGTAGGAGGCGGTCACAGCTGCCACACCACCGGCAGCGAGGCGTCCGCTCCCTCGGCGGAGTAGTCGTGGACGACGTCCAGGAGTTCGGCCATCCGTGCCTGCCAGGCGATGTTGGCCGGCAGCTTCTCGAGCGCGGCGATCATCGACGCGTAGTCGTCCACCTCCAGGACGTGGAACAGATCGGTGCCGCTGCGCCAGATGGTCCACGCGCTCACGCCGGCGGCGCGGATGGCGGCGGTCAGCTCCTCGGGCACCTCGCGGTGCGCCGCCTCGTACTCCTCGACGCGGTCGGCGCGGACCCTGGTGTGCAGGGCGACCCTCATGACTCCTCCTTCGACGGTCCGGCATGGGGGACGGGGGCGCCGGGGGCGAGGAGACCCTCGGCGCGCAGGTCGTCCCACAGCGCGTCCGGGACCGGCCGGCGCAGCTGCTCCACGGTGTCGCGCACCTCCTCGGGGGACCGCGCACCCGTCAGGACGCTCGCGACGGCGGAGTGAGCGAACGGGAAGTGCAGGGCGGCGGCGCGCAGCGGGACGCTGTGGCGTTCGGTGATCTCCAGGAGCCGCAGGGCACGGTCGAGCACCGGCTGCGGGGCGGGCGCGTAGTCGTACGTGGCACCCGGCTTCGGAGCGGTGAGCAGGCCGGAGTTGAACACGCCTCCGATGATCACGCGACGGCCGCGCGCGGCCGCCTCCGGCAGCAGCTCGCCGAGCCCGTCCTGATCGAGCAGGGTGTAACGGCCGGCGAGGAGGACCACGTCGATGTCGGTCTCGCGCAGGAAGCGGGTGGGCAGCGCGGACTGGTTCATCCCGACGCCGATCGCCCCGACCACGCCTTCGGCGCGCAGCCGCTCCAGCGCCGGGTACGCCTCGCGCAGGGCCTGCTCGGCGTGGTCGTCCGGATCGTGCAGGAGGGCGATGTCGACACGGTCGAGGCCGAGGCGGTCCAGGCTCGCCTCCAGGGAGCGCCGCACGCCGTCGGCGCTGAAGTCCCAGACGCGGCGGTGGGTCGTCGGAACGGCGAAGCCGTCGGCGAGGTCGTCGCCGGTGCCGCCCTCCGTGTCGGGCACGAGGAGGCGGCCCACCTTGGTGGAGAGGGTGTACGCGTCGCGGGGGCGGCCGTGCAGGGCCGCCCCGAGGCGTCGTTCCGAAAGACCGAGGCCGTAGTGGGGTGCGGTGTCGAAGGTGCGGACGCCGGCGTCCCAGGCGGCGTCCACGGTGGCGTGGGCCGCCTCGTCGCTCACCGGCTCGTAGAGGTTGCCGAGGGCGGCGCAGCCCAGCGCCAGCCGTGAGACACGGGGTTCGCCGCCGCCCGGGGTGGTGGTCCTCACGACTGGACCGCCGGGCGCAGCCGCAGTCCCTGCATGCCGCCGTCGACCGCGAGGGCGGTTCCGGTGACACTGGCCGCGGCCGGGCCGGCGAGGTAGACGATGGCGGCCGCCACTTCCTCGGCCGTGACCAGGCGGCCCATGGGCTGGCGGGCTTCGAGGGCGGCGCGCTCGGCCCGGGGGTCGTCGGCGGCGTCCAGGAGCCGGCTCACCCAGGGGGTGTCGGCGGTGCCGGGGTTGACGCAGTTGACCCGGATGCCCTCGCGGACGTGGTCCGCGGCCATGGCGAGGGTGAGGGACAGGACGGCCCCCTTGCTCGCGGAGTACAGGGCGCGCTGCGGCAGCCCTGCGGTGGCCGCGATGGAGCAGGTGTTGACGACGGCGGCGTGCGCGGAGCGGCGCAGATGGGGCAGGGCGGCCCGGGTGGTGCGGACCATGCCGACGACGTTGACGTCCAGGACGCGGTGCCACTGCTCGTCGTCGTTGTCCTCGACGGTCCCGGCGGCGCCGATGCCCGCGTTGTTGACGAGGATGTCGATGCCGCCCAGCTGTGCGGCGGCGGCGTCCACGGCCGTACGTACCGAGGCGTCGTCGCCGACGTCGGCCTTGAGGGCGAGCAGCGGTTCGGGTACGCCGGCCGGGTCGAGGTCGAGCACGGCGACCGCCGCGCCGCGGGCGGCCAGCGCGCGGGCCGTGGCCCGTCCGATGCCGGAAGCGCCGCCGGTGACGACGGCCCTGAGGCCTGCCAGCTCGGTCATGCCGCGTTCTCCTGTCCGGTGCGGTCGGCGACCCAGAAGGTTCCGTCCGGGTAGCGGTACTCGGCGATGGACTCCGTCCGCATGGCGGCGGAGAAGCCGGGGGCGAGCGGTGCGGTGTAGTGGCCGTCGCGTATCACCACGGGCTCGGTGAAGTGCTGGTGGAGGTGGTCGACGTATTCGATCACGCGGTTCTCCGTGGTGCCGGACAGCGCCAGGTAGTCGAACATCGACAGGTGCTGCACCAGCTCGCACAGTCCCACCCCGCCGGCGTGCGGGCAGACCGGCACACCGGCCTTGGCGGCGAGCAGCAGGATCGCGAGGTTCTCGTTCACGCCGCCGACCCGGGCGGCGTCGATCTGGAGGACGTCGATGGCGCCGGCTTCCAGGAGCTGCTTGAAGACGACACGGTTCTGCACGTGCTCGCCCGTGGCGACCTTCACGGGCGCGACGGCCTTGCGGATCGTCGCGTGGCCGAGGATGTCGTCGGGGCTGGTGGGCTCCTCGATCCAGTACGGGTCGAACTCGGCGAGGGCCTCGGTCCAGTCGATCGCCTCGTCGACGTTCCACCGCTGGTTGGCGTCGATGGCGATGCGGATGCCGGCACCGACGGCGGCACGTGCGGTGCGCAGCCGCCGGATGTCGTCGTCGAGGTCGGCGCCGACCTTGAGCTTGATCTGGGTGAAGCCGTCCGCGACGGCCTGCCGGGCGAGCCGGGTGAGTTTGTCGTCGGGGTAGCCGAGCCAGCCCGGGGATGTCGTGTAGGCGGGGTAGCCGCGTTCCAGCAGGGCCGTCTCGCGCTCGGCGAGTCCGGCCCGCCCCTCGTGGAGGAGATGGAGGGCCTCCTCCGGGGTGAGGGCGTCGGCGATGTAGCGGAAGTCGACCTGGGAGACCAGCCACTCCGGCTCGGCGTGGGCGAGCAGCTGCCACAGCGGCTTGCCTTCGCGCTTGGCGGCGAGGTCCCACACGGCGTTGACGACGGCGCCGATCGCCATGTGCATCACGCCCTTCTCGGGGCCGAGCCAGCGCAGCTGGCTGTCTCCGATCAGGTCGCGGCTGAGTGAGCCCGGGTCGGCGCACAGTTCCGCCACGGGGCGTCCCACCACGTGGTGCCGCAGCGCGTCGATGGCGGCGACCTGGACGTCGTTGCCGCGTCCGATGGTGAAGGTGAAGCCGTGTCCTTCGTGCCCGTCGCCGGCGTCGGTGCGCAGGATGAGGTAGGCGGCGGAGTAGTCGGGGTCCGGGTTCATCGCGTCCGAGCCGTCCAGCTCCCGTGAGGTCGGGAAGCGGACGTCGAAGGTGTCGACCGCGGTGATCCGGGCGGGGGTTGCAGTCACGGGGGTGCCTTTCACGCGTGGCCGAAGGTCTGGCGCTGGCTGCCGAGCCCGTCGACGGACAGCTCGACGCTGTCACCGGGGGTGAGGAAGGGGGTGCCGGGCAGGCCGAGGGCGACGCCCGCGGGCGTGCCCGTGTTGATCACGTCGCCCGGCTCCAGGACCATGTACTGGCTGAGGTACGACACGATGTGGTCGACCGGGAAGATCATGTCGCCGGTGTGGCCGTCCTGCCGCTTCACACCGTTGACGCTCAGGTGCAGTCCGAGGTTCTGGGGGTCGCCGACCTCGTCGGCGGTGACGAGCCAGGGGCCGAGGGGGTTGAAGGTCTCGCAGGACTTGCCCAGGTCCCACTGGGACGAGTACTCCAGCTGGAACGCGCGCTCCGACACGTCGTGGCTGACCGCGTACCCCGCGATCACGGCTCGTGCGGCGGCCGGCCCGTCGAGGTAGCGCGCCCGGCGGCCGATGACGACGGCGAGTTCGACCTCCCAGTCGGTCTTCACCGAGCCGCGGGGGATCAGCACCTCGTCGTACGGGCCGACGACCGTGCCCGGGTCCTTCATGAACACGACCGGCCGCGCGGGGATCGGCGCGCCGGTCTCGGCGGCGTGGTCCCGGTAGTTCAGGCCGACGCAGACGACCTTGCCGGGGCGGGCCACGGGTGCCCCGACGCGTAGTCCTTCCGGTTCGAGCTCGGGCAGGGACCCGGCCGCCAGTGCCGTACGAGCGCGGTCGAGACCGCCCGAGGCGAGGAAGGCGCCGTCGATGTCGGCGGTGACGGAGGAGAGGTCGAGCAGCCGGCCGTCGTCGGTGCGGACGGCGGGCCGCTCCTCACCGGGGGCACCGACACGTAGCAGTTTCACAGGACAACTCCCTTGCCATGGCTGGTTCGTCGAGGAGGTCGACCGCAGACGTCTTCGATGGCCCGCGCCTTCAGGCGGGGGGGACAGAGTCATCGGATGTATGGCGGCAACGCGACTGTAGACACAACGGGGCGGGACCCGCAACGGATACATCCGATGTCTCTACGAGTGAGGGAACGCGGCCCGGTTCAAGGCCTTTCCATTAAGGCAGTTCTCTGCCCCTGGACGTCCGGGAATTCGGTGGGAGCGGACTCTTGTCAACGTCGGCAACACCGTCGTAACGTCCTCGACGTCCGAGATACATCGGAGGAATTTTGGGATGTCTCCAGCGTCCGCTCCCTGCCGCCGCGATGCGTCCACCCGCCTCCGAAGCCTCGGTCACCGGCTGCACCTACTGCCGTTCCCCTCGGGAGAGTCCGCCCCCTCCCGCCCTCGCTCTGCGGCCCCCCGCCCCGGCTCAGGAGAGAACACCGCCATGAAGCTCGCTCGCACCCGTTCCACCGCCACGGCAGCCGCCGCCGTCCTCGCGGCGCTGTCCCTCACCACCGCGTGCAACCGCGAGGGCGCGGACTCGACCGCGTCCGGCGGCGGCAAGCCGGCCATCGGCATCGATCTGCCGCGCTCCGACTCCGACTTCTGGAACTCCTACGCGCAGTACCTGAACAAGGACATCGCGTCCGGAGGCGTCCACACCCTGCCGCTGAGCAACTCGCAGAACGACGTCACCAAGCTGGTCGCCAACGTGCAGGTCTTCCAGAACACCGGGGCCAAGGCCGTCGTCATGGCGCCCCAGGACACCGGGGCCGTGGCCTCGACCCTCGACACCCTGGCGGCGGCGAAGATCCCGGTGGTCAGCGTCGACACCCGGCCGGACAAGGGCGACGTCTACATGGTGGTCCGGGCCGACAACCGGGCGTACGGCACCAAGGCCTGCGAGTTCCTCGGCAAGCAGCTGAACGGCGAGGGGAAGGTCGCCGAGCTTCAGGGCGCCCTGGACTCCATCAACGGGCGCGACCGCTCCGAGGCGTTCGCCGCGTGCATGAAGACGAAGTTCCCGAAGATCAAGGTCTTCGAGCTGCCCACCGACTGGAAGGGCGACGTGGCCTCCGCGAAGCTCCAGTCGCTGCTCGCCCAGAACCCGGACCTGAACGGCATCTACATGCAGGCGGGCGGCGTCTTCCTGCAGCCGACCCTGGCGCTCCTCGAACAGAAGGGCCTGCTGAAGCCGGCCGGCGCGAAGGGCCACATCTCGATCATCTCCAACGACGGCATCCCGCAGGAGTTCGACGCGATCCGCAAGGGCCAGATCGACGCCACCGTCTCCCAGCCCGCCGACCTCTACGCCAAGTACGCGCTGTACTACGCCAAGGCCGCGACGGAGGGCAAGACCTTCCAGCCGGGTGCGACGGACCACGGCTCCACCGTCGTCAAGATCCCGAACGGTCTGGAGGACCAGCTGCCCGCTCCGCTGGTGACCAAGGAGAACGTCGAGGACAAGGCCCTGTGGGGCAACAACGTCGGCTGACCGCCGACACCCGCGGCGGGGAGGGTGACGTCGTCCTCTCCCCGCACCGCGCCACTCCCCGCGCCACTCCTCGCGCCACTCCCCGCGTCCCTCAGCACCTCAGCTCCCCGGCACCCACGCACCCCGGCACCCCGGCACCCCAGCACCCCAGCACCCCGGCATCCGCACCCGAAGGACGGTATCCACCATGGCGGACACCGCGACCGCCCCGACGACAGGCCCCGGGCACCCGGCCCCGGTGGCCGAGGCCACCGGCATCACCAAACGGTTCGGCGCGACCGTCGCCCTGCGCGACGCCCGCATCAGCGTCGCGGCGGGCGAGTCGCACGCCCTGGTCGGACGCAACGGCGCCGGCAAGTCGACGCTCGTGTCCGTCCTCACCGGACTCCAGCGGCCCGACACCGGATCCCTGCGCTTCTCGGGCGCACCGGCACCCGCCGTCGGCGACATCGACGCCTGGCGGTCCCGCGTCGCCTGCGTCTACCAGCACTCCACGGTCATCGGCGACCTCACGGTCGCCGAGAACCTCTTCCTGAACCGGCAGAGCGCCGGACCGCTGCGGCGCATCCGATGGAAGCAGCTCCGGGTCCGCGCGGAGGAGCTGCTCGGCGAATTCGGGGTGGAAGTCGACCCCGCCGCACGGGCGAAGGACCTCACCGTCGAGCAGCGGCAGTTCGTCGAGATCGCCCGGGCACTGTCCTTCGGCGCCCGCTTCATCATCCTCGACGAGCCGACCGCCAAGCTCGACGCCCGTGGCATCGGCCGCCTCTTCGACAAGCTCCGCGACCTCCAGGAGCAGGGCGTCGCCTTCCTCTTCATCTCCCACCACCTGCAAGAGGTGTACGACCTCTGCAGCACCGTCACGGTCTACCGGGACGCGGCACACGTGCTCACCGCACCGGTGGACCGGCTCGGCCGTCACGAGCTGGTCGAGGCCATGACCGGCGAGTCCGCCTCCGTCACGCCCGTGATGCAGGGCAGGCCCCCTGCGGAGCCCGCCGACGCCCCGGAGCTGCTGACCATCGACGCGCTCACGCTGCCCGGTGCCTGCGAGGAGCTGTCGCTCTCGGTCCGCTCGGGCGAGGTGGTCGGGCTCGCCGGCTCGGCGGCCAGCGGCAACGTGCGGGTGGGCGAGGCCGTCGCCGGTCTGCACCGCGCCAAGGACGGCAGGATCTCCGCAGGCGGCAGGGTCGTACGCACCGGCAGCGTGCCGTCCGCCCTCGCCGCCGGAGTCGGTCTGGTCCCCGAGGACCGCCACCTCCAGGGCTTGGTGAACGACCGCAGCGTGGCGGAGAACGCGACGCTCACCGTCACGGATCAGCTCGGCCCGTTCGGCACGGTGCTGCCCTCGCGGACGAAGGTCTTCGCCCAGCGCATGATCCGGGATCTCGACATCAAGACCCCGGGGGCCGCCACCCCGGTCTCCGCTCTCTCCGGCGGCAACCAGCAGAAGGTCGTGGTCGCCCGCGCCCTCGTCACGGACCCCCAGGTCCTGGTGGCCATCCGGCCCACGAACGGCGTGGACGTCAAGTCCAAGGAGTTCCTGCTCGGCAGGATCCGGCAGGTCGCCGACAGCGGCAAGGCCGCGCTGATCGTCTCCGACGAGCTCGACGACCTCAAGGTGTGCGACCGGGTCGTCGTCATGTTCCACGGACGGGTGGTCGCCGAGTTCCGGCGCGGCTGGAAGGACGAGGACGTCGTCGCCGCGATCGAGGGCGTCGCCGACGCCGGCACCGCACCCCAGGCATCCGGCACCGACAAGCACGGAAGGTAGTCATGTCCGCCACCACAGATCTCACCGAGCCCGCGACGAGCGCGGCGGAGCCGGCCGCCGCGGGTCCCGCACGCCGCCGCGCCGACCTCGGCCGCTTCCGCGAGCTGTCCCTCGTCCCCGCCATCCTGGTACTCGGCCTGATCGGGTTCATCGTCTCGCCGGCCTTCCTCACCGCCGACAACCTCATCGGTGTCGCCCAGCAGTCCACCGAACTGAGCCTGCTCGTCCTCGCCACGACGTTCATCCTGATCTGCGGGCGGATGGACCTCTCCCTGGAGTCGACCATCGGCGTCGCTCCGCTCGTCGCCGTCTGGCTGGTCCTGCCCACCGACGGAGGCCGGTTCAGCGGCCTCGGGCTCCTCCCTGGGTGGACGGCCGTACCGCTGTGCCTGCTCGTCGGCGCGCTGATCGGCGCCGTCAACGGATTCCTGATCCTCAAGCTGCGCCTCAACGGCTTCATCGTCACGCTGGGCGCCCTCACCATGCTGCGCGGCCTCCAGGTCGCCCTGTCCGAGGGCCAGTCCATCATCGACCTGCCGCCGTCGTTCACCTACCTGGGGAAGGCGTCCTGGCTCGGCGTGCCCGCCGCCATCTGGGTCTGCGCGGCGCTCTTCGCGATCGGTGGCAGCGCGCTGGCCTGGCTGCGGCACGGCCGGGCCCTGTACGCGATCGGCGGCAACCCCGAGGCGGCCCGCACCGCCGGCATCCGCGTCGAACGGACCGTGTGGATCGCCCTCGTCGTCGGCGGTGTGCTCGCCGCGTTCGCCGGTATCCTCTACAGCGGCCACTACGGCTCCATCTCCGCGACCCAGGGCAGCGGCTGGATCTTCCAGGTCTTCGCGGCGACCGTCATCGGCGGGGTGAGCCTCAACGGCGGCAAGGGCTCGGTGTTCGGAGCCCTCACGGGTGTGCTGACCCTCCAGCTCGTCGTCAACGTCATGACGCTGGCGGGGGTGCCGCCCCTGTGGAACCAGTTCCTCAACGGCCTCATCATCATCGTCGCCCTGGTCATCTCCCGCTTCGCCTCCGGCGAGAAGCAGGAATAGCCTCACCTCACGAACGGCTCCGCCCGGTGCGCACCGGACGGGCGGAGCCGCCGCCCCGTACGCACCGGCTTGGAGAGACACACGCGTGGCACTGACCGACGAGGCCATCGACAAGATCAAGGCGATGATCGTCACCGGCGAACTCGCACCCGGCTCCCGCCTTCCGAAGGAAGAGGTCCTCGCCGAACAGCTCGGCCTGTCCCGCAGCTCGCTGCGCGAGGCCGTCCGTGCGCTGACCGCCATGCGGATCCTGATCACCCGGCAGGGCGACGGCACGTACGTCTCCAGTCTGGAGCCCCACCTGCTCCTGGAGAGCCTCTCCTTCGCGGCCGACGTCTCCCAGGGGCAGACCGCCCTGCAACTGCTCCAGGTCCGCAGGCTGCTCGAACCGCAGGCCACCGGACTCGCCGCCGCCCTGCTGCAGCCGGACGACCTGAGGGAACTGCGTCAGCTCCTCGACCAGTGCCGCTCCGCGGCCACCGTCGAGGAGTTCGTCGCGCACGACATCGCCTTCCACCTCAGGATCGTCGAAGCCGTCGGCAACCCGGTGCTGTCCATGCTGCTGTCCGTGCTCTCCACCCGTACCCAGCGTGTACGCATCATGCGCGGCAGCCGGACCAGCCACGCCCTGGAGAACGCCCACAGGGACCACGAGGAGATCCTCCGCGCACTGGAGGCGCGGGACACCCTGCTCGCCGTCTCCACCGCGACCACCCACATCAGCGCCGTCGAGCAGTGGCTGGCGGCGAGCCTGGACGACGACTCGCTGGGATCCATCGACGACTGACCTCCCGGAGAAGCGAGCAGACTTCTCGCCGCCTCAGACGGTCGGAGACGACGTCCAGACGGTGCCGCGCGCCTCGTGCTCCAGCATGGCCTCCAGGCTGTTCGCCGCGTCCGGGCCGATCTCCCGGCGGACCAGCCACAGGGCGAGTTCGAGGCCGGAGGTGACACCACCGGCGGTGACGAGGTCGCCGTCGTCGACGACGCGCGCGCTCTTCACCAGGCCACCCTGCTGTTCGAGGTCCGGCTTGGCCTTGTGGTGGGTGGTGCAGGGGCGGCCCTTGGTGAGGCCGCCGGCGGACAGGAGCATCACGCCGGTGCACAGGGCGCTGACGGTGAGGCCGGGGCGTACGGCGTCGGCGAGGGCGCGGGGCAGGGTGCCGCGGTCGATCTCCGCCCAGACGCCGGGGCTGTCGCGGCGCGCGTAGCCGCCGCCCGGGACGACGAGCAGGTCCGCGTCCTCGGGGGCCCAGGGACGGATGCCGCGGACGGTCGTGCCGTACGCGCCGGTGACCGTGCGGGCGCCGGTGGCGGAGACGTACCGGACCTCGACCGGGCGCGGGGTGAAGAACCCGGCCGCGGAGAAGACCTCGTACGGGGCGGCGAAGTCCAGTTCCTCGACTCCGTCGAACATCGCGACATGGACGCGCAGAGGCCGGGTCGGCTCGGCGGCGGTCGCGGTGGTGGGGGCGGCCGCGGCAGAAGGGACGGCGGCCGCGGTGGAGGGGACGGCGGCGGTGCCCGCCAGCGCGCCTGTGGCGCCCAGGGCTGTGGTGGCGCGGAGTAACTGCCTGCGGTTCATGTGGGGCTCCTGTTCCGGAGGGGGCGAGCTGTCACGGAGGGGGTCGGGCGGCGGCGCTCCGGGGTTCCCGGCCGGTCCGCGGGAACTCGGCGTGCCCCACGTCCGACTCCTTCACCGCACCGGCACGACAGCGGCGAAAGGCAGAGGATGGGCGGACTGGACATACGCATGCGCGGAGTCGCCTGCCGGCACGGCCGCAACGAGGCCGTCGCGGGGGTGGATCTGGAGATCGCCGCCGGTGAGCGCGTGGCGCTCACCGGGACGAACGGGTCCGGGAAGACGACGCTGCTGCGTGCGGTGCTCGGTCTGCACCGGCAGACGAGCGGTTTCATCGAGGTCGGCGGGCGCGCGGCGCGCTCGGCCGCCGAGTGGGCGTGGCGGCGGCGGTCGTGTGCGTGGATTCCGCAGAAGCCGGCCGCCGGGCGGTTCCCGCTGCGCGGGGACGAGTTGCTGGCGAGCGGCGGGGCGCCCGTGGAGGCGGCCGAGGCAGCGACACGGCTGGGCGTCGGCGAGCTGACCGGCCGGCCCGTGGGCACGCTGTCGGGTGGCCAGTTGCAGCGGATGTACCTGGCGCGGGCGATCGGTTGCGTCGCCGCCGGCGCGCAGGTGCTGCTGGCCGACGAGCCGACCGCCGCCCTCGACTTCGACGGCCAGGAGGAGGCGGCGGACGTGCTGACCGCGCTGCCGGTCACGCTCGTCGTCGTGACCCACGACCGGGCGCTCGCCGAGCGCTGCGACCGGGTCCTGGAGATGGCCGCCGGCCGGCTGAGGGAGGTGCGGTGAACACGCTCGCGGCCGCCGATCTCGGTGCCATGCTCCAGCTCGTGCCGGTGCAGCGGGCGGGCGCGGCCCTGCTCCTGGCGGCCGTCGGGCTGCCGGTGATCGGCGTCGTCATCGTCGGTCTCGACATCATGCCGGTGCGGTTCGCCATGATGCACGTGGCGCTCCTCGGCATCGCGGTCGGTCTGCTGACCGGCCTCGATCCGATGCTGTGCGCGCTCGCGGCCTGTGCCCTGTCGGGGGCCGGAGTCGCGCCGCTGGCCCGTACGCCGGACGGCCTCTCCGGTGCCATGGGCCTGTTGATGAGCCTGGCGATCGCCGCCGCCCTCCTGGTCCTCGCCGTGTCCGGCGTCAACGCCTCCGGGGCGTTCGCGCTCCTGTGGGGGTCGATCCTCTCGGTCGGCACCGCCGACCTCGTCGTCCTCGGCGCGCTCGCCGTGGCCGTGCCGTCGCTCTTCTGGTGGCGGCGTCGCGAGGTGGCGCTGCTCCTGTACGACCGGGAGCTCGCCCAGTGTTCGGGCGTACCGGTCCGTCTCCTCACCACCGCGCTCCTCGTGCTCGTCGCGGTGGCGGTCGCCGGAGCCATCAAGCTCACCGGCGCTCTTCTCGTCGACGCCCTCACCCTGCTGCCCGCGCTCGCCGCGCGGCGCCTGGGCCGCTCGCTGGGGTCGATCACCCTGTGGGCGGTCGGCATCGGCGTCGCCGTCAATCTCACCGGCTTCCTGCTGGCCCTGTGGCTGGACTGGCCCCCCGGGCCGGTCCTGGTCCTGACGGCGGGGGCCGTGGTCCTCGCCGCACACCTCATTCCCGAACGGAGAAACAGCTCATGGCGCGCACCCGCGTCCGTACCGCCCGTCTCACTTCACTCCTCGCACTGAGCGCGACGCTGCCGCTGCTCACGGGGTGCGGGAGCGAGGACGCCTCCTCCTCGAACCCGTCGGACCACGAGGCCGCCGGCCACAAGCCGGTGGTGGTGGCCACGACGACCTGGGAGGGTGCCTTCGCCAAGGCGGCCGGGGCCGAGGACGTCACGGTGATCGTGCCGCAGTCGGTGCACCACGCGCCCGACTACGACCCGAAGCCGTCCGACCTGGCCGCGATCGCGAAGGCCGACTTCGTGCTGTACGCGCCGTTCGAGCCGTACGCCGCGAAGATCAAGGAGGCGGCCGGCTCGAAGGCGAAGCTGGTCGAGGTGAACCTCGACAACGACCCGGCCGCGGCAGGCGCCGAAGTCACGCGTCTGGGCGGCCTGTTCGGCACGAAGGGCGCCGCCACCCGGTGGAAGACCCGTCTCGACGGCGAGGTGAAGAAGCTGAACGGCGAGCTCAAGGCCGCCTGGCCGGGCGGCAGGAGCCCTGTCGTCGTCACCCAGGTCTTCACCGGCTGGGCGGCCGGTCTGGCCGGCGCCACGCCGGTCGGCACGTACGGCCCGGAGCCCGTCACGCCCGCCCAACTGGCCACGCTCTCGGCGAAGAAGCCCGCCTTCGTCCTCGACAACGCCCACATGTCGACGGGCCCGGTCCTTCCGGACTCGGGCGCGAAGCAGGTCGAGATCGTGAACTACCCGGGTGAGGACCTGGACCTTCTCGTGGTGTACCGCAACGCGGCCGCCGAGATGAAGAAGGCCCTGTCCGGAGCCTGACCGGTCCACGACCGGACGTGAGGGGGAGGACCGCGGTGCGCGGCCCTCCCCCTCCTTCACGCCTGGGCGAGCGCGACGCCCTGCCCCTCCGCGACCAGCCTCCGCAGTGCGGCCCGGTCGGGCTTTCCCGCCGCGGTGAGCGGCAGTTCGGCCAGCAGGAGCAGGCGCTCCGGGTGCTTGTGCCGGTCGAGACCCCGCCCGGTCAGGTACGCGCCGAGCTCGGCGAGGCTCGGCAGGCGCGTGCCCTTGGCCACCAGGCAGGCGGCCAGCCGCTCTCCCATCAGGGGGTCGGGGACACCGACGCACACGGCGTCCCGCACCTGCGGATGGGAGACGAGTTCGCGCTCGACCTCGGCGGGGCTGATGTTCGCCCCGCCGCGTATCACCACGTCCTTGAGACGGCCGACGACGTGCAGGACGCCCTCGTCGTCGAGGTAGCCGAGGTCGCCGGTCCGGACCCAGCCCTCGGGCGTGCGGTAGCGGGCGTCGAGCTCGGGCGAGGCCACGTAGCGGAGCGGGGTCATCGGGCCGCGCGAGACGATCTCGCCGAGGGAACCGTCGGGCAGCGGCTCGTGGGACTCGGGGTCGGCGATGCGGATCTCGGCCACCCGCGGGTCGGGCGTGCCCGCGACGACGCCGGAGCGGTCGGTGGGCGGCACGTGGTGGTTCAGCCCGGTGTGGCAGTTGACGCCGTCGGCCGACCCGTACAGGTTGACGACGGAGCAGCCGAACGCCTCGGCCGCCGCCGTGGCCGTGGCCGCGTCGAGGGGGGCACCACCGAGGACGAGCGCGGTGGGGGCCGGCAGCGGACCGTCCTCCTTCTCCAGGGCCTCCAGCATCATCCGGATCATCGTCGGGACACCGAGGATGTGGGTGGGGGCGTGTTCGCGCACGGCTGCGAGGGCGGTCTCGGGGGTGAAGTGGTCGAGCAGGACGAGCGTGCCGCCGTGGCGGGCGAGGGTGACGGCCGTGCCGTTCGAGCCGAAGGCCGAGCCGAGCGGGACGAGGAAGAGGCAGCGGGGCGGGGTGCCGTCGGGCATGAGGGAGGCGAAGAAGTTCCCCCGGCCGCCCGCCAGGGCGTTGTGGGAGTACGCGATCATCTTCGGCTCCGCCTCCGAACCGGAGGAGACGAGGATGCGCGCGGCGCTGTCGGGGTCGGGGCGGGCCGGGACGAAGGCGGTGGGGTCGGTGCGCAGCAGCTCTCTGAGCGGAATCGTTCCTGCGGGTGCGGTTCCGGGACCGGCGGAGATCACGTGCCGGAGAGCGGGCAGAGCCCGTGCGAGGGTGACGAGATCAGCCGCGTGGGTACGGCCCCGGTGCTCGGTGGCCACGATCACGGCGGCGGCCTCGGCGCGGCGCAGCAGGCACTCGGCCTCCACGGCGCCGCGCCCGACAGGGAAGGGGAGCGCGACCGCCCCGAGGGCGGCGATGGCCAGATCGGCGATGACGGCGTTGCGGTGGTTGGGCAGTTGGACGGCCACGACGTCCCCGGCGCGGATGCCGATCCCCCGCAGTCCTTCGGCGAGACAGCGGACCTTGCGGTCGAGTGCCGTGTAGCAGAGGGTGCCCTTGGCGTCGATGACGGCCGTGCGGTGCAGATCAGCGATCTGCCGGGCTCTGAACAGGCTGTAGAGGTCCAGGTCGGGACAGGTGCCGTCCACCGCCCACGAGCGGCGCAGCCGGGCGGGGAGGAGGTCGGTCAGGGCGACGGTCACGCGAAGCTCCAGGGGTCGGGAACGGCGGGGGCGCGGTGCGCGTCCCGGCTGATCGAGCCGGACAGGCGCGGGTCGTGGTGGAGGGCGGACAGGTCGGTGGTGACGGCGGTGGCCGTCAGACCGTGGAACCGCAGCTGATCCAGGGCGTCCTCGGTGCACATGCCCCGCACGTCGTACGCGGCGGCCGCGGCCGCGCAGGCGTCGCTGGGAGCGATCCAGCCGTCGGCGGTCCGCAGGGGGTGCCGGAATCCGGCGGGCGGGCGCGGGTCGAGCCCCTGACGGACCCGGTGGAGAGCGGGGGCGAGCAGGGTGTCGGCCGCGCCGAGGAGGGAGGAGTCGACCCGCACGCCGTGGCCGGTGCGCTCGCGCAGGAGCAGCCCGGCGAGGACCGCCTCGGTGCCGTGCAGGCCGCCGAGGAGGTCGAGGAGCGTCATCAGGGACGGTACGGGCGGTTCGCCGGCGGGGTGGACGGCCTCGCCGACGCCCGTGCGGGCCTGCACCATGAAGTCCGTGCCCATGGGGGCGTCGGCGATCCGGTCGGCCCAGCCGCCGGTGTACGCGTAGACGAGGGAGGGGTTCACGGCGGCCAGGTGCTCGGCGTCGAGTTCCAGCTCGCCGGCCTTCCCCGGGGCCCAGTTGTGCAGGAAGACGTCGGCGGCGGCGGCGAGTTCGCGCAGCCGGTGCCGGTCGGCCGGCGACTTGATGTCGATCTCGACGGCCTCCTTGCCCCGGTTGAGGGCGAGCCAGCGGGCCGAGACCCCGTCGCAGGCGGGCGGCATGCCGCGCAGCGGGTCGCCGCCCGGCGGCTCGACCCGGATCACCCGCGCCCCGAGCAGTCCCAACAGGTGGGCCGCGAGCGGTGCTTGGATGCGGCGGCCCGCTTCGAGGACGGTCAGACCGGCCAGCGGTCGGTCCTGGGCCGGAGGCGTGGCGGTGGCCCCGCCTCGCTGCCCCAGCGCTTCGAGAGTCCACGGGTCGGCGCCGTCGCCCTCACCCGCCCGCTCGGCGAGTGTGCGCAGGCGGCACACCTCCGCGCCGGACAGGCCTGCCGCCTGCCGGATCCGTTCCCAGGTGTGGAGCCGAGTCACCTCGTGCAGGACGACGGGGAAGGGCGCGCAGGCAGTGGCGTAGCGGAACTGGAAGGGCCGCCAGCCCGTCCGTATCGCGTCGGCGGGGGCGCCCAGGGCGCGCCAGAACGCCGCCCACGCCCCCGGGTCGAGCGTCTCCAGCTCGAACAGGACACTTTCGGCGGAGCTGAACGGCGGGCCACCTGGGGCGAGTTCGACGGCCTCGGGCTCGTCGGCCCCGGCGGCCGCGAGGTACTGGGACACGGTGAGGAGGCCGGCGCGGTCGGCGGTCGTGGTGACGCGTGCCGCCGCGCCGCCGCGGGCCTGGCCGATGAGTCCGGCGAGAAGTCCCTGGACGGTGAGCACGCCGGTGGCGGTGGCCAGGTAGTCGACACCGAGGCCGCGCGGCGCTCCGTGGCGGCGGCCGTGCACGGCCATCACGCCGGTGGCGGCCTGGGCGGTGGCCTCGTCCTCGATGCCGGAGCCGGGCGCACCCCAGTCGGTGCGCGCGGAGACGGACTCGAACCCGTCGCCCTCCAGCGTGATCTCCCTGGAGTCCTCCTCGCGGATGCGCGCCCCGAGCCGCCGCAGGTGGTCGGCGACGACCCCGGTCAGGGCCTCGGGCCCGGCGATGTCGCACCGCAGTGCGTCGAGCGGGCGGCGGACCGCGGTGTGCGTGGTCGCTGGTGACGCCATGCCTCTCCTCTCCTGGCGCGGCGGTGGCCGGCGCACGGGACTGTCACGGTGACGGGAACCGACCGGGCTGTGCGCCCGACCACCTCCACGGGCAGGCAGTCGGACGCGTGTTCTGTCGAGTTCCCGAGTCGGAGGAGAAACAGTGACGGATCATGACGTAACGGATGTCGGTCTCCTGCGTAAGCGGGTGTCCGCGTTCGTCCGTGACCACGTCTTTCCGTGCGAGTCCCGCCTCGACAGCGGAGGCCCCCTCACCAGGAAGCTCCGGGAGGGACTGCGGGAGGAGGCTCGCGCGGCCGGGCTGTGGGCGCTGCCGCTGCCCGGCGAACTGGGCGGCGGAGGACTTCCGTTGTCGGTGTACGGGCCGATCGCCGAGGCCGAGGGCGCCAGCGACCACGGTCCGGCGGCGCTCGGTTCGGCCTCGCTGCTGGACGTGACCATGCTGTCGCGGCACGGAACCGCGCGGATCCGTGCCGCGTACCCCCGCGGGCTGGTCGCCGGTGACCTGCGCACGTGCTACGCGATGACGGAGCCGGACACACCCGGCACCGAGCCCCTGCTCACCGCCACCCGGGCGGAACGGCGCACCGGCGGAGGCTGGAGGGTCTCGGGGCGCAAGTGGTTCGTGTCGAACGCCGGGGAAGCGGACCTGGTGACCGTACTGGCCCGCACGAGCGGCACGGCCGGGGACCGCGACGGGCTGTCCCTGCTCCTCGTGCCCACCGGCTCCCCCGGTTTCCGGGTGGTCCGTGAGCTGCCCGTCCTGGGCGCGACCGGGCAGTACGAGATCGAGTTCGACGGCGTCGAGGTCGACGAGGACCATCTCGTCGGCGAGGCCGGACGCGCGCTCACGGTCGCGGGCGAGCGACTCCAACTGGGCCGCACCCTGCGGGCGTTGCGCTGGCTGGGCCAGGCCCAACGGGCCTTCGACCTGATGTGCGAGCGCGCCGTGGAGCGGCGGGGCGCACGAGGACCGCTCGCGGACCGGCAGCTCGTCCAGCAGCACGTCTTCGAGTCGCTGCTCGCGCTGCGGACCACACGGCCGCTCGTGTACGAGGCGATGGCCCTGGTCGCCGAGGGGCGCGACGCCCACGTGGAGGTGGGCCTCGCGAAGACGGCGGCGGCGCGCACGCTCCAGGAGGTCGCGGACCGTGCCGTCCAGGTCTTCGGCGCCGCCGGGCTGGGCCCGGACACCCCCCTTCCCTCGCTGTTCCGCACGGGCCGGACGGCCCGGATCCTCGACGGGCCCGACGAGCAGCACGTCACCTCCGTCGCCCGGCGCGTCCTCGGAAGCCGGCACGGCTCTGCCGTCACACCTGCCTGAGGTCGACGCGGCCGAGGAGCGCGGCAAGGCCGAGGGCCAGGAAGAAGTCGCCCCACACGAGTTCATGACGCACCGCCGTGCCGCTGTGCGCGTCGTAACAGCCGTCGAGGAGCATGCCGGGCGGGCGGGAGCCGCGCGGGCGGGTGAGGTGGGCCTGCGTGAGCCGGTGCAGGACGGCCTCCGCGCGGGCCGCGCACGCGGAAGCCCACGCGGCGCCGGGGACACGTGCGAGCTTGAGCAGGGCGACCGCCGCGATGGCGGCGGCGGAGGTGTCCAGAGGACCGTCGGGGTGTCCGATGCCGGCGGGCGGCACGAGCGGTCCGGTGAGGAACTCCCCGCGGTCGAGGAGCCGTTCGGCGGCATCGGTCAGCCGGTCCGCTTGTTGGGATGCGGTCCTCGCGCGCAGGACGGCGTCCGCGACGGCCAGGAGGAGCCACGCTTCACCCCGGGTCCAGCCGGGTGCCGGGTCCGGTTCGGCCACCCAGCCGCTCGCCTCGTCCCAGCGCCACGCCGGGCGGGGCCGCTGATCGCCCTCGCGCGGCAGGAACAGGTCGAGGCAGCGGTGCAGATGCGCGTCGGCCGTCGTCCGCCCCTTCGGGCCGGCGGCACCGAGGAGCGGCACGAGTCCGGGGACGCCGTCCGCGCGGGCCCGCAGCCGGGGGCCGCCGAGCGCCGCACCCCACGGGATCAGGCCGAGCGCGGGATCCCAGGCGGCGAGGGTGGCCTTCGCCGCACGTGCGCGCAGGGCGTCGGCCGTCGCGTCGCCGGTGGCCAGGGCGGTGCCGTACCAGAGGATGAGCCCGCGGGTCGCGGTGTCCGCCTCGGCCCAGGGCCCCAGCCGGGCGGTGGTGCCCGCAGCCACCGCGCGGTCCGCCTCGCCGCCGGTGTGCCGGGCGCGCAGCCAGAGAAGCCCGGCCCAGAAGCCGCCGGTCCACGACCCGCGTCCCGTCGTCGTCCAGCGGCCGTCCTCCGGCTCGGCGTACAGCGGGAATCGGGCGCCGACCTGCTCGACGGTCGCCCCCACGCGCTGCAACACGAGATCGAGGGCGTCCTCGGCCCAGCCCGGAGCGCTCACGCCGGAGCGCCCGTTCTCGTACGACGGTCCCGCAGCGCCCAGACGACGGCGACCACCCCGGCCACGGCGAACTGGCAGGCGACCAGGCTCCAGCCCTGGCCGTACCGGCCGCGCTCCGCGAGCAGTCCGAACAGCGGCGGCCCCAAGGCGAATCCGGCGAAGAAACCGGCCGCGACCAGCGCCGAGTCCTGCCCGGCCCGGCCGGGCGCGGAGCGTTGCATCACAAGGACCATCGAGACGGCGTTCCCGGACACCGCGAACACGCCCACCGCCACGGCCGCCACCCAGACGAGGGGCTCGACCCGGACAGCCACGGCCAGGAGCACGGCCGCGCCGACAGCACCGCCGGCCAGCATGCCCGGGAGCCACGGGGCCCGGCCGGGCGTGGCGGCCCGGCTCCAGCCGACACGGCCGACGATCCCGGCGACACCGAGGACGGCGACGAGCGCACCGGCCACCGTCGGGCCCATGCCGAGGCGTTGGGCGCCGAACAGCGCGAGGTAGGTGTTGACGGAGGCGATACCGGCCCCCAGGAAGAGCGAGAAGGCGCCGAGCCAGGGCACGGGGCTCGCGTGACCGGCCGGCGGAAGGGAGGTCCCGCCGCCCTTCGGGGGCGCGTCGGCCGGCAGCGCCCGCCACGCCCACAGGGCCGCGAGGAGCGACGCCCCGGCCGCCACCCACACCGCGCCCCGCCAGCCGAGGAGGCCGGCCGCCGTCGCGAGGGGCAGCCCTGCCGCGAACGCGCCCAACTGGACCCCGGACTGCTTGGCGCCAGTGACCGCACCGCGCTTCGGCACCGGAACGGAGGCCAGGATCGCCTTGTTCGTCGCGGGGTTGGCCAGGGCCTGCGGAAGGCCACCCAGCGCGACGGCCACGAGGAGCCATGCGGGACCGGGGGCCGCGCCGATCAGACCGAGCGCCACCGCCGAGACCCCGAGGAGAGCCACCAGCGCCCGGCGGGGTCCGACCCGGTCCACGATCCGCCCGCCGACGGGCGAGAGGACCGCCGCGGTGCCGAACCCGACGGTGGTGGTCAGACCGAGGACCGTCTCCGACACGCCGAGCCCGTCGACGAGGCGCGGACCGAGGGCACCGATCAGGAAGAGCTGCAGCATCGAGAAGGCCATGGCGGTCGTGAGCAGCGCGGTCAGCCCGCGCACCGTGCCCCGGCCGGCCGCTCGGACCGGTGCGGTCGCCGTACTTGGGGTCCCCACCTGGTGCCCCTCCCTTCGTGACCCGCGGGCCGTTCGTCGCCGACATGGAGAAGTCGTCGCGACCGTGCCTGGAGTTCCCGAGGCGCTCTTGTGGGACGCGCCACACTCGCGTAGTCATGACCCGACAGGTCGAGGGGGGCGGCCTCATCCGAGCCGTACCCGCCCTCACGCCTCCGGAGAGGGATGCAAGGATGGGCGCGCCATGACACCAGGCCGATGTTCGCGAGGGATGCGGGCCGCGATATTCGCGGCCGTCTGTGTGCTGCTCGCGGCCGTCGGCCACATCCTCATGTCGGGGCGGGCCGTGCCTGGTTCGGCACTGTCGCTCGCCTTCGCGGGCACGGTCGCCGTCGCGTGGTTCCTCGCGGGCCGCGAGCGCGGCCTGCTCGCCGTCACGGCGGCCACGGTGGCCGTACAGAGCCTGCTGCACACGGTGTTCTCCTGGTCCCAGCCGACCGCCTCCGTGCCCGCGCCCACCGCTCACCCCGCGATGGACCACGCGCACATGGGGCACATGGCATCCACCATGGCATCCATGGGAGATGCGGCCACGGCGCACGCCGCCATGGGGCACGACGTCGTCTCGCGGACCGGCGCGGTGATGGCCGGAGCGCCTGACGTCGCGCATGACATGACGGACATGACCCCGTCCTTCGGCATGCTGTCGGCGCACCTCCTGGCCGCGCTCCTGAGCGGGCTGTGGATGGCGTACGGCGAGCGAGCCGTGTTCCGGCTTCTGCGGGCCCTGCCTCTGGGACTCTTCCGGCCCTTGCGCCTGCTGCTCGCAGCCGTCGTTCCCGTACTGCCGCAGGGGCCCCGCGTCCGGCCGCATCGCGCCGGTGACGAGCACGCTCCGCGGCAGCTGCTCCTCGCCCATTCCGTCATCTCCCGGGGTCCCCCACAGGCACTCGCTGTCCTCTGACAGCCGGCTCCCCGAGCCCGACGGTCCGCTGCACACGCACGCCGTCGCTCGGGCATCGGCCATGCCTTCCGGTTGGCCGTACGACCCCTCACCGGCGCCGCCCGTTCGCGCGCCGCCGGATCCCCTTGCCTCGTAAGGACTTGTGGCGATGACTCCTGCCCACAGCGCCCTCCACCAGGGACCGACGAGATCGTCGCGCCCCGCTCACACACCCGACGCCGCCACCGACGCGACCACGACGTCGCTGGCGCTGGCCGCCCGGGACGGCGACCCCGCAAAGGCCGATCTCTTCGTACGCGCCCTGCACCGTGACGTCTGGCGTTACGTGGCCTACCTCAGCGCCGACCGCCAGGCGGCCGACGATCTCACCCAGGAGGTCTTCCTCCGTGCCCTCGCCGCCCTGCCCCGCTTCCAGGGGCGTTCCTCCGCCCGTACGTGGCTGCTTTCGATAGCGCGCCGAACCGTGGTCGACAGCCTGCGGCACGCCGCCGCCCGTCCGCGTCTCTCCGACCGCGACGACTGGCAGACGGAGGCCGAACACACCCAGCCCCAGGGCCTGCCCGGCTTCGAGGACGGCATCGCCCTGGCCGAACTCCTGGCCTCCCTCCCCACCGAGCGGAAGGACGCCTTCGTCCTCACCCAACTCCTGGGCCTGCCCTACGCCGAGGCAGCGGAGACCATCGGCTGCCCGGTCGGCACGGTCCGTTCGCGCGTCGCGCGGGCCCGCATCTCGCTGATCGCCCTGCTCCGAGGCGAGGAGGAGTCCCGGCCCGGGCCGGCCGTGGACCAGGACGCGGCGGCACACAGAAGGTTCACACGGGCGCCTGCGCTCGCCTGACCTTCGCTTCACCAAGCCGACGAAGGCGGGCCCGCCACGAAACGCGGGCCCGCCTCCTGACCCACCCCCCAGAAGCGGGAACTGGAACGGCCGTCGATCCGACTCCTCCGGGAACGGCCCGATCGAAGCGGCGCCGTACGTATTCCGGAGAGGCGGCCCATGGACAGTCCGCGAGAGCCCTCCTCGCGTGTGGGCGCGGTGCTGCGAAGGATCGCGGGATTCCTTCTGCTCCTCGCGCTGGTCTTCGCGGGGTCCTACGCACTCGGGGTGGCTGTGGGGCCGATCGGACCCGGCGCACGGTCGCCCGCGACGAGCGGAGGCGACAGCGGCGAGCGGGGAGGCACGCAGGGCGGTGAGCACCACCACCAGGGGGCGCACCCGTGACGGCACGGAGCAGGAGTGCGCCCGCCCGGGGCGGCGGGACGCAGAAGCCGCTGTTCGAGGCAGACCCGCCCGCGTTCGGACGGATGTACGAGAGGCGCACTCCCGGGAAGCGCGTGATCACCCGGTTATCGTGAGGCCCTCCCGCAGCCCCCGGAGCGGCCGTGAACGATCAAGACGGACTCGTGAAACGCCTGGCAACCGCCCCCTCCCCGACCTCCCCGCCCTCTCCGACCTCCGCGGCCGGCCGCTCACCCGACGGCCGTTCGCCGGCCTCCCTGCTCCTCACCGGCGCCCTCGCACTTCTCCTTGTCGTCTGGCTGGCCCGGACGACCGAGGCGGGCCAGTGGCTCTCCCATCCCGGCTTCCGGGCCTGGCAGACGGTCTGCGTGGCGATCACCGTGCAGGCCCTGCCGTTCCTGGTCCTGGGAACGCTGATCTCGGGGGCGGTCAACGCGTTCGTCCCCGCTCACGCGTTCAGCAGAGCGCTCCCCCGGAACCCCGTACTCGCGGTACCGGTCGCGAGCGCCGCGGGCATCGTGCTGCCCGGCTGCGAGTGCGCGTCCGTCCCTGTGGCGAGCAGTCTCATCCGACGAGGGGTGACCCCTGCCGCCGCCTTCGCCTTCCTGCTGTCCGCGCCCGCCGTCAATCCGATCGTGCTCGTCGCGACCGCCGTCGCCTTCCCCCAGAGCCCGCAGATGGTCGCCGCACGGCTGATCGCGTCACTGGCCACCTCGGCGGCCATGGGATGGCTGTGGCTCAGGCTCGGGCGGGCGGACTGGCTGCGGATGCCCGCCCGGCACCGTGGCCATCAGGACGGACACAGCCGCTGGGAGGAGTTCCGGCTGGGCTTTCAGCACGACTTCCTCCACGCGGGCGGATTCCTCGTGCTCGGAGCGATGGCGGCGGCCACCTTCAACGTCACCGTGCCGCGCTCCGTACTGGACACGTTCTCCGGCTCGCCCTGGCTGTCGGTGGTGTTCCTCGCCGCCTTGGCCATCGTGCTCGCCGTCTGCTCGGAGGCCGACGCCTTCGTCGCCGCGTCACTGACGGGCTTCTCCCCCACCGCTCGACTCGCCTTCATGGTCATCGGCCCCATGGTCGACCTCAAACTCATCGCCCTGCAGGCCGGCACCTTCGGCCGCGCCTTCGCCCTGCGCTTCTCGACCGCCACGGCCGTGATGGCCGTTCTGTGCAGCGCGGCGACCGGGTGGTGGCTGCTGTGAACCGCGGACGCCAGTCGATGCTCCTCCTCGTCACCGGGATCGCGGTGGTGCGCATCTCGCTGGTCAGCGACCTCTACCTGCGGTACGTCAAGGAAGGACTCCAGCCGCTCCTCATCGCCTCGGGAGCCCTCCTGGTCACTGCGGGGCTGATCGGCGGCCTGCGCGACGTACTTCCCCTCACGTGGGGGCCGCGGTCGGGCCGCACCGTCCCCCGTGCCACCGACGACGACCATCAGGGGCACGAGCACGAGCACGGACACAGCCATGCCCATGGCCCCCGCGTCGCCTGGCTCGTCGCGCTGCCGGTGCTCACCCTGCTCCTCTTCCCGCCCCCGGCTCTCGGCTCCTACAGCGCCGCGCGCGACAACCCGGTGGCCGTCGAGGAGATCTCCCGCTTCGACCCGCTCCCCGCCTCGGATCCGGTGCCGCTGTCCCTGACCGAGTTCATCGGCCGCGCCCAACAGGACCGGAAGGAAAGCCTCAAGGGGCGAACCGTGGTCATGGAGGGCTTCGTCACCCCCGGCCCGCACGGCACCTGGTCCCTGACCCGCCTCCTCCTGTCGTGCTGTGCGGCCGACTCGCAGTCCCTCAAGATCGCCGTACACGGCGCAGCGGCACCACCCGCCGACACCTGGGTGAGAGTGACGGGCACCTGGCACCCGCAAGGCACCCTCGGAACCCCCTCGGCAGCCCTGGCCCTGGACGCGGCCACCCACCGGCGGATTCCTGAACCTCCGGTCCCCTACCGGGACCGCGCACCGAAGTGACCTGAAACGCGCACCGCGCGGCCCCGTCGAGCTCCCCGAGCCGCCCGGCCCGCGGCCTGGGCATTCCCTCCTTCTTCTTACGCATCCACGCAAGTAGGGTCCCCGGTGGTGCGCACAAGGCGCCCCGGCCGGCGGGGTCACTCCCCGGCACCCGGACC
Organism: Streptomyces sp. NPDC044003; assembly: GCF_056435185.1. Taxonomy (NCBI): domain Bacteria; kingdom Bacillati; phylum Actinomycetota; class Actinomycetes; order Kitasatosporales; family Streptomycetaceae; genus Streptomyces; species Streptomyces sp. NPDC044003. Next base: position 497,832 of record NZ_JBWKFA010000003.1, on the reverse strand, counting down.
GGACCTCCGAAGGAGCAGCAGCATGTCGATGGTCGGGAGCCTGCGCAAAATGGCTCGCCTGGCGCGGCGAACGCGACGCGTGGACCTGAGCCACCCGGCCCGCTCGCCGCTCGGCACCACGGTCGTCAACTGCGTCGCCTACCGCGACGGGCGCCGGCTCACCGGCAGGGACGGCATCGAGGAGTCCCTGCGGCAGGTCCGCAAGCACAAGGACGGCTTCGTGTGGATCGGCCTGCACGAGCCGTCCGAGGAGGAGTTCGCAGGCGTCGCCGAACTGTTCGACCTGCACCCGCTGGCGGTCGAGGACGCCGTGCACGCCCATCAGCGCCCCAAGGTGGAGCGCTTCGGCGACGTGCTGTTCTCCGTGCTCAAGACGGTCACGTACGTGGAACACGAGCAGCTGACGGCGACCAGCGAGGTGGTCGACACCGGCGAGATCATGGTGTTCACCGGTCCCGACTTCGTCGTGACCGTCCGCCATGGCCGTCACGGCTCGCTCGGCCCGCTGCGCGAGGCCCTGGAGGCCCACACGGAGCAGCTCGCCAAGGGGCCGTCGGCGGTGCTGCACGCGATCGCGGACCACGTCGTCGACGACTACCTGGCTGTCGTCGACGCGGTCCAGGGGGACATCGAGCAGGTGGAGACCGAGGTGTTCTCGCCCCACGGCTCCAAGACGGCGGACGCCGGCCGCATCTACCAGCTCAAGCGAGAACTCCTCGAACTGAAGCGGGCCGTGGTCCCCCTCGCCCGCCCGCTCACGGTCCTCGCCACCGAGCCCTGCCCCTCGGTGGACGCCGACATAAGGCCGTACTTCCGCGACGTCGCCGACCACCTCGCTCGCGCCACCGAGCAGATCGGCTCCTTCGACGGCCTGATCGACTCCATCCTCCAGGCCCACCTCGCCCAGGTGACGGTCGCCCAGAACGAGGACATGCGCAAGATCACCGCCTGGGCCGCCATCGTCGCCGTCCCCACGATGGTCTGCGGCATCTACGGCATGAACTTCGACCACATGCCGGAACTCCGCTGGACCTACGGCTATCCGCTGGTCCTCGGCGTCATGGCCACCGCCTGCCTCCTCATCCACCGCGGCTTCAAACGCAACGGCTGGCTGTGACCGCCGGCTCTCGCCTGGGGCGACGCACTCGACCCCGCGGCTCGTACCGCTGCACCATCTGGCGTGGGCAGTTCCCGGCGACGAACACCGCCTGGCGGGCGACAATCGGGGAGTTCAACCGCTGATCTCCGCCCCGTCCGTCCGACCTCGTCCGAGTCCGGTCGCCTCTGGCCCCGTCCGACCCCGGAACGGGGCTCACTGAGCCTTCGGCGGAGCCGTGCTCTCACGGACGATGAGCGTGGTCGCGATCTCCAGTCCCACCTGGGGCACGTCCTCGCCCCGGCCGAGGGCGAGCGCCAGTTCGGTGGCGGCGCTCGCCATCTCGGCCAGCGGCTGATGCACCGTGGTCAGCGGAGGAGTCATCCACGTCACGGCCGGCACATCGTCGAAGCCGACCACGCTCAGGTCGTCCGGGATGCGCAGGCCCAGTTCGCCGGCGGCCTGGTAGACCCCGAGCGCCTGCATGTCGTTCGCCGTGAACACGGCGGTCGGGCGGTCGGGGCGGGACAGCAACTCACGTGCCGCGGCATACCCGTGCTCGCGGGTGAGCTGGGTCTTCACCACGAGGCCGGGCTCCGTCGGCAGACCGGCCTCGGCCAGGGCGGAGACGTATCCGGAAAGCCGGGCGCGGCAGAAGGCGTGGTCGTAGCCGCTGATCATGGCGACGCGCCGGTGCCCCAGGTCCAGCAGATGCCGCGTCGCGGCCTGCCCGCCCCGCCAGTTCGTGGCGCCGACGAACGGCACGCCGTCGGGAAGCTCGTCGATCGGGTCGAAGACGACGAAGGGGATGCCCTTCGTCGTCAGCTGCTCCCGCTCCGCCTCGGAGAGCTGAGCCACCGACAGGACGGCCTGGGGGCGTCGCCCCACCGTGTCGTCGATGGTCCGGTCCTCCGAGTCCGGGAGGCCGAACTGCGACACCAGCACCCCGACCCGGTTCCTGCGGGCCACGCGCTCGACACCGCGGATGATCTCCACGGCCCACATGTGCTCCAGCTCGCGGAACACGAGTTCCACCAGGTTGCTGCGGTTCTTGGGCGGCTTGCGGTATCCGTACTGGTGGATGAGCTGCTCGACACGGGCCCGGGTCTCGTCCGACACCCCGGAGCGGCCGTTGAGGACCTTCGAGACGGTGGGCACCGAGACGCCGGCGGACTCGGCGATGTACGCGACCGTCACCGCCGTCGGCCCAGCCGCCCGCCCAGAGGAGGCCTCCGCCGAAGGTGTTCCCGCTCGGTCGTCCGCCACGGTCGCCCTTCCTCGTCCCCTCGCCTGCTGCCAGCGCCATTCTGACACTTGGAGCGGACCCGAGGGTGGCGGGGGCGGATCACAGCTGCGAGGAACGCGGTCCCGAGCGGCCGTGCCGCACCGACGGCTGCCGCCAGTGCGCGTACGGAGTCGAGTGCGGCCGGGAGTCGGTCAGAGCTCCGGCGTCAGGCCGCGGTCGCGCAGCCAGGAGAGCTGGACCGGCGGGTTGGAGCCGAAGCCGCCGCCGTGGTCCCCGAAGGGCCAGACGGTCATGGTGCGGTCCTGCCCCTGGTAGTGGTTGAAGGCGGCGTAGACCGTCGAGGGCGGGCAGACCGGGTCCATCAGGCCGACGCTGAACAACGCCGGTGCGGTCGCCCGTCGGGCGAAGTGGACGCCGTCGAAGTGGTCGAGGGTGGCGAAGGTCGGCTCGACGCGGCCGCGGCTGTGCCAACGCAGATACTCGGCGATCTCCGGGTACGGTCCCTCCCCGGCGATCTGCACGGCCCGGCGGAAGTGGCACAGGAACGGGACGTCCACCAGCGCCGCCGCCACGCGGTCCCCGGCGAGACCGGCGACGGAGAGGGCCAGGCCGCCGCCCTGGCTGCCTCCGGCCACCACGATCCTGCGGGGGTCGAGGCCGGGCAGTTCCGTGACCGCGTCCACGGCGCGCACGCAGTCGGTGATCAGTCGCCGGTAGTAGTAGTTCTCGGGGGAATCTATGCCGCGGGTCATGAACCCCCCGACCCACTGCGTGCCGTCGCCCTCCGTCCGGTCCGGGGTGTCGTGGCCCTGGCCCCTGCTGTCGACGACGAGCTGGGCGTAGCCGGCGGCGGACCAGAACAGGTGGTCGGTGGGCAGACCGCGGCCGCCGCTGTAGCCGATGTACGTGACGACGACCGGCAGCGGTCCGTCCGCGCCGCGCGGGCGCAGCAGCCAGGCGGCGACCGGTTCACCGTTCCAGCCGGGGAATCGCACGTCGTCGACCTCCACGGTGTGCAGCAGGTGCGCGGACGTGACGCGTTCGGACTTGACGGTCCCGTCGTAGGACCTCGCTTCGGCGAGGGTGTCCCGCCAGAACGTGTCGAAGTCCTTCGGTACGGACAGCTCCGGGCGGTACCCGGTGAGCTCGTCGGACTCGAAGTCGGTGAGCGGCATGCGGTCTCCTGCGGTCGAAGAGTCGAAGAGTCGAAGAGATGACGGGGAGGCGGGGCGGCGGCGTTGAGCGCACGGGGCGGCACGGCTCACGAGTCCGGCGCCGCACCGGGCGCCGGCTGTTTCGGTCCGGCCGGAAGTCCAGCAGTTCGGACGCGGACGCGGCAAAGGAACGCCCCGTGGCCCCTCAGGCGGGTGGCTACGGCGGCGATCGTCGAAGCGCATCGACGGTCCCATTCGCCTCAGTCACCTGTCAATGAAGGCCATGGAGAAAGTTCAGCGCCGTTGACGCTCTTGTTTCGCGCGAAACGAACCCAGGGCCTTGCCCTGCCAAGTCCGATACCCCGACGCCCAGTTCGAGACTGAGGTCCGCACCATGAGCGCGGGCCTTCGTCGCCCGTCAGCTGGTGTGATGCGGTGGCGGCGGTGCCATGGTCGGGAGCCCCGGCGGGGGCTCGGGCCACACGAGCAGGACCGGGCAGGGCGCGTGGTCGACGACGAAGCGTGCGGCGGGGCCGAGGCTGTGCGGTCCGAGGTGGGTACGGTCGCCGTCACGGGCCAGGATCAGCAGGTCGCTGCCCTCGGCCGCGGCGACGACCTCTCGCTCGACGCGGCCGGTGCGCTCGGTACGCGTGCAGGGGCGGCCCAGCCGGTCGGCGGCGTCCTGGAGCAGCTGCTGCGCGGAGGCGGCGGCGAGGTGTTCCAGGCGCGTGCCGGGGTCCCTCCCCCAGCCTTCGGCCGGGCGGTGCCCCGAGGGGTGGCCGCGGCCGAGGAGTCCGGCGAAGGCTCCGTGTGCCGCGCCCGGGACGTCGGCGGGGGTGACGTGCAGGAGGACGATGTCGGCGTCCGCCGGGGTGTACGTGCGGGCGGCGTCCACACAGGCGCGCCAAGTGCCCTCGACGATCCAGACGACCACGGCCATGGGTCAGCCTCCTCCGATGACGGTCAGCGAGAGCCACAGTGCCAGGACGGCGGCGACCAGGCTCGTGGGCACCGTGTACGCGCCGAGCCGGGTGAACTCCTTGAGTTCCACCTCTCTGTCGTGGGCGTGGACGATACGCCGCCACAGCAAGGTGGCCAGCGAGCCGGCGTAGGTGAGGTTGGGGCCGATGTTCACCCCGAGCAGGACGGCGAGGACGGCGCCGGGGCCCAGGGGGGCGGTCAGCGGCAGCAGCACCAGGACCGCGGGCAGGTTGTTGATGACGTTCGCGAGGACGGCGGCCAGCGCGGCGAGGGCGAGCAGTTCCGGCAGCCCGGTGCCGTCCGGGATCAGGCGCCCCAGAGCGTCGTCGAGACCGTTGTCCACCACGGCCAGGACCACGATGCCGAGGGCCAGGACGAAGGCGAGGAAGGGTACGGAGGCGGCGCGGACCAGCGCCCGGGGCGTGGTGCGGCGCCGGATCAGGGCCCGGACGGCGAGGGCCAGCGCTCCCGCCAGGGCGGCCCACGCCGGGTCGATGCCGATCGCCGAGGTCAGCACGAAGCCGACCAGTGTGCACGCCACGGTCACCAGGGCGAACAGGGGCAGCGGCGGCGGTTCGACGGCGGTGGGCGTCTGCGCTCCGGCGTCCAGGTCGGTGGCGAAGAAGCGCCGGAAGACCAGGTACTCGACGCCGATCGCCGCCGTCCACGGCAGGACCATCAGCGCGGCGAACCGGGTGAAGCTGAGCCCGCTGGCGGCGAACGCCAGAAGGTTGGTGAGGTTGGAGACGGGCAGCAGCAAGGAGGCCGTGTTCGACAGGTGGGTGCAGGCGTACACGTGCGGTTTGGGGCGTGCGCCGATGCGGGCGGCGGTGGCGAACACCACCGGGGTGAGGAGCACCACCGTGGCGTCGAGGCTGAGCACCGCCGTGATCACCGACGCGGCCAGGAACACCTGGGCCAGCAGACGACGTGGCCGGCCCGCCGCGGTCCGCGCCATCCACGCCCCGCACGCCTGGAAGAGACCTTCGTCGTCGCAGAGCTGAGCCAGCACCAGTACGGCGGCCAGGAAACCGATCACCGGCCCGAGCCGTTCCGCCTCGGCCAGCGCGTCGTCGAAGGAGACCGCTCCGGTGGCGACCACCAGCGCCGCGGCCGGGACGGCCACGACCGCCTCCGGCCACCCGAAGGGGCGGACGACCGCGCAGACCAGCACGAGAACGAGCAGGGCCGCGGACAGCGTCTCCGCGAGCTGGGCGTCCAGGATCGGATCCTTCCGTAGCGGCGGCCCGGCCGCCTGCACCACCGGACCGAACGCTACCGCTTCGAGCGCCGCGTCCCGCGTGCCGACCCCGGCATGTCCCCGCTCGGTTCCCGGCTCCCCGGGGGCGCTCCGCGTTTCCCTGCCGCAGGCAGTCGACCAGGAAACTTTCCTTGATTCACCGGCAACCCTTCACCCATGGGCAGCAACCAGGGGACGCAAGCAGCTCGCACTTCCAGAACGGATGAGCAATGAACAAGCAGCAGGCCCCCCGGCACCGCCGGCGCAGGCTCGGGCTGACCGTGGGGACGCCGCTGGCACTGATCGCCGCCGGTGTTCTCGCCTACGGCGCGGTCTTCGGGGCGTTCGGCGACGATGTCAGGTCCGAGGCGGACGCGGCCCCGGTCCCCGACAACGCGATGGCCGCCGTGGCCGCGATGCAGCCGGGCTGGAACCTGGGCAACAGCCTGGACGCCAGTCCCGACGAGACCAACTGGGGCCAGCCCCGCACCACCAAGGCCCTCATCGACAAGGTCCGTGCCCAGGGCTTCCGCAGCATCCGTGTCCCCGTGACCTGGAGCGACCACCAGGGGGCGGCGCCGAAGTACGCCATCGATCCGGCGTACATGAGCCGGATCAAGGAGGTGGTCGACTGGGCCATCGCCGACGGCCTCTACGTGATCGTCGACGTCCACCACGACTCGTGGCAGTGGACCAGTGCGATGTCCACCGACCACGACAAGGTGTTGACCCGCTTCAACGCGACCTGGGCGCAGATCGCCACGGCGTTCAAGGACACGCCGGCGAAGCTGGTCTTCGAGAGCATCAACGAGCCCCAGTTCGACAACGCCGACAGCGCCCGGAAAGCCCGGTTGCTCGACGAGCTGAACACCTCGTTCCACACCGTCGTGCGCAAGTCCGGCGGGAACAACAAGAACCGCCTGCTGATGCTGCCCACCCAGGTCTGCACGCCGGACCAGAAGCTGATGGACAACCTGGCCACCACGATCACGTCGCTGCGTGACCCCCGGCTGATCGCCACCGTGCACTACTACGGCTACTGGCCGTTCAGCGTGAACCTCGCCGGCAGCACCCGCTTCGACGCGACGGCCCAGGCGGACCTCACCAGGGTCTTCACCCGCATGCGGGACACGTTCGTCGCCCGCGGCATTCCCGTCGTCCTGGGCGAGTACGGCGTGCTCGGGTACGACCACGGCCCCGGCGGTGTGGAGCGCGGCGAGATGCTGAAGTACTTCGAGATGCTGGGTCACACGGCCCGTACCAGCAAGGTCACCACCGTGCTGTGGGACAACGGCTCCTTCTTCGACCGTGCCAAGGGCCGGTGGAAGGACCCGGGTCTCTTCCGCCAGATCAAGTCGAGCTGGACGACCCGCTCGGCCACCGCCTCCTCGGACCAGGTGTTCGTACCGAAGTCCGGCCCCGTCAAGGACAGTACGCTCACCCTCAACCTGAACGGCGCCACCTTCACGGGCCTCAGGCAGGGCACCACCAAGCTCGTCGGCGGCAGGGACTACGTCCTGTCCGGCAACCGGCTGACCCTGAAGGCCGCCGCGCTCACCCGGCTCGTCGGGAGCCGTTCGTACGGGGTCGACGCGACGCTCCAGGCCGAGTTCTCCCGGGGCGTGCCCTGGCAGATCGAGGTGATCACCTACGACAGGCCGGTGCAGTCGAGCACGACCGGTGCCGCGGGGGCGTTCCGCATACCCACGCAGTTCCGCGGTGACGTCCTCGCGACGATGGAGGCCACGTACACCGACGGCGGCAACGCCGGCCCGCTCGACTGGACCCCGTACCAGCAGTTCAACACCACGTTCGCGCCGGACTACGCCACGAGGACCATCCGTCTCACCCCCGCCTTCCTCGACAAGGTGAAGGACGGCGCGCGAGTCCGGTTGACGTTCCACTTCTGGAGCGGAAACACCGTGACGTACTACGTGACCAAGTCGGGCGGCACGGTCACCGGCTCGACCTCCTGAGCATGGCAGGTGCCCCGCCCGGGAAGCGCCGGGCGGGGCACCGGCCGCACGAGGTCATCGGCCTGAAAGACCGTCAAGTGCCTCGATGAAGAAACTTTCGCACTGTCAGCCCTCTTGTTTCGTACGAAACTTCTCCGTTACGTTCCCGTGCCAGTGAAGCGCTTCGACACTTCTCCTCGTCGCCGCCCGACCACGGTGTGACTCGACCTCGCGAGCGACTCAGAGGCCTGCCCCCACGAAAGGAACGATCCATGAACGTCATACGGCAACCGGCGCACGACCCCGTCCGGGCGCCCGGCCGCCTTGCCGCCCTCCTGCTGGCGCTGCTCGTCATGCTGGGGCTGTCCGGCGGCACCACGTTCGCCGCACCCGACGACACCAGGAAGCCGACGCGGCCGGCGGTGTCGGTCCCGGCCTCCGCCATGGACGCCGTGGCCGCGATGCAGCCGAGCTGGAACCTGGGCAACACCCTGGACGCCATCCCGAACGAGGGCTCCTGGGGCAACGGGCAGACCACCAAGGCGACTTTCGACACCATCGCCGCGGCCGGCTTCCGCAGCGTCCGCATCCCGGTGACCTGGACCGACCACCAGTCCGCCACCGCGCCGTACGCCATCGACGCCACCTACATGGCCCGGGTCAAGCAGATCGTCGACTGGGCGCTGGCCGACGGCCTGTACGTGGTGCTCAACGTCCACCACGACTCGTGGATGTGGGTCGAGAAGATCACGAGTGACCACGACAACGTGATGGCCCGGTTCAACTCGACCTGGACCCAGATCTCCGCGACGTTCCGCGACGCGCCGCGCACCCTGGTCTTCGAGGGCATCAACGAGCCGAGCTTCGCCAACGCCACGGACGCGCAGAAGGTCCAGTACCTCAGGGAGCTGCAGACCTCGTTCCGCTCCGTGGTCCGCGCCTCGGGCGGAGCGAACGCCACCCGCCTGCTCAGTCTCACCACGCCGGCGGGCAGCCCCGACCTGGCCCTCATGGAGAACCTGTACGGCACGATCACCTCGCTGAACGACAGTCAGCTGATCGCCCAGGTCCACTTCTACGGCTGGTTCCCCTTCAGCGTCAACGCGGCGGGCGGCACCCACTACGACGCCACCGCGCAGAAGAACACGGACGACACGTTCGCCAACATGCGCAGCACGTTCGTCACCAAGGGAATCCCGGTCTACGTCGGCGAGTACGGCCTGCTCAGCTACCCGGACCACTTCCACCCGTCCCGAATCGAGCGGGGCGAGGCGCTGAAGTACTACGAGCACGTCAACCACGCGGCGCGCGCCGCCGGCGTCACCACCGCCCTGTGGGACCCGTTCGCCTACCTGAACCGCGACACCCTGCAGTGGCGCGACCCGGCCCTGATGGACTGGATCAAGTCGAGCTGGACCACCCGCTCGGGCACCGCCTCCTTCGACAAGGTCTACGTGCCGAAGTCCAGCCCCATCACGGCCAAGTCGCTCACCCTGAACCGGAACGGCACCTCCTTCCGGGGCCTGTGGCAGGGCAACACCCCGCTGATCTACGGCCGGGACTACACCCTCTCCGGCACCCAGCTCACCTTCACGCCCGACGCTCTGACCCGGCTGGTCGGCAACCGCGCCTACGGCGTCAACACCACGCTCCAGGCCCGCTTCTCCGCCGGGCTGCCCTGGAACATCGACATCGTCACCCAGGACACCCCGGCGCTGACGAACGCCACCGGCACCGACGCGTCGTTCACCGTCCCCACCCAGTACCGGGGTGACCAGCTCGCGACCATGCACTCCACCTACGCCGACGGCACCAACGCCGGCCCGCTCAGCTGGAACCCGTACCAGGAGTTCAACGTGGCCTTCTCGCCGGACTACCCGAACGGCGGGATCGTCCTGACCCCCGCCTTCCTGAGCTCGCTCCGCGAGGGCGAGCCGGCCACGCTGGTCTTCCACTTCTACAGCGGCGCCACCGTCACGTACCGCGTCACGAAGTCCGGCACCTCGGTGACCGGCGCTGTCGCCTGACCGTCCGTCATTCCCACTCCGGCCGCCGGACCTTCCGGCGGCCGGGGTTCCTCACGTCCCGAGGTGCACGCATGTCCCCGCTCCCCCCGCGCGTCCTGTTCGGCGCCGCCTACTACCACGAGTACCAGCCGTACGAGCGGCTCAAGGAAGACCTCGATCTGATGGCGGAGGCGAAGTTCACCGTCATCCGGGTCGGCGAGTCGGTCTGGTCCACCTGGGAGCCCGAGAACGGCCGGTTCGACCTGGACTGGCTGCAGCCGGTCCTGGACGCCGCCCACGACCGGGGGATCTCGGTCGTCCTCGGCACTCCCACGTACGCCGTGCCGCCGTGGCTGGCCCGCCAGTACCCGGAGATCGCCGCCGACCACGCCACCGGACAGAGTGCACGTTGGGGCGGCCGCCAGGAGGTCGACTTCACCCACCCCGCGTTCCGCTTCCACGCCGAGCGCGTGGTCCGGCGCATCCTCGGCCGCTACGCGGACCACCCCGCCGTGATCGGCTACCAGGTGGACAACGAGCCCGGCTGCCGGCTCCCGCACAACCGGGGCGTCTTCGAGCGGTTCGTCGACGACCTGCGCCGGAAGTACGGCGACGTGGAGACGCTCAACCGTGAATGGGGCCTGGTCCATTGGTCGCACCGCCTCTCCACCTGGGCCGACCTGTGGACGCCCGACGGCAACGCCCAGCCGCAGTACGACGTCGCGTGGCGGGCGTTCCTGGCCCGGCAGACCAGCGAGTTCATCGCCTGGCAGGCCGACCTCGTGCGCGAGTACGCCGGACCCGACCGGTTCGTCACCACCTGCCTGCACTACGGCCACCCCGCGCTGGAGGACGACGAGCTGACCGACAGCCTCGACGTCACGGCGGGCAACCCGTACTACGACATGCAGGACGCCCTCGCACTGCCCGACCCCACCCCCGACGACCACACGCAGGGATGGAAAACCACGGGCGTCTGGGGCCTCTACCAGCAGGCCGACCGGATCTTCTCCTCCCGGCAGGAGCCGTTCCTGATCACGGAGACCAACGCCCAGGCCATCGGCGGCACGGAGGACAACCGGCCCGCCTACGACGGCCAGTGGCGTCAGGCCGCCTGGGCGCTCGTCTCCCGGGGCGCACGGATGATCGAGTACTGGCACTGGCACACCCTGCACTTCGGCGCCGAGACGTACTGGGGCGGGATCCTGCCGCACAGCGGCCGGCCCGGCCGGATCTACGCCGAACTCGCCCGTATCGGCTCGGAGTTCGAATCGGCCGGAGCGCTGGTGGCCGGGATCGAGCCCGACGCCGACATCACCCTGGTCTACTCGATGCCCAGCAAGTGGCTGATGCAGAAGTACCCGCCCCTGGCCACGGCGGACGGCGGCGCGGACTCCTCCGCGTACCACCGCATCTTCGACCCCTTCTACCGCGGCGCCTTCGAGGCCGGCCGCCAGGTGCGCATCCTGCACGCCCGCCAGCTGCACGATGCCCGGGGCGAACGCGAGGGCCTGGCACCGGACGTCGCCGCACAGCGGCACCCCGTCCTCGTCGTCCCCGGGCTGTACCTCGCCGAGGACTCCCTGCTCGACTGGTTCGCGGCCTACGCCCACGCCGGCGGCCACCTCGTCCTCGGTCCTCGTACGGGCTACGCCGACCACGAGGCCCGGGCGCGCCACGAGCCGGCCCCCGCCCGTCTCGCGGCGGCGGCGGGGGTGTCGTACGACGAGTTCAGCAACCTGTCGGCGGATCTCCCGCTCCGCGCCGTGCCGGGCAGCCCGCTGACGCTCCCGGCCGGGGCGACCGCGACGCGCTGGGTGGACGGCCTCACCGCCGGCGACGCCACGGTGCTCGCCGAGTACGACCACCCGCACTTCGGCCGCTGGCCGGCCCTCACCACCCACCGCCACGGCGCCGGCCGGGTCACCTGCGTCGGAACCGTCCCGGGACGCGACCTCGCCCGGTCGCTGACCGCCTGGCTGGCGCCGGCGCCCCGCAGTGGCTGGGGGGACCTGCCCGCGTCCGTCACCGCCACGACCGGGACCTCCCCGGACGGGCGTCGCGTGCACGTGGTGCACAACTGGAGCTGGCAGCCCACCGAGGTCCCGGCACCCACGGATCTGACCGACGCGCTGGACGGCACCTCGATCCCCGCCGGCGGACCGGTGAGCCTCGGCGCCTGGGACGTGCGAGTCTTCGCCGCGGGCCAGGACCGATGACGTCGTCCGGGCAGCCGGCGGTGGTGCCGCTGCCCGGACGCGTTCGTCCACCTCGCCCGGCCGCCCCCGTCGACCCGGTGGGTTCAGGCCGGGTAGGGAAGATCCGCCTCCAGGGTGCCTGCGGGCTGGGCGTGGACGGTGCCGTCCGGGCCGCCGACCCGCAGCCCCCACGGCGCCCGGCTGTCGGTGGTCACGCGGAGGCGGTCGCCCCGACGGCGCAGGCGGAAGCGGGCCGCCTCGCCGGGGCCGTCGGCGCGTGGGATCACGACGGTGCGCTCGGCGCCGTCGGCGAAGGCGTGCACCCGCAGCTCGACCCCGTCCGGCCAGGCGGAGACGGGGCGCTGGTCGTCGGCGCCGAGCGGGATCACGGAGTCGGGGCGGGCGAGCAGCGGCAGGGTGTGGAAGTCGTGCTGCTCGCGCACCCAGCGGGGACCGGAGATCCGGGCCCCGGTCAGCACGTTCGTCCACGCGCCCTCGGGGACGTAGTACTCGACCGTGCCGTCGTCGGTGAAGACGGGGGCGACGAGCAGATCGTCGCCGAGCATGTACTGCCGGTCGAGCGTGGCGGCGGCGGGATCGTCGGGGAACTCGAGCACCATGGCCCGCATCACCGGGGTGCCGGTGGCGTGCGCCTGCTGGGCGGCGCGCTGCAGGTAGGGGGCGAGGCGGTGCTTGAGCAGGGTGAACTCGCGGGTGATCTCGACGGCCTCCTCCCCGTAGTCCCACGGGACGCGGTACGACTTGGAGCCGTGCAGACGGCTGTGCGAGGACAGGAGACCGAACTGCACCCAGCGCTTGAAGACGGCCGGGGTCGGGGTGCCCTCGAAGCCGCCGATGTCGTGGCTCCAGAAGCCGAAGCCGGACAGGCCGAGGGAGAGCCCGCCACGCAGTGACTCCGCCATGGCGGTGAAGTGCGACTCGCAGTCGCCGCCCCAGTGCACCGGGTACTGCTGGCCGCCAGCGGTGGCCGAGCGGGCGAAGAGCAGCGCCTCGCCCTCCCCGCGTACCTCACGGAGCAGCTCGAAGACGGCCTGGTTGTACAGGTGGGTGTAGTAGTTGTGCATGCGCTCGGGGTCGGAACCGTCGTGCCAGACCACGTCGGTGGGGATGCGCTCGCCGAAGTCGGTCTTGAAGCAGTCCACGCCCTGGTCGAGGAGGGTGCGCAGCTTTCCGGTGAACCAGTCGCGGGCGGCGGGGTGGGTGAAGTCCACAAGGGCCATCCCGGGCTGCCACAGGTCCCACTGCCATACGCTTCCGTCCGGGCGGCGCACCAGGTACCCCTGGCGCATGCCCTCCTCGAACAGCGCGGACTTCTGCGCGATGTAGGGGTTGATCCAGGCGGAGATCCGCAGTCCCTGCTCCCTGAGCCGGGTCAGCATGCCGGCCGGGTCGGGGAAGGTGTCGGGGTCCCATGCGAAGTCGGACCACTGGTATGCGCGCATCCAGAAGCAGTCGAGGTGGAAGACGCTCAGGGGGATGCCGCGTTCGGTCATGCCACCGACGAAGCGGTTGACGGTGGCCTCGTCGTAGTCGGTGGTGAAGGAGGTGGTCAGCCAGAGTCCGAGTGCCCAGGCCGGGGGGAGGGCGGGGCGGCCGGTGAGCGCGCTGTAGCGCTCCAGGATCTGCTTCGGGGTCGGGCCGTGGACGACGAAGTATTCGAGGGACTGGTCCTCGACGCTGAACTGCACCTGGCCGACGGCCTCGGAGCCGACCTCGTAGCTGACCTTGCCCGGGTGGTTGACGAAGACGCCGTAGCCCCGGTTGGTCAGGTGGAAGGGGACGTTCTTGTAGGCCTGTTCGCTGTTGGTGCCGCCGTCGGCCTGCCAGATGTCGACCGTCTGGCCGTTTCTGATGAACGGGGTGAACCGCTCTCCGAGCCCGTAGACCGACTCGCCGACTCCCAGGGAGAGTTGTCCGAGCATGAAGTGCCTGCCGTCGGCGTCGGTGACGAAGCCGGTGCCGCGCTCCCCCACGGTGGTCAGCACCCGCCCGCCGGCGGAGAACTCGAGCCTCCACGGCCCGGAGGTGTCCACCCTCAGCGTCAGGTCACCGGCGGCGAGCTCGACGACCTCGCCGTCCCGGTGCATCTTTCCTGAGCCCTGCTCGGCGCCGGGCAGGGCGAACTCCGGGCCCCGCGCCACCGCACCGGCGTGGTGGGTGGTGCGCACCCCGATCACGCCCTCGGCCGGCGACCAGCACTCGACGGTGAGCAACGGGCTGTTGAGCGTGTCGCCGCGGCCCCGCACGTGCTTCACCGGCGCGTAGAGCGTCATACGGTGTTCGTCTGCCCGGACGTCCGCGACCTCGGCGGCGTAGCGGGCGGTGACACCTGGGCGCATCAGCCAGTAGCCGTCGGTGAACTTCATCGGGTGGTTTCCTCCGTCCGCGCACGGTGCGCGGTGATCGGGCGCCGGTGGCCGTGGTGAATGCCCCGCGGCGTGCGGTTCGGGATGTCGTGGTCGACGGGGGCTCCGGCGAAGCGCCGGAAGTGGGTGGCGGCCCGCCCCCCTCCTGCGGGCCGCCGTTCTCGTGGGCCTCGGTCGGGCCGCCGGTCTGATCGGCCTCGGTCGGGCCGCCGCTCTTGTCCGCCTCAGTCGGTCGTGACGGACGTGGCGAAGCGGAAGGCCGCCAGGCGGAGGTCCCCGTGCAGCGTCAGCCGCAGGTCATGGACGCCGGTCATCGGTGCGGAGAGCTCGGCCGGGATCGTCGTCCAGGTGTGGCGGTCGCCGGTGACCGGCACGTCGATCTCGACGAGAAGCCGTTCACCGGCATGCATCTCCACCCGCGCCTCCTGCGGCCCCTCGTTCTCGCGGGCGGCCTCGATCTCCACACGCACCGCGCCCGAGAGGTCGGCGTCGCGGAAGAGGAGCGTCGCGGGCCGCGCCGGGTCGGCCGGTGTCACGGCGTCGCCGCTGGTGCGGGTGGCGTCGACGAGGGTGATGTCCGCGTGGTCGTCGAAGTCGCCGGTCAGGGTTCGACGTCCGACGACCACGCGGGGTGCGGGGGCCGCTCCGGTCACCGTGAGCGGTGCGGTGAGGACCTGGTCCTCGGCGGAGCGGGCGATGGTGATCTCGTACGCGCCCGGGTCGACGGTGAAGGCACGGGTGGCGACGTCCCAGTGGGCGAGCTGTTCGGCCGGCAGCCGGAACGTCATTTCCTGGCTCTCCCCCGGTTCCAGGCGGAGCTTCCGGAAGTCGGCAAGGCGCCGCCGGGGGGCCTCGTAGCGGGTTTCGAGGGCCCGGACGTACAGCTGGACGACCTCGCTGCCCGGCCGTGCGCCGCTGTTGACCAGGGTCACCGTGACGTCGACCGTGCCGTCCTGGGCGATCGACTGCCGCGACAGGCGCAGGTCGCGGTGGACGAATTCGGTGTAGGAAAGCCCGTGGCCGAAGGGGTAGAGGGGCACCGCCCGGTGGTACTGGTAGGTCCAGCCGCCCTTGATGATGTCGTAGTCGAGGGGGTCCGGCAGCGGGTCGTCGCCCCGGTACCAGGTCTGCGGCAGGCGGCCGGCGGGCTCGGCCTCCCCGAGCAGCACGGCGGCCAGCGCGTGGCCCGTCTCCTGCCCGCCGTGGGACGTCCACACCACGGCGGGCAGGTGCTCGTCGGCCCAGTCGACGGCGTACGGGTAGCTGCTCATCACGACCAGCGCCGTCTCCGGGCGCACGGCCGCGACGGTGCGCAGCAGCTCCTCCTGCCCCTCGGGCAGTTCGATGCCCGCCCGGTCCTCGGTCTCCCGGCCGTTGATCATCGGATGGTTGCCGAGGACGACGACCGCCGCGTCGGCGGTTTCGGCGGCGGCCCGCGCCTCGGCCGCGCCGTCGCGCAGCAGCTCCCTCTGCCAGCGTTCGGCGGCGTCCGGGTTCTCGGCGGTGACGGTCACCCGGCCGTCCGTGGGGTCCACGGCGGCGTACCGTCCGGTGAGCACGGAGCGCAGGCGTATGTCACCGTCCCCCGCCTGTTCCAGGCGGAAGGTCTCGTGGATCTCCCAGCTCTTGAGGATCTCCTGGTCCGCGGCCAGTGCGGCGTCGTCCTTGAGGCTCAGGTAGCGGCCGGTGTCGGCGGCGCGCAGCGTCACGACGCCGCGGCCCCAGTCGACGACGTCGAACGAGGTCTTGCAGAGGAGTTCGCCGGTCGTGCGGGAGCGCAGCGTGATCCGGTCGGAGCCGTCGACATGGACGACCTCGCCGCCGTGGGCGCGGAGCTCCGCGGCGAGTCCGGCGGCGACGGTGACCTGGTAGGGCAGGGTGCCGCTGTACCAGTCCTCGCACAGCGTGTCGGCGAGCGGGCCGACGACGGCGATCCGGGGTGCCCGGGCCGGGTCGAGCGGGAGCAGGCCGTCGTTCTTGAGCAGGACGACCGACTCGGTCGCGGCGTGCCACGCCAGGGCGCGGTGCTCGGGAGAGTCGATCACCTCGGGGCCGATTCCGGCATACGGGTCGAGGTCCGGGTCGAACTCGCCGAGCCGGAAGCGGAGTTCGAGCTGGCGACGGACCGCGCGGTTCACGTCGGCCTCGTCGATGAGGCCGCGTTCCAGAGCCTCGCGGAGTCGGCCGACGGGCGTCGCGCTGTCCTCGCCGTGGTCGGTGAAGCTGTCGATGCCGGCCTTGAGCGCGGCCGCGTGGGACTCGGCGTGGTCGTCGAAGTAGTGCTCCGGGTCGACGAGGTTGGACGGGGCCTCGGCGTCGCTCACCACGAACAGCTCGTGTCCGGTGGGCTCCGCCCAGCGGCGGAGTTCGTCGTTGATGAGCGGGGTCACATGGCAGGGGCGGCCGTTGACCAGGTTGTACGCGGCCATGGCGCCGGTGGCGACACCGGCGGCGACGACGGGGCGGAAGGCCGCCAGGTCGTACTCGTGCAGGACGCGGGGGCGTACCCCTGAGGAGGTCGTGCAGCGGTCGTCCTCGTTGTTGTAGGCGAGGAAGTGCTTGAGCACCGGGGCCGCGCGCAGGTACGTCGGGTGGTCGCCGGACAGGCCGCGGCAGAAGGCCTCGCCGAGGCGGGCGGTGTGGGCCGGGTCCTCGGAGTAGCCCTCCTCGTTGCGCCCCCAGCGCGGGTCGCGCAGCAGGTTCAGTACGGGGGCCCAGGCCTGGAGGCTGTTGGGGGCGCGGTCGGGGGCGATCACCGGCGGGCGGTGGCGGTGGAAGGCGCGCAGTTCGACCGAGACCGCCTCGCCGACCCGGCGCACCAGGTCCTCGTCCCAGCTGGCGCCGAGGCCCACGGCCTGGGGGAAGACGGTCGCCTCCCCCAGCCAGGAGACGCCGTGCAGGGCCTCGCTTCCGGTACGGAAGGAGTCGATGCCGAGGCGCGGGACGGCCGGCGCGTACTGGTGGAGCATCGCGAGCCGCTCGTCGAGCGTGAGCCGTTCGAGCAGGTCGTCGACGCGCTGGGGCAGCGGGAGCGCGGGATCGCGGAAGGGCGGCAGTTCGGCCGCGGAAGCGGACAGGGAACTCACGTGGACAACCCCTTGGCAGGTTGGGCGGTGTGGCGTTCATCGAAGCGCTTCGACAGTGTCATCGACCTGAAGGGCTGTCAATGAACCCGTCAAGAGAAACTTTCGTAGCGTCAAGGGGGTTGTTTCGCGCGAAACTTGTCCGTTACTTTCACCGCCAGCCAGGCAAGCGCTTCGACTGTCCGGCCAAGCGCTTCGACACCTCACCACTTCGCACACTCGACGAGAAGGGGTTCCTCCGTCATGAGAACCGAGTTGAACCGCAGGACTTTCGTGAACGCCGCCGCCTCGATCGCCGGGGCCGCCGCGCTGTCGCCGCTGCTGACCGCCTGCGGCGGAGGCGGCAACCACAAGAACGGTGCCAACACCGCGAAGGGCCTGAAGGCGGCGCTGCCCGCCTACGTGCCCAACACCACCGTCAAGCCGGACATCCCGTCCGTGGCCGGTGGGCCCGACGCCGCGACCGACCCCGGCTTCCTCTCCTACCCCGCCTCCCCGGCCACCACCGTCTCCGGCGTCCCCGGCAAGGGCGGCTCGTACACGGCGGTCACACCCCTGTGGGGCACCGTCCCGCCGGCCGGCAACTCCTTCTACCAGGCCATGAACAAGGCCCTGGGCGTCGAGCTCACGATGAAGCCGGCGGACGGGAACAACTACCACACCATCGTCCCGACCATGACCGTCGCCCAGAAGCTGCCGGACTGGATCCAGCTGCCCACCTGGTGGAACTCGAACTTCAACGTCGGCGCGCTGGCCGGGACCCAGCTCGCGGACCTCACCCCCTACCTGTCCGGCGACAAGATCAAGAAGTACCCCAACCTGGCAGCCATACCCTCGGGCGCCTGGCAGACCGGTGTGTGGGGCGACAAGCTGTACGGCATCCCCTGCTTCTCCACCAGCTTCGCCATCCCCGGCGTGACCTTCTTCCGCCGGGACATCCTCGAATCGCGCGGCATCACCGCCGGCCAGGTGAAGTCCGCCGACGACCTGATGAGCCTCGGCAAGGAGCTGACCGACGCCAAGCGGGGGGTGTGGGCCTTCGACGACCTGTGGACGTTCCTGTACACCTCCTGGGGCGGGCCCCTGAAGTGGCGGGTCGACAACGGAAAGCTGGTCCACCTGTTCGAGACCCAGGAGTTCCTGGAGGCGCTCGACTGGCACTACCGCCTGGCCAAGTCCGGCTACATGCACCCGGACGCGCTCGCGGGAGACATCGCCAACGGCAACACCCGCTTCTACAGCGGAAAGGTACTGATCCAGGGCGGCGGCACGAGCGGCTTCAACATGGCCGACCACCAGGCAGGCACCGCAGCCGACAAGAACTACCGGCGCGGCGCCTTCGACATCTTCGCCGCCGACGGCAGGAGCAAGCCCGTCGTCTACATGGGCGGCTCCACCTCCATGATGAGCTACCTCAACGCCCGTCTGAAGCCGGCCCAGATCGAGGAGCTGCTCTCGGTCGCGAACTACCTGGCCGCCCCCTTCGGCAGCGCCGAGTACACGATGGCCAACTTCGGCGTCGCAGGCGTCCACCACACCCGCGTGAACGGGGAGCCGACCTACACGGACGACGGCAAGAAGTTCGTCCAGACGCAGACCTTCCCGTTCCTCTCCGCCCCGTCGGCCGTCATCAGCAGCCCGGGTGACGCGGACGTCACCAAGTACGCCGCGGCCTGGCAGGCAGCCAACGTCAAGGCCCTCACCAAGCCGCTCTTCTGGGGCATGAACTACACCATGCCCCAGGCCATGGCCACCGCCGAGGCCTCCCAGGCGGTGTCGGACATCATCAAGGACTGCTACCACGGGAAGAAGAAGGTCTCCGACGTGCAGGCCGCGATCTCGGCCTGGAAGTCCGGGAGCGGCGACCGGCTCAAGCAGTGGATGACCGAGAACGTCCTCGAGAAGTACGGCACGGGCCAGTGAGCACCGCGCGAGCGGAGCATCCGGCGGGGCCGGTGCGGTCGAACTGGCGGATCAGACTGCGGCGCGACCGGTCGCTGCTCCTGATGACCGCGCCCGCGGTCGTCCTGCTCCTCTTGTTCAGCTACGTCCCGCTGTTCGGCGTGATCACCGCCTTCCAGGAGTACGACCCGCTGGTCGGGGTCAGGCAGAGCCAGTGGGTCGGCCTCGACCAGTTCGACCGGCTCCTCGGCGACCCGTTGTTCTGGGACGCGATGCAGAACACCGTGTACCTGAGCTTCGTCCAGCTGATCCTCTTCTTCCCGGTGCCGATCGCGCTCGCCCTGATGCTCAACTCGGTGCTCAGCGAGCGGCTGCGCAACTTCATCCAGTCCGTCGTCTACCTGCCGCACTTCTTCTCGTGGGTGCTCGCCATCACGATCTTCCAGCAGATGCTGGGCGGCGCGGGCGCGCTCAACCACTTCCTGCGGCAGCACGACATCGGCACCTGGGACATCATGTCCAACCCGGACACCTTCGCCCTGCTCGTCACCTCCCAGGCGATCTGGAAGGAGGCCGGCTGGGGGATCATCGTCTTCCTCGCGGCCCTCAGCGCGATCAACAGCGAGCTGTACGAGGCGGCGGCCGCGGACGGCGCGGGGCGCATGCGGCGGATGTGGCACATCACGCTGCCGGGCCTGCGCGGAGTCATCGTGCTGATGCTGGTGCTGCGCCTGGGCAACGCGCTGTCGGTCGGCTTCGAACAGTTCCTCATCCAGCGCGAGGCGGTCGGCCGCGACGCCGCGGACGTGCTGGACACCTTCTCCTTCTACTACGGCATCGCCACCGGCGACTACAGCTACGGCGCGGCGGCGGGCCTCTTCAAGAGCGTGCTCTCACTGCTGCTCATCTGGGGCGCCAACCGGCTGGCGCACGCCTTCGGCGAGGACGGGTTGTACCGGAAATGACCGAGACACTCACGATCAGGTCCAGCGGCCGCACACGCGGCGACGCGAAGGTCTCCCGCGGCAGGGCCCGAAGTACCCGCCCGGCGTGGGAGGAACCGCCGACCGCCGTCGGCCGGGCGGCCAAGGGGCTCACCATCGGGGGAACGCTCGCCGTCGTCCTGGTGCCCCTGTGGATCGTCGTACTGACCAGCTTCTCCACCCCCGGGGCGATCAACCGGGCCGGCGGCCTGGTGATCTGGCCGGACGGCCTGACCACGGTGGCGTACCGCCAGATGCTGGAGGACTCGACGGTCCTCACCGCACTCCTGGTGAGTCTCGGCATCACGGTGGTCGGCACGGCGGTGTCCATGGTCGTCTCGATCCTGTGCGCCTACGGACTGTCGCGGCCGCGGTCACTGGGACACCGCTTCGTCCTGGTCCTGCTGATCATCACCATGTTCGTCAACGGCGGCCTCATCCCGACGTTCCTGGTGGTCACCGGACTGGGCGGCTACGGCGCGTGGTGGGCGCTGATCCTGCCGGGCGCGGTCTCGGTCTTCAACATCCTCGTTCTGCGCGCGTTCTACTCCGAGACCTCGGGCGAACTGATCGACGCGGCACGGATGGACGGTGCGGGCGAGTGGCGCATCCTGTGGTCCATCGTCCTGCCCACCTCCCGTGCGGTGACGGCGGTGATCGCCCTCTTCTACGCCGTCGGGTACTGGAACTCCTTCTTCAACGTCATGCTCTACATGCCCACGGACAGTGAGAAGTGGCCCCTCCAGTACGTCCTGCTCACCTACGTCAACCGGGCCACCGGGATGCCCGGCTCCTTCAACGGAGGCTTCGGCAACGTGGCGACACAGACCGCGCCGCTGTCGCTGCAGATGGCCGTCGTCGTCCTCACGCTCGTCCCCCTGCTGCTGGTGTACCCGTTCGTGCAGAAGCACCTGCGCACCGGCGTGCTCACCGGCGCGATCAAGGGATGAGCCGCGCGACCGCCCCCGGTGCCGGACCCAGCACCGGGACAAGGAGAGCGGGGCTCGTGACACTCTCCGACGTGGCCCGGCACGCCGGCGTCTCGCCGAGCACCGTCAGCTACGCGCTCAGCGGCAAGCGTCCCGTCTCCGACGAGACCAGGAACCGCATCGAGCGAGCCGTCGCGACACTCGGCTACCACCCCCACGCGGGTGCCCGGGCCCTCGCCGGCAGACGCTCGCACATCATCGCCCTGATGGTGCCGCTGGACACCGACGTGTACGTGCCGACGATGACGGAGATCGCCATCGCGGTCACCGTGCGGGCCCGCGAGCACGGCTACGACGTCCTCCTGCTCACCCATGACGAAGGCCCCGAGGGCGTGCGGCGGGTGGCCGCCAGCGGACTCGCCGACGGCGTGATCCTCATGGACGTCCGACTGGACGACGACCGCGTCGCCGTCCTGCGCGCCCAGGGCACACCGGCCGCGCTCATCGGCCTGCCCGACGACCCGGCCGGAGTCTCCTGCGTCGACATCGACTTCGCCCTGGCGGGCGCGCTCTGCGCGGACCACCTGGCCGGCCTCGGCCACCGCGACGTCGCCTTCGTCGGCTACGGCAGCGGCGTCTACCGGCGGCACGCCGGCTATGCCGAGCGCACCCTGAGCGGCTTCCGCGCCCGCGCCGAAGAGCGCGGCCTGCGCTTCCTGCACCGGCCGTGCGAGGGCACGTACGAGAGCACGGCGGGCACCCTGTCCCGTGTCCTCGCCGACCGTCCGGACACGACCGGGTTCGTGGTGCAGAACGAGGGCGCGATCGGCCCGCTCCTCAGCCTGCTGCGTGCCAGTGGGCGGATCGTGCCGGAGGACGCCTCCGTCGTCGCCATCTGCACCGAGCCGCTCGCGGAGCAGCACTCTCCCCGGCTCACCTCCGTCACCGGTCCCAAGCGGGACCTCGGGCAGGCGGCCGTCGACCAGGTCATGGCCAGGATCACCGCGGTCGCCGAGGGCGAGGAGCCCGAGGACGAACTGCGCGTGATGCCCCCTGAACTGGTGATCCGCGAAAGCACCGCGCCGGCCCCGCCCCGCAGCCCCCGCCCCTGACGACAGCCCAGAGGAGCGTTCCGCACATGACGACACGCCGGCTCACCGACCGCCTCGGCGGCCTCGCCTTCGGCGGGGACTACAACCCGGAGCAGTGGGACGAGGAGGTCTGGAAGGAGGACGACGAGCTGATGCGCCGGGCGCGGGTCAACCTGGCCACCGTCGGCGTCTTCTCCTGGGCCCTGATGGAGCCCGAGGAGGGCCGCTACGACTTCGCCTGGCTCGACGCGCACCTCGACCGTCTGCACGCGGGTGGTGTCGCCGTCGACCTCGCGACCCCGACCGCCTCTCCGCCGCCCTGGTTCACCCTGGCCCACCCCGATGCCCTGCCGGTCTCCCCCGACGGCACCCGGCTGACCCACGGCAGCCGGGACACCTACTGTCTCGCCGCGCCCGCGTACCGCCGGGCCGCCCGCCGCATCGCGTCCGCGCTCGCCGAACGGTACGGGGACCATCCCGCCCTTGCCCTGTGGCACGTGCACAACGAGTACGCGACGCTCTGCTGGTGCGAGCACACCGCGGCCGCCTTCCGGGTCTGGCTGCGCGCCCGCCACGGCTCCCTCGACGCCCTCAACGAGGCATGGGGGACGACGTTCTGGAGCCAGCGGTACACCGCGTGGGAGCAGATCCAGCCGCCCCGGGCCACCCAGTGGCACAAGAACCCCGGCCAGGCCGTGGACTTCCGGCGCTTCTGGTCGGACGAGACCCTCGCCGCCTACCGCGAGCAGCGCGACGCGATTCGCGCCCACAGCGACCGCCCGGTGACGACCAACCTGATGCTGCCCGGGTACCAGAACCTGGACCTGTGGGCCTTCGGCCGCGAGGTCGACCTCGTCGCCGTCGACCACTACCCCACCGCGCCCGGGGTGGACGCCGCCGCCGACACCGCCTTCGGCGCCGACCGGGCCCGCTCCTTCGGGGGCGGCGCCCCCTGGCTGCTGATGGAGCAGGGCACGAACACCGTGTACGCGGGCGACCGTGTCCTCGCCAAGGAACCGGGCGACATCCGCCGCCACAGCCTCGGCCACATCGCCCGTGGCGCGGACGGCACGCTGTTCTTCCAGTGGCGCCAGTCCCGGGCGGGCTCCGAGCAGTGGCACTCGGCGATGGTCCCGCACGCGGGGCCGGACAGCCGTACGTTCCGCGAGGTCACGGCCGTCGGGGAGGAGGTCGCCCGCCTCGGCGAACTCGCCGGCTCCACCGTCCGCGCCGAGGTCGCCGTCCTGCACGACTCCGACGCCTGGTGGGCCCTCGAAGTCGACGGGCTGCCCTCCGCCGGACTCGACTACCACTCCGCGCTGCGCCGCGCCCACCGGGCGCTGTGGGACGCCGGCGTCACGGTCGACTTCGCCCACCCCGAGCACGATCTGAGCCGCTACCGGCTCGTCGTCGCCCCGGCCCTCTTCCTGCTCTCCGACGCGGGCGCGGCGAACCTGAACCGCTACGTCGCCGACGGCGGCACCCTGCTCGTCCAGCCGTTCAGCGGCGCCGTCGACGAGCGGCTCCACGCCCGGCTCGGTGGCTACCCGGCCGCGCCGCTCCGGGAGGCGCTGGGCATCCGGATCGAGGAGTACCGCCCACTGCGCCGCGACGAGGAGACCGTCCTCTCCGACGGCTCGCGCGCCACCGAGTGGAGCGAGTCCCTGCGTACGGAGGGCGCCGAGGCCCTCGTCACGTACACCGACGGCATGCTCGGCGGCCGACCCGCGCTCACCCGCCACGGGTTCGGCGCCGGGCACGGCTGGTACCTCTCCACGCGGCTCGACGACACCGGTTACGCGGCCCTGGTCACCCGCCTCCTCGCGGACGCCGGCGTGGCACCGGACCTGCCCGGCCTCCCGTCCGGCGTCGAAGCCGTCACCCGCCACGCCCCCGACGGCCGCCGCTGGCACATCCTGATCAATCACCGGGCCGACGTCGTGCCCCTCCCGGAGCCGGCCCACGACCTGCTGACGGACGGCCTCCTGCACGAGCTGCCGCCCGGCGGCTGCGCGGTCGTCCACGCCGGCTGACGCCGGTCGCCGAGGGAGGGAAGCACCGTGTCCGACGAACCACGGATGATCCACTGGGGCCATCAGGCCCTCGCGGTGGACATCGCCGTCCACCAGGACGGCACCGCCCGGCTGACGCGCATCGGCGCGCCCGGCTCCGACCCGCGTACGGAAGCGCCGCTGCCGCTCGTGGAGGTGATGGTCGCGGGCCACGGCCGCCACTGGTCCGGCCGCCACCTCATCGACACGGCCGTCGGGGCGCGGCTGCGCCACCGGGCCCACCACGCGACCCGCGAGGGCGACTGGCACGTGCTCACCGTCGAACTCCACGACCCCGAGACCGGCCTGGCCGCGGAGGCGGTCTACCGCTCCCCGGAGGGCCTGCCGGTGCTGCGCGGCGAGGTGGTCCTGCGCAACGAGGGGCCGGTCACGCTGCACCTGGAGTCGGCCGCTTCGCTCGTCGTGGGCTGCCTCACCGGGGGCGACCCGGCGGACCTGGACGCCGCCGACCTGTGGTGGGCGGAGAACGACTGGCTGGCCGAGTGCCGCTGGCAGCACGCCCCGCTGCGGGTGACCTCGCCCGGCCTCAACCGCCGGTTCCGCATCCGCGCCGGCCGGAGCCCGCGCGTCGTGGCCGGGCAGGGCGCCTGGTCCAGCTGCGGCCACCTGCCGATGGGCGGGCTGACCGACCGCCGCTCCGGCCGCACCTGGCTGTGGCAGATCGAGCACAACGGCGGCGGCTGGCGCTGGGAGTGCGGAGAGCGCGACGACTCGGCGTTCGTGGCACTCCTCGGTCCCAACGACCCCGACCACGGCTGGCGCCACGCCCTGGAACCCGGCGCCGAGTTCCGCACGGTGCCGGTGGCCCTGGCGCTCGCCGCGAACGGCGGCCCGGACGACGCCTTCGCCACCCTCACCCGCTACCGCCGGGTCCTGCGCCGCCCGCACCCGGACCTCCAGCGGCTGCCGGTCGTCTTCAACGACTACATGAACTGCCTGATGGGCGACCCCACGACCGGGAAACTGCTGCCGTTGGTCGACGCCGCCGCCGAGGCCGGGGCGGAGTACTTCGTCATCGACGCCGGCTGGTACGACGACGAGGACGGCGGCTGGTGGCCGGCCGTCGGAGCGTGGGAGCCGTCCGCCTCCCGCTTCCCCGGCCCCCGGGGGATCCACGAGGTCCTGGACCGCGTCCGCGAGCGGGGCATGGTGCCCGGCCTGTGGCTGGAGCCGGAGGCGGTCGGCGTCTCCAGCCCGGTCGCGAAGTCCCTGCCGGAGGAGGCCTTCTTCCGCCGCGACGGACAGCGCATCGTCGAGGCCGGGGGCCGCCACCACCTCGACCTGCGCCACCCCGCCGCCCGCGCCCACCTGGACCGGGTGGTGGACCGTCTGGTCGGTGAGTGGGGCGTCGGCTACCTCAAGCTCGACCACAACACCGACCACGGATCCGGCACCAGCGCGCGACCGGGAGAGACCCCGGCCGCCGGCCTGCTCGGCCACAACCGGGCCCATCTCGACTGGCTCGACGGCATCCTGGACCGGCACCCGCACCTGGTGGTGGAGAACTGCGGCTCCGGCGGCATGCGGATGGACTACGCCCTGCTCTCCCGGCTGCAGCTGCAGTCCACCAGCGACCAGCAGGACCTGCTGCTCTACCCCCCGATCGCAGCGGCCGCCCCGACGGCCGTCACCCCCGAACAGGGCGCGGTCTGGGCCTATCCGCAGCCCGAGGACTCCCTCGACGAGGTGGCCTTCACCATGGCCAACGCGCTCCTCGGCCGCATCCACCTCTCCGGGCGCCTCACCGAACTCCGGCCGGAGGCCCTGGTCCACGAGGCCGTCGCCGTGTACAAGTCCCTTCGCGCCGACCTGCCGCAGGCCGTACCCGCCTGGCCGCTCGGCCTGCCGGCCTGGGACGACGCCTGGATCGCCCTCTCCCTGCACACCCCCCACGTCACGTACCTCACGGTCTGGCGCCGCCCCGGAGCGGAGGACACGGTGGCGCTCCCCCTCCCCCACCTGCGCGGCGCCGACATCCGCGCCGAGGTGCTGTACCCCTCCGGCGGGCGGTCCACGTCCACCTGGCGGGCGGACACGGCCGAACTCGCCCTGAGCCTGCCCACGGCTCCCTCGGCGGTCCTGCTCCGCCTCGTCCACAGCCCCGTCCCGAACACCTAGATTCCCGAACGGAACTGCCCCCATGTCAGACGGCACCGTCAGCAACCCCGTGATCCCGGGCTTCCACCCCGACCCCAGCATCTGCCGCGTCGGCGACGACTACTACGTCGTCTGCTCCAGCTTCGAGTACTTTCCCGGCATTCCGGTCTTCCACAGCCGGGACCTGGTGCACTGGGCCCAGATCGGCAACGCCCTGGACCGGCCCAGCCAGCTGCGCCTGTACCCCGACACCGCGTCGTCGGGTGGGATCTACGCGCCGACGCTGCGCCACCACGACGGCCGCTTCTGGCTGATCGTCACGAACGTGGCCGAGGGAGAGGGCAACCTGCTCTTCACCGCCACCGACCCCGCCGGGCCCTGGTCCGACCCGGTCGGACTCCCCGGAGTCCCCGGCATCGACCCGGATCTCAGCTGGGACGAGGACGGCACCTGCTGGTGCACCGTCGCGGGCGTCTCGCAGGTCCGTCTCGACCCGTACACCGGCGAGACGTCCGGCGAGCCGCGGCAGCTGTGGTCCGGCACCGGCGGCGCGGCCCCCGAGGCGCCGCACCTCTACCGGATCGGCGACTACTGGTACTTGATGATCGCGGAAGGCGGCACCGAGCGCGGTCACGGCGTGTCCGTCGCCCGCGGCCGGACGCCCGCCGGCCCCTTCGAGCCGTGCCCGGCCAATCCCATCCTCACCCACCGGAGCACCGATCACCCCATCCAGAACACCGGCCACGCGGACCTCGTCCAGGGCCCCGACGGCTCGTGGTGGATGGTGCTGCTCGGCGTGCGGCCGCGCGGCGGGACCCCCGGCTGGCACGTACTCGGACGCGAGACCTTCCTCGCCCCGGTGGAATGGGTGGACGGCTGGCCGGTCGTCGGCGAGCTCACCACCCGTATGCCCGCGCCGCCTTGGCCGCTCCACCCCGTCCCCGGCATACCGGTCCGGGACGACTTCGACCAGGCCGCACTGCAGCCCTGCTGGGTGTCGCTGCGCGAGCGCCCCGCGCGGCTGTGCACGACGAAGGAACGGCCCGGCTGGCTGACGCTCCACGCCGCCGGCGACTCCCTCGACGAGCCCGACGTGGTGTTCGTCGGCCGCCGCCAGCAGCACCTGTCCTGCGGGGTACGCACACTGGTCGACCCCGCGGAGGGACGCGGCGGCCTGGCCGTCCGCCTGGACGAACGGCACCACTACGAGATCGAGGCGGCTGCCGGAGAGGTGAAGGTGTTCGCCCGCGTCGGCCCGCTGCGCACGGAGGTGGCGTCCCGACCCGTACCCGCCGGACCGGTGGTTCTCGGCCTCGAGATCGCTCCTCACCCGCCGGAGGGCCCCCGGACCGGACCCGACCTGCTCTCCTTCGGTGTCGAGGAGCCGGACGGAACGTTCACCGTGCTCGGCACACTCGACGGGCGCTATCTGTCGACCGAGGTGGCAGGCGGCTTCACCGGCCGTGTCATCGGCATGTACGCCTCGGCCGGCACCGTCCACTTCGACTGGTTCGACTACGAGCCGCGATCGGCCTGATGACCGCGGCTCGGGCCGCGGGCCTCCGCGGCCCGACGACCGGGGTCAGGAGGCGGCCTTCGGCGGAGCCGTGCTCCCCCGGACGGTGAGGGTGGTCGCGATCTCCAGTCCCACCTGAGGAACCTCCTCACCCCGGCCGAGCGCCAGGGCGAGCTCGGTGGCGGCCGACGCCATCTCGGCGAGCGGCTGATGGACCGTGGTCAGCGGGGGATCCACCCACGCCACGGTCGGCACGTCGTCGAAGCCCACCACGCTGAGGTCGTCCGGGATGCGCAGGCCCAACTCGCGCGCAGCCTGGTAGACCCCGAGGGCCTGCATGTCGTTCGCGGTGAACACGGCGGTGGGGCGGACGGGGCGGGACAGCAGCTCACGCGCCGCGGCGTACCCGTGTTCGCGCGTGAGCTGGGTCTTGACCACCAGTTCCGGTTCCAGGGGCAGGCCGGCCTCGGCGAGGGCGGAGACGTAACCGGAGAGCCGGGCGCGGCAGAAGGAGTGGTCCGGCCCACTGATCATGGCGATGCGCCGGTGCCCCAGGTCGAGCAGGTGCCGGGTGGCCGTCTGACCGCCGCGCCAGTTCGTGGCGCCCACGAACGGCACGCCGTCGGGCAGTTCGTCGACGGGGTCGAAGACGACGTACGGGATCCCCTTCGCCGCCAGCTGGTCCCGCTCCGCCTCGGACAGCTGCGCCACCGACAGCACGCACCGGGGGCGCCGCTCCACGGTGTCGTCGAAGGTCCTGCACACCGGTTCACGGAGCCCGAACTCCGACACCAGCACCCCGACGCGGTTCCTGCGGGCCACCCGCTCCACACCACGGATGATCTCCACGGCCCACATGTTCTCCAGCTCGCGGAACACGAGTTCGACGAGGTTGCTGCGGTTCTTGGGAGGCTTGCGGTAGCCGTGCTGGTGGATCAGCCGCTCGACGCGGGCCCGGGTCTCGTCCGAGACCCCGGTGCGGCCGTTGAGCACCTTCGACACCGTGGGCACCGAGACGCCCGCCGACTCGGCGATGAACGCGATCGTCACCGACACGGGACCGCTGCCGCGCTGCCGCGCGTCCTCGGCCGAAGGCTCTCCCGCTCGCTCGTCCGCCACGGTCCTGCTCCCCTCCGCTGCTGCCGCCCGCCATTCTGGCATCTCCGGGCTCGGTGCGGTGGTGATCGCGGACGCTTCCAGGAACACCTGACGGACATCTTGACGGGACACCTACAACGCTGGCTTGATGAGACGTGGGAGCGCTCCCATCCTCGTCCCCGTTCGCGGAAGGCCCCCCACCCTTGTCTCCTCTCACCCTCCGCGGTGTGTCACGTCGCACCGCCGCCTTACTCACCGGTCTCGCGCTGGCCGCGGCCACCCTGACCACCACCGCGTCAGCGGCGGACTCGGCCCTCACGGCGTCGGCCGATCCCCCCGTCCGGATCAACCAGCTCGGCTATCTCCCCGACGGCCCGAAACGGGCCACCGTCGTCAGCTCCGCGACCGCTCCGCTCGCCTGGCAGCTGCGCGATGCCTCCGGTACGCAGGTCGCGTCGGGCGCCACCACGGTGCGCGGCGCCGATCAGGCGTCCGGCCAGTCGACGCACCTGGTGGACTTCGGCGGCTACACCGGCACCGGCACGGGTTTCACCCTGGTGGTCAGCGGTCAGGCCAGCCACCCGTTCGACATCTCCGCGTCGCTGTACGACGGACTGCGCGCCGACAGCATGTCGTTCTTCTACCAGCAGCGCAGCGGCATCGCGATCGACGCGGGCCTGACGGGCGGCGCGTACGCCCGCCCCGCCGGGCACCTGGGTGTTGCCCCGAACAAGGGCGACACCAGCGTGCCCTGCCAGGCCGGGGTGTGCGATTACCGGATGGACGTCCGCGGCGGCTGGTACGACGCCGGCGACCAGGGCAAGTACGTGGTCAACGGCGGCATCGCGACCTGGCAGATCGTCAACTCCTTCGAGCGGGCCCGCCGCTCCGGCGGCGACGCCGCGCTCGGCGACGCGACGCTGAGGGTGCCCGAGCGCGGCAACGGGGTGCCGGACGTGCTGGACGAGGCGCGCTGGGAGCTGGATTTCCTGATGCGGATGCAGGTCCCGGAGGGCCGGCCGTCGGCCGGGATGGCCTTCCACAAGATGCACGACGCCGAGTGGACCGCCCTGCCGACCCGCCCCGAACTCGACGACAAGATACGTGAGTTGCACCGTCCGTCCACGGCGGCCACGCTGAACCTGGCGGCCACCGCCGCGCAGTGCGCCCGGGTGTACGCGCCGTACGACACCGCCTTCGCCACCCGCTGCCTGGACGCGGCCCGCCGCGCCTGGACGGCCGCCAAGGCCAACCCGAACGTGCTCGCTCCGGCGACCGACAACACCGGCGGCGGCGCGTACGAGGACGCCGACGTCTCGGACGAGTTCTACTGGGCCGCGGCCGAACTGCTCGCCACCACCGGCGAGGCGCAGTACCGGGACGCCGTGACCTCCTCCCCGCATCACTCCGGGCCCGCGGACGGATTCTGGTGGGGCGGTACGGCGACACTCGGCCGGATCACCCTCGCCACCGTCCCCGGCGTGGCCCTGCCCGCCGACGACGTGGCCCGGGTGCGCGGTCTGCTGACGGCGACGGCCGACGGATATCTCTCCACCATGGCCGGCCAGGCGTACGGGGTGCCGATCCCGGCCACCGGCTACGTGTGGGGATCCAACAGCGCTGTCTCCAACAACGCGATGATGCTGGCCGTCGCGTTCGAGCTCACCGGTGCGCAGCGCTACCGTGCGGGCGCGCTGGAGTCGCTGGACTACCTGCTGGGCCGCAACGCCCTGGACCGCTCGTACGTCACGGGCTACGGCGAACGCGCCTCGGAGAACCAGCATCACCGCTTCTGGGCGCATCAGAACGACGCCTCGCTGCCGCATCCGCCAGCGGGTTCCTTCGCCGGTGGGCCGAACGCGGGCCTCGAGGACCCGGTGGCGAAGGAGAAGCTGAGCGGTTGCGCCCCGGCGGCCTGCTATGTGGACGACATCGGTTCGTACTCCACGAACGAGGTGGCGATCAACTGGAACTCGTCGCTGGCGTGGCTGGCGGCCTTCGCCGCGGAGCGGCGCGCTGCCCCGGCAGAGCCCTCCGTGCAGGTGGCGCCCACGGCGGTGACGGTACCGGAGGGCGGCTCGACGCCGGTGGGGGTGCGGCTGTCGGCCGCGCCCGCGCAGAACGTCACGGTGACGGTGGCCCGGTCGGCGGGCGACCAGGACCTGTCCGCGACGGCGGGTGCCACGCTCGTGTTCACCCCCGCCAACTGGGCCACGACGCAGGAGGTTTCGGTGTCCGCCGCGCAGGACGCGGACGCGGTGGCCGGCAGCGCGACATTCACCGTCGGCGGGAGCGGGGTGCGGGCGGCGACCTTCACGGCGACCGAGGTGGACGACGAGACGGCGCCGCCCGCGGCGTCCTGTGCGGTGACGTACCGGGTGGACAGCTCGTGGGGGAACGGTTTCACGGCGACCGTGACCGTGCGGAACACCGGGACGTCGCCGGTCTCCGGCTGGAACCTCGGGTGGAGCTTCGCGGGCGACCAGCGGATCAGCAGAGCCTGGAACGCGACGGTGAGCCAGTCGGGCAGCGCGGTGAGCTCCCGGGACGCCGGGTGGAACGGCACGCTGGCGCCCGGTGGCAGCGCCGACTTCGGGTTCCAGGCCACGTACTCGGGTGCGAATGCGGTACCGACGCGGTTCACGCTGAACGGCGCTGTCTGCTCCTGAGCGTCACGAACGTCCGGCCCGACGTACCGGTTCGGTACGTCGGGCCGGACGGGGCCGCGCGCTACGACGCCGCCCGCACGTCGACGATCCGTTCGAAGAAGAACTCGTGCTTGAGGAAGGAGACGTCGTACTCGTGGCCCGGGTACGGCGGAATCAGCTGGGCCGCCTGGAACAGCCGCCAGCCGTCCCGGAGCGCGGCCACCCCCGACTCGTACGGCGGCTCGTCGCTGTCGCCCGTGGTGGGCGAGGTGCAGCCGGTGCCGTCGTAGCGGGACCAGCCGACGACGTGGGAGTCCAGCGCCGAGCCCGCCAGGTACAGCACGAGCACCTCCTGTCGCAGCACCGGGGTGGTGGTGTCCTGGCCGTTCGCTCGCGCGGGCAGGATCGTTTCCGTCGTCATGCCACCGTCTCCTTGGGGCGGTTGGAGACCCTGGTCACCCAGTGGTCGAGGTCGAAGCCGGCATCGCCCGTCAGTTCCCGCCACAGCAGGATGCGGTTGTACCGCTCCAGGCGGCCGGTCGCCCACTCGTACCAGGGGAACATCGTGTCCAGCTCCGCGTTCACCTGCGGGTCGTCGAGATCCGAGGTGTCCCACAGGCGCTGTTGACGCACCCGCGGATTGAACCGGATCTTGAACATGTAGCGCAGGATGTCGCTGTCGTTGCGCCGGCCCCCGTGCCAGATGCCATGGTGCAGAAACACCACGGTCCCGGCCGGGCAGACCAACCGGTCCTGACCGCGCAGGTTCTGGTAGCGACCGGTGTCCGACTCGTTGATCCGCCGCAGATGGCTGCCCGGCACGCTGAGCGTTCCGCCCATCTCCAGCGTCACGGCCTGCGGGTAGTACATCAACTGCACGTCGAAGGCGTCAGGTCGGACGTCGATGATGGCGTCCCCGTGCAACGGCTGCGCTTCGCCGCCGCGGGGCTCGCGCGTGTGGACGAAGTGGTGGTCCACCCACGGCTCCGGTCCGACCAGGCTGTACAGGGCCCCGGCCACCTGGGGCAGTTCCAGAAGCCTGCGGACGAAGGAGCCCTCCGTGTAGGCCTCGGAAAGAGGTGTCCCGTACGGCACCGGCGGTACCCCGTCCGCCAGTACGGCGAGGCCCTCGGCGTTCAGATCCGGCGGCACCACGCCGTCGAGACGCAGTGATCCGCGTGCCACGAAGCGCGCCATCCGCACGGAGCTCAGCAGTTCTTTCCTGTTGTCCATGACCGCCACGCTAGGTCCGGCCCGCCGTCCACCGCGTGGGCCGCGTTCACCCTCCACTGGTCGATTCTCACCCCCTGGCCCGGCGCGCGCGTCGAAGATCACGCCCTGGTGCGGGCCGCGTACGCCGTGGTAGACACCTGGCCATGCAGACGGTCCTCGCCCCGCTCGACGAGCCGCCCACTCTCGCCGCCGTCGGCATCGGCGTGCACGGGCCGGCCGGGCATGTGGACGTCTTCTCGCTGCCGGACCTGTGGCAGCTCCACTTGTACGGCTACGAAGCGGACTTGACGGTCGACGGCACCGAGCACGCGATCCGCCCCGGACGGGTCAGCCTCGTACCGCCCGGAAGCGAGGTGCGCTTCCGCTACCGGGGCCGCTCGGAACATCTCTACGTCCACTTCCGCCTGGGCTCGGCGGGCCCGCCCCACAGCATCCCCGTGATCCAGCCCGCGGGCCCCGAGCTCGGTCCGCTCACCTCACAGGTGCGGCAGGCCCTGGATGCCTGGCCGAACACCCCTGCCCGGGCCGCCGCCGAAGTATGGGCGGCCCTGTGGCGGATCGCCCAGCTCCCTTCGCCGCGGGAGCAGAACGCGCGGGCCGTTCATCCGACGGTGGCGGCCGCGACGGCCCTGATCGAGGCGCGGCTGGCGGAATCCCTGACGGTGCCGGAGATCGCGAAGGCCGCCGGTGTCTCGCACAATCACCTGACCCGGCTGTTCCGCGCCGCCACCGGGAAGACCGTGGTCGGATACATCCGGGCCCGCCGGATGGAACGCGCGGGCCACTTCCTGCGGGCCACCACACTCTCCATCCCCGCCGTCGCCGCCTCGGTCGGCATTCCCGACCTGCAGGCGTTCAACAAGGCCTGCCGCCGCGAGCTCGGCGCGTCACCGCGCGGTGTCCGGAGCGCCGGGCCCGCACCACGCGACAGCACGGCGCCGTAGACACGGACCACCTCAGCCCGCCCGACGGGGTGGAACGGGCCCGCATCCCGGGGCCTGTGTGGTGCGGCGAGGGACCTTCAGGCGGTGCTGCAGGGGGTGCCGTCGAGGGTCGCGTTCCAGCTGCTGGTGTCCTCCTCCGTGCCGCGTGGTTCCGGGCGTGGCCTAGAGTGCGATGGTGCCGTCATACAGCATTGGGCAGGCAGCGCAGCTGCTCGGAGTGAGTTCGGAGACCGTTCGCCGGTGGGCGGACGGTGGCAAGCTGGCCATGGAGCGGGACGGGGCCGGCAAGCGGGTGATCGAAGGGACGGCCCTGGCCCGTTTCGCGCAGGAGCGGGGCGCCGGGCTGCACGCGGTTCCGGAGGACGACGTGTCGACCTCCGTCCGGAACTCCTTCGTGGGCATCGTCACGGGGGTACGGATGGACGATGTGGCCGCGCAGGTGGAGGTCCAGTCCGGCCCGCACCGGCTGGTCTCGCTGGTGACGCGGGAGGCCGTGGAGGAGCTGGGGCTCGATGTCGGCGTCACGGTGACGGCCCGGGTGAAGTCGACGAGCGTGCACATCGACCTGTCCTGACCGCTCCGGCGCACGGACTGTCAGTGGCAGAGCAGTGCCGCGCGCAGGTCCACCTTGTGCTCGAGCCGCGACAGGTCCCGGCCGGTGAGGGCCTCGATGCGTTCGACGCGGTAGTGGACCGTGTTGACGTGGACGTGGAGGGCCTCGGCGGTTCTCGCCCACGAGCAGTCGTGTGCCAGGAAGACCTCCAAGGTCTCCAGGAGCATCGTGCTCGACCCGCGGCCGGCGCCGAGGAGCGGTCCGAGGACGGTCTCGCGGTACACGTTCCGTACGTCGACAGGAATGCCGGCCATCAGCTTGCCCAACCCGTCGAGGTCACCGAGTCCGGCGACGCCAGGTGACGACGGTGCTGCGGTGCGGGCCGCCGCCAGGGCGTAACGGGCTTGAGTCAGTGCGGTGTTCAAGCCCGCAGGGGTGGCGGCGGGCCCACTGACCCCCGCGTGCAGAGCGATGTCCGGGCTGCATCCGTGGACCAACGGCCATGCGTCGGCCAGCCGAGCCCGTACACCCGACGCCGCCTCCCTCTCGTGCGCGACCACCGCCATCGCCTCTCCACCGGGACCGTCGGCGACGGCGAACGCGACGGCGGGAACGTGACGCAGCGCCTCCGTGAGTGCGGCGACGCCGAGAGCACCGGCGTCCCCGGGCGTGTCCGAGGCCGCGACGACCACGGTGTACGCGTCACTGTCGGCGAGGCCGCACGAGGCCAACGCGCCGCGCACACGGTGGCTGTCGAAGCGCGGCGCACCCACCGCGTCGACGAGTTCCGCGAAGGCCGCACTGCTCGCCGCCCGGTTCCGGTCCTCCCGGCGCCGGTGACGACCGAGGAGTTCGGCTATCTCCTGGAGGACCCGCGGGGGCACCTGGCCCGCCTCGGGCAGGTGGAGGTGCCAGGTGTCGTAGACCGTGCCGTCGGCCTCGACACGTACCGTCGTACCGTCCCCGCCACGCACGAGCTCAGCGGCCCGCCGGGCCGGCAGTTCCGCCCGGGCGGCACCGGTCCGGGCGACCGTACGGCCGCTGCTGGTCAGCAAGTGGCAGGCGGGCATGCCGAGATGAGCGAACGCCCGGCCCAGCAGCTCACCCGCCGTCGCACCGTTCTCCAGCGCGCGGTCCAGGTCCAGGCGGACGTTCTCCGGCAAGGCGAAGTGGTCCGTGGGCCGGCGGCTCAGCTCACTCCATTGCCGGAGGTAGACCGCCTCGGTGATCGCCCGGAACGTCGTATGCGCGGGCACGGCGATCAGGGCGATGCGGTGCTTCCGGCACGCCTCGGCCAGCTGCCGCGGCACCTCTCCGTGGGCCTCCTCCCCGGCGAGCAGAGCCACCGCGCCCGCCTCGCGCAGAGCGGAGACGAAGCGCTCGGTCTTGCCCGGACCACCGCCCCGGCTCCACCACACCAGTCCGCTGAGGACGATCTCCCCCGGCTGCAGAAACCGCCCCGGATCCTCCAGATCCGTGGCCGTCACGCCGCCGATCTCCTGGCCGAGCAGCGCCTCGTCGCCCCAGACGAGGGAGAGGTCCAGACGGTCGAGACGGAGGAGATGGCCGACGTGCATAAGAGACTCCTAGCGCGGTCGCGGGAGTGCCCCGCGCTCACATTCACGAGGCGAATGCGAGACGAGACATCGTAAATGCCAAAGCCAGGACGCAAAACAGCTCTTGGTTGATCCTCCAGGCCAGGGCAGTGCGAGGCGCGGAAGCGGGCGCGAAGGTGCTCGATTCGGCGCTGAGGTCGGAGTCGGAGTCGGGGTCGGTCACGCCGCCGGCCGTGACCTGCGCGCACCCCGCATCCGCCAGGTCGACGACACACGAATGCGAGGATAATCGCCAGTGGAGCGTGTAGATGTTGCTGCGGTCTACTGCTACAGTCCGCATTTGCGTACGCATGAGTGACCCTCGATGTCGCAGCGCACGGGCTCCCGTCCTCCCCGGCAGTCCGACCCCACCCTCACTCCAGAGTCAGCCAGGACCCCGTCCACACGTCCGGGCCCTCCTTCTTCGCGGCACTGCGGTCGAACCGCTCTTCGGTCCCCAGTCGCCGTCCATGCCGACCATCAGAGAGATGGAATCCGATGACAAGAAACCTGTCGCCGCGCCCTGCTGTGAGCAAGGTGCTGGTCCTCGGCGCTGTGCTGGCCCTGGCCGTGCCGGGAACCGCCTACGCCAACTCCGTGAGCGTGACGGTGAAGACCCCCGGGGCCACCAACGGTCCCGCCTCCGCCGACTCCGAGATATCGACCCACGCCGACTGTTCCAGCGGACTCGTCTCCGGTGGCGGGATCAACCAGGCCATCGGCACCGGGGCGAGCGTGAACGGCAACCACGTCAACGGCACCGCGCCCAGCTCCGACGGCTCCACCGAGTACACCGGCTCCACCGGTGTCGTCGGCACCGACGTGACGCACTGGCTCGGCATCGGCGGAAGCGGGGGCCAGGTCAATGCCTCCTTCTCCACCACCCCTTACGCCATGTGCTTCACGAGCAGCCTGATCAACCACACCCAGGTCGTCATGAGCAAGGCCAACACCCCCACCTCCGGGGCGACCGCAGGCCTCGTCACGGCGACCTGCCCGGCCGACACCCGCCTGCTCGGCGGCGGCGCCCGCACCACCCCGGGCAACACAGGCAGCTTCAAGACGATCGCGAGCTTCCCCACCTTCAACAACTCCGCGCACGCCTACGGCGCGAAGGCCGCAGCGGACGGAGAGACGAACCCCGACTCCTGGACGGCGGTCGGCTGGGACTCCGGCGCCAACAGCGCCAACTACACCTACGCGTACGCGATCTGCAGCGGAAGCGGCATCAACATCAGTGGCGCCACGGTGAAGGTCCGCTCCACCGAGGTGAGCGGCCCGACCACCGGGAGCACCGGCCGGACGGCGACCGTGGGCTGCGGCCAGGGCGACGGGAACCTGGTCAGCGGCGGCGCCGCGATCAGCGGCGGCAACGTGACCTCCACGAACTTCACC
Source organism: Streptomyces sp. NPDC044003 (assembly GCF_056435185.1). NCBI lineage: Bacteria > Bacillati > Actinomycetota > Actinomycetes > Kitasatosporales > Streptomycetaceae > Streptomyces > Streptomyces sp. NPDC044003. Next base: position 460,430 of record NZ_JBWKFA010000003.1, on the reverse strand, counting down.
GGTCCGGGTTCGGGCGGTGACCACCTCAACGGCAGCTTCCCCAGCACCTCCGGGGGCGCCGTGGTCGGCGACGGGACCACCACGGCGGCGTACTGGACGGCCTCCGCCCACACCGGCGGCCAGTCCTCTCCCGGCACGTACACCGACGCCTGGGCGCTGTGCGCCAACGACGGTGTCTGAGGCAGCCGTTCCCGACAGCCGGCCGGCCATCCGCATGAACACACGAGAGAGAGTCCGATGAGCACGACAATCCGGCGGGGCTCCGCCACGGGCAAGGCCCTGATCCTGACCGCCCTGCTGACCGTCGCGGTGCCGGGAGCCGCGTACGCCAAGACCGTCGACGTCACCGTCGTCACCCCCGGGGCCACCATGGGCCCCGCGACTCCCTTCACCGGGGTCTCCTCGCACGCCGACTGCCCCGACGGCCTCGTCTCCGGCGGCGGGGCCGACCAGGCCATCGGCAACGACGAGATGTCCAACGGCAACCACGTGATGGGCATGGTGCCCAGTGCCGACGGAGCCACCGAGTACACCGACGTGCCCGGGATCGTCGGCACCGATGCCACGCACTGGATGGCGTTCGGCGGAAGCGGGAGCCGCAGCAGCGACGCCTTCTCCACCACCCCGTACGCGATCTGCCTCGACAGCAACCTGATCAGGCACACCCAGGTGGTCATGAACAAGGCCCAGGGGCCGTCCGTCGGGCTTTCGTCCAAGCTCGTCACGGCGACCTGCCCGGCCGACACCGTCCTGATCGGCGGCGGAGCCCGCACCACCCCGGCCAGTGTCGGCAGCCTCAAGCCGATCGCAAGCTTCCCCACCTTCAACGACGCCGCACACCACTTCGGCTCGATCGCGGCGGGTGACGGCGAGCGCGACCCCGACTCCTGGACGGCGGTCGGCGGGATCGGCGGCGGACGCGGCGAGGACAACATGACCTATGCCTACGCGATCTGCAGCGCGGACGGCATCGACCTCAAGCACGTCTCCACGACGGTCCGCTTCACCGAGGTCAGCGGCCCGAACACGGCCTCCACGGGACAGACGGCGACGGCCGGCTGCTCCCGCGAGGAAGGGCAGCTGGTCAGCGGCGGCGCCGCGATCAGCGGCGGCAACGTGACCACGACCGACTTCAGCAAGGCGACCTCGGGCGGTCCCCACCTCAACGGCAGCTTCCCGAGCGACGCCGCCGGCACCCCGGTCGGCGACGGGGGCGCCAACCCGTCGTACTGGACGGCTGCCACCCACAGCGGGGGTTCGCCCTCCCAGGGCAGCTACTCCGACGTCTGGGCGCTCTGCCTGGACGTGCGGCACGGGCACAAGCGGTAACTCCCCCCCGAGCACCTGGCTCCGAGCGGCCCCTCCTGCTCCAGGAGAGGCCGCTCGTCCGCCGTGCGGGGAACGCCCAGGCAACTCGCAGGTTGTTCACAGCAGTTGGCACCCGATCCGGTCCGTTCGGCGGCCGGGGGATCTACCCTCTCCCCCATGCCACCTCCACTGCTGCACCGGCGCTGTCCCGAACTGGCCGACTCGCTGCCCTTCCTCCGGCTGGGTGAGGCCCCCACGCCGGTTCGGCGCCTGCCCGGCCTGGGCACGCACTCCGAGCTGTGGATCAAGGACGAGAGCGGATACGGCGACGGCGGCTGGGGCGGCAACAAGGTCCGCAAGCTGGAGTGGCTTCTGCCGGAAGCCCGGCGGCGCGGCGCGAGGACCATCCTCTCGGTCGGCGGGCTCGGCACCAACTGGGGCCTCGCCGCTGCCTGGTACGCACGGGAGCTGGGGATCGAGGTGGCCCTGGGCCTGATCGACCACCCGGTCGACCAGCACGTGCGGGCCCAGCTGGAGCGGCTGCGCGCCTCCGGCGCGACGCTGCACTTCCTGCGCACCAAGACGAGGCTGATCCTGGCCGCGCCCTGGCTCTTCGTCCGACACACCCACGGCCGCACTCCGCCGTACTACCTGCCGGCGGGCGGCTCCTCGCCGCTCGGCACGCTCGGCGCCGTCGAGATCGCACTGGAGTTGGGCGCACAGGTCGCGGCCGGGGAGCTGCCGGAGCCGACGTGGCTCGTCACCCCGGTGGGATCCGGCGGTACGGCTGCGGGGCTGGCCCTCGGACTGCGGCTCGCCGGGCTGCGCACCCGCGTCCTCGGCGTCGTCGTCAACAGCACTCTGCGACTGGACTCCGCGACCCTCCTCGGCCTGGCCCGCCGCTCCACGGCCCTGCTCCGGGCCCGGGGTGCAGACCTGGACGACGCGGGGCCCGCCCCCGACGCGATCCGCACCGAGACGGCCTGGCTGGGAAACGGCTACGCGCACCCCACCACCGCCGGCGACCGCGCTCTCGCCCTCGCTTCGGCGGAGGCCGGCCTGACCCTGGAACGCACGTACACCGCCAAGGCGCTCGCGGCTCTGCTCGACCTGGACGCGGCGGACCGGCTGGGCGGCGGCCCGGTGGTCTTCCTGCAGACCCACGGACCACGATGAGGGCGAGGCCCGGTCGCACGAGCAGCGGAGACGGGTAGGCCGGCCCCGCCCCGTTCGCGCCCTCGGCAGCGACGGAGCGGGAGGTCCGCGCCATGGTCAGGCCAGTACGCGGAGAGCCGCGGGCCTCGTCCTCAGGGTCACCGGCAGGGTCGCGTCGACCTCGCCGTCCGCACCGTACGGGAGGGGCCGGTCGGCCTCGATGCGGACCTCCTTGCCGCGCAGGATCTCGACCTGAGGACGCTTCACGTGCACGCCCGTCTTCAGTTCGTTCATCATGGCGAAGAAGAGGTGCTTGGGCGCCTCCTTGATCACCACGACGTCGAGGAGGCCGTCGTCGACCCGCGCGCCCGGGGCGATGTTCCTCCCGAATCCGTAGAACCCGGAGTTGGCCGCGACCACGGTGTAGCCGGTGCGCTCGTGCCGGATCCCGTCGATCGTGATGCGGTACGCGGCGGGCTTCCAGGTGAGGACCGCCCGGAGGCCTCCGGCGTAGTAGGAGGCCGCGCCGCGCAGCAGACGGGAGGCGTTGGCGTGGCGGTTGGCCACCGCGTCGACACCCGCGTACACGCTGCCGAGGACGCAGACCCCGGCGTGCTGGGCGGACTCCACCTCGATGGTGTCGACGGCCCGCGGCTCGCCGTCGAGCAGTACCTTGGCGAGGCCCGGGGCGTCGGTGGGAAGCCCCAGAGCGCGCGCGAAGTCGTTGCCGCGGCCCGCGGGGACCAGGCCGAAGACCGTGTCCGTGCCGCTGAGCGCGCCGCCGACGGTGCCGGCCATGCCGTCACCGCCGACGGCCAGCACGACGTGCCCCTTCGCTCCGGCCTCCCGGGCGAGTTCCTGTGCGTGTTCCAGGCTGCGGCTGTAGACGGTGTCGAGCCGCGCGCCCGCCTCCCGCAGCAGCCGGGCCAGCGGGAGCAGGCTCGCCGTGCCGCTGGATCCCCCTGCGGTGGGGTTGACGACGGCGGTGAACTGTCGCATGGATCTGGCCTCCGGGCGGCAGAAGGAGAGGTACGGGAGGGAGGTGTTCAGGGGACGTGCTCAGGGGGAGGGGTTCAGGTGGCGGTGCTCAGCGGACGGGGATCAGGACCCCGGGGCTCAGCACGCCGGACGGGTCCACCTCGGCCTTGACCGCCTGGAGCATGCGGATGCCGAGCGGTCCGACCTCGCGGGCGTACCAGTCGCGGTGGTCGGTGCCGACGCCGTGGTGGTGGCTGATGGTGCCGCCCGCCGCCAGGATCGCGTCGTTCGCCGCCCGCTTCACCGGCGCCCAGTGCGCGACGGCGTCCTCGCCCTGCGCGGAGACGACGGTGAAGTACAGCGAGGCGCCGTTCTCGTACGTGTGCGAGATGTGGCACATGACGAGCGGCGGGGTCCCGGCCTCGGTGAGGGTGCTGGTCAGCGCGTCGCGTACCGCCGTGTACAGTCCCGGGATCGCGGACCAGAACGCGGCCGTCTCCAGCGTCTCGGCGAACGCGCCCGCGTCGAGCAGCGCGTCACGCAGGTAGGGCGCGTTGTAGCGGCCGTGCTCCCACTTGTCGCCGGGCTCCTCGCCGATGAACTCGCCGTCGCAGGCCAGGAGGACCTCACGCGCGGCCGCGCGGCGGGCGGCCGTGTCCGCCTCCGTGCCTTCGAAGCCGACGATGGCCATGCAGCCGGGGTTCTCCGGGAGTTCGGCGCTGCCGATGGCATCCGGCTGCGCCAGCCCGATGAAGGTCTCGGACTCGTCCGACAGCCGCAGCACCGTGGGCCGCGGGCCGTCCTGGGCGAGCCGGCGCAGCGCGGCCGTGCCGGCCTCGAAGGAGGCGAAGCGCCAGCCCTCGTAGATCCGCTTCTGCGGCAGCGGGCGGATGCGTACGGTCACCGACGTGATCACACCGAGGGCGCCCTCGGAGCCGAGGATCAGCTGGCGCAGGTCGGGACCGGCGGCGGAGCGCGGGGCGCGACCGCTCCACAGGGTGCCCTCGGGGGTGGCGACCTTCAGGCCGACGACCATCTCGTCGAAGCGGCCGTAGCCGGCCGAGGCCTGGCCGCTGGAGCGGGCCGCGGCGAATCCGCCGACGGACGCCCATTCGAAGGACTGCGGGAAGTGGCCGAGCGTCCAGCCCTGCTCGTTGAGCAGCGCCTCGCACTGCGGGCCGCGCAGCCCGGGCTGCAGGGTCGCGGTGCGCGACACCTCGTCGACGGCGAGGAGCTGGTCGAGGCGGCGGAGGTCGAGGGCGACGAAGGGCCGCTTCGTGGTGGGCGCGAGGCCGCCGACGACGGAGGTGCCGCCGCCGAACGGGACGGCGGAGAGGCCGTGGTCCGCGCAGGCGCGCAGGACGGCGAGAACCTCGTCGTGACTGCCGGGGAGTACGACGGCGGCCGGGATGTCGTCGACCTCGCCGGCGCGGATGCGCAGGAGGTCGGGGGTCGACTTGCCCCGGGTGTGCCGGATGCGGCTCTCGGCGTCGTCCCGCAGGCCGTCGGGGGCGGCGACGGCGGCGCGCAGCGCGCTCATGGCCTCGCCGGTCAGCGCCGGGGCGGGCACGTCGATGTCGGCGAGGACGGACGGGCCGCTCTCTCGCGGGGTGACGCCGAGCAGGTCCCGCAGCAGGCCGGTGACCGATTCGGGCAGGGGTGCCGCCTTGGCCGGGTCGCCCCAGCCGCTCCACAACATGTCCACTTCGAGAGGTTCCTCACGGTCTGTTTCACGGACGGCGCTGCCGCTCGGCCCGCACTGGCATTACACTGTGACAGATGACGCCCATTCGTCACAACCATGCGGACGCGGATCCCGTCCTCGACGCAGCACGCGACTGCGTGCTCGCCGTCGGCGTGCGGCGAACCACCCTCACCGACGTCGCCCGGCGGGCCGGCGTGTCCCGGATGACGCTCTACCGACGCTGGCCCGACGTGCGGACCCTCGTCGGCGACCTGATGACCCGTGAATGGATCGCCGTCGCCGCCGACGCCATGCCGCCCTTCAGCGACGACCGGCCCGAACGGGCCCGGATCGTCGAGGGGTTGGTGGCGGGAGTCGCCGCGTTCCGAGCCCATCCGCTGTTCCAGAAGATCCTCGACGTCGACCCCGAGCTGCTGCTGCCGTACGTCCTCGACCGGCGGGGCGCCAGCCAGGACGCCCTGCTCGGGCTCCTCGTCACCGCACTGGACGAAGGGCACGAGGACGGTTCCGTACGCCGCGCCCACCCCGACCTGCAAGCCCGGTCCCTGCTGCTCGTCGTCCAGTCCTTCACGCTCTCGCTGCGCACCATGGCCGACGAGAACGATCCCGACCTGAGCGAAGCCGCCTTCCTCGAAGAGCTGCGCACCCTGCTGGAGAGGACCCTCGCCCCATGAACCCCACGACCAGCACCGCCCTGCCCGGCTCCTCGCTCGATGCCGAGCGGCGCCGACGCGAACTGGACCGGCTCGCCGACGGCGACATCGTCGACGTACTCGTCGTCGGGCTCGGCGCCACCGGAGCCGGAGCCGCCCTCGACGCGGCCACCCGAGGGCTCACCGTCGCCGCGATCGACGCCCACGACCTCGCGTTCGGCACCTCTCGCTGGAGCTCCAAGCTGATCCACGGCGGACTGCGCTACCTCGCGTCCGGCCAGCTCGACGTCGCCCACGAGAGCGCCGTCGAACGCGGCATCCTCATGGAGCGCACCGCCCCCCACCTGGTGCGCGCCCAGCCCTTCGTCCTCCCCCTCACCCCGCTCGTCAGCCGCGGCCAGGCCGCCCTCGCCCGCGCCGGATTCGTCGCGGGCGACCTGCTGCGCGTCGGCGCCCGCACCTCGCGCCGCACGCTGCCGCAGCCGCGCACGCTGTCGGCCGTCGAGACCCGCCACCTCGCCCCGGCCCTGCGGCCCGTCGGCCTGCGCGGCGGACTGCTGTCCTGGGACGGACGGCTCACCGACGACGCACGCCTGGTGACCGCGATCGCCCGCACCGCGGCCGCCTACGGTGCCCGCGTCCTCACCCGCACCCGGGCCCTGGAACTCCACGGCGACGGCGCGCTGGTGCGCGACGAGACCACCGGCCAGGAGCTGCGCATCCGCGCCCGCACCGTCGTCAACGCGGCCGGGGTCTGGGCGGGCGGCCTCATCGACGACGTACGTCTCCGGCCCTCGCGCGGCACCCATCTCGTCCTGCGGTCGGAAACCCTCGGCCGGCTCTCCGCCGGACTGCACATCCCGATCCCCGGCGAGACGAACCGCTTCGTCCTGGTCCTGCCCCAGGGCGACGGGCGCGTGTACGTCGGCCTCACCGACGAGCCCGTCGACGGCGACATCCCCGACGTGCCGGAGGTCCCCGAGACCGACATCGGCTTCCTCCTCGACGTTCTCGGCTCCGCCCTCGACGTCACCGTCCACCGCTCCGACGTGGTCGGGGCCTTCGCCGGGCTGAGGCCCCTGCTCGACACCCAGGACTCGGAGGGCCGCACCGCCGACATCTCGCGCAAGCATGCCGTGCTCACCTCGCCCGACGGCATCGTCACCGTCGTCGGCGGCAAGCTGACCACCTACCGCCGCATGGCCCAGGACGCCGTCGACGCGGCCGTCGCCGTCCGCGGCCTGACGGCCGGCGCATGCCGGACCGCCTCCGTCCCCCTCGTCGGCGCGGCCCGCCCGCAGACCCTCGCCGGTCTCGACGTCCCGCCCCGCCTCGTACAGCGCTACGGCTCCGAAGCCGCGGCCGTCCACGCCCTCGGTCTCGAAGACCCCGCCCTGGCCGAGCCCGTCGTACCCGGCCACCCCGTCACGGGCGCCGAACTGGTGTGGGCGGTCCGCCACGAAGGCGCCCTCGACACCTCCGACCTCCTCGACCGCCGCACCCGCATCGGCGTGGTCCCGGAGGACCGCGCCGTCGCCGAGGAAGCGGCCCGGGACGCCCTAGCCCGTACGGCCCAGGCAGGGTGAACGGACACGGTGCCCCTGCCCCGGATCGAGGCAAGGGGCACCGTCGCCCTCTCTGCGGGTGAAGTCCTTGTCCTCTGCCCGGGGTTCAGGGCGTGACGATCGGGAAGTCCGGGTCGGGGGTGTCCAGGACCGACAGGAGGCGGGGCAGCAGTGCGGGATCACCGGTCATGGCGATGCCGGTGGTTCCCTTGCCGGCGAGCAGGGCGAGGAGTTGGGGCTTGGTCATCGTCATGGTCAGACCCGCGTCCGGGGCGGGGCCGGTGTCGGTGGTCCAGGTGAGCAGGCCGTTGGCGAGGCGGAGGTGCCAGTAGGTGCCGCCGATGTGCCAGTCGACGGCGAGGCGCAGTGACCATGCCTTGGGTCCGTCGACGCGGACGGCGAGGCCGTCGATGAGCTGCCCGACGGTGAGGGCCAGATACATGTCGGGGCCGAGGGTGGCGCTGGTGCTGGGCGTGACGCCGTGGGTGAGCTCCTGGGCCCCGGTGAGGTAGAAGTTGCGCCAGACGGCGTTCTCGGCTGCCTGGCCGAGGCGCGTGTAGAGGGCGGCGAGCTGACGCTTGGCCTTGGTGTCCTCCGGGTCGTTGAAGACGGCGTGGTTGAGCAGGGTGACGGCGAAGCGCAGGTCGCCTCTGTCGGCGTAGTGCCGGGCTCGGGCGCGTACGGCGGCCTGCCCGCCGAGGGACTCGACCCAGCGGCGGGCCTCCTCCGCCGGCGGGTGCTCCCACAGGTGCGCGGGGTTGGCGTCGAACCAGCCCATGTAGCGCTGGTAGATCGCCTTGACGTTGTGGCTGACCGAGCCGTAGTAGCCCCGGTTGGCCCACACACGGTCCAGCTGGGGCGGGAGCGTGAAGCTCTCCGCGATCTCCGCGCCGTTGAGGCCCTTGTTGATCAGGCGGACCGTCTGGTCGTGCATGTAGCCGTAGAGGTCCCGCTGGTGCGTCAGCAGCGCGACGATGTTCTCGGCACCCCACGTGGGCCAGTGGTGGGAGGCGAAGGCCACGTCGGCGGCGCCGGTGTACAGGCCGATGGACTCGGTCAGGTATCCGGCCCAGGCGTGGGCGTCGCGGACCTGCGCGCCGCGCAGGGTGAGGATGTTGTGCATGGTGTGCGTGGCGTTCTCCGCCATGCAGACCGCGCGGAGGTCGGGGAAGAGGAAGTTCATCTCCTCCTGGCACTCGGTCCCGGGAGTCATCTGGAACCGGATGCGGACCCCGTCGAGGGTGACCTCCTGCCCAGTGGCCCCGATGTACTGGGTGGGGGCGATGAGACCGACGGTGCCGAGCGAGACGTTCAGCCCGAGCCCGCAGCCCACCTGGGCGGCGGCACCGGTGGGCAGCTTGGCGCCGTACATGTAGGCGGCGCGGCGGGCCATGGCGGGCCCGGCGTAGACGTTCTCGCTGACCGCGTGCTCCATGAAGCCCTGCGGGGCGAGCACCGGTATGTCACCCGCGCCGTCCGGCAGGACGCCGCGGCAGCCGCCGAAGTGGTCGACGTGGGGGTGGGTGTAGATCATGGCCTTGACCGGGCGGTCTCCGCGGTGGTCCCGGTAGAGCCGGAGCGCGGCGGCCGCGGTCTCGGCGGAGATCAGCGGGTCGATGACGATGATGCCGGTGTCGCCCTCGACGACGGTCATGTTGGACAGGTCGAGGCCGCGGACCTGGTAGATCCGGTCGGTGACCTCGTAGAGCCCCTGACGGGACAGGAGCCGGGCCTGCCGCCACAGGCTCGGGTCGACACCGCCGGGCGGGCCTGCGGCATCGGCATCCGTCAGGAAGCGGTACGCACCCGGGTCCCAGGCGGTCTTCCCGGCGGCGGTGGTGATCGGCCCGCCGGTGAACGCGGCGATGAATCCCCGGTCGGCGTCGGCGAAGTCGGCCTCGTCGTCGTAGGGCAGCCCGTCGGTCCGTGTGGGCGAGGGCGTCGTGGCGCGGTGACCTCCGGAGAGCGCCTCGGCGGTCTGCGGGTTCAGCGACACGGCTGCCGCCGCGGCGCCCACCGCGGCGGCGACGAACCCGCGCCGATCCATGGGAGTCATGCCGGTACACACCCTTCTCGTAGGTCGCGGGGCGGCGGAGAAACCGTCGGCGCCGGCACCGGGCAGGCACGCCGACGCGTTCGACGGCCGTGTCCGCGGCCCGCCAGGCAGGGTCACTATTGCAGTGTGACTGCAATAGGAGTCAAGGGGTGTCCACTGAAACGGACGTCCCGGCGCCCGGCCGGGTTCAGTCCGCCACGGCGTCCAGCAGCGCGCACACGGTCCGGCGAACCGCCGAGCCCGCAGCCGCCACGTCCAATCCACGCCGGGTACGCAGGTGGTCCCAGGCCGCCCAGGAAGAAGCGGCCTCCAGCGCGTCCAGCAGCCCTCCCGGCCGTCGCGCCCGCGGCACCCGCCGCAGCTCCGGGGCGAAGATCTCGGCCAGATCCTCACGCAGCCAGGTATCACCCCGCGCCATCACGAGACGAAGGCCCGGGGAGACCGGCTCAAGCCCGAGACCCACCTTGCGGATCGGCGTCATCACCTCGTACATCCGGGCGCGCTGAGCCATCAACGCCCGCGCCTTGCGTACGGTCGCCCACTCGGGCGGCACCGGTTCGGTCAGGGCCCGCCACCGTTCCGCCTGCCGTTCGGCGGCGGCGACGTACAGCGCCTCACGGTCGGCGAAATGCACGAACACCGTCCGCTCCGACACCCCGGCCCGCTCGGCGACCGCCTTCCGCGTAGGTTCCGGCTGTCCCTCGGCCATCAACTCCAGAAGAGCGTCCACCAGCACCGCGTGGGTGCGCTCCGGATCACGCCTCCACCGACGCTCCTGCCCCGCTGAAGTTCCCTTGCCGTCCCGTTCACCCTGTGCGCTCACGGAACCCATCGTGACAGTCCCGGTCGATCGACCGTCCGGCCGCTCGCCACGCTCCCCGCCGCTGAAGGATTCTCGTGGGCCGGGCGGGAACGGCCCCTGCGGCAGGGGCGGGTCCGGAGTGCGGACCGGCGGGTCCATAGGGTGGTCCCATGTCCGCCACGTTGAGTTCCACGAAAGCCGCCGCCGCACTGCGTACAGCGGCTCGCGTGTCCGCCGAGTCGTTGTTGGTCCTGCTGATGGCCGGAGTGGCCCTGTGGATCGTGGGTCGCATGTGGTCGGTCGTCTGGCCGCTCGTCGTCGGGCTGTTCCTCACCACCCTGACCTGGCCGCTCACACGCTTCCTACGGCGGCACAGCTGGCCGCCCGCCTTGGCGGCAGCGGTCGTCACGCTCTCGTTCATGCTGGTCGTCGCCGGCATCGTCGCGCTCATCGCGGTGCCGGTCGCATCCCAGTCCGGGGAGCTTTCCAAAGGTGTCGTCGAGGGAATCCAGCGACTGCGTGAGTGGGCGGCCGGGCCGCCGCTGAACATCGGCGACGACGAGATCTCCGGCGCTCTCGACGCGGCGATGGCCCGCGTCCAGGACGGCATCGGCAGCATGGTCACCACGGTCGCCACCGGCGTGGGCACGGTGTTCAACGGCGTGGTCACGGCCTTCCTCGCCCTGTTCCTGATGTTCTTCTTCCTGAAGGACGGCCCCCGGTTCGTCCCGTGGCTCGCGCGCCAGCTCCCCGGGCGGCTCGCCGTCGACGTCCCGATCGTGGCGGAGCGGAGCTGGGACACCCTGGGGGCGTTCGTACGCAGCCAGGCGTTCGTCGGCCTCCTCGACGCCGTGCTCATCGGCCTGGGCCTGTGGATACTCGACGTCCCCCTGGTCCTCCCCCTCGCCGTGCTGACCTTCGTCTCCGCGTTCGTGCCCATCGTGGGCGCCCTGTTCGCCGGCTTGGTCGCGGTTCTCATCGCGCTCGTGTCGAACGGCGTCACCGACGCGCTGATCGTCCTGGCGATCATCGTCGTGGTGCAGCAGTTGGAGGGAAACGTCTTCCAGCCCATGATCCAGAGCCGCGGACTGGGCCTGCACGGGGCCGTCGTCCTGCTTGCGGTGACCCTCGGCGGCAGCCTGGCCGGAATCGTGGGCAGCCTGCTCGCCGTCCCGTCGGCCGCGCTCCTCGCGGTCTTCTGGAACTACCTGCGTGAGCAGCTCAGCGACGAGAGCCCGGAACCGGAACCCGCCGAGGCGCATCCTCCTGTTCCCGTCACGTCGTGACCCGACGACGGGCCGCTCGCTCGTCATCGGCGAAGGCGACCGGCCGGCGAGCCCATCGACGGTTCCTCCGAGCCGCCCGTCGTCTGGCTGAAACCCGATTGCCGGACCGATGTCCGGCAGGCGGTTCGTCCCTTCCTGGGCCCTCCTGAACCCTTGCGCCGGGGGGTCGAAAGCCTCTATAAGGTTCCCTGTAGGCATCGGTTGGGATGGCCGGAATGGCATCCATGCCGCCGACCAGGGGGACCCTCCACTTTCCCGCCGGAAGCACCGTGCGCGCACGCGTACCGACGGAGAACGTGAGGCCATGACCGACAACGACGCCTTTCGCGATGCCATGACCCGTCTCGCGATCGATCCCGCGTTCGCGGAGCAACTCGACGGCAGCCTCGACGAGGTGGCACGAAGACTCGGTCTGACGCCCGAGCAGGTCACCGAGCTGCGGCGGCTCCGCGTGGAGTCGGGTACGACCGAGGGGCCGGCCACCCTCGACGCGCGGCTGTCCAAGTCGTCGCTGTTCTTCGGCAACGCGGCCCACTCCCTGGCCGCCCACGACGTGCCCGTCGACACGGGTGCGCAGGACACGGTGGAGGCCCTGGGCGACTCCCGTGACCTGGCGGGCCAGCTCGACGCGACGGCGTCCGACCTCGCCGGCCTGATCGGCGACGCCCTCACCGACACGCCTGTCGACGACGGCGGCTCCCTCCTCGGCGACCTCGGAGAGCTCGGCAACCCGGCCGAGATGGGAGACATGGGCGGCCTGGGCGATTCCGGTGGCTTCGGCGACTTCGGGGACGTCGGGGACTTCGGCTCCTTCGGGGACGGTGATACGGGCTTCGGCGAGGACGGACTCGGCGGCCACGACGGCGGGTTCGGCAACGGGCTCGACGGTGGGTTCGGCGGCGGGCTCGAAGGCGGAGGCGACGGCGGTTTCGGCGGCGGATTCGAGGGCGGCCACGGCGGCGGAGGCGGCGACGGCTTCGGCAGCGGATTCGAGGGCGGCCACGACGGCGGAGGCGGCGACGGCTTCGGCAGCGGATTCGAGGGCGGCCACGACGGCGGAGGCGGCGACGGCTTCGGCAGCGGATTCGGGGGCGGCCACGACGGCGGAGGCGGCGGTGGGTTCGGCGACGGCGCCGGCGGCCACGACGGCGGCTTCCACGGGGGCGGTGCCGAGGGGTTCGGGCACGGAGGCATCTACGAGGAAGGTGACGACGGCGGAGGCTCTGGAGGCGGGGAAGGCGGCGGCGACTCCGGCGGAGGCGGCGGCGAAGGCAGCAGCAGCGAGAACGGACGCCGACCCGGCGGCGGCTCCGGAGGCGGCGACGGCGGCGACGGAGGGGAAGGCGGCGGCGACGGCGGAGGCGGCGGCGAAGGAAGCAGCAGCGAAAACGGACGCCGACCCGGCAGCGGCGGCTCCGGAGGCGGCGAAGGCGGCGGCGGCGGCGGCGGGGAAGGCGGCGGCGAGGGCAGCAGCAGCGAGAACGGACGCCGGCCCGGCAGCGGCGGATCCGGAGGCGGCGAAGGCGGCGGCGGCGGAGGTGGCGACGGCGGCAGCAGTGAGAACGGGCGTCGGCCCAGCGGTGGCGGCGGGCGCTCCGAGACTCCCGGTCCCGACTCCGACAGCGCGGGCGGCGGGCTGATCCGTCCCGGCCTCGACCGGCTCGGCGGCAGCCACCTGCACACCACCGGGCCCGGTCACGACGCGCTCGGCGGCCCGGCCGGCGGTTCCTTCGCCACCGGTTCCTGAGGCGTCGGGCCCACCACCATGCTCTGCCATGCCTGTCGCGTGCACGTTCGGCGCGACTTCCCGTACTGCCTGCGCTGCGGCACCCTTCGCCGCGGCGCGGCACCCACGTCGTTCGCCGCGCCCCGGCTGCGCGGCCTCGACGACCCCGACCTCCTCGTACCGCTGACCGGCGAGACCACCACGCTGGGCCGTGGCGGGGACAGCGACGTCGTCCTGGCGGACGGCAGTGTGTCGCGCCGTCATGCCCGGATCGTCCGTGACACGTCGGGCTTCCGGGTCGAGGACCTGGATTCGTTCAACGGCACCGTGGTGGCCGGGGCGACCCTGCACGGCGGTTCGGCGCGCCTGGACGACGGCGCCGAACTGTCCGTCGGCGACGTGCGGATGGTGTTCGAGCAGCCGCGTGACGCGCGGATCGGCTCCCGGACCGTCATGGTCGGCACGCAGCTCACCGAGCTGCCGGCCGGTGCCGTTCCCGAGCCGGACGCGCCGGAGGCGCACGGCCCGCTCACCGCGCGGCCGCGCCGCCGCGGCGGGTGGGCGCTCAAGCAGGTGCCCACGAGCGGCCGCGCGGAGCCGCACTGGGTGCTGAGCAACACGCGGACCGGCGGTTACCTCCGGCTCGAGGAGCGCGAGGTGTTCCTGTGGAACGCCCTCGACGGCGACGCCACCGTGCGGGACCTGCTCTTCGCGTACGCGGACCGCTTCGGCGAGCTGGCGCTGCCGCGGATCGAGGCCGCGCTCACGGCGTTCGCGGGAGCCGGGCTCCTGAGCGGTCTGCCGGGGCAGCAGGAGGAGAAGGAGGTCTCCGGGCCGCGCCGGATAGGGCGGGCGGTGTACCGGGCGCTGCTGAAGCTGGAGGTGTCCGTACCGGGCCTCGACGGGGTCGTGACCCGGCTGTACGCCGGCGGCGGCTGGCGGTTCTTCACCCGTACCGGAGTGGCGCTGACCTGGCTGTCGCTGCTCGGCGGTCTGGTGGTGTTCTTCGCGGTGGCGCAGGGCCGGCAGCACCTCCTCGACTTCGGCGGGTCCGGCGTCTGGGGCCCGGTGGCACTGGCCGTCGGCTATGTCTCGGCGCTGGTGGTGCACGAACTCGCGCACGCCCTCGCGGTGAAGTCTTACGGCCGCAAGGTCAGGCGGGGCGGCTTCATGCTGATGATGGGGATGCCGTTCGCGTTCGTGGACACGAGCGACATGTGGTTCGGCACCCGCTGGTCGCGGGTCGTGGTGGCGCTGTCCGGGCCGGTGTCCACGGCCGCCCTGGCGGGCTGGTGCGCCGTGGGCGCGGCGTACCTGCCGGTGGGTCCGGTCTCTGCCGTGCTGTTCCACCTGGCCTTCGGTCTCTATCTGAACACCCTGTACAACTTCAATCCGCTGATGCCGCTGGACGGTTACCAGGCGCTCACCGACGCACTGCGCGTACCGCGGCTGCGCGAGGAGGCGAGCGCGTACTTCCGCAAGGGGCTGTGGCGGGACCTGCGGGCGGGCCGCCGGCCGGGGGCGCGGCAGACCGGCATGGCCGCGTACGGCCTTGCGGTGGTCGTCGGGACGTACGGCTTCCTGGTCCTCGCCCTGCTGGCCTGGCGGTCCCGGCTCGGGGAGTGGCTGGAGGGGCGGGTGCCCGCGCCGTGGGACACGGTGATCGTGGCGGTGGTCGTGGCCCTGGTGGCGTTCCCGGTGTGGGCCGCGCCGGTGCGGTGGCTGGTGCGGGTGGTGAAGCGGCGTCGCGCGGCGGCGGGTGGCGGCCGGGCGCGCTCGGCGGACGGGGCGGCCGTAGACGGCGCGCCCCTGGAGGGGACGGCATGAGCGACACACGCGGGGCGGATGCCGGTTGGGCGGTTCCCGGCTACGAGGCCGTGCGGACGCTCGGCCGGGGCGCCGGCGGGCGGGTCGTCCTGGCGCGGCACGAGGCGACGGGCGTGCCCGTGGCCGTCAAGTACCTGAGCGAACGGCTGCACGGCGACCGGGACTTCCTGGCCCGGTTCCGCGCCGAGGCGCGGCTGCTCGGCGAGCTGCGGCACCCCTGCGTGGTGCGCCTCTACGAGTACGTGGAGGCGCGGCTGGGTGCGGCGATCGTCATGGAGGCGGTCGACGGGGTGGCCCTGCGCGAGCTGCTGCGCGAGCACGGGGCGACCGGCCCTGAGGCGGCGCTCGTGCTGCTCAAGGGCTCGCTGCTCGGGCTCGGCGCGGCTCACGCGGCCGGGGTGGTGCACCGCGACTACAAGCCGGAGAACGTCCTTGTGCGCGCCGACGGTTCGAGCGCCCTGGCCGACTTCGGCATCGCCGTGCGCGCGGGCCGCGAGGCGGAGGCCGCCGGCACGCCCGCGTACATGGCGCCCGAGCAGTGGGACGGCGAGCCGGCGGGCCCGGCGGGCGACGTGTACGCGGCGACGGCCGTGTTCTACGAGTGCCTCACCGGTCGGCAGCCGTTCGTCGCCGACGATCTGATCGCCCTGCGGCTCCAGCACCTCCGTGCACCGGTCGAGGTGGCCGACGTCCCCGAGCCGGTGCGCGATCTGGTGCGGAAGGGCCTGGCGAAGGACCCGGCGGACCGGCCCGGCGTCGACGCGTTGCTCGCCGGACTCGAACGCGCTGCCACGGACGGCTACGGAGCCGACTGGGAGGAGCGCGGACGCCGCGGGCTCGGACGGCTCGCCGCCCTGCTCGCCCTGCTGTTCCCGTTCGCGACGACGGGGGCGGTGTACGAGGCGACGCCGGCGCTCACGATCCTGGGCCGCCTCAGGGGTGTCCTCGGAAAGACGCTGGTCGGGGCGGCCGTCCTGGCCGTGGTCGCGGCCGGTGCGGCGACGGTCGCGACGGCCGGAACGGCCGACGACACGACGACGACCGCGGCGAACTCCGTCCCCTCGGGGACTCCCGCCTCCGGTGCGCCGGCTCCGTCCTCGTCGTCCCTCCCGCCTTCGGACACGCCGACGCCGAGCGAGTCGCCGTCCGACAGCGCCTCGACCGAACCGACACCGAGCGACACGACGACGGCACCGCCCACGGACGGCCCTCCGACCACGGACGCACCCGGACCAGGGCCCGCTGCCTCCACCGACCCGACCCCGACCACGCCGGCTCCGCCCACCACGACCGCGGCGGCGCCGACGCCCGGCACGATCACCATCGTCATCGGCTCCCTGCGCCGCGGGGCGGGCAGCACGCTGATCGCCGACGTCACCGTCGACACCACCGGCACCGGCCCGCTGACGCTCACCGCGGACTTCTATGTCGACTCGCCCGCCGAGTCGTACGGTTCGCAGTCCCGGACGCTGTCGGGGAGCACGCAGTACTCCGTGACCTTCCAGGGCGACTTCGCGAACCACCCGTGCCGGGGCACCTGGACCATCGCCGTCAGCAGCAGCCCGCAGTCCCCGGGCGGAACCCGGACGGCCTCCGCCGACGCACCGCCGTGCTGAGCCACCACCGAGGAGAACGAGGCAGGATGAGGCCCCCCTTGACTCCACCGACGCCGCCGACGCCCCCGGCACCCGCCACGGTCGCCGGGCGTGCCCTGTCGGACTGGTCGCGGGACGGCCGGTTCGGCATCTGGTACGCGCTGGGGACCGCCGACGCGGACGAACCGCCCCTCGGCGTCCTGCGGATCCACCGCGCCCTGCTCGCGCCGAGCGGTACGCAGGAGCGGCTCACGGCCGCGGTCCGTTCCGTGGCGAAGCTACGGCTGCCGGGCGTGCCGGCCACCGTCGACCTGGTGCGGGAGGCGGGGGACGTCTGGCTGATCGTCGCGCGCCCGCCGGCCCGTACGGTCGCCGACCTGCTCGTCGCGGGCGCGCCCGGGCTCGACGAGGGCAGCGCGGCGAGCGTGCTCAACGAGACCGCGCAGACGCTGCTCGCCCTCCACGCGGCCGGCCTCGCCCACGGTTCGCTCACCCCCGACCACGTGGTCCTCGCCCCGGACGGCACCGCGCAGCTCACCGAGGCGTCGCTGGCCGCCGCGCTGGCCGGGGACGACGCCTCCGCGGCCTCCCCGCGGGACGCCGACATCACGGCGTGGGCGGGGCTCGCCCGTACCCTCGGCACCGCCTGGGCAGCGCCCGGCACACCGGCGGCCGAGCTGCTCACCCGCTGCTCCGCCACGGCCGAGTCCGACGGCCTCGCCGCCGCCCGCACGACACTCACCTCCGGGCGCACGGCGCTGCCCCGGGACTTCCTGCGCCGGACGGCCCTGCGGACGGCGGCGGCCGCCGCCCTGGCGGAACTGGCCGAGCCACCGGCAGCGGTGGAGGACGCGGGGGCGGTGGAGGACACCGCCGCCGACGCCCCCGGCGGCGCCGCTCCTGACCAGCAGGACACCGTCCTCGGCAAGCGCCATGGGAGCACCCCCGCCACGCCCCTCACGCCCCTGCTCGGTGGCGAGGACGACGGCGAGATCGTGCTGCGTTTCGGCCCGGGCGTCCCGCGCTCCGAGGAGGAGGCCCTGCGCGCTCTGTGGGCCGCCCCCGCACCCGTACCCACCCCCGTACGCCGACGGCGGCGCCGGGCCGGCCTGCTCGGTGCCGGCGCCGCGCTGGCGGCGGTGGCGGTGGTGCTGTGGCTGCTGCTGCGACCGACGACGGGCCCGGCGGTGACGGCGGTCCGGGTCACGGCCCCTCAGCAGTTGGCGTGCGGTGGGACCGCCGAGGTGACCGGGGTGGTGACGACGGACGGCCAGGCCGGCCCGTTCAGGTACCGCTGGCTGCGCAGTGACGGGCAGCGGTCCGAGGTGCTGACCCGTACGGCACGCGGCGGCGAGCACGAGGTGCCGGTGCACCTTCGCTGGACCGTCCGCGGCCCCGGCCGGTTCCACGGCACCGCCCACCTGCAGGTCCTGCGCCCGGACCGTCCCCCGCTGGACGCCGAGGCCGCCTTCACGTACGCGTGTGCCGGGTGACGGCCGAGAGGTGGCGGCGCGTGGGGAAGGCCGGCCGCCGGCGCTGAGTCCGAATGGCGGGCCCTGTCAGGCCTTGGGATGATGTCCCCCGAAAGCCGGAGGACAGCCATGACTCCTGACCCGCACGAGCCGCCGCCGGTCGGCCCCCCGGACCGCGAGGTCGCGGGGACCGCGGACGCCGAGTCGGCCGCCGGCACCGGGAAGCGCCGTCGGTCGCTCCACCTGACGGTGCCCGGCTGCTGGGGGGCGCTGCTCCTCGCCTGCCTTTCCTTCACCCCGTCGCTGCTGCCCCGCGGCGGCATCCTCCAGGGGCTGATCGCCGGAATCAGCGCGGCCATCGGGTACGGACTGGGCGTGATCGCGGCCTATATCTGGCGCGCGTTCGCCGACCGCGAGGCGCGGAGCGCGTCGCGCAGGTCGTGGCAGGTCCTGATCGCGTGCGCGATCGCGCTGTTCGCCCTGGCGTTCGGGTTCGGTCAGTACTGGCAGCATGAGATCCGCGAGCTGATGGGGGTCACCGACTACAACGTCCTCTACACGGTCCTCTGCCCGTTCGTGGCCGCGCTCGTCTTCTTGCTGCTGCTGCTCGCGGGCCGGGGACTCCGGCGCCTGTACCGCTGGTTCGCCCGCCTCCTCCGCCGCTGGATCGGTCCGCGCGCGGCGCGGGTGGTCGGCTGGATCGTGGTGGCGGCCCTCGCGTGGTCCGTGGTCAGCGGGGTGCTGATCGCCGGCTTCGTGAACGCGACCAACGAGGCGTTCTCGCTGCGGGACAACGAGACTCCCGAGGGCGTGCACCAGCCCACGACCACCCTGCGCTCGGGCGGACCCGGCTCGCTGGTGCCGTGGGACACGCTCGGCTACCAGGGCCGGGCCTTCACCGGCAGCGGTCCGTCGGCCCGAGACATCGGCGCGTTCACTCACCGCCCGGCGCAGGAACCCGTCCGGGCCTACGCCGGGCTCCAGACCGCCGACGACACGGAAGCCCGCGCCGAGCGGGCCGTCGCGGACCTCGAACGGGCCGGCGGCTTCGAGCGCGCGAACCTGCTCGTCATGACCACCACCGGAAGCGGCTGGGTGGACCCGGCCGCCGTGGACTCGTTCGAGTACCTCGGCGACGGCGACTCGGCCACCGTGGCGTTGCAGTACTCGTACCTGCCGTCGTGGCTCTCCTATCTCGTGGACCAGTCCAAGGCGCGCGAGGCCGGTCGTGAGCTCTTCGACGCGGTCTACGACGTCTGGTCCAAGCTGCCCCAGGACCAGCGTCCGCGGCTGTTCGTGGCGGGCGAGAGCCTCGGGTCGTTCGGCGGCGAGACGGCTTTCAGCGGCGAGTACGACCTGCGCAACCGCACCGCCGGCACCCTGTTCGCCGGGCCGCCGAACTTCAACACCCTGTTCCGCGAGTTCAGCGACCACCGTGACGCGGGGAGTCCGGAGATCGAGCCCGTCTACAAGCAGGGGCGGACCGTGCGGTTCACCGACGACCCGACCACCGAGACGCCTCCTGCGGACCAGCCGTGGAACGGTACGCGGGTGCTGTACCTCATGCACTCGTCCGACCCGATCGTCTGGTGGAGCCCGCGGCTGGCTCTCTCCGAGCCCGACTGGATCGGCGAAACGCCCGGCAGCGACGTGCTCGAAGGGATGGTCTGGATCCCCTTCGTCACCTTCTGGCAGGTCACCGCCGACCTGCCGTTCGCCACCGGCGTCCCGGACGGCCACGGTCACACCTACAAGGCCGCGTACGTCGACGGCTGGAACGCCGTCATGCGGCCGACGGGCTTCACACCGCAGGACCTGGACCGGCTGAGGGACGTCATCGAGCCGGATCACTGACCCCGTGCGCGCGGGGCGGTCGATCGGTCTTCGGGCGCGCGGTCAGCGCAGCTGGAAGCCGACGACGTAGCCGAGGGCGTTGACCGCCCAGTGCAGCCCCATCGGGGCCAGCAGACTGCCGCTGCGGCGTCGCAGCTCGCAGAGCAGGACGCCCGACAGCGCCGTGAACAGTACGGCGCCCGTGACCGCGAGGACGGAGCCGAGTACGGAGCCGCCGAAGGCCGAGGTCAGCACGGGCTTCGCGGTCGCCAGGTGCAGGGACGGCAGGACGTGCCACAGGCCGAACAGCACACTCGACACGGCGGTCGCCCAGACCGCCCCACGGGCCCGGTACACCAGTCCGTACAGCACTCCGCGGAACGCGATCTCCTCCACCAGGACCGTGCCGACGGGCACCACCACGAGGACACGCGTCACCAGATCGCCCCCGGTCATCCCGTCGTACCGCCGGTCCTCGAACAGCGACCGGGTGGCCGGAAGCAGTGCCCCGACGGCGTAGACGACTCCGACCAGCCCTGTCAGGGCCAGCGCCCATCGGGCTCCCCGGGCCAGTGTCCCGCGCGCCAGGCCCGCGTCCGCCAGGGTGCCGCCCGCCCAACGGAGGACACCGAGCAGCAGGACGCTCACCGCGACGGCCGTCGCCAGGCGGAGCGGCCCGGTCCACCGGTGCAGGAGCAGATTGGCCGTGACGAGTACGGCGACCACGAGCACCACGGCCGGCCAGGTGCCGATCGGCCCGCGCCATCGGCTCCGCGGCCGACCGTCCCCGTTCCTCCCCCGCTGACGCGACACCGCGGACGTCACGAACGGTCGTGCTTGAGCGAGTCCTTGAAGCCTTCGGCTCGGTGGCGGATGCTCTGCATCTTCTGACGGATCTTGACCTTCGCCTGGTCCGTTCTGCCCTCGGACTCGAGGCGCTCGTCGCCGGTGATCTTTCCGGCGATCTCCTTGAATCGGGCCTTGGCCATGTCCATGGCCCTGTGCTTGTCCATCGTCCCTCCGTGGGATCGTTCCCAAGGTCCACGGTAGGTTCCGGCGCGGCAGAGCGCTTGTCCTGCGGCGACGGAAGGCGACGGGAGGCGACAGGAGGCGACGGCCGGACGATGGACGCACACTGAGGGGGAACCACCTGCCGCCCGGATGCTCTCCGCGATCCACCGGGCGACCGGGAGGAGGACACATGGCCACGTCACAAGGCCCCACACCCGCTTCCGCTGCCGACGCGGTGGACCCGGCGGACCAGCTGGCGCGCCTCGGCGGCTCCTGGGTCTGGCTCCTGGGTGCGGCGATGGCGACGCTCGTGCCGGGCATCCTGGCGCTCGTCTGGCCGGATGTGACCCTGCACGTCCTGGCCGTGATCATCGGGTTGTACCTTCTGGCGGCCGGTGTGTTCCGTTTCGTGGCCGTGTTCGGCCGGGGCGCCGCCGGGGAGCGGGTGCCCGGGCTGATCGTGGCCGTCCTGTACGTCCTGGGCGGGGTGCTGTGCCTGCGGAACCCCCTGCAGACGATCGCCGCGCTGTCGCTCATCGTCGGTGCCGTCTGGCTCGTGACCGGCATCTTCACCCTGTACAGCGCCATCGCCACCAAGAACATGCCGCACCGTGGCGTCGTCATGGCGATCGCCGCGCTGGGCATCGTCGCGGGAATCGTGGTCCTGGCTCTGCCGACCGAGTCCGCCAGGGCCCTCACCAGACTCCTCGGCCTGTGGCTCGTCCTCATGGGCCTGGCCGAGACGGCGGTCGCCCTGGCCTGGCGGTCGGCCCTGCGCCGGGCCGGCATCACAGGCCACGACACATCGGACCCGGTCGGCTGACGCCCCGCCACGCGCACGCTTGAGGTCACGGCGAGCCATGAGCCCGCCCGCCTCCACCCCCGGACGACGATCCCGCGCCCGAGGAACCGACAGGAAACGAGGCATCCCCATGGCCGCCACGCACTCCTCACACCCGGTCGACACGACGAAACAGGCATGGGCAGGCGGACTCACCGTCTTCGCCGCCGTCATGCTCGGCCTCACCGGCCTCGTCGGAATCTTCCGGGGCATCATGGCGATCGCCGAGGACGAGGTCTTCGTCACGACGCCCAACTACGTCTACAAGTTCGACCTGACGTCCTGGGGCTGGATCCACCTGGTCCTCGGTGTCATCGCCGTCCTCGTGAGTTTCGGCATGTACCGGGCGTCCACGTGGGCACGTGTGGCCGGCGTGGCCATCGCCGCTCTCCTCATCATCGCGAACTTCATGTCCCTGCCGAACTACCCGGCCTGGTCGATCATCGTGATCGCCATGTCCGTGGTCGTCATCTGGGCGCTGTGCGCGGTGCGGCGCGAGGACGAGGCACCGCGGTAGACCCGCTCACCGCCGCGCGGTGAGGCCTCGGAGCAGGGCGAGGTCCACGTCCAGCAGGCTGTCGACCACCGTCCTCCCCGGTGCCGTGGGGACGGGGATCAGGGAGGGGACGGCCAGGACCGTGCACTCCGCGGCCTCCGCGGAGGCGACGCCCGCGAGGCTGTCCTCGATCGCCACACAGCCGGCCGGAACGGCACCCAGGGCCGTCAGCGCCGCCAGGTACGGGTCCGGGAAGGGTTTCGTGCGCGGGGTCTCGCCGGCGGCGACGGTCGTGCCGAATCGGTGCCGCCCCAGCGCGTCGAGGACGGTGTCCACCACGGAGCGGGGCGAGGCCGAGACCAGGGCGGTGGGCACGCCGGCCGCGCCCAGTGCCGCCAGCAGGTGTTCGGCCCCCGGGAGGGGGACCACCTCGGCGCGCACGAGCCGGGTGAAGCGGCGTTCCAGGGCCGCGGCCAGCCGGGAGGGGTCGGCGTGGCCGGGCGTGCGGGAGACGAGGTGGGCCGCGGTGTCCTCGATCGCGCGGCCGACGACGTACGGGAGGTCCGCGTCCGTGAGCGCGAGGCCGAGGTCCGCGCACTCCTCCTCCACCGCCTGCCGCCAGAGGCGCTCGGTGTCGACGAGCGTGCCGTCCATGTCGAAGAGGACGGCCTGAAGTTCGGTGGGCACGGATGCTCCCTGTCGTGTCGGGCGTACGCGTGTCGGGCGTATACATGTCGGGCGTACGCGTGTCACGAGTCCGCCCGGAGGGCGATCCGGAGGGTGCGGATCTCGAACGGGCGGAGTGTGAGCTGGACCGATGTCGTGTCCGGTGTCGTCGGCCGGGTGGGCTCCAAGCCGGCCATGGGGCGTTCCAGGAGGTCCGTCTCGGTGACGGTGTCCCACGGGGCGGAGAGCTCCAGAGCGGTCCGCGCGCGACCGCCGTGGGCTTCGTAGAGGCGGACGACGATGTCGCCGGAGCGGTCGTCGGCGAGTTTCACGGCCTCGATCACGACGGCGTCGTCGTCCGCGGTGACGAGCGGGACCACCCCCGCCGCGGCCCCGGTCACCGCGCGCTCGGGGAGGTTGAAGGCGTAGCCCTCGCGGACCGCGTCGGCGATGTCGGCGCCCAGGACGAGGCCGTACCGCAGGCGGTGGCTTCCCTGGTCGGCGTCCGGGTCGGGGAAACGGGGGGCGCGGAGCAGGGAGAGGCGAACGGTCGTGGTCGTGCCGCCGTCCCGGCGTACGTCCCGGGTGATGTCGTGGCCGTAGGTCGAGTCGTTGACCAGGGCGGCGCCCCAGTCGTTCTCGCCGACGTGCAGATAGCGGTGGGCGCAGATCTCGAACTTCGCCGCGTCCCAGCTGGTGTTGGTGTGGGTGGGGCGTTTGACGTGTCCGAACGGGATCTCGGCGCTGGAGTGGTCGGCGCGCAGGTCCAGTGGGAAGGCGGCCTTGAGGAGCTTCTCCTTCTCGTGCCAGTCGATCCCGGTGTCGATGTCGAGCCGCCGGGAGTTCTCTCGCAGCGAGAGGAGCTGTTCGATCCGGGAGTCGCCGAAGGTCCTGACGATCCGGACGCCGTCCGGTTCGGCGCGCAGGTCGTCGGCGTCGGTGAGGTCGTGGACGGTGTTGCGGTAGAACTCGTCGACGTCCCAGGCGTCGTACTCGTTGGGGAAGTCCTGGTGCAGTTGGAGGAGGTTGGCCACGGCGTCCGGGGCGAGCGCCTCGCGGCCGGCGGTCAGGTCGATCGCCGAGGTGACCAGGCCGCGGGCGTCGATCACGATCCTCACCAGACCGTTGTCGAGGACGAAGCCGTCTCCGGAGCGCACCGGCTCGACCGGCCGGTCGACCGAGGTGGTGCGTACGGCAGCGCCGAGGGCCGGGGCGCCGCCACGGGCGTGCGGTGCGGAGTTGAAGACGACGGTCCGCTCTCCCTCGCCGGCCAGCGCGCGCTGCGCCGCGGAGACGATCCCGTCCAGCTCGCCGAGGACCCCGGCGTAGGTCTGCTCGGCCTCGCGATGCACCCAGGCGATGGAGGAGCCGGGCAGGATGTCGTGGAACTGGTGCAGGAGGACGGTCTTCCAGAGCCGGTCGAGTTGTTCGTACGGATACGGGAAACCGCTGCGCACGGCCGCCGTCGCCGCCCAGAGTTCGGCTTCGCGCAGCAGGTGCTCGCTGCGCCGGTTGCCCTGTTTGGTGCGCAGCTGGCTGGTGAGCGTGCCGCGGTGGAACTCCAGGTAGAGCTCGCCGACCCAGACGGGGGCGTCGGGGTACTCGGCCTCGGCGCGGGTGAAGAACGCGGCGGGCGTCTCGACGACCACCCGGGGCGAGCCCTCCAGGTTTCCCAGGCGCGCGGCGCGGGCGAGCATCTCGCGGGTGGGACCGCCGCCGCCGTCCCCGTATCCGAAGGGGAGGAGTGAGCTGTTGGCCGCTCCCTTGTCCTGGAAGTTGCGCACGGCGTGGGCGAGTTCGGCGCCAGTGATCTCGGCGTTGTAGGTGTCGACGGGTGGGAAGTGGCTGAAGATCCGGCTGCCGTCGATGCCCTCCCAGCGGAAGGTGTGGTGCGGGAACTTGTTGGTGGTGTTCCAGGAGATCTTCTGGGTGAGGAACCAGCGCACGCCCGCCAGCTTCATCAGCTGGGGCATGGCCGCGTTGTAGCCGAAGGTGTCGGGCAGCCACATCTCCTCGGTCTCGACGCCGAACTCGTCGAGGTAGAAGCGCTTGCCGTGGATCAGCTGACGGGCGAACGCCTCGCCTCCGGTGATGTTGGTGTCGGGTTCCACCCACAGACTGCCGACGGGCAGGAACTGGCCGCTCTTCGCCTTCTCCCGGACGCGGGCGTACACCCCGGGGCGCTTCTCCTTCAGCCAGGCCAGCTGCTGGGCCTGGGACATGGCGAAGCGGAAGTCCGGATGGCCGTCCATGAGGTGGGTGACGTTGGAGAGCGTGCGGGCGACCTTGCGGACGGTCTCGCGCAGCGGCCACAGCCACGCGGTGTCGATGTGGGCGTGTCCGACGGCGGAGATGCGGTGGGCGCTCGGCACGGCCGGGGCCGACAGGGCCGGCCGGAGGATCTCGCGGGCGGCGGGAGCACTGGCGGAGACCGCCTGGAGGTCGACGGCGTCCAGGGCCTTGTCGATGGTCGCCAGGAGCTGCCAGCGGCGGGGGTCGGCCTCCGGGAGTGCCAGCATCAGCTGGCCGAGGACGTCCAGGTCCTGGGCGAGTTCCCAGACCTGGGTGTCGAAGACGGCGAGGTCCAGGCGGAGCAGCCGGTACAGCGGATCGCCGGGGTGCCCGCCGCCGGTCGTCCACGGGGGCGGTCCGCCGAGCACGGTCGGCATGTGGCTGTCGCAGAGGGCCGGGTTGGCGGCGGCCTCGATGTAGTACGTGAACTCCTCGCCGCCCTGTGCAGGGTCGGCGACCGGAACCCAGGCGTTGCGGGGGTTGAGTGCTTTGAGCACGGTTCCGTCGGGCCGGTACACCAGGCCCTCGGTGGAGAACCCGGCGCCGGTGACGTCGAACCCGAGGTCGAGGACGGCCTCGACGCGCTGCCCGGCCCACTCCTCGGGAACCCGGCCGGTGATCTTGAACCAGCTCGTCGACCAGGCCGGTCCCCACCGGTGTCCGACCTCGACCGGCCGGTACGGCGCGGCCAGGCCTGCGGCGACCGTCACCGGTTCACCGGGGGCGTTCCAGATCTCGACCTGGAGGGGGGCGGTCCGGGCGTGCACGGTCGGTCGGATGCGCTCGTCGAGCACCCGCTTGAGGCGTTGCTCGATCAGGCGTCGCTTGCTGTGCATGGGGTTCTCCGGGCGGGTGTCAGTCCTCGACGATGCCGAGGTCGGGCCGGTCCCGCAGCTCGACGGTACGGGACGCGGTGGCGTGGAGCTCGAGGACGGTGATCTCGTTGCGGCCCGGGCGCAGGGCCGGCGCGGGTACGTACAGGGTGGTCTGCGGGCCCCGGGACCAGTAGCGGCCCAGCGGGAAGCCGTTGACCCAGGCGTGTCCCTTGGTCCAGCCGGCCAGGGCGAGGTAGCCGTCGGCGGGCCGACCGACCTCGAAGGAGCCGCGGTGGAAGGCCGGGCCCGCGACGGGTGCGGCAGGGGTGAGGGTGAGGGTGAGGGCGTCGAGGCTGTCCAGCGGCAGCGGGCTGCTGCTCCACCGCGCGAGTGCCGCGCCGTTGACGGTGACCTGGCCGAGCAGGCCCTTGCGGTCGTGGATGCCGGGTCCGTAGTTGACCCGGCCCTGGTTCTCCACCAGGACCGCGAGGCGGGCGCCGCTCCGGGGCGAGACGAAGCCGAGGGCGTGCTCGTGGTTCTCCCGTTCCAGTACGCCGACGGGCTGGCCGTCGACGAAGACCTGGGCCCGGTCGCGGACCTCGCCCACCCGCAGCAGGGCCGGCCCGGCGGTCGGCAGCTCCGTCTCGTACAGCACGAAGCCGAAGGGCTGCCCGAGGCGTTCCATGGTGAGCGGGTGGTCGGCGAGGGCGGGCTGCCCGAACAGGTGGGTCTGGTCGAACAGGCCGCCGGATGCGTCCAGCTCGACGACGGTCGGGGGGAGCTTCGGGGCGGGTGCCGGGACCGGCTCGTCCGGGACGGGGGCGTACCGCGCGATGACCTCGCGGAACGCCTCGTACTTGGGGGTGGGGTCGCCGGCTTCGTCGAGGAGGGCGTCGTAGTCGTAGGAGGTGCCGGTGGGGCGGTAGGTGCCCTTGTCGTTGGCTCCGTTGGTGAATCCGAAGTTGGTGCCGCCGTGGAACATGTAGATGTTGACGGAGGCGCCGGCGGCGAGCAGCCGGTCGAGGTCGGCCGCCGCGTCGGCGGCGTCGCGGGTGGTGTGGACGCCGCCCCAGCGATCGAACCAGCCGATCCAGAACTCGGAGCACATCAGTGGCCCGGAGGGCTGGAGCCGGCGCAGCTCGGCGAGCCCCGTGTCGACGCGGCTCCCGAAGTTCACGGTGCGCAGCACGCCGTCCAGGCCGCCGCGGGCGAGGTCGCCGGGCTGGTCGCAGGTGAAGAGGGGGACGTCGACGCCGTGCGTGCGGAGCAGGCCGGCGAGGTCGGAGAGGTAGCCGGCGTCGTCGCCGTAGGCCCCGTACTCGTTCTCCAGCTGCACCGCGATGACCGGCCCGCCGACGGACGACAGGTACGTCTTCAGCGGCGGGAGGAGCGCGGCGAGGTAGCCGTCGACGGCGGCCAGGAAACGCGGGTCGCTGCTGCGCAGCTCGATGCCGTCCTCGGCGAGCAGCCACGAGGGCAGGCCGCCGCCCTCCCATTCGGCGCAGATGTACGGGCCGGGCCGCAGGAGGACGTGCAGGCCCTCCGCTGCGGCGAGGTCGAGGAAGCGGGGCAGGTCGAGACCTCCGTCCAGCCGGAACTCACCGGGCCGGGGGGCGTGGAGGTTCCAGGGGACGTAGGTCTCGACCGTGTTGAGACCCAGCAGCCTCGCCTTGTGGAGCCTGTCGGCCCACTGTTCCGGGTGGACGCGGAAGTAGTGCAGTCCGCCCGAGATGATGCGGAACGGGTGGTCGTCGAGACGGAATCCGTTCTCGGCGATCTCCAGTCGAGGCATGCCGGGATGCTCCTAGGTGTGCGTACGGGTGCGGAGGTGAGGGTCAGGCGAGGGGGCGGCAGAGCACGGCGTCCGGGACGCCGTAGTGCAGCCACTTCCAGGTGTAGGCGACGCCGGCGAGGTACTCGTTGTCGGCGCACTGGCCCTTGTAGTAGCCGGGGGCCCAGTCGCTGGCGTTCGAGCCTCCGGTGGCAGGCCGGTTGTCGCCGTGGTCGAACCAGAGCACGCGGTTGGACGTGGGCAGGGAGGCCGCCGCGGGGGCGCAGAGGAGTGCGGACATCGCGTTGCCGTTCACGCTGTAGCCGACGGCGAACGTGTTCCTGGGGCACTCCAGCTTGTTGTAGCCGGAAGCCCAGTCGCCGTTCGTCACGTACCGCTCGTCGGTGACGACGGTCCAGGATCCGCTGCCCTTCGCCGGCCGGCCGGCGTCGGTGCACAGGCCGCGGCTGTCACTGCGGCCGAGGCCGACCAGGCGCTGGCTGTCGGGGCAGTTGCCCTTGCGGTTGCCCGGCGACCAGTCCGGCTTCGCCAGCATGGTGGCGGAGACGTTGTAGTCGGCGTAGTCCAGGTTCAGCATGTTCCAGCGGGGGGTCTGCGCGACCTGGCCGGTCTTGCCGGGGGCGTTGACCAGCTTGTTCCAGGCGGTGGTCCGCCAGTCACCGGAGTCCATGACGCCGAGCCGGGTCCCGTCCGCGGCGTAGTTGACCATGGCCCAGTTGTCCTGCGGCTTGCCGCTCGCGTCGGTCCAGCCGACGAGCGGCCAGATGGCGAAGTCGCTGTCGTTGTTCACCATGATGTCGGTGAAGCGGGCGAACCAGTCCTGTTCCAGGGCGTCGGTCGATCCCCGGCCGCCGACGCCGAACTCGCTGATCCACACGGGCGCGGTGAAGTGCTGGCCGGACCGGGTGACGAACAGGGCCTCGTCGTCGACGGCCCGGACGAGCTCCTCGGGCGTGAGGTCGTGGTAGCGCGGGTCGTGGGTCTCACCCGTGCCCGTGGCGCCGGTGTGGTTCGGGCCGGTGTAGCCGTAGAAGTGGGCCGCGTAGACGAGTTTGTCGGAGCGGATCAGCGTGTTGGACAGGGTGGCGACCGGGGTCAGCATCGGCCGGCCGTGGCTGGTCAGGTCGGTCGGGATGCCCTGCCAGTTGATGCCCTCCATGACGACCAGGAGGTCGGGGTCGGCCTGGAGGATCTTGTTCCCGGCCTCTTCCAGGGCCTTGTTCAGGTCGTGGTCGTCGCCCCAGCCCCAGTTGGAGTCGTTCCAGGTGTCGCGGCGGACCTCGTTGCGCAGGTCGGCGCCGACGACCCGCTTGTTGTTCTGGTAGCGCTTCGCCAGGAACACCCAGTCGTCGATCCACTGCTGGGTCGACTGGCCGCTGTTCCAGCGCTCGTTGCCGTCCAGGCCGCAGCAGAAGCGGTAGCTGGTGGTGTGGTTGTTGAGGATGACGGCGAAGCCGTCGGCGGTGAGACCGTCGATCACGGAGTCGAGGACCTGGAGCGGGGTCTTGCCCCTGAGCTGCGGGTTGGCCGTGACGGCCGCGTCGGGGACCGGGGTCGTGTCGTGCACCAGGGCGTTGGCGAACGGCAGGCGGATGCTGTTCAGGCCCATGGCGTGGAAGTCGCTCAGGATCTGGGCCATCGGCTTCCGGTCCAGGCCGAGCGGGATGTTGTACGACATCTGGTCGGCCTGGTGGTTCGTCACGTCGTTGACGTCGCCGCTGCCCTCCCAGGTGCCCTGGGCGCCGGCCCAGTTGCCGGACTTGAGTTTGAACCGGTCGCCGTTCGCATCGACGACGTACCGGCCCCGGGTGGACAGGGGGGCGGTCCACGAGGCGGCGAGCTGCGCGCCGGTGAGGACCTGGGGCGGCACGGCCTCTGCCTCCGCCGCGGTGGCGGCGGTGGAGGCGAGGGTGCCGAGGAGGAGCGCGGACGACAGGGCGAGGGCCGCTGTCGCGTGCCGGAGCACGGTGGTGCGAGGTGTCACGGGGACTCCTTGCGGATGGGGGGACGTGTACCTGCCTTGGACGTGGTGCGGTGAGGTGCGGTGGTGCGGTGAGGTGCGGTCGTGCTGTGCGCAGTGGTGCCGTGCGCAGTGATGCCGCGTGCGGTCGTGCCGTGCTCAGTAGTGCTGTGTGCGGTGGTGCGATCGGGGGGTCAGCCCTTCAGGCCGCTGGTGGCGATGCCTTCGACGATGTAGCGCTGGGCGACGACGAACATGACGACCAGGGGCGTGATGGTGACGACGGCGCCGGCGAACAGGCCGGGCAGGTTGATGGTCTGCGAGGTGAGGAAGGTGGACAGTGCGATCTGCGCGGTCCAGGCGGACGGGTCCTGTCCGATCACCAGCGGCCACAGGAAGGAGTTCCAGCTGTCGATGAAGGACAGCGCACCGAGGGAGGCCAGCATCGCTCCGGAGCTCGGCAGGGCGATCCGGCGGTACAGACCCAGCCAGCCGAGGCCGTCGAGCCGTCCGGCGTCTTCGATCTCGCTCGGGAACTGCAGGTAGAAGTTGCGGAACAGCAGCACCGCGAACGGATTGAAGAGGCCGGGCACGATGATGCCCCACAGCGTGTTGACGCCGCCCATGGAGCCGACGACGACGAAGGTCGGTACGAAGGTGACCGAGCCGGGGATCATCAGCGTGGCCACGATCAGAGCGAGCACCACACCGCGTCCCGGGACCGGGATCCGTGCCAGGGCGTAGCCGGCGGCGGACGCGAGGAGCGTGGACACCGGTGCGGTGACGGCGGCGATGAGCAGCGAGTTGCCGAGGGCCGGGCCCATGGAGACGGCGGGGTCGTCGAAGAGGGCGGTGAAGTTCTCGAAGTGCATCGTCGAGGGCCACCACGTCCACTCGGGCGATGTCAGCCCCGGGGAGTCCATGAGGGCGTTGCGGAGCATCAGGTAGAAGGGCGCGAGGAAGACCGCGGTGAGCAGGCCGACGAGCAGGCCGCGCGCGCCGAGGCGCAGGGATCGGGTCAGTACGGGCAGGGTGGTCATGCGCTTCTCATTCTCCGCTCCTGCCGAAGCCGGTGAATCGGCCCTGGATCAGGGTCACTCCGACGATGAGGGCGGTGAGCACGAACGCTCCGGCGGAGCCGAGGCCGTAGTTCTGGCTGCCCATGGCGGTGTCGTAGAGGTGGACCAGCGGGGTCCGCACGGGGGCGGTCCCGGTTCCCGAGAGCCCGCTGTTGAACAGGTTGTAGAACTCGTCGAAGGCCTGGAAGGCGGCGATGAACAGCAGCATCAGCACGGCGACGGAGGTGTTGCGCAGCATCGGCAGGGTGATGCCGGTCAGCAGTCGCCGGCCCTTGGCACCGTCGAGTGCGGCCGCCTCGTACACCTCCGTGGGGATGGCCTGGAGTCCGGCGAGGAAGAGCACCATGTAGAAGCCGACCTGGAGCCACAGCCGCAGGGTGACGAGCGCGACCCAGTACAGCGGCGGTGAGGTGGTCTGCAGCCAGGCCACCGGCTCTGCTCCGAACCATCCTCCGATGGTGTTGGCGATGCCCGCGGGGAGGCCGTTGAACAGGGACATCTTCCACAGCAGCGAGGCGGCGACGTACGAGACGGCCGCCGGGATGAGGAAGGTGGTACGGAACAGGGCCCGGCCCCGCCTGATCCGGTGCACCAGCAGGGCGAGTCCGAGTGAGGCGGCGAAGGTGAGCGGCACGATGAAGGCGGTGAACAGCAGGATCTGGACCAGCGAGGTGCGGAAGGACTGGTCGGTCAGGAGAGTCCGGTAGTTGTCGAGTCCGGCCCAGTGGCCGAGGGCGATCGTGCCGCGTGCGTCGCTGAGGCTGAGCAGGAAGCTCCAGCCGATCGCGACGTACTTGAAGATGCCGAGCCCGATCAGCGTCGGCGCGGTGAGCAGGATGAACGCGATCCAGCCGGACCGGCCGACGCGGGGCCTGTCGGCGCGGGCCCGGTCGGCGCGGGCCCGGCGGGGGCGGGCGCCCCGCGGGGTGACCGCGGGGCGCCCGGTGTTCTCGGGCTGGAAGGTGGTGTCGGTCGCCGAGTTCATCGGTGTCACCGGCCGAGCTGCTTGTCGATCTCGCTCTGGGCCTTCTTCACCGCGTCGGCGAGGAGGGTGGCCGGATCGCCGTCTCCGCCGACGATCTTCGCCGCGGCCGCGTTGAAGGTGCTGCTCACGGCGGAGTCCCAGGTGCCCGGGTTGTGCTTGCCGTGCTTCGCGGCCAGGTCCACGGTCTCCTTGGCGGTGCCGGTGGACAGCTTCTTCGCGGTCGCCGCCACGGAGGTGCGCGGCGGCACGTGGAAGCCGTAGCTCTCGGCGAAGTCCTTCTGCAGGTCGGCCTGCTCGACCCACAGCCACTGGACGAACTTCTTGGCCGCGGCCACGTTCCTGCCCTTGGCGTTGACGCAGCTCGTCCAGCCGCCGACGCGGACGACGGGAGCACCGCCGGCCTTGAAGGCGGGCCACGGCAGGACACCGAAGTCGTCGCCGAGCGCGTCCGCGATCGCGGGCATGGCCCACAGGCCGCACCACTGCATCGGCACGACGCCCTGGGTGAAGGCGGCCGGGTCCCACCAGTCGGTGGTGAAGCCGAGGAGCAGCGACTTGTCGTCGTGCAGGCGCTTCAGGGCGGTGATCGCCTCCAGCGACTGGGCCGATCCGAACGCCACCTTGCCGTCGGGGGTCACGAGGTCGCCGCCGCTGGACCAGACGGCGTTGCTCGGGGAGTCGCCGATGCCGTCGTTGCCGAGGAACAGGCCCTTGTTCTTCTTCGTGGTCAGGGCCTTCGCCGCGGAGACGAGGCCGTCGAAGGTGGTGGGCGGGGTGATGCCGGCCTTGGCGAGGACGCTCTTGCGGTAGTAGAGCATGATGACGTCGTCGATCATCTTGACGCCGTAGAGCTTGCCGTCGACGGTGACCGAGCTGATGGCGTTGGTGTTGAAGTCGCTCTTGGCGCTGCCGTACACGTCGTCGAGGGCGGCGATCTGGCCGCCGCGGGCCATCCTCTCGCTGAAGTCGCCGATCTCGAAGACGTCGGGGGCCCCGTCGGTCAGCAGGGTGGCGTTGAGCTTGCCCGCGTAGTCGCCGGGCACCCAGGTCACCTTGACGGCTATGTCGGGGTTGGCCTTCGTGAAGGCGGTGGCGTAGCGGAGCACGGCCTGCTGCGTGCCGGCCTCGCCGTAGGCGTGGTACCAGACGTTGAGGGTGGTCTTGGCGCCCGAGGAGGAGGCGCCCGTGGGGTCGGTGCTGCAGGCGGTCGACAGGACCGATCCCGCGGCGACGAGCAGCGATCCGGTGAGGAATCCGCGTCGGCTAAGCTCTGGTCTGCGTGCGCTCATGTCGCAAATCCTTCTGTGAGGGTGTGTGTGCGGGGCGGATGTGCTCCCTGGTCGGCGCCTTCGTACGTGCTTGCCGGCAGTGGAGGGCGACGGCCAGGGAGTGGTACGCGACGGCTGCGGGGATGCTCAGCCGGCGCCGATCGTGGTGGTGGCCGCGGGCTGCGGGAAGAGAGCCTGGATGGCCACGGCGGCTCCGCCGCGGGCCCACTCCTCCCAGGGCAGCGGGCGGAGCGACAGCGGGCACCGGGACGCCGCTCCGAAGGCGTGTGCGGCGTACGCCTCCTGGATGTGGCGGCTGAACAGGTCGTAGGCGTCGACGCCTTCGCCGCTGACGACGACACGCTCCGGTCCGACGAGGTTCACCAGCGTGGAGATGCCGACGCCGATGGCCCGTCCGGCGCGGGCGAAGGCCTCGCGTGCTTCGGGACGGCCCTCTCGGGCCATCTCGACGACCTCGTGGAAGGTGAGGCGGGGGTTCGCGGCGGCCTCGCGGACCGTCGCGAGGATCACGTCGGTCGAGGCGATCGCCTCGACACAGCCGCGCGCCCCGCAGCGGCAGCGCGGTCCGGTCGGATCGACGCAGATGTGCCCGACCTCGCCCGCGACGCCGTAGGCCCCGCGGAGCAGGTGTCCGTTGACGACGAGGGCGGAGCCGATGCCCGAGCCGATGGTGACCAGCGCGAAGTAGCCGGTTCCGATGCCTTCGCCGAACCAGTGCTCGGCGACGGTCAGGGCCCTGACGTCGTTCTCGACGGTGACGGCCAGGCCGGTGGCGGCGCCGAGCAGTTCGGCGAGCGGGACGTCGCGCCAGCCGAGGAGCCCGGAGTGACGGAGCCGGCCGCTGTCGCGGTCCACGTCCCCGTTCACGGCGACGCCCAGGTGGCGCGTGCGGTCCCGGAACGCGGGCTCGGCGTCGAGCAGTTCGTCGACCAGCTCGGCCACCAGGGCGGCGACGGCCTCGGGCGTGCACACGTCGAGCGGGCGGGCGGCGGTGGCCCGGATCCCGGCCCGCAGATCGCACACGGCACCGAAGACCTGGTCGGAGCTGATCTTCAGACCGATGAAGAACTCACGGTCGGGAGCGACCGCGAGCGGGTTGACCGGCCGGCCGGCACCGGGTGCGGTGCGCTCCGGCGGGAGTTCGTACAGATAGCCGTCGTCGATGAGTGGCCTGGCCGCCTTGGTGACCGCGGTCGAGGAGAGCCCGGTGCGCCGGGCCAGTTCCACTCTGCTGAGCGGTCCCTCCGCGAGGAGCAGGGCGAGGACCGCGGTCTCGGCGGGCGCACTGACCAGTGGCTGGGTGTGATGTCGAAACACGGGTGCAACATAGAGCAAATAAATAACTTCTTCCAGTATTGATTTGGGAGTTGGGGCCGCCCTACGCTCGGGCCCGCCTCCGTGTCCAAGTCCTGGCGCCGGACGGCGACTTCATCGGCGCTCTGTCCATGTCGCCCTGGACACGGCCCTGTTCCTCTCCGCACGACAGGGGATCCATCCGTGCTCGCCACGCTCCCGCCCATCACCTTCGATCCCGACCTCGGCCTCGCGGTCCTGCGCACACCGAACAGCGTGTACGCGCTGCGCGTCGGCTCCGACGGCAGCCCCCGGCACCTGTACTGGGGCGCGCCGCTCGACACCGACACCCTGGCCGCGCTGCCGGAGGCGGCCTCCCCCGCCGCGAGCAGCTTCGAGGCCGACGCCGCCGCCGACGAACTCGCGCCGCAGACCGGGGCACGCTTCGGACCGGCCGGCCTTCAGGTCCGCTTCGCCGACGGCACCCGTGGCGCCCAGTGGCACTTCGCCGGTCACACCGTCGACGGCGGCGAACTACGACTGCGCCTGGAGGACCGACGCCGGCCCCTGCGGGCGGAACTCTGCTACCGCGTCCGGCCCGGGACCGACGTCATCGAGCGCTGGACGGAGCTCACCCATCTCGGGGCCGCGGACGACACGAACCTCGCGAACGATCCGGACGACCCGAGCCTTCGGAACGATCCGGACGACCCGAGCTTTCGGAACGATCCGGACGACCCGAGCCTTCGGAACAGTCCCGACGCTCCGATCACCGTCGACCGGCTCGACTCGGCGTCCTGGACCGCCCCCGCGCTGGCCGACTACCGCCTCAGCCATCTGGTGGGCGGCTGGAACAGCGAGTTCCAGCTCCAGCGCGACCGACTTCCCGTCGCCGAGACCGTGCTGACGAGCCGTCGGGGCATCACCGGACACCACGCGAGCCCCTGGCTGGCCCTCGACGACGGCACCGCCGGCGAGGAGCGGGGCGAGGTGTGGAGCACCGCGCTCGCCTGGAGCGGGAGCTGGCGCGTCACCGTCCACCGTGATCCCGTCGGCCGCATCACCTGGACGGGCGGGTTCGGCCACGAGGGGACCAGCTGGACCCTCCGGTCCGGCGAGAGCCTTCGCACGCCCGTGTACGCGGGCCTCTACACCCCGCACGGCTTCG
Organism: Streptomyces sp. NPDC044003; assembly: GCF_056435185.1. Lineage (NCBI taxonomy): Bacteria > Bacillati > Actinomycetota > Actinomycetes > Kitasatosporales > Streptomycetaceae > Streptomyces > Streptomyces sp. NPDC044003. The sequence continues at coordinate 424,782 of NZ_JBWKFA010000003.1, read as the reverse complement.
GCACGGCCAGTCGCGCCTGGCACGACTACGTCCGCCGGCACGTCCTGCCGGCGCCCGAGCGGGACCGGCCGGTGCTCTACAACTCCTGGGAGGCCACCGGATTCGACGTCGACGAGGCCGGTCAGATCCGCCTCGCGCACCTGGCCGCCCGGATCGGCGCGGAGCTCTTCGTCCTGGACGACGGCTGGTTCGGCACGCGTCGCGACGACCGGTCAGGACTCGGCGACTGGACCCCCCGCCCGGAGGCGTTCCCCCGCGGTCTGCGCCCGCTGGCCGACGAGGTGCACCGACTGGGCATGGAGTTCGGGCTGTGGGTCGAGCCGGAGATGGTCAACCCCGACAGCGAGTTGTACCGCGCCCACCCGGACTGGGTCGTCCACTCCCCCCACCTCGACGCGACCGAACTCCGCAACCAGCTCGTGCTGAACTTCGCCCGGCATGAGGTCGAGGCCTGGGCCCGGCGGACCCTCGACCGCCTGGTCCGCGAGAACGGCGTCGACTGGCTCAAGTGGGACGCCAACCGGGCCTTCACCGAGGCGGGTTGGGACGGCCACCCCGACCCCGACCGCCTCTGGATCGACCACACGCGGGCCGTCCACCGCGTCATGGACCGGCTCCGCGCCGACCACCCCGGTCTGCGTATCGAGGCCTGCGCGGGCGGCGGCGGACGCGTCGACCTCGGCATGCTCGCCCGCACCGATCAGGCCTGGACCTCGGACAACACCGACCCGGTCGACCGGATCGGCATCCAGCACGGCTTCTCCCAGCTCTTCCCCGCCCAGGCCATGGCCGCCTGGGTCACCGACAGCCCAAACACCGCCACCGGCCGGCACACTCCCCTGCGTTTCCGCTTTCACGTCGCCATGGCCGGTGCGCTGGGGCTCGGCGGAGACCTGACGTCCTGGTCCGAGGAGGAGCTCGCGGAAGCCGCCGAGCTCGTGGCCGCGTACCAGCAGATCCGCCCGCTCGTACAGCGGGGACACCAGCACCGGGTCACCCCGGACGGCGGTCCCGTGACCGCCGTCCACTACGCGGCACCGGACGACAGCGAGCACGTGCTCCTCGTCTGGCGCCCCGCGACCCGCTTCGGCCACGCCCCCGCCCCGGTACGGCTGCCCAGCCTCGACCCCGGGGCCCGTTACCTGGACCCGGACCGGAAGCGTGAGTACAGCGGGGCCGTCCTCGTCCACCGGGGCATCGACCCGGACCTTCCCGCGGGAGACCACGCCAGCGCCCTCATCCGGCTGCGCCGCGTCCCGTCCTGAGCGTACGGGCCGAGGCCCCGCCGCCGCGCACGCGCTCCCCGCCCACCCACGACACCTCTGGACCACTCATGAACACCGCCCAGGACAACGCCCGCGTACTGGTGGTCGGCATCGACGGCGTACGCCTCGACCTCCTCCCCGAACTCGACACCCCCCACCTCGACGGGGTCGCCCGCGCGGGCTTCCTGGCCCCCGTCGAGGTGGACGCCGAGACCCCGACGATGTCCGGACCGTGCTGGACCACGATCGTCACCGGCGTCGGCGTCGCCAAGCACGGGGTGTGGGCCAACCGCTTCGACGGCAACCGGCTCGACGTCTTCCCCGACTTCACGACCCGCCTCGCCGCCGAGTGCGGACGGCGGACCTTCGCCGTCGGCGGCTGGGCACCGCTCTTCCTCGCCCAGCAGGGCGGCCCCCTCTTCGTCGCCCCCACCAGGCTCCGCTACATCGCTCCCCGCGAGGACACCCCCGAGGCATGGGAGGAGGTCGACGACCGGGTGACCGTCGACGCGGAACACCTCCTGAGCCTGGACGAGGACCTCCACGCCGGCTTCGTCTATCTGGGCGCCGTCGACGAGACCGCTCACTTCCTCGGCTGCGGCCCGGAATACCGTGCCTCGATCGAGTCCGCGGACCGGCGCCTGGGCCGGCTCCTGGCAGCGGTGCGACGCCGTCCGGAGCACGAGCGGTGGACGATCATCGTGGTCACGGACCACGGCCACCGCGACGAAGGCGGCCACGGGGGACGCAGCCCGCTGGAGCGCACCGCGTGGATCGCCGCGTGCGGTCCGGACGTGACCGCGGGAAGGGCTCCGTCGGCCCTCCACCACGCCGATGTCGCCGCCCAGGTCTACACGTCCCTCGGCATCACCCCCGACCTCCACTGGACGCTGGACGGCACCCCATTCAGCACGTCCGCCGCGCTCACCGCCTGATCCGGCCGAAGGACTTCCGTGCACACCGATCTCCCTCCGTCCTCCCCGACGGACTCCATGGCCGCCTCGCCCTTCGCCGATGACCAGTGGTGGCAGGATCCCGCCGCCCTGCGCGTCGACGGCGCGGCACTCGGCGTCCATGCCACCGGTGGCACCCTCGCCGCCGTCACGGACACCGTCCCGGGGCAGCCGGCGCTCGTGCGCGTCACGGCGAACGCGACGGGCGAGGTGACCGTCCGTCTCGACGTCCCGCTCGGCGACGCCGTCGGCTTCTGGCACCCCGACGCGGGGTGGGAGCGGACACTGCCCGCGGACTGGTCCGCCTGGCGCCCCCTGTCGCTCGTCCGCTCCGCGCCGGTCGGATGCCTGTACGACGCTACGGGGCGCAGCATGCTGGCCTTCGCCACCGACCGTCTGGTCCGGCAGAGCCTGATCCGCTTCGGGGTGTCGGAGGAGCGCAAGCGCTTCGGCGTGTGGCTGCGCTTCCCGCTCACGGCCGGCGAGAACTGTCTCCTGCGCCTCGCCGCCCCCGGCCTCACCGTCGCCGCGGCGCTGCGGGAGCTGCGCGACTGGCTGGCCGGACTCCCGGCCGTCACCCCGTTGCCGGTACCGGACTTCGCCCGCACCCCGGTGTACTCGACCTGGTACGCCTTCACCCAGGACGTCAACGCGGCCGACGTCGAGGCCGAGGCCGCGATCGCGGCGGATCTCGGCTGCGGACAGCTCTTCCTCGACGACGGCTGGCAACTGCACGGCACCGGGCGCGGGTACGCGGGCTGCGGCGACTGGCTGCCCGATCCCGCGAAGTTCCCCGACCTCCCCGGCCACGTCGGGAAGGTCCGGGCCCTCGGACTGCGCCATGTCCTGTGGGTCGCGCCCCTGCTGCTCGGGGGCCACTCGGAGGCCTACAGGGCATGGGCCGGACATGCGCCCCTGTACGTTCCGCATCTGTCCTGCCACGTCCTCGACCCGCGCCACCGCGCCGTACGCGACCACGTCGTCGCCCTCTGCCGCCGCCTCGTCGACGAGAACCGGCTCGACGGGCTCAAGCTCGACTTCCTGGACGAGGCCATGGCGTACGCGGACGCTCCGCCGTCCGGAGCCGGGGAGGCGGGCTACATCGCCGATGTCGGGGACGCCGTGGCCGAGCTGCTGACCGAACTGCGCGACGGCCTGCGGTCCTTGCGCGGGAACGACCTGGTGCTCGAACTGCGCCAGCCGTACACGGGACCGGCCATGACCACGTTCGGCAACGCCCTGCGCGCGTCGGACTGTCCGGCCGACGCGGTCGCCAACCGGGTACGGATCCTGGACGCCGCTCTCCTCGCGCCGGGCGGCGTCGTGCACTCCGACATGCTGATGTGGGCACCCGAGGCGACGCCCGAGACCGTGGCCCGGCACCTCCACGGCGCACTGCACGCCGTCCCCCAGATCTCCACCCGTCTCTCCCGTCTCTCCCCGGCCCACCGGGACACCCTCGCCTTCTGGCTCGCGCACTGGCGCCGGCTACGGCCCGCACTCACCGGCGGCATGTACGAGACGGGGCGGCCGGACGAGCTCTATCCCCACGTCACCGCCCACTCCCCCGCCGAGACGGTGATCACCGCCTACGCCGACAGGGTCCTCAGCCTGCCGCGGGAGCCGTGGCGCGCGCTCACTCTGGTCAACGCGACCCCCCTGTCCCGGCTCCTCGTCGAAGTCCCCGAGCCGGCCGAGCCGGCCGCCGTCCGCGTCCATTCCTTCGGCGCCGACGGCCATCCCCTGCCGCCCACCACGCTACGACTCACCGGCGGAGTCCACAGACTCGACGTACCCCCCTCCGGTCTGTGCCGGCTGACGACGTCCGACTAGGGCCTGTGGTGCGAAAGCGCGGGTCACGGCCATGCGTCGACAGCGGTGATCGGTACCTTCTCCGCAGATTCCTACGCTTGCGGGGTCGGGGGCAGCCGGGCGGCGCCCGAGACGGCGGCGCGCGCTCTCGCCGACAGCCACGTCCCCCGGGTGAGCGTGGGCGAGCTGATCGCCTCGCAGGAGGAGGCCGAGGGCAAGCACCGTCCCGAGCCTCCGAAGGGCTTCAAACGCTTCTTCGGCTAAGGCGTGTCCGGCCGATCACAAAGAGTCGCCGTCGGCAGGTTCTTCATGAGGACCGTGCTGTCGTAGTTGGTGACGTCCCACTGCCAAGTGCCTATCGGCGTGTAGCCATGTCGGCAGTACCAGTCGACGAGCTCTGTTGCTTGTGAGGAGGTATCGATGACGACCTGCGTCGATCCGAGAGCAGCGATGCGTGACTCTGCCAGCGCGAGCAATCGGTGTCCGAGTCCAGTGCCTCGTTGCGGCGGGTCGACCGCCAATTGCCAGAACGAGCCAGCGCCGGCGGGCGCTGGGTATCCAGCCGGAGTGGTGTGAGGAGCTGACACTGTGACGGTGCCGAGCAGTGTGTTCCCGTTCGTCGCGACCCAGCACTCGCCTTTGCTCAGCCGGTGTTGTGTGTCCTGCGGAGTTTGGTAGGAGGCGAAGAAGACCCGTCCAGCGGCAGCGTGGTCTGCGTAGGCGCGGTGGAGCAGGTGCGTCAGGTGCTCCACCGAATCACCTTTGAGGAAGCGCCTGACCTGCACGGTTGCTGACGGACTCGCTTCCGTCGAGTTGATGTTCATCCATGCAGTCAAGCGCACTTCCGGGTTCTGTCCGGCTCGGGCATGTGAGTTGTCTCCGGGTTCGGGCGTTGCTCCGGGCGGTGCGGACCGGCGTTCAATGGTGCGACCTGCCCGAGCGGTTCGGGCCGTGGAAGACGCTCTACGAGCGCGACCGACTGTGGTCGGCCGACGGAACCTGGGAGCGGCTGCTCCAGCAGGTCCAGGCTGCGGCGGACACGGCCGGCGACGTCGACTGGGACGTCTCGGTGGACTCCACGATCGTGCGGGCCCACCAGCACGAGGCCGGAGCCCGCAACGATCCGCCACCTCTCGCGCCGAAGGGGGCCGGGCCGGGAGAACACCAGGGCGAGACGCCGTGGCCAAGCCTCGTCACCCGCCTGGTGGAGGTGGTGCGGGAGGTGAGGGCCTGGGCCGCTCGCGGGGCGGGTTCCCCAGCAAGAACCACTGAGTGCGGACGGCCGCTGCCGCCCGCTGTCCCTGATCGTCACGCCGGGACAGCGGGCGGACTGCACCCACTTCATCCCGGTGCTGGAGAAGATCCGGATTCCCCGGCCCGGACCTGGCCGGCCCCGGAAGAAGCCCGAGTGCCTGGCCGCCGACAAGGCCTACAGCAACGGGCCGTGCCGCGACTACCTGCGCAGACGCGGTATCCGGCACACCATCCCGAAGAAGGCCGACAGCCGGGCCGCCCACCTACGCAAAGGCTCACGTGGCGGACGGCCGCCCGGACAAGCCCTAACTGGGGTCGTTGCGGACCACGCTGGCCGGGCTCCCCGGTCCGAGTCCGCCACTGTACGCCGTCGATCAACTGCCGGCAGGTCCAGGTCCGCGGGCTGCCCGGCTTCTTGTCCACCGGCACGACCGGGACGACAAGGCCGGTCACCTCTCCCAGGAGAGCGCCTCAACCGATGCGATGTCACCCGCCGCCAGCAGTCCGAAGAGCCGGAGAATCTCCTCCCGGGCGACATCGCGCATCTCCCCCGGGGCTACTGCATCCTCGTCAGGGTTCTCCCAGACCAGCAGACCGCCGCCGAAAGCGCTGAGGCACCACCCGCTCTCATGGGTGAGCGAGACGTCGGGGTGCTCGTCATCGGCCTGCGCCAGACCGTCGACCACTCGCCCCATCCTCTCCGGATCAGGCTCGTCGACCGTCCCGCCCATGACGTCGTACATGAAGTAGCTCATTGAGCAATTACCTCAGGCGGTGATCCAAGGGAAAGTACCCCGTGCCACACCCCGGCGGGGCCGGCCCGGAGCGGATACCGCGCCGCGTGCCCTTGCCCTTGCCCTTGCCCTTGCCCTTGCCGGATGTGATGCCAGGGCGAAGCCCTCCGCCATGTGGCTGGTGAGGGCAGGTGCGGTCTGGACGGAACACGGGTGTCCACCCACCATGATCTCAGGGTGTACGCCGACTCCGTTCGGCGGTCATGCACCACGGCGGTCTCGGACGCAGATGGCAGAAGGGGTACTTTTCGTGGCCGACTCCGAAGAGCGTGGTGACGCCCCCGAAGCCGTGGGCAAGACGCGGTTCGACGACATCTACGATCGCCCCGATCCCCGGGCGTACTTCACTCGGCTGGCTCCGCTGGAGTACGAGATCCCGCACCACGCCCAGGCCGTGTTCCGGCGTACGGCCGCCGAGCGCGAGGCCTTGGCGGACGGCGGCGCCGAAAGGCCGACGGTACTGGACGTGTGCTGCTCGTACGGAATCACCGCGGCCCTGCTGAACCACGACGTGACACTGGCCGAGCTCTCCACGCGATACACCAGCCCACGCGCACGGGCGATGTCGACGGACGAGCTCGCCGACTGGGACCGGCAGTTCTACGCCGCGCGACGCCGGACCGACGCGTACCCCGTGTACGGCCTCGACGTAGCGCCTCGTGCGGTCGCCTACGCGCACCGGGTGGGCCTCCTCGACGCAGGGTTCACCGACGACCTCGAACAGTCGAAGCCAGGGCCGGGGCTGAACCACGCACTGGCCCAGGTCGGACTCGTCACCATCAGCGGCGGCGGAAGCTACGTCACCGACCGGACGTTCACCGCGATCCTGGCGGGTGTGCGCCGTCCTCTGTGGGTGAGCGCGTTCGTCCTGCGGACGGTCTCCTACGCGCCGATCGCCGAGGTCCTGACCACACACGGGCTGCACACGAGGAGCGATCCCATGCGGACCTGGCCACAGCGGCTGTTCACCGACGACCGCGAGCAGCAGTACGCGATCGAGACCCTGCGCCGGCAGGGCATCGACCCGACGGGAAGGGAAGACGAGGGCCGCTTCCATGCGGTGCTCTACGAATCCCGTCCCTGAGCAGGCCGCACACCACGAGACCTCGGTAGGCCGGACGGACGCCGGGTGTCGTACGACGGCAGGGTCAGGTGGCGGCGCAGTCGAGGGGGCCTCCCCCGGGTGAAGGCTCCTGTAAACAGCGCTCGTCCGATGACCGCACCGCCGATTCCGTCCCGTCGCCGGACGGCCCGCAGGTCATCGAGACCGGCGGCGATGACGGTCGCGTCGCTACGGCTGGCGACTTCTTCGAGCGCCGCACGGTGGGGGCCACGCGAACGGCTCCGCCACCGAGGTCGGGCGCGCCCTGTACTGCCACGCCAACACCGTGCGCTACCGCAGCTCATCGGCGGCGCGTTCTCCACGCCGCTCGTTGCCCTCGCCCAGGCCGCCGCGATCGCGCCCCCGATGCCGAACCCGGACGACTCACGGTCAGAGGTCGACGGCGACCTCCGCTCCCAGCGGGTACGCCAACCTCCTCGGCGACCTGTTCCAGCCTCTGCCGTCCGGCGGATCCCTGTCCCGCACGGGCGTCGCCGTCTCGGCCGGGACCCGTTACGCGCTGGGTGGCCGGCTGATCCTGCGCGACGTACAGCCCTCGCTCGTACGACTCCTGGAACGCTCCGGACTGACTCGACGCCTCGGCGACGGCGGGGTCGTACCGGCGACGCCGGAAGTGTTGTCGGTGGACGGCCGCCCGGACAGAAGACGTCGGTGTTGCGAGTCGCAGGTCGTCCGCCCCTCACCTAGTCTCATGTGCGAAGTCTGGCCTGTTGCCCGACACGACCGGCGTAACCACTACACGTCTGCTCACTGGCCGGTATCGCGCACGAGGGCGACACCGGCGTCCCGACACGCCTCCTGGACGAGCCCGAACCGTTTTCCCCGTCGTCACCCCGTGACGGAACACGACAAGAGGAGCGCACTGTGATCGAGAAGCTTGAGGACATGCCCACCGGCGTCATCGGATTCGAGGTCTCCGGAAAGATCTCCGCCGAGGACTACCGGGACACCGTCCTGCCCGCGGTCACCGAAGCCGCGCAGGCCGGCGACGTCCGGTTCCTGCTGGTCGTGAAGGACTTCGACGGCATGTCCGGCGGGGCCCTCTGGCAGGACCTCAAGCTCGGCGTCGAGCACCTGCGTGCCTGGAAGCGCATCGCGCTGGTCACCGACCTGGAGTGGATGACTCACCTCACCTCCCTCTTCGGCTGGATGACGCCGGGCGAGACGAAGACCTTCCCCCTCGCCGCCCGAGACGAGGCGCTCGCCTGGGTCGCTGGCTGATCCCCGCCGATCGCTCCCCGTGCCGGACGACGGCGCGGGGACCCGCTGGTTTCGGCGGGCGCATGCCCTGGCGGTGCTCCTAGCAGGGAACGCGGCTGCGGTCTGCGCGGCGGTCGCGACGTGGCCGATCGCGCACCATGACCTGGTTGGTCAGGCTCCAGGAGACGGGCGAGCCCTTCTCGCGGCTGGTGCGCTCGACGCGGCGGCAACGGCCCCGTCCGCGTCCTCCGGGGCGGCGTGCGGGGCGTGGTCGGTCGCCTGTCCGTCGTGCGGCGACGCGGCCTCGATGACGTCCTGACCTGCTTCTCCCCCCGGTAAAAGGGGTGCGGTACTCCCGGACCTATGGCACCGCGTCCGGGCGCCGTCATGCCGGTGGGCCGGACCGGTGAGACAGTGGAGCGGAGGACTGCTCGCTCGATCCGGAGGTGCGCTGCCGATGGACACCGTTCTCGTCACGGGCGGCACCGGGCACCTGGGGCGGGACGTGGTCGCCAGGCTGAAGCCGTCGCACCGCGTGCGCGTGCTCGCCCGTTCACCGGGATCGGATCCCGATGTGGAGTGGTTCCGGGGAGACCTCGCCACCGGCGAGGGGATCGCGGCGGCGGTGTCCGGGGCGCACGTCGTCGTGCACGCGGCAACACTCTCCCCGGCCGCCCGGCGCGGATTCCTCCTGCCGGTCGACTTCTGGCGCAGCCCCCCGGAGGTCGACGTCTACGGCACCCGCCGCCTGCTCGACGCGGCCGCGCGGGCCGGGGTGGCCCACTTCGCCTATGTGTCCATCGTCGGCGTCGACCGGGCCCGCATCCCGTACATGCGTGTCAAGTACACCGCCGAGGAGCTGGTACGCACCGGACCGGTGCCGTGGTCGATCCTGCGGGCCACCCAGTTCCACTGGCTGACCGACCGGATGCTGGGCAAGGCGGCCCGGCTGCCCGTCGTGGCGTTGCCCACCGATCTGCAGACCCAGCCGGCGGACTCGCGCGACTTCGCGGACCACCTCGCCGAACGCGTCACCGAAGGCCCGGGCGGGCGGTGCGTGGACTTCGGAGGGCCGGAGGTGCTCACGCTCGGCGACGTCCTCGCGTCGTGGCAGCGGATTCGCGGCAGGAAGCGACGGCTGCTGCGTCTCCCGGTACCGTCCGCGGTCGAGCGTGCGGCCCGCGACCTCACGTGCCCCGAGGGCGAGCGGGGCACCACCACCTGGTCCGAGTGGCTCCGCACCCACCCGCCGGAGTGAGCCACTTGAAGGGGATCCCGTTCACTCCCTACGACGGCGCGTCGCCGACCGACCGACCGCATCACTATCCTGGGCATCCCCCAGCCTTGAGCCCTCTCCCGGAGACTCCCCGATGCACCCTGACGTGGAACGACTCACCCACGTCGTCCCGCCGCCTGCGGAGCGTCACCCGCAGGACTGGCCCGAGGTCGAGGCCCGCCTGAACCGGGCCCTGCCGGAGGACTTCAAAGACCTCGTCGACACCTACGGCGGGGGTGTCTTCGACGAGACGATCTGGATCCTGGAACCCGACTGCGCCGACTCCGCCTACGACCTCCTGGCCATGAAGGAGGAGCGCGCCGAGGTGCTGGCCCGGCTGTGGGAGCTCGGTCCCGAGCCCCGTCCCGAGCAGCTGGAGGCCGAGGGAGCGGGGCTGCTCCCCTTCGCGTACATCGAGGGGACCGGCGCCTGTCTCTACTGGCTCACCGGTGAGGACGTGCGCCCCGAGGACTGGACCGTCCTGGCGAACGCGGGCCGTGGACCGGAGTGGGAGTACCACCCGGTGCCCGGCACCCGGTTCATCCTGTCCGTGCTCACCGGCGCGATCCGCTCCGACATCCTCGACAACCTGCCGGTCGACGACCACACCTTCGATCCGAACGACGAGATCCTGGGCGGCGACTGACGGGCCGTCGACCGTCACCGGCCGTCACCCCCGGCCGTCGCGGAGCAGGGGGCTCAGCCCTGGGGCAGGGCGGCGTCACCGAGCCAGTACGCCGCGACCAGGGCGAGTTCGAGTTCGAGCCGGTCGTCTTCCAGAGGGCGGCCTCGCTGTTCGACGGCCCGGGCGACGCGGTACTTCACGGTGTTCTTGTGGATGTGCAAGCGGTCGGCCGCGGCGGCGAGGCTGCCGCGTTCCTGCAGCAGGGCGAGCAACGTCTCGCGCAGCCGGGCCGCGCTCTCGGTCCGTGCGGCCAGGTCGCCCAGCGCGTCGGTGACCAGGCGGCGGGTGCGGGGCAGGTCGGCGGCGAGCATCGCCGCCGCGCGGACGGCCGCGTCGGTGTAGCCGACGACGGCGGCCGGTTCGCCGCTGCCGATCGTGGCCACGCGGAAGGCCTGGAGGGCGTCCTCGTGGGTGTGCCGGAAGCCGGCCAGTCCGGTGGCCGGGACACCGAAGGCGGCGTGGACGCGCGGTGTCGTCCGTTCGAGGGCCGCGGCGGCGGCATCCAGATCGACCTCGGTATCGGCGTCGGCCCTGGTCGCCGGGCCGAGCGGGAACCAGACCCAGGCCGTGGCACGGTCCTTCGGCCAGAAGACCGGAGTGCCGGCAGTGCCGAAGGCCTGCGCCAGCCGACCGGCGGCGGTCTCCAGCTGGGGCAGGTCGCCGGGGTCGTCGTGTCCGCTCGCGGTCCACAGCACGGCGCCCAGGTGCTGCCGGCGCAGCCGGATGCCCAGGGCGGTCTCGACGGTGGCCTCCTCGACGGTCTCGCCGGCGAGGATGCGTTGGAGGATCTCGGCGCGGACGGTGCCGCGGTGGGAGAGCCAGCGCTCGCGCTCCGCCTGGTACTCGTCGATGACCTGCTCGGAGACCGTGTCGATGTAGACGTAGTGCAGCCCGAGCAGCGAGCGGACGCCGGCCAGTGCGCGGGCCGGGGAAGGGTACTGCCGGGTGAGTTCCTCGACGCACCAGCGGAAGTGCAGGTACTGGCCGAGCCGGTAGGCCCGTACCAGCGCGGTGACCGCGACGCCGCGCTGGGCGAGCCGACGCGCGTACTCCCGTGCCTCCGCGGGGGCCGCGAGCCCGGTGAGATCCAGGTCGCCGTGGTAGAGGGGTACTACCGCACGCAGGTTGCTCTCCACGCTGCGCGAGAGGAGAACCGCCGTCATGCGGTCGTCCGGCAGCTCCGGGATCTCTTCCTTGATGGCCGCGACCAAGGCCGCGGTGAGCTCCGACAGCTGTGCGTCGATGGCGGTGCCGATCACGCCGACGTCGGCCGGCACCTCGACGTCGTGTGGCCCTGTCATCGTGGCACCTCCATGGCTGCTGTCCTGAGTTCGCGGCGGCTGCGTAGTACGTCTCCACGTCTCCACGTCTCCCGCCTCCGGTGGCCTGCGGGGAGACGATCACCGGAGGCGGGAGAGCTTACGCCCCGGCCTTCAGCAGCGCGGTCATGAGTGACGTGTCGACGGCCCGGCCGTTCCCTTCCGCGGACGCCCACCTTGTGGTGGCGGCGGTCACGGCGGGAGTCCTTCATGAGGAGCGCCGACACGGCCAGGGGTACGCCGGTCGCGGCGGCCGTCGAGAACCCGGGGATCTGCGCCGGCGCCGTGGCCGCCCGCCCGCCGGCCCCGGCGGGTACCGGCGCCGTGGACACCGTGCCCGGCCGGCCCTGGCGGGTGCCGCCGCAGTGGCCACCGTGCCCCGCCGGCCCCCGGCCGGCGCCGGTGGCGGCTGCGAAGAGCGACTGGCTCTCGACTCAGCCATGCGCTCGGCCGGGGCCCGTCCCGCGGCACGGGGGAACCGCTCGCCCATCATCACCGCAGGAGCCGCCCCGCGAATCGTTCCGCCGGCACCAGATCGGCCCGATTCCTTGTCCCCCCGGGCCAGTGTCGCCGGTCACAAGGCTTCCTACCTTCGACCCATCAGCCCCTCGAAGGACAGGAGCCTCCCATGACGTCCCTGGCGTATCTGCCCTGGTACGCGGACCCGGCCCATGCCGACCGCCCATGTGTCCGCGACGACCGGCACGAGCTCACGTACGCGGAGTTCGCCGCCTGGGTCGAGGCGGCGGCCGAGCAGTTCGCCGAACGCGGCATCGGCCCCGGGTCGGTCGTGGCGGTGATGCTCCCCAACCGCGTCGAGCTGCTGGTCGCGATGGCCGCCGCCTGGCGGCTCGGCGCGGCCGCCACCCCGATCAACCCGGCCTTCACCGCCGATGAGGCCGCCTACCAGATCACGGACGCCGACACCGCCCTGGTCGTGAACCTCGGTCCCGACGCCCCCGACGGCGACAGGCCCTCCCTCACCGCCGACGAGCTGCGGCGCACTCCCACGGGCACACCGCTGCCCCCGGCACGGACGTCACCGGACGAGCTGGCGCTGCTGGTCTACACGAGCGGGTCGACGGGCCGGCCCAAGGGCGTGATGCTCGACCACGCCAACCTCGACGCCATGACGGCGATGATGGTGGACGCCATGCGGACCACCGCCGACGACCACTGCCTGCTGTTCCTGCCGCTCTTCCACGTCAACGCGATCTGCGCGAGCTTCCTGTCGCCCTTGCGCTGCGGCGCCCGGCTCACGGTGATGGGCCGGTTCACCGTCGACGCCTTCCTCGACGCCGTCGAGCGCCACCGCCCCACGTACTTCTCGGGCGTGCCCACCGTCTACGCGATGCTGCTCGCCCAGCCGCGCGACGCCGACTTCTCCTCGGTGCGCTTCGCCGTCTGCGGTGCCGCGCCGGCCTCCAAGGAGCTGTTGGACGCGGTCGAGAAGCGCTTCGGGTTCGCGCTGGCCGAGGGCTACGGGCTGACGGAGTGCACGTGTGCCGCGACCACCAACCTGTGGTGGGACGAGCGCAGGGCCGGCACGGTCGGCCCCGCCTTCCCCGGCGTTCGGGTGGAGGTCGTGGACTCCGACGGCACGATCCTGCCGCGCGGTGAACGCGGCGAGGTGGTCGTCGAAGGACCGAACGTGATGCGCGGATATCTGAACCGTCCGGAGGAGACCGCCGCGGCCCTGCGCGGCGGCCGGCTGCACACCGGCGACGTCGGCGTCATCGACGACGACGGCTACCTGCGCATCGTCGACCGCATCAAGGACCTCATCATCCGCGGCGGCGAGAACATCTACCCCAAGGAGATCGAGGCGGTCCTGCTCGCGGTGGACGGCGTGTACGAGGCCGCCGTCATCGGGCAGAGCGACGAGCGGTTCGGTGAGGTCCCCGTCGCCTACGTGGCCCTCCTCCCCGGCGCCGCCGTCACCCCCGAGGCGCTGCTCGAGGCCTGCGCCGCGAAGCTCGCCCGTTACAAGGTGCCGGTCGGCGTGCGCGTCCTGGAGGCCGTCCCCAAGAACCCCGTCGGCAAGATCGACAAGCCCGCGCTGCGCCGCCGGCACCGGACCGTCACCACGGGAGCGTGACTCATGCCTTTCAAGACGCCCGTCTTCCCCGCCGTGGACCCCGAGGAGTTCCTGCGGCGCCCGTTCCTGGAACGGATCAAGGTCCTGACGACGTTCTGGGCAGGCCACGGCTTCGGCAGCCCCTGGGCCCTGCACCTGCTCTACGTCCTCAAGCTGGTCGGCCTCTCCGCCATCGGCGGCCTGCTGATCGTGACCACCACCTCCGACGTCGGCGGCCTGCTCGACGTGGGGCGCTGGTGGGACGAGCCGGTCGTCTACCAGAAGCTGGTGCTGTGGGTGGCCCTCCTGGAGGTGATCGGACTCGGCGGCGCCTGGGGCCCGCTGACCGGCCACTTCAAGCCCATGTACGGCGGGGCGCGCTACTGGCTGCGGCCCGGCACGATCCGGCTGCCACCGTGGCCGCGCGTCGTCCCGTTCACCCGGGGTGACCGGCGCGGGATCGTCGACACCCTGCTGTACGCCGCGATCCTGCTCAGCCTGGCCGTGGCACTCGCGCTCCCCGGCGTGGACACGGCATCGCTGTCCGCGGCCCGCCCGGAGGTGACCGGCGGCCTGGTCGACCCGGTGCTGTTCGCCGTCCCGGCCGCTCTCCTCGTCCTCCTCGGCCTGCGGGACAAGCTGGTCTTCCTGGCGGCGCGGGGCGAGCAGTACGTGCCGGTGATGCTCGCCTGCTCCCTGCTCGACTTCACCGACATGATCATCGCGGCGAAGCTGATCATCGTCATCGTGTGGGTGGGCGCCGCCGTCTCGAAGTTCACCCGCCACTTCTCCTTCGTCGTTCCCCCGATGGTGTCGAACGCCCCGTTCATGCCGAAGTCGGTCCGGCTCAAGCACTACCGCAACGCTCCCGAGGATCTGCGCCCTTCGCGTCTGGCCCACTTCATGGCCCATGTCATGGGCACCCTCGCCGAGTTCGTCGTCCCGCTCGTGCTGCTGTTCAGCACCCATCGGACGGTCACCCTCATCGCCGTCGCCGGCATGGTGGCCTTCCACCTGTTCATCACGTCCACGTTCCCGCTGGCGGTGCCGCTGGAGTGGAACGTCCTCTTCGCCTACATCGGGATCTTCCTGTTCGCCGGCCACCCCAACCAGGACGGTTACGGCGTGCTCGACTTCAGCGAGCCGTGGATGCTGCCGGTGATCGCGGGCGCCCTGCTCTTCTTCCCCGTCCTCGGCAACCTCCGCCCCGACCTGGTGTCCTTCCTGCCGTCGATGAGGCAGTACGCGGGCAACTGGGCGTCGGCGGTCTGGGCGCTGGCGCCGGGGGCCGAGGAGCGCCTCGGCGAACTACCCGTCCCCGTCGGGCCCCACAGCAAGCAGCTGCAGGCCCTCGGCTACACCGCCGAGCAGGCCGAGATGGCCATGACCATGTTCATCGCCTGGCGCTCGATGCACACCCAGGGCAAGGGCCTGCTGTCGGTGGCGCAGACCTACCTCGGGGACGCTCTCGACACGTACACCGTGCGCGAGGGCGAGATGGGCGCCAATCTGATCCTCGGCTGGAACTTCGGTGACGGGCACCTCCACGACGACCAGCTGATCGAGGCGGTCCAGCGGCGGGTGCACTTCGCGCCGGGCGATCTTGTGGTCTTCTGGGTGGAGTCCCAGCCGATCCACCGGCCCTGGCAGGAGTACTTCGTGATGGACGCCGCCCTGGGCATCGTCGAAAGAGGCCGCTGGGAGGTGCGCGACCTCGTCGACCAGCAGCCCTGGCTGCCGAACGGGCCCATCCCGCTCCAGGTCACCTGGCGTCACCCCGAGCACCACCCGGCCCACCGGGCCGCGAACGGGAAGGAGGCCGTCGCATGACGACGGCAGTCGTGGTCGGCAGCGGGCCCAACGGGCTCGCCGCCGCCCTCACCCTCGCCGCCGAAGGCGTCCACGTCCGGGTCATCGAGGCCTCGGACGTCCTCGGCGGCGGCACCCGCTCCAGCGAACTGACCCTGCCCGGCCTCATCCACGACGAATGCTCCGGCATGCACCCCCTGGGTCCCGGCTCGGCCTTCGCCCAGCGGTTCGACCTGGCCGGGGCCGGCCTGACCTGGCGCTGGGCACCCACCGAGTTCTCCCACCCCCTCGACGGCGGACGCGGCGCGGTGGCCGTCCGCTCCGTCACCGGGACGGCGGCCGGGCTCGGGGCGGGCGGCTCCGGCTGGAAGGCCGTCTTCGGCCCCCTCACCGAGCGGTTCGGGACGATCAGCCAGGAGTTCCTCCAGCCGGTTCTCCACATCCCGCGCCACCCGTTCCACCTGGCCCGGCTCGGCGCGTACGGCGGCCTGCCCGCCACGCTGCTCGCCCGCCGCTTCGGCTCGCCCGAGGCCCAGGCCCTGTGGAGCGGCACGGCGGCGCACAGCTTCCGGCCGCTGAACACGCTGTTCTCCTCCGCCATCGGGGTCGCGCTGACCACGGCCGCGCACGCCTACGGCTGGCCGGTCGCCGAGGGCGGTTCGGCCGGCATCCGGGACGCGATCGTCCGCCGCGCGACCGAGTACGGAGTGCGGTTCGAGACCGGCCGCCGGGTGACCTCGCTGGACGAACTGGAGGGCCCGGACCTCGTCATGCTGGACACCTCGCCGTCCGCCGCCGCCCGGATCGCGGGCGACCGGCTGCCGCCCGGGGTGCGCCGGGCGTACACCAGGTACCGGCACGGGCCCGGCGCGTTCAAGGTCGACTACGCCGTCGAGGGCGGCGTGCCCTGGACGCACGAGGGCTCGCGCTCCGCCGGCACCGTGCACCTGGGCGGCAGCGTCGCGGAGATCGCCGCCGCCGAGAAGGACGTGGCGGCCGGCCGGATGCCCGAGCGGCCGTTCGTACTCGTCGGCCAGCAGTACCTGGCCGACAAGACCCGCTCGGCGGGCGATGTGCACCCGCTCTACGCGTACGCCCACGTGCCCGCCGGCTTCACCGGCGACGCCACCGGGGCGATCACCGCGCAGATCGAGCGGTACGCCCCCGGCTTCCGCGACCGCATCCGGGCCGTGCACGTGCGCAGCACCAGGGACATGAGCCGACACAACGAGAACTACGTCGGCGGCGACATCGTGACCGGCGCCAACGACCCCCTGCAGCTGGTCTTCCGGCCGCGCGTGGCGCTCGACCCGTACGCCACGGGCATCCCCGGCGTCTACCTGTGCTCGGCCGCGACTCCGCCCGGAGCCGGCGCGCACGGCATGTGCGGCTACAACGCCGCCCGCCGCGCACTGGCACGCCTCTGACCCACCGGGGCCGTCGCCAAGGTCTCGATCACCATGGCCTGCCGCCGCTTCCGTGGCGCGGCAGGCCGGGCAGCGGGAGTTCGATGCGGAAGATGCAGCCCTCGTCCGGGGCGGTGGTGAGGGTGAGGTGGCCGTCGTGGGCGGTGACGAGGGCATGGGCGATGGCGAGGCCGAGGCCGGAGCCGCCGGTGGTGCGGGCGCGGGAGTCGTCGGTGCGGTAGAAGCGGTCGAAGACACGGTCGCGTTCGGCCGGGGTGAGACCCGGACCCTCGTCGGCGACTTCGAGGACGGCTCGGTCGTCGACGGTGCCGACGCCGATGCGGATCGGTGTGCCGGGCGGTGTGTGGGCGACGGCGTTGCCGATGAGGTTGGTGACGACCTGGCGGAGGCGGGCCTCGTCGGCGACGGCGGGAGCGGTGACGGGCTTTCCACCGCCGGGGCCGGTGAGGGTGACGGGGCGGGTGGCGTCCAGGGCGCGTACGTCGTGGAGGGCGTCGGCGGCCAGGGTACGCAGGTCCATGGGGGCGAGATCGAGAGCGAGGGCCGGTTCCTGGCCGGGGGCCGCGTGCTCGGCGTCCTCGTCGAGGCGGGCCAGGAGGAACATCTCCTCCACCAGCCGGGTGAGGCGTTCGGACTCGGCGGCGATCCGGGTCATGGTCTGGTCGACGTCCTCGCGGGTCGGCAGGGCGCCCATCCGGTAGAGGTCGGTGTAGCCCTTGATGCCGACGAGCGGCGTGCGGAGTTCGTGTCCGGCGTCGGCGAAGAAGCGGCGGGTGCGGGCCTCGGCTTCCGCGCGGGCCTGGAAGGCGGTGTCGATCCGGTCGAGCATCTGGTTGAGACAGGCGGTCAGGTGGCCCACCTCGGTGTGGGGGGCGGCCAGTTCGGGGACGCGATGGGAGTAGTCGCCGGCGGTGATGGAGGTCGCGGTCTCCTCGATGCGGGTCAGGGGACGCAGTCCGGAGCGGACGGCGAACCAGCCGGCGGCGGTGAGGAGCGCGAGCAGGGCGGCGCCGACCGTCAGGGAGAGGTTGCGGGTCTTGACGACGGTGCGTTCGACCTCGTCGAGGGAGGTCGCCACGACGACGCTGCCCCGCGTGTCGGAGCGCTCGGGCGGGAAGACCTGGGCGGGCTGGGCGAAGGCGATGACGCGCCACTCGTGGTCGCCGTCCTTGGCGGGGACGGTGAAGGGACGGCCCTGGTGGGCGAGGACGGCCGTGCGGTCGAGGGCCGGGAGTTCCGGTCCGCCGCCCGGGGGCGCGGTGCTCGCGTCGAAGGCCCTGCGGGTCGCTCCGTCGTCGTCGAGGTAGGTCACGGTGGTGTCGCCGAGGACGCTCAGGGCCCGCACGCTCGGCGGGGTGTCGGTGCCGGCGGGCGGGGCGAGACGGGCGGCGATCTGGCCGGTGAGGACGAGCCGGTCGTCGACGCGGTCCTGGAGGTAACCGCGCAGGGCCGTGGTGACGATGACGCCGGTACCGAGGAGGCCGACCGCGACAAGGGCGATGGAGAGGCACAGCAGGCGGGTGCGGAGGGACAGCCTGCTGGGCCGCCGGCGCCCGGTCCGCCACGAGGCGGGGCGCTTCACGGCCGGGGCTCGCGGATCACATAGCCGACGCCCCGGACGGTGTGGATCAGCTTGGGCTCGACCCGGTCGACCTTGCGGCGCAGGTAGCTGATGTACGTGTCGACGATGCTGGGGTCGCCGCCGAAGTCGTACTCCCAGACACGGTCCAGGATCTGGCTCTTCGTCACGGTCCGTTCGGCGTTGGCGACGAGGAAGTGCAGGAGGCGGAACTCGGTCGGGGACAGGCGCACGGTCCGTCCGGCGCGGGTGACGTGGTGGCTGTCGGGTTCCAGTGCCAGATCCCCGACAGTGAGCCGGGCGGGCTGCTCTCCCCGGGTGCGGCGCAGGACGGCCTGGATGCGGGCGATGAGTTCTTCGAGGTCGAAGGGTTTGGTGACGTAGTCGTCGCCGCCGAGGCGCAGGCCGTGCAGGCGGTCCTGGCGGTCGTCTCGGGCGGTGACGAAGAGGACGGGCACGTCGCCGCCCTGTCCGGGCAGGGGGGAGCGGGGCCGCTCCCGCAGTCGGCGGATCACCTCGAAGCCGTCCATGTCCGGGAGCATGACGTCGAGCAGGACGAGGTCGGGGGTGCGGGCGGCGGCCAGGTCGAGTGCCTCCCGGCCGGTGGCAGCGGCGTCGACGTCGAAGCCCGCGTAGCGCAGCGCGGTGCGCAGCAGTTCCCGGACCGTGGGTTCGTCGTCGACGACGAGCAGGTGGTGCCGGTCGGGGCGACCCGCCGAGCGGGCTGGGGGTGTCGGTGCCGCCATGGTGTGGGGATCGCCGCCTTCTTGGACTGGGCACTGGGGCTGGGCTGACAGGCTCCTGTGCTGACCGGTTCCTGTCCTGACTGGTTCCTGGGCTAACCGGTTCCTGTGCTGACTGGTTCTTCTCAGGAGATCACGGGGAGCTCACGAGGCCGCGTCCGACGGGACCCGGGACACCGGCCGGCGGCCGGTCGGTCCTCGGCCGGTGCCGACGGGCGGCTGCGGCACAGGACGGGGGCGCCGCCGGGCCCGCCGGCCGTGCAGGCGGCTGCCAGCGTACGAGGCGAGGGCGGCGAGGACAAAGCCGGTCAGTGCGGACAGTCCGGCGTCGCCGTTCAGGCCCGCCGTCATGCCACCCATCTCGTTGCCCATGAGGCTGATGCCGATCCGTACCGACCCCTGGGCGAGCAAGGGGAGCAGCAAGGCGGAAGCGCCCACCGCGATGCCGGTCCGCAGGGCGGTGTCCGCGTGGCGGTCGAGCAGGGCCTCGGAGTCCTCACGCGGGGTACGGGCCGGAGTGCGGGCGGCAGCCACGTACCCGGCGATCAGCAGAAGGAGGAACATCAGGACCATCGCGATCAGCCACAGCGGCAGCCCCGCGCCCGACCAGCCTCCGACGTCGACGGACTTGTCCGTGCCCGCGCCACCGCCCCGGGCTGCGCCGCCGAGCATGCCGAGCATCCCGCCGCCTTCGGTCTCGAGGCGCCGCATGCCCGCCTCCCAGGAGGCGCCGAGGCCGGTGGTGACCAGTACGGCGAGGGCGTTGGGCGCGAGAAGCAGCAGCAGGCCCGCCGCCTTGGCCGCCTGCTCGCGGCCGGTCAGGGCCGCCGCCCCGGCCAGGAGAGCGACGGCCACGGCCGAACAGCACAGCACGGCCGCGATGCCGGTGAGGGCGGAGGCGACCGCGTTCCACTTCAGGCGCGCACGGCCGAGGGCGAGGGGCCGCGGCAGGGTCGTACGGCGGGCGGCCAGACAGCCGAGGGCGAGGACGGCGCCGACCCACAGCAGACCGAAGAAGACGGTCGCCGCGGTGTCGGTCTCGAACATCACCGACGACAGACCCTTGGTGAGACCTCCGCCCCCGCCGCCTCCGAACCGGCTGAACGCTCCGGACGAGGCGCCCTTGCCGAAGCGGTCCGTCACGCTCTCCGGCAGCCGGGCCGTGCCCTGGGCCATGCCGGCCAGTATCGGGAGAACCGCGGCCGAGGTCACCAGCGCACCGCCGCACCGGGCCCACAGCAGCGCCGGGGCCGGCCGCTGCCGTCGGCGCAGGGGCCGGAAGAAGCCGAGCGCCAGGACAGCCGTTCCGAGGAACGTCAGCATCAGCGGCGTCACCGCCGCCTCACCGGTCAGGCCGAGGCTCAGGCCGCCCCCGCCGCCCAGGCCGCCGAACAGTCCGCCGAGGCCGCCGCCCGCCCCGCCGTCGTCGGCGGGTTCGGGAGCGGGCGCCGACTCGACAGTGACGCCTCCGCCGACGGCCATGCTCACCAGGGTGGGTACGAGGCGGGTGACCGGGGCGACTGCGTCGGCGCCGAGGACGGTCAGGGCCGCCCACGCGGCGGCGGTCATCGCGAGGACGGCGGCCGCGGCCGCGAGGGATCCTTCGAGGGCGTGGCGCCAGGGCGAGCCGGCGGGACGGGCGGGCGGCGGTGCGGCGGAGGACACGGGGCAGGCTCCTGTGGACGGGTTACGGGGTGGAGCACGGGGCGGCGGGAGGGGGACGCCGCCCCGTGAACTGGGGTGCGGGACCGGGGCTGTCGGAGCCCGGTTCACCGGAGCGGGACGGCTCCGGGCCGCCGGTTCAGCGGCGCGGGACGGGTCTCCGCGGCCTCTGTTCACCGGGAGCCCCGGGCCCCGGCCGGGGACGTGGGCTCAGTCGCCGGTGCCGGTTCCGACGGTTTCGGTGACCCTGTCGGGACCGTGCTGCGGCGTCTCGGCAGTGGCGGCCGTGGGATCGCCCTGGCTCCGTTCGAGCCGCTCGCCCTCGACGTCGAGGTCGGGCACGAGGCGGTCGAGCCATCGGGGCAGGCGCCAGGCGGCACGGCCGAGCAGGGCCAGGACGGCGGGGACGAGCGCCATGCGGACGGCGAACGCGTCGAAGAGGACGGCGGCGGCGAGGCCGAAGCCGATGGTCTTGAGCATCTGTTCGTCGCTGCCCATGAACGAGGCGAACACCGCGATCATGATCAGCGCGGCGGCGGTCACCACTCGCCCGCTGTGCTCGAAACCGCTGACCACGGCGTCCTTCGGCGACTGCCCGTGGACGTACGCCTCGCGCATCCGGGTGACGAGGAAGACCTCGTAGTCCATGGCGAGGCCGAAGACGACGCCCACCATGAAGATCGGCATCATCGACATCACGGGCCCGGGTTCGGCGACCCCGAAGAGGGAGGCCAGCCAGCCCCACTGGAAGACGGCGACCACCGCGCCGAGGCCGGCGAGGACGGACAGCAGGAAGCCCAGGGCGGCCTTGAGGGGCACGAGGAGGGACCGGAAGACAGCGATGAGCAGCAGGAACGCCAGGCCGACCACGAGTGCCAGGTAGGGCAGCAGCGCGTCGGACAACTTCTGGGAGACGTCGACGTTCATCGCCGTCGATCCGCCGACCAGAACACGGGCGTCGTGGTCGTCGACGAGCCGCGGGTCGCGCAGCGCGTGGACCAGGTCGGCCGTCCCGGTGCTCGCCGGTGCGGCCGCCGGGACGACGTTGAGGACGGCGGTGTCACCGGACGCGCTGAGCCGGGGCTGCCCGACGGCGGCGACGTCCTTCCGCTCGCGGATCTCCTCGGCGACGTCCTGGGCGGCGGTCCGGGCGCTGCCGCCGTCCTCGTTCCGTACCACCACGGTCAGCGGGCCGTTGAAGCCCGGCCCGAAGCCCTCGGCAAGGAGGTCGTAGGCCCGGCGCTGGGTCGTCGAGGTGGGCTTGCTCTCGTCACCCGGCAGCCCCATCTCCAGCGACGCGGCGGGCACGGCGATCGCGCCGAGCAGCGCGACCCCGCCGAGAAGGACGGCGACCGGCCGCCGGACGGTGAACCGGGCCCAGCGCACGCCGAGGCCGGGCTTCGGCCGGTCGCCCTCGCCACGGCGGCGCCGTGCGCGGGCCGGACCGATCCGGCGGCCGCAGATCCCGAGCAGGGCGGGGATCAGGGTGACGGCGATGAGGACCGCGATGACGACGGTGCCGGCCGCGGCGAGACCCATCTGGGCCAGCAGCGGGATGCCGACCACCCACAGTCCGGCCAGGGCGATGACGACGGTCAGGCCGGCGAACACGACCGCCGAGCCGGCGGTGCCCACCGCGTGGGCGGCCGCGTCCTCGCGCTCCCTGCCCCGGGCGAGTTCGGTGCGGTAGCGGGAGACGACGAACAGGGCGTAGTCGATGCCGACGGCGAGGCCGATCATGGTGGCGAGGCTGCTGGTGGTCGAACCGAGGCCGAGGGGCTCCGCGAGCACCTTGATCGCGAGACCGCCGATGCCGACGCCGAGGATCGCGGTGAGCAGCGGAAGGCCGGCGGCGAGCAGCGAGCCGAAGGTGAGGGCGAGCACGACGGCGGCCACGGCGAGGCCCAGGGCCTCGGAGGAGTGCCCGCCGGCCATCGCGGTGACGGCGTTGCCGCCGACCTCGACGGTCAGCTCCGGCGAGCGCGCGTGCTCGACGGTGTCCTGGAGTGCGGTGCGCGAGCTCTCCGCCAGTTCCGGGGCGGACACCTTGTAGGAGACCTGCGCGTAGGCGGTGGAGCCGTCCGCGCTCACCGATCGGGTGGCGTAGGGGTCGGTGACCCGGACGACCTGCGGGTCGGCGCCGAGTCCCCGTACCGTCTCCTGGACGGCCTTCTTCGTCCTGGGGTCGGTGACCTTGCCGTCCTCGGCCCGGAAGACCACCCGGGCCGTCGCGCCGTCGGCGTTCAGCTCCGGGAAGCTCTCCTCCAGCAGGTCGTACGCCTGCTGTGCCTCGGTGCCGGGCATGGAGAAGTCGTTCGGCGGCGCGGCGGGGGCTCTGCCCGCCAGTACCCCCGCCCCCACGAGCAGTACCACCCACAGCAGCGCGACCGGCCGGCGCCTCCGGAAGGAGAACCGGCCCAGCCGGGAAAGGATTGTGGCCACAGCAAAGGCTCCACGTCAGGTCGGGGCTCATCGGAACGGCCCTGACGCTGTCAGCCCACCCTGATCGCCCCCGGAGAGATCCTGGGAACTTTCTGAGAGTTCCGGGCACCGGGGCAGGGCCGATGCCCCGGATACCCGGCCTGTCCGCTGCCACCGCGTCCTGATTCACAGGAAGTTCACCGGGTCGGCGGGCGTGGACGCCGCCAGTCACCGACGCCGCGAACCGGGCCGCCCTCGCGGCCACCCTGCGGGACCTGACCGACCCGCGCCGGGGGGCCGTGCACACTCGGGCCGGCCCGGTCGCCGACCTGGTGCCGCCCATCCGCCGTGCCACTCCATCCGGTTGAAACCATCCGTCGGATGGTGAAGGGCGCCTTGCAGGCGGGATAAACCCGCGCCGGAACCCTTGACTCCGCACGTCTGCCGACCTACAACACTTGTCACATAGGTGAAAGTGCACATAGCGAGGTCGGTCATGGTCAAGTTCGAATACGTCCTGCTCGCCCTGCTCGCCGGACGCCCGCGCAGCGGCTTCGACCTGGGCAGGTGGATGGAGACCGAGGGACAGTTCCTGCGCTCCCGGTCCCACCACAGCCAGATCTACCGTCTGTTGGGGCGCCTGGAGGGCGACGGCTGGGTCGTCCACGAGGTCGATCCGCGCGACGGCCGGCCGGACGCGAAGGTGTACCGGCTGACGCCGTCCGGGCGGGACGCCCTGCTGGCATGGGTGCGCTCGCCGTACGAGCCGTCCAGCCGCTTCCAGGACCCGGACTTCCTGGCCCGGTTCGCCTTCGCCGCCCCGCTGGACGAGGAGGCGGCGATCGGGCTCGTACGGACCGAACTCGCCTTCCGCCGCGAGCAGGTGGCCGTCAACCGCCATCGCGACCGCACGCTCACCTTCGAGGATCCGCTGCCCGAGCTGGACACGGCCTTCGCCCAGGAGGTCTTCGACTCGCTGCACGACCACGGGTCGGCCGCCGTCGACACCTGGATCGCCTGGCTGGAGCGGATGCTGCACCGCCTCGAAGCCCGCCTCGAAACCCACATGGAAGACCGCTTGAACCAGAGAGGGGACTCCCCCGCGTGAAAGCCATCATGGTCATGTTCGACAGCCTCAACCGGCACATGCTGCCGCCGTACGGAGCGGACTGGACCCACGCCCCGAACTTCGCCCGCCTCGCCGAGCGGGCGGTCACGTTCGACAACGCCTACGCCGGTTCGCTGCCGTGCATGCCGGCCCGCCGGGAACTGCACACCGGCCGGTACAACTTCCTGCACCGCAGCTGGGGCCCGCTGGAGCCGTTCGACGACTCGACCCCCGAACTCCTCAAGCAGAACGGCGTCTACACCCACCTGTCGAGCGACCACCCGCACTACTGGGAGGACGGCGGCTCGACCTACCACGGCCGCTACAACACCTGGGAGTTCTCGCGCGGGCAGGAGGGCGACGCCTGGAAGGGGCACGTCACCGACCCCGAGCTGCCCGACACCCTGAAGCGCATGCGCAGCGAGGGCTTCCGGCAGGACTGGGTCAACCGCCAGTACATGGCGACGGAGGACCGGCACCCGCAGACGCTCACCTTCGACGCGGGCCTGGAGTTCATCCGTACGAACAAGGACGCCGACCGCTGGTTCGTCCAGATCGAGACCTTCGACCCGCACGAGCCGTTCTTCACCCACCAGCGCTACAAGGACCTGTACCCGCACGAGTACGACGGCCCGCACTTCGACTGGCCCGACTACAAGCGCGTCACCGAGACCGACGACCAGGTGGCGCACGCCCGCTACGAGTACGCGGCGCTGCTCTCCATGTGCGACCGCTCCCTCGGCCGGGTCCTCGACGCCATGGACGAGCACGGGCTGTGGGACGACACCCTGCTGATCGTCAACACCGACCACGGTTTCCTGCTGGGCGAGAAGGGCTGGTGGGCCAAGTGGGTCCAGCCCTGGTTCAACGAACTCGTCCACCTGCCGCTCTTCGTCTGGGACCCCCGTCACCCCGGCACCGCCGGGGAACGGCGCGACTCCCTGGTGCAGACGATCGACATCGCACCGACCCTGCTCGACTGGTTCGGCGTCGACCGCCCGGCCGACATGCAGGGCTCCCCGCTGCCCGTCGCCGACGACACGCCCGTGCGCGAGGCCGGCCTCTTCGGCGCCCACGGCGGACACGTCAACGTCACCGACGGACGGTACGTGTACATGCGCGCCCCCGTCTCCGAGGAGAACGGGCCGCTGTACGAGCACACCCTGATGCCGACGCACATGCGCGGCCGGTTCACCCCGGCCGAACTGGCTGACGCCGACCTCGCCGCCCCCTTCGGCTTCACCAAGGGCGTGAAGACGCTCCGTACGCCCGCCCGTTCCTTCCTCAACCCCTACTACCAGGGCACCCTCCTCTTCGACCTGGAGACCGACCCCGAGCAGCTGGCCCCGATCGTCGACGACGAGGCCGAGCTGCGCATGGCGACGCTCCTGGTCGAGGCGATGCGCGCCTCCGAGGCACCGCCGAGCCAGTACGAGCGGCTCGGGCTGCCCGAGACCGGGCCGGTCACCGAGAAGCACCTGCTGGTCCGCGCCCAGCACGGCCAGGCGGAGGAGTTCGCCCGGCCGCTCCCGCGCCCCGAGGACTATCCGGGCGGGCGGCTGTCCCTGCGCAGCCCGGTGAAGACGCTGATCGCCGACCCGGTCGCCGTCGAGGTGCTCCGCCGGCACCTGCCCGAACTCCTCGCCTCCGAGTTCCTGCAGTTCCTGGCCGGTACGTCGCTGATCGACGTGGCCGGGATCGCGGGCGGCCGGGTCCCGGCCACCGCCCTGCGGTCGATCGCGGACGAACTCGCCGCGCTCTGACCCTGCCGTCACACCTTCGGTTCGGCCGGTGACGGGGTTGCCGCCCCGTCACCGGCCCGTGCACCTGCCCCTCCCCCGCACAGTTCCCGCCAAGAAACGACACGGCGAAAGGACGGCGCGATGCCCGAGCTTATCGGCGGCTCCGCGACCACGAGCACCCTGGATCCCCCGGCGGTCCGGGGCCGCTGGCGGCAGCTCTCCCTCCTCGGCGGCTCCCAGCTCGTCGACAACACCGAGTCGGGCATCATCGCCGGACTCTTCCCCGTCATCCGGCAGGCCCTCGACCTCTCGCTCGGCGCCCTCGGCATCCTGACGGCAGCGGGCAAGCTCATCGGCGTGGTCACCACGCCGCTGTGGGTCTGGGCGGCCCACCGCTGGTCCCGCAAGGGCGTCCTGGTGATCTGCGCGGGCCTGTGGGGCGTCTGGGGCGTGGCCATGGGCCTCGCGCAGAACTTCGCCCAGCTGCTCGTCTTCTCGACGATCCTCTCCGCCGGATACGCCGGTGCCGGGCCGATCGTCACCGAACTCATCGGCGACCTCTTCGACACCCGCGCCCGGGGGCGGGCGGTCGGCCTCTTCTACGGTCTGATCGCGCTCGCCTCGTCCGCGGTCGCCGCGCTGAAGGGCCAGCTCGCGGGCGTCGAGGACGGCTGGCGCTGGGGCCTGTGGGTGCTGGGCGTCCTCGGCGTCGGGTACGGCCTCGTCCTGTGGCGGTGGCTGCGCGACCCGGGGCGCGGCGCCTCCGAGCCCGAGCTCGCCGGACTCGACCGGGCCGAGCGCGAGGCGGCGTCCCGGGTGACCTGGCGGCAGGCCGTGGCGCTGATGAGGATCCCGAGCCTGCGGGTGCTGCTGTTCTCCCGGCTCCTCTCGGGGCACCTGCTGGTGCTGTCCTTCGGCGTCGTGTACCTGGTGGACGTCTACGGCTTCACCACGCAGACCGCCTCAGTGGTGCTGCTGCCTCTCGGCATGGGCTTCTTCACCGGAAACCTCCTGGGCGGCATCCTCGGCGACCGTGCCAACCGGCGCAGCCCGGCGCACGGGCTGCCCGCGCTGCTCCAGGGCGCGCAGTTCGTCTTCGCGGCCCTCGCCTTCTTCGCCACCCAGTTCGACTACGACGGGATCGGCATGTACGCCCTGCTCTTCGGGCTCATGGGCATCGCGCAGGGCGTCAATCCGTCCCTCAACCGGCCGATGGTCATGGCCGTGGTGCCGCCGGGGCTGCGGGCCGCCGCCTTCACGATCTACGTGGCCTTCTTCGAGTCGGTCGCCTGGGCCGCGTTCGGCCTCGGCGCGGGCTTCGCCGGTGACGCGATCGGGCTGCGCCCGGTCTTCCTCGTGGTCCTGGTGGGGCTGACGCTGGCCAACGGCGTCCTCCTGACCCTGCTGCACCGCACCTACGGGCGGGACGCGGAGCGCATGAAGCAGGAACTGGATTCCCGGCGCGAGGAGTTGAGCCGATGACCCGGACGTCCGCCCCGCCGGCCCCGTGCTGCCTGCCGCCCGGCGCGGGGGCCGCCGGAGCGCCCCTGCTCGCGCCGGCCTCGCCGCCGCGACGGAGAACCGGGGGCACGGAGGGGATGGTGGCCCTGCCCGGCGGGGAGTTCCTGATGGGGACGGAGGACGCCGAGGGCTTTCCGGCCGACGGCGAGGGACCGGTCCGGCCGGTGCGGCTGAAGCCGTTCCTGATCGACGCGTGCGCGGTGAGCAACGACGCCTTCGCCCGGTTCGTCGAGGCCACCGGCCACGTCACCGAGGCCGAACGGTTCGGCTGGTCCTACGTGTTCGCCGGTTTCCTGCCCGCAGCGCTGCGCCGGGGCGCCCGGCGTCCGGAGCGCACCCCGTGGTGGTGCGGAGTGCCCGGCGCCGCCTGGAACCGTCCGGAAGGTCCCGGCAGCACGCTCGACGGCCGCGGCGACCACCCGGTGGTGCACGTCTCGTGGAACGACGCCGCCGCCTACGCGGCCTGGGCCGGCAAGCGGCTGCCGACCGAGGCCGAGTGGGAGTACGCGGCCCGCGGCGGCCTGGAGGGGAAGCGGTACCCCTGGGGGGACGAGCTGGACCCGGAGGGCGCGTACCGCTGCAACATCTGGCGCGGCACGTTCCCGTCGCGGAACACCGCCGCCGACGGCCACCGGGGCACCGCGCCGGTCGACGCCTTCGAGCCCAACGGGTACGGCCTCTACAACACCTCCGGCAACGTGTGGGAGTGGTGCGCCGACTGGTGGACCACCGCCCACCCGACGGGCGCCGGGCTCATCGACCCGAGGGGGCCCGACACCGGCGCCGCCAAGGTGATCCGCGGCGGCTCCCACATGTGCCACCGCTCGTACTGCAACCGCTACCGCGTCGCCGCCCGCACCGCCAACACCCCCGACAGCACCAGCGGCCACGCCGGCTTCCGCTGCGCCCGCGACGCGGAGCCCCGTACCGCCGGAGAGAACCGCCACGCCGGACAGACCCGCACCGAAGGCGAAGACCGCACCGCCGGACAGACCCGCGCCGCAGGCGAAGACCGCGCCGCCGGACAGACCCGTACCGCCGGAGAGGAACGCGCATGAGCCGTCCGACCGAGCAGCGCGCCACGTACGACAGCCCCGCTCGCGGGGCTCGGGCGCTGCTGCTGTACCGGCCCGTCGGGCCGCCGTCCGCCGCCGTCGTCCTCTTCCACGGCGGTGGCTGGCGCACCGGCTCCCCCGACCAGTTCGCGCCCCAGTGCCGTCGCCTCGCCGCCGACGGCGTCCTCGCGGTGAGCGCGGGGTACGGGCTGATCGGGCACGACTCCGACGACCTCGGGGACTGCCTGGCCGACGCCCGCGCCGCCGTCGACCACGTGCGTCACCTCGCCCCCGGCGTTCCGCTGTTCGTGGGCGGCGGCTCGGCGGGCTGTCAACTCGCCCTGACCGCCGCACTGGAGAGCGATCGGCCGCTCGCCGGGCTCCTGCTGTTCAACCCCGCCGTCGACCTCTGCGCACCCGGCCCCGCGGGCGAACTGCTGCGGGAGGTGAGCGGCCTGGAAGCCGACCGGGCAGCGGCCGTCTCACCCCTGCGCCTGGTACGTCCCGGGGCGCCGCCCGCGATCGTCTTCCACGGCACGGCGGACACCCTGGTGCCGGTCGCCGACGCCCGCCGTTTCCGCGACGCGATGAGGGCGGCGGGGAACGCGTGCGAGCTCGTCGAGTACGAGGGCGCGCCGCATGGTTTCTTCAACCCCGGTGCGGGCGAGCCGCGTTGGCACGAGGAGCCGATGGAGCTGGCCGCGGGCTTCGTGCGGCGGGTCACGAAGGCCGGGTGAGCAGGCGCGTCCGTGCGTCGGCGGTCAGGGTCTCGGCCAGCAGGCCGTCGAGGTGCTGGAGCAGGCGTTCGGGGATACGACTGTCGGTCGCGTCGTAGGGTTGGTGGATCTGGAGGCCGTCCCACAGGGCGATGAACCAGGCGGCCTCCTGGTCCACGTCGACGTCCGGCCGGACCAGCTCCTGGTCCCGGAGCGAGCGGAGTTCGCCGGCGAAGGTGTCGAGGACGCGGGTGAACCGGGCCGCGAAGTGGGCGTGGGCGGGGTGGTCGGGGGCGGTGGCCTCGCAGACCAAGGCCGTGTAGAGCGCGGTCCGCTCGCGGTGGCCCTCGTTGTGCACGGCCCGGCGGTGCACGTTGTACGCCTTGTCGTAGACGGTCACCGGCGTGATGTACGCGGTGTCGGCGTCGCGGTCGCGGCGGCCGATGACGGCTTCCAGGAGGGCTTCCTTGGTGGGGAAGTAGTAGAGCAGTGCGCCGTGGCTCAGCTCCAGGCGGGCGGCGATGGCGCGCAGGCTCGTGCCGAGGTAGCCGTGGAGGGCGAACTCCCGCGCGGCCGCCTCGATGATCTCGGCCTCCCGGTCCGGAGCGGTCTGCCCGGCCGCGGGAGGCGCGGCGGCCGGGATGTCGGCGGGCTCGATCCGCTCGCCCGCGTCCGTCCCGCCGCGCGCGAGCCGGGCGGCCAGTGCGTCCGCCGGTGACACCCGGTCGGGCAGGTAGAGGTGGAGCAACTGGAGGCCGTCCCAGGCGGCGAGGACGTCCTGGGCACCTTCCGGGCCGAAGGACGGGGTGAGGCGTCGCCGCGCCTCCGCCAGGCGGGATTCCACGGCCGAGCGAGCGGGGTGGCCGGGGGCGGCGGCCTCGCCGAGGAGGGTGATCAGCAGTTCCGTACAAATACGGGCTGCGGCGGCTTCGGCGGCGAGGCGTACGAGGGCGGGGCCCGGGTCGGCGTCGGGTGCGAGCCGCGCGAGGTCGGGGTGGGGGCCGTTCTCCTGGCGGGCGAGGAGAGCGGTGAGGAGGTCGTCCTTCGAGGCGTAGTGGCGGAGCAGTCCCGCGTGGGTGATGCCCGCCCGCTTGGCGAGGGACCGCAGGGAGGTGGCCGTGTAGCCGGCCGTTCCGAAGAGCTCCCCGGCGGCGTCCAGGAGCTGCTCGCGGCGTGCGCTGCCCCGCCGGGAGGGACGGCGGGCGGCGGGCGCGGAACCGGAGGCGGGGGCAGGGACGGGGACCTCCGTGCCGTCGGTGTCCGACCGGTCCTCGGCCAGGGGCATCAGGCGACTCCTCCGTGTGACGCGTACGCCCGAGGTTATCAGCGCACCTTGTTTGTAACCACTTGGTCAACACTTGTTACCACCCGGTCAAATCCATGCTACAAATCGCGGTGTCAGGCAGCCGCCCGCGGCTTCCTCCTCCTCGAAGGAGTGGACCCATGACCGAGCAGTCGACGATCGACGCTCCCGGCAAGCCGCCGGAAACCCCCGCCCGACAAGGGCTCACCGCCCTCCTGGGACTGGGCAACTTCGGTGTCTTCCTCACCTGGGGAGCGGTCCCCGGCGTCCTGCTCGGCCTCCAGTTGCAGGCCATGGATCCCGGCGCCAAGGAACGGAACCTCGGGATCGTCATCGCCGTCGGCGCCGCCGTCGCGACCCTGGCCCAGCCGGTGTGGGGCATGCTCTCCGACCGCACCCGCAGCCGGTACGGCAAGCGCAGCCCGTACCTGATCGGCTGTGCCGTCCTCGGCGCGGCCTCCCTCGTCGGGATGGCCCTCTCCGAGTCCGTCCTCACGCTGGCCACGTGGTGGTGCCTCGTCCAGGCCCTCGCCACCGGCGTCCAGGGCACCCTCTCCGCCGTCCTGCCCGACCGTGTGCCCGTCGCCCGGCGGGCGACGGCCGCCGCCGCGCTCGGCTTCGGCGGCACGGCCGGCAACATGTGCGGCCAGGTCCTGGCCTCCACCCTCGGCGGGCAGAGCTATCTGCTCCCGTACGGGATTCTCGCGGCCGCTCTCGTGGTCACGACCGTCGGCTTCGTCGCCCTCCAGCCCGACCGGCCCAGCGCCGCCGAACCCCGCGCGCCGTTCTCCCCGCGCCTGCTGCTCGGCACCGTCTGGGTGAGCCCCCGCCGGCACCCCGACTTCGCCTGGGCGGTCCTCGGGCGGCTGCTGCTGATGCTCGCCTACTTCGTGATCAGCGGCTATCTCTTCTACATCCTCCAGGACTACCTGGGGCTCGGCCGCGACGGCGCCCTGTCCGTCATCTCCCTCGTCGCGCTCTGCGCCCTCGCGGGCATGGTGACCTCGATCTTCGTCTCCGGGCGTCTGTCCGACCGCTACGGGCGGCGCAAGCCCTTCGTCTTCGCCGCATCGGCGCTGATGGGAGTCGGCATGTTCGTCCCCTTCTTCGTCCCCACTCTGGGCGGACTGATCGCCTTCGCCCTGATCGCCGGCCTCGGCTACGGCTGCTACCAGGCCGTCGACACCGCCCTGTTCACCGAGGTGCTGCCGTCCGCCCAGGACGCGGCGAAGGACCTGGGCATCGCCAACATCGCCGCCCACCTCCCCCAGATCGTGGCCCCGGTCGTCTCCGGCTTCGTCATCCTCCACGCCGGTGGCTACCGCTCGCTCTTCGCCATCGCCTTCGTCCTGGCGGTGCTCGGCGCCCTGTGCGTCCTGCCCATCAAGTCCGTCCGCTGACCACCGACCCGACGCACCCGCCCCGCACCCCCGCGAACATCCCCGCGAAGGAAGCACCATCCATGCGCCAGCGAGCACACACGAGCCTGTGGAGCACCCCCGAGGTGACCGCGATCGGCCGTGAGCCGATGCACGCCCTCATCCACCACGACCGGGTGGACCTCGACGGGACCTGGGACTTCGAGCTCCTTCCGGCGCCGGACGCGACGCCGGCCGGACGGTGGCGCCCGCTGACGGTGCCCGGCGCCTGGACCATGCAGGACGTCGGCGACGCACCTCACTACACCAACGTCGCCATGCCGTTCGCGGGCCGGCCGCCGTACCCTCCGGCCGCCAACCCGACCGGCGTCCACCGGCGCACCTTCACCGTCCCCGGGCACTGGCACGGCGATCGTGTGGTGCTCCACGTCGGGGCCGCCGAGAGCGTGCTGCTCGTCCGCGTCAACGGCCACGAGATCGGCATGAGCAAGGACAGCCACCTCGCGGCCGAGTTCGACGTCACCGACGTCCTGCGGCACGGAGCGGAGGAGAACGAACTCGTCCTGACCGTCGTCAAGTTCTCCGACGCCGGCTACATCGAGGACCAGGACCAGTGGTGGCACGGCGGCATCACGCGCGGCGTCCACCTCTTCCGTACGCCGATGACCCGGCTGGCAGACGTCCGGGCCGTGGCCGACTTCGACGCCGCCACCGGTACGGGCCTGCTCTCCCTGACCGTCCACGTCGTCGACCGGGACGGGCCGCTCGCCGAAGGGCTGCGGCTGCGCGCGCGGATCGCCGACGCGGAGCGGACGGCGGACGTGCCCGTACGCAGCTCCCGCGTGCTGCCCGGCACCCTCCCGCTCTCTCCTGAACTGGCCGGTGCGACCGACGTGTTCGGCCTGTACAGCGCGCGGGCCGTCGGTCACGGCTTCCCCGAGGTACTGGAACCGCTGGCCCGCACGATGCTCTCCGCGATGTTCCCGGTGCCGGAGGGCAAGGTCGACATGGAGATCTCCCTCCCTGACGTCACTCCCTGGTCGGCGGAGCGGCCCGCTCTCCACTCCCTGACGGTCGAACTCCTCGACGCGGACGGGGAGATCATCGACTCCACCGTCCTCGACGTCGGCTTCCGCCGGGTCGAGATCTCCGGCAAGGACCTCCTCGTCAACGGCCGGCGCGTCTGGATCCAGGGCGTCAACCGGCACGACTTCCACCCGCGCACCGGCCGCACGCTCACCCGAGCCGAGATCGCCGCCGAGCTGCGCCTGCTGAAGCGGTACAACGTCAACGCGATCCGTACCGCCCACTACCCCAACCACCCCGACCTCCTCGAACTCGCCGACGCCTACGGCTTCTACGTCTTCGACGAGGCCGACATCGAGGCCCACGACTTCGCCTCGGAGCTGTGTGACAGCCCCCGCTACCTCGGCGCCTTCCTCGACCGCGTCTCCCGGATGGTGCTGCGCGACAAGAACCACCCGAGCGTCATCGCCTGGTCCCTGGGCAACGAGAGCGGCAGCGGCGTCAACCACGACGCGGCGGCCGCCTGGGTCCGGGGCTACGACCCGACCCGGCCGGTCCACTACGAGGGCGCCATCACCACCGACTGGTACGGCGGTCACCGGCAGACGGACATCGTCGCCCCCATGTACCCGACGGTCGACGCGATCCGGGCGTACGGACTCGACCCGCGCGCCGACCGGCCGCTGATCATGAGCGAGTACCAGCACGCCATGGGCAACTCCAACGGCTCCCTCGACGCCTACTGGCACACCATCCGCACCACGCCCGGCCTCCAGGGCGGCTTCGTGTGGGAGCTGTGGGACCACGGCCTCGACCCCGACGGCGACGGCCGCCACCGCTACGGCGGCGACTTCGGCGAGGAGATCCACGACGGCAACTTCTGCGTCGACGGCCTCCTCTTCCCCGACGGCACCCCGCATCCGGCGATGGAGGAGCTGCGCCATGTCTTCTCCCCCGTGACACCGACCGGCTACGACCTCGCCGCGGGCACGGTCGGGGTGCGCAACGAACGCGCCTTCGAGACCACGGCCGACCTGCGCTTCCACGCCCTCGTCGCGTCCACGGACGGCGACGGCCCCGCCCACCGGCTTGACGTGCCTCCGATCCTCCCCGGACACGGCGCGCGGATCCCCCTCCCCGAGGCGCTCGCCGACTCACTCCGGCACTCCCCCGCCGCCCTCGCCCTCCGGGTCGTCGTCTCCACGGACACGACGACCGAGTGGGCACCCGCCGACACGGAACTCGCCGTCCTCCAGCACGTCGTACGAGAGCCGGGCACTGCCGCCGTCGAGGCGCTCGCCCTCCCCCGTGACGCCTGGCCGGTCCCCCTGGACGTCGATGCGGACGGACTGCTCCGTCACCCCCTGCTCGTCTCCCCGCCCCGCCTCGCCTTGTGGCGGGCCCTCACCGACAACGACAAGT
Organism: Streptomyces sp. NPDC044003; assembly: GCF_056435185.1. Lineage (NCBI taxonomy): Bacteria > Bacillati > Actinomycetota > Actinomycetes > Kitasatosporales > Streptomycetaceae > Streptomyces > Streptomyces sp. NPDC044003. Next base: position 390,111 of record NZ_JBWKFA010000003.1, on the reverse strand, counting down.
CCCGCTTCGTACGGGGCCGTCTGGAGGCCACCGGCCTGCACGCGCTCACCCGCACGGTCGAGGGGGTGGAGCGGGCCCCGGACGGATCGCGCGTCCGGATCACCGCCGCGTACACGAGCGCCACCGGCCACACCGTCCGGCACGAGCAGACCGTGGTCCGGGAGGACGACGGCGCTCTCCGTTTCGAGGAGCGCGTCGACATGCCGGCGACGCTCCCCGACATCCCCCGGCTCGGCATCGTCCTCGAACTCCGCGACGGGTACGAGCACGCCGGCTGGCTCGGCGACGGCCCCCACGAGAACTACCCGGACCGCCGCTCCTCCGCGCTCCTCGGCCGGTGGTCCGCGCCGATCGACGACCTGGCGGTGCCGTACCTGCGGCCCCAGGAGAACGGCGGCCGGGGCACCACCCGGCTGCTGACCCTCACCGGTGCCGAAGTCCCCGACGCCACCCTCACGTTCGAGCAGGCGCAGCAGATCAACGTGGCGCGGTGGACCACGGAGGAGCTGGCCGAGGCCACGCACGCGTGGCGGCTGAAGCCCCGAGCCGGGACGGTCGTCCACGCCGACCTCGCCCATCGCGGCCTCGGCACCGCGTCCGTCGGCCCCGACACCCCGCCCCGGTTCCGCGTGGGAGCCGGCACCCACACCTGGACCTGGCGCCTGCGGACCGGCGCCGCACCCACGACCCAAGGGAAGTGACCGTGGAACACCGAGACCACACCACCGTCGCGCAGGAAGTGACCGTGGAACACCGAGACGACGCCACCCTCGCGAAGGCAGAGACCGTGGAGCACCACAATCGTGCCGCCGTCGTCGACGCCGCGCTCGCGCGCCTCGACCTCGACGCCAAGACTCGGCTCCTCGCCGGACAGGACCTCTGGTCGCTGCCCGCCCTTCCCGAGATCGGCCTCGCCTCGCTCGTCATGTCGGACGGCCCGATCGGCGTACGGGGCGTGGCCTGGAGCGCCGACGACCCCTCGCTCGCGCTGCCGAGCCCCACCGCGCTGGCCGCGACCTGGGACCCGGCGCTCGCGCGCCTGGCCGGGCGGCTCCTCGCGCAGGAGGCCCATCGCAAGGGCGTCCACCTGCTGCTCGCGCCCACCGTCAACCTCCACCGCTCCCCGCTCGCGGGGCGGCACTTCGAGTCGTACTCCGAGGACCCGTTCCTCACCGCACGGATCGGTACGGGGTACGTGACCGGCCTCCAGGAGAGCGGTGTCGGGGCGACGGTGAAGCACTTCGTCGCCAACGACGCCGAGACCGAGCGCTTCACCGTCGACAACCACGTCGACGAGCGGACCCTGCGCGAGCTGTACCTGGCCCCGTTCGAGGAGATCGTCCGGGACGCACGCCCGTGGGCGCTGATGTCCGCGTACAACTCCGTGAACGGCTCCACCATGACCGAGCACCGGGACCTCCAGGTGGGCGTCCTGCGCGAGGAGTGGGGCTTCGACGGGGTCGTCGTCTCCGACTGGCTCGCCGCCCGCGACACCGTGCGGGCGATCGAGGGCGGGCTGGACGTGGCCATGCCCGGCCCGCTGACCGTGTTCGGGGCGGCGCTGGCCGCCGCCGTGCGGGACGGCCGCGTGTCCGAGTCGGCCGTCGACACCGCCGTACGCCACGTCCTGACGCTCGCGGCCCGCCTCGGTCTGCTCAAGGGTGCGGCGCCCGAGGTCCCCGAGGGGGACCGACCGGCCCCCGTCGACGGGCGGGCCGTGGCCCGGGAGATCGCCGCCCGCTCCTTCGTGCTGCTCCGCAACGAGGGGCAGGCCCTGCCGCTGGACCTTGCCGCCGTCCGCAGGGTCGCCCTGATCGGCCGGGCGGCCCGCGACGCCCGCTTCCGCGGCGGCGGTTCCGCGACCGTGTACCCGGAGCACGTCGTCGCGCCCCTGGAGGGCCTGCGCGACGCGCTTCCGGAGGATGTCGCCCTCACGTACGCCATGGGGGCCGACCCGGACGACGGACTCGGCGTCGCCGCCCAGGGGTTCCGGCTGCGGGCCGTCCTGCGCGACGCCGCCGGCACGGTCCTCGCCGAGCAGCCGCTCACCCTCGGCCGGGTGCGCTGGATGGACTCGGTGCTGCCCGGGGACGCCGACTACGACGCGCTGGAGACGGTCGAGCTCACCGGTACCTTCACGCCGCTCGACAGCGGCGTCCACCGCTTCGGCACGGGCGGCACCGGCGACTTCCGGCTCACGGTCGACGGGACGGTGGTGTACGACGGGGCCGACCCGGACGGCGCCGACCCGATGGAGGTGCTGACCGGGCGTCCCGTCGCCCGGGGCACCATCGCTCTGGAGGCCGGCCGGACCGTGGAGGTCAGCCTGCTCCACCGCGCGCCGAAGGTCGCCTTCGGCCCGATCCGCGGCGTCGCCTTCGGCCTCACCCACGGCGCCCCCGAACGCGACGGGGACCGGCTGATCGAGGAGGCCGTCGCCGCCGCCCGGGACGCCGACACGGCGGTCGTCGTGGTCGCCACGACCGAGCTCGTCGAGTCCGAGGGCTTCGACCGGGCGAGCCTGCGGCTGCCGGGCCGTCAGGACGAGCTCGTCGCCCGTGTCGCCGCCGTCAACCCCCGTACCGTTGTCGTGGTCAACTCCGGCTCCCCCGTCGAGATGCCGTGGCGGGACGAGGTCGCCGCCGTCCTGCTCACCTGGTTCCCCGGCCAGGAGGGCGGTGCCGCCCTCGCCGACGTCCTCCTCGGCCTGGCGGAACCGGGCGGCCGGCTCCCCACCACCTGGCCCGCCCGGCTGGAGGACGCCCCCGTCACCCGCGTCACCCCCGAGGACGGCGTCCTGCCGTACGACGAGGGCCTCTTCGTCGGCTACCGGGCCTGGGAGCGGCACGCCGCCGCCCCCGCGTACCCCTTCGGCCACGGTCTCGGCTACACCACCTGGGAGTACCTGGCCCTGGAGGCCGCCGAGGGGCGCGCCCGGGTCCGGCTCCGCAACACCGGTGCCCGGCCGGGCCGGGAGACCGTCCAGCTCTACGCCGAGCCCGTCACCCCCGCCGAGGACCGCCCCGCCCGGCGGCTCGCCGCTCTCGCCACCGTCACCGCGGAGCCCGGCGAGACGGTCGACGTCGAGATCGCGCTCGCGGACCGGACCTTCCAGGTCTGGGACGAGGAGGCCCGGGCCTGGGCCGTCGCCCCCGGCCCGTACCTCCTGCACGCGGCGCGCGGCGCGGCCGACCCCGTGCTGACCACACGGCTGACCACCCCGCTGTCCGTCCCACCGTCCGTCCCGATGACCACCCCGCTGTCCGTCCCCGGACGGCCCTGAGACCGCCCCGGGCGCCGGAACCTGACAGCCGGCGCCCGGGGCCCCTCCCTCCCCCACCGCACTCCTGGAAGGACCGCTCGTGCAAGCCGATGTCATCGTCGTCGGAGCCGGACTCGCCGGACTCGTGGCCGCCCACGAGTTGACCTCCCGAGGCCGGAAGGTCGCCCTCGTCGATCAGGAGGGACCGGCCGACCTCGGCGGCCAGGCGCACTGGTCCTTCGGCGGTCTCTTCCTCGTCGACTCGCCCGAGCAGCGGCGGATGGGGGTGAAGGACTCGTTCGAGCTCGCCTGGAGCGACTGGCAGGGCAGCGCGGGCTTCGACCGCCTCGCCGACCCCGGCGACGAGGACACCTGGGGCGTCCGCTGGGCACGCGCGTACGTCGACTTCGCGGCCGGCGAGAAGCGCTCCTGGCTGGCCGGGCACGGCGTCCGTTTCCTGCCCACCGTCGGCTGGGCCGAACGCGGCGGGTTGCGCGCCGACGGCCACGGCAACTCCGTCCCCCGCTTCCATGTCACCTGGGGCACGGGGCCCGCCGTCGTCGCACCGTTCGTCCGCAGCGCCCACGAGGCCGCCGCCGCGGGGCTGCTGCGCTTCCACCACCGCCACCGCGTCGACGAACTCGTCGTGACGGACGGCGTCGTCCACGGTGTACGGGGCACCCTCCTCGCCGACGACCCGGCGCCGCGCGGCACGGCCACCAACCGGGACCGGGTGGGCGACTTCGAACTCACCGCCCAGGCCGTCGTCGTGGCCACCGGAGGCATCGGCGCCGACCACGAACGCGTCCGCCGCCACTGGCCCGAGCGCCTCGGCACGCCTCCCCGGCACATGGTCACCGGCGTCCCCGCGTACGTCGACGGCCGGATGCTCGACATCAGCGCCAGCGCCGGCGCCCGGCTCGTCAACCGCGACCGGATGTGGCACTACACGGAGGGCCTGCGGAACTGGGACCCGGTCTGGCCGGGCCACGGCATCCGGATCCTGCCCGGGCCGTCGCCCCTGTGGCTGGACGCCCTCGGGCGCCGGCTCCCCGACCCGTGCCTGCCGGGCTACGACACGCTCGCCACCCTGTGCCATCTGCGGACGACCCCCGACATCGCGGCGTACGACCACTCCTGGTTCATCGTCACCCAGAAGATCATCGCGAAGGAGTTCGCGCTCTCCGGCTCCGAACAGAACCCCGACATCACCGGCAAGGACCTCACCGCTTTCCTCCGCACCAGGCTGCTCGGCGGATCCGCGGCCCCCGCCCCCGTCGAGGCGTTCAAGCGGCACGGCGCCGACTTCGTCGTCGCCGACACCCTCACCGAGCTCGTCGACGGCATGAACGCACTGACCGAACGTCCGCTGCTCGACACCGGCCTGATACACCGCCAGATCGAGGCCCGCGACCTCCAGATCGCCAACCCGTTCAGCAAGGACACCCAGATCCAGGGCATCCACAACGCCCGCCGCTACCGGGGCGACCGCCTCGGCCGCGCCGCCGCCCCGCACCGGCTCCTCGACCCCGCCGCAGGCCCGCTCATCGGCGTCAAGCTCCACATCCTCACCCGCAAGACCCTCGGCGGCATCCAGACGGATCTCGACTCCCGCGCCCTCGCCGCCGACGGCACCCCGGTCGCCGGCCTCTACGCGGCCGGCGAGGCGGCGGGCTTCGGCGGCGGAGGCGTCCACGGCTACAACGCCCTCGAAGGCACCTTCCTCGGCGGCTGCCTCCTCACCGGCCGCCAGGCCGGCCGCGCGGCGGCACAGGCCGTCGGATCATGACCGTCGACAACCCGCCGCTACCGGGGCCTCGCGTCTCGGGTGGCCCCGATCCACTGCGGGCGCAGGATGACGACAGCGGCTGGTCTGCCGTCCTCCCCGCGGCACGGAGAGCCGGGGTCAGCTCGTTCGGCGCAGGCGCGCCTCTGCGAGGCGCCGGGCGAGCCCCGGGGCGGCGACGGCTGCCAGGGCGGCGGCAAGCGGCACGGCGACGCGTGCCCAGCGGGTGCGGACGGGGTGGTAGGTGGCGGCGCCGTCCTTGATGACGACGAAGCCGCGGGGCCGGGCCACGGCTCCGCCTCCCCCGCCTCCGCCTTCGCCCTTCTCGGCCGGTCCGGCCTCGCGGCCGACGCCACCGCCGAAGCCGAAGACGATCTCGGCGACCGGGATGACGGTGACGCCGCCGCTGGTGACGGGCTCACCGAAGACGGCCCTCACCGAGGCCCTCGCGCCGAGCTTGTCGGCCAGGCGCTCCAGCAGCGCGACGGAGGCGTCGGCAGCGGTCATGTCCGGCAGCGAGGTGTGTCGTGCTGCTTCGTTCGGGCTGGTCATCGGGTGCCTCCCGGGTACGGGCGCGGGGCGGTGTCGAGGAGGTGCGGCGGGTGGGACGGCCAGGTCGGACGTCGGCGTGACCGAGTGTCAGGGTTCGCTCCTGTGCCACGGCGCGTCGGACCTGGTGGGGTGGGCGTCGGCGGACAGCCGCAGAGCGTACACCGGCCCGTCCCCGCCGGTGGCGACGGGGCCGAGGTAGTGGTGGCCGGTCATGTGGCACCAGGCGGGCAGGTCGAGCGGGGCCGCGGGATCGGTGGCGAGGACGTGGACGACCGTGCCCGGCCCGGCGCCGTCGATCTGCTGGCGAAGGCGGAGCAGGAGGGTGACGCAGAGCAGGCCGGTCCCGTCGACGGCGATGTCCGGCGTGGGGCTCCCGGGGTCCGCGACGGTCGCGGTCGCGGTGACGGACCGCGTCGGAGGCACGGGCAGGGAGCCAAGGGAGCCCGTGGTCATCCGAGGTCCCCGGGGTCCGCGGCAGTCGCGGTGACGGACGGCGTCGGAGGCATTGACAGGGAACCAAGGGAGCCCGTGGTCATCCGAGGTCCCCGGTGTCGACGGGCATCTCGGCCAGGCGCCATTCGAGCATGCCGTCGTCGAGGCGGATCGCGCGACGCCCGTGGGCGGTCAGCAGCCGGACGGCGTCGTAGGCGAGGACGCAGTATTCGCCACGGCAGTAGACGACGGTCTCGGTGCCCTCGGGCAGTTCGCCGATGCGGTCGGCGAGTTCGTCGACCGGGATCGAGAGCGCGCCGGGGATGTGTCCGGCGAGGTATTCCTCCACCGGCCGCACGTCCAGCACCACCACGTTCCCGGCTGCGACGCGGGCCCGCAGCTCCTCGCGGGTGACTTCCGCGGCACCGTCGTCCCCGAGGTACGCCTCGCGGGCCGCGGGCACGGCCGCCTGGTGGTTCTCGGCGACCTTGCGCAGCAGTGCGAACAGCTGGGCGACGTCTTCGCCGGCGAGCCGGTAATGGATACGTACGCCTTCCCGGCGGGTCGCGACGAGTCCGGCCTGCTTGAGCGTCTGCAGGTGCGCCGAGGCGGTCGTCAGGTTCAGCCCGGCCGCCCTCGCCAGCGCGTCGACGGTGCGCTCGCCCTGGGCGAGCAGATCGAGCAGCTCCAGACGTTTCCCGCTGGCCAACGCCTTGCCGCTGGCCGCGAACGCGTCGTAGAGCTCCGCCTTCGAGCCGGTGGTGGTCTTCACCAAGACATCCTCCATAAATCCATGGAATATTGTAAGTGATGAGGGACGCTGTGACCACACGCCCGTTCGCCTCACAGTCGATCTTGGGAGAACCACCGTGGGCTTCACCGACGACCACCTGATTCCGCTGGTCGACAAGGGTCTGGGCAACAGCGCCTACCTCGTCGACCTGGGCGACGGCCGCGCCCTGGCCGTCGACGCCGCCCGCGACCTGCGGGCCCTGCACGCCGCCGCCGAGCGGCGCGGCCTGACCGTCGCGTACGCGGCCGACACGCACCTGCACGCGGACTTCCTCTCCGGAGCCCTGCAGCTCGGCCACGACCACGGCGCCACGGTCCTGGCGTCCGCCGCCGGCCGCCGCGCCTTCGCGCATCAGGGCCTGGCCGACGAGGACGAGGTCGACCTCGGCGGACTGACCCTGCGGGCGCTGGCCACCCCCGGGCACACCGACGAACACCTCTCCTTCCTCCTGCTCGACGGCGACCGGGAGCTCGGGGTCTTCACGGGCGGCTCGCTGATCGTGAACTCCGCCGCCCGCACCGACCTCCTCGGCGCCGACCGCACCGAGGAGCTGGCCCGCGCCCAGTACCGCTCCCTCAAGCGGCTGACGCGGCTGCCGGACGCGACCGCCGTGTGGCCCACCCACGGCGCCGGCTCGTTCTGCTCCGCCCCGACCGGCAGTGAGCGCACCACGACCATCGGCGCGCAGAAGCAGGCGAACCCGCTGCTCGCCGCACCCGACGAGGAAACGTTCGTCCGGCGGCTGACCGACAGCCTGGGCACCTACCCCGCCTACTTCGACCGGCTGGCCGAGGCCAACCGGCGCGGTCCCGCGGTCCTGACCGGCACCCCGCTGCTGCCCGTCCTCACCCCCGGGCAGGTCGGCGCCCTGCTCGCCGACGGCGGCTACGTCGTCGACGTCCGCCCGGCGACCGACTACGCCGGCGGCCACATCCCCGGATCCGTGTCCATCCCGCTCCGCGGCCAGTTCGCCACCTGGCTGGGCTGGCTCCTGCCCGACACCGCCCCGATCGCCTTCGTCACCAGCAAGGACCAGGACCTGAACGAGATCGTCTGGCAGGCGTACAAGATCGGCTACGAGCGGCTCGCGGGCCGCCTCGCCGGCGGCATGACCGCCTGGCTGGCCGACGGCAACCCCCAGACCGCCACGCCGTTCGTCACGGCCGATCGCGCCGCGGACCGCCCCTACCTCGACGTACGACAGGAAGGGGAGTTCATCGCCGGCCACGTGCCGGGCGCCACGCACATCGAGCTCGGCAGCCTGACCGCCCAGGTCGCCGGCGCCCCCGTCGGGGCGGTCGTGGCCTGCGCCCACGGCCAGCGCGCCATCACGGCCGCCAGCCTGCTGGAACGTGCCGGGCACACCGACATCGCCGTCCTCGACGGCGGACCCGCCCAGTACGCCGCCGCCCAGGGGCAGCGGCTCGTCGAGGGCGCGGAGGACACGCGCCGGTGAACGCCACCTCCACGACCACACCCACCGACGCCTCAGGGCGGCCCGTCCGGCTCGGACTGGGGGAGAACCGGCTCCAGTTCACCCTCCTCGTCATCGTCAACATGTGCGTCGGCGGCCTCGTCGGGCTCGAACGCACCACCGTCCCGCTCATCGGCACCGAGACCTTCGGCCTGACCAGCGACCTCGCCGTCTTCTCCTTCATCATCGCCTTCGGCCTCACCAAGGCCCTGACGAACCTCGCCGCCGGCGCGCTCACGGCGCGCTTCCGCCGCAGACAACTCCTCGTCGCCGGCTGGCTGATCGGCATACCCGTCCCCTTCGTTCTCGCCTGGGCGCCGTCGTGGGGCTGGATCGTGGCCGCCAACGTCCTGCTGGGTGCCAACCAGGGCCTGACGTGGTCGATGACCGTCAACATGAAGATCGACCTGGTCGGGCCCGCCCGCAGGGGCCTGGCCACCGGCCTGAACGAGGCCGCCGGCTACACCGCCGTCGGCGCCACCGCCCTGCTCACGGGCTACCTCGCCACCGCCTACGGCCTGCGCCCCGTACCCGAACTCATCGGCGTCGTCTTCGTCGTCGCGGGCCTCGCCCTGGCCCTCGTCGTCCGTGACACCGCCGCCCACGTCGCCCTCGAACTCGCCCAGCACCCCAAGCCCCTGCCCGCCGGGGAGCAGACAGGTCTGGCCGCCACGTTCGCCCGCACCTCCTGGCGTGACCGCTCGCTACGCGGCGCCAGCCAGGCCGGCCTGGTCAACAACCTCAACGACGGCCTGACCTGGGGAGTCTTCCCGCTCCTGTTCACCGACCACGGCCTGGGGCTCGCCGCCGTCGGCCTGATCAAGGGCCTCTACCCGATCCTGTGGGGCATCGGTCAGATACCCACCGGCCACCTCGCGGACCGCATCGGCCGCAAACCCCTCATCGTCACCGGCATGCTCGTCCAGGCCGCCGGCTTCGTCCTCGCCCTCGCCCTCCTTGACACCCCGCTGCTCGCGGGCGTCCTCTCCGCCGTCGCCCTCGGCATCGGCACCGCCATGGTCTACCCCGCCCTCATCGCCTCCGTGTCCGACCACGCCCACCCCGCCTGGCGTGCCAACGCCCTGGGCACCTACCGCTTCTGGCGCGACATCGGCTACGCCGCCGGAGCCCTCGTCGCCGGTCTCCTCGCCGACGCCTTCGGCCTCGACGCCACCGTCATCGCCGCCGCCGCACTCACCGCCGCATCGGGCCTCCTCGCCGCCCGCTGGATCACCGACCGCACGGCGGCCTGACCCACACCGCGCGTGACCTCCGGCAGCGGCACGGCAGGTGTGCTCCGGAACGCGGAGGGAAGCCTGTGAGGCGACGCGTACGGGAGGGGAAGCTGTGGCGGACGTGGACGTCGACGTGGTGGTCGTGGGCGCGGGGGTACTGGGCAGGTCGGTCGCGTACGCCCTGGCCTGTGCCGAACCGGAGTTACGGATCGTGTTGTCGGACCGACGCGGTCCCGGCGCCTCGCGGGCAGCGGGCGCCATGCTCGGCGTGCTGGGCGAGGTGACGGCGGCCGGCATGCGGACCCGGCACGGCGAACTCCGCCTGAGGATGGCGGTGGAGGCCGCCGCGCGCTGGCCGGCCTGGCGCGAGGGCGTACGGGAACGGGCCGGGGCGGCGGCTCCCGCGGACGGGTTCGGGGCGGGGACGTACGTCGTGCTGAACACGGTGTCCGGGCCGCTGGACGAATCGGCGGTCGAGGCCATGCACGCGGCCGGCGCCCGCTACGGACTGCCCGTCGAGGAGAGCGCCGTCCCGGACCTCCCCGCGTACCGGCCGCTGGACAACGACCGGGCGCTGCGGGCCGTCTTCCTGCCCCAGGAACGGTTCTTGGACGCACGACGCTGGCTGCAGAGCCTGGACGCGGCGCTCCGAGCGCTGCCGAACGTGCACCGCACCGGGACCGGCCGGCTGCGCACTCACGCAACCGGGTACGAACTCGCCACGCGCGCGGGCACGTTCAGGGCGGGCCGGGTCGTCGTCGCGGCCGGTGCGTGGTCGAGCGCGCTCCTGGAACGTGTCGACCCGGAACTGCCCGTCCTGCCGGTGGTCGCGGCGGAAGGCAGCGCCGTCACCCTCCGCCCCACCGCCGCCGCCCTCGTGCCGCCGGTGGTGTTACGCACCCCCAATCGCGCGTACGCGTGCGGGCTCCACGCCGTCCCGCAGGCCGACGGCACCTGGTACCTCGGCGCCTCCGCCGCACCCGCACTCCACCCCGGCGACGCACCGACCGCCGGCGCGCTGCACTTCCTCCTCGGCGCGGGTCTCGGCCAGCTGCACCACGGTCTGACGAGCGCGAGGATCGACCGGATCCACCATGGCAACCGCCCTGTGGGCCTCGACGGACACCCGCTCCTGGGGAACGCCGGACGCCCCGGCCTGTGGGTGGCCACCGGCACGCACCGCGACGGCCTGCACGCCTCCCCGCTGATCGCCCAGGAACTCGCCGCCGAGATCCTGCACGGCGAACCGAGCCCCTGGCTCGCCCCGTGGCAGCCGAACCGGAAGCCGATCTCCGACTGGACGACCGCCGAGGCCGTCGAGGAGGCGGCGGCCCACCACGCGGCCCTCGCCGCCGAGTCCCGCATGCGCCCACCGCTGACCGGCGACTGGCCCGGCCTGCTCGCCGGCGCCTACCGGCAGCTCATGGAGCAGACGTACGCACGGATGCCGGACGTCTACGTCCTCCCCCCGGAGCTCGCCCCGCTCGGCTACGAACACGGGCCAACCCTCGCGAAACTCGCCCAGCGCCACCTCGACCGCCTGGGGGGCGGGCAGAGCCCCTGCCACTGAGTGCACCCGGGCTTCGCACCGCACCGGGTAGGACACCTCAGTCTCACGGACTCCCTCCGGGGCCTCCCCCTCGGCTGATGGTCCGGGTCACGCCGGCGAAGACGGTCGTGGCCAGCACCCACCCGGCGACGACGAGCGCGTAGGAGAGCGTCTGGTACCAGCCCTTCGGGGCGAAGGCGCCCTCCTGGCCGAAGGAGATCACCGGCAGCAGCAGGTCGAGCGTGAAGAACACCGGGTTGAAGTCGGGGGTCTCGTCCGCCTTGAGCGGGGGCGGGTGGTGGAGGCCGTAGACGACCGATCCGACGGCGAGCAGGGACAGCAGCCAGAAGCCCGCAAGCAGCGGGCGGAAGCCGTAACCGACCGTGACCTCCTGCAGATGTCCCCAGACACGGCCCTGCCAGGGGAGGGTGCGGCGGTGCCTGCGGAGCTTGGCCAGCTGGACGACGCGCGCGGCGCGGTCGTCGCCGACCCGCAGGAAGGAGCCGGCGAGCTGCTCGTAGCCGTGCGGCAGATATCCCTCGCTCTCGCTGTCCAGCATGGGAAGACGGCGCTCCGCGGGCTCGTGCGGGGTGAGCGTGGTGTAGGAGAGCCCGTTGAACATCACCTGGTCCGGCAGCACGTCCGGTTCGAGGAACAGCACGTCGATCTGCGTGCGCCGCAGGTTCAGCATGCCTTCCATGGGCGGTCCCTTGCGCAGCCAGAGCTCGCCGATGGCGCAGCTGCTCGCGCGCAGGGCCGCGTCGCCGGGGTTCGACAGATGGGCGTACGACAGGTCGAGCCGCCCCGGGACACGGGCGCCCCGGAGACCGATCCAGCCTTGTGTGCGTACGTTCCGCATGAGGAGGTCGCTGCCCACGACGAGCGTCTCCGCGTCCAGAGCGGGGCCACCGGGGTTGTCGAGCCTCGCGTCGTCGAGGGTGACCGATCCGGCGACCGAGGCGCCGCTGAGACGCACCTCGCCGTGCGCGCGCAGTCGGGGGGCCCACAGGTTGTCGCCGATGGTCGCGTGGCCGAGGCGGAGCGCGGGCCACTCGGTGATGTCCGGCGGGGTGATCTCGCATCCGTCCATGAACAGCGCCCCGTCGATGCGCGCCCCGCCGAACCGCACCAGCCCGCGGAACCGGCAGCCGGACATCTGCACCATGCCCTCCACCCGCACGCTGGCAGCCGCCAGACCGGGCAGGACGGAGCCGTTCAGGGTCAGCTGGAGCAGCCTGGCGGCGTAGAGGAGGGGCGTCTCCTCGAAGTAGCAGTCGCTCAGCCGCAGGGCGTGCTCGATCGTGCCGTACGCCAGATCGAGGGTTCCGGTGATCCGCGCGCCCGCCAGCTTGAGGGCGGGTATCTCCCCGTGCTCCACCGGGCCGCTGAGGAGCAGGCTCCGCAGCACCTCGGCGCGGACGGTCCGCTCAGGGCCCCAGTCCGCTCCCTGTGCCGCGTCCTCGCCGTCCGCCGCACGGAGGTCGACGGAGGCACCTTTGGGGAAGGCGTGCCACACCCTCAGCTCGGCAGGAGAAAGATCATTCGTATCCACCTGCCGGGACTCTGGCGCCACGGCCTCAGGCTGTCAACACCGCGTCGGGTGGGGTCGTCGAGGACAGGGCCCTGGGTCCTGGGTCCGCAAGCCGGCCCACACGCTTCGCCGTCGCCGCCGGCGGGGCCGGGGCGGCTCCTTCCATGACCCGAATGCCCCAGGCGCGGCGCGCCCCGCCCGTACGGACCGGAGGATGGGAAGAACCGGCGGCAGCGCTTCCGTACCGCCGCCGCCGCACTTCCCCAGCAGCACTCCGCGGAAAGGGGTCCGTCATGACGTCGAGAGAGTCGCTCGACGACCCCTCCGGGGGCCGTTACGGCGAGGACGTGTTCCGGCCCGAGCAGCCCGGCGAAGGTGAGCGGATCGATCTGGGGGCGCTCGCGTACGACGATCTCACCCTGACGCGGCTGCGCGCCCTGGGCGCCGGGCCGGGGTGGCGCTGCCTGGACGTCGGTGCCGGTACGGGCACGGTCTCGCGGCGCTTGCTGCGCGAGGCGGAGGTGGCGGGCGTGCTGGCCGTCGACCGGGATGTGCGGTTCCTCGCCGAGCGGCCCGTACCCGGCCTCGACGTGCTCCAGGCCGACATCACCGCCCCGGACTTCGCGCCGGGCCGGTTCGACCTGGTCCACGCGCGGTTCGTGCTGATGCATCTGCCGGAGCCCGAGCGGATGGTGTCGGCACTGGCCGGGCTGGTGGCGCCGGGCGGGATTCTGGTGCTCAGCGACGCGGTGGATCTGACCAGCGACCGTACGGGGGCCGACACGCCGTACGCCGCGGCGATGCGCGCGATGTGGCAGGGGCTGCGCGCCTCCATCGGCACGGACGTCTCCTGGGTGCCGTCGTATCCGCAGCTGCTGCGCGCGGCCGGCCTGAGGGCGGTCGGCGCGGAGATGTACGTGCCGCCGCTGCTGCGGGGAAGTCCGATCAGCCGTTTCTGGGCGGACACGTGGGAGCGGAGCCGGGCGTCGATGGTCGCCACCGGGCTGATCGACGGCCCGGGCATCGACGCGGCGGCCCGCTACCTGGACTCGGACGCGTGCGCCGCCTTGTCCGCCGGAATGCTCACCGCCTGGGGCCGCAAACCGGGCCCGCCGAAGACCCCGGCGCAGTGACGCCCCCGGGACCGTGACGAGCGCCGTACGGTACGGAGGGCCGCCACCACCCTCGCGGGCCGCGCGACCGACCGAACCGGCAGGACATCTCCAAGCGTGCGGGAGCGCTCCCCGACGCTCCTGGCCACCCGCATGGAGGACGGCGGGCCGCTGTCCCGTAACTCGCAGGATGACGCCGCGCCAGTCGGTGACGGCCGCCAACTGTCCGCCGAGTACCGGCCCGATGATCGGCGCGAGCCCGCCGATCATGGTCAGCCGGCTGTAGTAGCGGACGAGCTTTCCGCCGGAGTAGAGGTCGCGGCCCGCGGCCTGGGCGATCACAATGCCCACCGCTCCGGCGAGCCCCTGGAGGAACCGGGCGGCGATCAGCGTCCCACCGTCGGGCTCACCGCGCCCAGCACCGCCGTGACGAGGTACGCGGCGACGCCGACCAGCAGCGGGCGGCGACGGCCGAGCCGGTCCGACAGCGGCCCCGCGACGACCTGCCCCAGGGCCGGGCCCCGCAGGCAGGCGGTGACGGTCAGCTGTGCGGTCGAGGTCGCCGCGCCCAGATCACTGGTCAGGGCGGGCAGGACCGGGAAGTACCGATCCATCGAGAACGGCCCGAAGACGGTGAGCAGCGCGAGGACGACGGCCAGGGCGCGGGCGACCTTCCGCTCGCGCGGGGCGTTCGGGAGCACGGCGGTGCGCACAGGACTCCCAGGGAAGAGGGTTGCTCCGGCTCGGCGGACGAACCGCCGCACTCGAGAAGACCGTTCTCCGCGGGGAAGAGGGAGTTTCCGTCGAAGGGTGTACGGGCAGTACATGCCGGTCGCGGATCGGTGCCGCTCCGCGCCCTGGACGCCCGAGGTGCGGGACTGCCGCCCCGGGCGCTCCTCGTACCGATGTCTGTGATGCCGTCACGCCTTGCGGTCTGTCGGCCCTCGATTATTCGAGGCGGCGGAGTGATGACGCTCGTATGATCCCTGACGGGATGGGGCTCGTAGCGCAGGGGTTGTCGCGCCTTCACCGCATGTGGGAGGACGCCGGTTCGAATCCGGTCAGCCCCATCCTGCTCATTCTCCGACGGGCACCTTCCCGGCAGGGCTGTCGATGACACCCGGACTCAGCGGCGGCGGTCACGAAAGCGTGAGTTGGCCCCGGGGTGCTGCCGGGGGCCGTCGGTTCGCTGATCCGCAGTGCTCAGCTGACCGGTCCCGTCATTGCGTGCGGCGCTACCGCCGGTTCGAGCAGCGACAACGTTCGCTGCTGCGCATCGAGGCCGACGCGGATGCCGACCGGCATCGGCAGATTCGGGCCGGCATGGCCGAACTCGACGTTGCCGAGGACCGGGATGTCACGGTGGCCGAGGACGTCGAGGACGATCTCGGGCAGGGTCGGGGACGCGCCGGGCTCGAGTCCACTGATCTCGCGCGGAACGCCCACGATCATGCCGGAGATCCGATCGAGGATGCCGCAGTGTCGCATTACCTGCAGATAGCTCCACACGTGCGATGCCAGGCCGCCCGTCTCCTCCCAGAACAGCACCGCACCATCGAACCATTCGAGTGGCAGCGCGAAAGGCGTCGCCTGTGCCAGCACGATGCGATTGATCACCCCGCCGATCAGCCGGCCTTCGACACGACCAGGACGCCAGCACTCCCACGACGGGCTCGCAGGCAGCGCACCGACCGCCTCGGTGCCGGTCAGCAGCCTGGAGTAGAGCTTCTCGAGTTCCGCCTGGCGCGCCACGGACGCAGACTGCCAGTGCCCGCCGAAGCCGGGGACGGCCATGTCGGCATGGAACCCGACCAGACCCGTGCGCGCATAGAGCACCAGATGCAGCAGTGAGATGTCGCTGTAGCCGAGGATCGGCTTGGGGTCGGCCCTGATCGCCTCGACGTCGATCAGGTCGAGGTAGCCGAGCGCCGTCTGGCCGCCGTCACTCGCGACGATCGCGCGCACCTCGGGATCACGCAGAAGACCATTGAGCTCCCCGGCGATCTCCGCCGGCGTGGCCGCGCTCCACCAATGGCGGCGTCCTGCTTCGAGTAGCGGAGCCTTACGCACGCGGAATCCCATCCGTTTGAGCACCACCACCGTCTGCTCGACGGCGGGCTCGTAAGCGGCCGGCAGCGGACCGGACAGCGATGCGATGACAACGAGATCTCCGGGCCTCAGGGCACGCGGTCGAAGCAGTTGAGGCAATGCAGAACCGGTCATGGCGTCAGTGTCGCCGGTGCCATTGGTAGGGTCACGCGATTTTCGCCGGTCGTCCGCCCCAGCGGATGCCCTTCTCGCTGCGGATGCGGGCGCGTTCGCGGCGTTGGGCGGTCAGGACGTCGGGGTGGCGGGCGTTGGCGTTGCGCCGGCGCAGGTAGGCGTGCAACGCGCGGGGCTGGACCGTGTGGTTCGGGTGCTTCGAGTTCGCGAGGGTGAACTGCCGCAGTGGCCCGAAGTGCGCCTCGCCGCAGGCCAGGCGGGCGACGCCCCAGCCTTCGAGAACGTCATGGCCGGCATCCGTGTTCCGCGAAGCGGCCCAGGAAGACCGAGGACCCGACCCGACACCGTGCCGGCGGACCGCGCGTAC
The DNA here is from genome assembly GCF_056435185.1 of Streptomyces sp. NPDC044003. Classification (NCBI taxonomy): domain Bacteria; kingdom Bacillati; phylum Actinomycetota; class Actinomycetes; order Kitasatosporales; family Streptomycetaceae; genus Streptomyces; species Streptomyces sp. NPDC044003. Next base: position 373,795 of record NZ_JBWKFA010000003.1, on the reverse strand, counting down.
TCATCCCGCGCGATCCGAAATCACCTACGCCGACGTGGAATCCGCGCTGTCATCCCCCCAACCGTCCGACCAGATTGGCCACCGTCTGCGGCGAGGCCGCGTCGGCGGTCGCCTACCGGCTTTCGACGCCGAGGCGCATAAACAGCGCAATAGGGTCGAGCGATGCATCAATCGGCTGAAGCAGTGGCGCGGCCTGGCCATGCGAACGGACAAGTTCGCCATCGCCCAGTGCTGCGACCGGGATGGTTCACCGCGATCGGAAGGCGGCTCGTGGGACGAGCGCACGCGAAACGGCTGGTATTACTGGGGCATGCAGGAAGAGACCGCACGCTCCGCGATCGACACGTTCATCTCCGCGTTCAACGCCTCGGACGACAGCTATGTGACTGCCCTGCTCTCCCAGGCCCTGACCTCAGACGTGGTCTTCTGGGGGCCGTTGGGCCGCAGCGAAGGAATCGCGGCGGTCGAGCAGTTCGTGCTGGACATCCGGCGCCACCCGGCGGGGACCGGCACGATGGTGCGCTGCTCAGCGGTGGACATGCCTGACGAGTGGGCCCGGTACCAGTGGGTCTTCACCACGCCTGATGGAGGCCCCCGGCTGGCGGGAACGGACGTCGTCCATCTGCGACGGAGCCTCATCGACCAGGTCATCGTCTTCGCGGGGGAGATTGAGCCGTCCGCCTCCTGAGTCATCCTTCTGTCGCTGTCCTTCTCCTGAACTTGCCCCTTCGGCGTTCGGGAGCTGCGGTTCGCGGTTGGTCAGGCTGCGGTGTTGAGGGGGCGTCCGCCCCAGCGGATGCCCTTTTCGCTGCGGATGCGGGCGCGTTCCTTGCGTTGGGCGGCGAGTACGTCGGGGTGGCGGGCGTTGGTGTTGCGCCAGCGCAGGTAGCGGTGCAGTGCCTGGGTTTGCGCGGGGTGGCTGCGGCGGTGGGAGTTGGCCAGGGTGATGTAGATCGGGCCTCCGCCGGGTCGGGCGGCGCGGATCGACTTGAGCGCGGCCAGGGTGTTGGCGGTGCCCTTGCGGCGGCGGTTGACGCCCCACAGGCGGTCGTCGCCCACGGAGTAGCAGCCGTGGAGGTAGGTGACGCCGTGGGTGCGGCGGTAGGTCGCCGGCAGCCGGTTTGGCTTGCCCTGCTTCGCCCAGCAGGAGCCTGCGGTGGGCCGCATCCCCAGGGGCCCGAACTCGTCGAAGGCGAAGACCCGGTCCGGGAAGCGTTCCAGCACCTGCTCGATACGGTCGAGCTTGGCGTCGCGATCAGGGTCGGGTGACTCCTTCCAGGTCTTGGTGCGCTGGAAGGTGATGCCACGGCGCCGGAGCAGGCACCGTAAGGCTTCACGGCCGATGCGGATGACACGTCCGTGCACTTCCCAGGTAGGCGGCGAGTTTGCGGATCGACCAGCGGGTGAAGGGCTGGCCGAGCTTGCTGGGGCGAGTGGTGGCCGTCCGCATGACGAACTCCTCGTCATCACGACTGAGTAGGCGGGGACGGCCTCCCGCCCACTGAGGGTCCAGGCAGGTCAGGCCGATCTCGTTGAAGCGGTGGATCACATCGCGCACGGTGTCCTCGTCGGCCTGGACCAGCTGGGCGATCACCGGAACCCGGTTCCCACCCGCCAAGGCGAGCAGCATCATCGCGCGCCGGTAGGGCACCGAACTCGTGCCACCGACGCCGCCGACGCACCCGAGGAAGTGAACAGCGACGCCTTCGGCGCCTGGCTGTTCAAGATCAAGCCGGCGGTCGGTGCCGGCACCGACAACCTGCTTGACGCCGACGCCTACGCGAAGTGGATCGGCTGATCTCACTGCGCGACCCCTCCGCTGCCCTGGCCGACGCTCCGGAGAGCCTCGGGCAGCCGTAGGACAACGGGATTCTCGTGCGCAGACCCACGGCGAGGAGACCTGCCAACGGGCCGCGGACCGGGTCAGGGCCGAAGGCCGTTGCCGTAGGCCGGCTCACCGGTCGGCTTCCCCAGGGCGGCGGTCGTCTCCGCGGCCTGGGTGGCGGCCCAGGCGGCGAGGAGACGGAGACCTTCCCCGGAAAGGGGAGCCGGGTTCGGCGGTGCCCACTGGCAGCCTCCGCCATGCCCGAAGCGATCGGCCTCCTCGTCGACCCGGACGACGTCGCCGAGCAGTACTGGGACCTGTACTCCCAGCGCGACCGCGTCGAGCAGGTTCACCCCCCAGCCGGCCGTCGCCCGACCGGCATCAGGACCGCGCCCCCTCCGAACTGCCTCGGCCGCCGGATCCGTGGATCCGGCGGCCGAGGCAGTGGGGATGAGCTTGATCAGCGGGTGGCCTTGGCGGCCTCGATGATCAGGTCGGCCACCGCGTCGGGCTGCGAGATGGACACCGCGTGCGATGCCTCGACGCGCACGATGTGCGATCCGGCGCGCTCGGCCATGAACTCCTGGGCCTGGCCGGGGATGGCGTTGCCCTGGGTCGCGACCACGGCCCACGAGGGCAGGGTGCGCCAGGCCGGCGGGCCGGACAGCTCGGCGGTCAGGGCCTGCACGCGCACCGAGCGCTGGGTGACCGCGAGGACGTCGGTGGTCTCGGTGGGCAGGTCGCCGGCGATGACGTCCTGGTAGTGCTCGGGCAGGATCCGCAGCTCCGGCTCGCCCTCGTACTCGGTGGCGATGGTGGTGTCCGGGCCCATCTTGGCGCCGGGGAAGCGGGAGGCGTTCTCCAGGGCGCTCTCGCCCTCGTCGGGCTGGAAGGCGGCGACGTAGACCAGGGCCTCGACGTTGGACGCGTCGCGGGCGGCGCGGGTGATGATCGCGCCGGCGTAGGAGTGGCCGACCAGGACGACCGGGCCGTCGACGCTCTTGGCGACGGTGGCGGCGTACTGGGCGTCGGACTCCAGGCCGCGCAGCGGGTTCGACACGGCGAGGGTGGTGTAGCCCTGTCCCTGGAGCTTGGCGATGACTCCCTTCCACATGCCGGAGTCGCCGAAGGCGCCGTGGACCAGGACGATCGTGGGGGTGGTGGTGCTCATGGGGGTTCCGTTCCTCTACAGGTAGAACGATCGGTCTTTCTGCAAGAAAGACTAGTCGTTCTCCCTAGGGTGCGCAACGTGGGGCAGGCGAGGTCATAGAACGACTGGTCTTTCTTTACAATGGGCGCATGACGACCGCCCCGGAGCTCCATCCCAAGGACCGGCTGCTGAACACCGCGTCCCGCCTCTTCTACACAGAGGGCATCCACGCCGTGGGCATCGAGCGCCTCGTCACCGAGGCCCAGGTCACCCGCGCCACCTTCTACCGGCACTACCCCAGCAAGGACGACCTCGTCTCCGCGTACCTCAGGACCACGGCCACGGGGATCCGGGACTCCGTCGCCCAGGCTCGGGAAGGCAAAGAGCCGCGCGAGGCGCTTCGCGCCGTCATGGCGGTGCTCGGCGACTCGACGCTGGAGGACGGCTTCCGCGGCTGCCAGTTCCTCAACGCCGCCGCCGAATTCCCCGACCGCGACCACCCTGTGCGCGCGGTCATCGACGACCAGCGGTCATGGCTGTTCGGGGTCCTGCGCGACCTCTCGGCCGACATGGGCCACCCCGACCCCGACCACGCCGCCCGCACACTGGTCCTGCTCCACGACGGCGCCTTCCAGGCCGCCGAACTCGACAATGCCAAGGCCGTCCGCGAAACCCTCCGCCGCGCCGTCGACGAGCTGTTCCCCGCCCCGGACGCCGCCTGACGGAACGGCCGCGCATCACCGGCCCGCGTCACGGGTCACTCCTTCGGCCCCATGGCGCGTGTCAGGGGCCATCGGGGATCAGGCCGGGAGCCACATTGGCGTCATGAACCGAGTACCCGACGAAGGCCTGGTCCTGGTCCCCGGCAACTCCCTGATCACCGATTCGCCGGAAGAAGGACGCGCCCTGGCTCTGACACTGGCCCGCCACACCGTGCACAACATCCAGCCCGATCTGGACGTCCTCAAGGGTGGCAGGCCGAACTACTCCACCACCCCGGAAAGCCTCATGCACGCCACGCAGGTGGTGGCCATCGAGTTCCAGACGATCGCAGCTGCCAACAATTACTGGCGGCCCTGACGAGCGGCACGTCAGCGCTGATCCGCGTACATGGGGCGTTGCCGGCTCACGGGGGCGCCGCCTCGTGTCGCCACCCCCACGGCTGGAGGGGACGTGCCGGATCGGGTGGTCAGCGCCAGTAGTCGTTGGCGGCGGCGATGGTGGCGAACTCGGTGGCGACCACCTGGCCTATGGCGATGAGAGAGTCGGGGTCCTCCGCGTAGACCGGGCGCAGCCGCGTGCGGACCTCGGCGTCGGGCTGAGTCGCCTTGATGACGAGACGGGCCATCTTGAGGGCGAGCTCGCGGCCCTCCTGCGGGGTGGCGGTCTTGAGGGAGTTGCGGGGGACGAGTTCCATGGCGATGCTCCTGCGGGTGGGAACGGTGGTGGCGGCCGCCCGGCCGTCGTGGGGGCGCACGCGGAGTGGGGTGGGCGCGGTCAGCGGCCGGGTACGGCGAGGTCGCCCTCGACGTACTGGGCGCGGCCGTCGGCGAACGACCAGTCCTCGGGCCCGTTCTCGAAGTAGCTGATGAACAGGTCCTTGCCGTCGACGCCGACTTCGGCGAGCTGGGCGGCGAGCGTCTTGTACAGGTGCTGCTTGTCCTCGGTACTGCGGCCGCGCTGCGTGAAGATGTGGATGATGACGGTGCCGGTGTCCGTGCGCTGGAATCCGAGTCCTGCGTCGAGGGCGATGATCTCGTCCGGGTCGTGCCGGCTGACGATCTGGAAGCGGTCGCGCTCGGGGATCTTCAGGACGTCGATGAGGGACTGCTGTACGGCGTCGGCGATGGCCTTGACGGCCTCGGGGCTGCGGCCGCGGATCAGGTCGATGCGTACGAGGGGCATGGGAAGCTCCTTCAAGGGAGGGGTCAGGGCTTGAGGGGGAGCCAGGTGCCGTGGTCGGCGATGGCCAGGACGGGGGTGAGGCCCGCGTCGTCGAAGGCACGCTCGATGGCTTCGCGGCCTTCGGTGAAGTGGGCCCAACCGGTGTAGTGGGCGGGGATGTTGACGGGGGCTCCGAGGATCGCGGCGGCCGCGGCGGCACGGATGCTGTCGAGGCTGACGGGGCGCTCGCGGAACTTGCCGGGGACGCGGGCGGCACCGGCGTGGAGGACGGCCGCGTCGATGCCGGCGGTGCGGCGGGCGATCTCGGTGACGGTGCCGACCGAGGCGTTGTCGCCGCTGAGGTAGACGGTGGGCAGGCCGTCCCCGGTGAGGACGAAGCCGATGACCTGGCAGTTGACGTCTCCGTCGGGGTCGCGCTCGCCGTCCTCGGGTCCGTGGACGGCCGGCACGGCGGTGACGGTCAGCTCGCCGCCGTCCGGGCGTCTGAGGGTGTGGGTGTCCCAGGCGGCCAGGCCCTTCGCCGGGGAGCCGAGGCGCTCGGCGCCGCTGGTCGTGGTGAGCAGCAGCGGGGCGGCCAGGGCGAAGGCGCGCCCGCGGTCGTCGAGGTTGTCCGCGTGGTTGTCGTGGCTGACCAGGACCAGGTCGACGTCCGCGAGCCGGTCCTCGGTGACGGCCGGGCCTTCGGTCTTGGTCAGGTAGCCGTACGAGCCCGGCGCGTCGAAGGTCGGGTCGGAGACGATGCGCAGTCCGCCGAGGTCGAGAACGGTCGTGGGGCCGCCGACCACCATGGCCGAGCCGTCGTGACGAGGGAGAAGAGGGGAAGGGGATCCCATGGTGCCGGGCTCCTTGGTCGGGGTGGAAGGAAGGGGCCGTCGTGGGCGGAGCCGGGTTGTCCGGCCGCTCCGAGCCCCTCCGCCGTCGACCGTAGGGAGATCGAGCCGGTAAGCGGAAATGCCGCTCCGGTTGCTGCTATGCCTCACCTGCATGGATGCAGGTCGCGGCCGCCTCCAGGGCCGCTTCGAGGAAGCGGCGCAGCAGCGCCGACCCCGTGCCCGTGTCCGGGCGGTAGGCGAGGCGGACCGGGCTGGGCGGTGCGCCGGTCACCGGCAGGAAGCGCAGCGCGGGGTGGTGGATGCGGCGTTCGGCAACCTCGGGGACTATGCCGATGCCGCGCCCCGCGGCCACGGATTCCAGCCACTCGTCGAAGTTCGCGGTCTCCACGTACCGCCGCGGTCCCCCTCCGCTCGGCCAGCACCAGGGGCCGGTCGTGCCGCTGACGGTGTTGACGACCAGGGTCCACTCATGGGCGTCCTGCCAGCGCAGAGCCTCCGGGGCATGGCTGCGGGAGGCTTCCCGCCCGTCGCCCGGGGCTTCTTCGCGGGCGTGGACAGCGACGCGCCGCTCGTCGTACAGGTGCACCGTTCGCACGGTGGCGCCGACCGGTCTGCCTCCGCGTACCAGGGCGACGTCGACGGCCTGGCGGTCGAGGGCGTCCAGCGGGTCGTCGCAACGCACCAGGTCGACCCGCGCGTCGGTGGCGCGCTCGAAGCCGGCGATGGCGTACTGGGCCCAGGGGTCGGGCAGCAGCCAGCTGAAGCCGAGCCGGACGACGGACGCGTGGTGCGCGGCGGCCACGGCTGCGTCGAACGCGGCGAGGGTGCGCTCGGCGTGGACGAGGAAAGCGGCGCCCGTGTCGGTGAGTGCGACGCCGCGCGACGAGCGGTCGAGCAGGCGCACCCCGAGGCCCGTCTCCAGCTGGGCGACGGTGCGGCTGAGGGCGGGCTGCGTGATCAGCAGCTCCTCGGCGGCCCGGGTGAACGAACGGTGCCGGGCCACCGCGGCGAACGCCCGCAGGTGCCGCAGTTCGATGCCTGACGCGCCCGCGTGGCCGGAGGCGTTCATTGCTGCCTCACGCTATGCCTGGGACACATGAATGCAGCGTAACCGGCATTTCTCGCCGCCGCGTAGGCGGCCTGGCGTCGATCGGACCAGCACGACGTGCGGCCGGCTCCTGGGCGAGGCGGCGGTCGTACCGGAGCCGGACATCGGCTGAACCACGGCATGTCGCCTTGCATCGGTGCGTCCGTGGCCCGAGCGTTTCCTCGCTGCGATCGTGCGCCTGATCGGAGACTCCCTGTGGACGCCCCGCCGACGATGCAGTTCGGTCCGGACCGGTCGGCCGAGCGGGTGGTACGGCCGCGGCGCGCACTCCGCGCGGGCGTGTCTCAAGTGTTCGCCGCGGCCGTGGGGCTCGCACTGGGGCTGGCCCTTCCCGGGATCAGCGGCGGGTACCAGGTCGCGGCGCAGCGGGCCGTCGACGTTCTGAAGGGCATGGGCGTCGGCGTACTGAGCGTCGCGACGCTGATCTTCTCGCTGCTGTTCCTCGTGGTGCAGTGGGCGGCGGGGAACTTCAGTCACCGGCTCGTCCTGTTCCGGTACGACCCGGTGGTGTGGCGGGTCTTCGCCCTCGTGGTGGGGATCCTGGTGTTCTCGGTCACGGCGATGCTGGCCATCGGCTCGCACCGCACCGTGTCCGTGGCCGTGCCCACGACGGCCCTGGTGCTGACAGCGGCCGCTCTCGTACTGGTACGGCGGCTGCAGTTGATCGCCCTGCGCTCCATCCAGCTGTCGCACGTCCTCGACGACGTACGCAAGCGGGGGCGCGACGTCCTCCAAGCCCTGTACGCGTCGGCGGACGATACGGACGACGCCACACCGGACGCCGGTGGGACACACCACCTGCCGGAGACGACGGCGACCGTCGTCTGGGCCGGTGACACCGTCCTCGTGACGCAAGTGGACCTGCTGCGGCTGGTACGGGTGGCGACGCGGGCGGACGCGGTGGTGGTCCTGAAGGTACCGGTGGGGTCCACTCTCCACCCGGGGGACGTGGTGGCCGAGGTCCGCGGTGGCCGCGTGCCCGACTCCGAGGTGACCGCGGCGGTGATCGGAGGCCTTGAGCGTACGTTCCACCAGGATCCGACGCTGGCCTTCCGGCTCCTGTCCGACATCGGGCTGCGCGCCCTCTCCCCCGCGATCAACGACCCCGCGACGGCCGTCCAGGTCCTGGACGCCGTCGAGGGCCTGCTCCGGCCGATCGCGTCGGCAGACCTCGGCGACCGGACGATCGCCGACGAGCAGGGCGCCGTGCGGGTGGTGATGTGCCTGCCGTCCTGGGAGGACTTCGTCCGGGTCGGGTTCGACGACCTGTGCCGTGCGGCCTCGGACGCTCCGATGGTGCTGTCCCGCGCCCGCGAGTTGCTCCGCCGGCTGCGCGCGACGGCACAGCAGGGACGCCACCGTGCTCTGGAGGAGCGTCTGGCGTGGGTGGAAGAGGAGTTGGCCGCACGGCATCCCCCGTTCCTGCGTGAGGCCGCCGGCCGTTGAACCGCGCAGGGGCGGTGAGGCCCGGGGCCACATCGCTAGTGCGCCCGTTCGGCGCACGGTCACCAGGCATGGCGACCGGGTCTCGGGCCCCTCGACCGAGGCGGCTATGCGATGCGCGCGCTGGTACTCCAGGACGGCAGGGGGGAAGACGTCCCGTCGACCGGGTCGTGGTGGATGCGGTCCACGGGCGTGTTCATCGCCGTCAGCCCCTCCACAGTGGCGGCGACCATGCCGGGCGGGCCGCTCACGTAGGAGACGTGTCCGGACCAGTCGCCGTGCCGGGCCAGCGCTTCGACCAGCGGGATGTCACCGGCGGCGCCGGAACCCTCACCGATGACCGGGACGATGCGCAGCCAGGGGTGGCGAGTCTCCAGCTCGGTGAGGGCAGCCGTGTCGTACAGATCGTCCAGCGTGCGCGCGCCGAGAAACAGGTGCGCGCTGTGGCCGTGCGGGCGGCGCGAGGCCAGCTCGTCCAGGAGTGCCTTGGCCGTGGCCCATCCTGTGCCACCTGCCACGATGAGTACGTCGCGTGTCGGGCCGTCCAGCGTCATGGTGCCCTGCGCCGGCCCGATGCGCAGCGGGTCACCGACGCGGGTGTGCGCCACCAGCGCGTCGCTCACCCCGCCCGGGCCTGTACGGCGGATGTGGAACTCCAGCTCGCCGTCCGTCCGGGGCGCGCAGGCCATGGAGTACGGCCGCCAGGCGTGGGGCAGCAGCGGGGACTCCAGCCTGGCGTACTGCCCGGCCCGGTAGGGAAACGGTTCCGCGGTGCGAGCCCGGAGGACGGCGACGCCGGAACCGCACACCCGGTGTTCCGTCACCGTCGCGTTCCAGCAGGCGGGCTCGGCCAGCGCCTCGTGCGCGCCACCGACCATGGCGGCCACGGCGAACCTCACCATCCGCACCCAGGCCTGCTCCAGCTCCTCGACCCATCGGTCGCCCGCGCTGCGGCGCAGGGCGGCGGTGAGCGCGGACTCGAACACCTCGTAGTGCACGGGCCGCACCCCCAGCTTGCGGTGGTCGCGGCCGAGGCGGGCACAGAAGTCGGCCACCTCGTCCGGCCGGTCGAGGTGTTCGATCAGGTACCAGAAGGCCCGTTCCAGATGAGCCTGCTGGAAGTCCATCGAGTCGGGGAACAGCCCCCGCAGATACGGATGCTGCTCGAACATCGCCTGATAGAGGTGCGCGATGAGGTCACTGAAGGGGGTCACCGACGACAGATGGCGATGGATCGTCTCCTGGTCGTCGATCCCGTCGAACGCGCGCACACCTCCCTCCGGCCCGGCGGCCCCGCGCGAGGAGAGCAGCCGCCGGCGCAGCCGCATCGCGTCCTGGCGCGCCAGGAGCGCGTGGTACTCGTCGTACGCGTGGCCAGTGATGGTGCTCAAGTACGTGCTCTCTCTCCGTGCGATGTCCCGCGCCCCGTACCCGGTCGTGTCGGAGCAGGCCGGCGGCCGGGGCCGGCGCGCACGCGGGGCGATGACGCACCGCGAGCGGGGATGTCCGCCGACGCCGCCCCGGTGGTAGCGGCAGCACCGTGCCTATGGCGGGAAGCGACGTCAGTCTTGCACCGCTGACATGCCGCCGTCCGGCCCCAACGGACAGGGCCGTTCGGCCCTTTCGCCCGCCGTGCGCACGAGGGGGCGGACCGGCCGGCGAGGGTGGTGGTGCGGTGCCGGGGTCACCGCACCACTCCCTCCGTGGCTCGGGCCTCAGGCCGGCAGGAGCAGTGCGGCCACCACGGCGACGGCCAGGCCCGCGCCGAGGCCGAGGGCGACGGCGTACCGGGCCGGGCGGGGCGTCTTGCGGGGCGGGGCGGAGTCCAGGGCCGACCAGCAGGCGGCGTCCTCCCGTTCCTCGCGGTGGCGCCGAACCACCGCGCTCGCGCGCGCCGTGGCGCTCGCGGCGACACCCGCTGCCGCCACCGCGAGGAGGAACGGAGCGGGGACTCCGACGAGGAGCAGCAGGGCGGTCACACCGGCCGTCGTCCAGCCGGTGACACAGGCCGTCGCGGCCAGGCGGCGGGAGACGGGTCGGTCCGCGCCGGCGCGCAGGTCGACGAGCGCGGGGACGTACCAGACGCACCCGGAGGCGGTCACGGCACCGACACCCAGCGCCAGGACGGCTGCGCTCACCGGACGTCCGCCGTCGCGTCGGACCGGTTCTCCAGCCGGTCGAGGGCGACGATCTCGGGGTGGTGCAGGTCGAACGCGGGGGATTCGGAGCGGATCTTCGGCAGGGTGAGGAAGTTGTGCCGGGGCGGCGGGCAGGACGTCGCCCACTCGAGCGAACGGCCGTAGCCCCACGGGTCGTCGGCCTCGACCTTCTTCCCGTAACGGCCGGTCTTCCAGACGTTGTAGAAGAACGGCAGGAAGGACAGGCCGAGGAGGAACGAGCCGATGGTGGAGACGGTGTTGAGGGCGGTGAAGCCGTCGGCCTCCAGGTAGTCGGCGTAGCGGCGGGGCATTCCCTCGGCACCGAGCCAGTGCTGGACGAGGAAGGTGGCGTGGAAGCCGGCCGTGAGGGTCCAGAACGTGATCTTGCCGAGCCGTTCGTCGAGCATTTTGCCGGTGAACTTGGGCCACCAGAAGTGGAAACCGGCGAACATCGCGTAGACGACGGTGCCGAACAGCGTGTAGTGGAAGTGCGCGACGACGAAGTACGAGTCGGAGACGTGGAAGTCCATCGGGGGCGAGGCCAGGATGACGCCGGTCAGACCACCGAAGGTGAAGGTCATCAGGAAGCCGGTGGCCCAGAGCATCGGGGTCTCGAAGGACAGCGAGCCCTTCCACATCGTTCCGATCCAGTTGAAGAACTTCACGCCGGTCGGTACGGCGATGAGGAACGTCATGAAGGAGAAGAACGGCAGGAGCACGCCACCGGTGACGTACATGTGGTGCGCCCACACGGTCACCGACAGGCCGGCGATCGCGATGGTCGCGGCCACCAGGCCTATGTATCCGAACATCGGCTTGCGGCTGAAGACCGGGACGACCTCGGAGATGATGCCGAAGAACGGCAGGGCCAGGATGTAGACCTCGGGGTGGCCGAAGAACCAGAAGAGGTGCTGCCACAGCAACGCGCCGCCGTTGCCCGGGTCGAAGACGTGGGAGCCGAACTTCCGGTCGCATTCGAGAGCGAAGAGCGCCGCCGCGAGGACCGGGAAGACCATCAGCACGAGCAGGGACGTGAGGAGTACGTTCCAGGTGAAGATCGACATCCGGAACATCGTCATGCCCGGGGCTCGCATGCAGATGATCGTGGTGATGAAGTTGACCGCGCCCGCGATCGATCCGAAGCCCGAGAGCGCGACGCCCATGATCCACAGGTCGGCGCCGAGGCCGGGCGAGTGGATCGCGTCGGAGAGCGGCGCGTAGAGGAACCATCCGAAGTCCGCGGCCCCACCGGGGGTGAGGAAACCGCCGGCGGCGATCAGCGAACCGAACAGGTACAGCCAGTACGCCAGCATGTTGAGCCGGGGGAAGGCCACGTCCGGCGCACCGATCTGCAGCGGCATGATCCAGTTCGCGAAGCCGGTGAACAGCGGCATCGCGAAGAGCAGCAGCATGATCGAGCCGTGCATGGTGAACGCCTGGTTGAACTGCTCGTTCGACATGATCTGCGTCCCGGGCCGCGCCAGCTCCGCCCGCATCATCAGGGCCATGACACCACCGATGACGAAGAAGAAGAGGGCGGAGCAGAGGTAGAGCGTGCCGATCTGCTTGTGGTCGGTGGTCGTCAGCCACCCCACCCACGAGGGCCGGGCCGACCGAGAGGGGCCCTCTGCGGGCGATTCGGGAAGACCTGTCTCCCTGGCCTTCATCTGAGTACTGCGTGCCTCGTCCACCGGACGACGACCTCCACTTCCGCGTGTAGTGCCAACGGGCCGGGAAGCGTCCTCGTACGGGGGATTCCTCGGGCGCTTCCCGGCCGCCGCCACATGATCGTCGGCGGGCACCGGGGCCCGGATAGGGTCGAACAGTCCTTCCGCGTACTGCGGGGCAGGGCCGAACGGCCCTCTCTTCACCGCTCGCACGCGACGTACGCTGCAACGCGTACAACCCTCCGAGAGTCAACGAGAGCCGACAGCACACATGCCTGACACTCCGCCGCACGAGCCCCCGCCCTGGCCTCGCCTCGACGTCCCGGACCGGATGCACGGCCTGCTCACCGCGGTCATGGATCTCGGCCGCGATCTCGAACTCCCGCAGGTGCTGCGGAGCATCGTGGAGGCCGCCGTCAGCCTCACCGACGCCGAGTACGGGGCCCTCGGCGTGATCGACGACCGTCAGAAGCTGTCCCAGTTCCTGCCGGTGGGCATGGCCGACGACCTCGCCGCAAGGATCGGTCCGGCGCCCTGCGGCCACGGCATCCTCGGCGAACTCATCAGCAACCCCACCCCGCTGCGGCTCACCGACCTCACCCGGCATCCGAGCAGCTTCGGCTTCCCTGCCCATCACCCGCCGATGCGCACCTTCCTGGGAGCGCCCATCCGGGTGCGGGACGAGGTCTTCGGCAACATCTATCTCACCGAGAAGCGGGGCGGCGGCGCCTTCGACGCCGACGACGAAGCGGTCCTCACGACGCTGTCGATGGCGGCAGGTGTCGCGATCGACAATGCCCGCCTCTACCACGACAGTCGTCGCCGGGAACACCGCCTCGAGGCCCTGGGCGAGATCACCCGAACCCTGCTCGCGGGCACGGACACCGACAAGGTGCTGCGCCTGATCGCCCGACGGGCCATGGAGGTGGCCGACGCCGATCTCGCCGCCGTGCTGCTCCCCTCCGGGCCGGCCAGGCCGGCGTCGACGGGTCCCCTTTCGGCCGGTCCCCTGTCGGCCGGCTCCCCGTCGGCCGGCTCCCCGTCGACCGGCGATCTGACCGTGCGTGTGGCGCACGGTGACACCGCCGAGATCGTCCACGGAGCCGTTCTCCCGGCGTCCGGTTCGCTGGCGGGCCTCGCCGCGAGCATCCGCGGGCCGGTCGTCACGACGGACGTGCGCACCGACCCCCGGGCGCTGCCGCTCGGCGGGACGGCCGGAGACGAGCACGGTCCCGTCGTGGCCGTTCCCCTCCCTGTCGACGACGCCGTGTGCGGTGCCCTGCGGCTGAGCCGGAGAGCCGGGCGACCGGGCTTCGACGCCACCGAGACCCTGCTGATCAGCGGTTTCGCCGATCAGGCGGCGATCGCCCTCGAACTCGCCCGGCGACGGGCCGAGTCCGAGGAGCTGGCCGTGCTCCACGACCGCGACCGCATCGCCCGCGACCTGCACGACGTCGCCATCCAGCGGCTGTTCGCCACGGGCATGACGCTGCAGAGCGCGACCCGCGTCGTCGACCATCCGGGAGCTGCGGAGCGGATCACCCGCGCCGTGGACGATCTCGACACCACGATCCAGATCATCCGGTCGACGATTCTCCAGCTGCGCACGACCGACGACGACCGCGGCGGACCCGCGCTGCGTCGGCGCATGGCCGAGACGGTCCAACTGGCCGCACAGCACCTGGGGTTCGCTCCGGCACTCCGGATCCTGGGGCCGGTCGACACCGGTGTCCCCGAGGCCCTGGCCGAGCACGTTCTGGCGGTGACGGCGGAGGCGCTGAGCAACACCGCCCGGCACGCCCGGGCAGGACGGGCCGAGGTGGTGCTCTCGGTCACGGACTCGGCCGATCGTCTCGTGCTCACGGTCACCGACGACGGTGCCGGTCTCGGGGCGGCCACCCCGACGGGCGGGCTGGTCAACATGCGCTCGCGCGCGACGCAGTCCCGGGGAACCCTGCACCTGGAGGAACCCCGGGACGGTGGCACGCGGGTCACCTGGACCGCGCCGCTGTCCGCCGACTGAGCCCGCGCCGCCCTCCTGGGGAGAGCGTCCCGCGCGTCACTGAGGGTTCCCCTGCGGCTCGCGGAGCCGCTCGGCGATCATCGCCGCCTGGATCCGCCGCCCCACTCCCAGCTTGCCGAGAATCGACGACACCCGGTTCTTCACGGTCTTCTCCGCGAGGAACAGCCGCTCGCCGATCTGCCGGTTCGTGAGGCCCAGGCCGATGAGGTCGAGGATCTCCAGTTCGCGGGGCGAGAGGCGGTCCAGCGCTCCGGGCGCGGCCGTCTCGGGCGCGGGCTCCGGGCCCCGGATCCGCGCCATCACGCGGCTCGTCATCCGAGGGTCGAGCAGCGACCTGCCGGTGGCCACCGTGCGGACGGCGGCGACCAGGTCGGAGCCGCCGATCTGCTTCAGCACGTAGCCGGCCGCGCCGGCCATGATGGCGTCGAACAGGGCCTCGTCGTCGTCGAAGGAGGTCAGCATGAGACAGGCCAGGTCCGGCAGCTCCGCCCGGAGTTCTCGGCACACCTCGACGCCCTCGTGGTCACCGCCGGTCGCGCTGCCCAGGCGTACGTCGAGGACGGCGACGTCCGGTCGCGCGGCGGGGATCCGGGCGAGCGCCTCGCGGGCGGTGGCCGCCTCGCCGACGACTTCGATGTCGGGTTCGGCTTCGAGCAGATCGCGCACACCCCTGCGGACGACCTCGTGGTCGTCGAGCAGGAAGACCCGCACCGGTGCGGCGGTGGGGACGCCGGCGGTCGGGGCGGGCGGAGGAAGAGGACGGGGCTTCACCGAGAACTCCTGGACGAAGGGCGGTACGTCCGCCACGACAGCGGCGGTTCCGCGGCCGTGCCGAAGCACGGCCGCCCGCGAAACGAGCGTCAGTATGGCACCGGCCCTTCGGGGCCGAAGGGCCCTGGTCCGGTAGGGCCGTTCGGCCCTGTCCGGCGGTCCGCTCCCCGTGGTCGACTCGCCTCCGCGACCCGGGGTGCCGGCCCCGGTGCGGCCCGGCCGTCCCCCAGGGCCGTGGCCGGTACACCCGGGCCGCGGCAGGTGGTCCGGCACGGTCTCACCCCACCGGCTCACCACAAGCCCCGCCAGTAGTCCCAGAAACGGGTCGCGATCAGCAGCAGCACGCTCGCGCACCAGACGGCCGGCACGACCCAGTGGAACTCCGCCACCACGGCGACCACCGACCTGGGTGCGCGCACGATCCCGTGCCTGAGGTTGTGCACCGTCGTGTACCAGAACATGACGATCGTCGCCGCCCAGGCCAGGCTGCACCAGAGGCACAGGGCGCCGATCTCGTAGAGCGCCTGGCTCATCAGCCACATGCAGCAGCCCACGCCGAGCAGAGTCCCGAGGTGGAGCCCGAGCCAGAACCAGCGGCGGTAGCGGGCCCCGGCGAGCGCGCCGGCACCGATCGCGACGACGACGGCGTACGCGACAAGGCCCAGCATCGGGTTCGGGAAGCCGAACACCGACGCCTGCTCGCTGCGCATCACGTCGGTGCAGGAGAGCACCGGGCTGAGATTGCAGGACGGCATGAAGCCCGGGTCCTGGAGCAGGAGGAACTTGTCGAGCGTGATCACGAACGAGGCGAGGAGACCGAGCCCCCCGGTGATCACCAGGAGCCACGCGAACGTGCGGGTGGATCCGGTGGTACGGCCGATGGCCGCCTCCGTACGAGAGGCGGTGGCGTGGTCACGCAGAACGCTGGTCATCTCGGACTTCCCTCGCGGTGGGCAGGTCTGGGGCCGGGGCTGCCGGGTGTATGCCCCCGCGGGTCGCTCCCACCGGCCACACGACCTCCACCGTCACTCCGCGCGCCCGTGCGTACGCGACCATGTGCGCGGTGGCGTCACGCCCGTTGGACGGCGAGCCGTCCCAGACGGCCAGGAGTCGCCCGCACTGGTCGATCAGCGCTTCGTCGGCGCGCACGCAGGCGTCGCGGTCGCCCGGGTCGTAGGCCAGCAGTCGGACCTGCTCGGCCAGCGCCATCACCTCCCGGGCCGGCTCCAGGTCGAGCGGGGGCAGCGCCGCGGGCACCGCGCCCTGCGCGGGCAGGAGTACGACGAGCCGCCGGCCCGTTGCCCGCACCGCTCGCCCGAATGCCGCCGAGAGACCGGAACCCACCCGGACGAGACCGGACGCCGGATCCCCGAGCCGCTCCATGCGCAGGCGCAGCTCGCGTTCCACGGTTCTCAGCGTGTCCGGGGGCAGGTCGGCATGTCCCACCGCCGCGATCATCGATTGCCCTCGCCTCCTCGCCCTCCGGGCGTTCGTCGGTCGTTCCTTCACCGGGCCGCTCCGGCCCGAGCTCAGTGAACCGGGCCCGGTCACCGGGCCGACAGGGGCCGAACGGCCCTTCCAGGCCTCGGTCGTGTGCCCTGTACTGAGGGGCATCGGGGCCGCCGGTCCCGCCCCGCGCCGGCCGCGCGACACCAGCGAACCCCCGGGAAGGCACCGTGCACGACAAGGCAGCCCATCACGTGAAGGACCCAGGGGACAGAGCCGGCGCGGAGCCGCGGCGCAGCGTCGAACTGGACCCCGGCGAGGCCCTGCGGCTCCTCTCCGGGACTCCCGTCGGCCGGATCGTCTTCACGCGGCACGCGCTGCCCGCGATCCGCCCCGTCCACCACATCGTGGACGGGGGCGACATCGTCATCGGCACCCACGAGGACTCCGCCCTCACGAGCGGAGCCCAGGAGGCGGGCGCCCTGGGCGTGGTGGTCGCGTACGAGGCCGACGACATCGACATCGACGGCCGTCTCGGGTGGAGCGTCGTGGTGACCGGATACTGCCGCCTGGTCACCGACCCTCAGGAGACCGCGCGTTACAAGGCGGCGCTCCGTCCCTGGACCGACCAGCACATGGACCAGGTCGTCCGCATCCGCCCGGACCTGGTCACGGGCATCCGCCTCGTCCGCGTCGAGTGACCTGCCCGACAGCGCAACGCTCCGGGACCTGTCCGGTCCCGGAGCGTTCTGCTGTGGGGGCGCCCGCATCGCGCGGGCCGGGTGCGGGAGAGAAGACGAGTGGCACTCGGTCCTGCGGGCCGCCCCGACGGCTCAGGGCTCCCCCGCCGTCACGCGGCTCCCAGCACCTCGTCGGCCGCGCTCCGGCCGCTGGCCACGCAGTGGGCGATGCCCACCCCGTCGTACGCCGCTCCGCACAGCCGTATCCCCGGCAGCTTCGCGACCGCGTCCCTGGCTCGCTCGATCCGCGCGGTGTGGCCGACCGCGTACTGCGGCAGCCCGTCGTGCCAACGGCTGACCTTGACCGCCGCGGGCGCCGCGGTGAGCCCCAGGACGGCACCCAGGTCGTACCGGGCGGCTTCGACGAGTTCGGTGTCGTCCAGGTAGAGAGCCTGCTCGTCGCCGTACCGGCCGATGGAGGTGCGGAGGACGAAGAGGCCCGGTGCCGTCTCCCGCAGCCAGCGCCACTTGTGCGTGAGCAAGGTGGCGGCCTTGATGGTGCGCCCCTCGACCGGCGGGACGAGAAAGCCGCTGCCTCCCGGCAGGACGGGCAGGTCCGCGCGGCGGAACGCCATGGTCACGAGGGCGGGTGAGGCGTACTCGATGCCGGACAGCTCCGTCGCGGCGGCGGGGCTCTCGGGTTCCAGGAGCTGTGCGGCGGACCACGCGGGCGCGGCGATCACGACGCCGTCGGCGAGGAACCGGCGGTCGGGGGTGGAGATCAGCCATCCGTCTTCGGTGCGGCTCAGGGCGCGGGCCGGGCTGTCGAGCAGGATCTCCCCGCCTCGGGCGCGTACGGCTTCGGCGACCGCGCCGGGCAGCCGGCCGATGCCACCCGTGATGCCCATGAAGACCGGCCCCGCGGGCGCGGCGCCCGAGGGGTTCTGTCGGAGGGAGGCGACGGCGTCGAGCAGTGAGCCGTGCTTCTGGGCCGCCTCGAAGAGGGCCGGTACCGCCGCACGCAGGGAGATCCGGTAGGCGTCGCCCGCGTACACGCCGTCGAGCAGGGGCTCCAGGAGCCGGTCGACGACCTCTCTGCCGTATCGCTCGGCCACGTACGCGCCGATCGCGATGTCCCCTCCGACGGGGGTAGGCGGCAGGGTGCGGTCCTCCTTCATGCGCGCGATCCCCTCCGGGGAGATCAGGCCCCCCAGAGCCGCCCAGTCGCCCGGTACGCCCATGACGTGGCCCTGGGGCATGACGTGGAGGGTGTCACGGCTCCACACGGCGGCCGAGGTCGTCACGGCCGGCTCCAGGCATTCCCCGAGTCCGACGGCGCGCGCCAGGTCGACCGCCTCGGGCCGCAGCGCGAACAGGGCCTCCGCACCGAGGTCCACGGGCACGCCCGCGATCTCCCCCGTTCGCAGTTTCCCGCCGAGCCGTCCGGACGCTTCGAGGAGGGTCACACGGGTCCCGGTTTCGACGAGCCGGTGGGCGGCGGCGAGACCGGAGACACCTCCTCCCACGACGACGACGTGTCCCGGATCCGGTGTGGTCTGACGACCCATGTGCGTGCCTTTCGCGCGAGAACTGCCGGTGGACCTCCGACCCGTGCACCGGAGCGTCGGTGGGCCGGAGGTCCCTCAGCAGTGAACGCGAACGGCGCCCCCTGGCAGTAGGGGCCGAACGGCCCCATCGGCGCGGGCCACGCGGTACCGCGCACACCGGGTCATCGGTCCTCGACAGGGGTGTGACCTCGCTGCCGTAGGCTGGCGGGGCAGCTGGTTCGCCCCGTCCTCCAGGCGGGAGCGTCGTAAGAGGGAACCCGGTGGGAATCCGGGACTGCCCCGCAGCGGTGAGCGGGAACGACCGCCGTCATACGCACTGGGTTCGGGAAGGGCCTGGGAAGCGACGGTCAGTAGGTGTCCGCCGGTCGAACCCGGTGGGCGTGCCCGCGAGTCCGAAGACCTGCCCGTTGCCCGCACGCCGGCACCCCGCGCGTGCGGAGAAGCCCTGCCGCGACTCGCGAAGGAGAGTTGACGTGGCCGATCGCACCGTCACCAGCCCTGCCCGTACGACGAAGACGCCGGACGACTCCCGGGTGGTCCTCGCCCACATCATGAGCGACCACGACACGAACCTGTACGGCACCATCCACGGCGGCGTGATGATGAAGCTCATCGACGATGCCGCCGCGGCCGCCGCCGGGCGGCATGCCGACGGACCCGCCGTCACCGTGTCCGTCGACCGGATGACCTTCCTGGCCCCGGTACGGGCCGGGGATCTGCTCAGTGTGGAAGCCGGACTGGAGCGTGCGGGCCGGACGTCCATGACCGTCGGCGTCCGTGTCACCGCCGAGCGGTGGAACAGCTCCGGCCCCGCCACCGAGGTCGCCACCGGGCTCCTCACCTTCGTCGCGATCGACGCCGAAGGAACGCCGCGTCCCGTACCCACGCTCGACGTCGTGCTCCCCGGCCTGTCCTGACACCCCGCTCCGTCACCCCGATCGGGTGTCCTCCACGGCGTACGGCACGAAGGAGCCGGCGTTCTCGTCCACGGCGAGCGTGCGGCCCACGGGCGGCAGTGCCCGCTGGGGGCAGTCGAGGCGTTCGCAGACGCGGCAGCCCATGCCGATCGGGGTGGCGGCGGCCTTGTTGCCGAGGTCCAGGCCGTCGGAGTAGACGAGCCGCGAGGCGTGGCGGATCTCGCAGCCGAGGCCGATGGCGAAGGTCTTGCCGGGTTCGCCCCAGCCGCCGCGGTGGCGGGTGACGGTGCGGGCGGTCCAGAGGTAGCGCTGTCCGTCGGGCATCGCGGCCACCTGGACGTGGATGCGGCCGGGCGCGGCGAACGCCTCGTACACGTTCCACAGCGGGCAGGTCCCCCCGGCACGGGAGAAGTGGAAGCCGGTCGCGGACTGGCGCTTGGACATGTTACCGGCCCGGTCCACGCGGACGAAGGAGAACGGGACGCCGCGCAGCCGGGGGCGTTGCAGGGTGCTGAGGCGGTGGCAGACGGTCTCGTAGCCGAGGCCGAAGCGGTCGGTGAGGCGCTCGATGTCGTAGCGGGTCTCCTCGGCTGCGGCGTGGAAGGTCCGGTACGGGAGGACCAGCGCGGCGGCGAAGTGGTGGGCGACGCCGATGCGGGCCAGGGACCAGGTGGTCGAGCCCTCCTCGTAGTCCTCGGAGGCGTACGCGCTCAGCAGGTCGGCGTGTTCGAGCAGGGCGAGCTGCGTGGCCATGCGGAACGCCTGCCGGCCGGGGCGCAGCCGGGGTGAGAGGTGCAGGATCCGGGTGGCGGGGTCGTAGCGGTGGAGCTGCGTGTCGGCATCGGTGGCGATGCGGATCCCGTGGCGTTCGTCGAGGCGCGTGGCGAGGGCCTGCCGTACCTCGCCCCGGCGGATGCCGATCTCGTACGCCAGCTCTTCGGCAGCGCAGTCGGCGTCGTGCAGGTAGTTGCGGCGCCGGTAGAAGAACTCGCGGATCTCCTCGTGAGGCGTGCGGCCGACGGTCGGAGTGGACTCGGCGCGTCCTGCGGTGAGTTCGGCGAGGCGTTCGGTGAGGGTGCGGTGTCCCCGGCTGAGGTCCAGCAGGAGCGTGGCCACCTGGGGAAGGCGCGAGACGAGGTCCTTGAGGTCGGAGGCGGAGAGCGCGTCCCGGTCGAGGTCGTCGGCCAGCGCCTCGCGCAGGTCGGCCAGGAGCCGGACGGTGTCCCGTTCGGAGAAGAACTCCGGGTCGACGCCGAACGCCTCGGTGACGCGCAGCAGGACGGAGACGGTCAGCGGTCGCCTGTCGTTCTCCAGCTGGTTGAGATAACTGGGCGAGAGCCTGAGGGCCTGGGCCAGTTCGGCCTGGCCCATCGTGCGGTCCTCGCGCAGCCGCCGCAGTCTCGCCCCGGCGTAGACCTTGCTCACGCGTGCTCTCCTCCCAGGTCGATCAGACCGATCAGACCGATCAGACCGATAGGGCCACACCTTAAGGCACGAGGGGATTCGCAGACTTCGCAAAGTCGCGGGAAAAACTTCGCAGAACTTGGCATTCGGGCACGCTTGATGGCACTGGGTGCCAGTGCCAGAGTCGCACCACGGCCCGTCGATCAGGCAGGCAGGTGAGGGGAATCGGGGCGCGGCTCATGCCCTGACGTCGTAGGAACCCGGTTGCTCTCGGCCGGTGCCCGGCGGGCCGCCCACACCCTCTTCGCAACTTCGCAGAGTCCGACACCGTACAGGAGAGACCACCATGGCGCAGGCAGGGACATCCGCAGCGGCACAGACCGCCGACGAGCTGGCGCGACGCTGGGCCACGGAGCCCCGCTGGAAGGGCATCGAGCGCACCTACTCCGCCGAGGACGTGATCCGGCTCGCGGGCAGCGTCCGCGAGGAGCACACCCTGGCCCGGCGCGGTGCCGAGCGGCTGTGGCGGCAGCTGCACGAGCTGGACTACGTCCACGCGCTCGGCGCACTGACCGGCGGGCAGGCCGTCCAGCAGGTCAGGGCAGGCCTCCAGGCGATCTACCTGTCGGGCTGGCAGGTCGCCGCCGACGCCAACCAGGCCGGCCACACCTACCCCGACCAGAGCCTCTACCCGGTCAACTCCGTGCCGCAGGTGGTCCGTCGGATCAACAACGCGCTGCTGCGCGCCGACCAGATCGCCACCGCCGAGGGCGGCACGGACACGACGGACTGGCTCGCCCCGATCGTCGCCGACGCCGAGGCCGGCTTCGGCGGTCCGCTGAACGCGTTCGAGCTGACCAAGGCGATGATCGCGGCCGGCGCGGCGGGCATCCACTACGAGGACCAGCTGGCCTCCGAGAAGAAGTGCGGCCACCTCGGCGGCAAGGTCCTCGTCCCCACCTCCCAGCACATCCGCACCCTCAACGCGGCCCGGCTCGCGGCCGACATCGCCGACGTGCCGACCCTGATCGTCGCCCGCACCGACGCTCTCGCCGCCAACCTCCTCACCAGCGACGTCGACGAGCGCGACGCCGAGTTCGTCACCGGCGAGCGTACGGCGGAGGGCTTCTACCGGGTCCGGAACGGCATGGCCCCGGTCATCGCCCGCGGCCTCGCCTACGCCCCGTACGCCGACCTCATCTGGGTCGAGACCGGCACCCCGGACCTCGCCCAGGCCCGCGAGTTCGCCGAGGCGATCCACGCCCGGTACCCGGACCGGATGCTGGCGTACAACTGCTCGCCGTCCTTCAACTGGAAGGCGGCGCTGGACGACGACCAGATCGCCAAGTTCCAGCGGGAGTTGGGCGCCATGGGCTACGCGTTCCAGTTCATCACCCTGGCCGGCTTCCACTCCCTCAACCACGGCATGTTCGACCTGGCCCGCGGCTACGCCGAGCACGGCATGACCGCCTATGTCGACCTCCAGGAGCGCGAGTTCGCCGCCCAGCAGCACGGCTTCACCGCCGTCAGGCACCAGCGCGAGGTCGGCACCGGCTACTTCGACCTGGTCTCCACCGCCGTCAACCCGACCTCCTCCACCACGGCGCTGAGCGGCTCCACCGAAGAGGAGCAGTTCCACTAGGACGTCCTGCCCCGGGCGGCGGTGTGCACCGAGCCCCGCCCGGTACGCCGCCCTGCCGAACCGGGGGCCGGCGGTCCACGTCCGCCCGCCCCCTTCCCTCCCAGCCCAGGAGCATCCGATGACCATCAGTGCCCCGCCCCACCGGCTTCGCGTCCTCGCCGCGCCGGGCGAGCGTCACGAGGAGATCCTCACCGCCCCCGCCCTGGAGTTCGTCGGCCGGCTCGTCGCCGCGTTCGGCGCACGCAGGCAGTGGCTCCTGAAGGAGCGGCGCCGCCGCGCCATCCGGCTCGCGACCGGCTCCCCGCTCGACTTCCCCCTCGCCACCTCGGCCGTGCGCGCCGACTCCTCCTGGCGGGTCGCCCCGCCCGCGCCCGGCCTGACCGACCGCAGGGTCGAGATCACCGGCCCGCCCGAGCGGCGGATGGCCGTCCACGCGCTCAACTCCGGGGCGCGCGTCTGGATGGCCGACTTCGAGGACGCCACCGCCCCCACCTGGGACAACGTCATCGGCGGCCAGCTCACCCTGCTCGACGCGATCGAGCGGCGCCTCGACTTCACCACGCCGGAGGGCAAGGAGTACCGCCTCGGCGAAGACCTCGCCACCATCGTCGTCCGGCCGCGCGGCTGGCACCTCGACGAGGAACACCTGTCCTTCGACGGCGCTCCGGTACCCGCCTCCCTCGTCGACTTCGGCCTGTACTTCTTCCACTGCGCCCAGCGGCAGATCGACGCCGGGCACGGCCCGTACTTCTACCTCCCCAAGCTGGAGAACGCCTACGAGGCCCGGCTGTGGAACGACGTGTTCGTCCTCGCGCAGGACCTCCTCGGCATCCCCCAGGGCACCGTGCGGGCGACCGTGCTCATCGAGACCATCACCGCCGCCTTCGAGATGGAGGAGATCCTCTACGAGCTGCGCGAGCACAGCTCCGGCCTCAACGCCGGCCGCTGGGACTACCTGTTCAGTCTCATCAAGACCTTCGGTCACCGCACCGACTTCCTGCTGCCCGACCGGGCGAAGGTCACCATGACCGCCCCCTTCCTGCGCGCGTACACCGACCTCCTCGTACACACCTGCCACCGGCGCGGCGCCCACGCCATCGGCGGCATGGCCGCCCACGTCCCGAGCAAGGACCCGGACGCGAACGAGGCCGCTCTCGCCAAGGTCCGGCTCGACAAGGAACGCGAGGCCGAGGACGGCTTCGACGGCTCCTGGGTGGCCCACCCGGCACTCGTACCGGTCTGCCGCGACGTCTTCGACGGCGTGCTCGGCGATCGCACGGACCAGATCCACCGGACGAGGGACGACGTGGAGACGACGGCGACCGACCTGCTCTCCGTGCGCCGGATCAGCGGCCCGCCCACCGAGGAGGGCGTGCGCACCAACATCGCCGTCGCCCTGCGCTACTTCGACGCCTGGCTGCGCGGCCAGGGGGCCGTCGCCCTCCACGGCCTGATGGAGGACGCGGCCACCGCCGAGATCGCCCGCGTCCAGATCTGGCAGTGGCTGCGGCACCGGGTGCTCGACCGCGAGACCGTCCTGCGGATCACGGACGAGGAACTCGCCAGGTTCGGCGCGGAGTATCCCTGGGCGGCCGTCGACCGGGTGCGGGAACTGTTCGAGGAGACCGCTCTCGCCATGGAACTGCCGTCCTTCTTCACCCCCTCCGCGTACACGCGCCACCTCGTCCGCATCCCGGAGCCGCGGGCGTGAGCGGGAACATCCGGCGCGTGGGCGTCGTGGGCGGCGGACAGATGGGCGCCGACATCGCAGAGGTGTGCGCCCGGGCGGGGCTCGACACCGTCCTGCGCGAGGTGACCCGTCCGGCGGCGCGGGCCGCCCGGGAGCGGATCGCCGTCTCCCTCGAACGAGCCGTACAGCGGAACAGACTCGACCGTGTCTCCGCCGAGGCCGCCCTGAGCCGGATCACCGCCACCGCGGAACTGTCCGACCTGGCGGACCGGCAGCTGGTGGTCGAGGCCGTCACCGAGAACGCCGCCGCCAAGACCGAGGTGTTCACCGCGCTCGACAAGATCGTCGCCGATCCGGCGGCGATCCTCGCCACCAACACCTCCTCGCTCCCCGTCATGCGCCTCGGCATGGTCACCGGCCGCGCCGACCGGGTCGTCGGACTGCACTTCTTCAACCCCGTGCCGGTCCTGCCGCTGGTGGAGGTCGTGACCACCCTGCACACCTCGCAGACCACGGCGAGGACGGTGACGCAGTTCGCCACGGACACCCTGGGCAAGACCGTCGTCCGCTCCGCCGACCGGGCCGGATTCGTCGTCAACGCCCTCCTCGTCCCGTACCTGTTGTCCGCGATCCGGATGACCGAGTCGGGCTTCGCCACCGCCCCGGACGTCGACCGGGGCATGGAACTCGGCTGCGCCCACCCCATGGGCCCGCTCCGGCTGGCCGACCTGATCGGTCTCGACACGGTCGCCTCCATCGCCGAGTCGCTCCACGACGAGTTCAAGGAACCCCTGTACGCCCCGCCGCCGCTGCTCCTGCGGATGGTGGAGGCGGGCCTGCTGGGCCGCAAGACCGGTCGCGGGTTCCACGTGTACGACCGGGAGGAGAGACCCGGTGGCCCGGGCTGACGACCCTGGGCGGCACCGCGGAACATCGGATGAGGGTCCGACGGTCCGCGTGGGGAGGGCGGGAGGCGATGTGGCGCTTCCCGCCCTCTCGCCGTGCCACGCTCCCACCCGCGTGTCCGACCTCACCGTCCGGATTCTGGACTTCGCCGTGCCACAGCGGTCGGTCCTCGTAGTGTGGTGCGCGCAGCTGGTTCGCCCCGTCAGCCAGGCGGGATGCGTCGTAAGAGGGAACCCGGTGGGAATCCGGGACTGCCCCGCAGCGGTGAGCGGGAACGACCGCCGTCATACGCACTGGGCCCGAACGGGTCTGGGAAGCGACGGCCAGTAGGAGTCCGCCGGTTGATCCCGGTGGGCGTGCCCGCGAGTCCGAAGACCTGCCCGTTGCCCGCACGCGGACGGTTCCGCGCGCGGACATCCCGGTGACCTCGAGGGCGGGTCGGCGTACATACCAGGCGGACGATCGTGCCTTGCCACGCGCGCGTCCCGTCCGGTCCGTCACCCCTTCGCGCTCTCCCCGTTCCCGGGATCTCAGGGATTCATCTCGCGAAGGAGATCTCCGTGACCACGAAGTCCGCAGCCGCGGCAGCACGGGCCACCGTGTACGGCTACCCCCGCCAGGGACAGGGCCGGGAACTGAAGAAGGCGATCGAGGGGTACTGGACGGGCCGGGTCACCTCCGCCGCCCTCCACGCCACCGCCACCGAGCTGCGCGCCGCGAACTGGCGACAGCTTGCCGAGGCGGGCATCGACGAGGTGCCCACGGGCGACTTCTCGCTGTACGACCACGTCCTCGACACCACCGTCATGGTGGGCGCGATCCCCGCACGCCACCGCGAAGCCGTCGCCGCCGACGCCCTGGACGGCTACTTCGCCCTGGCACGCGGTACGCAGGAGGTCGCCCCGCTGGAGATGACCAAGTGGTTCGACACCAACTACCACTACCTGGTGCCGGAACTCGGCCCGGACACGAGCTTCACGGCCGACTCCACCCGGCAGGTCGCCGAGCTGAAGGAGGCCCTCGCCCTCGGCCTCGCCGCCCGGCCCGTCCTGGTCGGCCCCGTCACGTACCTGCTGCTCGCCAAGCCCGCACCTGGGGTCTCCGTCGCCTTCCAGCCGTTGACCCTGCTCGACCGGCTGCTTCCCGTGTACGCCGAGGTGCTCGCCGACCTGCGGGCGGCGGGGGCCGAGTGGGTCCAGCTCGACGAACCGGCCCTCGTCCAGGACCGCACCCCGGCCGAACTGAACGCCGCCGCACGCGCCTACCGGGACCTCGGCGCGCTCACCGACCGGCCGAAGCTGCTGGTCGCCTCCTACTTCGACCGGCTCGGCGACGCCCTGCCCGTCCTGGCCAAGGCACCGGTCGAGGGGCTCGCGCTGGACTTCACCGGACCAGCCGCCGCCAACCTCGACGCCCTCGCCGCCGTCGGCGGCCTCCCCGGCAAGCGGCTCGTCGCCGGCGTCGTCGACGGCCGCAACATCTGGGTGAACGACCTGCAGAAGTCCCTCGCCACCCTCGGCACCCTCCTCGGTCTCGCCGAGCGGGTGGACGTCTCCGCCTCCTGCTCCCTCCTCCACGTGCCGCTCGACGCGTCCGCCGAGAAGGACGCCGACCCGCAGATCGTGCGCTGGCTCGCCTTCGCCCGGCAGAAGACGGCCGAGATCGTGACCCTGGCCAAGGGCCTGTCGAAGGGCACCGGCGCGATCGCAGGGGAACTCGCCGCCAACCGAGCCGCCCTCGCCTCGCGCGCCGACTCCCCCCTCACGCGTGACCCGGTCGTACGGGCCCGTGCCGCCGCCGTCACCGACGCCGACGCGCGGCGCTCCCAGCCGTACCCGGAGCGGGCCGCCGCCCAGCGGGCCCACCTCGGCCTGCCGCCGCTGCCGGTCACCACGATCGGCTCCTTCCCGCAGACCGACGAACTGCGCGCCGCACGCGCGGACCTGCGAGCCGGCCGGGTCGACACCGACGGCTACGAGGAGCGCATCAGGGCTGAGATCCAGGAGGTGATCGCCTACCAGGAGAAGGCCGGGATCGACGTCCTCGTGCACGGCGAACCCGAACGCAACGACATGGTCCAGTACTTCGCGGAGCAGCTCCACGGCTACCTCGCGACGCAGCACGGCTGGGTCCAGTCGTACGGCACCCGGTACGTCCGACCGCCGATCCTCGCCGGCGACATCTCCCGGCCCACGCCGATGACGGTCCGCTGGACCTCGTACGCCCAGTCCCTCACCACCAGGCCGGTCAAGGGCATGCTCACCGGCCCGGTCACCATGCTCGCGTGGTCCTTCGTCCGCGACGACCAGTCCCTCGCCGACACCGCCCGCCAGGTCGCCCTCGCCCTCCGTGACGAGGTGAACGACTTGGAGGCCGCCGGCACCGCGGTCGTCCAGGTCGACGAACCCGCGCTGCGCGAGACGCTGCCCCTGCGCGCCACCGACCACGCCGCGTACCTGGCCTGGGCGACCGAGGCCTTCCGCCTCACGACCAGCGGGGTGCGGCCGGACACGCAGATCCATACCCACATGTGCTATGCCGAGTTCGGCGACATCGTCCAGGCCATCGACGACCTCGACGCCGACGTCATCAGCCTGGAAGCCGCACGCTCCCACATGCAGGTCGCCCGCGAACTCGCCGCCCACGGCTACCCGCGCGCGGCCGGGCCCGGCGTCTGGGACATCCACTCCCCACGCGTCCCCAGCACCGCGGAAGCCGCCGATCTGCTGCGCAAGGGCTTGGAGGCCATCCCCGCCGAACGGCTCTGGGTCAACCCCGACTGCGGCCTGAAGACCCGCGGCTGGCCGGAGACCCGCGCCTCCCTGGAGAACCTGGTCACCGCTGCCCGGCTCGTCCGCACTGAGCTGACCGCTTCCTGACCCACGCACGGCCCGGGGGCCGGGGCGCCTGAGCGCATCCCGGCCCCTGAGCACGCGGGTCACACGCGCCGGCGACCGCGCGTTCCCCGGCGGATACGACGCGCGGCCACGGCAAGGCGCCGAGCAGGGCGAGCCGATCACCGCGACGGTGACCGCAGTCCGGCAGATCGAGGCCACCGACACCCTCCTGGTGGCGACGACCCCAGCAGCCGGCCTCCGGTCCAGAGAGGGTGCCGCCGCTCTCGTACGCCACCTCAAGCCACATTGATAATGGGACCCATTTTCATATAGCCTCGGCGCACCGTCCGCGAGACCGAGGAGTCCTCCCATGGCCGTTCCCAAGCGGAAGATGTCCCGCAGCAACACCCGCCACCGCCGCGCCCAGTGGAAGGCGACCACGCCCCAGCTGGTGCCGATCACCGTCGACGGCTCCGTCCACCAGGTCCCGCAGCGCCTGGTGAAGGCGTACGAGCGCGGCCTCATCCACCCCGAGGGCTGATCGTGACGTCGCGCGACCGCCTGCCGGTGACCGTTCTGTCCGGCTTCCTCGGCGCGGGGAAGACCACTCTGCTCACGCGTGGACGCCCTACCGGCGTTCGAGCGTGACCACCTCGAACTCCTCAAGGCCGCAGATGGACACCCCCGTCCTCGTGACCGCTTCGCCGCGGGCCGCCGACTGCTTGCCGCGGGAGGCTGCCAGCGCGGCCTGATCGGTGTAGAGCACACCCACGCTGCCGCGGCCCCTGGCCCTGTCGAGGAGCATCGCCGCGCTCTCGAAGCCCGCAATGGCCTGCACCTTGGGCAGCGTGGCGCTCCGGAACGTCTCCACCAGCAGGTCGGCGTCGGTCGGGGCGACCTCGAACCGGGTCAGGCGGAAACCCGCGCCGGGCTCGACCTGCGCAGGAGGGGTGAACACCGCCGCCTCCCAGCTGTCGACCGTCATGGTGTCCGCGAACGGCGCCAGCATCGTCGCGCGTCGCTCCTTGAGCTGATCGTCGCTGTTCCGCAGCGCCTTTTCGCTCTCCCACCAGGAACCCGTGAGGATCTTGCCGAGCTCACGGTCGGTGAACAGGGCGAAGCCCCGGTATCCGGACTGACCGGCCAACGCCCTGGGGGCCTCCTCGCGGAGGGCGTCCACGCACGCGTCGATCTTGGCGGGATCACCGATGGCGTAGATGGTGCGAACGTACATGGGGGTGCGCTCCTGTTCATCGGGCCGAAGCTCGCCGGGACGGCGGTCTCGTTCTCGCCGCTTCCATCCGAGGCTCCCGCACGCCCGGGAGCAACGCGGACGGACCGTTCGGGCGAACAGCAGGAGGGCGCGACCGACCGGAGAGAATTCTGCGGACAACACTCACCCGGCTGCGCGGCGCAGCCGGGTGAGTGTGCTGCCGCCTGTACCACCAGCGGACGAAGACCCTCCTTGTCTCGTACTCCCCGAAGAAGCGCGGCTTCTTCCAGAGGGACCAAAGGGAGGTCAGCCGATGGTCCACCTCTGGAGGGTCGAGCCGGTGTCCCGCTGCTGGGTCACCAAGGAGCCGTCGGACGTGGAGGCGGTGGTGAGGAGCAGGCCGCTCTTCAGGGAGGCGACGGTGTACGTGCCGTCCGGCTTGCGGGTGGCCGTCCAGCGCTGGTTGGTGCCGCCGGTGCACGACCACTGGACGACCTTGGCGCCCGCCTTGGTGGAACCGCCGCTGACGTCGGCGCAGAGACCGGACTCGACGTTCCTGATCTCGTACGAGCCGTCGGGCTGCTGGGTGAACGTCCACTTCTGGTTCGCGCCGCCGGTGGGCGTCCAGGTGACGAGCTGGGTGCCCGCGGTCGTGCTGTGGTCGGGGTCGTCGAGGGCCTTGCCGGCCGCCACGAGGGTGTGGACGCCGTCGAGGTTGGCGGGGGCCGTCCCCACCGCGGTGAGCGTCAGCGTCTGCTCGGCAGCGGTGCGCGAGCCGCCGACCGCTCCGCCGGTTCCGGTCCAGAAGCGGGCCGGGGTGGTCTCGGCGAGCCGGGTGGAGTCGGCGGACATGCCGATGACCAGTCCGCTGTAGCGGTTGACCAGGCGGTACGTGCCGGTGGCGGCGCCGTCGGAGGAGGACGTTCCGGGGATGACGAACCACTGCTGGCCGACCGTGGGGCCGTTTACTCCCGGCTCGGTGACGGTGGGCCGGGTGCCCCACGCCCGCTGGGCGGTGGACGCCGAGTCGACGCCCAGGAGGCCGCCCGTCGCGGCGTTGGCGATGCGGTAGGAGCCGTCGCCGTTGCCGCTGAAGATCCACGTCTCCAGAGCCGATCCGGTCGCGGTGGCCTGTGAGGTGGTGGTGGAGCCGCCGCTGACCTGGGCGAGGACGCGACCGCCCGTCTCGGCGATCCGGTAGGTCCGGCTGGTGTCGACCGGTGCGGCCGGCGCGGAGGTGCCGATCGAGAGGTTGAGGTACTCGCCGGAGGAGCCGCCCGAGCATCCGAACGAGCAGTAGGAGCGGAAGTTCTTGCCGACGATTCCGGAGCTCGTGCGGTTCACCCCGTCGAGGAACCAGCGGTACCAGGACGCGTTGGTGTAGCTGCCGGTGTCACCGATGAGGCGCCACTGCTGGGTGGCCAGGTTGTCGGTGGCGTAGAACTGCTGCGGCGCGGTTCCGTCCTGGTTCACGGCCTGGGGCTCGCCGATGTACAGGCCGAGGTGGGCGTTGTACGTGATGTCCATGACGAAGAGGGGCGACGTCGGGGGCATCGTGCCCGCCGCGACCTGCTGGCTGACCGTGCCGGCGTTCGCGGGGTCGTACTCCTTGGTGGTGGGGGTGTAGCCGGTGGTGCTGGAGGCGTCGACCGGCACCATGTTGCTCTCCTGGCCGCCCACACCGGGCTGGGACCAGGCGCCGCCGTACCACTTCTGCCAGGAGCCGGGGGCCATCTTGGCGGAGATGGGGGCGCGGGCGACGTGGGCGTGGAACGCCTTCCAGCTGCCGCCCTTGTCCACGACGCGGGAGCCGTAGAAGACGTAGAAGTAGCCCGAGGCGGTGTCGACGAACAGCCGCGGATCGCCGTCCCCGTAGTCGTAGGTCTGCTGCGGGAACGCGGCGGTGTCGCCCCGCCTGGTGCTGTACGGAGAGGTGATGACGTGGTTCTTGATGGTCCACGTCCGGCCCTGGTCGGTGGAGACGGCGTAGTCGATGCCGTCGTAGTGGATGCCGTCCCCGAAGGGCTGGGGGGTGAACTCGTTGTGGACGAGCCCGTACCAGTCTCCGGTGTCGGGGTCGACCCACACTCCGGCGAGGTCGCAGTAGTTCCGCTGGGCGTAGCCCGATCCCGTGGGCGCGTAGGTGGATTCGACGCCTGTGGGGCTGTTGTTGCAGCGCCAGGTGGTGTCGTTGTTCTTGTCGTTGCCGTTGGCGGGGTTCACGGCGTCGCTGATGGCGGACCGGGTGGCGGTGTCGAAGTCCGCGCCGCTGTAGAAGGTCCAGCGGCGGCTGTCATTCGCTCCGTAGAGCGCGTGGGCCTGCTGGTAGTAGAAGGTTCCGTCCTTGTCGATGTAGCCGGCGGCCGGGGTGTCGTCCGGACGCGTCCAGGACCCCTTCGAACCGACGGTCACGCTGTAGGTGGCGTCGGGCGTGGCCGCCGACACCTGTGGGGCCGTCAGTGTGCCGCCGGCTGCCACGGCGAGCACCGCCGCGGCGACGGCGCCCGCGAATCTTCTCCGAGAGGCTGACACAGCTCCTTCTCCTTCTTCTCGGTCCCGGCCGCACCTGTCGCGCAGCCGGAGTGTGGGGGGATGGCCCGACGTGGCGCCGGGCGGGGGCGGCCGGAGCCGTCCCCGCCGGGTCAGGCGCCGGCGAGCACGTCGAGCAGCCGGGCGACCTCGGCCGCCGTCGCCTCACGGGCCGGACCCAGGTAGGTGCGCGGGTCGGCCGTCGTGGGGTGGGCGGCGAGGTCGCTGCGGACGGACGCGGTGAAGAGCTTGTTGAGGTGGGTGGAGATGTTGACCTTGGTCATTCCGGCGGCGACGGCCTTGGCGAGGTCGGTGTCCGACACCCCTGAGGAGCCGTGCAGGACCAGGGGGATACCGAGGGACGCGCGCAGGCGGGTGATCAGGTCGAAGCCGAGGACGGCGTCCCGGGTGTGCATGGCGTGGGAGCTGCCGACGGCGACGGCGAGCGCGTCGACGGCGGTCGCGGCGGCGAACTCCCGTGCCTCGTCCGGGTCGGTGCGTACTCCGGGCGCGTGGGCGCCGTCCTTGCCACCGATCTCACCGAGTTCCGCCTCGACGAAGACGTCGGCCCGGTGGCAGGCCTCGGTGACGGCCCGGGTCGCGGCCAGGTTCTCCTCGTACGGCAGCCGTGAGGCGTCGAACATCACGGAGGTGAAGCCGAGCGCGACGGCTTCGTGGACGAGTTCGGGGGTCTCCGCGTGGTCGAGGTGGACCGCGACGGGTATGTCGGCGGTCCGGGCGAGGGCCAGGGAGGCGAGGCCGATCGGGGCGAGGGAGCCGTGGTAGCGGACGGTGTTCTCGCTGATCTGGAGGATCACCGGCCGGCCGGCGCGGCTGGCTCCGGTGACGATGGCCTCGGCGTGCTCGATCTGGAGGACGTTGAAGGCTCCGACGCCCCGGTTGTCCGCGTAGGCGGCGCCGATGATGTCGTCAGTGGGGGTCAGGGGCATGGAAGGTCTCCACGGTCGTGGTCGTGCGGAACCGGTCGTAGAGGCCGGCGTCGAACTCTCCGGCCGCCGGGCAGGGCACGGCGGCCGCCGAGAGCGCCACGGCCTCGCGCAGCGCGTCCGTGGCCACGGCTCGCCGGCCGCGAGTCCTGCGGCCAGTGCGGCGACGCAGGCGTCCCCGGCCCCGGTGGGGTTGCCGTGGAGCCGGGCCGGGGGCACCGCCCGCCAGTGGCCGTCCGGGGTCACCGCGTGCAGCCCGTCCGGCCCGAGGGAGGCCACGACGGCACGGGCGCCCCGGGCGCGCAGCTCCGCTGCCGCCGCGCCGATGTCCGCGAGGCCGGTGGTTTCGCGGAGCTCCGCCGCGTTGGGCTTGACCACGGTCGGTCCGGCGTCGAGCGCGGCGAGCAGGACGGGCCCGCTGGTGTCGAGGACGGTGGCCGCCCCCGCACCGGCCGCGGTACGGATCAGCTGCCCGTACGCGTCGGGCGGCAGGCCCGGTGGGACGCTGCCGGACAGGACGACGACCCGTGCCGTACGGACCAACTGCTCGAAGCGGTCGGAGAAGGCGGCCCAGACGGCCTCCCCGACGGGCGGGCCCGTCTCGTTGAAGACCGTGGCGTCGCCGTCCTGACGGGAGACGACGTTGACGGTACGGCGGGAGTCCCCGGGCATCGGCACGAGTTCGTCCCGGAGCCCCGAGGCGCGCAGGTCCTCGCGCAGGAGCATGCCGGTCGGTCCCCCCGCGAGCCCGGTCACCGTGACGGGGTGACCGAGCGTGGCGAGGACGCGGGCGACGTTGACGCCCTTGCCGCCGGCCCGCTGGCGTGCCTGGGAGACGCGGTGGGAGGTGTGCGGCGTCAGTGTCTCGACCGTGTAGGTGACGTCGAGGGCGGCGTTGAGCGTGACGGTGAGGATCACCGCATCACCTCCGGGAGTGTCGTGGGGGGCGCGAGCCGTCCCCGCGCGGCGTACGCGGCCCGCCACGCCGCGAGCCCGGCGCCCAGGCAGCCCGCCTCGTCGCCGAGGGCCGCGCGCACCAGCTCGGGGCGCCGCTGGAAGGTGAGGCGACGATCCATTGCGACCCGCAGCGGGTCCATCAGCAGTCCGCCGGCCTCGGACAGCCCGCCGCCGATGACGACCAGCTCGGGGGCCAGCAGCGAGGTGAAGGCCGCGAGGGCGGTCGCCAGTGCCTCGACCGCCCGGTCCCACACCGCCAGGGCCACGGGGTCGCCCTCGGCCACCAGGACGGCGACGCCGGAGGCCCCGTCGACCGGTCGGCCCGAACGTGTGGTGTAGGCCGCTGCGATCGCGGCGGCCGAGGCGATGGTCTCCAGGCAGCCGCGCGCGCCGCAGGCGCACGTTTCGCCGCCGGGCTCGACGACCACGTGTCCGGCCTCGCCCGCGTATCCGCCGGAGCGGACCGGACGGCCGTCGACGAGGACGGCCGCCGCGATGCCCGTACCGATGGGCAGGAACATGACATCCCGAAGACCTCGGGCGGCGCCCAGGGTGCACTCCGCGGCACCACCGGCGCGCACGTCGTGGCCGAGCACGACGGGCAGGCCGCTCGCCTCGCCGAGGACGGCGGCGAGGGGCAGATCCCGCCAGCCGATGTTGGCCGAGTACCGCGCGATCTGCGCCTCCTCGTCGACGATCCCGGGCACGACGACCCCGGCGGCAGCTGGAGATGCCCCGTGGATGGCCGCGCGAGCCGCCAGCTCCCGCAGCGCGTCGCCGATCGCGGCGACGACGGCGTCCGGGCCGTGTCGGCGTGGTGTCGGCCGGCGCAGCCTGCTCACCGGGCGCATCGTCCGGTCGAGGAGCGCGCCCTTGATCGAGGTGCCGCCGACGTCGAGCGCGATCACGCAGGACGGTGGCTCGGCGCGGTCAGCCATGGCCGTCGGTCAGCACGACGGAGCGGGTCAGGTTGCGGGGGCGGTCGGGGTCGAAGCCGGAGGCCTCGGCACGGAGCACCGCGAGGCGCTGGGCTCGTACCAGATCGGCCAGCGGATCGAGTGCGTCGGGCCGGTCGCCGGACCGGGAGACGTACGTGCCGCCGGTGCGGGCCACGTCCTCGGCCAGACCTCGCGGGGCCGGGCCGAACACCCAGACCGCGCGTCCGGGGCCGGTGATGCTGACCGGACCGTGCCGGTACTCCATCGCCGGGTACGCCTCGGTCCAGGCTCCGGCTGCCTCGCGCATCTTCAGCCCGGCCTCCAGCGCGAGGCCGTAGGTCCAGCCGGTGCCGAGGAACGTGACCTGTTCGGCAGAGCGGAGTTGGGCCGCCAGAGGGTCGGTGACGGCCCGTTCGGCGTCCAGAGCCGCCTGCTCCAGCGGTCGTACGCCCGGCAGGAGCGCGTCTTCCGCCTCCAGGTGGGCGCGCAGCAGGGCGAGCGCGGTGGTGGCGAAGCGGGTCTGCACCACGGACTGCTCGTCGGCGTAGTCCAGGACGGCGACGGCGTCGGCGGCGGTCATGACCGGCGTGGCGGGGTCGGCGGTGAGCGCGGCCGTGGGCACCGTGCCCTTCAGCCGGCCCAGCAGGTCGAGGACCTCGGTGGTGGTGCCGGAGCGGGTGATGGCCAGGACCCGGTCGTAGCGGCGGTCGGCCGGGAACTCCGAGGCGGCGAAGGCGTCCGTCTCTCCGTGTCCGCCGCTCTCGCGCAGTTCGGCGTAGGCCGATGCCATGAACCAGGAAGTGCCGCAGCCCACGACCGCCACGCGCTCGCCCCGGCGGGGAAGGACGTCGAGGTGGCCGGGTACGGAGGCTGCGGCCCGTCGCCGGCAGTCGGGCTGCGAGGCGATCTCCCGGACGGTGTGGGACTCGGTGCCGGATACCGGTGCGGTGGCGGACACGGTGGAACTCCTTGGACGTGCGGTGGGCCGTCGCCTGGTGGTGGCGGCCGGGAGGGAGAACGGCAACGGGGTGCGGATGACGGTGCCGGACGTGCGTCGGCCCGGCACGGGTCACTCAGTCGAACGTCTCGACGTATTCCTCGGGCGCACCGAGCTCCGGCCGGTCGCACAGGACGATGCTGTCGCCGAGACGTTCGAGCTCCAGCACGGTGAGGGTGTTCTCCCCCGCGCGCAGGAACGGGTGGGGCAGGTAGAGCGTGGTCTGCGGGCCGATCTCCCAGTAGCGCCCGAGGAGGCTGCCGTTGACCCAGAGGAAACCCTTGCCGAAGCCCGGCAGGGCGACGAACGTGTCGGCCGGCTCGTCCACGTCGAGGCGCGCGGAGGCGAATCCGGCGGTCCCGCCGGGCGGGGCCAGCGAGACGGCGCGGGCGGTCTCCTCCGGGGTCCAGGTGTCGAACGGGAGCCGGTGCATCGTCCAGTCGTGCACGAACCGTCGGTCCACGCGTACCCCGCCGAGGATTCCCTTGCCCTGGCCGAGCAGCGGACCGTAGTTGATCCGTCCCTGGTTCTCCACCAGCAGTTCGAGCCGGACCCGTTCCCCGGTTCCGGTCACGGTGCACGACGAGGTCTCCCGGTCGAGTACGGCGACGGGGGCGCCGTCGACGAACACCTGGGCGCGATCGTGCAGACCCGAGACCGTCAGCTCGTGGGTACCGGCGGGCAGCTTCGGGCGGGCGGTGTAGAGCACCAGGCCAGAGGGCTGGCCCAGTTCCTCGAAGGAGAGTGGCACGGGTGAGCGCACCGGCTCGGTCACCGTCCGCAGCGCGTCCAGGAGTGCCGCGCCGGGCGTCACCGGGAGAGTGCGGGGCGCAAGGAGGGGCGGGTCGGCGGGCAGCGGGCGCGGCTGTGCCGTGTCGCCGAGTGCGGTCAGCTTCTCCCGTAGAGCGAAGAACTTCGGTGTCAGCGCGCCGTGTTCGGCGATCGGCGCGTCGGAGTCGTAGCTGGTGATCGTCGGCTGGAGGCGATCGCCGTCGTGGTTGGCGCCCGCCCACAGGCCGAAGTTGGTTCCTCCGTGGGCCATGTAGAGGCTCACCGAGCCGCCGGCGTCGAGGATGCGGCCGACGTCCTCGGCGGCGCTCTCGGCCGACCGTACGTGGTGCTTCTCGCCCCAGTGGTCGAACCAGCCGTTCCAGAACTCGGCGCAGACGAAGGGCTCGTCGGGACGGCGCGAGCGCAGCAGCTCGGCCGCCTGCTCGGGGCGCGAGCCGAAGGTGGTGGTGGCCAGTTCGCCGGGGACGGTGCCGCCGTCGAGCATCAGCGGGGTGGGCCCGTCGGCGGTGTAGAGCAGCTCGGTCACGCCACGGGCGACGAGGGCGTCGCGTACCCAGCGGACATAGGCGTGGTCGTCGCCGTAACTGCCGTACTCGTTCTCGATCTGCACGGCCACGACGGGGCCGCCCTGACTCGTCTGGAGGGCCGCGATGCGGGGTATCAGCGCGTCGAACCAGCGCCCGACCGCCTCCAGGAAGGGTGCGTACGAGGTGCGGGGCCGCATACCCGGCATGCCGGTCAGCCAGGCGGGGAGTCCGCCGTTGTCCCATTCGGCGCAGATGTACGGGCCGGGGCGCACGATCACGTCGAGCCCGGTCTCCTGCGCCAGGCGGACGAACCGGTCCAGGTCACGCCAGCCGTCGAACCGGATGTCGCCCGGGGTGCGCTCGTGGAAGTTCCACGGCACGTACGTGTCGACCGTGTTGAGGCCGAGGGCCGCGAGGCGCTGGAGGCGGTCGGCCCACTGCTCGGGGTGGACGCGGAAGTAGTGCAGCGAACCGGACAGGACGCGGTGCGGCCGGCCCTCGCGCAGGAGGGTGCCGTCGGCGTGGGTCAGCGCGGGCGCGGGGTGCGCGGTGCCGGCGGGCTCGGTGAGGATGTGCGCGGTGGTCATTTGACGGCTCCGGCGGTCATACCCGCGCGCCAGAAGCGCTGGAGCGCGAGGAAGGCGATCAGCAGGGGGACGACGGACACCAGGGATCCGATGACGACCAGCGGCGGCGGCACCGCGACATGGCTCGCGTTCCAGCCGACGAGCCCGACGGTCACCGGCTGCAGCCGGTCGTCGCCGAGGACCATCGCGGGCAGCAGGTAGTTGTTCCAGATCTCCACGAACTGGAACAGGAAGATGGTGACGAGGGCGGGCGTCATCATCCGGACGACGACGGACCGGAAGATGCGGAACTCGCCCGCGCCGTCGAGTCGGCCGGCCTCCAGGACCTCGTCGGGCACGGTCTGCGCGGCGAAGACCCGCGCCAGGTAGACACCGAAGGGGCTGACGACGCTGGGCAGCAGGACGGCCAGCGGGTTGTCGATCAGCTGGACGCCGGAGAACATCAGGTACAGGGGAAGGGTGAACAGCACCTTGGGGACCAGGACGGCGGCGAGCACCAGACCGAAGATGAGGCCGCGGCCGGGGAAGTCGAACTTGGCGAGGGCGTATCCGGTGAGCGCGGAGAACGCGGTGCCGAGCAGCGCCCCCGTTCCGCAGTACAGCACGCTGTTGAGCATCCAGCGCCAGAAGATGCCGTCGTCCTGGCTGCTGAGCCGGGCGAGGTTGTCGACGAGGCCGAAGCCGTCGAACCACAGACCGCTGCCGCTGAACTGCTCGCCGAACGGCTTGGTGGCCGACACCAGCAGCCACCACAGAGGGAAGAGGAAGTAGAGGGCCGACAGGCCGAGCAGCGCCGTCACGGCGACGCGGCTCACCGGGCTCGTGTCGCGTCGCGGCCTGAACAGGGACTCCCTCGCGTGGACGGTGCTCATGCGCGCTCTCCTCGGTCGGTCAGCTTGAAGAACACGAAGGACACGACGCCGACCAGCAGGGCGAGGACGACCGACTGGGCCGCGGCGTACGGGTAGTTGCCCGCGGCGACGGCGCTCTGGGCCGACATGATCGGGGTGAAGGCGGAGGAGACCGAACCGGCGGAGACCGGCTGGAGCACGGCGGGCTCGTTGTACAGCTGGGCCGAGCCGATGACGGAGAAGACCGCGGTGAGGACCAGCGCCCCGCGCACGGCCGGGATCTTGATGCTCCAGGCGATGCGGAACGCCGACGCGCCGTCCATGCGTGCGGCTTCCAGCACCTCGGCCGGGATGGCCTGCAGGGCCGCGTAGATGATGATCATGTTGTAGCCGGCCCAGCTCCAGGTGACGATGTTGGCCACCGCCCAGAGCACCACGTCCTCGTCGAAGAAGGGGACGGCGACGCCGATCGGTTCGAGCAGCCGGTTGACGGGGCTGGACTGCGCCGAGTACATGAACGACCACACCAGTGCCGCGCTCACGCCGGGGACGGCGTACGGGACGAAGCTGGAGAGCCGGAAGAACCCCTTGCCCCGGGCGGACTTGGAGTCGATCAGCAGGGCCAGGACGAGCGCGAACCCGAGCATGACGGGCACCTGGACCAGGCCGAAGAGCGCGACCCGGCCGAGCGACGACGTGAAGGCGCCGTCCTCGAAGGCCCGCGCGTAGTTGGCGAGCGGGTCGAACACCTTGGTGGGCGGCGTGAGCCCGAGGCCGGAGCGGTGCACGGTGAAGAGGCTGCTGACCGCGGCGTACACGATCGGCGCGACGTACATGGCCGCGAACAGGATGAGGAACGGGGCGCAGAACAGCAGGGGCTTGAGCGCGCGCCGAGGAGTCTTGGGTGATGTTGTTCTCGGTCGGCTACGGGCGGGCGTCGTCGCGTCCGCCGGAGGGCGGGGACGGAGGTCCGCCGGGGCGGTGACGTGGGGCACGAGCTGTTCCTTACTGTGGCTCGGGCGGCCGGGACGGCGGCGCGGCAGCCGGGACGGCGGCGCGGCGGCCGGGCGGGCGGCGCGGCGGCCGGGCGGGCGGTGACTGCCGACGGCGGACGGGCGGTGACTGCCGACGGCGGACGGGTCGGGTAGTGCCCCGGGCCGGGACGGGGACCCCGCCCGGCGCGCTCCTCCTACTCCGCGACCTGGAGCCCCTGCTTCCGCATCTCCGCGACCGTCTTGTCCTGTGCGGTACGCAGCGCGTCGGCGATGGTGGACTTGCCGGCCCACGCCTTGCCGAGGCCGTCGTCGAGGTCGGCGGCCGTCTTGGTCATCAGCGGGCCCCAGGTCCAGTCGGAGTTGACCTGCGGAGACGCCTGGGCGAACACCTCGTAGATGTTCTGGCCGCCGAAGTACGGGTCGGCCTTCAGCTGGGGCAGATCGAGCAGCTTCGTCGCGGCCGGGTAGAGCGCGGCCTTGTCGACGAGGTCTCCGAACGCCTTGCGGTCGGTGCTCATCCAGTGGGCGAACTCCCAGGCGGCCTTGGGGTCTTCGCAGCCCTTGAGTACAGCGGTGGCGGAGCCTCCGGCGTTGCCGACCTTGGTCTCACCGGCGTTCCACTGGGGCATCGGTGCCACCGCCCACTGGCCGGCGCTCTGCTTCGCGCCGCCCTTGATGACGCCGGCCTGCCAGACGGCGCCGACGACCGTGGCGATGTCGCCGTTGCCGAGGCCCGTGTACCACGCCTGGTCGTACATCGGGGCGCTGCTGATCAGACCGTCGTCGGCCAGCCCCTGCCAGTAGTCGGCGACCTTCTTGTTGCTCTCCGAAGCCAGGCTGACCTGCCAGGCGTCGCCCTTGGTGCCGAACCAGCCGGCGTTCGCCTGCCAGGCGAGGCCCGCGTAGTCGTAGTCCAGGTACGGGGAGGAGACGTACCGGTGCGGCGAGGAGGCGTGGATCTTCTCCGCGACGGTCCGGTACTCGGCCCAGGTGGTGGGCGCCTTCAGGCCGAGCGAGTCGAAGACCTTCTTGTTGTAGAACAGGGCCATCGGGCCGCTGTCCACGGGCGCGCCGTAGACGTTCTCGCCCAGCGTGACCGACTTCCAGGCCGATTCCTGGAAGTCGCCCTTGTCGGCGGAGGCGTACTCCGCCACGTTCTCCAGGGCGCCCTGTCCGGCGAAGCTCGGCAGCGTCTCGTAGCCGACCTGGGCCAGGCACGGCGCGTTGCCGGCCTTCACCGCGTTCAGCATCTTCTGGTACCCGCCCTTGGCTCCCGGCTGCACCTCCTGGTAGGTGACCTTGATGTCCGGGTGCGAGGCATTGAACGCGTCGACGGCTGCCGCGTACCCGGGGGCCCAGCCCCAGAATGTGATCGATGCCTTGCCCGACGACGACGACTCCGCGCCGGATCCGGAACACCCGGTGGCGGCGAGCGCGACGGCAACGGCGCCGACGGCGCCCACAACACGGATGGCAGTCCGCTTCACAGCTCCTCCTTAGTACTGCGGCAGGCCGGAGGAGACACCTCCGAAGGGGGCCGCGCGAGTGGCGCGCCATGCCGGTGTCCGAACCGGTTGCGCGTCGATGGCCGGAACTATGACAGAGAATGTTATCGATGCCAATACCTTCCATCAGGGCCCCGCAGGCGCCAAGAACTCCCAGCTGAAGCGCGATGAGGCGCGATATCATCGATGTCAGGCGAGACCGAGGAGGAGTGCATGGCCAAGCAGAAGCTCGGGGACGAGGGGCGTGCGCCGGGCATGGCGGACGTGGCCCGGGTCGCCGGAGTGTCGGCGCAGACGGTGTCGCGGGCGCTCTCGGGGCACCCGAACGTGCAGGACAAGACACGCGCCAAGGTGATGGCGGCGGTGGAGCAGCTCGGCTACCGCCGGAACAACGCGGCCCGCATGCTGTCCTCGGGACGCAGCCGCACCATCGGCGTGGTGACCCTTCAGACCACGTTCTATTCGCGGGCCGCGGTCACCTCGGGCATCGAGAAGGCGGCCCAGGCGGCCGGCTACGCGGTCAGCACGGCCACGGCCATCTCCCTGGACACGTCCGCCATCGAGGCCGCGCTCCTCCGCCTCGCCGACCAGGGCGTCGAAGGAGTCATCCTGTCGCTGCCCCTCATCCACTGCAGCCCGAGGATCGAGCAGCTCACCCGGTCGACGCCCACGATCACGATCGACGGATCACGCACCGACGCGACCGAGGTCGTGGCCGTCGACCAGGCACTCGCGGCCCGCCTGGCGACCCAGCACCTGCTGGACCTCGGCCACGAGACGGTCTGGCACATCTCGGGCCCCGAGCAGTGGCTGGAAGCCGAGAGCCGGCGGGGCGGCTGGCAGGCGACACTGGAGGCGGCCGGCCGCCCCGTACCGCCACCGCTGGAAGGCGACTGGTCTCCGGCGTCGGGCTATCGGAACGGGCTCATCCTGGGCCGGATCCCCGACGTGACGGCCGTCTTCGTGGCCAGCGACGAGATGGCGTTCGGCGTGATCCGGGCGCTGCAGGAGCTGGGCCGACGGGTTCCCGAGGACATCTCCGTGGTCGGCGTCGACGACATCGACCTCGCGGAGTACTGCAGCCCTCCCCTGACCACCATCGCTCAGCCCTTCGAGCAGATGGGAGAGCTGGCGGTCGCCCACCTGCTGCGGCACATCGCCGACCCGGGCGGGGTGACGGTACCGGCACTGGTGGAACCGGAACTCGTCGTACGAGCGAGCACCACCACTCCCGGCCGGGCCGGGCAGCCCGCCACCGCCGCTCCACAAGCGGCGACCGAGACGGCAGGAGCACCCCGGGGGTAACGCTCCACCGCGCCGTTCCACCCGCCGGGAGCGTCAGATCCAGCCGCGGCGCGTGGCCCGGATGCCGAGTTGGAAGCGGGTCCGGGCGCCGAGGACTTCCTGGAGGCGGGTGATCCGGCGGGCCACGGTGCGTTCGCTGACGCCGAGTTCGCGGGCGATCGCCCCGTCGGTGCCGCAGCCGCCCGGGGTATGGGCCGTGCTCGCCGATCGGCAGGTACGGCCCCGATGAACTCCCATTCCGCACCACTCAGTTGCTCTCGCGTCACACACGAACATCTACCGGTCCAGGCCGCGCGTTTGAGGGCTGCGTGGGCGCTCCTCCAGGCGGCGTTCATGCCCAAGATCCCATGGACCGGGTGACGCCAGCGAATTCTCTGAGACGTCATCTCATTTGGGGAGCCTGTGTGACGATTCATCGGCCAGCAGGAAGCCACGAACGGGGGCGAGTATCGATGGAGTACGTCAATCTCGATGCGCAGGTCGGCGACCTGTCAGGGGTCTTGGACCCGGCTCGTTACCTGGACCACCTGCCCTCGATCTCCGGTGACCTACCGCCGGGGGCCCGGGCATTCGCCGCTGACGCGGACCACTACGACTTCCGCAGCAGGCGATGTGTGAAGGACCTGACGCTTCAGGCCGTCCGGGGCGCCGGCGGTGAGGACATGGAAGTCGAGTTGCGGCACAACTGTTGGAAGCACGACCAGGACCTGCTGATCCGCTACGTAGGCGTGTCCGGCTTCATCATCGATCCCGCCGACGAGGGCCGAGGGACGGACCTCGGGGCTGTGATTCTCGACGAGATCCTTCCGCACACGGACGGCTGCAGCCACGAGATCGCCTGCTGGGACGGCAGCCTCACCATTGTCTGCCGTGACCTCCAGGCGAACTGGACTGAGACCACCTGCTCAAGCGAGTCGTAGGCGCTACAGGTCGTGGGGATTGTTGAGCGGCTCGTGCCGGACGAACTGTGGGAGCTGTTCCAGCGGGTGGCGCCGGAGGCGCCGTCGCGGCCTCAGGGCGGTGGTCGGCGTCGGCATGAAAAGGGGGACCTGACGGGTCCGAATCCTGTGGACCGGGGCAAGTACGGCTCGGAGATCCATTTGATCACCGAGCGGACCGGTCTGCCCATTTCAGTCGGAATCTCGCGCGCGAACCCGCACAACAGCCAGGCCCTGATCCCATTGGTCAAGGGCATACCGCCGGTCCGCTCCCGCCGTGGATGCAGGCGGCGCAAGCCGGGCAAGCTCCACGCAGACAACGGCTACGACTATCTCCACCTGCGGCGATGGTTACGTGGACGCGGCATCACCCACCCCATTGCCCGCAGGGGCATCGAGACCCCCCAACGGCTGGGACGCCACCGGTAGACCATCGAACGCACCCTGGCCTGGCTCGCCGGCTGCCGCCGCCTCCACCGACGCTACGAACGCAAAGCCGACAACTTCCTCGCCTTCACCGCTATCGCCTGCACCCTCATCTGCTACCGCAGACTCACCAAATGAGATGACGTCTAAGCGTGTATTGCCGACCAAGACGATGTGAGACTAGGAAAAGGAAGGCTGGACCAGGACGCGGGGTGGAGTACACATGTGAAGAAACATGTGAGCCGACGGCTACAGCGTGACCACCGATAGGGAATCCGCAAAGAAGTTGGTCACGTACAGGCGAGTTCCATCCGGGCTCACCGCCACACCGCGCGGGCCGTCGCCGACCGAGATCGTGGAAACCACCGTTTGGCCAGGTACATCAATCACCGACACGGACCCTGTGCCTGGGAAGTGTGCCACGTAGAGACGAGTTCCATCCGGACTAACCGCCACACCATAAGGTTCGCTAGCGACCGGGATCGCAGCAAAGGCGGCCTTGTCAGAGACGTCGATCACGGACACGGACTTTGAGAAGTAATTCGTCGCATAGATACGGGAGTTGTCCTTGCTCACCACCACACCCACCGGAAAATCGATGTCCGGGATACTCATGGGGTCCTTGAGGAACCTGTCAGTCACTAGCACAGTGTCTGACAGGGCTAGCGTCACGTAGACACGTCCATCCGGGCCCGCTGCCAAGCCGTATGGCCTCTTGCTGTGGTCATCCGCAGTGAGGATGGAGCCATCTTGGACAAGGTCATCGCCAGAGATGCTGCACTGCGT
This sequence comes from Streptomyces sp. NPDC044003, assembly GCF_056435185.1. Lineage (NCBI taxonomy): Bacteria > Bacillati > Actinomycetota > Actinomycetes > Kitasatosporales > Streptomycetaceae > Streptomyces > Streptomyces sp. NPDC044003. The sequence goes on along the minus strand of NZ_JBWKFA010000003.1, from coordinate 329,528 downwards.
CACAGTGCCTGGGCCCGTGGCGGCCACGTAAAGGTCGGTTCCCTCCGGGCTCACCGCCACACCGTACGGGCCGTCGCCGACCGGGTGAGACGCAACCACCGCCTCGCCGTAGGGGTCAACCACTGACACGGAGCTGTCACCGAAGTTGGTCACGTAGAGGCGGGTTCCATCCGGGCTCACGGCCACGCTGTGTGGGCGAACCCCGACCGGGATCCTCTTCACCTCCGGAGCAGCCTCTTGCACTGCCTCTGCCGGCGCCGAGGAAACCCGCAAGCCCTCCTCCCGTGCCTTCGCGAACAGTCGCTCCAACGACGGGTCGCCAAGAACCTGCTCTGTCTGAACTGACGCCTCTCGCCTTGGATTACCCGACGGTGGTTCTCCCACCCTCTGGGGGCCCTGGCTGCCGCCCTCGGTAGTCATCGCAGCGCCTCCTTGTCGGTAGATTCCGCGGAGCAATGCAAGCTCCCTTCTCTAAGGGTCCCGCAGAAGGCGCACAGCCGCAGCTCCTGGCGTGGCCGGTCGTCATCTGTCGCAAAGCGCCTCAAGCCGGCTTCGCAGGTTCACTCGCACCTTGCTTCGCGGCCTCCACGATCAGGCCCTCCAGCACTGGACCCATTTGTGGGCCGTGGGCATCGATATGCCCATCTCGGCCGCCACATGCGCGACGACCGAACGGCCGGAGCCGGTGTTAACAACGCTCGTGATCAGTACGCCTAGAGTGTGTCGGTAATATCGGTTGGTCGTTGCTGCGTTCGTGGTGCGACGTCATGAACTGACGGATCAGCATTGGTCCGTGATCGAGCCCTGGGGGCCCTGTCGCGGATGGGTCGTCCCGTCCGGAACCGGCGCCAGGTCCTCAACGGCATCGTGTGGAAGTTGTCTACGGGTGCGGCCTGGCGGGACCTGTGCCGGGCCCGATAAGAGGGGCCTGGCCGGGCGAGGCACTCGGCCTGTCCTGCGGCGGGCCGAGCACACAGATCCACCTCGCCTGCGACGGCCGAGGACGTTCCCTCACGTTCGCCGTCACCGGCGGGAACGTCAACGACGTGCACGCAGTTCGAGCCCGTCTTGGCCCGAATCCGCATCAAGCGGTGCGGTCCCGGACGGCCCCGGACCGGCACCATCTCTTCGGCCACCGCCACCCACTTCCAGTCCCGCAACTGCCGTACGTAGAAGTCCCGGCGTCGCCCGTCGAGCCCGTCAACCCGCTCCCAGCCCAGGAAGATGTCGCTGGTGGCCTGCATCAGCCGCTGCCCGGAGACGACCCGCTCGCCCTGCGTCGCGTAGGCGGTGGGCCCGACGTGGGGCGCCAGCACGGACTCGTCGGCCTCCTTGGCCTGGAGAAACAGTGGGTCCTGGCCGTCCCGGCCCAGCAGGAGCACGATCCAGCAGCGGGTGCCCACGCTGCCGACCCCCACGGCCTTGCGTGCCATGTCTGCCACCCGGTACTGCTCCAGCAGGAACCGCCGGTCCGACTGGAGGGTCCTGCCGTAACGCTCGATCAGCCGGGTGATCTGCTGCTCCAGCCGCCCGCGCTGAGCGTCCGGCAGCAGGTCCTCGAGAGGGGTGATGAGCGGCGGATCGGGGGAGATCCGGCGCTTGCCGTCGACGACGCGGGTGAGCTTGTCGAAGACCTGGACTGTGTCGTGCGAACGCGCCTTGGCCACGGCCTGCTCCCAGCGTTCACGGCCTCGCGCGGACAGGTCCGCCCCGAACCGGCCCCGTACCCACGCCTCGTCGAACTGGGCGTACCAGACGGCCAGGTTGCCGATGCCGGCGAAGGCCCGCATGCTCTCGCGGTAGGAGCGCACGGTGGCCCGTACGATCCTGGCCCGCTCCTTGGTGCTGAAGCCGTTCGACCGGCCGGCGATGACGAGGCTGGCGGCCAGGCGCTTGACGTCCCACTCCCAAGGGCCCGGCAGCGTCTCGTCGAAGTCGTTGATGTCGAACATGAGCCGGCGCTCGGGCGAGGCCAGCAGCCGGAAGTTCAGCATGTGGGCGTCGCCGCACAGCTGGGCCCGGAGGCCCGTCCTCGGTGTGTCCGCGAGGTCCGACGCCATGATGGCGGCGGCCCCACGGTAGAACCGGAACGGCGACTCGGACATCCTTCCGTAGCGGATCGGCACGAGCTCGGGCAACCGCGCCGCCGACTGCCGCTCGATGATCTCCAGCGGATCCGGCCGCTTGGGCCCCGGCGAGAACTCGGCGTGGCTGGAGCGGGGTACGGCGGTCCGCGCCTCCTTGCCCAGCGCGGCCCGCTCCCGTGCGGTGTGGTGCCGCAACTCGCGGCCGTCCAGGTGGTTCTCGGTCATGGCAGCGGCTCCAGGGATGGGCACGTGACTCGGCAGGGCACTCGTGACGAGCAGGGTCAGCGGGCGGCGGTACCGGACTGGGGCGAAGCCGCCGGTGCGGAGCCGCGGTCGTCCAGGAATTCGCGGATCCGAAGCCCACCAGGACGATCACCGCGGTCCACACCACGACCGCCGTCGTCGTCGGGTAGCTCCAGGTGAACAGCACGACCGCGGCGACCACCAGGATGGCCACCCCGATCCAGCGCTTGAAACGATGGACGAACCGCCCGACCGCCCCGAGACGAAGCCCTGCCGATGTCGTCACGTCGCGTAGGGCGCCGATGCTTCTGCGGCAGCCGGTGCGGGTGAGCACGGCGATCCGGGACGGGCCTGCGAAGAAGGCGCCGGCGGTGGTGAAGAGGGCGCCGGCGGTGGTGAAGAGGGCGGCCTCGGCGAGCGCCCGCACACCGGCCCGCAGGAACTTAACGAGCGCGTCGTATACGGTTCCCGCCGCGGCCTGGGAGGCCCCGGGAGGCAGATGGTCGAGATAGACGTCGCGGGCGACGGTGAGGCCGATGCCGAGAACCAGCATGGCGACGAAAACGGCCAGCGCGGCCCCGATGAGCGCGTGCCGGCGGTTGAACGCCACGTACACCCCGGCGGCCGCGACCAGCAGCGCGATGACGGGCAGCCAACCACCGAGGATCTCCAGCACTCTCACGTACGTCTTGATCTTGCCGACGTCCTCCGACGCGAACACCACGAAGTTCGTGTGGACGGCCGGGATCTTCACAGCGGGTGCGAAGCCGGCGGCGACCAGCTGATCTTCACCTGGGCGACGATCGGACCGAGGTCGATGACAACCTGGTTGTTCTCGAGCTTGACCGCGCTGTCGGACTGGCCCGTCAGCGCCTTGTCCAGCGCCGTGTGCGCCCTGCGGTTGGCGTCCACCCAGACCGTCTCGAAGGCACTGCTGGTGACCACCCGCTCCACTGTGCTGTGCACCAGTTGCTTGAAACCGTTCGCGATCGGGGTGTCCAGGTCGCCCAGCAGCTTGAACACCCGTGGCGGGGCGCCCTGCTCTGCGGCGGCATCCGTCAGCTGCTTGACCAGGGCGTCCACGTCGACCTGCGCGAGCACCGCGTCGGTGACCGGTTGGTGACCGCCTGCTGCACGTCGGGATCGCTCGCCAGGGGGCCGACGGTGGCGACGTAGCGGTCCGTGTCCTCCACGACGCTGTTCGCCCACACCGCGACGACGGACAGCAGCGACAACAGCGCGGCGAAAAGGATCAGCACGACCGAGCCGAGCGAGCGAAAACGGGTGATGCCGTGGGGGACGTGCCAGCCCGGCACCCTCCAGGGCGTTCACCCGCTGCCGCAAATCGGCCAGCTTGCTGCGCTCCGTGGCCGAGAGCTGCTCGTCACCGTTGTCTCTCATGGTCACCAGCAGATCCGTACGGCGCACGGCGCGCGACCTGGGCGGATCCAGGCGGGTGGACGGCGTACCGAGGCGCGACGGCGGCGGCCCGATGATGCAATTGACGTATCTGACGGGGTTACAGGGGGCATTGGTGATCGCCACAACGCGTCGCCCTGGCCACCCAGCCAACAGGCGGAGTTCCTGGAGACGCTCGGGTGGTTCAGCGCGCTACCTGAGTGGAAGCCGAGCCCTGCAGATCCGTCCGCAACACCTGTAGGTGCTGCGCACGCCTGTCACCGGTACGGCTCCGCGGTGTCTGCACCCCGGGCAGCCAGCCACTGTCGTGTCCGGCGGCGGAGACCTTGACTGACACGCCGTCTCAAGCACCTCGACACGGTCAGGTGTACCAATCGGCCTCCGTCGGCCACGCCTTCCGGGGAACCTCCCGGGCGACCATGGGCCTGCGTTCGCCACCCGCGAGCAGGGTGCTTGTCGGATCGCCACCGAGAGCGCCCGGGAGCGTCACCTCGACCTCGATTCCGCGAGGCGGGTCGGTCGGCAGGATCGTGGTCAGCACCGTCGTCTGGGCGTGGTGGCCATGGGCGCGGGCGGCGGTGACCTGCTTCCCGTCCACGAGGAGCTCCAGCTCCCGCTTTCCGCCCATCCGCAAGCCCACGGTGACCGAGCAGCCGGCGTACTCGCAATGAAAATGATACTCGCGGCCCATCGCCGCCTCCCTGAAGCGCCCGGCAAGGAAGCCCCTTCCCTCCATCGTGGCACCGGATGGTGGCAGCGTCAGCCCTGGATCTCGCTCCGCAGTCGCCACCGCTACGCCCCCTCTCCCATGACCGCACCACCGTCGCCGAACATCGGAGGGCTCCGGCGTCGTTCCTCTCGGACAACGACGGCCGTCGGGACCAGATCGCCGCGCCTCCCTGCTGAGCGACCCACCACACGCTTCGCCCCTGAGCACGGGATCGAGGGCGACTGTCGCCGCGCGAGCAGTACGCACCCCGTCGGCGCGATGGGCGGGCGCGGGCGACCGCAGCCAGTGACGATGAAGGGAGGAAGATCGACATCGCATGCCCGCGGAATGTCGGTGCACATGACATCGAAGTGGGAACCGGCCCTTTAAGGACGAGGTGCTGGCTACTGGCAGGAGCTGATATCAGAACGTGCGCAACGGTGCTATCCGCCCGGGATGTCTGCCCGGACACCGGCCTGGCCCGTCTGTCCTACGGCCAGGCCCGCGCGCTGCTCGACCAGCGCACTGCCCTTACGGGGCCGGGCACCGGCTGGGACCTGCACGAGTACCGCCACTCCGGTCTGACCCACCTCGGGGAGCAGGGCGCGTCCCTGCTGATGCTGATGGCCAAGTCCCGGCACAAGAAGCCCGAGAACCTTCGCCGCTACTTCAAGCCGTCCCCGGAGGCGATCGCCGAGGTGACCAGCCTGCTCGCCCCAGGTGACCGCCGTCGGTGATGGCCCTGGGCCCGACGCGGACGGCCCGGTCTTTACGGCTACCGTTCCTGGAGCCGGGGGAAGAGTTCGGCGAGCACGTGCTGCGTGAGGAGCCATCGCCACCCCCGTCGCCGAAAAGAACCCTTCAGGTGTGGGGATTTCCATGACGACTTGATTCGTTGTCATGTCAAGTATCGTCACCTTATGCGCCCCGGTCACGTAGAGATGACGACCGTCTGGTGTTACCGCTATGTCACCTCCGAGTATCCCGAAGAACGGGTTGCCGATGTCGATTTCGGCGACCACCAATCCATCCGTTGTGTCGATTACAGACACCCGGCCTCTACTGTCTCCGTCACTCGCAGGATCACACGTCGCCACGTACGCTCGACGCCCGTCTGGGCTGAAGGCTATCTGCCACGGCTCCCACTCCATGGGTATCTTGGAGAGCCCGGGGGCGTCTTCTGGAGGCATGATGTCATCTCCGAAGTGCTCTATGCGTGGTGTCCCTGGGGCTTCCCTTCCAGACTGATCCACCGACGAGGGCTCCACAAAACCCGGAGCGGGGCGGGCCACCAGCGGCAGAGCGGTCTCAGTCGCCTCCGCGGTGCACTGACGAGCGCCTCAGCCGAACCCCAGCAGCTCATGGCCGGCGTCGCCGGCATTTCCGCGCCCGGATCAGCCATCGGGGAACGGTTCGCCTTGGCCGGCTTCCTCCGCTGCCTGATCGAACAGCGGGCGCAGCGCGCACGGGACCTGTCGGACTCCACGCCCAGGTGGGCTGCCTGGCACCTGGTGGTGCTGTGACCGTGAACGTTCACCGGCCAACGACTCAGGAGCAGGAGCGAACCGCATCGTCCCAGGCGCGGGGACTGCGGTAGTGGTTCCTGTGCCCCGCGGAAAGTACGTGGCGCAGTTCGGCAAGATGCTGGGTGTTCGTGGGGAGATCCAGCCGGTCGAGGAGGGCCAGTGCGGCAACCGGTTCCAGGTCGCCGTAGACGTCGTGGAAGCTCGCCCGGAGGCCGCGGAAGACGGCTGAGTGCAGGGCGGGAAGCCGCAGGGCGGTGCGGTACGTCGGCTCCTTCACCGTCCAGCGCACCGGGCCCGAACATTCCAGAACACGACGGGCACGGCGGAGCAGGACTTCCGACCGCTCGGCCACCACTCGGTCGATGTCGTTACCGAGGACCTCGGCGAAGGCCCTCGCGGAGGTGGTGTGGTCCTCGAACCAGTCCACCCACAGCGAGTAGGTGACGGCCTCGACGTCCCGGTCCGCCTCCAGCCGCCGACGGTAGCCGTCCCACAGCACGTCGGCCGGCAGGGGACCCTCCGCACCCTCGTTCGCGAACCGGATCTCGCACGTGACCCAGTACTCGTCGAGAAGGTCCAGCAGCCCGAAGGCCAACCGGACCTGGTCAGCTGCATCCAGATCTTCGGAGAACACATCGCCGGCCCAGGAATGTGCCACCTCGTTGGCTGTGAGCAACAACTCCGGCTTCTCGTCGCTCACCCACCCGTCGCGCATCTGGCTGACGCCCTGATCAGCCAGCCAACGCCGCGCCACCTCCACGACTTGCATCTCCATTCGGGAAGTATGGCAAGCCTCGCAAGATCCGAACGAAACGCCTCAGGCCCACAAGTGGACGCGACGCCGGCGGGCCGAGGGCGTCGCGGTCTGCGGGATCGGTCGAGCCGCCCTCGCGCAACGCCGCACCGGAGGTCGCTTGCTGCCACTTGTCAGCACACATCGGCACCGCCGGAGCCCTGAGGCCCCACTGGCGGCCATCGGCTTCGGACGCGGGCCGCAGAACGAAAGTCCGCCTGCCCCTTGCGCTTTCGCGTTCCGGCAGCGAGCCGCCGGCTTCCAGGCCCGGCATGACCGTGTCCTCCCGACGAACGGATGGCCTGGGAGATGACCTCACCGGGCCCGAGGGGTGTCATGGGAGACACCGGGGGGAGATCCTCCTACCAACTCGGTCCGCTGGAACGCCGGACGGCTCGCGGGCGGCGAGCCTGCCTGCCTGCCGTGGATGCGCGAGAACGGCCTCGACGTTCAGCAGGACACGGCATCGAGCGAGGGGGTACGACGATCGTCGCTTACGGCGGGGGCTCTTCCTCGTCAGCGTCCTCTTCGCCATGGTCCACGACCGAACCGCCCACCAAACCCGCATCCCCGAGGCGACGGCTGCATGAAGCGGCCCGCAGGCGGGTCGGCTCGGGTCAGAGCCTGTCAGCGTCTGCCCATGCCGAGATATCTGTGGCGCCCTGGCGGACGGCTTCTTCCGGGTCCCGGGCGAGCTTCCCGCAGACCGCCGCCACGTCCGGCCCGCCGTCCGAGTCCACGAGCGCGTCATGCACTCCGGTCCACAGCCAGTCGGCCTGGTTGTCGTCGGCCTCGGCGACCGCGAGAGCGATGAGCCTTACGGCGGTTACCGTCCCCACCCGAGCCAGGGCCTCTGCCGTCTGTCGGGTCACCGCCGTGTCCTCGGCGTCCAGCAACAGCCCCAGCAGCGCTTCCGCAGCCTCGGGAACCCCGGCGAAGGAAGCAAGGTCACGCCCGGCGCGAGCACGTCGCGTCCACGACGGAGACGACGCCCCGGCCAAGGCCGCCTCCACCCCACTCGTCATCTCCGGCACAACCAGACGATCTCACGCCCCACAAAGAAGATCGAACCCGGACCGAAGCCGTCCCCGCGCTTGACGAAGAACGCAGAGCCTCCAGGTCAGCATCCAGGCCGTCGCGGTCAGGGAAGCTACAGCCTCCCCATTTCGCCGGTCAGAGCGGATGTGCCTGCTGATCACCAGCAGACCCAGAGGTTGTCGAGGTCTGCTGAGTCCTGGTCCAGCCTGCGTCGGTCCTGGGGCCGACTTCGTCGGCAGCCAACGCCATCCGGATCACACCTCCTACCCGCGTTTGCATATATAGCGCGTATGCAATTATTGTTAAGGCACGCAAAGAGCCCACTCAAGCAATTACGGAAGGGCTGAGCCATGCCGCTCGCACTCCTCGCCCTGGCAGTCGGGGCCTTCGGAATCGGCACGACCGAATTCGTGATCATGGGTCTGCTGCCCGAGATCGCCGCCGACTACGGCGTCACCATCCCCACCGCGGGACTGCTGGTCACCGGTTACGCACTCGGCGTCGTCGTCGGCGCACCGCTCCTGACCGTGCTCGGCACGAAGGTGAGCCGGAAGCGGATGCTCATGCTGCTCATGGGCCTGTTCGTGCTCGGCAACCTGCTGTCCGCGCTCGCCCCCAACTTCGGGATGATGCTGACCGGCCGCGTCGTCGCGTCGCTCGCCCACGGATCGTTCTTCGGCATCGGGTCCGTCGTCGCCGCCGAGCTGGTCGCACCGGAGAAGAAGGCCGGCGCCATCGCCACCATGTTCACCGGCCTGACCGTCGCCAACATCGTCGGCGTGCCCCTGGGCACGTTCATCGGGCAGGCGGTGGGCTGGCGCACCACCTTCGCGATCGTCGCCGCGCTCGGCGTGATCGGGCTGCTCGGCATCTCGAAGCTCGTCCCGGCCGTGCCCCGCCCCGAGGGCGCCCGTCTGCGCGGCGAGCTGAAGGCCTTCCGCAACCCGCAGGTGCTGCTCGCGATGGCGATGACCGTGCTCGGCTTCGGCGGTGTCTTCGCGGCCATCACCTACATCGCGCCGATGATGACGCACGCCGCCGGCTACTCCGACGGCGCCGTGACCTGGCTGCTCGTGCTCTTCGGCATCGGCATGTTCCTCGGCAACCTGCTCGGCGGGCGCTTCGCCGACCGGGCGCTGATGCCCCTGCTGTACGTCACTCTGGGCGGCCTCGCGGTCGTACTGGCGCTCTTCACCGTGACCGCGCACAACAAGATCCTCGCCGCGATCACCATCCTCCTCGTCGGTGCGCTCGGCTTCGCCACCGTGCCGCCGCTGCAGAAGCGCGTCCTCGACCAGGCGCACGGTGCGCCGACCCTGGCCTCCGCCGTGAACATCGGTGCCTTCAACCTCGGCAATGCGCTCGCCGCCTGGCTCGGCGGCATGGTCATCGCCGCCGGCTTCGGCTACACGTCCCCGAACTGGGTCGGTGCCGTCCTGGCCGCGGCCGCGCTGCTCCTCGCCTTCTGGTCGGCGGCGCTGGAGCGCCGGGCCCCCGCGAAGGACGCCGACGGTCTTACGGACGAGGCCGGTGCCGTCGAGGCCCGCACCGTCACGGCGCCCGCCGCCCCCGCCCCCGTACACCGCTGATCCCCGATCCGCCACCCCGCACTCCTCCACCCTCTCCACCCGCACCAAGTGAAGGAACACCCGCACACCATGGCACCGTCCACCACCCCCACCGTCCCCACCGTCACGCTGAACAACGGCGTCGAGATCCCGCAGCTCGGCTTCGGCGTCTTCCAGGTCGCCGACGACGCGACCACCGCCGCCGTCACCTCCGCCCTGGAGGCCGGCTACCGCAGCATCGACACCGCCGCCATCTACGGCAACGAGGCCGGCGTCGGCCGTGCCCTCGGCGCCTCCGGGCTCGCCCGCGAGGGGCTGTTCGTCACCACCAAGCTGTGGAACGCCGACCAGGGCTACGACGCCACGCTGCGCGCCTTCGACAACAGCCTGGCCAAGCTCGGCCTGGACTACGTCGACCTGTACCTGATCCACTGGCCCGCCCCGGCCCATGACCTGTACCGCGACTCCTGGCGCGCCCTGGAGCGGCTCGCCGAGGAGGGCCGGATCCGTGCCGCCGGCGTCTCCAACTTCCAGCCCGAGCACCTGCGCCGGCTGATGGACGGCGCCGCGCTGACCCCGGCCGTCAACCAGATCGAGCTGCACCCCGCGCTGCAGCAGTCCGAGCTGCGCGCCTTCCACGGCGAGCACCGGATCACCACCGAGGCGTGGAGCCCGCTGGCGCAGGGCGCGGTCCTCGACGACCCGGCGATCACCGCGATCGCCGCCGCCCACGGCAAGTCGCCCGCGCAGGTCGTCATCCGCTGGCATGTGCAGCTCGGCAACGTGGTCATCCCCAAGTCGGTGACCCCGGCCCGGATCCGCGCCAACTTCGACGTGTTCGACTTCGTCCTCACGGACGAGGAGATGGCGACGATCGCCGGTCTCGACCGCGGCCTGCGCACCGGCCCGCACCCCGACGAGCTGAACTGACCCGCGCGCCCCACCGGTCGCACCGCCTCCCCTCCCCCTCCTCTGCTGGCTCGCGCTCGTGCGCCTCGGCCCCGTTCCGGGCTCGCCGTCCGGAACGGAGCCGGCCGGGGCCCGGGCGCGGGCGTCCGGAAGGACCCACCGTGCCCACCCCCGCCTCCCCCACACCCACTCACCTCCCCGCGCTCGCCCGGCTGGCCCACGCCGCCGGACGCCTCACCATCGGTCTCGAACTGCCCCTCGACAACGACTGGGGCGTCGAGCGCGGGCGCGCCGACCGTGCGGCCGGGCGTCCCTTCGGTGTCCCCGACCTGACCGCCCACACCCGGCTCGCCCGGCTCGCCGACCGGCTCGGCTTCGCCGCGCTGTGGCTGCGCGACGTCCCCCTCTACGACCCGGCCGCCTTCGGCGACGCGGGCAGCGTCTTCGAGACCTTCACCCACCTCGGTCACCTCGCCGCCGTCACCGAGCGCGTCGTCCTCGCGACCGGCGCGATCGTGCTTCCGCTGCGCGAACCCCTCCTCGTCGCCAAGGCCGCGGCCACCGTCGACGTGCTGTCCGGCGGCCGGATGCTGCTCGGCCTCGCGAGCGGTGACCGGCCGGTGGAGTACCCGCTGTTCGGGCGGGGCTTCGACGCGCGCGGCGTGGCATTCCGCGAGGGTGTCGAGACGCTGCGCGCGGCCTGGCGCCCCGGCCCGCTGCGGCTGCCCGCGCTCGGTCTCGACGTGGACCGGCAGCTGGAGGTGCTGCCCCGGCCCGTCGCCCCCGCGGGGATTCCCCTCGCCGTCGCCGGCGGTGCCCAGCAGACTCCCGCGTGGATCGCGGAGCACGCCGACGCCTCGCTGAACTATCCGCGCGACCTGGGCGCGCTGCGACTGCGCGCGCGTGAATGGCACGAGCTGACCGGGGGCGCCAAGCCGTATCTGACCCCGATGGTCCTCAGCCTCCAGGAGGACGCCGACGCGCCGGCGCGGCCCGTCCGCCTCGGTCTGAGCACAGGCCGCGAGGCCCTGATCGAGCACCTGGGGCGGATGGCCGAGCTCGGCGTCTCGCACGTCTCCTTCAACCTGCGGCCCAATGACCGGCCGGTGGACGAACTTCTGGACGAGCTCGCCGAGTACGTGCTGCCGCATTTCCCGGCCCCGGCCCCGGACCCGGCCCTGTAGAGAGTGCGGAAGGAACCCTGGGCGGCCCCTCGTCCTGGCCCGCCTGTGCACGTACGAGATGTTCCGCGTCGTCCTGGACGATCGACCGGGTCACCACGGGACCATGCTCATGCCCTGGCCGACCCAGTCCGCGAAGGACACGGGCCGGCCGCCCAGTTTCAGCGGCAGGATCAGGTCGCACGTGGCACGGCCGTCGAACCACATCTCGCCGCGGTGCGGCCCGCTGACGACAAGGAGGGTGGAGAAGCCGCAGCCCCCTTCCTGAAGGTAGACCGCGCCCGCCGTCTTCCGCTCCTGCAGCACTCCGCACTCGGCGTCCCACATCTCCCACGCCTCCGCGTCCTCCCGCGGGGGCTCACGCTCGTCCAGCTCGTCGTCGTACGCGCTGTACGCATCGGGGTGTGGGAACGGTTCGGCGAGCAGGTCGTAGTTGGTGTCGGTGTCGCCGTACCAGCCCCAGCCCGACGAGCCGCGCCACAGCTGGTGGAATCCCTTGCCGGCGTCGCCGTACCGGAGGAGATGGTCGCGGTACTCGACCGGGAAGGCGATGCCGAGGTCGGCCTCCGCCTCCCGGACGTCCGCCTCGGTCAGCCGCCGCGCCAGTGGGCTCCCGTACTGCCGCACCGCCTCCGGGTCCAGGCGCTCGTGACGGTGGCCGCTCAGGAGGCGGCGGTACTCCGCCGTCCAGTCGATCTTCATGCTGGGAGGATAGGGGGCGTGCGTGAACCACGCTGCGGTGTCAGTCGGCTGGGCTAGTCTTCCCGCCACCGCACGCCGACCGACGGTAGGGACCACAAGAATTGACCGGCCTGTCTGCTTTCCCCTTGCCCTTTCACGCCTCCCGTTCCCTCTCGTTCGCGACACCCCGGACGCTGCGGGAAGTCGAGATGATGCGGTGCAGCGCCCACCTGCGGTCGAAGCCGGGGTGGTTCGACAAGATGGACGATGCCGACATCGTCTCCAGGTGGACGCAGGAAGCGGTCGCCCAGGGCCTCACCGAAGCGCAGATTCGTTACGTGCTCGCCGAACTCGCGCACTACGCCGCGCTGCGGGACGGACGAACCGGCGTCGAGGTGTCCGCCGTCGACGGAGTGTGGCAGTCGGACACGCTGGTCGACGACAAGCTCCGTTCCCGGCTGCGCGAGGCGGTGCGGGTTCTGGAGCAGGTCCCCGAAGCAGGGCGGGACTGGCATCCCGGATCCGACGGGCAGGTACTGGATCTCGTTCATCCCTCCCTGTTCTGTCTGGTGAAGGAGGCGAGCGGCGCGCCCGAGGAAGCTTGGCGGAACCCGACGGACCACTACTCGAAGTACGAGTTCTCGGAGAGGTTCCAGTGGCTGCCGACGGACGTCGACGTCAGTGACGACGGCGACGTCGCCTTCCGCTCGTACGTCAACAACGTCCACCCCGAGACTCATCACGAACTGGCCGCCGTCCTGCCGGACCTGTTCGCACGCTTCCTCCCCCTCCTGGAGAACGTGCTCACCGATCTGCGCCATCCGCGGCCCCTGCGGATCGACGTCGATCCTTATGGGTGGTACGACTCGGAGCCGGAGTATCCGGACAAGTCCTCCTACAGCGATGACGCGGCCTACGCGGAGGCCCGCCGTGTGTGGGAGCGGGCCCAGGACGAGTGGTGGGAGAACCGCCGCCCGGTCGTCCCGGACGCCCCGGACTTCACCCCGCCCGGGTTGCCCGACGCAGCCGCCCGGGTCGACCTGCGCGGCCGTCGTCTCCAGGTCATCGTCAAGCTCGCCACCATTCATCTCACCCCGGACAAGCCCGAGTACTCCGGCGGTTCCTGGCATGTCGAGGGGATGTTGAACGAGCGGATCGTCTCGACCGGCATCTACTACTGGGACAGCGAGAACATCACGGAGAGCCGGCTGAGTTTCCGGGCGGCACTCGACGACCCGGAGTACGAGCAGAGCGACGACAACGGTGTGCGTGAGGTCTACGGACTTGAGGACGAGGACGCGCTGAACCAGCCGCTCGGGTCGGCCTCGACCCCGGCGGGCCGCTGCCTGGCGTTCCCGAACGTCCTGCAGCACCGCGTCGGCTCGTTCCGCCTCGCGGATGCCACCCGCCCGGGACACCGCAAGATCCTCGCGTTCTTCCTCGTCGACCCGTCGGCGACGATCGTCTCGACGTCCGATGTGCCACCGCAGCAGCCGTGGTCCGACACCTCGACCATGACGCTCGAACAGGCCAAGGACTTCCGCGAACAACTCATGCAGGAACGCAAGTTCTTCGTCGACGAACACAACGAGCAGCTCTACGAGCGAGAATTCTCCCTCTGCGAGCACTGACTCCGGGGCCCCGGCACACAGCGATCCCGTTGTGCCGGGGCCTCTCCCGCATCCGGGCCGCGATATCGGTCAGGGGCCCGTGTCCGGCGGCCCGTCCGCCGGGTCCGTGTCGCCTCAGCCCACGTCCAGCGCGTTGCGCAGGCCGAGGCGGTAGCGCAGGCGGTCGTGGCGTTTGAGGCCTTCCAGCTCCGGCGGCCGGAAGAGCGGCTGGACCGTGCAGCGCGGGGCGGTCGAGCCCGTCCGGTCGAGGAGGGCGTTGACGGCCTGGCGGGCGGAGGCGTTGGCGCCCTCCATCGTCGCCAGGTCGATGTCGACGGCCACGTAGTCGCCGGCCAGGAAGAAGTTGGGGATCGCGGTGGCGGCCTTCGGGCGGTTGTGGAAGGTACCGACCGGATGGACGAGGAGCTGGTCCTCGTTGGTCGGGTTCGGGGTGCCGAGGCCGTCGACGCCGGGGTCGAGGAACCAGGAGTGCAGCGCGCTGTCCTTCAGTACCGTACGGCCCGTGTCGTTGAACGCGGCCTTCAGCTGCGCCCACACCTCCCGGGCGACCTCCGTGCGGGTGCACTGCTTGGCCGTCTTGCCGTAGAGGATGCCGGGCCGGTCCCACTCCGAGATGTCCACCGAGAGACAGTCGACGGCGACGCCGTCGCCGTAGTCGGCCGGAAAGTCGCGGGACGGCCAGTGGCGTGCCTGCTGAATCGCCGTCAGAGACCATGGCGAGTCGATGCAGTTGGCGTGGCCGGCCAGGAGTGGTGCGTGTTCGGTGAGGTAGAACTGGATGCCCGTCATCCAGTCCGTCTCCAGCTCGTCGCACCGCGCCAGCTGCGGGTCCGCCGCCCGCAGCGCCGCGTCCCAGGTCCGCCGGGCATGCTCCACCGGCATCGCCGAGATGTAGTGGTCCGCGGTCACCGCGTGGCGGATGCCCTGCGGATCCTCGACGACCGCCGCCCCGATGCGCCCGGATCCCGTGTCGTAGGCCAGGTCCCGTACGGTCCAGCCGATACGGAACTCCACGCCGAGGCTCGTCAGATGGGCCACCCAGGGGTCGATCCAGGCCTCGTTGGTGGGCAGGTTCAGGATCCGGTCGAGGGGTCCGTCGGCGCCGCGGCCCAGGGCGTTGAGGGCGAAGGCCTCCAGGAGCGTGGCGACCGTGCGGGTGCTGGCCTCCTCGGCCTTCGTCGCCACGATGTTCCGGGTCAGCCCGACGGCGAGGATGCGCTGGTAGTCGTAGCTCATCCGCTCGGCCCGCAGGAACTCCCACCAGGGCGTCCGCTCCCATGCCTCGTTCCTTCGCTCGTCGCAGCTGGTCAGGAAGACGAGGAAGCGGTTGACGAAGTACGCGGTCTCGTGGAGCGGGATGGAGCGGGCGGTGTCCAGGAGCGCGGTCAGGGCGCGGCCGATCTCGTCGAGGGTGAGCTCGGCGGGCCGGTGGCCCGGCCAGGGGAGCGGGATGCGCAGGTCTTCGCGGCCGGTGCGGGCGAAGGACATCTCCGCCGGGGCGACGAGGTTGTCCCAGACGCCGTTGGCGTTCCCGGGGAAGGGGATGCGCCGCATCGTGTCGGGGAGGTTGTGGTAGATGCCGGGGATGAACCGGAAGCCGTGCTCGGCGGGGAGCGGGCGCCGGCCGCCGCGCGCGCTGTCCGGTACGTCCATGGAGCGCGCCTTGCCGCCCGGCGCCCGGCGCTCGTAGACGGTGACGCGGTAGCCACGCTCGGCCAGTTCGTGGGCGGCGGTCAGACCCGCGACCCCACCACCGAGCACGGCCACGGACGGCGGTGCGGACGGTTCCGCGGCGACGGCCGGTGCGCCGCCGAGGGCGACCGCCCCGACGGCGGCCGCTCCGGTCGCGGCGGCCGCGCCCGCCATCAACGTGCGTCGTGAGGTGCCCGTACGGTCCATGACCCAACCCCTTTACCGGCGGTAACCCGATGTCCGACGCAGGAGCATAAGGCCGTCTCCCGAGTCCCGGAAGATGCATGCCGGCCCCCTTCACACCGAGGGGGAGCCGTGCCCGGGAGCAGGCGCCGGCGTCGCCGAAAGGATGACCCGCGGTCAGAATCGGTCGGTCGTGAGGTCTCCGCACCGGCCGAGTCGGCGCGCTTCGTCGCGAGCCGCAGCGGCCCGGGAGGCGTCGCCCAGAGCGTCCGCCAGGCGGGCCCTGCTCAGCCAGTTGTACGGGCTGTCCGGCCGCAGCGCGGTCCGCTCGCTGATCAGGACACGCGCCATGTCGTGCCGCCCGGACCGCAGGGCCGCCTCGAGGAGGGTCTTCTGGAGTGCGTCGCGTTGGGCGTGGCTGCCTCCGAACTCGTGGAGTCGCCGCCGCAGCGGCCACAGCAGCTCCAGGACGGTGTCGTCGTCGCCTCCGGCGTGGGCGACCAGGGCCTCGCACACGGGCAGGCCCACGTGCGCGGTCATGGCGTGATTGCTGACCGTTCCCGCGCCCGGCTCCGCGAGCCACCGGCGGCGGTCGGCGATCAGCCTCCGGGCCTCCCCGACCCGGCCGGCGCCGACGTAGGACATGACCGCGTGCACGTCGTTGAAGGCGTAGAACGGCGGATCGGCCCGTGCCGACCAGGCGTCCGCGAGCACCTCCCATCGGCGGGTCTGGTCGGATCCCGCGAGGAGGAAGCGCCACAGCATGGCCGCCGCGTCCAGGAGTTCCATCGCGAGGCCCCGGGATCCCCCGTGGTGCAGTGCGTCGTCGTAGATGCCGAGCGCCTTGTCGGTGTGGCCCGCCTCCAGGGCGTAGAGCGCGTAGTGCCACCAGTTGTGGACGGTCAGGAAGTTGCCCGCGGACCAGTCGCCGGTGCGCGCGTCGAGATAGGCCATGCCCTCGGCGAACCGGCCCTGCATCTCGTAGGTGTGCACGACGGCGTGGATCGCCCACACGTCGTGGCGGTTGCGCGCGACGGCGGCCGATCCGATGTCCCGGGCGTGGTTGTAGTGCCCGGACTCCTCCAGGCCGAAGGCGTACATGCCCAGGACCGGGCCCCGGTGGGGGTCGTCCTCGTCCCAGGCGGACAGGGCGCCGCCGATCCTGTCCCGCAGGCGCAGGGCGTCGCCGGTGAGGAAGTCGAGCTGGTGCCCCACGAAGAGCGCGAGCGCGTCGCGCGGGTAGGCCACGGTCAGCTCCTCCAAGAGGGCGCTCCCCCGCCGCAGGTCGCCCGCGAGCAGGCTTTCGGCGGCGGCCGTGTGCAGGCGCTCCCGTGGGGGCAGGCCGGTCGCGTCGAGACCGGACGCGAAGCCGTGGAACCGCCGCCGCGCCACCGCGGCATCGGCCGGCTCGGTACCCAGCACGCCCAGATAGGCCGCGAACGCGTGCGCCACCGGTGAGGCGGGCGCGGTCGCGAGGAGGTCGTCGACCGCCCCGGTCACCTCGGGGCGGAAGAAGAGCAGGGCCTCCACGGCACGGTCCAGCCGCTCGGCCGCCTCCGATGTGCCGTTGTACAGGTCGTGGCCGTGCCGGTCGGTCGCCAACGCTGATCACCTCGTCAGGGGTCGTCTCATCGGATCGGCGTCCCCGCTGGAGGACGCCTCTTCTCATGGAGCCAGGAACGGGCGCCGGGGCACAGTCCCTGAACAGGTGATCCGGCCGTCGCCGTGCCTCGTCCGGTCGTTCGTCGATCGGCGGTAGCGTGCCGCCCGTGTCCGAGCACCAGCGCGACCTCGTCGGCTACGGCGCCGAGCCGCCGCATGCGGCCTGGCCCGACGGCGCCCGTGTGGCCGTCAGTCTCGTCCTCAACTACGAGGAGGGCGGCGAGCACAACGTTCTCGACGGCGACGCGGCCTCGGAGGGGTTCCTCCACGAGGTCGTGGGTGCGCCGCCCGTGGCCGGCGGCCGGGATCTCAACGCCGAGTCGATGTTCGCGTACGGCGCGCGCGCCGGGTTCTGGCGGATTCACCGCACCCTCCGGGCGCACGGGGTACCGCTCACCGTCCACGCGGTCGGACAGGCCCTCGAGCGGAATCCGGACGCGGCACGCGCGATGGGCGCCGCAGGGTGGGAGGTGGCCGGGCACGGCTGGCGCTGGATCGACTACCGCGAGGTGCCCGAGGACGTCGAGCGCGCCGATGTCGCCCGCACGATCGCGACGATCGAGCGGCTCGTGGGACGCCGGCCCGTCGGCTGGTACACGGGCAGGACGAGCCCCGCGACACGGCGCCTCGTCGCCGAGGAGGGCGGTTTCCTCTACGACTCCGACGACTACGCGGACGATCTGCCCTTCTACGTCGAGGCGGCCGGACGGCCTCATCTCGTGCTGCCGTACAGCCTCGACGCGAACGACTTCAAGTTCCTGCTCGTCCACGGGTTCACGACGGCGGACGACATGCTCGCGTACCTCGTCGACACGTTCGACACCCTGCACTCCGAGGGCGCCGAACACCCCCGCATGATGAGCGTGGGCCTGCATGGCCGGATCATCGGCCGACCCGGCCGCATCCGGGCGCTCGACGGCTTCCTGCGGTACGTCGCGCAGCGGGGCGGGACATGGGTCGCCACGCGCGAGCAGATCGCCCGGCACTGGCTGGCCACCCGGCCTCCGCCGCCGATGTCCTGATGTCGGTCATGTGCGCGAGCGGCGTCAGCCGTGTGAGGGAGCGCGCGCCGTCGCGATCAGGCCGTTCCGGGGGCGCAGGGCATGGACCGGCGGGCCGCGGGGCACCGATGCCCGCGTGCCCATCACGGACGAGACACAGCGCTTCGCCGCCCTGTCGGCGCGGCTGACCGGCTTCGATGCGGGGGACCTGGCGGCCACCGGGCTCGTCGAGGTGTACCGGGCCGTCGCCGCGGAACAGCTCGGCACGGACCGGTACGAGAGGCTGTTACGGGAACCCCCGGACCCGCGCGACGCACAGGCGGCCCGGGCGGTCACCTACCTCTGGTACACCGGTAGTTGGCCGGGTCCGCCCCCCACGCTCGTGTCCCCGCGCGCCTACGCCGAGGCGCTGGTGTGGAAGGCGGCCGGACTCACGGCGCCCGCCGCCGCCCCCGGCGGGTACGGGAGCTGGGCCGAGGGGAACGAGCGGTGACGCGGTACGACGTGATCGTCGTGGGTGCGGGCATCGCCGGCTCCCTGGTCGCGCAGCGTCTCGGGCGGCACGGCCGCCGGGTCCTCGTCCTGGAGGCGGGCGCGAGGGCCACCGGCGAACCGGCCGGCGATCCACTCACCGACTATCTGACGGCCGCCGCCAGGCTGCCGGGCTCCCCCTACCGGTCCCATCCGGCGTCCGCCTCGCCCGAGGTGACGGACCTCGCCGGTACGGAGGGGAGCTCCGGCTTCCGGGCCGCCGGCCATCTGCTGCAGGACGGCCCGCTCCCGTACGCCAGTGGCTATGTGCGCGCCAACGGCGGCACCGGCAACGTCTGGACCGGCCTCACGCCCCGCATGCTGCCCGAGGACTTCGACACCGAGTCCTTCGGGTACGGACGGCGCTGGCCCCTCACGTACGACGAACTGGAGCCGCACTACCGCTCGGCCGAGGAGGAGCTGGGCGTGGCCGCCGACGCCGACGAGCAGCGGGCGCACCTCGGCCTGCGCTTCCCCGACGGCTACGTCTTCCCCATGCGGCCCCTGCCCGCCGCCCGTCTCGACCGTCTTCTCGCGGCCCGGCTCGACGGGCGACGCGTCGAGGACCCCGTCGGCCTGCGCGAGGTGGAGCTGAGAGTGGTCGGCACCCCGCACGCGCGCAACGGTGTCCCCGATCCCCGGTACGACGGCGGCCGCGGCTACGTGCCCCGGGGGCGGGACGGGCGGCCGGACCCGGACAGCCGGTGCGTGGGCAACGCGAGCTGTATCCCGCACTGTCCTTCGTACGCGAAGTACACCCCCCTCAAGACCCAGGGCCGGTGGAGCGGGTCCGTCACGCTCCGGGACCGGTCGGTGGTGAGCCGCGTCCTCGTCGACGGGCGGGGACGCGCCACGGGGGTGGAGTACCGGTCGTACGACGGCGGGGTGAGCGTCGCGCACGCCGATGTCGTCGTGCTGGCCGCACACGCGGTGGAGAACGCCCGGCTGCTGCTCCTGTCGGGGCTCGCCGACCGCAGTGGCCAGGTGGGCCGCAATCTCATGGACCATCCGGTGCTGCTGACCTGGGGGCTGCTGCCCGAGGGCGAGCACGCCGGCGCGTACCGGGGGCCCGGTTCCGTCTCCGGCTTCGAGGGCTTCCGCTCCGGACCGGCGCGGAAGCTGCGGGCGCCGTTCCGCGTCGAGTTCGGGACGTGGGGGTGGATCTGGGCGAAGGGCCCGGTCGACACGGACGTGGAGCACTTCCTCACCGAAGGGGGCCTGTCCGGGCGGGAGTTGCGACAGGCCGTCGGCGACCGGGTACGCCGTCAGTTCACCTTCCAGTTCGAGATGGAGCAGGGCGCCGACCCCGTGAACCGGGTGACGCTCCACCCGACCGAGCGCGACGCGCTGGGCCTGCCCCGCCCCCTCGTCACCTACGACCTCGACGAGCACGTCAAGGAGGGGATGGCCGCGGCCCGGGCCGTCTCGGACCAGCTCTTCGCGCTGCTCGGCGCCGAGGACCACACGGACTACGCGCCCGCGACGGCCTGGCCGGGCCGCTTCGAGCACCGCGGGCGTACGTACGGCTACCGCGGCGCCGGTCATGCCGCCGGCACCCACCTCATGGGCGACTCCCCCGCCACCTCGGTCGTGGACGCCTGGCAGCGCTGCTGGGACCACCCCGGCCTGTACGCGGTCGGCTGCGGCAGCATGCCCTCGGTGGCCACGTCCAACCCGACGCTGACGATGGCCGCGCTCGCGCTGCGCAGTGCCGAGCGCATCGAGGCCGACCTGACGGACCGCGACCGCCCCCTCTCCCTCGAACCGACCGCCCCAGGAGCCCCCGCATGAGCTCGCTTCCGCTGCCGCCCGTGGCCGAACCCTTCCGACTCCCCTTCCACTACGGGGCCCTGCACCAGATCGGCGTCGACTGGCTGGTCGACCCCGGCCCGGTCCGCGACCTGCTGTCCAAGTACCACCCGGATCTGACCGCGGCCACGTTCGACGACGGGCGTGCGCTGGTCTCTCTCAACTACCAGCTGTACTTCGCGCAGTACGCGTTCGGCGGCGGCGTCACCCAGGAGATCGAGTTCAACGTCATCGCCTTTCCGACGGCCGACGCGCACCGCCTGCCGCGCCTGGGCTACACCGAGTACGCGCAGGGCTGGGACCAGACGAAGCTCCTCGGCATCGCCCGGCTGCACGTCGTGTGCGACAACCCGTTCGCGATCAGAGCCGGGCGCGAGCTCTACGCGGAGCCCAAGTACCCGGGCTGGTTCGAGGTCGGCCTGCCGTCCCTCAACGGGCCGGCCGGCGAGACGTGGACCGTGCGGTGCAAGGCGGGCACGGTCGGCCCCGACGACACCCTGGAGAAGGATCCGGCCCCGCTGCTCGACCTCACGGCGAAACTGGACGGCCTCACCGGCGTCGCCGCCTGCTCCGCGCCGATCACCGGATACGGGACCGACCGCGAGGGGCGGCTGCTCGCCGGCCCGATGAACGTCTACCGGCCGTACAATTTGTACGACCTGAGCGGCCCCGAGCACTCCGGACGCACGCGCCTCGCGGTCCATACACCCGACAGCGACCTGGGCCGCGACATCCGCGCCCTCCTCCCGGACGGCACGCCGGCCGCCGGCGCCTGGACGTACCAGTCGCCGCCGGTGGCCGCCCACCACCGCCCGTACTACCCGATGCGCTGACCGGGCAACCTCCGGGGCCGGCGGTGCGTCCTCCTCCACACGACGCCGGCCGCACGCGCGGCCGGCCCCACCGGACAGGACATGTGATGAGTGACAAGGCCCGCATCCTCTTCGATGCGCTCGATCTCGACCAGGACGGCACGCTGACCCGTACCGAGGTCATCCGGGCGCTGCGGGAGAAGGGGCCCACCCTGGCGGCGCAGGGTGTGATCCCCTTCTGGGGGGTCGGGGACGTCGACGACTCGGCGGCGCTCTTCGACGCTGCCGACCAGAACGGCGACCGTGTCCTGAGCTTCGAGGAGTTCGCCGCGGTCGTCGACCGCCGCTTCGGCTGGTGACGACCGCGGCGGCGGGTGGCTTCGCTTCTCAGCGTTTCCGCACGTGGAGGACGTGGGCGTCGAGGGGCAGCGGGCGGTGCCCGAGGAGTGCGAGGCCCGCCGCTTCGAAGAGCCGGGTGTACGCGTCGGCACGGCGCTCGCGGCCCCCGGTGTTGCACAGCATGTGCAGGTCCCAGGCGGTCGCCAGTGACGGCGTGGCGTCCGCGGGCAGCAGCCGTTCGACGACGAGCAGGTCGGCGTGGGACGGCATGGCTCCCGCCAGGTGCCGCAGGATCTGCCGGCACTTCTCGTCGTCCCAGTCGTGCAGGACCCGGGAGAGCAGATACACGTCCCCGGTCGCCGGTACGTCGGCGAAGTCTCCGACCCGGTAGTCGCACCGCTCGCCGACCCCGGCGGCGGTGAGCCGGTCCCGCGCGGCCGCGACGACGTGCGGCCGCTCCAGGAGGATCCCGCGCAGCGGCGGGTGGGCGGCGAGGATCCTTCCGAGGAGCTCTCCGGTGCCGCCGGCGACGTCGACCACCGTGCGGGTGCCGGGTCCGGCGGCGGCCGCCGTGAGGACGGGGTGGTCCGGCAGGGGGTCGAACATCCGGGCACTGGCGGCCATGGACCGGTCGAACGTCACGGCGAGTCCGGGGTCGTGGGCGAAGTGGTCGAAGTGGTTCTCGCCGTAGAGGCGCTCGAAGCCGGGCTCGCCGGTCCGCACGGCGTGCGCCAGGTGCGCGAAGGACTGGTAGAACGGTCCGCCGTACATCGCCGCCAGGGGCCGCATCGAGCCGGCGGCGTCCTCGCGCAGCAGCAGCCCGCACGCGGTGAGGCGGAAGCCGTCCTGGTCCTCGGTCACCACGCCCAGCATGGCGAGGTACCGCAGCAGGGTCTTCAGGGGCTCCGGTCGCGCCCCGACCTCGCGCGCCAGCCGCCGGACGCCGAGGGGCTCGTGCGGGCTCAGGGCCTCCGGCAGTCGCAGCTCGGCGCAGGTGGCGAGGGCCTGGGTGGTCCAGGCGCCGGTCAGCAGCCGCAGGAGTGTCTCCGCCGCGTGGGTGTCCGGGTCGCCGGCCGTGCTCTCCCGGATACCGGGCCGGGGCTCCTCGGCCAGGTGCTCCGCGAGCAGGTCCCGGTGGTCGCCGTGCGCGTACAGCTCCATGCGCCGGTAATCGGTCTTGGTGCCGGCGGGCGTCGCGAAGTAGAACACCGTCCCGTCCTCGTGCGGGTTGTACCCGCCGCCGTCGGCCGCCGCCCCGTGCCGTACGAGCGTCGCCCTCAGCCCGCGCAGCACCAGCGGATCCGGCCGGTCCACGTCGAAGGCCAGATGCGCCTCGTGGTCGTACTCGCGCTCCGTCTCGGCCAGTGCGGACAGCTCGGAGCCGGGAGGCACGGCGAGGGCGAACACCTCGACCGCCCGGCACTCCCCGCCGGGCCCCCGTACGGTGGGCCGGAGAATCCTTACGTCAAGATCGGCGGCGGCGCGTCCGTGGCGCGCGGCCAGCCGGTCGCGCACCACGACGCTCGGCCGGGATCCGGCGTCGTCGGGGAGCCCGCACGCGGCGAGCCCGGCCCGCAGCCCCGGCCGGTTGGCGGGGAAGACGAGGAGCGCGGCGTGGGCGAACCGGCAGCGGTCCGCCACCGCCCGCAGCTCGGGACCGTCGAGGCCGGGCAGCACCCGGGACAGCAGGACCGGCGTCTCCTGTTCCCGGACGAAGTCGGCGGTCGCGCGCAGGCGCCGGACGTCGTCGGGCGCGAGGCCGGTCGCCAGGGCAGGGGTACGCATCAGGAGGCATCCTCGGTGAGCAGTGCGGAAGGGGACGGGCCCCGGCCGACGGGCCGGGACCTGGGCCACGGGGGGCAGGGGAGGTCAGATGCCGACGTACTGCTCGGCGAACCAGTCCTGGTGGGTGCGGGACGTCCGCAGCGACTCCATGCGGGACCGGCGCATGCGCTCCTGGAACGGCGGTGCGCCGTGGAGGAGGCCGATCATCCAATGGGAGAATTCCTGCGCCCGCCAGATGTGCGTCAGGCAGCGGTCCGAGTAGCGGGCGAGCGGGCCGGGGTCGCCGTGGTGGAGGTCGTCGGCGAGGGCCTCGGCGAGGAGTTCGGCCTCCAGGACGGCGAGGTTGGCGCCCTTCGCGGCGGAGGGGCTGATGAGGCCGGCGGCGTCGCCGGCCAGGAAGAGGGAGCCGTACCGGAGCGTGTCGAGCACGTCCGACTCCAGGTCGACGACGGTGCGCTGAAGGATCCGGCCGCGCCGCAGCGGACCGTGGTCGGCGCTCCGCATCCGCAGCTCCAGCTCCGCCCAGATCCGCTCCTCGCTCCACTCCTCGGCGGGGGTGCCGCGCTCGCACTGGAGGTAGTAGCGGGTGATGTCGGCGGACCGGGCCATGTGCCCGGCGAAGCCCCGGGGGTGTGTCGCGTACCCGACGGCGTCGAGGCTGGGCGGTGCCTCGGCGAGGAGCCCCAGCCAGGAGACGCCGTGGTCACGGACGTGGCGCACGGCCCCGTCCGGCAGTGAGCGCCGTCCGGCGCCGTGGCGGCCGTCGCAGGCGGCGACGTACCGGGCCCGCCAGCGGACGGCCCGGCCGTCCGGTTCCCGTGCCGCCACCCATGGCCGGGCGGTGTCGGGGTCGCCCACCTCCACCGCCTCGGTGTCGAAGCGGATCCGGCCCCCGGCGCCGAGGTACGCGGCCAGCAGGTCGGCCACCAGCTCGTGCTGGGGGTAGACGGTGTGGGGTTCGCCGGTGCCGAGCCGGCGGTAGTCGAGGCGGAAGTGCCCGTCCTCGGTGCGGAACTCGCACACGCCGTGTTCCTGTCCCCGCCGGCGCAGGCCCTCGTCCAGGCCGTGCCGCCGCAGGACGCGCGCGGTGTGCGGGGCGAGGAACCCGGCGCGGGCCCGGTTCAGGACGTGCTCGCGGCCCGCGCGTTCGAGGACGGCGCAGTCGATCCCGCTCTGCAGCAGGAGGTTGGCGAGGACGAGCCCGGCGGGGCCGGCCCCGAGGATGACGACGTCGGCCGACTCCCGTTGATTCCCAGCGTGTTGACTTTCTGTCACGAAAGTGGATCTTAGGCACGGGACAGTCCGTCACCGGCCGAATGTCACCCGAATGCCACATTCCATGAGAAAAGGATTCTCCGCAGCACTCAGGCCCCGCCGGTACGGCGGGGCCTGAGTGAGCGGATCAGGTGGTGCGGCGCGGCGTCAGAGGACGTTGACCCCGGTCCAGGCCGCCGCCACGGTGGCGTACTCGGTGCTGGTGGCGCCGTACAGGTCCTTCGCCGCGTTCAGGGTCGCGACGCGGGCGCCCTTGTAGTCCGTGGTGGAGGTCATGTAGACGGTCAGCGCCCGGTACCAGATGGCGGAGGCCTTCTGGTTGCCGATGCCGGTGACGGTGGAGCCGTTGTACGTCGGGCTGTTGTAGGTGACACCGTTGATCGTCTTGGTGCCGCTGCCCTCGCTGGCGAGGTAGAACCAGTGGTTGCCGACGCCCGAGGAGTTGTGCACGTCGAGCCGGCCGACGGACTTCGACCAGTAGTCGGCGGAACGGCCGTCCAGGGAGGGCTTGTCGAAGCGGCGCAGCCACGGCGGGGTGGACTGGTCGCTGAAGAGGTAGTCGGGGGTGTCGATCGGGTTGTTGGCGTACCACTCGACCATCGTGCCGAGGATGTCGCTGGTGGCCTCGTTCAGACCGCCGGACTCACCGCTGTAGCGGAGGTTGGCGGTGGCCGAGGTGACGCCGTGGGTCATCTCGTGGCCCATGGTGTCGAGGTCGACCTGCTCCGGGTCGACCGTGCCGTTGCCGTCGCCGGTCATCATGCAGAAGCAGGAGTCCGACCACTGGGCGTTGTCCCAGTTGGTGCCGACGTGGACGAACACGGTGGCGCCGCGGCCGTCGTTCTTGATGCCGTTCCGGCCGAAGGTGCTCTTGTAGTAGTCGTACGTCTTCGCGGTGTTGGCGTGCGCGTCGACGGCGGCGGTGGCGCGGTCGGTGGAGAACTTGCGACCGTCGCCCCAGATGTTGTCGGCGTCGGTGAACAGGGTTCCGGAGGAGCTGTTCAGGGACGAGGACGAGACGTTGTGGGCGTCCTTGGTGATGTGACCGCGGATCGGGTCGATCAGGGCGAAGGTGCCGTTCGCCTGCAGGGTCGTGTCGAGGGTGATGTCACCGGTGTACTCGGAGTGGCCGGTGCCGGTCGCCTCGCGCTCGGTGTCGTAGTTCTCGATCGCGGCGCCCGTGGTGGCGTCGGTGACGAAGACCTCGCCGTGCGGCTGGCCCTTGTCGCCCAGGCCCTGCACGGTGGTGCGCCAGGCCAGGCGCGGGGTGCCGTCGGCGGCCCACACGATCAGCTCGGGGGTGGACTTGGCGTCACTGACCAGACCCTGCGAGCGCTTCAGGGCACCGGCGGCGGTGCCCTTGGCATCCACGGAGGGGGTGACGGACGCGAGGGCCACCTTGTGGGCCTTGGCGTGGGTGGACCCCTTCAGCGAGCCGTCGGCCTTCTGGTGGACGACGAAGTCGCCACCGACGACGGGCAGGCCCTTGTAGGTCCGCTCGAAGCGGACGTGCTGGGTGCCGTCGGCGTCGAGCACGACGTCCTTGACCTGGAGCGCTTGGCCCGCCCCGAAACCGAAAGTGTCGGCGTGCCGGGCCACGTTCGCGCGGGCCTGGGATATCGCCGTGTCACGGGCGGAGGTTCCGTGCTGCACCGCGTCGGGCTGCGAGTACGCCGGGACGGCCAGCGCGCCCGTGGTGATGACGGCGGCGGCGACAGCCGTGGAGAGGGCAAGGAGGGGACGGGGCATGACGGGGTGTTCCTTCGCTCGTCGTGGGGGGTGACGACGTCCTTGGACGTTGACGCGAAGTGTTCACCAGGTGACATGTTCCTGACGTGATCCCATGTGGGATACAACTGTGGAGTTATAGAGGGGGGCAGGCCTTTGGCCCGACTAGCCGCCCCCACCGCCCCCGCGGCCCCCGCGGCCTCACAGCCCCTCAGCCCCCGCGGCCCCCGCTGCCCCACAGCCCCTCAGCCCCCGCTGCCCCACAGCCCCTCAGCCCCCGCGGCCCCCGTCGCCGCCGCCGGGCACGCCGACGGCCGTCAGCCTTCCGCGCCGAGCGCGAACTCCTTGCCGCCGCCCTCCCACCAGGCCAGGTACTGCGGACGCTCTCGCACCAGCGACAGATACGCCGCCGACAGGCGCTCGCCCACCGCGTCGGCCAGCTCGGGCGGCACCGACTCCGGATTCCAGGCCAGTTGGAGCCGACGGTAGAACGGGACGTCCACGAGCGGGCGCTGCACGGTGCCCTGGGCGGGGACGTCGGCGCTCGGCCACACACCGCAGACGGCCCGCCGGCCGGCCACCAGGATCTGCGCCACGGACAGGTCCGGCGTCACATGCGCGACGCGCGGAGTGAATCCCGCCGACTGGCAGGTGAGATGCAGGTACGCGTGGACGCCACTCTCGTCGGCCTCCGGCATGACCCACTCCTCGCCGCCGAGTTCGCTCAGGCTGACCGTCTCCTGGCGGGCCAGCGGATGGTCCTCGGCGAGCAGGACGAAGACCGGCTCGCGCAGCAGCGTGCGCGTCACCACCGACTCGCCGACGGGGAGGGGGAACCCCGGGAACTCACCGAAGACCGCGATGTCGCATTTCGACTGACTCAGGGCTTTCACCAGGGTGTGCACGGAACGCCGGGCGTCGATCGTGAGCCGGCTCTCCGGGACGAGCTCGAAAAGGGCGGATATGAGCAGTGAGGTCAGCGGGCCGGCGGTGCCGCCCGCCCGCAGGGGCGCGGCCGTTCCCGTGTCGGCCTCGGCGGCCGACCGGGCGTGCTCGCGCAGCCGGTCGAAGCCGACCACGAGGTCGCGTGCGCAGCGCAGCACGTACTGACCGTTCTCGTTCGGTTTCACGCCCTCGGCGCTGCGGACGAAGAGCGGGCCGCCCAGCTCGTGTTCGATCCGTTTCAACTGCGCGCTCGTGGCGGGCTGGGAGAGCTGCAGGCGTGCGGCGGCCTTGCGGATGCTGCCGGCCTCGGCGACGGTGAGCAGGACACGGAGGTGCCGGAACTCGAGGTGCATGAACAATCCCCGCTCAGGGCGGAGGGCCCCTTGCACCCCCCGTGACCAGCAGAACCAGCTGCCCGAGGGCATGGTGACCAAGATCTGTCGGAGCGGTCGGGGCGGCAACCACGGGAGGGCAAAATCTCCGCGCGCGGGTCCTGCTCGGAGTCTCGGCTCCTGGACCGGCCCGAGGCCGGTCCGGAATGGCTCGTTACAGTGGGTGGCATGCCTCGCACCTCTCCCTCGGTCGCTCTCGACGCCATGCTCGCCGGCAACCGGCGCTTCGTGGCCGGGACCCCCGACCACCCCAATCAGGACGCCGCGCGCCGTGCACAGCTCGCACCCGGGCAGGAGCCGTTCGCGGTCGTCCTCGGCTGCTCCGACTCGCGCCTCGCGGCGGAGATCATCTTCGACCAGGGGCTCGGTGACCTGTTCGTCGTACGGACCGCCGGTCATGTGCTGGGGTCCGAGGTGCTGGGCAGCGTCGAGTACGCCACGAGCGTGCTCGGCTGCCGGCTGGTCGTCGTCCTGGGACACGACTCGTGCGGGGCCGTCGCCGCGGCCCGCGCCGCCGTCGAGGACGGGCTGCCCGCGGCCGGCTTCGTGCGGGACGTGGTGGAGCGTGTGACGCCGAGCGTGCTCGCGGCCCGCGCCGCCGGTCTGACGGAGGACGGCGACATCATCGACGAGCACATAAGGCACACGGTGCAGCTGCTCATGGACCGCTCCCGTGTCCTGTCGGAGCAGGTGCGGACGGGCGAGGTGGCGGTCGTGGGACTGGCCTACCAGCTCGCCGAGGGCAGCGCCCGGACGGTGACCTCGCACGGCGTCGACAGCGGGAAGTGAACGAGCTCATGGCACAGCGTTTCGATTGCTCGGACCCCTCGGCCCGCGCGGCCGGCGTCGACGCGGCGGTGGCCGCCCTGGGGCGGGGGCAGCTCGTCGTCCTGCCCACCGACACCGTCTACGGCGTCGGCGCCGACGCCTTCGATCCGCGGGCCGTCGCCGGTCTGCTGGCCGCGAAGGGGCGGGGGCGGCACAAGCCCTCCCCCGTGCTCGTGGGCTCCGAGGACGCGCTCGACGACCTGGTGGCGGAGCTGCCGAAGACGGCCGAGGCCCTGATCGAGGCGTTCTGGCCGGGCGGCCTGACGCTGGTGCTGCGCCACCGGCCCTCGCTCGCCTGGGACCTGGGCGAGACCGGCGGGACGGTGGCCGTGCGGATGCCCGACCACCCCCTCGCGCTCGACCTCCTGGCCGCGGCCGGCCCGATGGCCGTCTCCAGCGCGAACCTCACCGACCGGCCCTCGCCGGAGGACTGCGACGCGGCCTTCGGGATGCTCGGCGACTCCGTGGCGGTGTACCTGGACGGCGGCCGGACCGCCGGACCGGTGTCGTCGTCGATCGTCGACCTGACGGGCGACGCCCCGGTCCTCGTCCGGGAGGGGGTCCTGTCCGCCGGCGAGCTGGCGACGGTCGTCCCCGGTCTGATCGTGCGCTGACCACCTCCTGCCGCTTCTCCGGAAGAAGTCCCGCCACCTTCCCGGTGAGCGGGAACCGGCCCCTGCGCCGGGACACCCCTCCCTGACAGGCTCCCCTCCGCTGTGGTTCCACCGCCCGCGCCCCGCCCGGGGGGACGGGGCAGCAGGGAGGACGTGACAGATCATGAGGGGCGCGCAGACCATCGCGAGGCTCGCGGACTGGGCCGCGGAGCGGTACGGCGATGAGGAGGCCCTCGTCTACGGCGAGGAGCGCTGGACGTTCGCGGAGCTGCGCGACCGGGTCGACCGGGTGGCGCGCGCGGTGATCGCGCAAGGGGTCCGCCCGGGTGACTCGGTCGCCGTGTGGGCGCCGAACAGCGCGCGCTGGGTGGTGGCCGCGCTCGGCGCGGTCGCGGCCGGCGCGGTGCTGGTCCCGGTGAACACCCGCTACAAGGCGGCCGAGGCCGCCGACATCCTGCGCCGCTCGCGGACCCGGCTCCTGTTCACCGAGCACGACTTCCTGGGGACGGACTACCGGGCGCTGCTCGCGGACTCGGGGGAGGAACTCCCGCTCCTGGAGCGGACGGTGACCCTGCACTCCGCGGACTGGCCGGGTTTCCTGTCGGGCGCCGACCGGGTGAGCGGTGAGCAGCGGCTCGCCCGGACCGCCGCCGTGCGCCCCGCCGACACCGCCGACATCCTCTTCACCTCAGGCACCACCGGCCGCCCCAAGGGCGTGCCCACCACCCACGGCCAGAACCTGCGCGTGTACGACGCCTGGGCCCGCACGGTCACCCTCCGGCGCGGCGACCGCTACCTCCTGGTCAACCCGTTCTTCCACACCTTCGGCTACAAGGCGGGCGTCCTCGCCTGTCTCCTCCACGGGGCCACGATCGTCCCGGAGCGGGTCTTCGACGCCGACGCCGTCCTCGGCCGGATGCAGGACGAGCGCGTCTCCGTCCTGACCGGCGCGCCGACGGTCTTCACCTCGCTCATCCGCCACCCCGAGCGCGCGGCGTACGACCTGAGCGCGATGCGGATGGCGGTCACGGGCGCGGCCAACATCCCCACCGCGCTCATCGAGGAGATCAGGACGTCCCTCGGCGCGCGGAGCGTCAACACCGCGTACGGACTGACCGAGTCGACGGGCGTGGTCGCGATCTGCCCGCCGCACGAGTCCCCGGAGACCCTGGCCCGCACCTCCGGAACGGCCCTGGAGGGCACGGAGCTGCGCATCGACGCCCCGCCCGGGGAGCCCGGCGAGATCCTCACGCGCGGCTACCACGTGATGCACGGCTACCTCGACGACCCCGAGGCCACCGCCCGGGCCGTCGACGCGGACGGCTGGCTGCACACGGGGGACGTCGGGGTGCTCGACGAGCGCGGGTTCCTGCGGATCACCGACCGGCTCAAGGACATGTTCGTCGTGGGCGGGTTCAACGTGTACCCGGCGGAGGTGGAGCAGGTGCTGCGCGGGCATCCGGCCGTCCTGGACGCGGCGGTCGTCGGCGCGCCCGACGCACGGCTCGGCGAGGTCGGCGTCGCCTACTGCGTACCGGCGGGCGGTGCTCGGCTCGACGCGGCCGAGCTGACCTCGTACACGCGGGAGCGGCTGGCCAACTTCAAGGTCCCGCGCGCCTTCCACGCCCTCCCGGCGCTGCCGCACAACGCGGCGGGAAAGGTCGACAAGAAGGCGCTGCGCCGGTCGGCGGCGAACACCACCCCCACCCGATGAGGAGAGTACGAACGTGAACGACAGCAACACCGAGTCCGTCGACGCCGTCGACGTGGTCGTCGTCGGAGCGGGTGTCACCGGTCTGTACGCCGTGCACAAGCTGCGCGGTCTCGGCCACCGCGTGCGGGGCTTCGAGCGCGGGGACGACGTGGGCGGCGTCTGGTACTGGAACCGCTACCCCGGCGCCCGCTGCGACGTGGAGTCCGTGGACTACTCGTACTCCTTCGACGAGGAGCTCCAGCAGGAGTGGGACTGGAGCGAGAAGTACGCCACGCAGCCGGAGATCATCCGCTATCTGCGTCATGTCGCCGACCGCTTCGACCTGCGCCGCAGCTACGCCTTCGGCACCTCGGTGACCTCGGCCGAGCTGGACGAGGAGACCCTGCGCTGGACGGTCCGCACGGACGGCGGTGAGGTGGTGTCGGCCCGGTTCTGCGTGTTCGCGGTCGGCTGCCTCTCCAGCACCCACATACCGGACATCCCCGGCGTCGCGGAGTTCGCCGGCGCCACGTACCACACCGGCGCCTGGCCGCACGAGGGCGTGGACTTCACGGGGCGGCGCGTCGGCGTCATCGGCACCGGTTCCTCCGGCATCCAGGCCATCCCGCTGATCGCGGAGCAGGCGGCGCACCTCACCGTCTTCCAGCGCAGCGCCAACTTCAGCATCCCGGCGGGCAACAAGCCCCTGGACGACGAGACCCGCCGCCTGCAGAAGGCCGGCTACGCCGAGCGACGCCGGCTCTCGCGGCTCAGCGGCGGCGGCTCGCCCCACGCGGCACACCCGTCGGCGACGTTCGCGGTCTCGCCCGAGGAGCGCCGGGCGGCGTTCGAGGAGCGCTGGGAACTGGGGGGCGTCCTGTACTCGAAGACGTTCCCCGACCAGCTCACCGACCTCGCGGCGAACGAGGAGGCGCGCGCGTTCTGGGAGGAGAAGGTCCGGGCGCTCATCGACGACGCGGCGGCGGCCGATCTGCTGGTCCCCACGGACCATCCGATCGGCACCAAGCGGATCGTCACCGACTCGCACTACTACGAGACGTTCAACCGCGCGGACGTGAGCCTGGTGAGCCTGCGGGAGAACCCGATCGAACGGATCGAGAGCGCAGGGGTCGTGCTGGCCGACGGAAGCCGGGTGGAGCTCGACGCGATCGTGTTCGCGACCGGTTTCGACGCCATGACCGGCGCGATCGACCGGGTGGACATCCGGGGGCGGGGCGGCCGGAGCCTGAAGGACGTCTGGAGCGGGGGTCCCCGGACCTATCTGGGCCTGGGCGTCGACGGTTTCCCGAACCTGTTCAACCTCACGGGTGCGGGCAGCCCGTCCGTCATGGCCAACGTCGTGCTCTGCGCCGAGCAGCACGGCGACTGGCTCGGCGACTGCCTGCGCCATCTGGACGAGCACGGCTACCGCGCGATCGAGGCGAGCGAGGAGGCCGTCGAGCAGTGGGTCGCGCAGTGCCGCGACCGGGCGGCGGCCACGCTGTTCCCGGCGGCGAACTCCTGGTACCTGGGCGCCAACATCCCGGGGAAACCACGGGTGTTCATGCCGTTCATCGGTGGCTTCGGGGTGTACGGGGAGATCATCGCGGACGTCGCGGCCTCGGGCTACAAGGGGTTCGCGCTGATACGGGGCTGATGCGAGCCGACAGGTGAAAGCGCCCCGCCCCCACCGGATCAGGTGGGGGCGGGGCGCGGGCGTGTCCGGCGGTCAGCGTGGGGCGAGGGCCTCGCGCAGCGCCGCGAAGGCGGTCTCGCGGGCCTGGGCCGCCGCGGGCAGGGCGCCCGCCATGGAGAGGAAACCGTGGAACATCCCGGCGTGGTGGTGGGCCTCCACGGGGACGCCCGCGGCGGTGAGGGCCTCCGCGTACGCCAGGCCGTCGTCCCGCAGCGGGTCGAAACCGGCGGTGACGACCTGGGCCGGCGGGAGCCCGGACAGGTCGGCGCCCGCGAGGGGGGCCGCGTAGGGGCTGGTGCGGTGTGCGGGGGACGGCAGATAGCCGTCCCAGTACCAGCGCAGGTGGTCGGCGGTGAGGAAGTAGCCCTGGGCGTTCTCGCGGTGCGAGGGGCGGGAGCGGGTGGGGTCGAGCATCGGGTAGTAGAGCGCCTGGCAGGTGATCTCGGGGC
The DNA here is from genome assembly GCF_056435185.1 of Streptomyces sp. NPDC044003. NCBI lineage: Bacteria > Bacillati > Actinomycetota > Actinomycetes > Kitasatosporales > Streptomycetaceae > Streptomyces > Streptomyces sp. NPDC044003. Next base: position 296,309 of record NZ_JBWKFA010000003.1, on the reverse strand, counting down.
CGCCGCGGTCGCGGGAGAGCAGGGTGAGGACGGTGGCGAGGTTGGCTCCCGCGCTGTCCCCCGCGACGGCGATCCGGCGGCCGGGGAACGTCGCCGCCGCCCAGAGGAGGGCCGTGTAGGCGTCCTCGGGGGCGGCGGGGAAGGGGTGCTCGGGGGCGCGCCGGTAGTCGACGGAGACGACGATCGCCCCCGTGGCGAGGGCGAGGGAGCGGCAGAAGGGGTCGTGGCTGTCGAGGTCGCAGAGGACGAAGCCGCCCCCGTGACAGAACACGATCACGGGGGCGGTCTCCTGGACGGCCGGGTCGTAGACGCGGACGGGAACGCCGTCGGCGTCCTCGTCCGTGACGCGGGCGACGGGGGGCGGGGGGACGGCCGGCCTGGGGCGGGCGGCGAAGAAGGCGCGCACCTCGGCGATCTCCGTCATCTCGGTCGCCAGCGGGGGGAATCCGGCGGTGGCCAGGTCGATGACCGCCTGGACCTCGGGGTCGGGCCGGTTCACGCGTCGGCTCCCTTCGGGGTGAGGGCCGGCATGCGACCGGCCGACGCGCCGCCGTCGACGGCGAGTTCGGCGCCGGAGAGGTACGAGGAGTCGTCGGAGGCGAGGAAGGCGACGAGGCGGGCGACCTCCTCGGGCTCCCCCACCCGGCCGAGCGGCGCGGCGGGGTGTTCCTTGGTGCCCAGGTGGGCGGTCATCGCCGTGGCGATGGCCCCGGGGTGGACGGAGTTGACCCGGATGCCGTCCGGGCCGAGTTCGAGCGCGGCCGTTCTGGTCAGGCCGCGCAGCCCCCATTTCGCGGCGCCGTACGCGCCGTGGCCCCAGATGCCCTGGAGGCCGGCCTGCGAGGAGATGTTGACGACGGACCCGCCGCCGTTCGCCTTCATCGCCCCGGCGACGGCGCGGATGCCGAGGAACGGGCCGATCAGGTTGACGCGGAGGATCGCCTCCAGGCGGGCCGGGTCCTCCTCGGTGATGGGCGAGGTGGAGTAGACGGCGGCGTTGTTGACGAGGACGTCGAGCCGGCCGAAGGCGTCCAGGGCGGCGGCCACGGCGACCTCCCAGGACTGCTCGTCGGTCACGTCGTGACGTACGAAACGGGCGGCGGCCCCGAGGGAGGCGGCCTTCGCCTCTCCCTCCGCCTCCAGGACGTCGGTGAGGACGACCTTCGCGCCGAGGGCGGCGAACAGGCGGGCCTCGGCCTCGCCCATGCCGCGTGCCGCGCCGGTGACCAGCGCGACCTTTCCTGTCAGATCGACGGGCATCAGGGGTTCTCCTCGGTCGGTCGCAGGGTCGGGCCGGTCGTCCAGCCGCCGTCGACGGCCAGTTCGGCACCGGTGATGTACGCGGCGGCGTCCGAGAGCAGGAAGGCGACCGCCCGCGCGATCTCCTGGGGCTCGCCGATCCGGCCCATCGGTGTGTTCGGGTACTTTCCCTCGCCGCGCTCGATGTCCAGGTGGGCGGTCATCGGGGTGTGGATCATGCCGGGGTGGACGGAGTTGACGCGGATCCGGTCGGCTCCGAGTTCCACCGCGCCGAGCTTGGTGAGCCCGCGCACGCCCCATTTGGCGGCGCCGTAGCCGGCGGTCCTGGCCAGTCCCATCAGACCGGCGGCGGACGAGATGTTGACGATGGAGCCGCCGCCGTTCTCCCGCATCGCCGGGATCACGGCCCGCATGCCGAGGAAGACGCCGGTGAGGTCGATGTCCAGGACCCGCCGGAACGCCTCGGCCGTCTGCTCCTCCAGGAGGTGCGAACCGCCGGAGATTCCGGCGTTGTTGACGAGACCGTCCACCCGTCCGAACGTGGCCAAGGCGTGGGCGACGACCTCGCGCCAGTCGTCCTCGGAGGTGACGTCGTGGCGGAGGAAGCGGGCGTGGCCGCCGAGCTTCTCGGCCGCGGCCCGCCCCTCCTCCTCCCTTACGTCGGTGAGGACGACGCGGGCGCCGGACTCGACGGCCAGCCGTCCGGCCTCCGCGCCGATCCCCCGCGCCCCACCGGTGATGATCACCGTCCTGCCCCGGAGATCCGTCGTCCCGGGGCTCACCGCGCCTCGGCGGAGCGCGTACGGGCGATGTGGTCGGCGGCGAGCCAGCTGAAGGTCATGGCGGGGCCGATGGTCGCGCCGGGGCCGGGGTAGGTCTCCCCCATGACGGCGGACGAGACGTTGCCGGAGGCGTACAGGCCGTCGATGACGCTGCCGTCCTCCCGCAGCACGCGGGCCGTCGCATCGGTGACCAGGCCGCCCTTGGTGCCGATGTCGCCCGGGTGGACGGGGATCGCGTAGTACGGGCCCTTGTCCAGCGGCGCCAGGTTGGGGTTGGGAAGCGTCGGGTCGCCGTAGTAGCGGTCGTAGACGCTCTCGCCGCGGTGGAAGTCCTCGTCGCGGCCGGCGCGGGCGAAGCCGTTGAAGCGGTCCAGGGTGCCGCGCAGCCGCTCCGGGGCGACGTCGATGCGGGCGGCCAGCTCCTCGACGGTCGCGGCCTTCTTCACGAAGCCGCTCTCCAGCCACGGCTTGGGAAAGGCCTGGCCCGGGAAGAGGCCCATGAAGATGTAGCGGGCCTTGGCCGTGGCGTCGAGGATCAGCCAGGACGGCACCGTGCTCGCCCCGGGCTTGTCGTTCGCGTACATGGCGTCGACGAACTCGTGGTACGGGGCTGCCTCGTTGGCGTAGCGCTGCCCCGCCTGGTCGACGATCACCATGCCGGGGATGCCGCGGTCGGCGACGAGGAAGAACGGCTTCCCCTCGGGCGGCACCACCGAAGGAGCACCCCAGACCCGGTCCATCAGATCGGTCGCGGCGCCGAGGGCGACGGCCGGCTCCAGGGCGTCGCCGGTCTGCCCCTCGGCCGCCGCGCTCCACGCGGTGGAGGTGGGGGCCGGCAGGTGCTTCTCGCGGAGCCGCTGGTCGTGGGAGAAGCCTCCGGAGGCGAGGACGACGCCGCCGTCGGCCCGGACGGTCAGTTCGCGGCCGTTCCGGGTGATCCGGACGCCGGTGACCCGGCCGTCCTCCTCGACGAGGCCGGTCAGCGGGGCGGAGAGCCACAGGTCGGCGCCGAGCGCGTCGAGGGAGTGCCGCATGCGGGCGATCAGCGCCTCGCCGAGGGAGAGCAGCTCCTGGCCGGAGAGCCGGGCCTTGACCGCCTGGGCGCCGACCTTGACGGCGGTGCGGCGGCCGGCCCAGGTCCGTCCCACCATGTTCAGCTGCCGGAAGTCCTTGGAGGTGATGGTGAGGCCGTACGTGGGGAGCCCGGCGCGGCGCATGGTGGCGCGCTGCTCGGGGCAAAGCTTCTTGAAGTCGAAGATTTGCGGTTCGATCGAACGGCCCTGCGGGTAGCCGCCGAGCCGCTCGGGGTAGTAGTCGGAGTAGCCGGGGGTGTAGACGAACCTCACGTCCGTGCGGTCGTGGAACTCCCGCACCATGTGCGGTCCGTGGGTGACGTAGGCGTCCTTGCGCTCGGCGGTGACCCGGTCGCCGACCGTGGCGTCCAGGTAGGCGCGGGCCTTCTCGGGGGTGTCGCCGAGCCCGGCGGCGTCCAGGTGGAAGTTGTCCGGGACCCAGATCGCGCCGCCGGACAGGGCGGTCGAGCCGCCGTAGACGTCGGTCTTCTCCACCACCAGGGCGGTCAGGCCGCGCAGCCGGGCGGTGATGGCCGCGGCCATGCCGGCGGCGCCGGAGCCGACGACCACCACGTCGTACGTGTGGTCCCACTGGTCGTTCATGCGGTTCTCCCTGGTCGTGACAGGGCCTGTCCGACAGGCCCTGGGTGGGTCGGCGGCCGGGGCGGGCCGTCCTCCGCCCCGACCGCCGGGTCGTCGCGCGGTGATCCGCGCCTCGGTTCAGCGGGCGGTGATTCGCGCGTCGGTTTCAGCGACGGTGATCCGCGCCTCGGTTCAGCGGGCGGTGATTCGCGCGTCGGTGAGGACCGGCGCGTCCCCGCGGTCCGCGGCGGTGGCCGTGAGCCGGTAGCCGTCGGGGGTGTCCCAGACGCGCAGCCGCAGGGTCTCGCCGGGGAAGAAGACCCCGGCGAAGCGGGTGCGGCAGGCGGCGACCGCGCCGGCGTCCCCGCCGAGCAGCCGGTCGGTGACCGCCTTGACCGCCATCCCGAAGGAGCAGAGCCCGTGCAGGATGGGCCGGTCGTGGCCTGCGCGTCGGGCGGTGGCGGGGTCGGCGTGCAGCGGGTTCCAGTCCCCGGTGAGCCGGTAGAGCAGGGCCTGCTGACGGAGCGTCGGGATCTCGGCCACCAGATCGGGTGCGCGGTCGGGCGCGGGAAGGCGCTCGGAGGGTCCGCGGTCGCCGCCGAAGCCGCCCTCCCCGTGGACGAAGATCTGGTTCCGCTGGGTGATCAGCGGCTCGCCGTCCTCGCCGAGGAGGGTGGACTCCTGGACGATGACGGCGGCCCTGCCCTTGTCGTGCACGGCCGCGGCCCGGGTGACGGCGGTCGCCCGGGCGGCGACGGGCAGCGGGCGGTGCACGGTGATCTCCTGGCCGCCGTGCAGCACCTTCGCCAGGTCGATGTCGACGCCCGGCAGGTCGAAGACCTGGAAGCCGACGCCGCCGGTGCCGCCCGCGACGACGCCGAAGGTGGGCAGGACCTGGAGGCCCCGCTCGTGTCCTTCGTACGCGTAGCGCAGTTCGCGCGGGTCGGTCTCGGGGACGCCCGCGCCGAGCGCCAGGTGGTAGAGCCGCACGTCACGCTCGTCCCAGGTGACCTCGGTGCGCACCGGCGGCGCGGAGAGCGCCTTCTCGACGTCGAGGGGCATCAGAACGCGCCCACGGCGTAGCGGCTGCGGAAGAAGAGCAGCGGCCGGCCGTCCTCGCCGGCGTCGAGCGCCACCACCTGTGCGGTGACGAGGTGGTGGTCCCCCGCCTCGTACACGGCGTCAAGTGCGCACTCCACATGGGCGAGGGCTCCGTCGATGCGTACGGTGCCGTGCTCGCCGCTGCTCCAGGGCACCGCGGCGAACTTGTCGGGGCCGCTGCGGCCGAGGGCGGCGCAGGTGGCCTGCTGGTCCTCGGCGAGGATGTTGACGCAGAAGCGGCCCGACCGCTCGATCCTCGGCCAGCTGGTGGAGTTCTTGCCGACGGCCAGCATGACCAGCGGAGGGTCGAGGGAGAGCGAGGCGAAGGACTGGCAGGCGAATCCGACCGGTTCCATGGTGTCGGCGTCGAGGGTCGCCACGACCGTGATGCCGCTCGCGAAGCGGCCGAGGACGTCCCGGAACTCGGAGGGCGGGATCAGCCGTTCCACTGGTGGCCCCAGAAGCTGTCGGCGGTGATCTCCTTCGCGACCCACGTGGCGGGGTCGACGACGAGGCCGTCCCAGCCGTACTCGACCTGGAAGCCGCCGGGGGCCTGGGCGTAGAAGGACACCATGCGGTCGTTGGTGTGGCGGCCGAGGCTGGACGCGATGGGGATGCCGGCGGCGTGCATGCGGTCGAGACCCCGGCCCACGTCGTCGAGGGTCTCCAGCTCCACCATGAAGTGCACGATGCCGGGGGGCAGGGCGCCGGGGTAGAGGCCGAGGCTGTGGTGGCGGCGGTTCGGGCTGAGGAAGTGCATCCAGTGGAAGTCCCGCTGCTCGGTGGCGGTCGGGACGGCCTGCGGGGGCAGCTTCATCGAGTCGCGCAGCTGGAAGCCGAGCAGGTTCTCGTAGAAGTCGAGCGCGGCCTCGATGTCCGGCACCGGGAGGACGACGTGGCCGAGGCCCAGGTCTCCGGTGACGAAGCGGTTGCCGTACGGGGTGCCGAGGGCGCTGTGGTCCTGGGCCTGGCCCCAGTAGATCTCCAGCGGGTTGCCGCCGGGGTCCGTGACGTGGATCAGGCCCTGGACGCGGCGCTCGGCGAGTTCGGCGGGGTCGGCGGCCTTGACGGCGACGCCGGCCTCCTCCAGGTCCTCGGCGACGCGGGCGAGGGCGGCGGCGTTCGCCACCTCCCAGCCGGCCGCGAGGAGCCGGTCGCTCTCGCCGGCCTGGATGACGAGGCGGTAGGCGCGGTCGTCCAGGCGGAGGCAGAGGGTGTCCTCGGTGGTGCCGGATGCCTCCACCATGCCGAGGACGTCGAGCGCGTAGCGGCGCCACTCGTCCAGGGTGGTGGTCTCCAGGCGGAGGTAGCCGAGAGCACGGATGTCCATGGTGTGCACCTCTTCGGTGGAAGGTTCGGAAGGTCAGTGGGTTCAGCGGGCTCAGTGGGTTCAGCGGGTTCAGCGGGTTCAGCGGGTTCAGCGGGTTCAGCGGGTTCAGTGGGAGAAGAAGTCGACGGCGAGGCGGTTGAACTCGTCGGCCTGCTCGGTCTGCGCCCAGTGGCCGCAGCGCGGGAAGACGTGCAGGCGGGCGTCGGGGATGGTCTTGAGGGCGACGAGGGCGCCGTCGAGGGGGTTGACGCGGTCCTCGCGGCCCCAGGTGAGCAGCACCGGCTGGGTGATCCGGTGGGCCTCGCGCCAGAGCATCGTGTCCTCGGCCCAGGCCGGGTTGGCGAAGGAGGCGCCCATCCGGGCGTTGCCGAGCCGGGTGTCGGGGTCGGTGGCCGAGGCCCAGCGTTCCTCGACGAGCTCGTCGGTGACGATCGACCGGTCGTACGCCATGACCCCGAGGAAGGCGCGCAGTTGCTCCTTGTTCGGCTCGGGCGCGGTGTTGAACTCGAAGAGCCGCTTGATGCCCTCGGTCGGGTCGGGCGCGAAGAGGTTGACGGAGACCCCGCCGGGGCCCATCAGGAGGAGCTTGCCGACCTTGTCCGGGTGGTTGAGGGCCATCCGGACGGCGGTGCCTCCGCCGAGGGAGTTGCCGATGAAGTGCGCCCGCTCGATGCCCAGTTCGTCCATGAGCGCGGCGACGGCGTCGGCGCTGAAGCTGAAGTAGTCCTTGTCGAGCTCGGGCTTGTCCGAGCGGCCGAAGCAGGGCTGGTCGACGAGGAGCGTGCGGAAGTGCTCGGCGAACACGGGGAGGTTGCGGCCGAAGTTGCTCCAGGCGGAGGCGCCGGGCCCGCCGCCGTGAAGCATGATCACGACGGGGCCCGCGGCGCCGGCCGCCGATGTCTCCGTGGCCGCCCGGCCGGCGGGGGCTGCCTCGTGGTAGTGGAGGGTGAGCCCGGCCGCCTTGACGGTGCGGGAGGTCGAGTCGTGGGTGAGCTCTGCCATCGTCAACGCCTCTCAGGCCATGGTGTCTTGGATGTCGATGCCGAGCGCGCTCTGCCCGTACATGACCAGGGCCCGCTCGGGGTCGTTGGCGGCGTGGCCGCGGCCGGTGTGGGCGTCGCGCCAGGCGCGCTGGACGAGCCCGGGGCCGGTGCGCATGGCGCTGCCGCCGGAGTTCTCCATCAGCAGGTCGACGGCCGCGACGGAGCGTTCGGTGGCGAGGACCTGGTCGCGGCGGGTGCGGGTGCGCAGCTCCATCGGGATCTCCTCGCCGCGCTCGGCGAGGGCGTACATCTCGCCCATGTTGCGGGTCAGTTGCAGCCAGCTGGCGTCGATGTCGCTGGCGGCGCGGGCGATGCGTACCTGCGCGAAGGGGTCCTCGGCGACCTTCTGCCCGTACGAGACGCGGAACCGCTGCCGGGTGGCCTCGGCGTACGACTCGAAGGCGCCCTCGGCGATGCCGACGATCGGGGTGGAGATGGTGGTGGTGAACACCCCGGCGTACGGCAGCCGGTACAGCGGCTCGGGGTTGACCTCGTGGCCGGGCACGCTCAGGGCGGTGACGGGGCCGAAGCTCAGGGCGCGGTGGTCGGGGACGAAGACGTCCTCGACGACGACGTCGTTGCTGCCGGTGCCGCGCAGTCCGACGGTGTCCCAGACGTCGTCGACGCGGTACTCGGACCGGGGGATCAGGAAGGTCCGCATGTCGACCGGGTTGCCCTCGCGGTCCGTGACGAGGCAGCCGAGGAGCGCCCAGCGGGCGTGGTCGCAGCCGGAGGAGAAGTGCCACCGGCCGGAGAGCCGGAAGCCGCCGTCGACGGCGGTGGCCTTGCCGGTGGGGGCGTACGAGGAGGCGATCCGGGTCTTGGGGTCCTGGCCCCACACCTCCTGCTGGGCGCGGGGGTCGAACAGGGCGACGTGCCAGGGGTGGACGCCGACCACGGAGGCGACCCAGCCGGTCGAGCCGCACGCCTTGGCGATCTCCTTGACCGCCGAGTAGAAGACCACCGGGTCGGCCGCGCGCCCGCCGAAGGCCTTGGGCTGCAGCAGCTGGAAGAAGCCGGTGTCCTCCAGTTCCTTGACGGAGGTGTCGGGCACGCGGCGCAGCGTCTCGGCCTCGGCCGCGCGGTCGCGCAGGGCGGGGGCGAGGTCACGGATCGCTGCCAGGACGTCATCGGCCATGGGGCATCCCCTTTCGGGTCGTGGTGGGGGAATGCCAGGACCGTACGGCGTGGTGTACGGCAGCGAAATGCGCTGCTCCCACTGAGCGGGAACCCCCGCCGGGGAAGCTTCCGCGGGGTCAGAGCATGGGGTCGTGGACGTCCATGCCGAGGGCGTCCTGGGCGTAGAGGACCAGGGCGCGCTCGATGTCGTTGGCGGCCTGGCCCCGGCCGGTGTGCAGGTCGCGCCAGGCCCGCTGGAGGACGTCGTCGCCCACACGCAGCGGGCCGCGGCCGGCGTTCTCCATGAGCAGGTCCACGGCGGTGATGGCGCGTTCGGTGGCGAGCGCCTGGTCGCGGCGGGTGCGGGCGCGCAGTTCCCTGGGGATCGGGGTGCCGCCGCGCGCGAGCGCGTACAGCTCGGCCATGTTGCGGTGGAGCTGGAGCCGGGCGGCGTCGATCTCGCCGGCGGCGCGGGCGATGCGTACCTGCGCGAAGGGGTCCTCGGTGGCCCGTCGGCCCTGCGGGGCCTTCAGGCGCTCCCGGGCCGCGGCGACCTGGTCCTCATGGGCGCCCTCGGCGATGCCGACCATCGCGGTGGAGATGGCGGTGGTGAAGACGGCGGCGTACGGCAGCCGGTACAGCGGCTCCGGGTGGATCTCCTGCCCGGGGCAGCTCAGCGTGGTCACCGGGCCGTAGCCGAGCGTCCGGTGGGCGGGGACGAAGGCGTCCTCGACGACGACGTCGTTGCTGCCGCTGCCGCGCAGGCCGATCGTGTCCCACACGTCGTCGACGCGGTAGTCGGACCGGGGGACGAGGAAGGTCAGCATGTCGACCGGCCGGCCCTCGTCGTCGGCGACGACGCCGCCGAGCAGTGCCCAGCGGGCGTGGTCGCAGCCGGCGGAGAAGTGCCAGCGGCCGGAGAGCCGGAAGCCGCCGTCGACGGGGGTGACCTCCCCTGTGGGGGCGTGGGAGGAGCAGATCCGGGTGGCTCCGTCCGCGCCCCACACCTCCTCCTGGGCGCGTGGGTCGAACTGGGCCACGTACCAGGGGTGGACGCCGAGGACCGCCGCCGCCCAGCCGGTCGAGCCGCACGCCTTGGCGATCTCGTGCACGGCGGCGTAGAAGACGGCCGGGTCGGCGGCGAGCCCGCCGTACGCCCCGGGCCGCAGCAGCCGGAAGAAGCCGGCTGCCTCAAGGTCCTCCACGGAGGCGTCGGGCACCCGGCGCAGCTCCTCGGCCTCGGCGGCGCGCTCGCGCAGGGCGGGGGCGAGGGCGCGGACCGCCGCGAGGACGTCGTCTTCGCGCATGGGCGCACCTCTTGCATTCGGTCTCGTCGTGCCGTGACGACAGGGAACCTACGCGTTACTGTTCCGAGACGGAACTCCCTCTTCACAGCACCGTCATCCTCTGGCAATCTCCACGCAATACCGGAGATTACGGACCCGGCCAGGGGTCGATCGGCTGTGCTGTCCGTGTGGGAGGTGGCGATGACGACCAGTGCTGTCGAGGCTGTCGAGGCCGGGATGCCGCCTCTGTCCCTGCTGGAGAAGGCGGCGAAGGTGCTGAGCGCCTTCGAGAGCGCCGGGCCTCGGCTGACCCTCACCGAGGTCGTGCAGCGTTCGGGCATCCGCCGCTCCTCTGCGCACCGCATCCTCGATCAGCTGGTGCAGCTGCGCTGGCTGGAGCGCGAGGGCCGCGACTACCGGCTGGGCATGGGCATGCTGGAGCTCGGGGCGATGGCCTCGCACCACAACCGGCTCCGCCGGGCGGCGCTCCCCCATCTGCACGCGCTGCACGAGTCCACCGGCCATCTGGTGCACCTCACCGTGCTCGACGGCTCCGAGGTGGTCTATCTGGAGCGGATCGGCGGCTCGGACGACTCCGTGGTGCCCTCACGCATGGGCGGACGGCAGCCGGCGTACTGCACGGCCTCGGGGAAGGCGATCCTGGCCTTCAGCGACAGCGGGCCGGTGGAGCAGGTGATACGGGACGGGCTGCGGCCGCGTACCCCGCGCACGCTCACCCGCCCCGAGTCCTTCCGCCGCGAGCTGGCGATGACGCGGGAGCGCGGTGTGGCCTTCGACCACGAGGAGGGGTACCGCGGCGTGTTCTGCGTGGCCGCTCCGCTGCGCGGTGCGGGCCGGGCCGTCGCCGCAATCTCGGTGAGCGGCCACGGCGTCCACCGGGAGATGGAACGGCTCTCGCCGGCCGTGCGCGCCTGCGCGCGGTCGGTGTGGCAGTCGATGTTCGGGCCGGGGCGGCAGTCGGAGAAGCGGGATCGGCCGGCCGGTGCGGAGTCCGCCGAGGGGCTTCCGCAGCCCTCGATGGACAACATGATGGCCTGGCTGCGCTTCAGCGAGTGGATGTGACGACGCCGTCCCCGGAGTCCGTACGGGCTCCGGGGACGGCGGGCTTCGCGTGACTACGTGACTACCAGACGCCGTCGCCGCGCAGGACCGCGTCGGCGCCGCCGTCGGCGAAGACCACCTGCCCGGTCACGAGGGTGTTCTCGGGCGAGGCCAGCCATGCGATCAGCGGGGCGACCTGCTCGGGACGGGCATGGCCGTGCAGGGGCATCGGCACGCTCCGCTCGACGAGCCCCCGCATCTCCGGGTCGTCGAGCAGCGGCCGGGTCAGGGGCGTGACGACCACGCCCGGGGCCACGGCGTTGAGCGTGACGCCCGCGCCGGCCCACCCGTCGGTGGGGGCGGCGCGGCGGACCCAGCGGGAGACCGCCGCCTTCGACGAGGAGTAGACGAGGTGCCCCTCGCCGCGGTCGACGGCGGCCCGTGAGGCGGCCACCGCGGCCGCCTCGTCCCCGGCGAGCGCGGCGTCCACGATCGCGGGGTCGGTCGGGTGGACGGAGTCGATGGATCCGACGACCACGGCCCGCGGATCGGTGCCGGCCACGAGCAGCGGTCGCAGACCGTCGAGCGTGGCCACGGCACCGAAGTGGTTGACCCTGATCGTGAGCGGGTCGAAGTGGGCGACGCCCGCGCAGGAGACGACGGCGTCGAGACGGCCGCCGGTCAGCTCGCGGGCCCGGGCGACGAGTTCGGCCCGGCCTTCGGCCGTGGCCAGGTCGGCGCGGATCTCGCCGTCGGTGAGGTCGGCGCCGATGACGGTGTGACCCCGCTCCCGCAGGAGGGCCGCGGTGGCCGCGCCGATGCCGGAGGCCGCTCCGGTGACCAGACAGGTTCGGGACATGGCGGTCTCCTCCTCAGGAGTAGGTGATCTCGACCCGGTCGGTGAGGGGCAGGGCCTGGCAGGCCAGGACGTACCCCTCGGCGATGTCCTGGTCGTCCAGGACGTCGTTGCGGAGCATCTTGACCTCGCCCGCCACGACACGGCAGGTGCAGGCGCTGCAGGCGCCCTCCCGGCAGGAGTACGGGGCGTCCACGCCCGCGGCCAGGAGGACGTCGAGCAGGGGTGCCACCGCCGGCCAGGCGACGGTGTGGCTCTCGCCGTCGAGCTCGACCTCGGCCGTGCCGCCCCCCTCGGCCGCCGTGCCGCTCGGCACCGCCGGGACGTCGAAGACGTCCGCGCCGAGGGAGAAGAACCGCTCCCGGTGGATGCGGTCGCCGGGCGCGCCGAGCGTGCGCAGGGCCTGCTCGACGGCGTCCATGAGCGGCTGCGGGCCGCAGACGAAGGCCTCGCGGCCGGCGTACGGCGCGAGCGCGGCCGCAAGCCGGTCCACGGAGGGCAGGCCCTGGAGGGACTCCAGCCAGTGGACCACGAGCAGCCGGTGCGGGTGGTCCTGGGTCAGCGCGCGCAGTTCGTCGCGGAAGACGACGGAGGACTCGTCGCGGTTGGCGTACAGCAGCACCACCCGGCCCCGGCCCTCGGCCAGGGCCGACTTGGCGATCGACAGGACGGGGGTGATGCCGCTGCCCCCGGCGACGAGCAGCAGGTCGCCGTCGAGGGAGTCCGGGGTGAAGGTGCCGGCCGGGGGCAGCACCTCCAGCTCGTCGCCCGCCGCGAGCCGGTCGCAGACCCAGTTGGAGCCGTACCCGCCGGCGACCCGTTTGACGGTGATCTTCAGGGGCTCGCCGGTGTGGGGAGAGCTGGCGAGGGAGTAGCAGCGGCCGGCCGGCCTCCCGTCCGCGCCGGGCAGTTTCAGGGTGAGGAACTGCCCGGGGCGGTACGTGAAGCGGTCGGCGCTCTCCGGTGGTGCCTGGAGCACCAGGGAGTGCGCGTCGGCCGTCTCGGCGATGACCTCGACGACGCGCAGCCGGTGGGTACGGGCCCCGGTTCTGGGCTCAGACATCGACGGCCTCCGGGGTTACGGTGCCTGCCGTACCGGACTCCGGGCCGCCCGGCTCCAGAGTGCTCACCGTCAGGGTTCCGTTCTCGACCGCGCGGGCGATGCTCGCCCGCAGGGACCGGCAGGTCCGCATCCGGGCGGTGGTCCCGCCGGGGCCGACCCGGTCGCGGAACTCCGCGCAGGCGACGGCCGCGTCGGCCGTCCACTGCACGGAGGTGTGGGCGACGCTGAACTTCTCGCACAGGACCTGGTTGCCGCAGGCCGCGCACTCCACCGCTCGCATGTCAGGCTCCGGTTCCGGTCTCCGCCGCGCGGCGCGCCAGGTTCTCCTCGACCTCGGCGCGCCAGGCCGCGTTGGCGCGCTGGGTGTCGATCTCGAACTCGAAGCGGCGGGTCATCTCGTCCTTGACGTCGGCGACGTCCACGTAGAACTGCTCGTACCAGCGGCGCAGTTGGTAGACGGGACCGTCCTCCTCGGTGAGCAGGGGGTTGTCGATCCGGGTCTTGTTCTGCCAGATCTCCACGTCCTGCTCGAAGCCGACGGTGGCTCCCTCGGCGGTCAGCCGCGCGGCCTCGGCGGCCTGTTCGTCGGTCATCCCGGGGAGCCGCTTCACTATCGCCCCGTACTGGAGCAGGAAGCTGTTCTCGTCGATCGGGTAGTGGCAGTTGATCAGGACGATCTCCATCTCCGCGCCGCCGCCGACGTCGCTGTAGAGGTGGTCGATCATGTAGGAGGGGCCGAAGTAGGAGGCGTCGGAGCGCAGGCGGCCGGAGCTGAGGGTGCCCAGTTCCATGTCCCCGCGGGGGCTGCTCTCCATGTACTGGGTGGCGACGTGGCCGTCGAAGACGTTCTTGAAGTACTCGGGGAACGCGTAGTGGACGTAGTAGAAGTGCGCCATGTCCACGACGTTGTCGACGATCTCGCGGCAGTTGGCGCCCTCGACCCGGAGGGTCTTCCAGGTCCAGTCGCTCCACTGGTCGGCGTCGGGGCCGTGGATGCCCGCGATCTCGGGGACGGTCACCTCGGGGGGCGGCGGGTTGCCCTCGGGGTCGTTCCAGACGAAGAGCTGCCTGTTGCGCTCCAGGGAGAGCCAGGCGCGGGTCCTGGCGCGCGGCGGGACGCGGCGGGCGTACGGGATGCCGGCGCAGCGGCCGTTGCCCGACCAGCGCCAGTCGTGGAAGGGGCAGGCGGCGGCGTCGCCCTTGACGGTGCCCTGGGCGAGGTTGCCGCCCATGTGCGGGCAGTAGGCGTTCAGGACGTGCAGCTGCCCGTCGTCCTCGCCCTGGAAGACCACCAGCTTGGTGCCGAAGGCCTCGATCTCGTGCGGCTTTCCGTCCTTGAAGGTCTCGGCGAGGCCGAGGCAGTGCCAGCCCCGGGCGAAGCGCGTCGGCGGCCTGCCCGTCTCGATGACCCGGACCTCGTCGTGGAGAGCAGTCATCTCGTCCCTCTTTCTGTCTCTGTTCGGTTCAGTTCTGTGCGGCGAGTTCGACGGCGATGTCGATGAGCTGGTCCTCCTGGCCGCCGACGAGGCGGCGCTCGCCCGCGCGCAGGAGGATCTCGGCGCCGGAGACGCCGTAGCGCTCGGCCTGCCGGTAGGCGTGCTTGAGGAAGCTGGAGTAGACGCCGGCGTGGCCCATCAGCAGGGCGAGCCGGTCGAGTCGGCATTCTTCGTCCATGACGGGGCGGACCACGTCCTCGGCCGCGTCGATGATCTTCAGTACGTCGATGCCGGTACGGATGCCCATCTTGGCGCAGACGGCGACGAGGGCCTCGACGGCGGTGTTGCCCGCGCCGGCGCCGAGCCGGCGTGTGGAGCCGTCGATCTGGAGGGCTCCTGCCTTGACGGCGGCGATGGAGTTGCCGGTGCCGAGGGCCAGGTTCTCGTGGCCGTGGAAGCCGACCTGGGCGTCGCCGCCGAGCTCGGAGACCAGGGCCTCGACGCGGGCGGTGACGTCGTCCATGACCATGGCGCCGGCGGAGTCGACCACGTACACGCACTGGCAGCCGGCGTCGGCCATGATGCGGCCCTGGCGTGCCAGGTTCTCGGGGGTCGTGGAGTGGGCCATCATCAGGAAGCCGACGGTCTCCAGGCCCATCTCGCGGGCGAGTCCGAAGTGCTGGTCGGCGATGTCGGCCTCGGTGCAGTGGGTGGCGATGCGGCAGATGCTCGCGCCGTTGCCGTGGGCGGCCCGGATGTCGTCCTTGACGCCGAGTCCGGGGAGCATGAGGAAGGCGATCCTGGCCTTCTGCGCGGTCTCCACCGCGGCCTTGATCAGCTCCTGTTCGGGGGTCTTGGAGAACCCGTAGTTGAACGAGGATCCGCCGAGTCCGTCGCCGTGCGTCACCTCGATCACGGGGACGCCGGCGTCGTCGAGGGCGGCGACGATCGACCGTACGTCCTCGGCGGTGAACTGGTGGCGCTTGGCGTGCGAACCGTCGCGCAGCGAGGAGTCGGTGACGCGGATGTCGAGGGTGTCCGAGTAGGGCATGGGGGTGCTCCTTACGCGCCGGGGGCGAGGATCGCCTTGGCGAACTCCTCGCCGACCTTGGTGGCGGCGGCGGTCATGATGTCGAGGTTTCCGGCGTAGGGCGGCAGGTAGTCGCCGGCGCCCTCCACCTCCAGGAAGATCGCGACGCGGGCCATCCCGCCGTTCTCCGGGCTGGGGTCGTCGAACTGCGGTTCGGCGCGCAGGCGGTAGCCGGGGACGTACGAGGCGACCTGCTCGGCGATCTCCTTGACGGAGAGGGTGATGGCGGCCCGGTCGGCGTCCTCGGGGACGGCGCAGAAGACGGTGTCGCGCATGATGACGGGGGGCTCGGCCGGGTTGAGGATGATGATGGCCTTGCCGCGTTCGGCGCCGCCGATGGTCTCGATGCCGCGCGAGGTGGTGCGGGTGAACTCGTCGATGTTCGCGCGGGTTCCGGGGCCGGCCGAGACGGAGGCCACCGAGGCGACGATCTCCGCGTACGAGACGGGGACGACGCGGGAGACCGCGTACACCATGGGGATGGTGGCCTGTCCGCCGCAGGTGATCATGTTGACGTTGGGCCGGTCGAGGTGCTCGCGGAGATTGGCGGGCGGTACGACGGCGGGGCCGACGGCCGCCGGTGTCAGGTCGACGGCCTTGATGCCGAGCTCCGCGTAGCGCGGGGCGTTTGCCCGGTGGACGTAGGCGCTGGTGGCCTCGAAGACGATGTCGGGCTTCTCGTCCTGGGCGAGCAGCCAGTCGACGCCTTCGTGGCTGGCCTCCAGGCCGGCGCGGGCGGCGCGGGCGAGGCCCTCGCTGTCGGGGTCGACGCCGATCATCCAGCGGGGTTCGACGTACGCGGAGCGCTGGAGCTTGTAGAGCAGGTCGGTGCCGATGTTGCCGGATCCGACGATGGCGGCGGTCGCCTTTGTCTTGATGGTCATGATCACCTCAGATGAACGAGAGGGAGACGGAGCCAAGGCCGGTGAACTCGGCGGTGAAGGTCGCCCCGGCCGTCACGTCGACGGCCCGGGTGCAGGAACCGGGCAGGACGACGTGCCCCTTCTTCAGGGGCACGCCGAAGCGGGCGACGGTCCGGGCGAGCCAGGCGACGGAGAGGGTCGGGTCACCCAGCACGGCGTCGCTGCGGCCCTCGGCGAGGAGCTCGCCACCGCTGGTCAGCCGGGCGTCGATCGCCTTCAGATCGAGTTCGCGGGGGTCGCGGCCCTCGCCGATGACGTATCCGGCGGAGGAGGCGTTGTCCGCGATGGTGTCGGCGATGGTGATCCGCCAGTCGCGGATCCTGCTGTCGATCAGCTCCAAGGCGGGCACGACACGTTCGGTGGCGGCGAGGACGTCCACCGGGGTGCAGGTCTCGCCCGGCAGGTCGTCGCCGAGGACGAAACCGACCTCGACCTCGACGCGCGGCTGACAGTAACGGGCGGCGGGAACGGGGGTCTCCGGCCGGAGCTCCATGTCGTGGAGCAGATGGCCGTAGTCCGGTTCGTCGACGCCCATCATCCGCTGCATGACCGGGGAGGAAAGGCCGACCTTGTGACCGCGCACCTCCGCGCCGGCCGCGAGGCGGTGGCGGATGTTGACGAGCTGGATCTCGTACGCGTCCTCGGTGCCGATGCCCGGGAACGCCTCGGTCAGCGGGGCGATCGGCGAGACGTGCTGTTCGGCGGAGCGGAGCAGCTCGGCCGCCTCGTGTCTCTGGCGGTCCGTGAGCATGGCGGGTCCCTCCTGCGGGCGGTTGGGGCTGTCCGGGGAGGCTAGGCCCGGGCGGTTGGCGCCGGGGAGCGCCAGTTCCCGGTGAGCGGGAAAGGGCCACCACGGGGGCGGCGCGGGGGTCTCCGCCCGTGCGCTTCGGACCCGCGCGGCCACGGGACAGCGCCCGCCGCGTCGCCCTGAACCCCGCCAGGCCCGGGGCCCGGCCCACCCCGCGCGCCACGGGGCGGGTCCCCGCGCTCACCCCCGTGGACCCGCACCCACGGGACGGCGCCCGCCGCGTCGCCCTGAACCCCGCCAGGCCCGGGGCCCGGCCCACCCCGCGCGCCACGGGGCGGGTCCCCGCGCTCACCCCCGTGGACCCG
>NZ_JBWKFA010000003.1:0-279090 GCF_056435185.1 Streptomyces sp. NPDC044003 | reverse complement strand
CGCGCCCATGGGACGGCGCCTGCCGCGTCGGGTGCCCTCGGGATGGCCACCTCGCGCACCAGCCGTGCGCCTGCGCGCCCGGAGCCCAACCCCGCCCGTGTGGGCCCGCGCCGGGCGGTGCCCTCAGCCCACCCGCCGTGTGGGCAATCGTCCCGCAGGGGCGATGGGGGTCCCCCCTGCTCGAGCGAAGCCGAGAGCTTGGGGGAGGGTGGGCACACGGGACGGCGCCCTCTAGCGGCGCCTCCGCGTTCCGCGCCTGGACCCGCACCACGACCGCGCCGTACCTGCTGGTGCGGGTCAGGGCACGGAAGCCTAGGCCCGGCAAGGGGCGCCGTCCGTTGTGCCCACCCGTTCCGCCCCAGCGGAACGATTGCCCACAACAGGGTGGGCGGGGGCGCCGCCCCGGCGGAACGCGTGCCCACAACGGGGGCGCGGAAGCGCTGCCCACAACGGGGGCGGGCGCGGGCGTACGGCGGGTGGGCGCAGACCGCGGCGGAGGGGTCAGCGGGTGCCGTACACCGGGTGCGGGGGCTCCGCGGTCGCCAGGAGCTTCAGGGTCGTTTCGCCCGCCTCCGTCGGGGTCCAGCGGGCCCCCTTGTCCGCCGTCGGGCCCGGTCGCCAGCCCTCCATGACCGTGATCCGGCCCGCCTCGGCCTCGAAGACGCGGCCCGTGACCCCGGCCGAGGCCGCGGAGCCGAGCCAGACGACGAGGGGGGAGACGTTCTCGGGGGCCATCGCGTCGAAGGCGGCACCACCCGGCGCGGCCATCGTCTCGGCGAACGTCTGCTCCGTCATCCGGGTCCGGGCGGCCGGGGCGATCGCGTTGACCTGGACCCCGTACCGGCCCATCTCGGCGGCGGCGACGAGCGTGAGGCCGACGATCCCCGCCTTGGCGGCGGCGTAGTTGCCCTGGCCGACGCTGCCGAGCAGCCCCGCGCCGGAGCTGGTGTTGATCACCCGCGCGACGGGCTCTCGCCCCGCCTTGGCCTCCGCCCGCCAGTACGCCGCGGCGTGCTTGAGCGGCAGGAAGTGGCCCTTGAGGTGGACGCGCATGACGGCGTCCCAGTCGTCCTCGTCGAGGTTGACGAGCATGCGGTCGCGCAGGAAGCCGGCGTTGTTGACGAGGGTGTCCAGGCGGCCGAAGGCGTCCAGGGCGGTGGCGACGAGCGAGGCCGCGCCGTCGGCGGTGGCGATGTCGCCGCCGTGGGCGACCGCCTCGCCGCCCGAGGCGACGATCTCGTCGACGACCTGCTGGGCGGGCGCCGCGCCGCCTCCGGTGCCGTCGAGGCCGACGCCGAGGTCGTTGACGACGACCTTGGCGCCCTCGGCGGCGAAGGCGAGCGCGTGCGCGCGGCCGAGCCCGCGGCCGGCCCCGGTGACGATGACGACGCGTCCGTTGCACAGTCCGGTCATGGTGGGTGCCTTTCGGTGATCGGTGATCGGTGATCGGTGAGTGGGTTCAGTGGTTGACGCTCGCCGCGTCCAGGAAGGCCGGGCGTTCCCCGCCTCCGTGCACGAGCAGGCTGGCGCCGCTGATGTAGGCGGCCCGTTCGGAGGCGAGGAAGACACAGGCGTCGCCGATGTCGGTGGGTTCGGCGAGTCGCCCGAGCGGCACGGTGCGGCCGACGGAGGCGATGCCGTCCTCGTCGCCGTAGTGCAGATGGGAGAGTTCGGTGCGGACCATGCCGGGGACGAGCGTGTTGACGCGCACCAGCGGTGCCCATTCGACCGCCATGGAGCGGGCGAGGTTGTCCAGGCCCGCCTTGGCGGCGCCGTACGCCGCGCTTCCCGGTGAGGGGCGGGTGCCGCTGACGCTGCCGATCATGATGATCGACCCGCCGCCGGGCTGATGGCGCATCACCTCGTACGCGGCGAGGGAGGCGGTCAGCGGGGCGACGAGGTTCAGTTCGAGGACGCGGGCCTGTTGCTCGGCGCTCCCCTCGCCGAGCATTCGGAAGGGTGTTCCTCCGGCGTTGTTGACCAGGACGTCCAGCCGTCCGTGGTCCTCCCGCACCCGGTCGAAGAACTCTGTGACGGCGGCAGGGTCGCGCAGGTCGACGGGGAGGAAGCGGGCCGTGCGCCCGCCCGCCTCGACGGGCTTCTCGGGGGCCCGTCGCGCGCAGGTCACGACCTCCGCGCCGGCTTCGAGCAGAGCGCCGGCGATGCCGGCGCCGACGCCTCGTGTGCCGCCGGTGACGACGGCGACTGATCCCGTCAGATCGATGGTGACTGGCAAGGGACACCTCCCGCAGCGAGCGAACCGCTGCTATCTTCCACCTAACAAACGTTTGGTGGAAAGGTAGCTGATCTGCTCATGGGTGTCTCCACCTCCGCCCCGGACAAGGGCATCGCCGTCGTCACCGTCGACTTCCCCCCGGTCAACGCCCTCCCCGTACAGGGCTGGTACGACCTCGCCGCCGCGGTGCGCGCCGCGGGGGCCGATCCCGAGGTGCGCTGCGTCGTGCTCACCGCGGAGGGCCGCGGCTTCAACGCCGGCGTCGACATCAAGGAGATCCAGCGCACGGCCGGGCACGACGCCCTCCTGGGCGCCAACCGCGGCTGTTACGAGGCCTTCGCCGCCGTCTACGACTGCGAGGTGCCGGTGGTCGCCGCCGTGCACGGCTTCTGCCTCGGCGGCGGCATCGGTCTGGTCGGCAACGCCGACGCGATCGTCGCCTCCGAGGACGCGACCTTCGGCCTGCCCGAGCTGGACCGGGGCGCGCTCGGCGCGGCCACGCATCTGGCCCGGCTCGTCCCGCAGCAGCTGATGCGGGCCCTGTACTACACCTCGCGCACGGTCACGGCCGAGGAGCTGCACCGGCACGGCTCGGTCTGGCGGGTGGTCCCGCGCGAGGAGCTGCTCGGCGCGGCGCTCGAACTCGCGCGGGAGATCGCCACCAAGGACGGGCAGCTGATCCGGCTCGCCAAGGCCGCGATCAACGGCATCGACCCGGTGGACGTCCACCGCAGTTACCGCTTCGAGCAGGGCTTCACCTTCGAGGCCAACCTCAGCGGTGTCGCCGACCGGGTCCGCGACACCTTCGGCACGAACGCCGGAACCGACACGGACAAGGAGCAGCAGTCGTGAGCAGGGACAAGACGATGACCGCCGAGGAGGTCGTGGGCCGGCTCCGCAGCGGGATGACGATCGGCATCGGCGGCTGGGGCTCGCGCCGCAAGCCGATGGCGCTGGTACGGGCGCTGCTGCGGTCGGACCTCACCGACCTGACCGTGGTCTCGTACGGCGGCCCGGACGTCGGGCTGCTCGCCGCGGCCGGGAAGATCCGCAAGCTGGTCGCGGCCTTCGCCACCCTCGACTCGATACCCCTGGAGCCGCATTTCGGCGCGGCCCGGCAGCGCGGTGAATTCGAACTGGTGGAACTGGACGAGGCCATGGTCATGTGGGGCCTGACCGCCGCCGTGCACCGGCTGCCCTTCATGCCGATCCGGGCCGGGCTCGCCTCGGACGTGATGACCGTCAACCCCTCGCTGCGGACGGTGACGTCCCCGTACGACGACCGCGAGGAGCTCGTCGCCGTCCCCGCGCTGCACTTGGACGCCGCCCTCGTGCACCTCAACCGTGCCGACGCGCACGGCAACGGCCAGTACCTGGGCCCCGACCCGTACTTCGACGACCTGTTCTGCGAGGCCGCCGACGCCGCGTACGTCTCCTGCGAGCGGATCGTCGAGACCTCGGAGCTGCTCAAGGACGCGGGACCGCAGTCGCTGCTGCTCAAGCGCGCGTTCGTCGACGGTGTCGTGGAGACCCCGAACGGCGCGCACTTCACCTCCTGCGCCCCCGACTACGACCGGGACGAGGCCTTCCAGCGCGCCTACGTCAAGGCGGCCCGGGACCCGGAGGCCTGGCGGGAGTTCACCGCCCGGTTCCTCTCCGGCGACGAGGACGCCTACCAGGCCGCGGTCGCGGCGTTCCAGAAGGAGGAAGCGTGAGCGGCACCGACAGCACCACACCGGCCACGCGGGCCGAGTACTGCGTCGTCGCCTGTGCCGAGGCCTGGCGGGACGCGGGCGAGGTCCTCGCCAGTCCGATGGGTACGGTCCCGATGATCGGCGCCCGCCTCGCGAAGCTCACCTTCTCCCCCGAGCTGCTGCTGACCGACGGGGAGGCGCTGCTCATCGCCGACGTCCCGGCGGTCGGCGCCGCGCCCCGGGTGGTGGAGGGCTGGCTGCCGTACCGCCAGCACCTGGCCATGGTCACCACCGGGCGCCGGCACGTGATGATGGGCGCGAGCCAGCTCGACCGGTACGGCAACCAGAACATCAGCTGCATCGGCGACTGGCAGCGGCCGAAGCGCCAGCTCCTGGGCGTGCGGGGCGCCCCCGTCAACACGCTCAACAACCCGACCAGTTACTGGGTCCCCAAGCATTCGACGCGCGTCTTCGTCGAGCGGGTCGACCTGGTCTCCGGCGTCGGCTACGACCGGGCCGCGGCGGCCGGCCCCTCGGCGACCCGCTACCACCGTCTCCCGGACGTCATCAGCGACCTCGGCGTCTTCGACTTCGAGACCCCGGACCGCACCATGCGGCTGCGCTCGCTGCACCCCGGCGTCACCGTCGACGAGGTCCTCGCCGCGACCGGCTTCGCGCTGACCGTCCCCGACGAGGTGCCGTACACCCGTGAGCCCACCGCCGAGGAACTGCGGCTGATCCGCGAGGAGATCGACCCGAAGGGGCTGCGCGACCGGGAGGTCCCCTCGTGAGCGACGCCACGATCGCCACCCGGCTCACCGAACTCGTCGGGGTGCGCCACCCCGTCGTGCAGACCGGCATGGGCTGGGTGGCCGGTCCCCGCCTGGTCTCGGCCACGGCGAACGCCGGGGCGCTCGGCATCCTGGCCTCGGCGACGATGACCGTCGACCAGCTCCGCTCCGCGGTGCGCGAGGTGAAGTCCCGTACGGACGCGCCCTTCGGCGTGAACCTGCGCGCGGACGCCGGGGACGCGGACGAGCGCGCACGGATCATCATCGACGAGGGCGTGAAGGTCGCCTCCTTCGCGCTCGCTCCGTCCCGCGAGCTGATCGCCCGGCTCAAGGACGCGGGGGTCGTCGTCATCCCCTCCATCGGGGCCAGGCGGCACGCCGAGAAGGTCGCGGCCTGGGGCGCCGACGCGGTGATCGTGCAGGGCGGGGAGGGCGGCGGCCACACCGGCAGCGTCGCCACCACCGTGCTGCTCCCGCAGGTCGTGGACGCCGTGGACATCCCGGTCGTCGCGGCCGGCGGCTTCCACGACGGACGCGGCCTGGTCGCGGCGCTCGCCTACGGCGCCGCCGGGATCGCGATGGGCACACGTTTCCTGCTCACCTCCGACAGCACGGTCCCCGACGCGGTGAAGGCCCGCTACCTCGCCGCCGCGGTCACGGACGTCACCGTCACGACGAAGGTGGACGGACTGCCGCACCGCATGCTGCGCACGGAGCTGGTCGACGCCCTCGAGCGCTCGGGCCGGGCCGCCTCGCTGCTGCGGGCGGTCCGGCACGCGGCGGCCTTCCGGCGCGAGTCCGGCATGAGCTGGCCGCAGATGGTCCGCGACGGCCTGGCGATGAAGCACGGCAAGGACCTGACGTGGAGCCAGATTCTGCTGGCCGCCAACACCCCGATGCTGCTCAAGGCGTCCATGGTCGAGGGCCGCACCGACCTGGGCGTGATGGCCTCCGGACAGGTCGCCGGCCTGATCGAGGACCTGCCGTCCTGCGCCGAACTCGTCGACCGCCTGATGGCCGAGGCGCGGGCGACCCTCCAGGCCCTGCCGGCCACGGACTGACCGATCACGCACATGTCCGCCGGGGTACCTTCGCCCCGGCGGACATGTGTCTCGACCGCAACTCCTCCGCACCTGCTTCGAACGGAACCACCATGCCGATCCAGCGGCTGAACCACGCCGTCCTCTTCGTCTCCGACCTGGAGCGCAGCCTCGCCTTCTACCGCGACGTCCTCGAATTCCGGCCGTTGCCGCAGGCCTTCCCCGGGGCGGCCTTCCTCCAGGCGGCGGGCTCCGCCAACGACCACGACCTCGGTCTGTTCCAGTCCCCCGAGCCGGGCCCCGGGCAGCGCACGGGGCGGGTCGGCCTGTACCACCTGGCCTGGGAGGTGGACACCCTGGCCGAGCTGCGGCGCATGCGGACCCGGCTGGCCGAGGCCGGGGCCCTGACCGGGGCCAGCGACCACGCCTCCACGAAGGCCCTGTACGCCCGGGACCCCGACGGCATCGAGTTCGAGGTGTGCTGGCTGGTGCCCGACCACGCGGTGGCCGAAGAGCTGAAGGCGATGACCTCGCCCACCCGCCCGCTCGACATCGACGCCGAGATCGCGGTCTACGGTGCGGAGACCCCGGGAGGCCCCCGCACCGATCACGCGGTCTGGCAGCAGCTCTTCGGCCCCGGCGTCACAGACGCTCGGTGATCGTCACGTCCGTGGCCGGGGCCTCGTCGGTCAGAGGCGCTCGATGATCGTCACGTTCGCCTGGCCGCCGCCCTCACACATGGTCTGCAGGCCGTAGCGGCCGCCGGTGCGCTCCAGTTCGTGGAGGAGGGTGGTCATCAGCTTGGTGCCGGTGGCGCCAAGCGGGTGGCCGAGGGCGATGGCGCCGCCGTTGACGTTGACCTTCTCCGGGTCGGCGCCGGTCTCCTTCAGCCAGGCCAGGACGACCGAGGCGAAGGCCTCGTTGATCTCCACGAGGTCGATGTCGTCGAGCGTCATCCCGGCCTTCTTCAGCGCGTACGCTGTCGCCGGGATGGGGGCGGACAGCATACGGATCGGGTCCTCGCCCCGGACGGACAGGTGGTGGACGCGGGCCCGCGGCGTCAGGCCGTGCTCCCGTACGGCGCGCTCCGAGGCGATCAGCATCGCCGAGGCCCCGTCGGACACCTGCGAGGAGACCGCAGCGGTCAGGCGGCCGCCCTCGACCAGCGGCTTCAGGCCGGCCATCTTCTCCAGGGTGGTGTCGCGACGCAGGCCCTCGTCGGTCGTGACCTCGCCGTACGGGACGATCTCGCGGTCGAAGCGGCCCTCGTCGATGGCGCGGGCGGCCCGCCGGTGCGAGCGCAGGGCGAACTCCTCCATGTCGCGGCGGGAGATGTCCCACTTGGCGGCGATGAGTTCGGCGCCGTGGAACTGGTTGACGGGCTGGTCGCCGTAGCGGGCGCGCCAGCCCTCGGAGCCGGCGTACGGGCCCTCGGTGAGCCCGAGCGGGTCGGCGGCCTGGCGGCTGGCGAAGGCGATGGGGATCATCGACATGTTCTGCACGCCGCCCGCGACCACCAGGTCCTGGGTGCCGGACAGGACGCCCTGTGCGGCGAAGTGCAGGGCCTGCTGGGAGGAGCCGCACTGCCGGTCCACGGTCGTGCCGGGCACCTCCTCGGGCAGTCCGGCGGCCAGCCAGGCGGTGCGGGCTATGTCGCCGGCCTGCGGGCCGACGGTGTCCAGGCAGCCGAAGACGACGTCCTCGACGGCGGCCGGGTCGGCGCCCGAGCGCTCCATCAGCGCCTTGAGGACGTGTGCTCCGAGGTCGGCCGGGTGGACGGCGGACAGTCCGCCGTTCCGCCGGCCGACCGGGGTGCGGACCGCTTCGACGATATAGGCCTCGGCCATGACGGCTCCTTCTTCTCTGTCCACGATGTCATGTCATCTGCGGGTAGCGGGGGCGATGCCTTCCAGGACCATCGACAGGTACTGGCGGGCGATCTCCTCCGGGCTGTGCTGTCCGTCCGGCCGGTACCAGGACGCGGCGACCCAGACGGTGTCGCGCACGAAGCGGTAGGTGAGCCGGACGTCGAGGTCGGTGCGGAAGACCCCGGCGGCCACGCCGCGCTCCAGGGTCCTGAGCCAGGCTTCCTCGAATCTCCGCTGCGAGCCGGCGAGGTAGCCGAAGCGCGGCTGCTCCCGCAGGTGCCTGGACTCCTTCTGGTAGATGGCGACGGCGGCGCGGTGCCGGTCGATCTCCCGGAACGATTCGGTGACGAGGGCCTCCAGGGTCTCCCGGGGGCCGAGGAGTGCGGCGAGCACGGCGTCGTACCGGGCCCACAGCTCGTCCAGGAAGGCGCGGAGGATCTCGTCGAGCATCGACTCCTTGGAGTCGAAGTGGTAGTAGAGGCTGCCCGCGAGCAGGCCGGCCGCGTCGGCGATGCGGCGGACGGTGGTGGCGTCGTACCCCTGGGCGGCGAACACCTCGGCCGCGGTGTCCAGGATTTCGCGGCGCCGTTCCGGCGCCGGTCTCACGGGTGCTGGCTGCTGACGGAGAGGACCTCGCCCGTCAGGTACGAGGAGTAGCCGCTGGCCAGGAAGACGATCACGTTGGCCACCTCCCACGGTTCGGCGTAGCGGCCGAAGGCCTCGCGGGAGGTCAGCTCTTCGAGGAGTTCGGGGGTGGTGACCTTCACCAGGTGCGGGTGCATGGCCAGGCTCGGGGAGACGGCGTTGACCCGTACGCCGTACTCGGCGGCCTCCAGGGCGGCGCAGCGGGTGAGCGCCATGACGCCGGCCTTGGCGGCGGCGTAGTGGGCCTGTCCCTTCTGGGCGCGCCAGCCGATCACCGAGGCGTTGTTGACGACGACTCCCCCGGCGCCCGCTTCCTTCATCCGGCGCAGTGCGGCGCGGGTGCAGCGGAAGGTGCCGTTGAGGGTGACGTCGAGGACCTTGTCCCACTGTTCGTCGGCCATGTCGACGAGGTCGGCGGTGCCGCCGAGGCCGGCGTTGTTGACGACGATGTCGAGGCGTCCGTGGCGCTCGACCGCGAGGTCGAACAGGGCGGCGACCTGGGTCTCGTCGGTGACGTCGCAGGGCAGGGCGGTGACGCGGTCCGCGCCGAACTCGGCGGCGAGCTCGGCCTCGGACTCCTTGAGTCTGCGGGCGTGGGCGTCGGAGATGACCACCCGCGCGCCCTCGTCCAGGAGCCGCCTGGCGGTGGCGCCCCCGATGCCGGCGCCGGCGGCGGCGGTGACGAGGGCGTCGCGGCCGGCGAGCAGGCCGTGGCCCGGCACGTAGGGGGGTGGGGTGCCGGTCATGGGCGGACCTCCTTGGGCAGGCCGAGGACGCGCTCGGCGATGATGTTCCGCTGGATCTCGTTGGAGCCGGCGTAGATGGTGTCGGAGCGGGAGAAGAGGTAGAGCCGCTGCCAGTCGGTGAGGTCGTACGGCTCGCCGTCGGCCAGCATCCCCGCGGCCCCGCAGACGTCCATGGCGAGTTCGCCGAGCTCGCGGTGCCAGGTGGCCCAGAAGATCTTCCCGATGGAGGCCTCGGGGCCGGGGGCTCCGGCGGCGACGCCGTCGAGCATGCGCAGGGCGTTGAACCGGATGGTCTCCAGGCCGATCCAGGCGCGGGCGATGCGGTCGCGGATCAGCGGGTCGGCTGCCGCGCCGTTGCGCCTGGCCAGCGCGATGAGGGCTTCCAGCTCACGGCGGAAGCCGACCTGCTGGCCGAGGGTGGACACGCCCCGCTCGAAGCCGAGGGTGGCCATGGCGACCCGCCAGCCGTCGCCGGGGGAACCGACGACGTGGGAGGCGTGGGTGCGGGCCCCGTCGAAGAAGACCTCGTTGAACTCGGAGGTCCCGGTCAGCTGGACGATCGGTCTGATCTCCACTCCCGGCTGGTCCAGGGGGACGAGCAGGTAGGACAGGCCGTGGTGGCGGGTGGAGCCGGGTTCGGTTCGGGCGACGACGAAGCACCAGTCGGCCTCGTGCGCGAGTGAGGTCCACACCTTCTGCCCGGTGACCACCCATTCCTCGCCGTCCCGTTCGGCGCGGGTGCGGACGTTCGCCAGGTCCGAGCCGGCGTCCGGCTCGGAGTAGCCCTGGCACCACTGCTCCTCGACGCTGACGATCTTCGGGAGGAAGCGCTCGCGCTGTTCGGGGGTGCCGAAGGCAATAAGGGTGGGGCCCAGGAGCTGTTCGCCGATGTGGCTGACGCGGGCGGGGGCGTCCGCGAGCGCGTACTCCTCGTGGAAGGCGACCTGCTGTTCGAGGCTCGCGCCCCGTCCGCCGTATTCCTTGGGCCAGCCGACGCAGGTCCATCCGGCGGCCGCCATGTGCCGCTCCCAGGCGAGGCGTTCGGCGTGTGCCTCGTGTTCCCGTCCGGGGCCGCCGCGCCCGCGGAGGGCGGCGAACTCGCCCGTGAGGTTGGCGCGCAGCCAGCCGCGGACCTCTCTGCGGAACTCCTCGACGTTGCTCATGGCCGTACGTTAACCTACCAAACACTTGTTAGGGAAGGAGGGCGGATGTCCGCTGCCCGCACCGCATCCACGGCCCCGGTCCGCTACGAACGTCTCGGCCCGGTGGCCGTGGTCACGATGGACCGGCCCGATTACCGCAACGCCCAGAACTCCGCGATGACGTACGCCCTCGACCGCGCCTTCTACCGCGCGGCCGACGACGACGAGGTCAAGGTCGTCGTCCTCGCCGGAGCGGGGAGGCACTTCTCCGCAGGCCATGACATCGGCACCCCCGAGCGCGATGCCCACCTGCCGTTCGACCGACGCGCCGGACTCTGGTGGGACCACTCGGACAAGCAGGGCGCGGAGAGCCGCTTCGCCCGCGAGTCCGAGGTCTACCTCGGCATGTGCCGCCGCTGGCGCGAACTGCCGAAGCCCGTGATCGCCTCGGTGCAGGGCGCCTGCGTCGCGGGCGGCCTGATGCTCGCCTGGGTGTGCGACCTCATCGTCGCCGCCGAGGACGCGTTCTTCGCCGATCCGGTGGTCCGCATGGGCATCCCCGGCGTCGAGTACTTCGCCCACCCGTGGGTGATGCCGCCACGCATCGCCAAGGAGTTCCTCTACACCGGCGACCGGATGGACGCCCGGCGCGCCTACGAGGTCGGCATGGTCAACCGGGTCGTACCGACCGGAGAACTGGCGGAGAGGACCCTGGAGTTGGCGAACCGCATCGCCGAGATGCCCCGCATGGGCCTGGCCCTGACCAAGCGCGCCGTCAACCAGGCCGAGGACCTCCAGGGCCTGCACACCGGCATGGACTCGGTCTTCGGCCTGCACCACCTCGCGCACGCGCACAACGCCGAGACCGCCCCCGACGCGCTGGGCGGCATGGACATACGCGCGATGAAGGAGGCGGGAGCCTGATGGACCTCGACTTCACCGCGGCGGAGGACGCCTTCCGGGCCGAGGCCCGCGCCTGGCTCACCGCCCACGTGCCCGACACCCCCCTGCCCTCGCTGGAGACGGAGGAGGGCTTCGCCGCCCACCGCGCCTGGGAGCGGACCCTCTCCGCCGACCGCTGGTCGGTGGTCTCCTGGCCCGAGGAGTACGGCGGCCGGGGCGCCTCCCTCCTCCGGTGGCTGGTCTTCGAGGAGGAGTACTACGCGGCCGGCGCCCCCGGCCGGGTCAGCCAGAACGGCATCAACCTCCTCGCCCCCACCCTCTTCGAGCACGGCACCGACGAGCAGCGCGCCCGCATCCTGCCCTCCATGGCGAGCGGCGAGGTCATCTGGGCCCAGGCCTGGTCCGAGCCCGAGTCCGGCTCCGACCTCGCCTCGCTGCGCTCCACGGCCCGACGGACCGACGGCGGCTGGCTCCTGAGCGGCCAGAAGACCTGGTCGTCCCGGGCGGCCTTCGCCGACCGTGCCTTCGGTCTCTTCCGCAGCGACCCCGACGCCGCGAAGCCGCACCAGGGCCTGACGTACCTGATGTTCCCGCTGGACGCCGACGGGGTGACCGTACGGCCCATCGGCCGTCTCGACGGCAAGCCCGCCTTCGCGGAGCTCTTCCTCGACGAGGTGTTCGTGCCCGACGAGGACGTGATCGGCGCCCCGGGGCAGGGCTGGCGGGTCGCGATGAGCACCGCGGGCAACGAGCGGGGGCTCACCCTGCGCAGCCCCGGCCGGTTCACGGCCGCCGCCGAACGCCTCACGGCACTGTGGCGGGAGACCGCCGATCCCGCCGACACCGCCCTGCGCGACCGGGTCGCCGACGCGGTCATCGGCGCCCGCGCCTACCGGCTGTTCGCGTACGCGGGCGTCTCACGCATCGCCGCCGGAGGCTCGATCGGCGCCGAGTCCAGCCTCAACAAGGTCTTCTGGTCCGAGCTCGACATCGCGCTCCACGAGACCGCCCTCGATCTGCTCGGACCGTACGGCGAGCTGTCCGACGGGGCCGCGGACGCGCCCGCGCACGGCGGCTGGGCCGAGGGCCACACCTTCTCCCTCGCCGGACCCGTCTACGCCGGTACCAACGAGATCCAGCGCGACATCATCGCCGAGCGGCTGCTCGGCCTCCCGAAGGGACGCCGGTGATGCGGTTCCTCCTCGACGACGAGCAGCGGGAGTTCGCCCGCTCCCTCGACGGCATGCTCACCGCGGCCGACACGCCCGCGGCCGCCCGGGCCTGGGCGGCCGGGGACACCGCGCCGGGCCGCGCGCTCTGGTCCCGGCTCGCGGAGGCGGGCCTCTTCGCCCTCGCCGTTCCGGAACGGCACGACGGGCTCGGCCCGCTGCCCGTCGAACTGGCCGTCGCCTTCACCGAACTGGGCCGCCACGCGGTCCCCGGCCCGCTGGTCGAGACGGTCGCGGCCGCGGCCTTCCTCGACCGGCTCGACGATCCTGCGGCCGCCGCCTGGCTGCCGCAGATCGCCTCCGGGAAGGCGCTCGTCTCGCTGTGCGTGCCGGCCGCCGGCAGCCCCTACGCCCTGGACGCCGACACCGCCGACGCCACTCTCGTCGTCGAGGGCGACACCGTGCGCCTGGCGGAGACGGCCGGCCCCGTCCAGCCCTCGGCCGACCCCGCCCGCCGCCTGGCCCGCCCGCTCGGCGGAGCCGTCCTGGCGCGCGGCCCGGCCGTGCCGGCCGCCGCCGCGCACGCCTGCGACGTCGCCGCGCTTGCCACCGCCGCCCAGTCCCTCGGCCTCGGCCGCGCCCTGCTCGACCGGACCGTGGAGTACGTGAAGCAGCGCACCCAGTTCGGGGTCGCCATCGGCTCCTTCCAGGCGGTGAAGCACCGCCTCGCGGACACGCTCATCGCCCTGGAGTTCGCCCAGCCCCTGCTCCACTCGGCCGCCCTGGCCCTCGCGCACGGGGCGGACCACAGCTCCGCCGAGATCGCCGCGGCGAAGGTCACGGCCGGCGAGGCCGCGTACGCCGCCGCCCGCACCGCCCTCCAGCTCCACGGGGCCGTCGGCTACACCGAGGAGCTGGACCTCGCCCTGTGGATCCGCAAGGCCCGTCCCCTCCGCGACGCCTGGGGCACCCCCGCGGCCTGCCGCGCCCGCGTCCTCGCGTCCTGAGCGGTGCCCGCTGCCCAGGGCCGGGCAGCGGGCACGTACTCCCCCGAAAAACAGGCCCACCACCGCTCATCCGTCCCCACCATCCCTACCGCACCCGGGAGTCAGCGTGTCCCCCGCACCGTCCCCGCACGTCCCCGAGAGACCTTCGGACCCCGCACTGCTGCGCAGGGTGGCGCTGTCGAGTCTGCTCGGCACCGTCATCGAGTACTACGACTTCCTGCTCTACGGCACGATGGCCGCGCTCGTCTTCGGCGAGCTGTTCTTCCCCCGGTCCGATCCCACCGTCGGCACGATCGCCGCCTTCGGGACGCTCGCCGCCGGCTATGTGGCCCGCCCGCTCGGCGGCGCCGTCTTCGGCCACTTCGGCGACCGGCTCGGCCGCAAGTCCATGCTCGTCCTCACCATGGCCCTCATGGGCGTGGCGAGTTTCCTGATCGGCGTCCTCCCGACGTACGGGACGATCGGCGTCGCCGCGCCCGTCCTCCTGGTGCTGTTCCGCGTCGTCCAGGGCATCGCCATCGGCGGGGAGTGGGCCGGCGCGACGCTCATGGTCGTCGAGCACGCCGACCCCGAACGCCGGGGTCTGTGGAGCGGCGTGATGCAGATGGGCTCCCCCATCGGGTTCCTGCTCTCCACGGTCGCCGTCACCCTCGCCTCGCTGCTCCCCCACGACTCGTTCCTGGCCTGGGGGTGGCGCGTCCCGTTCCTGTTCAGCGCGGTGCTCCTCGGCATCGGTCTGTACGTGCGCGTCAGCATCACGGAGAGCCCGCTGTTCCGGCAGGCGGCGCGGAAGGGTGACGCCGGTGAGGCGCCCGGTGTTCCGCTGGCGCAGGTGTTGCGCACGCCGCGCACTCTCGTCCTCGCGTGTGCCGTGGGCATCGGCCCGTTCGCCCTGACGGCGCTGATCAGCACGTTCATGCTCACGTACGCCACGGCCATCGGGTACGCCACGTCCGAGGTGATGACCGGGCTGCTCTTCACCTCGGTCACGGGCCTCGTGTCCATCCCGCTGTTCTCCGCGCTCTCCGACCGCGTCGGTCGCCGGGCCGTGGTCCTCGGCGGTGCGGCCGGCGTCGTGTTGCTCGCCCTCCCGGTCTACGCCCTGGTCGACGCGCGCTCGACCACGCTGCTGATCCTCGGCATGGTCCTCGGCCAGGTGGTGCAGTCCGCGATGTACGCACCCCTGGGCCCGCTGCTCTCGGAGATGTTCGGCACCCGCGTCCGCTACACCGGCGCCTCGCTCGGCTACCAGCTGGCCGCTCTCATCGGGGGAGGATTCACCCCGATGTTCGCCGGCAGTCTGCTCTCCGCCTCCGACGACGTCCGCAGCACGCCCCTCGTGGTGCTCGCCGTCGTCTGCGGGCTCGTGACCGCGCTCGCCGTCTGGCGCACCGCCGAGACCCGGGGCCGGGACCTGTCGGCGGAGGACCCGGCGGCGCCGGACGAGCAGCCCCGTACCCGTACGACATCGAGAGGAGCCGAGGCATGAGGCCGACGGAGGAACAGGAGGAACTGCGGTCCGCCGTACGGGCCGTGCTCGGGCGCCATCCGGGAGACACGGCCTGGCGGCCGCTGACCGAACAGATCGGTGTCGCGGGTCTCGCCGTGCCCGAGGAGTACGGCGGTGCCGGGTACGGGGCCGGGGAGGTCCACGTCGTGGTGGAGGAGCTGGGACGGGAGCTGAGCCCCGTCCCGTACCTCGGATCCGCGGTGCTCACGGTGCAGGCGCTTCTCGCCTCGGGCGACTCGGGGGCGTGCGCGCGCCTGCTGCCCGAGCTGGCCTCGGGTGCCGTGGTGGGGGCCCTGGCGTGGGCCGAGGGAGGTTCCTGGGAGCCGTCGGCGGTACGGGCCGAGGCCGGCGCGGGGCCCGGCGGGACGTGGCGGATCACCGGAATCAAGGAGCACGTCCTCGACGGCGCCGGCGCCGAGGTGCTGCTCGTGGCCGCCCGTACAGGAGCTGGGGTGTCGCTCTTCGAGGTCCCTGTCGACGGCACGGGCGTGGCCCGTGAGGCGACCGTGACGATGGACTCCACCCGGGCGCAGGCGCGCGTGGTGCTCACGGAGGCGGAGGGCCGGCTCGTGGGAGCGGAGGGCGATGCCGAGCGGGTGCTCGCGCACGTGCTCGACCTCGGCTGCACGGCGCTCGCCGCCGAACAGGTCGGCGCCGCCGCGCGCTGCCTCGAACTCACGCTGGCCTACGCCAGGGAACGGGTCCAGTTCGGCCGGCCCATCGGCTCCTTCCAGGCGGTCAAGCACCGCCTCGCGGACGCGTACGTCCTGGTGGAGTCGGCGCGCTCGGCGGCGCTCGGCGCCTCCTTCGCCGCCGCCGCGGGTGACCCGGAGCTGTCCCGCCACGCGGCCGCCGCCAAGTCCGCCTGCTCGGAGGCGTTCTCGGCGGTGGCGGGCGAGATGATCCAGCTGCACGGCGGCATCGGCATCACCTGGGAGCACGACGCCCACCGCTACTTCAAGCGGGCGCACGGCGCGGCCCAGCTCTTCGGCCCGCCGGCCTGGCACCGCGCCCGTCTGGCGGCCGACCTGGGTCTGGCCGTGGCCTGACGGGCAGGGGGCGGGGCCGCGCGCCCCGCCCCCTGACTTCGTCCGTCACCCGGCGTGTACGGCGGCGATGTGGGCGAGCACCGGCGCCGCGCCGTCCTCCGCGGCGATCCCGCGGGCGAGTTCGGCCGCGCGGCGGCGGATGGCCGGTTCGGACACGCAGGTCGTGATCGCGTCGCCGAGGGTCTCGGCGGTCAGGCTCGCGAACGGCACGGGCCGCGGGGCGACTCCCAGCGCGTGCAGCCGGGCCGCCCAGAACGGCTGGTCGTACATGACGGGGACGGGCACAGCGGGGACCCCGGCCCGCAGTCCGGCCCCGGTGGTGCCTGCCCCGGCGTGGTGGACGACGGCGGCGGTGCGCGGGAACAGCCAGTCGTGCGGGACGTCGCCGACGGCCAGGATGTCGGAGCCGTGGCCGCTCAGTTCGGCCCATCCCGCCTGGACCACCGCGCGGACGCCCGCCCGCTTCACCGCCGCGGTCACCAGTTCGCCGAGCCGTTCGCCCTCCCCCGGCGCCATGCTGCCGAAGCCGAGGAAGACCGGGGGCGGACCGGCCTGGAGGAAGTCGACCAGTGCGGCCGGGGGTTGCCAGTGGTCCGGCCGCGGGGGCCACCAGTAGCCCGTGACGTCGACGCCGGGCGGCCAGTCCTCGGGGCGCGGCAGGACCAGCGGGCTGTAGCCGTGGAAGGCCGGCCGGATGTCGGCGGCCGCCGAGGGTGTGTCGGCGGGGAGTCCGAGGCGGTCGCGCAGCCGGGTCACGCCGCCGGCGAAAGCCCCTTCGGCGCGCCTGAGTACGTCCCGGCCCGCGGCGAGGTTGCCCTCGGGGCCCGTGTCTGCGGCGCTCCGCGCGTGGGGCAGCGGGAACGTCCGGGTGGCGAAGGACGGGACGAGGTAGGTGCCGATGACGGGGATGCCGAACGCCTCGCCGGCCGTCCGGCTCAGCGGGGCCGGGCCGTGGGCCGTGAGCAGCAGGTCCGCTCCGCCCGCCACGGCATCCGCCACCCCGTCGGCGAGCCCGTCCGCGTACGCCCTCGTCAGCGCCTGGGCCTCCTCCCGCGAGGACGCCCGTGACCAGCCCCGGAGGAGCGCCTGCGGGTCTCCCGGCATGGGCCGGTGTTCGAGGCCGCATCCGCCGACGAGCGCGGCGAAGGACGGGTGGGCCGCCACGGCGACCTGGTGGCCCGCGTCGAGCAGGCGGCGTCCCAGGCCGGTGAAGGGCGCGACGTCTCCCCGGGAACCTGCGGTGATGATCAGAATGCGCATGGCGCGATTCAACACCCGGCTGCCCGCGCCAAGGCCCCTGATCAGCCAAGCTCGTCGAAGGTCAGGACGGCCTTCCCGCGCAGGCCGCCGGCGCGCAGGGCGGCGACCGCGTCCGCCGCGTCGTCCCAGCCGCCCCGCCAGGTGATGCCCGGATCGAGCGTCCCGTCGGCGACGCGGTGGGCGAGCCAGCCGAGGTCGCGGTCGAGGCCGGTGCAGTTGAGCAGGAAGAAGGTCACGACGGACCGGTCGTGCCGCCCCTGGTCACCGAAGAGCGCCCCGAACGGGAAGTCCTCGCCCGTCCCGGCGGAGTGTCCGAGGGCGACCAGCGTGCCGCCTTCGCCGAGCGTGTCGTACGCCTCCACGAGCAGCGGGCCGCCGACGAGGTCGATCACTCCGTCGACCGGCCGGGAGACCTCCTTCGGTGTTCCGACCATTCGAGAGCCCGCTGTACGTCCTGCCGGTGACGGGCGCACAGCTGATCACGGCGCTCCAGCAGCAGTTCACCGGCGAGAACGCGGCCGCCCCGCGCTTCCTCCAGCTCTCCGACGGGCTCCGCTACTCCGTCGACATGAGCCGGGCGGGCGCCGACCGGCTCCTCGCGGACACGGTCCGCGTCAACGGACAGCCGGTCACTCCGGACTCCACGTACAAGGTGGCGCTCAACGAGTTCCTCGCCAACGGCGGCAACGGCTTCACCGTCTTCGGCGAGATCACCGCGCGGGAAGGGGGCGAGACGACGGACCTGGACGCCCTGGTCACCTACCTGGAGACCACCACCTCGGCCACCGACCCGGCCGCTCCCCCGGCCCCGGGCCGCATCACGTTCGTCGCCCGCTGACGCCGTGACCCGGAGCACCTGAACCGGGCTCCCCGGTTCAGGTGCTCCTCGCCCGCTCAGTCGGGTCGCCTGGCCATGACGACGACGCCCGGGCCGACGTTTTCGTCCGCGGGGAGGCGGAGTTCGGCGACCGGGTGCAGTCCTGCCTTCTCGATCAGCTCCACGAGCTGGTCCGGCTGCCACTGGTGCGTGGTCCAGCGGACGGAGTCGCTTCCGTAGGCCTCGGTGCGCAGGATGTCCTCGTCGCCGACGTGTGTCGCGGTGATGAGGTGTCCGCCCGGCTTCAGGGCCCGCGCGAACATGCCGAGGACCTGCGGGAGGACCTCTCGGGGGAGGTTGAAGAGCGACCACCAGCCGAGCACTCCGCCCAGGGACTCCTCGGCGAGGTCGAGTTCGGTGGCGGAGGCGACGCTGAAGCGGCATTCCGGGTACAGCCGGCGCGCGTTCTCGATCATGCGGGGGGAGAGGTCGACGCCGGACACGTCGAGCCCGCGCTCGGCGAGGTACGCGGTCACCGTTCCGGGTCCGCAGCCGACGTCGAGGACGGGCCCCGACTCGCCCACGCTGTCGGCGAAGGCGTCGATCGACGCCTTGAGCCACGGGTGCTGACGGATGTCGCCGATTCCCGTCGTCAGCACCATGTCGACGTAGTTGTCGGCCACCCGGTCGTAGGAGTCACGGACCACGTCGAGATCCGTCGGGCGGTCGATTCGCTGGGCACACATCGGCCCAGGATAAGAGGGCGCGAAGGCCCGCCGTGTGGATCTTGTGCGGATCGACGGCAGGTCTTGCACCGAACGGCCGCCGTGGCGACGGATCCCGACCGCGCCGACATCAGGACCAGCCCCCGCCCCGGCGGTGCGATGCGGGCATATCGGAGCCAACCCCCCTGAACAAAAGGGTTATTGCCGAAAAATTCCGGCAGGTTTGCGTTCCGCTCAGACGTTCTGGAACCCTCCGTGCGACTTGTCTGACGCTTCATCAACGGAGGCACCCACCCATGCCCTCAAGGCGAATACGCCGCGCCTGGCTCACCGCAGCCGCCGCGGCCTCGCTCGCGTTCACCGGCCTCGTGGCCCCGGCCCAGGCCGAGGTCGTCCCGCAGGCCAGCTCGGACCCCACGGTCCAGGAACCCCTCGCGGCCGAGGCCGCTCCCTCGCCCTTCGCGGCCACCGCCTGGACCTCGCCCGGCGGCGCGGCCTCGCCCGGTGACTTCACCATGTCGCCCGGCGCCCTGAACGCCGAGACGACCTCCCGGGTCGCCCGCCTCGACTCGGTCCTCCCCAAGTCGGGTGTGCAGAACCTCCTCGCCGGGGCGAACCGCACCGTGACGCCGTGGTGCTCCCGCGACCCGTTCGGCACCGCCACGGATCCCGACATCAAGTACTGCCTGCAGAGCGACGACTCCACCTCGCAGGAGTGGGTCCCGCAGGGATTCTCGGGCGTCTCCGACGCCCAGGACGACGAGCTGTGGGGCACGGCCGGGAACATCCAATTGTTCGCCTCGTACGACGGCTGGGACCCGGGCCGCGAGACCGACCCGAACCCGGCCACCGGCGACTGCACCACGGCCGAGCTGGAGGCCGACGACGCCTGCAACCAGAAGGGCGTCCGCATCACCTTCGTGCAGAGCCGGGTCAATCCGGCCTCCGGCATCTCCGAGGTCAAGTACCGGCACGTCCTTCTGGGCTGGACCTACATCAACTCGGCCGACCACGTCTCCTTCGACGGGCTGCACGCCTCCGAGTACCCGATCCAGAAGGGCGTCCACGCCGGCGGGATCGTCTGGTACGGCAACTACCTCTACGTCGCCGACACCCGCAACGGTCTGCGCGTCTTCGACATGCGCTCCATCATGGACCTGGACCCGGACGGCGACCCCAGCACGCACGACGCGATGGGCAGCGACACCGACGGTGTGCAGACCACGGCCAACACCGAGGACAAGACGAAGGTCGGCCGGCACGACAACGTCTGGTACAGCTTCGGCTACCGCTATGTGATGCCGCAGGTCGCCGCGTGGAAGTTCAAGGCGACGCAGAGCAACCCCGCGGGCTCCTACGCCTGCGTCTCCACCGGCGCCCCGAAGGCCTCCTACATCTCCCTGGACCGCAGCACCACCCCGGACCGTCTGCTCATGGGTGAGTACTGCCGTCCGGAGAGCGGCTACCCGTCCACCGGCCGCATCGCCTCCTTCCCCGTCGCGGACCTGGAGGGACGCTCCTCCGACGTGACCGCGGAGGGCTGGGCCAACTACCTGCCGCTGACCAACGGCGGCGCCCAGGGCGCGGCCGCGTACAACGGCAAGCTGTACGTGAACGAGTCGAAGGGCACCGACGAGCCGGGCAACCTCTGGCGCTACGGCTGGAGCAACGGCCAGCTGGTCACGAACGGCGCGGCCGTCAAGACCGCCCGGGGCGCCGAGGACCTCTACATCGAGCGCGGCACGGGCCGCCTGTGGTCCCTCTCCGAGCACCACCCGGGGTCGGCGTCCGACTGCACGGCGAACCGTGACGCCGCCGATCCGGTGGGCACGGACTACTGCCAGCGGGTGCTGTACGGGCACAAGCTGAGCTGGCTCGACGGCCAGCCGTAGCGGGACCGTCGGGAGTGCGTCCCCGCCGGCCGGACGTGCCCGGATGGAGAGAGGTTCCCTCCGGGTGCGGATACGGCCAAGCGGAGGGGCGCGCTCCCGGCGCACGGGCGCGGATCCCCGAAACACCCGCGGGGCCTGGCCCGGGGCGGTCCCGGCACGCGCCGCTGTCGCGCAAGGATCGCGCCGCCGTCATCGTACCGTCACACGGCCATCGTCGCCCGATCACACGCGCCGACCGCACGATGGCTTGAAACCGTGCGTATCAACGCCCCACTCCCCCACCCGCGTTGATCACGTCTTTCTCTCCTCACATACTGCGCTGACCGGCGGCGGGCGCCTCGCGCTCCTGACCGGAATCGACCACTCGACCTCATCCCAAGCTCCTGGGGGAGACTTGCGCGCACCTGTGCAGAGAGCACGCGCCTTCACCATCGCAGCGGCCACGTCGGTGGCCCTCGTCGCAGGCATGACCGGCCCGGCGACGGCGATCACCGCGACCGCGACGGCCGCACCGGACACCACCCCGCACGTCGGCGGCACCCAGCGGATCCCGCTCGTCACGGGCGACCGCGTCGTGGTGGACGCCAAGGGCCGGATGGTGGGCTTCGAGTCCGCCAAGGGCCGCGAACACATACCCGTACAGATAGAGCGCACCGGGGACCACACCCTCGTGGTGCCCGGCGACGCACGGCGTCTGATCGCCACGGGCCGCCTCGACCAGCGGCTCTTCGACCTCAACGTGCTCACGGACCCGCGGCTCCGCAAGAGTCACCGCGCGGGGCTCAAGCTGATCGTGCAGTACGAAGGGGGTGCCGGCGCCGCGCGAGCCGAGGTGCGCGCGGCCGGGGACACCCAGCTTCGGCGTACCTTCCCGACGATCGGCGCCGACGCCATCCGTACGTCTCCGGACGACGTGGCCCGGGTGTGGGAGGCACTGACCGACCGGCAGAGCAGCGGCCTGCGCGCCACGGCCTCCGGCATCGCCTCGGTGTGGCTGGACGGGGTGCGGGGCGCGAGCGTGGACCGCAGCGTCCGGCAGATCGGCGCCGACAAGGCGTGGGAGTCCGGGTTCGACGGCACGGGCGTGAAGATCGCCGTCCTGGACACCGGCGTCGACAAGACCCACGACGACCTGAAGACGCAGGTCGTCGGCGAGAAGAACTTCTCCGCCTCCGCCGACGCCGTGGACCGCGTCGGGCACGGCACGCACGTCGCGTCGATCGCCGTCGGCACCGGCGCCATGTCCGGCGGCCGGTACAAGGGCGTCGCCCCCGGCGCCAAGGTGATCAGCGGGAAGGTCCTCGACGACGAGGGGTACGGGGACGACTCCGCCGTCATCGCGGGCATGGAGTGGGCCGCCGCCGAGGGCGCGGACGTCGTCAACCTCAGCCTCGGCGGCCCGGACAGCCCCGGCGTCGACCCGCTGGAGGCGACGGTCGACCGGCTGTCCGCCGAGAAGGGGATCCTGTTCGCCGTCGCGGCGGGCAACGAGGGCGAGTCCGGTGCGTCGTCCGTGGGCTCGCCGGGGAGCGCGGACGCCGCGCTGACCGTCGGCGCCGTCGACCAGGACGACAGACTGGCCCCCTTCTCCAGCACCGGCCCGCGTGCCGGCGACGGTGCCGTCAAGCCGGACGTCACCGCGCCCGGCGTCGCGATCACCGCGGCCGCCGCCCCCGGCAGCATCCTCGACACCCGCCCCGGCATGCCGCACCCCGCGCCGGGCTACCTCACGATCGACGGCACCTCCATGGCGACCCCGCACGTCGCGGGCGCCGCCGCGATCCTGAAGCAGCGTCACCCCGACTGGAAGTCCGCCGAGCTCAAGGGTGTACTGACCGGCTCCGCCAAGGGCGGTGCCTTCACCGCCTTCCAGCAGGGCTCGGGCCGGATCCAGGTCGACAAGGCGCTCGCCCAGAGCGTCGTCGCCGAGCCGGTATCGCTGAACTACGGCACCGCGCTGTGGCCGCACACCGACGACAAGCCCCTCACCCAGAAGGTCGCGTACCGCAACCTCGGGACCACGGACGTCACCCTCGACCTGTCGGTGTCCGCCCTGGACCCGGCGGGCAAGCCGGCCCCGGCCGGGTTCTTCACGCTCGGCGCCTCGAAGGTGACCGTCCCCGCCGGCGGCACGGCCGAGGTGGACCTCGTCGCCGACACCAGGATCGGGGATGCCGACGGCACCTACTCGGGCTACGTCACCGCCACCGGCGCGGGCCAGTCCGTCCGCACGGCCGCGGTGGCCGTCCGGGAGGCGGAGTCGTACGACCTCACGGTCCGGGCGCTCGGCCGCGACGGCGCCGACGCGCAGAACTTCTCCACCACGCTGACCGGGGTCGGCGGGCTCGCCGCGAACTTCCAGGCCCGCGTGGACAACGAGCCGGGCGCGCACACGATCCGTGTGCCGAAGGGTTCGTACACGCTCAACACGGCCGTCTACCAGGACCCGTCGGACTACAGCGCGGGCACCGACTGGATCGCCCGGCCGAAGCTGGACGTCACGGCCGACACCACGGTCGTCTCGGACGCGCGCACCACCAGGCCGGTGAACCTGACCGTGCCCGGCATCGACAAGGCCGACTACGCGGGGACGTACTACGAGGTCGCGACGGACATCGGCCGCGTCGGCAACGGCTGGGTCCTACGGGGCTTCACCGGCTTCCGCACCGCCCACCTGGGTCCGGCCGTCACCGACGGCTCCCTCCTGCAGACCTGGGACGCGCACTTCCTGAAGGACGCCACCAGCCAGTACTCGGTGGCCTTCGGCGGAAAGGCGAGCACGGTCGCGACCGGCTACACCAAGCACGTGAAGGCGACCGAGCTGGCCACGCTCAAGGTCGGTCTCGGCGCCTCCACCCCGGGGAAGACCGCACTGGCCTCCCCGTACGCCCACCTGCCCGGTGCGCC
Organism: Streptomyces sp. NPDC044003; assembly: GCF_056435185.1. Classification (NCBI taxonomy): domain Bacteria; kingdom Bacillati; phylum Actinomycetota; class Actinomycetes; order Kitasatosporales; family Streptomycetaceae; genus Streptomyces; species Streptomyces sp. NPDC044003. Next base: position 255,689 of record NZ_JBWKFA010000003.1, on the reverse strand, counting down.
GGAGGGCAACGGCTTCTCCGCACCGCAGCCGGCGCCGGGCACGCGCACCTTCTACGTCTCCACCGTCGACGGTGCCACGTGGCTCACCCGGTACAACCAGCTGGGCGACAAGGACGAGTGGGGCTACCCGGCCTTCGAGGGCGCCTGGGAGATGGTCCGGCCGAAGCGCTACGAGGCCGGCCGGACGTACCGCGAGACCTTCAACACGGGCGTCCAGGGCCCGCTCCTGGGCGAGGGCACGGGTGTCTTCCGCACGGCTCCCGACCCGGTGACGGGCGAGCAGCAGATCGTCGGCGCCGTGCCGCTGTCCTCCGACGGCGCGGGGCACGTCGGGACCGTCCCGTACTCCTCGGCCACGTCGACGCTGTACCGCGACGGGGTGAAGGTCGCCGAGAACACCGACCCGCTGAGCGGCTACGAGCCGTTCACGGTCGACGCCGCCGACGCCGCATACCGGCTGGTGACCTCCGTGGAGCGCCCGGCGAAGGCCGGCGCGGTCTCCACGCGGATCGAGACCGGCTTCACGTTCCGTTCGCAGCAGGTCGCGGCCACGACGGCGCTGCCGGTGTCCACGGTCCGCTTCGCGGCCCCCGTCGACCTCGCCTCGCGGGTCCCCGCGGGCGCCTCGGTCCTGGTCCCCGTGACCGTGCAGGGCGCCGCGGCCGGTGCGAACCTGAAGTCCCTCTCCGTGTCGGTGAGTTACGACGACGGGAGGACCTGGCAGCCGGCGAAGGTCGTGGGCGGACTGCTCTCCGTGAAGAGCCCGGCGAAGGACAGCGGCATCGCGCTGTCCGCCGAGGTCACGGACAAGCAGGGAAACACCTCGACGGTGACCGTCCACAACGCGTGGCTCGGCAAGTGACCGATTCGGTCTGACGTGGCGTCACCACCCCTTGGTGGTGACGCCACTTCGTCGTGCGGACCAGCGGACTAGCCGAGTACGCGTACGGCCTCCACGATCAGGTCCCAGAAGCCGTCCGTGTCGACCTCCATGCCGACCGCGGTCTCGGCGGGCAGGCCCGTCACCCCGTGCAGGTCCACCACCGTCGCGCCCCGTGTGTGCGTGCCGTTCAGCTCGACCGTCACCGCTGCCCGTACCAGGCTGACCAGCGACGGGTTGATCAGGTGGGCGACGGTGAGCGGATCGTGCAGTGGGGGCGCGTCGAAGCCGTACACCTCGCGGTAGGTGGACGCGAAGTAGGTGAGGAGGTCGATGCAGAGCCCGCTCAGCGGGGTGCCGAGGGCGGCGATCCGGGCGACGACCTCGGGGGTGGCGCGTACCTGATGGGTCGCGTTGAGGCCGAACATCGTCACCGGCAGTCCGCTGCGGAAGACGATGTCCGCCGCCTCCGGATCGCACAGGATGTTGAACTCGGCGGCGGGTGTGGTGTTGCCGCGCCCCGTCGAGCCGCCCATGAGCACGATCCGCTCGATCCGCCCGGCGAGCTCGGGGTGGGCGAGCAGGAAGACCGCGATGTTGGTGAGCGGTCCGGTCGGCACGAGCGTGACCGGCGACGGGTGCGCGAGGAGGGTGTCGCGGATGAGGGTGAGGGCGTCGCGCGGGTCCTGCGGGACGTCCGGCTCGCGCTCGCCGAATCCGGGACCGTCGAGGCCGGAGTCGCCGTGGATGTTCTCGGCGATCCGGCGGGGCCCGTGCAGCGGTCGGTCGCGGCCCGCCGCGATCGGCACGCCCTTGATCCCGGCCACCGAGCAGACCCGGCGGGCGTTGAGCGTGGTCTTCTCCAGCGTCTGGTTGCCCGCGACGGTGGTGATCGCGAGCAGGTCGATCGCGGGGTGCGCGGCGGCCAGCAGGATGTTGAAGGCGTCGTCGTGTCCGGGATCGCAGTCGAGAATCACGGGAACCGGCATGCCACCACCGTCCCACATCGGGACCGGCTGCGGAGGAACGCCTCGGGCCGCGCCCTTCGCCGCGTCCCCGGAACCCGCCCGTCCGGGCGTACGGGTGTTCTAGCGTGCTCGGCATGACCTCGCTCAGGTACTGGCGGGCAACGGCGCTCGCCCTCGTGGCCGTTCTGACTCTCCTCCCCCCGGCGGCGGCGCAGGACCCCTCGGACACCCCCGCGCCCGTGCGGGCGGCGACTCCGGACCGCCCTTCCTACGAGGTGTCGCTGCGCGCCGACGCCGACGGCTCGCACTGGACCGGCCGTCAGACGGTGTCGTTCCGCAACGCCTCCCGTACTCCACTGCGTTCGGTCGACGTACGGCTCTGGGGCAACGGCTCCGACGGCTGCGGAGCCCCCGGCGCACCGTCCCCGGTCCGGGTGAGCCGGGTCGTCGGCGGCAGCCCGCGTCCGCTCGCCGTCGGCTGCACCGCGCTGACGGTCGACCTGCCCGCGCCGCTGCCGTACGGGGCACGCGCGAGCATCTCCTTCGACCTCGCGATCACCGTCCCGGACCGTGTGCACCGCTTCGGCCGGGACGGCGCGCACCGCTACCTCGGGAACGCGCTGCCCCTGCTGTCCGTGCGCGACGCGCAGGGCCGGCACCTCGACCCGGACGTCGGTTTCGGCGAGAGCTTCTACACCCTGGCCGGTGACTTCCGGGTCGTGCTCGACCACCCGGCCACGCTGCTCGTCCCCGCGACGGGCACCACCACCCGGCGCCCGGGAGCGCCCGGTCGCACGGTCAGCACCAGCGTCGCGCACGGGGTGCGGGACTTCGCGTGGGCCGCGGGCCCGTTCCGTACGAAGACGCTGACCACGCCCGGCGGAGTGCGCCTCCACGCGTACTGGACCGCCGCCACGTCCGCCGAGGGCGTCGCCGTCGACCTGAAGGCCGCCGTCGGCTCGGTCGACCGGTTCGGGCAGCGGTTCGGGCGTTACCCGTACGGCGAACTCGACCTCGTCATGAGCGACAACCTCGACGACTTCGGCAACATGGAGTTCCCGGGCCTCGTCCTGCTGTGGACCGAACCGGAAGGGTCGGCGGTCGTGCACGAGATCGCCCACCAGTGGTTCTACGGCATCGTCGGCAACGACCAGTTCTCCTCGCCCTGGCTGGACGAGTCCTTCGCCCAGTACGCGAACCAGTCGTACTACGGGGAGGACACCGCCGGCTGCTGGGAGGACCAGGGGACGTGGCCCAGCGACACGGCCGCCCTCACCCGGTCCATGGGCTACTACGCGGACGGTCACCGCTCCGAGTACGTCCGGGTCGTCTACATGCGCGGCGCCTGCGCCCTGCACGATCTGGAGCGGGTCCTGGGCAGCGCCGCGATGGCTGCCGTGTTGCGCGGCCATGTGCGGGACCACTGGCTGGGCGTCGCCACCACCGCGGACTTCAAGCGCGCCGCACAGGCGGCGACGGACAAGGACCTCGGTCCGTTCTGGACGGAGCACAGGATCTTCTGACGGCGGAACCGCGCCGGGCACGGGCACATGGGTGTGCCCGTGCCCGCGCGTGGTCACGCGTCCCCGGTGACCGGGAGGCCCTCCGCGTCCGGGCTCTCCCGGCGGGCGATCGCCAGGCCGGCGGCGCCGACCAGGAGCAGGACGGCGACCGTACCGAGGGTGAACGCCTCGAACGCCGCCCGGGACATGCCCCAGATGTCGTCGAAGGCGTACTCGATGCCGAGGAGCGCCTCCAGGGTGCCGGGGAAGAGCGCGCACCAGGAGCCGACGAGGATCCAGGCGTAGACGAGCGCCGCACAGGTCATGAAGCCGCGGTGACCGAAGGGGACCTGGTAGGGCCGTACGACCTCGGGCCGGCGCAGCCGGAGCAGGACGAGCGCGGGGACGATGACGAGGTAGGAAAGCAGCAGGGTGGTGACCGCCACGGTGAGCACCACGGCGAACACGGCGCCCGCGTCGCCTTCCGCGACCCGCATGGCCACGATCATGAAGACGGTGGCCACCGCTCCGGAGAGCAGGTTGGTGCGGACGGGTGTGCCGAGCCGCGGGTGGAAGGCGCCGAGCTTGCGGGTGAAGGAGCCGCCGTCGGCGGCGGCCATCGCCTGCATGCGGTCGCTGACGATCATCCACGCGCTGCCCTGGGTGAGCAGGGCGAGGACGAACATGACGGCGGTGAGCGTCAGGAGCGGGCCGGCCGCGCCGCCGTAGATGCCGAACACGAGGCGGGCGCCTTCCATGAAGCCGCCGATGCCGGTGACCTGGTGGGCGGGGACGACGGCGAGGAGCGCCAGGACCGGCAGCAGGTAGCAGCAGGCGGCGACGGAGGCGGAACGTCCGAGGGCGGCGGGCACGTCGCGCTGCGGGTCGTGCATCTCCTCGCCGGCCGCGTTGGGGGCTTCGAAGCCGACGTACGCGAACAGGAGGATCGGCACGAGGGCCAGGAATCCGGCCGTGGTCGGGGTGAAATGGGCGTCGGTGAGCCCGTGGAAGCCGTGTTCGAGCCCGTAGAGCAGCGCGGTCACGGTGAACACCGCGAGGGTGAGGACCTTCACCGCGGCGCCGAGGGTGGTGATCCATTTGCCGCGGCGCAGGGAGACGACGGCGGTGAGGATCGCGGTCCACACGAACAGCAGCTTGAACGTGTAGTCGGCGAAGGTGCCCGAGCCCAGGTGGAAGACGAAGCCGTCCCAGGTCTCGGCGGCGAGGAAGACCAGGGAGCCGCCCAGCCAGATCGGGTTGGTCACCCAGTACAGCAGGGTGGTGAGCGCGGCCGCCGAACGGCCGAGGGTGAGCTTGACCCAGACGTACGGGCCGCCCTCCTGCGGGAAGGCGGCGCCGGTCTCGGCGAACAGCAGGGCGTACGGGACGAGGAAGAAGAGCGCGAGGACCGCCGTCCAGGTGGCGGCCTCACCACCGCCGGTGGCGATCTGCCCGACGGTGTCGAAGGAGATGACGGCGGCGATGCCCAGGGCGGTGATGTCGAGGCGCCGCAGGCTGCGCTTCAGCCCGGACGTGGTGGGGGGAGTGCGCGAGTCGGTGGCGGAGAGAGGGGAGGACACGGGCAGTTCCTAGCGGGGAGAGGGGTACTGCGAGCAGGCGCGCGTGAGCGCGGTGACGGAGTGGCGTCCGTGTCGGGGAGGCCCGGCGGGGCACCGGGCCTCCCGTGCGTCGTCAGGCGGGGCGGATCGCGCCGGTGGGACCGGTGCGCTCCAGGACACCGCGCAGCGCGGTGGCCACCTCCTTGGCCTCGGTCTCCGTCATGACGAGCGGCGGGGACAGGACCAGGCTGTGGGCGGAGTCGCGGACGATCACGCCGGCTTCGCGGCGGATGACGTCGTGGGGCATCCGGGCCGGGTCGAGGGGCAGGGGTGCGCGGGTGGCGCGGTCCTGGACCAGTTCGACGGCCAGCATCATGCCGACGGAGCGGATCTCGCCGACGATCGGCAGGTCGCCCAGCTGCGCCTTCAGTTCGTCGTGGAGGAAGGAGCCCAGGCTCGTGGCACGGGCGAGCAGTCCTTCCCGCTCGATGATGTCGAGGTTGGCGGTGGCGACGGCCGTGGCGACGGGGTGGCCGTTGTAGGTGTAGCCCATGGGGAAGCCGTGGTCGCGCAGGAGCACCTCGGCGAGGTCGTCGCTCACCAGGAGCGCGCCGAGCGGGACGTAGCCGGAGGTGATGCCCTTGGCGGTGACGATGATGTCCGGGGTGACGTCGAAGTACTGGGCGGCGAACCACTCGCCGACCCGGCCGTACGCGGTGACGACCTCGTCGAAGATGAGCAGGATGCCGTGCCGGTCGAGGACCTCCCGCACGCGGGGCCAGTAGTCGGCCGGCGGGACGAGCATGCCGCCGACGCCCATGATGGGCTCGCCGATCATCGCGGCGATGTTCTTCGGCCCGATCTCGGCGATGCGCTCCTCGAGTTCGCGGATGAGGAAGTCGGTCACCTGCTCGGGGCCGAGGGGCTCGTCGCCGTACAGCTCGCTGCGGTACGGCCACGGGGGCGTGAGGTGGGAGACGTGCGGCATCATCGGGGCGAAGCCCTCGTGGTAGACGGGGAAGCCGGTGGCCGAGCCGCCGCCGTAGCCGATGCCGTGGTAGGCCTTGCTGCGCGCGAGGATCCACGTCCGGCTGCCCTCGCCGCGCCGGTGGTGGTAGTAGCGGGCCATCTTGATGGCCGCCTCGTTGCCCTCGGAGCCGCCGGAGGTGAAGTAGACGTGGTTGAGCGGCTCGGGGGCGATCTCGGCGAGGCGGGCGGCGAGCTTGATGGCCGGCTCGTTGGAGAACTCCCAGAAGCTGGTGAAGTACTCCAGCTTCTTCATCTGCTCGTGGGCGATGTCGGCCACCTCCTCGCGCCCGTGGCCGATCTGGGCGAGCCAGAGGCCGCCGGTGGCGTCGAGGTAGTCGCGGCCCTCGGTGTCGGTGAGCCGGCAGCCGGAACCGGAGGCCATGATCACGCGCTCGGTGGCGGTGCCCGGCAGGTAGGGGTGGATGATGTGCGCCCGGTCGAGGCGGATCAGGTCTGCGGTGTCGCTGGTCATGGTGGTGTGTTCCTTGCTGGGGTGAGGGTGTCGGGTCGGGTGCCGCGTCGGCGGGGTCAGCCGTAGGCGATCCAGGTCGTCTTCAGGCCGGTGTACTTGTCGAAGGAGTGCAGGGAGAGGTCTCGGCCGTGGCCGGACTGCTTGAACCCGCCGAAGGGGGTGTACGGGCTGAGGGCGTCGACCGTGTTGACGGACACGGTCCCGGCGCGCAGGGCGTCGGCCACGCGGTGGGCGCGGCCGAGGTCCCGGGTCCACAGGGAGGCGGCGAGGCCGTAGGCGGAGTCGTTGGCGAGGCGGATCGCCTCGGCCTCGTCCCGGAAGGGGAGCACCGTGAGGACGGGGCCGAAGAGTTCCTCCCGGACGAGCGGGGCGTCGGGGCCGAGGCCGGTGACGACGGTGGGGTCGAGGTAGGCGCCGTCCCGCCGGGGCCGTGTGCCGCCGCAGACGACGGTGCCGCCCGATGAGCGCACGGCGTCGAGGACGCGTTCGGCCTGGGCCTCGTCGACGAGCGGTCCGAGTCGGGTCGCGGGGTCGAGGGGGTCGCCCGGCAGCCAGGTGCGGGCGTGCTCGGCGACGCGGGCCGTGAACTCCTCGGCGACGGAGGCCTCGACGAGGAGGCGGGTGGTGGCGGAGCACACCTGCCCGGCGTTGTAGACGAAGCCCCAGGCCGCGCGCTCCGCCGCCGCGTCCAGGTCGGCGTCGGCGAAGACCACATCGGGGCTCTTGCCGCCGGCCTCGGGCCAGACCTGCTTCATGTTGGACTCGGCGGAATAGGCGAGGAAGCGCTTGGCCACGGCGGTGGACCCGGTGAAGACGAGGGTGTCGACGTCCGGGTGGAGGCCGAGGGCCCGCCCGGTCGTCTCCCCCGGGCCGGGGACGACGTTCAGCACGCCGTCGGGCAGGCCGGCCTCCGCGGCGAGCTCCGCGAGGAGCAGGGCGGAGAGCGGGGACTGCTCGGCGGGCTTGAGCACGACGCTGTTGCCCGCGGCCAGGGCGGGTGCCAGCTTCCAGCTCGCGAGGTCGAGGGGGAAGTTCCAGGGCACCACCGCGCCCACGACCCCGAGCGGGGCGCGGCGCACGAGGGCGAGGTTGCCCGGCGGGGCCGGGGCGGCCTCGTCGTAGAGCTTGTCGACGGCCTCGGCGTACCAGGTGAAGACGCCGGCCGCGCCGGGGACGTCGGTGCCGTGGGACTCCGCGATGGGCTTGCCCATGTCGAGGGTGTCGCAGAGGGCGAGCTCCTCGCCGTGCTCCTCGATGAGGCGGGCGAGGGCGAGCAGGACCCGCCTGCGCTCCGCGGGGGCGGTGCGCGACCAGCGGCCGTCCTCGAAGGAGGTGCGGGCCGCGGCCACGGCCCGGTCGACGTCCGCGGCGGAGCCGGCCGCCACCTGGGCGGTGGTCTTGCCGGTCGCGGGGTTCACGGTCGGGAGCCAGTGGTCCTCGGCGGGGTCGGTCCATGCTCCGTCGATGAACAGGCGGGTGCGTGGGATGAGTTCGGCGGCGCGCTGCCGCCAGTGGTCGTACGTCTGCATGGTGTGGCCTTCGATCGCGTCGTGGGACGTCTGCGAGCCGGTGCCCGTTCGGGGGGACGGGGGAGGTGCGGCCCGGGCGGTGTGCGGGGGCGGCGGGGAGGGAGAGGAGCTCGGCGGGGATCGTCCGCACCGACTTCTTTGAGTTGGGATTCAAACAATTGGTGAAGCGGCCGTCAATGCTCTGGACGAGAACTTCTTGCACAACCTGAGCCGGGCATCAGAGAATGGGCGCCATGAGGAAAGCGGGCAGACCACGCGACCAGACGGCACGCCGAGAGGCCCTGGTCACCGCCGCGGGGCGGGCCATCGCCGAGCGCGGCCTCGAAGCCCTGCGCATCAAGGACATCGCGGAGGCCGCGGGCGTCTCCCAGGGCTCGGTGCTGTACTACTACCCCGAGCTCGACGACCTCGTCCTTGAGGTGCACCGGGGCGCCGTGGAGAGTTACCTGGCCACCCGGCAGCAGGCCTACGACGAGGCGCCCGCCGACGATCCGGCGGCGCGGCTGCGCGCCCTCCTGAACAGCGGTCTGCCGAGCATGACGGACGACCCGGTCCACGGGCTGCTCTACGAACTGCACCGGCGGGCGGGGCGCAGCCCCGGGCACGCCGAGCTGATGGCCTCGCTCTTCGCCCGGGAGGTCGCGCTCTACACCACCGCCCTCGCGGTGGGCGCCGCGACCGGCGGTTTCACGCTCGCCGCGGCCGCGCCGGACCTGGCGCACGGGCTGGTGGCCCTGGAGGACGGCTACGGACTGCACATCGTCAGCCGCAACGCCGCGCTGCGCCCCGACCGGGCCCGTGAGCTGATCCTGGCGCACGCCCGGGCGGTGACGGGCCGCGCCGATCTGTAGCGTGGGGAGATCCCCGCTCAGGCCCCCGCGGGCCTGCCGGCGATCTCCCGGAGCAGGTCCATGACCGCCCGGGCGCGGGCCGTCTGGGTCATGCTCCGCACCGAGGCGATCTTGACGTCGAGCGGCGGTCCGCCGTCCCGGAGCCTGAGCTCCGCGACCTCCCCGCCGCCGTACGTCTGGCTGGTCGCCGGCCGCTGGTTGAGCACCGAGTAGCCGAGCCCGCGTGCCACCAGGGAGCGGACGGTCTCGTAGCTCCCCGTGCGGTAGCGCACGTCGGGCGTGGTGCCGGTGGCGGCCACCAGGGAGCGGAAGTAGTCGCGGCTGTGGGGCAGGTCGAGCAGGACGAGCGGTTCCGCGGACAGGTCGGCCAGCTCGACGCTGTCCCGTCCTGCCAGCGGGTGACCGGCCGGGACGATGACGTACGCCGGGGCGCGGGCGACCGTCTCGCCGTCCAGGTCCGGCTCGGTCGCGAGACCGAGGTCGTAGGTGAGCGCGAAGTCGATGCGCCCCGCCGCCAGGGCCTGGACGAGCTGGTCCGCCTCCGCCTCCATCACGTCCAGCTCGATGCCCGGATGGCGTCGGGTGCACTCGCTGAACAGAGCCGGCAGGTAGTGCGGGGCCAGGGTCACGAAGCAGCCGACGGCCACCGGCCCGGAGAGGGACTCGCCCCCTCCCCGGGCCTCCTCCGCGACCTCGCGGGCGCGGGCGAGGAGCTCTTCCGCCTGCTGCCGGAGCCGCTCCCCTGCGGGTGTGAGGGTCAGGCCCCGGCCCCGCCGGCGGATGAAGAGCTGGACCCGGAGGTCCTGCTCCAGGTTGTGGACGGCCGTGGACACGGCGGACTGCGCGATGTGCAGCTCCGCCGCCGCCTCCGTCATCGAGCCGCGTTCGGCGGCGACGAGGAAGTAGCGGAGCTGGACGAGTGTGAAACCCACTGGTGACGTCATGCGTGGCCCTCGCGCCTGGTGATCCGGTCGCCTCCGACCCTATGCGGCACGGGCCGGAATGCCCTCAGAGGGCGGGCAGACCGGTGAGGGCGGCGGGGCTGAGGAGCTCGTCGAGTTCCGCCTCGGTCAGCAGCGCCCGCTCGCGTACGAGGTCGAGCGCGGGTCTGCCCGTGTGGTGGGCCTCGACCGCGAGGGCGCAGGCGGTCTCGTAGCCGAGCGCGGGACCGAGCGCGGTGACGAGTCCGGTGGAGGCGGCGACCGTCTCGGCGAGCCGCTCGCGGTTGGCGGTGATGCCCCGCACGCAGTGTTCGGCGAGGACGCCGATGCCGGCGGTGAGGTGGTCGAGGCCCGCACTCAGGCTGCGGTGGATGACCGGCCCGAACGCGTTGAGCTGGAGCTGTCCTCCCTCGGCGGCGAGCGTGACGGTCACGTCGTTGCCGATGACCTCGAAGGCGATCTGGTTGACCGCCTCCGGGATCACCGGATTGACCTTGCCGGGCATGATGGACGAACCGGCCTGCCGTGCCGGGAGGTTGATCTCGCCGAGTCCGGCCTGCGGTCCCGAGGACAGCAGCCGCAGGTCGTTGCAGATCTTGGACAGCTTCACGGCGACGCGCTTGAGCACGCCGGACAGGTGCACGAAGACGCCGACGTCCTGGGTGGCCTCCACGAGGTCGGGCGAGGACTCAAGCGTCGGGATGCCGGTCAGCCGTCGGAGCTCCGCCACCGCGCGCTCCCGGTAGCCGGGGCGGGCGTTGAGGCCGGTGCCGATCGCCGTGCCGCCGAGGCTGAGCTCGTGCAGCAGGGGTCTGACCTCGGCGAGCCGCTGCTCGTCCTCGGCGAGGGTGGCGGCGTACGCCCCGAACTCCTGGCCCAGGGTCATGGGCACGGCGTCCTGGAGCTGGGTGCGGCCCATCTTCAGGACGCCGGCGAACTCGGCGGCCTTCTCCTCGAAGGCGCCGCGCAGCCCGGCCAGGGCGGCGAGCAGTTCGGCCACGTGCGCGTCCAGGGCCAGCTTCAGGGCGGTCGGACAGACGTCGTTGGTGCTCTGGCCGAGGTTCACATGGTCGAGCGGGTGCAGGACCGTGTACTCGCCGCGGGACCGGCCGAGCAGTTCCAGGGCTCGGTTGGCGATCACCTCGTTGGCGTTCATGTTCGTCGACGTGCCCGCGCCGCCCTGGACGAGGTCGACCACGAACTGGTCGTGGAGCGCCCCGTCACGGATCTCGGCGCAGGCGTCCGCGATCGCCGAGGCGAGCGTGGCGTCCAGGGCGCCGACCTCGGCGTTGGCGCGGGCCGCGGCGCACTTGACCGCCGCGAGGGCGCGGATCATGTGCGGGCGGGAGGCGAGGGTCTCCCCGGTGAGGGGGAAGTTGACCAGCGCCCGGGCGGTGTGCGCCCCGTAGTAGGCGTCCGCGGGGACGTCGATGTCGCCGAGCATGTCGTGCTCCGTCCGGTACCCGTGGTCCGGCGGGACGGTGCGCCGGGGGTCGGAGGTCGGGGTCATCGGGGTCCTTCGGAGGGTCGGGGAGGGCGGGCGCGGTCCACGCCGGTCCAGGCCAGCGCGATCGCCCCGTCGAGCAGGGCCCGCTCCGCCGTCCCGCCCACGCAGTGCGCGGCGAACTCGCGCTGGTGGTTGGTGGCGGGCAGGGAGCCGATGCCGATGTACGGGTGGATGGCGGGCACGACCTGGGAGACGTTGCCCATGTCGGTGGAGGCCCGGTTCATCCGTGCGGCCTGACCGGGCGGCGCGAACTCCCGGCCCAGGGCGAGGGCGTTCGTACGGTAGTGGCCGAGGGCGGTCCCGTCGTTGCGGAACTCGGCGTACGGCCTGCTCTCCGGCTCGATCCGGAGCTCGCAGCCCGTCGCGAGGGCACCGGCCTCGAAGGCCCGCATGACGCGTGGTTCCAGTGCGGCGAGTTCCGCGAGCGTCTCGGCCCGTACGTACCACCGTCCGGTCGAGCGCTCCGGGATGGCGTTCGGGGCGTCCCCGGCGTGGGTCACCACGCCGTGCACCCGTGCCGAGGCGGGCAGTTGCTGGCGGAGCAGGCCGATCGCGACCTGGGCCACGGTGAAGGCGTCGGCGGCGTTGACCCCGGCCTCCGGATAGGCCGCGGCGTGCGCGGACTTCCCGGTGTAGGAGATCCGGGAGTGGCTGACCGCGAAGGGGCGGGCCTCGGCGACGTCGACCGGCGCCGGATGCACCATCATCGCGAGGTCGACGCCGGCGAAGGCACCCCGGTCGAGCAGCTCGATCTTTCCGCCGCCGCCTTCCTCGGCCGGGGTGCCGTAGACCTCGACGGTGAGACCTGCGTCGTCGGCGACGGCCGCGAGGCCGAGCGCGGCCCCGACGGAACTCGCCGCGATGAGGTTGTGCCCGCAGGCATGCCCGAGGCCGGGGAGCGCGTCGTACTCGGCGCACAGGGCGATCCGTACGGGCCCGCTGCCGAACCGTGCGTGGAACGCCGTCTCCAGCCCCAGGTAGGACGGGGTGATGTCGAATCCGGCCCGGTCGAGGAGTTCCGGTACGGCGGCCGCGGCCCGGTGCTCCTCCCAGGCGGTCTCCGGATCGGCGTGCAGGCGCTCGGAGAGAGTGATGAGCTCTTCGGCGTGGCGGTGGACCGCGTGCCGGGCCGCTTCCTTCATGTCCGCTGTCACAGGTCCCCCGGGACGCCGTACGAGGGGGCGGAGGCGGGGTCGAGTCCGCGCCGCACGTAGTCGTCGCGCTGCGGCAGCCAGACGTCGAGGAGTTCGCCGAGCCGGTCGACGGGGTCGTCGGCCCAGTCCACCCGCAGATCGGTCACCCGCCAGTCCACGTTTGCGACGACCGCGAGACCCGCGGAGTGCACCGGCCCCTCCTCGCCGCCGGCCGCGACGGCGGCCTTGAGGGCGGTGAGGAGACGCTCTTCGAGTTGTCCGCCGGCGGCGGCGTACGCGTCGAGGAGCACGCCGGGGATGTGCGTGCCGGACAGCATGTTGCCGGCGGCCACCGCGCCGTCCGCGGTGGCCGAGGCGTAGGTGCCGAGCGTCCGCGCGCCGCTGTGGGCGAAGCCGGGGCCGGAGCGGCCGAGGACGGTCAGCTGCCGGTACGCGATGGTCTCGGCGTTGCGGGCGGCGCCGGTGACTCCGGCCAGGGCGCGTTCCGGGTCCGCGTGCTCCGCGAGGCCCGCGAGGAGGTCCGTGCCGAGCGTGGGGTCGGTGATGTTCTGCGAGGCCGCCGCGCCGACCCCGGGCCGCAGATGGGCGACCCGGGCGAAGACGGCCGGACTCGACGAGCTCGCCACCACGCCGAACCGCGCACCGTCGCGTACGAGGAGGGAGAAGGTCATGCCGATTCCTCCCGCGGGATCACGGCGATCGCGTCGATCTCGCACAGCCACTCCGGCCGGGCGAGGGCCGAGACGACGAGACCGGTGGAGATGGGGTGCACGCCCTTGGTCCAGCGGCCGACCGTGCGGTACACCGCCTCGCGGTAGCGCGGGTCGATCAGGTAGATCGTCAGCTTGACCAGGTGCTCCATCCGGCTGCCGGCCTCTTCGAGCAGCATCGTGATGTTGGCCATGGCCCGCTCGGCCTGGGCCTCGGCGTCGCCGAGGCCCACGGACTCGCTGGTGTCGAGGTCCTGGCCGATCTGGCCCCGGACGTACACCGTGTTTCCGGCGACGACGGCCTGGCACAGGTCGTTGTCGAGGTTCTGCTCGGGATAGGTCTCGCGGGTGTTGAACGGCCGGATCCGGGTGTGCCCGCCGGCGACGATCGGGGCCTTGGGGGTCGTGGAGGTCATGATCCGCTCCTCAGTTCTGCCGGTCGGCGGGGTCGTACGCGAGATAGCCGCGCTGCCGTGCGATGTGGTCGGCGACGTACCGGGCGTCGTGCCAGACGCCCCAGATGAAGCTCGACCCGCGGCGGGACAGCCAGGGCAGTCCCAGGAAGTACACGCCGGGCTCGACGGAGACTCCGCGTCGCTGGTCCGGTCGGCCGTCCGCGTCGAACGCGTCGACGTCGAGCCAGCCGTAGTCGCTCGCGAAGCCCGTCGCCCACACGATGGAGGTGACACCGGCCTCGGCGAGGTCCAGCTCCAGGCGGGGGCCGGTCACGCAGTCCGGGTCCGGCCCGAGGACATGGGCCTCCGGCTCCTCGGGGAGGTCGAGCCCGTTGCGCTCGACGTACGCGTCCGCGGCCCGGAGGAATTCCAGGTACTGGGCGTCGCCGAAGGCGAGGTTCGCGGCGAGGTCCGGCGCGAAGCGCAGCACGCCGTGCTCGTAGGACGTGGTCAGGCCGACGAGTTCGATGCCGGAGGCGGCCAGGTCGCGGAAGTCCACGGTGTGACCGCCGCGCGCGCCGCTGACCGCGATGGTGACGTGCTCGGCCCCCTGGGCGGGTGTCTGCGCGTCCCAGATCCCGAGCACACCGAGCCACCAGCAGAAGTCGCGTCCGCGGTAGGCGCGGGGCGGACGGTCGTGCGGGCCGACGGAGAGGAACACCCGGCGCCCGGACCGGCGCAGTTCGTCGGCGATCTGGACCCCTGAGGAGCCGGCCCCGACGACGAGGACCGCGCCCTGGGGCAGCTGCTCCGGGTTGCGGTAGCCGCTGGAGTGGATCTGTGTGGGGACGGCGCCGTCCGGCACGACGGGCGGGATCACGGGCCGTTGGAACGCCCCGGTCGCGGCCACGACGAAGCGCGCGTCGATCGAGCCCTGCGGCGTCTCGACGCGGAAGCCGGGCCGGCCGGCGAGCCTGCGCACCGAGGTCACCTCGACACCGCTGCGGACCGGGGCGCCGATCTTCTCGGCGTACGCGACGAAGTAGTCGGCGACCTGCTCCTTCGACGCGAAGGCGTCGGGGGCGAGGTCGGTGAACTCCAGGCCGGGGAAACGGTCGTGCCACGCGGGCCCGTTGGCGACCAGGGAGTCCCAGCGCTCGGAACGCCACCGCTCGGCGATCCGGTGCCGCTCCAGGACGAGGTGCGGGATGCCGTGGGCGCCCAGGTGCTCGCTCATCGCCACGCCCGCCTGGCCGGCCCCGACGACGACTACTTCGGTCTCTTCATGCGGCATGTGTGCCTCCGCTCTCGTGGACTGTGCAACCGCACGGCACATCCTTGGAGCGACCCGCGGAACTGTCCAACAGATGTTTCAGTTGAGAGCCATCTGATGAACAGATGCACACAGCTGGGACGGCTCTTGACCCCGGTGATCGCCGGGCATTAATTTGCAGCCTCGACCCATGACGACCGAGAGGAGGCGACCGGCGGATGAACACCAGCTCCGACCTGAGTCGCCTCGCCCACACCACGGTCTGGGTTCCGGGTCGCATCGCCCACGGCTGCTGACGACGCCGTTCCGCCGTGCCCGTCCACGGGCACGCCCCTGGCCTTCCTGTTTCCCCTTCACCGCTTCCCGGCACGCCGCTGTCGCGTGCCGTTCCGCGCCCGCTTCCGCGAGATGGCGCGTCTGACCACAGAAAGCTGCCCGACATTGGCGAACATGAGGAATCGACCCATCGCGCACGGAAACGAGGGCCCGTCATGGTAGCGGCGCGTATCACCGTCAACGGAGAAGAAGCACCCCTCGCACCGGCCCCGCCCCACACCACGGTGCTCGACTTCCTGCGCGAGCGCGGGCTCACCGGCACCAAGGAGGGCTGCGCCGAGGGTGAGTGCGGCGCCTGTTCGGTCCTGGTGGCCCGCCCCGGGGTGGACAAGCCCACGGACTGGGTGGCGGTCAACGCCTGCCTGGTCCCCGCCGCCTCGCTCGACGGCCAGGAGATCGTCACCTCCGAGGGCCTCGCCACCGCCGGCGCACCCGGCACACCGCCCACCCTGCACCCCGTGCAGGAGGAGATGGCGGTCCGCGGCGGGTCCCAATGCGGCTACTGCACACCGGGGTTCGTGTGCAGCATGGCCGCCGAGTACTACCGGCCCGACCGCTGCGCCCACGCGGCCACGGAGGGCGGATCCGACGCCGAGCACGGCCCCAACGGCTTCGATCTGCACGCGCTGAGCGGGAACCTGTGCCGCTGTACGGGCTACCGCCCCATCCGCGACGCCGCCTTCGCCGTCGGCGCGCCCACCGACGAGGACCCGCTGGCGCGGCGCCGCGAGCAGGCCCCGCCCGCACCGGTCGCCACCGCATACGCCCAGGACGACAGCGTGTTCCTCCGGAAGGACAGCCTGGCCGAGACGCTGCGGCTGCTGCGCGAGCGGCCCGACGCGGTGGTGGTCGCGGGCTCCACCGACTGGGGTGTGGAGGTGAACATCCGCTCCCGGCGGGCCGGTTGTGTCGTCGCCGTCGACCGGCTTCCCGAACTGCGGGAGCTGCGCGTCGAGTCCGGCTCCGTCGAGATCGGTGCGGCGCTGACCCTCACCGAGATCGAGCGCCGCCTCGACGGCGAAGTCCCGCTCCTCGCGGAGCTGTTCCCCCAGTTCGCCTCCCGGCTCATCCGCAACGGCGCGACCCTCGGCGGCAATCTGGGCACCGGCTCCCCCATCGGTGACAGTCCTCCGGCGCTGCTCGCGCTGGAGGCGTCGGTGGTGCTCGCCGACGCCGACGGTGAGCGCGAGGT
The DNA here is from genome assembly GCF_056435185.1 of Streptomyces sp. NPDC044003. Taxonomy (NCBI): domain Bacteria; kingdom Bacillati; phylum Actinomycetota; class Actinomycetes; order Kitasatosporales; family Streptomycetaceae; genus Streptomyces; species Streptomyces sp. NPDC044003. Next base: position 239,391 of record NZ_JBWKFA010000003.1, on the reverse strand, counting down.
CCCCCTCGCCGCGTACTTCACCGGCTACCGGCAGAGCGTGCGCCGGCCCGGCGAGCTGATCCGCGCCGTGCGCGTCCCGCTGCCGCTGTCGCCGGTCACGGCCTTCCACAAGATCGCCAAGCGGCGTTTCGACGACATCTCCAGTGTCGCGGTCGCGTTCGCGCTCGACGTCCGGGGCGGGATCGTCCGCAAGGCCCGCATCGGCCTGGGCGGCGTCGCCGCCACCCCGATCCGCGCGCTCGCCACCGAGGCGGCCCTGGAGGGCAGGCCGTGGACGGCGGAGACCGTCGAGGCCGTGGCGCCGGTGCTGCGGGACGAGGGCACGCCGATGAGCGACCACCGGGCGAGCGCGGCCTACCGCTCCGCGATGCTCGGCCAGAGCCTGCTGAAGCTGTACGCGCGAACCACCGAGGCGGTGTCGTCATGAGCCAGTTGTCCCAGCGCCCCGAGAAGTCCGTCGTGGGCCTCCCGATGCCGCACGAGAGCGCCGCCCAGCACGTCACCGGCACCGCGCTCTACACCGACGACCTGGTCCACCGCACCAAGGACGTGCTGCACGCCCACCCGGTCCAGGTCATGAAGGCCCACGGCAGGATCACCGCGCTGCGCACCGAGCCGGCGCTCGCCGTGCCCGGTGTGGTGCGCGTCCTGACCGGTGCCGACGTGCCCGGCGTCAACGACGCCGGGATGAAGCACGACGAGCCGCTCTTCCCCGACGAGGTCATGTTCCACGGGCACGCGGTCGCCTGGGTGCTGGGCGAGACCCTTGAGGCGGCCCGGCTCGGCGCCGCGGCCGTCGAGGTGGAACTCGACGAGAGGCCCTCCCTGATCACCCTCCAGGAGGCGATCGCCGCCGACAGCTTCCACGGCGCCCGGCCCGTGATGGAGACCGGCGACGTCGACGCCGGCTTCGCCGACTCCGCGCACGTGTTCACCGGCGAGCTGCAGTTCTCCGACCAGGAGCACTTCTACCTGGAGACGCACGCGGCCCTCGCCTACGTCGACGAGGCCGAGCAGGTGTTCGTCCAGAGCAGCACCCAGCATCCGTCGGAGACCCAGGAGATCGTCGCGCACGTCCTCGGACTGCACAGTCACGAGGTGACCGTGCAGTGTCTGCGGATGGGCGGCGGCTTCGGCGGCAAGGAGATGCAGCCGCACGGCTTCGCGGCAGTCGCCGCGCTCGGCGCCAGGCTGACCGGCCGCCCGGTCCGGGTCCGGCTCAACCGGACGCAGGACCTCACCATGTCCGGCAAGCGGCACGGCTTCCACGCCGCGTGGCGGATCGGCTTCGACGCCGAGGGCCGTATCCAGGCCCTCGACGCCACCCTGACCGCGGACGGCGGCTGGAGCCTGGACCTGTCCGAGCCGGTGGTGGCCCGCGCGCTGTGCCACATCGACAACACGTACTGGCTCCCCAACGCCCGCATCACCGGTCGCGTCGCCAGGACGAACAAGGTCTCCAACACCGCCTTCCGCGGCTTCGGCGGCCCCCAGGGCATGCTGGTGATCGAGGACATCATGGGCCGGTGCGCACCGCTGCTCGGCCTCGACCCGGCGGAGCTGCGGGAGCGCAACTTCTACTGGAGGGGCCAGTCGACGCCGTACGGACAGGCGGTCCTCCAGCCGGAACGGATCTCCGCCGTCTGGGAGCAGGTCAAGCAGAACGCGGCCTTCGCCGACCGCCGGCGCGAGATCGCCGCGTTCAACGCCGCGCACCCGCACACCAAGCGGGCCCTCGCGCTCACCGGCCTCAAGTTCGGCATCTCCTTCAACCTCACCGCCTTCAACCAGGGCGGCGCGCTGGTGCTGATCTACAAGGACGGCTCCGTCCTGATCAACCACGGCGGCACCGAGATGGGCCAGGGCCTGCACACCAAGATGCTCCAGGTGGCCGCGACCACCCTCGGCATCCCGCTGCACAAGGTGCGCCTCGCCCCGACGCGTACGGACAAGGTGCCCAACACCTCCGCCACCGCCGCCAGCGCCGGAACGGACCTCAACGGCGCGGCGGTGAAGAACGCCTGCGAGCAGCTGCGCGAGCGGCTGCTCCAGGTGGCCGCGACTCAGCTCGGCACGAACGCCTCGGACGTACGCATCGTCGAGGGCGTCGCGCGGGGCCTCGGCAGCGACAGGGAACTGGCCTGGGACGACCTCGTCCGCACCGCCTACTTCCAGCGGGTGCAGCTGTCGGCGGCCGGTTTCTACCGGACCGAGGGGCTGCACTGGGACGCGAAGACGTTCCACGGCTCGCCGTTCAAGTACTTCGCCCACGGTGCCGCGGCGGCCGAGGTGGAGGTGGACGGCTTCACCGGCGCGTACCGCATCCGGCGGGTGGACATCGTGCACGACGTCGGCGACAGCCTCTCCCCGCTGATCGACATCGGTCAGGTCGAGGGCGGTTTCGTGCAGGGCATGGGCTGGCTGACCCTGGAGGACCTCCGCTGGGACGCCGGCGACGGCCCGCACCGCGGCCGTCTCCTCACGCAGGCGGCGAGCACGTACAAGCTGCCGAGCTTCTCCGAGATGCCCGAGGAGTTCCACGTCACGCTCCTCCGGAACGCCGCCGAGGAGGGGGCGGTCTACGGCTCCAAGGCCGTGGGCGAGCCCCCGCTGATGCTGGCCTTCTCGGTACGGGAGGCCCTGCGGCAGGCCGCGGCCGCGTTCGGGCCGGACGGGATCAGCGTCGAGCTGGCCTCGCCCGCGACGCCGGAAGCGGTGTACTGGGCGATCGAGGGGGCCCGCGACAGGTCCCGGACCGGCGCGGAAGCGTTCAGCCGTGCCTGACATGACGTGGTTCGCCGCGGTCGCGCGGCTGCGGGAACGCCGGGAGTCCGGCGTGCTCGTGACCGTCGCGACCGTGCGCGGCCACGCCCCGCGCGACGCCGGCGCGAAGCTCGTGGTCGGAAGGACCGAGACCTGGGGCTCGATCGGCGGCGGCAACGTGGAGGCCGTCGCGATCGACCGGGCCCGGGAGATGATCGCCGCGTCCGAGGCGGAGCCGGAGCTGATCGACTTCGCCCTCAACGACAAGGTGACCAACCGGCACGGCGTGCAGTGCTGCGGCGGCACGGTGTCGGTGCTGCTCGAACCGCTGCCGGTGGTACGGGCGGTGGCGATCTTCGGCGTCGGGCACGTGGGGCTCGAACTGGCGCGGATCCTGGCCCGCCAGGACCTCGACCTGCATCTCGTCGACACCCGCGCCGACCTCCTCGCCGAGGAGCGGCTCGGTGTGCTCGCGGACGCGGTGGCGCAGGTGCGCGTGCACCATACGCCGCTGCTGCCCGAGGAGGTCCTGGAGGAGCTGCCGCTCGGCACCCACGTCCTGATCATGACCCATGACCATGCCGAGGACGCCGCGCTGTGCGACGCCGCCCTGCGCACGCCCCACCTCGGCTCCATCGGTCTGATCGGCTCGGCGGCGAAGTGGGCGCGGTTCCGCAAGCGTCTCGCGACCGAGGGCGGTCACGACGACGCCGCCGTCGACCGGATCAAGACGCCGATCGGGCTTGCCGACATCAGCGGCAAGGAACCGGCGACGATCGCGGTGAGCGTGGCGGCCGACCTGCTGCGCACCTTCGAGTCCGAGGGGCACTGACTCCCCTGCCCGCGGTGCCCCCACGCTCCGGTTCGTGCCGGGCGTGGGGGTGCTCGGCCTTGTGCAGCGCGGCGGCGCGGCCGCCGAACTCGTTTCATTTCGGGCATGAGCTCCCAATTCATCCGCTAGGGTCACGAGTTCGCCGTACCCGAGATGTCAGGAGACCCCGCATGGCGATCCAACGGATGGACAACGTCCTCATCGTCGTCGAAGACCTCGACGCCGTCGTCTCGTTCTTCGTCGAGCTCGGCATGGAACTGGAGGGCAGGAGGCCCCTGGAGGGGCCGTGGGTCGATCGGGTCGTCGGAATCGACGGCTGCCGGGAGGACATCGCCGTGCTGCGCACTCCGGACGGCCACGGAAAGATCGAGCTGGCGAAGTTCCACACGCCGGAGGCGATCCGCTCCGAACCGCGGGACGCGCCGGTGAACACACTGGGCATGCGTCGCGTCATGTTCGCCGTCGACGACATCGACGCGACCGTCTCGCGCCTGCGCACCTCCCACGGCGCCGAACTCGTCGGCGAGGTGGTGCGGTACGAGGACATCTACCTGCTCTGCTACCTCCGCGGCCCCGAGGGCCTCGTCGTAGGGCTGGCCGAAGAGCTCGGCTGACGGTTCCCGAGGGGGCCGGACCGCTCGGCGTACGGGCATCCGCTGCGCGGCCCAACGGTTGTCCCCCGTGCGTGGGCGAGCGAACGTTTCCGCTGTTCCCGTCCCGTGACGTGCCGGGTCATGATCGGCGCCGCCGCCGGACCGCCTGAGCCGATGCCGGCCGTGCGGGGATCGCTGGCGCCCCGCACCGGAGTTGTGTTGTGATGAACCCATGAGCCTTCTCGTGACGCGCCGACACGTGGACTACGTGCGCGTCACGACCATGGCGTGTTCCCGCTGACACCGAGGCCTCGACCCGGCGTCCGGACACCGACGCGCATGCCCCCACCGCTCCTGGGCGCCCTCTGACGGCCTCGTCCTGCCTTCCCACCCTTCACCTCAGCAGGAGGAGACGCATGAGCGTCCATGACACCACCCATGCCCCCGAGGCCGCCCGCGAGGCCGCCGACGTCGATCCGGAGCTCTTCGCCGCGGAATGGGAGAAGTGGCACCGGGACAAGGACGCCCGGCTCGCCTCGGAGCACGGCTTCCTCGCGATCACCGGGCTGCACTGGCTCTCCACCGAGCCGCAGGCCTTCCCCGGCGCGCCGGGCACCTGGTCGACCGGACCCGAAGGCGTCGTCGTCGAGCTCGACGAGGGCACCGAACTCGTCGTCGACGGCGAAGCCGTCCGGGGGCGGCACCCGTTCGGGGTCATCCCGGAGCGCGGCGGCATCGACGCCGTCTGGGGCGACACCGTGATCGAGGTCGCCAAGCGCGGCGGCAACGACATCATCCGGCCGCGGAACCCCGGCCACCCGCTGCGGGTCGCCTTCGACGGCACGCCCGCGTACGAGCCCGACCCGCGCTGGGTGGTCACGGGCCGGTACGAGACCTTCGACGAGCCGCGGCCGACGACGGTCGGCGCCTCCGTCGAGGGTCTGCAGCACGTGTACGACGCTCCGGGCCGGGTCGTCTTCCGGCTGGGCGGACAGGAGTTGAGCCTGACCGCGTTCAACGGCCACGCGCCCGGCAGCCTCACGCTGCTGTTCACCGACGCGACCTCGGGCGTCACCACGTACGCGGCCAACCGGAATCTCACGGTGGAGACCCCGGGAACCGACGGCACGGTCGTGCTCGATTTCAACCGCGCGACCAATCTGCCCTGCGCCTACACCGACTTCGCGACCTGCCCGCTGCCGCCCGCCGAGAACCGGCTGCCCGTCGCGGTCGAGGCCGGAGAGCGGATCCCCCACGAGCGCGGTCCCGTCGACCAGCGGGCCTCGCGGGCGGCCGCGCCACGGTGTGTTGCCACGACGTGACGGCGTCGTGGCAACCCGGTGGCGATCCCGTCCGCTTCCCGGCGGCGCGGCCCTGACTCGCCTAGCATCCCGGGACACGGCTCCACCGCCGGCGCGTTCCGCTTATCGCAAGGACAGGTTCCCCATGGGCATTTCCCGCACCCTCAGCGTCGACGAAGCACTGCCACGGCTGCCCGAGCTGAACGTGGTCGACGTCCGCACCCCCGGAGAGTTCGCCTCCGGCCGCCTGCCGGGAGCCGTCAACGTTCCTCTGGAACGTCTCGACGGCAGCCTCACGGACCTGCGGCAGGCCGGCGAGAACGGGACGCTGCTCCTGGTGTGCGCCTCCGGCACCCGCTCCGACAAGGGCGCCGCGGTCCTCGCCTCGCACGGGATCACCGCCGCGAGCCTCGCCGGCGGCACCCGGGCCTGGGCCGATGCCGGTCACGGTCTCGAGTACCCGCCCGGTCCCGTACGAACCGTCTGGGGGATGGAGCGTCAGGTGCGGTTCACCGCCGGGGCCCTGGTGCTGCTCGGCCTGGTCCTCGGGCTGCTCGTGCATCCGGCGTTCCAGTTCCTCTCGGCGGCGATCGCGGGAGGCCTGGTGTTCTCGGCGCTCACCGACACCTGCGGCATGGCGGTGGTTCTGGGCCGGCTTCCCTTCAATCGGCGCGGCTAGCCGCCTCCGTACCTCCGGGCCGGACCCGGCCGAGCAGTGCGGTGAGGAGGACCGCCGTCAGGGTGCCGGCGACGACGCCGCTGCCCAGGATCGTCCGGGCCCAGCCGGGGAAGCCCGCGTACAGGTCCGGGCTGAGCAGCGGCAGCAGGCCCGCGGTGAGCGCGAGCGCGGCCGTCAGCGAGCCCGTGCCCGTACCGGAGAGATCGGCCCGTCGGAGCATCTCGACGCCCATGACGGCGATCACGGCGTAGACGACGAGGGCGGAACCGCCCACGACGGCCTCGGGTATGCCGGCCAGGGCCCGGGAGACGGGCGTGGCCAGGCCGAGGGCGACCAGGAGCGCTCCGGCGCCGGCGGTCACGAAGCGGCTGCGGACGCCGGTGAGCCGGCCGATGCCGATGTTCTCGGCGCTGGTGACCATGAGGGAGGTGCCGAAGAGTCCGCCGACGAGGGACACCAGGGCATCGGCGCGGGCGACGCGGGGGACGTCGCGCGCGGGTGCGGGAGTCCGGCCCACGGTCTCGCTGTTGAGCACGGTCTGTCCGGTGATCTCGGCCAGGGTGGTGAGGCTGAACACGAGGAGCGGGAGCGCGGCCACGAGGTCGAACCGCGGTGTGCCGAAGGGCAGGAACACGGGCAGCGCGAAGCCGCTGCCGGCCGCGGGGCTGAAGGAGCCCAGGCCGGTCACCACCGCGACGACGGTTCCCGCCGCCATCCCGAGGAGGACGGAGGTCTGTCGCCAGACGCCGCGCAGGAACACGTACGCGGCGACGGTCGCCGCCACGGTGAGCGCGGCGAGGAGCACCGCGCGGGGCTCCCCCGTACCGTCAGGCCCGGTGACGAGCCGGGCGGCGACCCGGATCATCGCGACCCCGATGAGGAGCACGGTGACGCCCATGACGAGCGGCGGGAAGAGCCGTACGACTCGGGCGTACAGGGGAAGGACGGCGAGCAGCAGCGCGGCCGCCAGGAGGACGGCGCCGGTGGCGGTCGCCGGCCCGTGTTCCTGGGCGATCTGGAGGAACAGCGCGGTCGCGGCGCCGCCGGGCAGCATGACGAACGGCAGGCGGCCGCCGATCCGCCAGACACCGAGGGACTGGAGCAGGGCGCCCGCGCCGCAGAGGAGCAGGACGGTGCTGAGCAGCGAGGCCGTCGCTCCGGGCGTCGTCTTCAGGCTGCCGGCGACGAGGAAGACGGTGGAGACCGGGGCGGCGATCATCGCGAGGACGTGCTGGGCCGCGAGCGGTACCAGGCGCCGGAGCGGGACGCGCGCGTCGACGGCCTCGACCGGGCGGGACTCCGCGGTCACGGAGGCGGGTGCGGTTCTCATGCAGTCGCCTCCAGCCACGGGATGTCGGCGGCGGCGTAGCGGTAGGCGCGGAAGACGGCGTTGGGCTGGGACGGGAAGAGGCTGCGGACCTCGCTCTCGCCGTAGCCGGCGAAGTGCGGGACGACGTACTCCCAGCACAGGTAGCCGTCCTTCGTCACCTCGAACAGCCGGCCGGACGGAGAGTCGGTGACGAGCGTGTTGCCGTTCGGCAGGCGCTGCGCGGAGCCCATGAAGGGCGCGAAGAAGAACTCGCGGGCCGGGTCGTGGTACTCCCACACGATCTCGCCGTCGGTCCGGTCGATCTCGATGACGCGGGAGTACGGGACGTCGTGGCCGGGGCGGAAGACGCCGTTGTCGAAGACGAGGAGCCGGCCGTCGTCCAGTTCGGTGGGCGCGTGCTGCTGGCTGACGGCGCCGGGGCGGCTGCGCCAGAGGATCTCGCCGGTGGCGCGGCTGATGACGACGACGGCCGAGACGCTGCGCAGACTGGCGAGGATGTTGCCGTCCCGCAGGGGCGTGACGCTGTTGATCAGGGGCCAGTGCTCGCGGGCGTACGCCTCGTGCAGCGGGAAGGCCTCGCGGTCGAGGTGCTCCGCGGCGCGCCAGGACCACAGGAGTTCGCCGTCGGGGCCGACCTCCTTGATGGTGTCGGCCCACACGAGGCCGCCTTCGGCCTCGGAGCCGGGCACTCCGCCGCGTACCGCCGCCGCCTCCGCCCCGGCAAAGGGTTCCAGGGCGGTGTAGAGGATCCGGCCGTCGTCGAGGTGGTGGGCGTCGTGGTGCTGGAGGGGGTCGTGGTGCTCCCGCAGCACGGTTCCGTCGGGTGCCGCGTGGAGCATGACGCCGCCGCGGTACTTGTGCCACATCGGGAAGAGGGCCTTCTCCCCCGGGAGGACGCCGTTGTAGGCGAGGGTTCCGTCGGCGAGCAGCCGGGCGTGGCGGCCGGGGCGGTACGGCAGGTCCCACCGGTGGACGGTGCGGCCCTGCAGGTCGATCAGGTAGACCTCGCCGGTGCCGGTGAGCGGTGCGTAGAGGGTGTAGCCCTCGGACGCGGCCGTCTCGTCGAGGGCGATGAGGCCGGTGGGACGTCGGCGGCGTGAGTTCTGGTCGATCGTGGGCACGTCGGAGCTCCTTCAAACTTTCTTTGATGAGAACAACCGACTTTGACGTTAGGGGCGTTGTGTGACGGGCGTGTGTCGGGAGTACGAAACCGCTTCCGGGCTTCGTCGCCGCGCCGCGTAGGGTGCCGTCAGGCGCCGTCGGGCGCCGGAGGGAAGGGACGGGAGCATCCATGGAGGCCGCGAACACACCGCGGGTGGGCGCCGCCGTGCGCCGCCGTCGACGGGCACTCGACCTGACGCTCGCCGAGGTGGCGCGGAGCAGCGGGCTGTCCTCCCCCTTCCTCAGCCAGATCGAGAACGACCGGGCGCGGCCCAGCATGCGCTCGCTCCAGCGGATCGCGGACGCGCTCGGGACCACGGCGGTCCAGCTGCTCGCGGCCTCCGACGAGACCCGTACGGTCGACGTGGTGCGCGCCGACGACGACAGCGGCCTCGACCGGGAGGCCCGCGTCCGCCCGGTCGTGCGCGGGCGGCATCAGCTGCACGCGCTCGAGTTCGTCGGCGCGCACGAGGCGGACCGCGAGTTCCGGCACCGGAACGACGAGCTGCTGTACGTGGCGGACGGCGCGGTGGAGGTGGAGGCCGACGGCCGCGTCCACCGCCTCGGCCGCGGGGACACGCTGCTGCTGTCCGGCGGCGTCCGCCACCGCTGGCGCACCACCGAACCGGGCTCCCGGATCCTGGCGGTCGCGATCGGGGACCACGTGGAGGTACTGGAGTCGTGACCTGGACGGCACCACCGGTCGTACGCACCGAACAGCTGGGCGACCTCGGCACTGTGACGGAACGTCAGATGCTGGAGGGTTGGCTCACGTGGCACCGGGAGACCCTGCTCGCCAAGTGCGCCGGGCTCGCCCCGGACCAGCTGGCACGCGCGACGGTGGAGCCCTCGGACCTCACCCTCCTCGGCCTGGTCCGGCACATGGCGGAGGTGGAGCGGTGGTGGTTCCGGCGCGGCTTCGCGGGTGAGGAGCTCGGTGACGTCTTCACCGGCCCGTCGGACGGCGACGAGGGACTCGACGGGGTGCACGCGGCGGACGCCGAGCGGGACTTCGGGGTGTACCGGGCCGAGGTCGAGGCCTGCGACGCGGCGGCGGCCGGCCACGACCTCGACGAGACCTTCCTGTCCTCGCGCGGGGTCTCCCTCAGTCTGCGCTGGGTCTACCTGCTGATGATCCAGGAGTACGCCCGGCACAACGGCCACGCCGACTTCCTGCGGGAGCGGACCGACGGGGCGACGGGGGACGGGTGACGTCCGGTACGGCGGCGCTCGGGGCTGCCGTACCGGAGGGACCGGCTACGGCGGCGTTCTGGCTGCCGTACCGGACGGGCCGGCTACGGCGGCGTTCTGGCTGCCATACCGGACGGGCCGGCCACGGCGGCGTTCTGGCTGCCATACCGGACGGGCCGGCCACGGCGGCGTTCTGGCTGCCGTACCGGACGCGCCCGCTCAGGCCTCGCGGGTGCCTTCGTACATGGCCTCGACGAGTTCGGCGTACGCGCGCTCCACGACCGGCCGCTTCACCTTGAGGCTCGGCGTGAGCTCGCCGTGTTCGACGTCCAGGTCGCGCGGCAGGAGCGAGAACTTCTTGATCGTCTGCCAGCGCTGGAGGTCACCGTTGACGCGCTGGACGAAGCCGTCGATCAGGTCGTGCACCTCCGGCGAGGAGACGACCTCGGCGTAGCCGCGGCCCCCGAGGCCGTTCGACGCGGCCCAGGGCATGATCGCGGTCTCGTCGAGCGTGATCAGGGCCGTGCAGTAGTTGCGGCCGTTGCCGATGACCAGGATGTTGCTGACGAACGGACAGACGGCCTTGAACCGGCCCTCGATCTCCGTGGGCGCCACGTACTTGCCGCCCGAGGTCTTGAACAGGTCCTTCTTCCGGTCCGTGATCCGGACGAAGCCCTCCTTGTCGACCTCACCGATGTCCCCGGTGCGGAACCACCCGTCGCTCTCCAGGACTTCGGCGGTCTTGTCGGGAAGGTTGTGGTAGCCGCGCATGATGCCGGGCCCGCGCAGGAGGATCTCCCCGTCCTCGGCGATGCGGACCTCGGTGCCCGGCAGGGGCCTGCCGACCGTGCCCACCCGGTAGTCGTCGACGGGGTTGACCGTGCAGGCCGCGCTGGTCTCCGTCAGACCGTAGCCCTCCAGGACGGGCACGCCCGCTCCGGCGAAGAAGTAGCCGATGTCGGGGGCGAGCGCGGCGCTGCCCGAGGCGCTGCCGCGGAGCTCTCCGCCGAACGCCGCCCGTATCTTGCCGTAGACCAGCTTGTCGGCGAGGGCGTGCTGGGCGCCGAGCCACAGCGGCACCTTGCGGCTGCCCGTCGCCACCAGGCTCTCCTGCCCGGTCCTGGCGTGGTCGCGGGCGACCTTCGCCGCCCAGCGGAAGATCTTGTACTTCGCGCCGCCCTCGGCCCTCGCCTTGGCGGCGATGCCGTTGTAGACCTTCTCGAAGACCCTCGGCGCCGAGGCCATCACGGTGGGCCGGACGACGGGCAGGTTGGTGACGATGCGGTCGATCCGCCCGTCCACCGCCATCACGTGCCCGGTCTGCACCTGACCGGAGATCAGGGCCTTGCCGAAGACGTGGGACAGCGGAAGCCAGAGGAACTGCACGTCGTCGGGTTGCAGCAGCCCGCTGACCTCCTGCGCGGCGCCCTGGTAGGACCAGCAGTCGTGCACCAGCCGCACGCCTTTGGGACGGCCGGTGGTGCCGGAGGTGTAGATCAGGGTGGCGAGCTGGTCCCGCTCGATGGCCCCGACCGTCGTGTCGATCGCGTCCGGGTGCTCCTGCAGGTACGCCGCGCCGCGCTCCTCCAGCTCGGCGAGGGACAGTATCTCCAGGCCTTTGACCTGTGGGAGGTCCGCCTCGGAGTCGAAGAGGATCGCGTGGCCGAGCCCGGGCAGCCGGTCCGCGTGCTCGACGACCTTGGCCAGTTGGGCGGCGTTCTCGACGAAGATCGCCCGGCTGTCGGAGTCGGCGAGGATGTACGCCGTCTCGTCGGCGTTCGTGCTCGGGTAGACGGCCGTCGCGGCGGCGCCCGCGCACATCACGCCCAGATCGGCGAAGATCCACTCCACCCGGGTCGAGGAGGAGATGGCCACGCGTTCCTCGGTCCGCAGACCGAGGGCGAGCAGGCCGGCGGCGATCGCCCTCACCCGCTCGGCCGTCTGGGCCCAGGTCAACGAGCGCCATTCCTCGGGCCCGGAGGCGCCCGCGGCGCCCGGCACGGGGTAGCGGTAGGCCTCCCGTTCGGGGGTGGCCTCGACCCGCGAGAGGAAGAGGTGCGCGATCGAACGCGGCCGGTTTTCGAGCAGGTGTTGCGCGGAACTCATGGCGACCTCCCGGACCCAGTGCGCCTGTCAACGTTATTGACCGGCAGGTAACTTGCGCGCAGGGGTGAGGCTAAGGGGGAAACCCGCCGCCGCGTAAGGGGTCGGTCCACGTCCGTCTCCGGGCCGGCGTCGCGTAAGGGGGTCGGTCTGCGTCCGCCTCCGGGCCGCCGCCGCGCAAGGGGTCAGTCCGCGTCCGCCTCCGGGCCGCCGCCACGCAAGGGGTCAGCCCCCGCCCATCTCCAGGCCGGCGCCTCGTAAGGGGTCGGCCCCCGCCCATCTCCAGGCCGGCGCCTCGTAAGGGGTCGGCCCCCGCCCATCTCCAGGCCGGCGCCTCGTAAGGGGTCGGCCGGTCCGTCTGCCGGCCCCTCGCCCCCGTCAGTCCCCGTCCGTCTCCCCGCGTGCCGCGATCAGCGGGCCCAGGAGTCGCGTGCCGGGTCCCACCCGGCCGCCGGGGCCCGGCAGTTGGGTGGTGTCGGCGACCGTGAGCGGCTCCCGGCAGGCGCCGCAGGCCAGGACCGGGGTGCCGACGTGCCCGCAGGCGTCGTGGCGGATCCGGGCGGGCGGGCCCGCGGGTCCCGCGTACCACTTGTCCCCCCATGCCATCAGCGCGAGCAGTACGGGGTAGAGCTCCCGGCCCTTCTCCGTGGCCACGTACTCCTCGCGCGGCGGACTGTCCTGGTACCGCTCGCGCGCGAGGACGCCCTCCTCGACGAGCCGGGCGAGGCGCGCGGCGAGCACCTTGCGGGAGAGGCCGAGGTCCTCCACGAGCTCGTCGAAGCGGCGGATGCCGACGAGGACGTCACGCATGATCAGGGCCGTCCAGGCGTCGCCGAACAGGTCGGTCGCGCGGGCGATCGAGCACGCGACGTCGGAGAGCGGGGTTCGGGTCACTCCCCCACCCTATCCGCGCCGGGTTTCCTCGGGGAACTGGCGATGCTAGGTTTACTCAGGGAACTCACCCGACCGTCGAGGGAGCCGCCATGTCCGTCGCCCCGCACATCGCACTCGACACGGCCGGGCCCTCGGCCATCGACGGCCGCCACATCCGGGCCCTGACCTTCCAGTCCGTACGCCTCCACTACCTGCGGCGCGTGCTCGCGGAGCTGAACCTCCCGGCGGACGGCGGCCGGGCGCTCGTCCTCGGCAGCGGGCGGGGTCTGCTGGCCCGCGGCCTCGCGCAGCTCGGTTTCGAGGTCGTCGCCGCCGATCCCTCCCCCGCCGCGACGGCGCTCGCCGTGGCGGCGGACGACGGCCTCGGCGTCACCCATCTGACGTCGCCGGCGGAGGAACTCGATCTGCCGGACGGCTCGTTCGACCTCGTGTACTGCGCCGACACCCTGGAGATCACCGAGCGGCCGGACGCGGTCCTCGCGGAGGCCGCGCGCGTCCTGCGCCACGGCGGAGCCTTCGTGTACGACACGGTGAACCGCACTGCCTTGTCCCGGATCATCTACCTCGGGGCCTTCCAGGCCTTCCCCGGCACCCGGATCATGCCGCGCGGCCGCTACGCCGCGCACCGGCTGCGCCGCCCGGCGGAGCTCGCCGAGGCCCTCGGCCGGGCGGGCCTTTCGGCGCGGGACGTCTCGTCGTTCAAGCCCCGGGACGTCCGCAGTCTGGTGCGGGCGACGCGCGGGCGCAGGCGCGGCACGCTGACCGACGAACAGCTGCCGGCCCTGGTCGACATGGTGCTTCAGCCGGACGGCAGCCCGGTGGTGACGTACCTGGGGTACGCGGTCCACCGGGCCTGAAACGCTCCACGCGAGCGGCTGGCCCTGGCCGTCACAGGCGAGCGGAGCAGGCCACGCGCGAGATGCGGATGAGTGGCTGGTGTCCCACGCTCGAGAGAGGGAGACCATCACCCCCGTCACCACGCACAGGGAGGCCCCTATGGCTACCTCAAGCTACGTTGACGCGCCACTGGAAGAGCTGTTCGCGCGGGCGCGCGAACAAGGGCTGAAGGTCGACTGGGAGCCCACGGCGATGCCAGACACGCCCGCTTCCGACGCCCAACGGATTCCGACCGGCAAGCGCCCTCACAGCGTGGCGGTGAGCCCCGACGGCACACGCCTGTACACGACCAGCTTCGAGTCCGGCACCGTCTCGGTGATCGACGTGGAAAGCACGGCCATCGTGGACACGATCGACGCGATCGACGCGCCCTACGGGGTGGCGGCCAATCCCGACGGGCACACGCTGCACGTGGCCAGCCCCGGTTTCCAGACGCTCGTGCACATCGATCTCGACACCGGCTTCCCCACCCAGAGCGGCTTCGGCCGCGCCCCCTACGGTGTGGCGGTGAGTCCCGATGGAGTCCGCGTCTACCTGACGCTGGCGAAGGAGAACTCCGTGCTGGTCACGGACCACTTCGCCATGCAGAAGTTCACCGAGATCCACGACATCGGCTTCCCCACCGGCGTGGCGGTGACTCCGGACGAGAGCCTCCTCTACGCGACCAACTACTTCGGGGCCAAGGTGTCCGTGGTCGACATCGCCCAGAAGACGGTGACCGCCACGATCCCGGTCGGCTCCCGCCCGTACGGAGCCGCGCTGAGCCCCTCCGGGGACTACCTCTACCTGGCGCACTTCGGAACCAAGTCGGTCTCGGTGATTGACACCGGCAACCACACGGTGACCGATACGTTCCCGGTCACCTACGACCCGCGCGGGATAGCGGTGAACCACGACGGCACGCGCCTCTACGTGACCGACTTCTTCGCGGACTCCTTGACAGTGATCGAGCTGTAGGACCCAGGTTGCTCCCGATGTCGGCCTGACAGGTGACGACAGATCCTAGGGGTGGGACGCCCAGGCTCCCGGGCCCCGGTCGTGCAGCAGGGCGCAGACGAACTGTTCCTCGGTCGCGCGCAGTCGGGTCAGCAGAGCCGGGTCGGACGTGACCTGGCTGGTGACGGAGACCGTCACCGTGCGTCGGCCGTCTCGCGTCGCCGCGGCGAACTGTGTGTAGCCGGGGGTGTTGCCGGTGTGGCCGAGGACCGTGCCGCAGCGCGTCGTGTAGCGGAAGAGTCCCAGGCCGGCCGCGTTGGTGCCGGGGCCGGCCGGTTCGGAGGAGCCGCCGGGGAGGAAGTCCTGCTGGGCTCGGCGGGTGGTGGGGGTGAGCAGCTCCGGTCCGGCGTAGCCGCCGATGAACCCGCTGAGGTCGGCGGGCGTGGAGACGATGCCGC
Organism: Streptomyces sp. NPDC044003; assembly: GCF_056435185.1. Classification (NCBI taxonomy): domain Bacteria; kingdom Bacillati; phylum Actinomycetota; class Actinomycetes; order Kitasatosporales; family Streptomycetaceae; genus Streptomyces; species Streptomyces sp. NPDC044003. Next base: position 224,253 of record NZ_JBWKFA010000003.1, on the reverse strand, counting down.
CGGACGCCCAGGCGCCGGAGGCGCTGAGCGCCTCGCTCACGTCCTCGGGCGGCTCGCCGGGGGCGGTGAAGTAGCCGTGCAGGAAGGGGCGGGGAAGCCGGTAGTCCTGGGGGAGGCTGGTCGCCGTCAGGTCGAGCGGGCGGTACACCAGGTGCTTCAGGAGCGACTCGTACGGGCGGCCGGTGGCCTGTTCGGCCATCAGGGCGACGGCGATGTTGTCCGAGTTGGAGTAGGCGTAGCGGCTGCCGGGCGGGAAGAGGAGCCGCTGGTCGGCCACGAAGTCGAGGAGGCGGCGGGAGTCGAAGTGGTGGCGGGGGTCGGCGCGGACGATGTCCTGGAAGGCCCGGCTCCTGCTGAAGTCCGGCAGTCCGCTGGTGTGCTGGAGCAGCTGGCGCAGGGTCACCGCGTGCCAGTCGGCGGGCAGGTGGGGCAGGCGGCGGCCGATGGTGTCGTCCAGGTCCAGGGCGCGCCGGTCCACGAGGCTCAGCGCGACGGCGCCGCTGAAGGCCTTGGCCACGCTGGCGATGCGCATGTGGTCGTCGGGCCGGGGCGGGCGCCCCGTGCCCACCTCGGCCGTGCCGGCCCGGTAGACCTGCCGTACGCCGTCCCGGGTCAGGACCGCGATCGCGCCGGGCGGGCCGCCCGGCGCCGCCACCAGGTCGGCGAGGGCCTTGTGCAGTGCCGGGTCTCCGTGACCGGCGTCGTGCGGGGCGGCCCTGACCGGCGCCGTCGTGGCGCCGCTCAGGACGGCGGCGGCCACGACCGCCCCGGCGGCCGCGGTACGGAATCGGCGCCTCGGGCGGGGTCGGGTGCGGCCACGGGCGGAGCTCGTGGAGTTCCGCCCGGCGTACGCGGCGGGGACACGTCGGGGCATGCGCTACCTCCTCGGTTGCGGGACCGGGAGCGGCGCACGGTGCTCGCGGGCGCGGATCCGGCCGGACGACCGGCGCTGCGGGCCCTCGCCGGTCGGCCACCGGGCCGTCCTGTCCCAGGATCCGGCCACCCTCTCGCGGTACGGGCTCCGCCGCGCGCCGTCTGCGCCATCCGGCCCACCCACGCGCGCGCGTGGGGGCGGGGAGTTCCCGGGCGGCCTCCCTCAGCGGGTGGAAGCCGTCTCCCCGGACCCGGTCCGGTAGCCGAGGGTCACCAGGACCGTGGCCACCAGGACGACCGCGCCCACCGTGCGCAGCGCCGGGCTCATCGCGTCGGCGAAGGACCCCGCACGGGCGTCGGCCTCGTGGACGGCGAGTACCGTGCCGGTGACGGCCACGCCGAGGGCGGCGCCCATCTCCCGGGCCGAGGTGCCGAGGCCGGAACCGAGACCCGCCTGGTGCGCGGGGAGGGCGGAGACGACGCCGACGGTCAGGGCGGGCATGCACAGGCCGGTTCCCGCCGAGATGACGAGGAGCCAGCAGGCGTACAGCGCGTACGGCGTGGCCGCGCCGGCGGTGGAGGCCCCCAGGAGTCCGGCGCCGATCAGGGACAGCCCGGTGGCGATGGCGGGGCGCGGTCCCGAGGCGGCCTGCCAGCGGGTCGCGACCTTGGGGAAGAGGGCCATGCCGATCGTCAGCGGGACGATGGCGAGCCCGGTGACGGCGGGGCCGTACCCCTTGACGTACTGGAGGTACTGCGAGTTGGCGTAGAAGAGCGAGAAGAGGCCGAAGAAGCCGGTGGCCGTGCCCAGGACGGCGGCGCGCAGGTGCCGGGAGCGGAAGACACGCGGGTCGAACAGGGCCGCCTGCGAGCGGAGCGCGTACCGGGTGAACAGGCCGGCCAGTGCCGCGCCCACGGCGAAGAAGGCGAGGATGCGGGGTGAGGTCCAGCCGTACGTCGGGCCTTCGATGATGCCCGCGAGGAGGGCGACCAGGGCGGCGACGAGCAGCAGGGTGCCGCGGGGGTCGGGACGCCCGTGCGGGGAGCGCTCGGTGCGCGGCACGGCGAACGCGACGGTCAGGGCGAGCAGCGCGGCCAGCGGGACCATCACCCAGAACAGGGCGCGCCAGGTGAGGAACTGGCCGGCCGCTCCCCCGCCGACGTTGCCCGCGAGGCCGCCCAGGCCGACAGCGAGGGTCCAGGAGGCGAGGGCCCGCGCCCGGTGTTCCGGTCCGGCGAGCTGTACGAGGATCGACATGGTCGCGGGCATGATGCAGGCGGCCCCGGCGCCGGACACCCCGCGTCCGGCGATCAGGAGCGCGGGCGACGCGGCCAGGGCGCTGAGCGTGGCGCCTGCGGCGAACAGCGCGAGACCGGAGAGCAGCACGCCCTTGCGGCCGCGGCGGTCGCCGAGTGCTCCGGCGGGGATGAGCAGTCCGGCGAAGACGATGACGTACGCGTCCACCGTCCACAGCAGTTCCGTGGAGGACGGATGCAGGGAGGAGGCGGCGAGTTGGGGGATGAGGAGGTTGATGGCCGCGACCATGCTCTGGGCGACGAGGACGCAGGCGCACAGTGCGAGCACGGTCGAGCGCTTGAGCGGGCCCGGCACGGTGTCGGCCGGTGTGGCGGGAGGCGGCGAGAGGGCAGGCGAGGACATGGCTCCTCCGGGGAGCGTCGTGGTGAGGGGGTGTGCGCCCACCGTAGGCTCGGCCCGTGGATTACTTCCAGTGCATCTTTCGCAAGGGATGAGTGCGCATGACGCAATCGGCCGACCCGACCGGTCTCGACCTCAATCTTCTCGTCGCCCTCGACGTCCTTCTCGAGGAACAGAGCGTGCGGGGAGCGGCCCGGCGGCTGCATCTCTCCGAGCCCGCCACCAGCCGCACCCTGGGCCGGATCCGCAAGGCGCTCGGCGATCCGATCCTGGTGCGCGCCGGGCGCGCCATGGTGCCGACGCCGTACGCCCTGTCCGTGCGGGCGGAGGTCGGCGCGGTCGTGGAGCGGGCCCGGGCGCTGTTCGCGGCCTCGGGCCCCACCGATCTCCGTACCGTGGCACGCACGTTCACGGTGCTCGGCCAGGACTCCCATCCCGCGCTGCTCGGCCCCGCCCTGCTCGCGCGCGCCGGGCGTGAGGCCCCGCAGGTGCGGCTGCGGTTCCTGAACGAGAGCCACATCGACGCGCCGATGCTGCGGGAGGGCGTCGCCGACCTGGAGATCGGTGTCATCGACACCGTGCATCCCGAGGTGCACACCGAGCACGTCCTGGACGACCGCATGCTCGCGGTGGTCCGGGCGGGGCATCCACTCCTCCAAGGGCGCCTGACACGGCGGAGGTTCGCGGCGGACGCGGACCATCTGGTCGTCTCGCGCCGGGGACGGCTGCACGGTCCGATCGACACGGCCCTGGCCGAGCACGGGCTGCGGCGGCGGGTGGTCGCGAGCGTCGGCACGTACCCGGCGTCGCTGTTCGTCCTCCGCGACACCGACCTCGTCGGCCTGATCAGCGCCCGGAGCCGCTCCTTGGCCGAGCCCCTGGGGCTGGTCACCTTCGAGATCCCCCTCGACCTGCCGCCCCTGCCGGTCGGTCTCGCCTGGCATCCGCGCCACGACGCCGACCCGGCGCACGCCTGGCTGCGCGGATGTGTGCGGGACCTGCTGCTCGGCTGTTCCGGCTGAGCGGGGCGCCTGTCCGCGGGGGCGCTAGTCGGGATCGGCGGCCACCCGGAAGCCGATGTTGCCGGTCGAGCTGTCGGGGGTGTTGGAGCTGCGGGCCGCCACCCGGTACCGGTTGCAGTAGGAGTCGTGGCACAGGTAGGAGCCGCCGCGCATCGCCCGCGCCTCCTCGCCGGGGGCGAACCCGTCCGCGCACCACTCCCAGACGTTGCCGACCGTGTTGTAGAGGCCGAAGCCGTTGGGGCGGAAGGACTTCACGGGGACCGTGCCCGCGTGCCCGCCGGCCGCGGGAAGGTTCGGGAAGTCGCCCTGCCAGATGTTGCACAGGGGCCGGCCGTCGGACGTGAGCTCGTCGCCCCACGGGTAGCGGCGCTGCTCCAGGCCGCCGCGTGCCGCGTACTCCCACTCGGCCTCAGTGGGCAGCCGGGTGCCCGACCAGGCGCAGTAGGCCTGGGCATCGTGCCAGGAGACGTGCACGACGGGGTGGTTCTGCCGGTCGGTGACGTGGGAGCCGGGGCCCTCGGGGTGGCGCCACGAGGCGCCTTCCACCGTTCGCCACCACGGGACGCCCGGCACGGGCGGGGACACGGCTGCCACCCCCTCCCCCAGGAAGGCCCCGAAGGTGAAGGAGAAGCCGAAGCGCTCGGCTTCGGTGAGGTGTCCCGTGGCTTTGACGAAGGTGGCGAACTGGGCGTTCGTCACCGTCGTGGCCGCGATACGGAAGGGCTCCACGGCCGCCTCGCGGACCGGGCCCTCGGCGTCGGCGGGGAAGCCCTCCGGATCGTCGGTGCCCATGAGGAAGCGCCCTCCGGGCAGGCTGAGCAGCTGCCGGGCCGCCCGGGAGGAGCGGACCGGAGGCCGGGGCGGGGCCAGGGTCATGACGGAGGGATGGGCGTGACCTGGGGTGCAGCATTCGGGCATGACGACTCCCGTGGAATCGGAAGGGGGGACGGCCGACCCCGTGCGTCGTGGCAGGGGGCCGGCCGGCGGTGCTGTGTCGCGGGTCAGGCCACGCGGTCGGCGGCGAGCTGCGACGCGAGGGCGGGAATGCCCAGAGCCTGCTCCTGGGCCGGTGTGGCCTGGTAGAGCTTGTTGGTCAGCTGGTACGGGTCGTTCACCAGGTCGTAGTACTCACGGAAGGTCACCTGGCCGGTGCCGGACACCGTGCCGTTCACGTCGGTCGTCAGGTCGTAGTACTCCGTGTACTGCTTGTCCTTGGCGACGTACGAGGACCAGGTGGGTGCGCCACCGGTACCGGTGCCCTGCTTCCACCACTCCACCAGGAGGTGGTCGCGGCTGTATCCGGTGAGCAGGGACCGGCCGTCCTGTGCGGCGCCCGGGGTGATGCCGGCCGCGTCGAGGATGGTCGGTGCGATGTCGATGTTGGCGACGATGCGGTTGTCCTGGGTTCCCGCGCCGAGCCCGCCGGCCGGCCAGGAGAGGTAGAACGGCACCTCGTGCGCGGGGCGGTAGGGCACCGACTTGGCGGTCCAGCCGTGGTCCCCCCAGCTGAAGCCGTTGTCGCCGATGTAGATGACGAGGGTGTTGTCCAGCTGCCCCAGGGCCTGGAGCTTGTCCTTGAACGCCTGTACGGCGTCGTCGACGGAGAGCAGGGTGCGCAGCTGCTCGGCACGGATGGTCTGGCCGTCGGCGAGGGTGCCGGTGGCGTTCTTGATGTACGCCGGCTTGTCGCTGCGGTCGTTCTCGGGGACCGAGGGGCGGCCGTTCCAGTCGGGCACGGGGGTGCCGGCGTACTTCGCCTCGGGGGTGCGGGGCCCGTGGGAGGCGTAAGGGGTGACGTAGGCGAACCAGGGCCGGGTGTCGGTGGCGGCCTTGTCGAGGAAGTTCAGGGTGCGGTTCTTGACGATGGTCGTGGTGTAGCCGTTGATCGTCTGGACGGTGCCGTTGACGTTCCACTGGGCGTCGACGTACCCGGGCTGCAGGAGGGCGAACTCCTCGAAGTGCGGCGGGTTGTCCGCCAGGGTCCAGGAGTTGAGGTACTTGCCGAACAGGCCGGTGCGGTAGCCCGCCTGCTTGAGGTACTTCTGCACGGTGGTGCTCTGGTCGAGCGCGTACGAGGCCTTGTTGTTGCGCACGCCGTGGTTGTGGGCGTGATTGCCGGAGAACACGCTGGAGCGGGAGGGCGCGCACAGCGGGGTGGTGACGTGGCCGTTGGTGAACTTCACGCCCTGGTCGGCGAGCCATGCGACGGTCTTGGGCAGGGCCCATTCGGTGTGCTTGGGCTGGTCGTCGGTGACGATCAGCAGGATGTTCGGCCGGCCCGCGGCAGCGGCGGGGGCTGCGCCGGCGACCTGTCCGAGTGCGGGTACGGCGGTCGCGGCCGCGACGGCGGCGGCGCCGCCGAGAAAGCCTCGTCGGCTCACCTGCGGGCGTCGGTTCTCGCTCATGATGTCCATTCCTCTGGAGTGCGGCTGCACAAGGGGACACAGCGGCCGGACGCACGGGGAGACGTGCCGTCGGGCCGCGGTGGAAAGGGGAAGAGACGGGAGTCAGGCGGGGGCGCCAGGTGGGGATCCCGTGGGGGGGAAGGGGCGCGTTCAGCGCGCCGGGCCGACGGTACACAGGGCGCTCGCCACGTGCCCCTGGTCGACGTGGCGGCGCGCAGTGAGGGTTCCTGCTGCCATGGCCACGACAATAGGCGGAGCGGATCCGCGGTTCCATGTACGGCGGATGAAATGGCGAGCGGCGGCGCCCCGAAGGGCGGGAGGCGGTGTCCGGTGCCAGGGTGGGCGTACTGGATCCGCGAAAGGGAATCACCATGCTCACCACTGCCTTCGTGCCCGGCTCCCCCTGCTGGCTCGACCTCGGGGCCCCCGACGTGCCGGCCGCGGCGGCCTTCTACCGCGCCGTGCTCGGCTGGGAGTACGAGCCCATGGGCGAGGGGCAGGACGCCGAAGGCGGGATGTTCCGGTCGGACGGCAAGGTCGTCGCCGGGCTCGGCAGGCTGACCGAGCCGGGCGCGCGCTCGGCCTGGATGATCTACTACTCCGTCGCCGACGCGGACGCGACGACCCGGGCGGTGGAGAACGCGGGCGGCACGGTCCGGGTGGCGCCGAAGAGCTTCGGCGAGCAGGGCCGGATGGCTCAGTACAGCGACCCGCTCGGGGGACAGTTCGCCGTCTGGCAGCCGGGCGACATCAAGGGCGCGGAGCTGGTGGACGAGCCGGTCTCGCTGAGCTGGACCGAGCTGTACACGAGCGACGCGGCGGCCGCGAAGGAGTTCTACGGCGCCGTGCTCGGCTGGTGGTACGACGACATGGAGCTGCCCGGCGACGCGGGGACGTACAGCCTCATCACCCCCGCCGGGCTTCCCGCGGAGCGCATGCACGGCGGACTCATGCAGGTGTCCGAGGCGGACCTCTCCCTCGCGAACGGACGGCCGTACTGGCACCCCGTCTTCGCCGTCGCCGACTGCGACGCCACGGTCGCCGAGGTCGGCGCGAACGGCGGCAGCATCCAGATGGGACCGATGGACATGGAAGGCGTCGGGCGGCTCGCCGTCTGCCTCGACCCGTCGAACGCCGACTTCGTGGTCCTCACTCCGCCCGCCGGCTGAGCCCCGCCCGTCGGCTGGTCCCCGCCCGCGGGCCGAGCTCCCGGCGGAGGGCGGCCGGTGGTGCGCCCTCCGGTCTGGTCGCCGGACCGGATGCCACGTGAGAATGCCCCCATGACCGATGCAGCAGCGACACCGGCGGAGCGGGACAGCGTCCGCGTCGAGCGCGAAGGGCCCGTGACCACGGTGATCCTGTCGCGGCCCGCCGCCCGCAACGCCGTGGACGGCCCGACGGCCGGGCAACTGGCCGACGCCTTCCGCGCGTTCGAGGCCGACGAGGAGGCCGCGGTCGCGGTGCTCTGGGGCGAGGGCGGCACGTTCTGCGCGGGCGCCGACCTCAAGGCCGTCGGCACCGAGCGCGGGAACCGGGTGGCGCCCGACGGCGACGGACCGATGGGGCCGACCCGGCTGCGCCTCACCAAGCCCGTCATCGCGGCCGTCAGCGGCCATGCCGTGGCCGGTGGCCTCGAACTGGCTCTCTGGTGCGACCTGCGCGTGGTCGAGGAGGACGCGGTCCTCGGGGTGTTCTGCCGCCGGTGGGGCGTGCCCCTGATCGACGGCGGCACGGTCCGGCTGCCGCGGCTGATCGGCGAGAGCCGTGCCATGGACCTGATCCTCACGGGCCGTCCGGTGCCCGCCGCCGAGGCGTACGAGATCGGGCTCGCCAACCGCCTCGTGCCGAAGGGCCGGGCCCGGGCCGCGGCGGAGGAACTCGCCCGGGAGATCGCCGGGTTCCCGCAGCTGTGCCTGCGCCACGACCGCTTGTCCGTCCGGGAACAGCACGGCCTTCCCGAGCCGGAGGCCCTGGCGGCCGAACTGCGGCACGGCATGGTGCCCCTGTCGGCCGGCGAGACCCTCTCGGGCGCCGCGCGCTTCGCGGCCGGGGCGGGGCGGCACGGTTCGTTCACCGCCTGAACCCGCGCGGGGGCGGACTCACTCCCGTATCCGGTAGAGCTTGATGTCCCGGTTGACGAACAGGTGGACGTAGCCGCACGCCCAGCAGATCAGGCCGGTCGCCGACTCGTTCGCCCAGGCCATGTTGAAGAACTCCATGCCCGTGCTGTTCAGCTTCACCTCCCGCTCGCGGAACGTGTCGTTGTCGCACACCTGGCAGCGGATCGGCTTCTCGCCGATCGCCGCGTGCACCGGCCTGGCCACGCTGTCGCTCGCTCTCTCCGCCAGTTCCGGCGGTGCTCGGCTACGGGCGGCGCGCTTCGGTCGCCCCGTTCTGGTCGATTCCGGCCCCCGTACCGGCCCGCTGCTTGTACCGTGGGGACCAAGGGTCCGGTGCCGCCGACTCCCCCGTTTGGCGGCGCCGGACCCCCTGTGATCCTGAGGCTTGATCACCCGCTGCGCACTGCCGTCTTCCGGCAGTGTTCGCCCCCTTCCCGATGCCGGTTCCTCCCTCTGCCCACAGGCGTGTCACTCTTGATCGCCGCGCGTCAGGAACACGTCAGGGACGCGTCGGGGAACGGGGGAGGAAACGTGTCGGAGAGAGAGCCCGTCGAGGAGTACCTGGAGGGGTACGCCGAGATCCTGGCGGGCGTGTGCGCGACCCGCCGCAGGCTCACCCGGGAGGAGCGCGACGCCCTGGGCTCGCTCGGGGAGCGGGCCGCGGAGGCAGGGATCGGACTGCGCGCCCTCGTCCGGGCCCATCTGTGCGCCGCCGAGCGGGTGCGCCCCGGCCTGGCGCAGTCCGCAGCCGACCACCTGCTGAGCGCCGTCGAACAGGCCGTGGACGCCTTCGCCGAGGGGCACGAACGGGCCCAGCACCTGGCGATACGTCAGGAGGAGGCGGCACGGCGGGAGTTCATCGACGACCTATTGAACGGCAGGAGCGATCTCGGCCGGCTGGCCGAACGGGCCGAACGCTTCGGGCTCCTCCTGTCCCCCGCCCACAGCGTCGCCGTCGCCCAGGGCCCGGAGCCGTACAGCGACGGATACGCGGTCACCCGCACCGTCGAATCCTCGCTCGTCGCCCGCTTCGGCAACCGCCGGATCCTGCTCACCACCAAGGACGGGCGGCTGATCTGCGTCGCGCCCGCCGACGAGCCCGAGGTGCTCACCCACTTCGCCAAGCAGGCGTACGCGGCGACCGGCGGCGGCCAGGTCGCCATCGGCCGCCCCCACCCGGGCGCCGGCGGTGTCGTCCACTCCTACGAGGAGGCCCTCAACGCCCTCTCCCTCGCGGCCCGCATGAACCTGAGCGACCCGGTCCTGCACGCCGCCGACCTCCTCGTCTACCCGGTCCTCACCCGCGACCGGCAGGCCATGGCCGACCTCGTCCGCACCGTGCTCGGCCCGCTCCGACAGGCCCGCGGCGGTGCGAAGCCCCTCCTGGACACGCTCACGGCGTACTTCGACAGCGGCTGCGTCACCGCCCAGGCGGCCCGCACCCTCAGCCTCAGCGTGCGGGCCATGACCTACCGCCTCGACCGCATCCACCGCCTCACCGGCGCGGACCCCGGCGATCCCGTGCAGCGCTACGCCCTCCAGACGGCCGTCATCGGCGCCCGTCTCCTGGACTGGCCCGACCAGCCGCTGTAGCGCGCCGCCCCCCGCCTCGGAAGGATCGTTTCTTTCCACGAGCTGATCCCGAGCTGATCCCGAACTGATCGCCCGCTGTGGACAGTTGTCGGTTTCCAGTCGTCCGTGGCGGGCAGGTTTGGAGAGCCGCAGGGCGGGCAGCGTCCGGCCTCGCGGCGCACCGGTGCGGGTCGAGGACAGAAGGAGGTCGGTCCCCATGACAGTGCGTGCCGTCGAAGTGCCCCTGCTGTGGATGCCCCACACGCTGCGGGTGAATCCGCATCTGCCGGCCCTGCACAAGGAGAACGAGTCCTGGGCGCGCGCCATGGGGATGCTGGACGGCTACCCGGGACCGTCGGCCCGCCCCCCGATCTGGAGCCGGGCCAAGTTCCACGCGATGACCGTCGACCAGCTGACGGCCTGGACCCTCCCCGACGCCTCGCTCTCCGACCTCCGGCTCAACCACCGCTTCAACATCTGGGCCCTGGCCTGGGACGACTACTTCGCGTCCGCCTTCAAGCAGACCGGCGACCTCGCCGGAGCCCGGGCCTTCACCACCCGGCTGCACGCCTTCCTGCGGCCCGAGCGCGGGGCCAGGCTGCCCGAGCCGACGAACGCCGTCGAGCGGGGAATAGCGGATCTGCAGCAGCACCTCTTCCCGCCGAGACTGGCGCACTGGCGCACGGAGTTCAACCGGGCTCTGGCGCGGTACATCGACGCGGGAGTCGAGGAACTGGCCAACAGCCGCAGCGGCCGCATTCCCCACCTGATCGATTACGCCCCGTTCCGGCGGGAGAGCTTCGCCGCCTATACCGCCCCCTATTCAGTGGAATTGGCCACCGGCGCGCGAATACCCGAACAGATACGGCACACGCGGACCGTCCGTGCCCTGCTCGACGCCTTCATGGATTTCATGGGGCTGGCGAACGACATCGCGTCCTACGAAAGGGAAGTGCACGAGGAGAACGATGTCAACAATCTGGTTCTGGTCGTCGGAACCTCCCTGGGCATCACCCTGCGCGCCGCCGTACCCGCCGCACTCCATCTGGTCAACGCCCGGCTGCGGGAGTTCGAGCACCTGAGACAGAGCGAACTCCCGCTGCTCGTACGCCGGTCCGGCCTCGACCGCGACGAGCGGGCCGAGCTGGAGCGCTGGCTCCGGGGAGCCTGCGGATTCCTCTCCGGCCTCCACGCCTGGTACACCGGAGCACCCCGCTACGCCTCCGGGGACGTCGCGTTCCCGGAGTGAGGGCAGCGGGGCCGCCCCGGCGCACGCCTCCTTCCCGCTACTTTCCGCGCAGGAATCGCAGGACGCGCCTCAGCCACGAGGCCCGGGGCTCGGGCCTCCCCGCCGCCCCCGGGTCGGTCACCCGCCGCGGGGGCGCCGCGGGCCTCCCGTCGCTCTGGGCCGGCGGGGCCGGGAGCGGGGCCGGGACGTCGTCGGCCTGGGGCGGGCGCGGGGCGAAGGTCACGGGCAGGGCCGTGAGGTGCCGGGCCCAGGTGGAGGAACGCCAGCTGAGGTCCTCCTCGGGGATGGCCAGGGCGATGTCGGGGAGCCGGGTGAGCAGGATGTCGATGCCCGCGTCGGCGATGATGCGGCCGATGTCCTGGCCGGGGCATTCGTGCGTACCGGCGCTGAAGGACAGGTGCGCGCGGTTGTGGTGCACGGGGGTGTCGGCGTCCGGCCGGATCGCCTGGTCGACATTGCCCGCGGCCAGACCGAGCAGGAGCATGTCCCCCGCCTTGATCTGCTGCCCCCCGAGGGTGGTGTCCCCGTTGGCCCAGCGGCCGGGGCACACCATGAGCGGCGGCTCGTCCCAGAGGACCTGCTCCACCGCCTCCGGCAGGGTCATCTGACCGCCCGCGAGCGAGCCGCGGAACCGGGGGTCGGTGACGACCATGCGCATGACGTTGGACATGAGGTTGGCGGTCGTCTCGTAGCCGGCGAGCAGGATCAGCCGCAGGTGGTGCTGGACCTCCTCGTCGCTCAGCCCCGCCGGGTGGGCCATCAGCGCGGAGGCGATGTCGTGGCCCGGGTGGGCGCGCTTCTCGACGACGAGCCGTTCGAGGCACTCGAGCACGTAGGCGTTGCTGGCGAGCGAGGTCTCGGTCGCCTTGAAGAGGTCACGGGCCGCGCGCACGAGCTCGGGGGCCGACTCGTCCGACATCCCGAGGAGATGGCTGAGGGTGAGCATGGGCAGGTGCTCGGTGAACCGCTCCACCAGTTCCGCTTCGCCGCTCTCGCAGAACGTGTCGATGAGCTGGTGGGCGAAGCGGGTGATGAGGCGGCGGACGCCCCGGTGGTCGAACTGGCTGAGGCCGGCCGTGACCGCGCCGCGCAGCCGCTGGTGCTCCTCGCCGTCCGCGCAGACGCAGTCGGGGCGCCAGCCGATCATCGGGACGAGCGGGGAGGTCTCGGGGTCGATCTCCCCGCTCCGCCAGCCGTGCCAGACGCGGGGGTCGCGGGAGAACTGGGTCGGGCGGCTGGCCACGTCCCGGTTCTCCAGGTACCCGAGGACGAGCCAGGCGCGGACGTCGCCGTCGAGCAGGACGGGCGCCACCGGGCCGTGGGCGGCGCGCAGCGCCTCGTACAGACCCATCGGGTCCGTCGCGGCGGCGGGGCCGTAGAGCCGGGTGGCCCCGCCGGGGCCGTCGCCGATGTGGGCCGGGCAGCCCGGGGGCGGGACGGCGCCGGGCTGGGCGGTGGCGTGTTCGGTGGGTGGGACGGTCATGCGGTCTCCTGGGCGGCGGCAAGGGTGCGCAGGTAGCCCATCAGTGCGAGCAGGGTGTCGCGGCAGGACGCCCGGTCCCGTGCGTCACAGGTGACGATGGGCACGGATTCGCTGAGGGCCAGAGCGGTGCGCAGATCTGTCAGGGGGTACTGCGGGGCCTCCGGGAAGGCGTTGACGGCCACGACGAACGGGACGCGGCGGTCTTCGAGCCGGGTGATGACCTCGAAGGAGACCTCGATCCTGCGGGTGTCGACGAGGACGACGGCGCCGAGCGCGCCTTCGAAGATGCCGTTCCAGAGGAACCAGAAGCGCTCCTGTCCGGGCGTGCCGAACAGATAGAGGATCAGCTCCTGATTGATGCTGATCCGGCCGAAGTCCAGCGCGACGGTGGTGGTCTTCTTGCCTTTGGCGCCGGGGTTGTCGTCGATGCCGACGCCCGCCTGCGTCATGGTCTCCTCGGTGGTCAGGGGTGGGATCTCGCTCACCGACCCGACCATGGTCGTCTTGCCGACGCCGAAGCCGCCGACGACCACGACCTTGACTCCTCTGGCACCGTGCGGCAGCGGCAGGGCGGTGTCGCGCCGGCCGGCCTCGAGTACGTCAGAGTTTGCGTAGTCCATGGATCACCGCCTCCAGTAGGCCGCGTTCGGGATAGGCCGCCACGGGTACGGGCGCGATGGCCTCGACCCGCTCCTCCTCGACGAGTTGGGCGAGCAGCACGGTGACGACGCTGAAGGGAAGGCTGAGGTACGCGGAGACCTCGGCCACCGAGAGCGGGTACGTGCACAGGGTGAGGATGGCCGATTGCTCGGGCTGCATGGCGGGGTCGGGCTCGGACCTCGTCGCGATGAGGGTGACCAGGTTGAAGTTCCCGGCCGCGAGGTCCGAGCCTCCGGTAACGACATAGAGCGGAACGGGTGTGCCTTCACGCCAGGGGCCCTGGTTCTCCGATGTCACATCGCCTGCCCGACGTCCTCACGGGGCGGGCTGGTCATGTGCTGGCCGATGCGGATCACCAGCGTGCGCATGCGGTTGCCCAGGAGTCCGGCGTCCACCTCGGGGTCGGCGAGGACCGCGAGGTAGGCCCCGGGGCCGGCCGCCATCAGGGAGAAGTAGCCGCCGTCGGCCTCGATCCCGACCATGTGCGTCGATCCGTCCCCCTGCGGGAACATCTGCGCGATGGCCCGCGCCAGGCTCTGGATGCCGGAGCAGGCGGCGGCGATCGCGTCGGCGGTGTCGGGGGCCGTGTTCGCCTGCCCGATGCACAGGCCGTCCGACGACAGGACGACCACGTGTCGCACATACGGGACGCTGCTCACCAGGTCCGTGAGCATCCAGTCCATGTTCGGCAGTGGCTGCATGTTACTCGTCCTCATCTGACGGCTCGCTGGGGGAAGGGGAAGGGTCGGCGACCGCTCTGTCGTCGTCGCTCTTGGTGCCGTTGAACGCCTCCCACATCAGTCCCGGCTGGCGGGAGGTGGCCGGGGAGGCCGCCGGATCGGCGGGCGCGGGCCCCGTCTGGAGGATCGGCGTCGGCACCGGCGACTCGCGTCGTCGCTGCGGGAGCACGGGCGAGGGGGACTCCCGTCGTCGTTGCGGAAGTCCGTTGGCGGTCTTCCTGACCTCGACGGAGTCCGTGCCGGCGTCGGGCGCCGGGGTGGGCCGGGGCAGGAGGGGGCCGCCCGCACGGCGCTTCCGGAGGATCTCCGGGGTCAGCAGGGAGCCCTGGGGCACGGTGGTGATCAGACGGCCGGGGACGAGCACCACGGCCCGTACGCCTCCGTAGGCGGAGGTGCGCAGGTCGACCTGGCAGCCGTGCTCGCGGGCCAGCCGGCTGACGACCGGGAGGCCGATCTGCGTGAGCTCGCCCAGGCCCGACAGGTTGATGCCGGTCTGCGACTGGGCCATGACGCGTTCGACGCGCTGCCTGACCTCTTCGGTGAGGCCGACCCCGCGGTCCTCGATCTCGATCGCGATGCCGGAGGGGACCTCGCTCGCGGTCACCTCGACCGGGGTGTGCGGCGGCGAGAACGTCGTGGCGTTGTCGAGGAGTTCGGCGAGGAGGTGCATCAGCGGCTCGGCGCCGGGGCCGGTCACCGCGACCTCGGCCACCGACTGCAGCTTCACCCGGGGGTAGTCCACGATGCGGGACATGGCCCCGCGCAGGATGTCGTAGAGGGGGATCGCCTTGGACCACTGGCGCCCGGGCCGGGCGTCGCCGAGGACCGCGATGCTGGCCGCGAGGCGGCCGATCAGGGCGTTGCGGTGGTCGACGTTCTGCAGCCCGCGGGAGACCACGAGGTCGTTGCCGTGCAGGATCTGCATGGCGTGGAGGTCCTTGGTGAGCTGGTGCACGATCGCCTGGACCCGGCGCGCGACCGCCACGAGGGCACGCTGGGAGGCGTCGCGGGTGTGCTCCTCGGCCTCCACGGCCTCCAGGGAGGTCCGCAGGGCCGCCCTGAGCGCCTCGGTGTAGTCCGGGTCGAGGTGCTTCCCGAAGGCGACGGCGTTGATGACCTCCGAGGAGGGGGTGCCCTTCTGGAGCCGGGCGACGGCTGCGGGGAGGAGTTCCTCGGCGAGCCAGAGGACGGTGGCGCGCTGGTCTTTCAGGCGTCCGAGGAGCGCGGCCTCGCGCTGGGCGTGCTGCTCCGCCGCCTCGACCCTCGCCCGGGTGTGCCGGTCGGCTTCCGCCGCGCGTGTTCGGCGCGCGGCGATGGCCGAGGTGGCGACCGTCAGGAGGACCGCGGCAAGTCCGCACCAGGCGACCGGTGTCCGTATCTGCGCGGGAGTGACGAGCAACGCTATGACGGAGGCTACGGCCAGAACTCCGGGCGGGAGGAGCCATACCCGGGCGACCGAGGCCGGCCGGGATCTGGGAATTGAACCTGCACGAACCATCAGGGGGTCCCTAAACCGTCTGAAATGAACGGACTGAGGTGATGCATTGCGCGGCGGTGACTCGCTGTGAGCACGGCGCAACACATCGGGGAGCATAGTCAGTTCGGGTTCGCCATGTGACCTTGCTGGAAGGACAGCCTCCAGCGGTCAATCCCCGTCTATAAAACGACCATTCGCCGAACGAAAATGCGCGGGACCGATCACGTTCTGGCGTCTGTACCTATGAATCCGCCCTCGATCCCCGTCACAGGCGAGCGACGAGGATCGAGGGCGGAAACGACTCCGGGCCGGGCGGCCGTCAGGCCGCGGCGCGGGCGCGCCGCGCACGGCGGCGGAGGTGGACCGCGCCGCCCGCGAGGGCGCCGGCGAGCAGCAGGCCGCCCGCCGTGAGCGGGGTGCTCGTCGAGTCGGCCGCCGGCTCCGCGGCCGTCGCGACGGACCCGGCGGCACCGGCCGCCGCGACGGTCCCGGCCCGGCCCGCGGCACCCGCGGCCCAGCCGAAGCCGGCCTCGACGCCGCCGTGGGGCCGGCCGGAGATGCGGTACGTGACGGTCTGCTTGATCCTCGGCGGGCACTTCAGGGTGACCGTGTCCGTGCCGGACCTGGCGCCGTCGGGCACCACGAACTCGCCCACCAGGACCCCCTGCCGGTTGCCCGGCAGCAGATGGAACTTGCCGCCCGCCTCCGACTCGCCCTTGCCGTAGGTCTCCTTGCCGCAGGCGGTGGTGGTGACCGTGACGGTGGTTCCGGGAGCCGCGTTCAGCGGAGTGATCCGGACATCCTGGTCCCCGGGGGCTGCGAGTGCCGTGGGGGCGGACAGGACGACGGCGCCGACGATCAGACTGACCTGTAGACCGGTGCGTACGCGACGCATGCTTCTCTCCTTCGGTGGAGCTTTCCGGCCGGCTCCGTAGCGCGGCACCTGTGCTGTGCTCCGTGCACGAGGCAAAGGCCGCTGCGCGCGCCCCGCAACACGGGGAGCGCGTTCGGCCGTCCTCCGGTCGGCCGCACGGCCGGGCCCGCCCGGAGCCGTCACAGCAGGTCACCGCCGTGGACGTACCGCCCCCCGGGTGATCCTGCCCCGCACGCGAACGGACCAGCGCCCGTACGGCCGCCGACCGGGGCGCCCGCCCGGCCCCGGCCCACCCGGGGGATCAGCGGTGGCGAGCCGGAACGGGCGCTCATAACTTCGCGATATGACGAAACGACAGATCGCCCTCCTCGCGTGCACCGCGACCCTCACGGCCTCGGGGCTCGGCGCCGCCGCGCCCTCGGTCGGCCACGGGTCGGTGCACCGGGTGAAGCCGGGCGAATCGATCCAGAAGGCCGTGGACTCCGCGCGCCCCGGCGACACGATCAGCCTCGCCCCCGGCACGTACCACGAGAGCGTCCGCATCACCACGTCGCACCTCACACTCCGGGGTTCGACCGTCTTCCCCACCGTCATCGTGCCCGCCGCCACCCCAGGCGCCGACACGTGCGCGCAGGCCGGCAACGGCATCTGTGTGACCGGCACCGAGGCCCGTCCCGTCGAGGGCGTGACCGTGCGCTCGCTGACCCTCCGCGGCTTCGCCAAGAACGGTCTGTGGGCCAAGTGGACCGACCGCCTGGAGGTCCGGCGGGTCACCGCCGAGTCCAACGGCACCTGGGGCATCGCCCAGGAGCGCTCCGTACGCGCCGTGCTGCGCCACAACACCGCCCGGGGCAACGGGGACGCGGGCCTGTTCCTCGCCAACACCGTCACCGAGGAAGGAGGAGCCACCGACACCCACGGCACGGTCGTCAGCGGCAACCGCGTCTCCGGCAACCGGATCGGCATCACGGTCCGGCGCCTGCGGAACCTGACCGTCGACCACAACGAGGCGACCGGCAACTGCGCCGCCGTGTTCGTCGTGGGCGACGAGTCCACGCCGCGCGCCGGGGCGATGACCGTTCGCCAGAACGACATCCACGAGAACAACAAGTCGTGCCCGAAGACCCCGCGCCTGCCCGCCCTCCAGGGCTCGGGCATCGTGGTCACCGGCGCCGAGGACACGGTCGTCGCGCACAACCGGGTCGAGGACAACGTGGGCAACTCGCCGCTGTCCGGCGGCATCGTGCTCTTCAAGAGCTTCGTCGGCGTCCCCAACGAACGGATCGAGATCCACGACAACGTGGTGCTGCGCAACGGCACCGCCGACCTGGCGAACCGGGACATCGGCACGACCAACACCTTCCGCCACAACACCTGCGGCGTCTCCGAGCCCGCGGGCATGTGCTGACCTCCCGCTCCGACTCCCCCACTCGTACGGAATGACAGCAAAGGCAAGGCGAAACAGATGACGACCGTCGATTCCGCTCCCCCACCGCCGATGCGGCTGAGAGAACTCGTCTTCGGCGCGGCGTGCGCCGCCGCCGTGCGTGCGGCCGCCCGCCTCGGCGTGGCCGACGCGCTGGGAGACACGTCCATGACCGCGGAGGACCTCGCGGCCGCGGTGAAGACCGAACCGCGCACCCTGCGGCGGCTGTTGCGCGCCCTGGCCTGCCAGGGCGTCTTCGCCGAGCAGCCCGACGGCACCTTCGCCCACACGGAGATGTCCCGGCTGCTGCGCGAGGACGACCCACACAGCCTGCGCTACATCGCGCTGTGGTGCACCGAGCCCTGGACGTGGGACGTGTGGCCCAAGCTCGACGAGGCCGTCCGCTCCGGCCGCAACGTCTTCGAGGACGTGTACGAGCGGGAGTTCTTCTCATACCTCAACGAGGAGGCGCCCGAGTCCGCGTACGTCTTCAACCGGGCGATGACCACGTCGAGCAGGCAGTCCGCCGAGGACGTCGCCGAACTCCTCGATCTGCGCGGCGCGTCCTCGGTCGCGGACATCGGCGGCGGACAGGGCCACGTCCTGGCGAGCCTCCTGGAGAAGCACCCCACGCTGCACGGCACACTGCTCGACCTGCCGGCGGTGGTCGGCAACGCCGATCCGCGGCTGCGGGAGGGCGGTTCGCTGGCCTCCCGGGTCCGGATCGAGCCCGGCGACTGCCGCGAGTCCATCCCGGTCCGGGCCGACGTGTACGTCATCAAGAACATCCTGGAGTGGGACGACGACAGCACCCGCAGGTGCCTGGCGAACGTCCGGAAGTCCGCGAATCCCGGCGCCCGCGTCGTCGTCATCGAGAACCTCGTGGACGACACCCCCTCGATGAGGTTCACGACGGCCATGGACCTCCTGCTGCTGCTCAACGTCGGCGGCGCGAAGCACACCCGCCAGAGCATGGTGGAGCGGCTCACGGACGCCGGGCTCGTCATCGGCGAGATCCGCCCGGTCAACGCGTACCTCCACGCCTTCGAGTGCACCGTGCCCGGCTGATCCGGACCCCGGAGGAAAACTCAGGCCGCCCGCTCCGCGACTTTCGCGGGGCGGGCGGCCTCGGGTTTCACCGGGTTCCCGGCTCAGGAGCCGGCGTCACGCTCCCAGCGGTAGAAGCAGTGCGCCATGGCGTCCTTGGGGCTGCGCCAGGTCGTCGGGTCGTACGCGCTGACGTACGCCGAGAGACGCTCGCTGACGCCGCGGAACTCGGGGTGTCCGGCCAGCCTGGCGACGTGCGGCGCCGGGTCCTGCTCGGACTCGATCAGGTGCAGGTAGACGTCGCCGAACTGGAACAGGCTGCGCCGGGCGACCCCGACCAGGTGCGGCAGTTCGCCGCGGTCGGAGTCGGCGAACACGTCCGCGATCGCGGGCGCCGAACCGGGCGCCATACGGGCGACGATCAGTGCGTGGTGCATCGATTTCCTTTCTGGGAGTGCCCGTCAGGCCCGCGTGACCGGAGCGCTCCGGCCCTCGCGCGCGGCCAGGACGAGACGGTCCCGGATGAGGGCCATCTGGGTGCGGGAGTTGCGGTTGATGTTGTCCGTCATCCACGCGTCGTCGACGGGGGCGTCGGGCTTCATGGCGAAGTCCTGGATCCACCGCATCTGGACGCCGCCGGGCATCTCCGTGTACTCCCAGGCGATGTTCATGTGCGCGAACGGGCCGGTCTCGACGCGGCGGGCGCGCACCTTCCGGTTCACCCGGTCCATGGTGCGCTCCGACACCCAGCTCCAGACCTTCCCGTTCTCGTCCGGGTGCATGGTCAGGCGGAACCTGGTGGTGTCGCCCTTCCGTTCGAGGACCTCGACGGAGGCGTACTCGCTGAAGAGCTGCGGCCAGTTCTCGATGTCGTTGGTCATGTCCCAGACCAGATCGAGGGGGGCGTGGATGGTGATGCTGTTGTCGGTGTGTCCGGACACGTCAGACTCCTGTGAGGACGTTGTTGACGAGGGTGATGAACTCGGCCGGTGTCTTGCAGCGTTCGGCGTCGGTGGGCAGCGCCACGCCGTGCTGGTTCTCCAGCTCGCCGACGATGCCGAGCAGGCCGAGCGAGTCGACGCCGAGGCCGCTGAAGGGGGTCTCGGGGGCCTCTTCGAGCTGGGTGGGGTCGACGGTCACGCCGGCCGACTGCTTGATCAGCGTGGCCAGTTCGCCGAAGGTGAGTTCGGTGGTGATCATCTTCGTTTCTCCTTCCTCGCCCGGAGCTACCGGGCGAGTTCGCCACCGCGGCGCACGACGAGCGCCGCGTTGGATCCCATGAGTCCCCTGCTGAGGACGAGAGCCGTGCGCAGCTCGGCGGGCCGGGCTGCGGACATGACCACGTCGAGGTCGCAGTCGATGTCGAACACGTTGGGTGTGGGGGGCACCAGGCCGTGTTCCATGGCGAACACGGCGGCCGCGGTGTCCAGGACGGGTGCCCCGCAGTAGGCCCGGCCGTAGCCGGTCTTGGGCGCCGTCACGGGGACGCGCGTGGCGTGCGCGCCCAGGGCGTCCGCGATCGCCAGGGCCTCGGCGCGGTCCGCCTCCGGTACGCCGAGGGCGTCGGGGAAGACGACGTCGATCTCCTCCGGGGCGCAGCCGGCCTCGTCGAGGGCGACCCGGATGGCGCGGGCGAGCCCCTCCCGGGACTCCGCCCAGCGGGACGCACCGGTGAAGGTGGCACCGTGGCCGGCGATCGTGGCCCTCACGGTCGCGCCCCGGTCGAGGGCGTGGGTCTCGTCCTCGACGACGAGCATGGCGCCGCCCTCGGCGGGGACGAAGCCGCAGGCCTTCGCCGTGAAGGGACGGTAGGCCCGGTCCGGGTCGTCGACGGTGCTGAGCTCGGGGTAGCCGAGCTGGCACACCATCGAGTACGGGGCGAGGGGCGCCTCCGCGGCTCCGACGACGACCGCGCCGGTCCCCCGCCGGACGGCGCGGGCGGCGTGGGCGAGGGAGTCGAGGCCGCCGGCCTCGTCGCTCGCGACCACCCCGCACGGGCCCTTGAAGCCGTGCCGGATGGAGATCTGGCCGGTGCTCGCGGCGTAGAACCAGGCGATGGACTGGTACGGGCCGACGAACTTGGAGCCCTGTCCCCAGAGCTTCTGCAGCTCGCGCTGGCCGAACTCGCCGCCGCCCGAGCCGGCGGCGGTGACGACGCCGATGGAGAAGGGCTCCTCGGGTCCTTCGTCGTGGCCGAGGCCGGCCTCGTCGAGGGCGAGCGAGGCCGCCGCCATGGCGTAGTGGGTGAACCGGTCGGTCTGGACGAGGAAGCGCTCGTCGATCAGGGCGGAGGCGTCGAAGCCCTCGACCTGGCCGGCGACCTTGAGGGGCAGGTGTTCACAGCCCTCGCGGGTGATCCGGTCGAGAACGCCGAGGCCTTCCCGGACGGACTTCCAGTACGCGTCGGAACGCAGTCCGTTGGGGGCGATCACACCGATGCCGGTGACGACCGCCCGCGGTGGCCGCTGTGTGCTCATCGTGTCCTCCCGCCCGGCCCGGTCAGGAGCACGGCGGACTGGAAGCCTCCGAAGCCGCTGCCGACGGAGAGCACGTTCCTCAGCTTCCGGGGGCGGGCGGTGCGCGGCACGTAGTCCAGGTCGCACTCGGGGTCGGGGATCTCGTAGTTGGCCGTCGGGGGCACCACCTGGTGCTGCAGGGCGAGCACGCAGGCGGCGACCTCTATCGCGCCGATCGCGCCGAGCGAGTGGCCCACCATGGATTTGATGGAGCTCATGGGCGTGTCGTACGCGTGGGAGCCCAGGGACCGCTTGACGGCGGCGGTCTCGTGCCGGTCGTTCTGGCGGGTGCCCGAGCCGTGCGCGTTGACGTAGTCGATCGACGTGGGGTCGAGTCTGGCCTGGTCGAGCGCGGTGTCGATCGCCCGGGCCATTTCGAGGCCTTCGCCGGTCAGACCGGTCATGTGGTACGCGTTCCCGTAGGTGGCGTAGCCGCTGATCTCGCAGTAGATGTGTGCGCCCCGGGCCCTGGCGTGCTCGTACTCCTCCAGGACGAGCACGGCCGCGCCCTCTCCCATGACGAAGCCGTTGCGGCGGTTGTCGAAGGGTTTGGAGGCGTGCTCGGGGTCGTCGTTGTCGGGGGACGTGGCCTTGATGGCGTCGAAGCAGGCCATGGTGATCGGGGAGATCGGCGAGTCCGACGCCCCCGCTATGACGACGTCCGCCCGGCCCTCCTCGATGGTGTGGAAGGCATAGCCGACGGCGTCGAGGCCGGAGGTGCAGCCGGTGGAGACCGTCTGCACCGGGCCGTGCGCCCCGAACTGCTCGGCGACCACCGCGGCGAGCGTGCTCGGCGAGAACGCGAGGTGCAGCTTGGGGTCGGCCGCGCGGTGGTCCACGTCCCACCGCTGTCCGCGCCCGCTGACCAGGACGTAGTCGTGCTCCAGACGGGTGGTGCCGCCGACGGCGCTGCCGAGGCTGACGCCGATGCGCCAGGGGTCCTCGTTGGCGGTGTCGAGTCCGGAGTCGCGTACGGCTTCTCCTGCGGCGACGGCGGCGAACTGGACGTACCTGTCCGCGTGTTGGATCAGGTCGGGCGGCAGACCGTGGGCGTACGGGTCGAAGTCGCACTCGGCGGCTATGCGGGAGCGCAGGCCGGCGGGGTCGAACAGGGTGATGCCGCGGGTCGCCGTACGCCCCTGGGTGAGGAGGTCCCAGAACGCCGCCGTTCCGGCGCCGCCCGGGGCGACCACGCCGATGCCGGTGACGGCCACGCGCCGGGTCACTCGAGCGCCCCCTCGACGGCCTCCTCGGTGTCGACGTGGCCGAGGCTCGGGTGCGGGGCGAGCGGCCCCAGATGGAAGACCATGCGGGCCTCCACGTCGCCGACGTTGCGGAAGCGGTGCCGGACGCCGATGGGGATCAGGAGGCCCTGGTCGGGCGCGAGCGGGTGGGTCTCGCCGTCCAGGTCCACTTCGAAGCGGCCCGAGACGACGTACACGAACTCCTCGGAGTACGGGTGGTAGTGCTCGGCGATGCGCTCGCCCGGCTGGGCGATGGCCATCCCCATGAAGCCGCTGGTCGATTTCACCGTGGCGGGCGTGAGCATGGCCCGCACGTCACCCCCGCGTCTGCGGTTGGGCTCCGTGTCGCTCAGGTTCACGATGAGCCGAGTCTGCTCGAGCATGGTTGATACCTCCGAGTGTTGCGATGAGATGTGACGGACGGTCGGTGCCGGTGGCCCGGTGTGCACCGGGCTCTCGCGAGCGGTCGGGCCGGTGGCCCCGGAGCCGTCCTCTCAGGAGTCGGCCGCGCGGCGATCGGTGACGGGCAGCATGTCGGCGTGCGACAGGAGCCGGTTGAGGTTGCGCCCGGTCTCCAGCGACCCCTCCACGCCGATCGCGGCCCCGTCGAGGAGACGCTCCAGCGCCCGCGCCTTCCCGGCGCCCTTGACGCCGAGGGCGGCGACGGGGTCGAGATCGAGGTCGCCCTCGACGTCGACCAGGCGCACCACGACGTCGTCGCGCTGGAAGACGGTGCTGCCGTACACGGGGCTGTCGGGGTCGACCGCGGCCTCCGCGTCCTGCTCGGCGAGGAGCCGGGCCAGGTCCGAACCGCGTCCTTCCACGGCCGGGTAGTACAGGGCGTGGCGCCGCAGGTCGGCCGGCTCGGGGCGGGCGGAGACCACGTGGTGCACGGCCGGCAGGGCCGCCCGGGTGAAGAAGACGCGGGCCGACTCGGGGTCGGTGAGGTCCCGGTCCTGCTCCAGGTAGGGGTTGATGGCCTCCTCGACGGCCCGCACCCCGGGCTGCCGGGCGACGTGCCGCAGCGCGGACAGGAGGTCGCCCTCCACCTCGACGGCCCGCACGACCCGGTTGCCGTGCATGAACAGGGAGGTGCGGCGCAGCCGGGTGTTCTCGTCGACCTGGGCCGCGGGCGACTCGTAGCCGGCCAGCAGCTCCGCGACCTTGGACTCCGAGCCGGGCTTGACGGTGAAGGTGAGCGCGTGGCGGGTCACTCCGTCGCCCACGCGGGCCGCCACTTCCTCGCCCGCGGCCGTCTCCGGCGTGAGGGGCCGCTGTGCGCCGGTCTCCCGGAGGATGCTGTAGCGCATGGACCGGGTGTCCCGGACGCAGCTGTGCATGGGCTTGACCATCTCGACGTGTTCCTCGCTGTTCACCCAGGCGAGGAAGGGCGGGGCGCTCTCCCATTCGCTGGTGATGAGCCACTGCGAGGGGTTCTCGATGGACTGGCAGAGCTGGTCGCTGATGTGGCCGGGGACGCCGGCCACCTGCTTGCGCATGACTTCGTACGCTTCGAGGAACTGCTGCTGGGCTCCGTCGTACAGGTCGAGCAGCAGGATCACCCGCAGCCTGGACCCGTCGAACACCGACTGCGATATGCGTGCCGTGGTCATACGGCGCACCTCTTCTCGTTCTGCGAGTACGGGGAGGGACCGCCTGGCTCCGATGGCCGGGGTCGTCATGTACCGAACGTTGGCTCGGGCGCACGTTCTACGCGAGCCCCACGGAGCGGATGAGTGAACCGTGCGTCATTCGGGTGCCCTCCGCGCAGGGTCCGGGGCTCGGGAGGGCAGGCATGTGCATCCCATCCCCGACCCGCGTCACCGGTGACGCTGGAGGCCATCGATGAACCGAAGCGAAGCGGACGGTGAGATCGGACACCGCACGCCCGTCCTCATCGTGGGCGGCTCCCTCGTGGGCCTGTCCACCTCGCTCTTCCTGGGCCGTCTCGGCGTGCCGTACACGCTCGTCGAGCGCCATGCAGGCACCTCGATCCACCCGCGCGGCCGCGGGAACAACGTCCGGACCATGGAGGTGTTCCGCGGGGCCGGACTCCGGCAGCGGATCCACGAGGCCGCGAAGGTCCTGTCGGCGAACAACGGGATCTTCCAGGCGCCGAGCCTGGCGGGTGACGCCGGCGAGTGGCTGTTCCGGGAGATCGACCCCGGCGGTGGCCTCGCGCGGTTCAGCCCCGCCGAATGGTGCCTGTGCAGCCAGAACGACCTGGAACCGGTGCTGCTGGAGCGCGCCCGCGAGCTGGGCGGGGATCTGCGGTACTCGACCGAGCTGATGTCGTTCGAGCAGGACGCCGAGGGGGTGACCGCGCGGGTCAAGAGCCGGGAGACCGGTGAGCACACCACCATCCGGGCGGACTACCTCGTCGCGGCGGACGGCCCCCGCAGCCCCGTCCGTGAGGAGCTCGGGATCGGGCAGACCGGCCCGGGCGACCTGTTCCACAACGTGAGCATCACGTTCGAGTCGCGTGATCTGGCGGCGGTCGTCGGCGACCGGCGCTTCATCGTCTGCTACCTCACGACCCCGGAGGGGGACGGGGCCCTCCTGCCGGTGGACAACGCCGAGCGGTGGGTGTTCCACGCCCCCTGGCACCCCGAACAGGGCGAGACGCTGGAGGAGTTCACCGACGAGCGGTGCAGGGAGCACATCCGGCGCGCCGTGGGCGTGCCGGATCTGCACGTGGAGGTCACGGGCCGGGCCCCGTGGCACGCGGCCGAGCGGATCGCCGAACGGTACGCGGCCGGGCGGGTGTTCCTCGCGGGCGACTCGGCCCACGAGATGCCGCCCACGGGTGCCTTCGGCTCCAACACCGGCATCCAGGACGCGCACAACCTCGCCTGGAAGCTCGCGGCGGTGCTGGGCGGCTGGGCCGGGCCCGATCTGCTCGCGTCCTACGACGCGGAGCGCCGGCCGGTCGCGGAGGCGACGAGCGCCCGTGCCTCCTCGCGTTCGGTCGAGCACAGCCACCCGGGGTACGCCCCCGGGCCGGGAGCGGGCGGGAAGCGGGGCGGGATCCTCAACGTCGCGCTGGGTTACCGCTATCCGCGCGGCGCGGTCCTGGGCGCGGACCCGGCGGTGCCGGTGGTGCCGGACGGGCTCCGTCTGACGGGTGAGCCCGGCAGCCGCGCGCCGCACCTGTGGCTGGACCGGGCGGGTGAGCGGATCTCCACCCTGGACCTGTACGAGGCGTCTCCGGTGCTGCTGACCTCGGCCGGGGCCGTCGGCGGCTGGCACACGGCGGCGGCGCGCGTCGCCGAGCGCCTCGCGGTGCCCCTCGTGTCGTACCGGATCGGCGACGGGCCGGACGCGGACCTCTCCCCCGCGGGCGGCGAGGACTGGGCGGAGGCCCATGGCGTCACGGCGAACGGTGCGGTGCTCGTCCGCCCGGACGGTTTCGTCGCCTGGCGGTCCGAGGGGACGTCGGAGGATCCGGAATCGGAGCTGAGGGCCGCCCTGACGGCCGTACTCGGCCTGGAGTCCCGGCCCGACGCCCGCTGAGACGGGCGGCGGGGCGGTCCGCCGGCCCCGGCGCGCGGACCGCCCGCCGGGGTCGGCCGGGGGCGCCCCCAGGCCCCGCGTTAGGGTGCGGGGTGCTTCCGCGAACCCTCCTCACCGGCCCCTCGCTCGCCGACGCCGCCCTCCTCGGCCATGCGGAACAGGGCCGGGAGTGGCCGCTCCTCGTGTGGGCCCCGGGCCCGGGCGTCCGCATGGTGTCGAGCGCCGTCCTCGGCGGAGGCATCGGGGAACGGCACTGGGTCGTCAACGCACAGGTCCCGCCGGGCTACGCCCGCCTCGACCCGGTCGCCCACCTCCGTGAGCTGGCCTCCGGAGCGGGGCTGGCAGGCCCGGGCGTGGGGCTCATGACGGCCGCGTCGGTCGCGGACCGGCGTCACGCGGAGGACGGCGGCGCGCAGGCCGTCGTCACCGCCGGGATCGGTGTACGGGGCTGGGCCGCCGCTCCGGGAGCCGGCGGCGTCGCGGCCCCTCGGCCCGGAACGATCAACATCATCGTGTCGCTGCCGGTCCCGCTGACGGACGCGGCGCTCGTGAACGCGGTCGCCACGGCCACCGAGGCCAAGGTGCAGGCCCTGGTCGAACTGGGCGCCGACGCCTCCGGCACACCGACGGACGCGGTCTGCGTGGCCGCGCCCGTGCCGGGCGCGGGCACTCCCGGCGAGTCGTTCGCCGGGCCGCGCTCCCTGTGGGGCGCGCGGCTCGCCCGCGCCGTGCACGCGGCCACCCGTGCCGCCTGTACGCCGCTGCTCGCACCTCCGGACGCCCGCGGCTGATCCCGGCCGGTCTCAGCCGTGCGACAGCAGCGCCGCGGTGAGTTCGGCCGCGCGCCGGTGCCAGAGGTCCGCGCCCCGGAGCATGGCGTGGCCGCCCGTCGGCATCGGGATGCCCGCCGCGTCGGCGCCCGCCTCCCTGGCCCGGCGGACGAACTCCCAGGACTGGCGGGCCGAGGTGACCCGGTCCGTCTCGTCGTGGAGGAGGTAGAGGCGCCGGCCGCCGAGGTGGTCCACGGGCTCGTCGGCGGGACACCACGGCGCGAGCGCGACCACCCCGCGCACGGCGGGGTCGCCCGCCACGCGGAGGGCGGCCCGGCCGCCCATGGAGTGGCCGAGGAGCACGACGGGCACGGCCCCGACCCGCTCCCGGAGCCGCGCGAGGGCGGTCGAGGCGTCCCGGGCGGCGTCCGCGCGCTCGCCGTTCCAGCCGCGGTGGCGGTAGCGCACCTCGGCCACCAGGACCCCCCGGCCCCGGACGGCCCGCGTCACCGCGCCGACGAAGGGGCGCATCCGGAGCGCCGGCAGGTTGAGGGCGGGCGGCGGCTCGGGCCCCTCGGCGCGGCCGCCGTGGAGCAG
This sequence comes from Streptomyces sp. NPDC044003, assembly GCF_056435185.1. Taxonomy (NCBI): domain Bacteria; kingdom Bacillati; phylum Actinomycetota; class Actinomycetes; order Kitasatosporales; family Streptomycetaceae; genus Streptomyces; species Streptomyces sp. NPDC044003. The sequence goes on along the minus strand of NZ_JBWKFA010000003.1, from coordinate 197,008 downwards.
CAGCACGGCGGCGGTGGGCGCGGCGGGCGCGCTGCGGACGAGGAGCCCGGTCGGATCGGCACGGCGGGTGGGGCACAGGGTCATCGCGCGGCCCTTCCGGTCGCGCGCCAGCCCTTCGGCCGGGGGACGTACCCGCGCGTGCGGGACGGATGACCGGGCCGTTGCGCCATGGGGCCTCCAGGAGTCGTGAGGACGGGACACCGTGAGGGGCGAAGTCTGCCAGGCCGAGGTGTCCGTCAGGTACACCGCGCTCCCCTCGGGACCTACCGGCCGCGGGCCTGCCGGGGGGAGGCCGCCCCACGGGACCCGGCGTCGCTCGCGCCCCGACGCGAACGCGCGCACCCGCACGGATGAGCGCCGCGGGTTCCCCGGCTCCGCTTGCGCGGCCGCGGGTGCGGGGCGGCGGAGAGTGGAGCCCTACGCCGTCGTCCTGTTCGAGCAGGGAGCCTGATGGGCAGCCGCCTGATCCGTCGTTGCCGCGACACCTTCCTCGTCGTGGTGCTCGCCGCCGTGACCGCCGCCGCGCCCGGGGTGCCGGCCCGGCCGGGGAGCGCCTCCGCCGCCGTGCCCGCCTTCGACCCGGGGCCCGCCCGGGCGGCCCTGGAGCGGCTGCTGCCGGACCGGGCCGCGCAGTTCACCCTGGTCCCCGTCGGGGAGCCCGGCTCCGGGGACTCCTTCGCGCTCTCCGGCGGAGCGGGCGCGATCCAGGTGCGGGGCACCTCGCCGGCGACGCTGCTCACCGGAGTGGGCTGGTATCTGGAGCGGGTCGCCGGGGTCGACATCGGCTGGCCGGGCGACAGCGTCGGCCGGCTGCCGGCCACGCTCCCCGCGGTCCCGGGCACGATCACCCGTTCGGCGACCGTGCCCCACCGCTACGCCCTGAACGACACGGACGAGGGGTACTCCGGCGCGTACCGTGACTTCGCCTCGTACCAGCGCGACATCGATCTGATGGCGCTGCACGGCGTGAACGAGGTCTTCGTGCCGACCGGGGCCGAATACCCCTACTACCGGGCGCTCCAGGGGTTCGGCTATGCCACGGAGGAGCTCCGGGCGTGGATCCCCGGCCCCGCGCATCAGGCCTGGTGGCTGCTGCAGAACATGTCGGGCTTCGGGGGTCCGGTGTCCGAGCGGCTGATCGAGGCGCGCGCGGCACTGGGCAGCCGGATCACGGAACACCTGCGCTCCCTGGGGATGACCCCGGTGCTCCCGGGCTTCTTCGGCACGGTGCCGCCCGGGTTCGCCGAGCGGAACCCGGGGGCGGTCACCGTCCCGCAGGGCAAGTGGGTCGGGTTCGCCCGGCCCGACTGGCTGGATCCGACGGGACCCGTCTTCGGTGAACTGGCCGCCGCCTACTACCAGGTGCAGCGGCAGCGGTTCGGTGACACCGCCATGTTCAAGATGGACCTGCTGCACGAGGGCGGCACCCCCGGACCGGTCGACGTCGCGCGGGCGGCGGAGGCCGTGCAGGAGGCCCTGGACACCGCGCACCCCGGCGCCACCTGGGTCATGCTCGGCTGGCAGAACAACCCGTCCGCCGCCCTCCTGAGCGGGGTGGACCGGAGCCGTGTGCTGATCGTCGACGGCCTCTCCGACCGGTACGAGGGGCTCGACCGCGAGACGCAGTGGGGTGGTACGCCCTACGCGTTCGGTTCGATCGCCAACTTCGGCGGCCACACCAGCCTGGGTGCCAACACGGGCGTGTGGGTGGACCGTTTCCGCACGTGGCTGACCAAGTCCGACAGCGCGCTCAGCGGCATCGCCTACCTCCCCGAGGGCACCGGCGGGAACCCCGCGTCCTTCGACCTGTTCACCGAACTCGCCTGGGAGCCGGACCCGGTCGACCACCGCGCCTGGTTCGCCGCGTACGCCGCCCGGCGCTACGGCGGTGCCGACCCGCACGCGGCCGCCGCCTGGGAACAGTTGCGCCTCGGCCCGTACAGCGGGACGTCCGGGACGTGGAGCGAGCCGCAGGACAGCCTCTTCACCGCCCGGCCGAGCCTGACGGCGGCCAGGGCGGCACGCTGGAGCCCGACCGCCATGCGGTACGACGCCGCCACGGTGGAGCGCGCCCTGTCGGAGCTGCTGCAGGTGGCGCCGGAGCTGCGGACCTCGGACGCGTACCGCTTCGACGTGGTGGACGTGGCACGCCAGGCGCTCACCAACCGGGGCCGAGCCCTGCTGCCGCGTATCAAGGCCGCGTACGACGCGAAGGACCTGGAGGGCTTCCGGGCGCTGGTGCGCGAGTGGAACGCCGGGGAGGAGCTCCTCGGCCGGCTCGTCGCCTCCGACCGGCGCTTCCTGCTCGGTCCGTGGCTCGCCGACGCGCGCTCCTGGGGCGCCGACGCGGACGAGAGCGACCGGCTCGAGTACGACGCCCGCTCGATCCTCACCACCTGGGCCGACCGGGGGCCGAGCGAGAGCGGCGGCCTGCACGACTACGCCAACCGCGAGTGGGCCGGTCTCGTCCAGGACGTGTACGCGCCGCGCTGGGCCGCGTACTTCGCGAGTCTCGACACCGCGCTCGTCCGGGGCACGGCGCCGGTCGCGATCGACTGGTTCGCCCGGGACGACGCCTGGGCGCACGGCCGGCGGGCCTACCCGACGACGCCGGAGGGCGACCCCGTCGCCCTGGCGGGGGAGGTGGGGGCGGCCCTGGCCCGGGCCTCCACGGCCGCGCACCCATGAGACGTCCCGACGGTCACCCCCGGCCGCGCGAGAACCAGTTCTTCCGCGGGACGGACCCGGCCTGCGTGTCCGACCAGGCCGGATCACCGGGGGCGGCGAAGGGGACGGGTGCCGCCGCGCCCGGCGGCGCCGGGGGCAGCGGCCGGGTCGGCGGCTGCAGACGCTTCAGCCGTGCCCGCCACGGGCCGTCCGCCATCTCGAACTGGACGACGAGCGGCCCCTCGGGCAGCGGTACGGTCTCGCGCCGCTTGCCGATCTCGTTGACCACGTTCTCGTACCGCGGCAGGGCCGCGTGGTCGTCGTGCCCCACGAGTTCGTAGACATGGACGATGAGGTTGTCGTCGCCGCGGTAGTGGACGGCCATGTCGGCCACGCCTCCCGTGTGCAGCAGCACTTGGGGACCGCGGTACGGCGCTTCCTCCTCCGTCAGGCGAGGGGCCGCCGCCAGCGGTGACACCTGCACCTGCCAGGGACCCTCGGCCTGCAGTTTCAGGCGCAGGGTGCCGTGGGCCGGGACGGTGGCGAGGACGCTGCCGTGGAAGTCCTCCTCGGTGCTGTTGACGAGGTTGTCCTCCTCCTTGTTGCGGCGGTTGAGCACCCAGAGTCCCGTGTACCCGTCGCCCCTGATGTCGAGCTGCACGACGACCGGCCCCGGCGGCAGCCCGCCCACGGTGATCACGTCGTTGTCCCGGCCCGTCTCCGTGTACGGCTCGAAGACGGGCCCGTAGGTCCACCAGCCGGCGGTGACGGGAGGGACCGGCGCCACGGGCGGAACCGCCGCGGCGGGGACCGCGAAGGGCGGGGCCGCCGGGACGACCGGTGAGGGCGGAGGCGCGAAAGCAGGCACGGGCGCGGGACCCGGTACGTATGCGGGCGTCTGCGGCGCGGCCGGTGCCGTTGTCTCACCGGCGTCGGCCACGTCCACCCCGTGGTCCGTGGCCAGTCCGGCGAGACCGCTCACCCATCCCTGGCCCACGGCGCGGAACTTCCATCCGCCCGCCCGCCGGTAGAGCTCGGCCAGCACCATCGCCGTCTCCCCGGCCGCGTCGGTGACGTCGTACCGCGCGACCGACGTGCCGTCGGGCGCGAAGGCCTCCACCGACAGTCCGGCGGCGTCCCTCATCGCGCCGTGCTCCGTCGAACCGACCAGGAGCACGCGGGTGATCTGCTCCTCCACTGCGGTGAGGCCGACCTCCAGCCACGCCGTGCCGGCCTCCGCCTGCGTGAGCCGGACCGCCCCGGAGGGATGCAACGGGGCGCCGTGGAAGACGACGTCCGCGTCACCCCTGACCCTTCCGGCCTCGGTGAGCAGCAGCGCCATGGCGTCCACGCCCCCGCGCACCGCGATCCTCAACGGCACCGACGGAACGAATCCGTTGTTGCCCTTGGTCATCTCCCCCACGACACACCGGCCTTTCCCTCGGAATTCCCACCCGATTCCTTCACAAAGAAGATCTTGCAGGCGTCGGCCACCCACGACAAGGTCCCGGCCCCCGCGGGGCCTCCGGCGCTCCGGGACCGCCCGGACCGGTCCGGCGTAGGCTTCCCCGCACACGGACAGGGCAGCAGAGGGGGGCGCATGACGGTCGGTGCGGAGCAGAGGTGGGGGTCGGACCTCGACTCGGTCGTGGTGTACGCGCAGGGCGCGCTCTGCCGGCGCCTGGCCCGGGGCACGGTGCCGCCGGACGGCCGGGTGCGGGTGACGGGGCTGCCCCGCTCGCTCGACCCCGGTTCGCTGCGGGCCCGGGTCCTGGGCGACTCCGGGGCGCGGGTCACCGAGGCGCGCGTGGAGGTCGAGGCGCAGCCGTACGCCGACGGTACCCCCGACGAGCTGCGGCGCGAGGTCGAGCGGCTGCGCGAGGCGTACGCGGCGGCGCGGGCGCGCCGAGAGCGGCACCAGGCCCTGATCGCGGAGGTCGGCGGCCTTCGCCCGATCCCGCCCGGCCGCAAGCGCGATGACCCGCACCGCCGTACCCCGGTCGACGCGTGGCTGGAGCTCGCCGACTTCGTCGACGAGCGGCTGGCGGGACTCCACGCCCGCCTCGTCGAGCTCGACGAGGCGGTCTCGCGCATCGAGCACGAGTTGGACGTCGCCATGGACAGGCTCGACCGCTCCTCCAGCGACGCGCCGCCGGCTCATGTGGAGACCACGGTCTGCGCCGTGCTGACCCTCGTCGGCGCCGAGGCGGAGGAGGCCGAGCTGGAGCTGGAGTACGGCGTGCCGGGTGCCGTCTGGGTGCCGACGTACCGCCTCACCCACCGTCAGGGCGACGGCAGCGGACAGCTTGTGCTGCGCGCCTCGGTGGCCCAGCGCACCGGCGAGGACTGGTCGGGGGTGCGCCTGGCCCTGGCCACCGCCGACCTGCGGCGCCGCACCGACCTGCCGGCGCTCCGCTCGATCCGGATCGGGCGCCGTCAGGCCGTGCCCGCGCCGTCCGGCTGGCGCGAGCCCCCGGCAGGGCTCACCGACCTGTTCACCGGGTACGAGGCGGCCGGCCCCGCGCCTTTCCCGGCCGGTTCCGCGGTGGGGGGCGGCGCGCCCGGCTCCGCCGCCGTTCCCGTGGCGGTGCCCGCCCCCGTACCGGCACCGGCACCGATCGCGCCTCCGGCGTTCACCGGGCCGCCTCCCCAGCCCGGTGGCGCGTACGGCGCCGCTCCGGAGGCCTTGGCCGGCGCGATGCCCACGGCCCCGCAGCCACCGGCTCGCGGCCGGCCGCGTGCCGGTGGCCGGGCCGGCTTCGCGGGCCGCGCGCCCCAGGCCCCCGCGGCCCCGGGCGCGGCGGCCCCGGGCGCGGCTCCGCAGCCTCCGACACCGCCGGCGGGTCCGCCGCAGCCGAGCGATGCCGAACTCGACTACGCCGCCCTGGTGTTGTCCGGCCCCGGGGAGCCTGGCGCTCGCCGTGGCCGGCTGTTCCCCGCATCCTCCTTCGACGCGGTGGCGGGCGAGTACCGGCGCCGCGCCGAGGCGGTGGCCGGGCTGCCGCTGCCCCGGCACGCGGTGCACCCCCGCACGTCGGCGGGTTCCTTCGACCACCGCTTCGACGCCGCGGCGCGGGTGGACGTCCCCTCGGACGGCACCTGGCACACCGTCACCGTCGGCGAGATCCCCGTCGTCGTGCACACCGAGCACATCTGTGTGCCCTCCGTCGAACAGACCGTGTACGCGACCCTCGCGGTCTCCAACACCACCCGCCAGGCACTGCTCGCCGGCCCGGTGGAGGTCACCGTCGACGACGACTACCTGCTGACCGCCGCGCTGCCCACGCTCGCGCCGGGTGGCGTCCGCCGGCTGGGACTCGGGCCCGCCGAGGGCGTCCGCGTCACGCGCCGCACCCACCTGAAGGAGTCCACGGCGGGTCTGCGCAACCACATCACCGTGCTCGACCACCGCGTCCACGTCGAGCTGGCGAACCGCCTGGCGGGGCCGGTCACCGTCGAGGTCCACGAGCGGGTGCCGGTCTCCTCCGAGCCGGACGTCCGCATCGAGGAACGCGCCGACTGGACGGCACCCGAGGACGGTGCCGCGCCGGAGCGGCACGCCCCGGGCACCCGCGTCTGGCGGGTGGAACTGCCCGCCGGCGGCACCGCCGCGCTCGACGGCGGCTTCGAGATCCGCATCCCGGCCGGCAAGGCCCTGGTCGACGGCAACCGCAGGAGCTGACACCCACCATGTTCACGGACCTACAGCCGATCGCCCTTCCCGTCACCGCCGTCACCTGCCTGGAGGACCGCGCCCACGTCGAGCGCACCGCCGTGCTCGACCTGGCGGCCGGCGTCCAGCGCCTGCGCCTCGGACCGGTCAGCGCGCTCGCCGTCGACCGCACCCTCCACGCCGAGCTGACCTCCGGCCACCCTGCCACCGTGCTCGACGTACGGATCGTCCGCGCGTGGACGCCGCGCGGACCGGTGCCGCCCGCCGATGACGACTCCGCCCTCCGTCACCGCGAGCACGCCCTCGAAGAGGAGCGGCTCGCCGTGGAGCAGCGCCGCGACCGGCTGCGGGGCCGCCTCGACCTGCTCGGCCGGCTCGCCGCCGACCTGCTGCGGGAGATCGGCGAGGGTGCCGGGTACGGGGAGTCCGAACGTCCCCGCTGGAGCAGCGAGCTGGACCGCGTGGACGCCGAACGCGAGACGTACGGCGAGGAACTCCGTACCGCGGAAGCCCGGCTGACGGCCCTCACCGCCGAACTCGCCGAGATCCGGCGGGCCGTGGAGCTCGCCGAGGAGGAGCCCCCCGAGCTCGTCGCCCATGTCGAGCTGACGGTGGAGGCGGCGGCCGCAGGTCCCGTACGGCTGCGGCTGAGCCATCTGACCCCGTGCGCGCTGTGGAGGCCCGCCTACCTGGCCGTGTTCGACGGGAAGTCCGTGAGCCTGGAGACGGACGCCATGGTCTGGCAGCGCACCGGGGAGGACTGGTCGGACGTGCGGCTGACGCTGTCGACCGCCCGGTCCGCGCTCGCCACCGAGCCGCCGCGGCTCGTCGAGGACCGGCTGACGCTCAAGGACCGCAGCGCGGCGGAGCGCCGCACGATCGACGTCGAACTGCGCGAGGAGGAGATCGCGACGCTCGGTCCGGCGCCGGTGCTCGGTCTGCCGGGCGTGGACGACGGGGGCGAGGCGAGGGTGCTGCACTCCCCCGCGCCGGTCTCCGTGCCGGGGGACGGCCGGGCCCACCGGGTGCCGGTCTCCTCGTTCACGACCGCCGCGAGCAGCGAGTACGCCTGCTCGCCCGAACTGTCCCCGCTGGTCACCCAGGTGGTGAGGTGCGACAACCTGTCCGGCCATGCCCTGCTCGCGGGGCCCGTGGACCTGGTCCGGGGCAGCGGGTTCACCGGCCGGGGCACGCTGGACTTCACGGCTCCCGGCGCCGCCGTGGAGCTCGCCTTCGGGAGCCGCGACGACCACCGGGTGGTCCGGTACACGGAGGAGTCCCGCGACACCACCGGGCTCACCCAGCGGACGGTCGTCACCCGCACGGTCCGGCTGCACCTGTCCCGGTTCTCGCCGCCCGGGGAGCAGGACGAGCGGGTGGTCGTGCTGCGGGAGCGGATCCCCGTCTCCGAGGTCTCGGCGGTGGAGGTGCGCCTGCGCGAGGAGGCCTGCTCCCCGGCGCCCGACGCCGTGGACGAGGAAGGCATCGTCCGCTGGGACGTCTCCCTGCCGCCGGGCGGCCGCCGTACGGTCACGCTGGTGTACGAGCTGTCTGCGACGGCCAAGGTTGCGGGGCTCTGAGCCGATGACCGCGACCACCGGTGCCCGCAGCACCGCGCCCATGCCGGTGCGCCCTTCGGCCCGGCCGGGCGCGGCGCTGCTCCGCACCGCCGCGCTGACGCTGTACCTCTGGGCGTCGGCCGGTGCCGTCGCCGTCGTCTCGTATCTCCTCCCGCGCGCGGACTGGGTCGCCATCGGCCTCGGCGTGGTGCTCTTCCTGCTGTTCGGGATCCTGCTGCATCTGGTGCACCGGGGTGTGTGGTTGGTGCTCCTCGCCGCCGTACCGGCGTTGTTCGTACTGGTCGGCGCCGTGCAGTACGCCCCCGAGCTGGCGCTTGAGCGGTACGGCGTGCGGGAGAGCGTCGTCGTGACGGCCGACAGTGCCGCCCCCGCCGGCGGCAAGAACCACCGGCTCACCCTGCGTCGCGCCGACGGCCACGTGCTGGCCGAGCGGCTGGTGTACCGCGGTGTCGACGCTCCGAGGGTCGGCGACCGGTTCGACGTCGTCCGCGACTCCCGGGGCGAGTTGCCGATGGAGCGGGCGGACGAGGTCGACGCGGCGGGCCGGCGGGACGGACTCGTCGGCGGTGCGGCCGTGTTGACGGTCCTGGTGTTCCTGGCCGGATGGCGCGGTCATGTCTCCCGCCGTCGTGACGGGGAGCGTTCTCCCGGCGCCCGCCCCTGAGACAACCCCCGGGGGTTCGGGCGCCGGGCACCCTAGCAGTCCGGCGCCCTCCGCATCCGGAACTCTCCCTACTCTCCACAACCGGGCGGTGGCGTACGGTAGTCATGGGGGCGGGAGGGAACACCTTGGTCTTCAGTCTGGGTCGCCGCCGCAAGGCCGCCACTGTCAGCGCTTGTCCGTTCACGTCCGCCCCCTCGTCCAGCGAGCGGCAGGACCGACCACGCAGGTCCGTCACGCGGGTGACGGACCACCGGGAGGCGGAGAGTTTCGTCCGGCAGTTCCATCACGAGCAGCCCGATACCGGGGACGTGGAGCGCAGAGTCCGCGAGGTGCTGGCCGCGATCGACCGGACCGGTACGTACGAACACACCCCGGCCGAACTCTCCTTCGGCGCCCGGGTCGCCTGGCGCAACGCGGCCCGCTGCATCGGCAGGCTCTACTGGCGCAGCCTCGTGGTGCGCGACCTGCGGCAGGTCACGTCGGCCGACGGCATCGCCGCCGCGTGCTTCGAGCACCTGCGGATCGCCGGGAACGGCGGCCGGATCCGGCCGGTGATCTCGGTGTTCGCCCCCGACCGGCCGGACCGTCCCGCGCCGCGGATCGTCAACGACCAACTGGTGCGTTACGCAGGGCACAACACCCCGGAGGGCCGCCGGCTCGGCGACCCCCGCGCCGCCGAGCCGACCGCCCGCGCCCGCGCCCTGGGCTGGAAGCGCGACGAAGAGGCCTTCCAGGTCCTTCCGTTGATGGTCGAGGAGCGTCCGGGCGCGCGGCCCGAGTGGTACGAGCTGCCGGACGACTGTGTCATGGAGGTGCCGCTCCGACACCCGGACCACGGGTGGTTCACGGAGCTCGGACTGCGCTGGTACGCGGTGCCGGCGATCAGCGACATGACGCTGGAGATCGGCGGGGTGCGCTATCCGGCGGCGCCGTTCAACGGCTGGTACATGGGGACGGAGATAGGCGCCCGCAATCTCGCCGACGTCGAGCGCTACGACCTCCTCCCGGTGGTCGCCGACCGGCTGGGCCTCGACCGCTCCTCGGAACGCACGCTGTGGCGGGACCGGGCGCTCGTCGAGCTCAACGTGGCGGTGCTGCACTCCTTCCAGCGGGCAGGGGTGACGATGGCGGACCACCACACGGAGTCCGAGCGGTTCCTGCGGCACATCGCGCAGGAGAGCCGGCACGGCAGGCCCGTGCCGGCCGACTGGAGCTGGATCGTCCCGCCCGTGTCCGGCTCCACGACTCCGGTCTTCCACCGGTACTACGACCCGGTGGACACGTCTCTGCGCCCCGCGTTCCTCGCCCGGGAGCGGTGAGAGCGGCTCCGCGTCAGGCAGCGGGGCCGGGCGGCAGGTGGACCGTCATGATCAGACGGCAGGTCGTCTCGCCCGCACCGCGGTAGGCGTGGGTGGCGTCGCCGTCGAAGGTGGCGGTCTGCCCGGCCTCGACGGAGTGCTCCGTGCCGTCGAGGACCAGGGTCATCCGGCCGGCGGTGACGCTGACGGTCTCCACGACTCCGGCCCGGTGGGGGTGGCTGGGGTACTCCTCGCCCGGTTCGAGGGTCCAGCGCCAGACCTCGACCGGGGCCGGGCCCGAGGTCGTCAGCATGAGGCGGGCCTCGCTGCCCAGACTGCCGGTCCAGAGCGGCGCGACGGCCTCGGCGGTGACGACGCGGACGCGGCCCTCGGCCGGGCCCTCCATCAGGGCGGAGACAGAGACGCCGAGGGTGTCGGCGAGGCGGACGAGGGTGGCGAAGTTCGGGTTCCCCTGGGCCTTCTCCAGGCCCACCAGGGCGCCTTTGCTGACCTGGGCGCGTCTGCCGAGTTCGTCCAGGGACAGGCCGGCCCGGTTGCGGGCCGTCCTCACGTTGCGGGCGAGGGTCCGCAGGGCTGCCTCGGTCTCGGCCATCCGATCACCGTTCGCGTAGGTGGACCAGTGGAATGCACCGTCCGGTCGTTTGATTGACACAGCGCGGTCGATCCGATGGACGGTCCGGTCGTTCCATTGAACACGCTACTCGTTCGGCGTGGACGGGCTGGTCTGGGGCGCCGCGTCCGGCGTCGCCTCGGCCGCGGCCTTCGCGCTGCTCTACCGGACCCTGGCGATCGGCCCGATGAACGTCCTCTCGCCGGTGACCGCGCTCGTGTCCGCCGTGCTCCCCGTCGGCGTGGGGCTGCTCCAGGGCGAGTGCCTGGGCGTCACCGGCCTCGTGGTGCTGCCGCTCGCCCTGGCCGCGGTGGTCCTGGTCAGCGCGGGACACGGCTCCGGCACGGCACGCCCGTCGCCCGCAGCGGGGACCTCGCCGTCGTCGCCGTCATCACCGCCCTCCACCCGGCCGGCACGGTCCTGCTCGCCCGCAGCGTCCTCGCCGAACGCATCCACCGCGGCCGGCTCGTCGGTCTGGGAACAGCGGCGGTGGCCGTCAGCCTCCAGGCCCTGACCTGACCGGGCCCGCCCTTCTCGTCCGCACGCACGCACGAACTCCCCGTGGCCACGCCGACAGAACGGGCCGTCCGGTGCCTCGGGCCGTCGGGTGGTCCCGCCTGAAGCGAAGGGGGACGCTGGAACTGAGCGCGTCCGGGGTCCCGGGCGCGCCCCGAACGGAGCGCCCGCCCAGCCCACCGGAGGACCTCCGCAAGGGTCTTGCGGCGACCACGCCCTCGTGAGCCTCACGCCGGCTTCGCGCGGCCGACGTAGCGGATGACCTCGCAGTCGTCGAGTATCACCAGGCCCTCGCCCACCAGTTCGTCCAGCTGCGGCAGGAAGGCGCGGATCTTCTCCTCGGCGTCGACGATGACCACGGCCACGGGGAGGTCCTCGCTCAGCGACAGAAGCCGCTGGGTGTGGATCAGCGACGAGGCCCCGAAGCCCTCGATGCCGCGGAACACGCTCGCCCCCGCGAGACCGGCCTCACGCGCCCGGCCGACGATCTGGGTGTACAGCGGCTTGTGGTGCCACAGATCGGTCTCCCCCACGAAGACCGTCACCCGCAGGGCCCTGCCCGTCAGCCTGGTCATCGACGCCTCCCTGCCGTACACGGCGCCCCGCGCGGCAGCGAGGCAGGCCCGCACTTCGAGTCTACGGTCGTGCCTCCACGGGGGTCGCGCCGCGCGCGAAGGGGGCCGGCCGGGACGCCGGCCCCCTTCCGTGGGCGGGGCGGGTCAGCAGCCGCTCGTGAGCCAGCGGCAGGCGGTGATCAGCGCGGCGGCGTGCTCCTCGCCGCGGGCGTCCTCAGTGCGGACCTCCTCCGGCAGGACCTGCAGGGCATCGATGTCGTACTCCGTCATGACGGTCTCCTTCTCGGATTCTTCGGATATTTCGGTGGTACGCCGGCGGCCTCGGGCCGCCGGACACTCAGGGGTGGACCGGCCCGTCCTCGGGCAGCCAGGCACGCGGGCCTCCGCACCGCAGGCGCAGCAGCAGGGAGAGGCTCCCGGCGAGGCCGGTGGCGTACTCGGCGAGGACGGTCCTGCGGTTCTCGTCGGGTACGAGGAGGCGGCCGTCGCGCAGTACCGCCTGTGCGGCCAGGTGCTCGACCAGGAGCTCGGCGGCGGCGCGGTGGCTCTCGTCACCCGTCCGCACGGCGGCGTCGAGGAGGAACTCGGCGTTCCCCGCGAGCCCGTGACAGGTGGCCGGCGAGTCGGTCACCCTGCCCACCCGTACGGCGCGGGCCGCACCCTCCACCAGGTCGCGTACGAGCGTGTCGGACGCGCCGGTCGCCGACCAGAGCCGGACCAGGAAGGTGCCGACACCGGAGGAGCCGCTGCACCAGTGGCGGGCGAGCTCCGGGGAGTCGGAGAGGTGGCGTGCCCGGTCCACGGGCCAGAGCACACCCGCCGGTCCGCTGCGGGCGGCGGCCGCGAGGGTGGCCCCCGCCTCGGTGGCCGCGTCGAGGTACCGCTTGTCGCCGGTGGCCTCCGCCGCGAGCAGCAGGAAGGTGCCGACGCCGGCCACGCCGTGCGCGAAGCCGTAGTGCCAGGCACCGGCGAGCGCCGAGCCGAAGTCCTCCGGCACGGGCCAGAAGACTCCCTCGGGGGTGCGCCGGGCCGCGTCGAGCAGTCCGTCCGCGGCCTCGGCGGCGCGGTCCAGGAACCGCGGGTCCCCGGTGGTGCGCCAGAAGTGCAGCTGTGTCAGACCGGAGCCGGCCACGCCGTGGCAGACGTCCGGGTTGGGGCCACGGACGGGCAGTCCGAGGGCGAGTGCGAGGGCCCGGTCCGCGAGGGCGGTGTCGTCCAGGGCCCGGGCGGCGTCGAGCAGGGCCCAGGCCGTGCCCGAACGGCCGAAGTGCAGCCCGGGCGGGTCGCTCGGCAGTGTCTCCTGCCGCTGCGCGGTCCAATGGGCGGCGGAGCGGAGGCCTTCGGCGAGCGCCTCGCGGGTCACGGCACCGGTCGCCGTGGAACCGAGCCCGGTGTCCCAGTGGCCGAGGGCCCGGGCGAGCAGGGCGACGCCGCCGGCCGAGCCGTGCTGGACGGCCACCGGGTCGCAGGTCTCGCCGAACGAGTCCGAGGCCCAGAGCCGTTCGGGGTCGTCGGGACGCATCGTGGCCAGGAGGTGGGCGATGCCGTCGTGCAGAAGCCGCGCGCGCGTGGCCGCCGCGTCCGGGTGCTCGTCCTCCTCCGGGGGCAGGCAGGCATCCGGAGCCCGGCCTGCGTCGAGGAACTCCCGTGCCCGGTCCAGGGTCCACCGGTCCTCGGGTGTGTCCCGCGTCAGCCCCAGGATCAGCGGCGTGAACCTCCGTACGCGGGCGTCGTCGCGGGCCAGGAGCCGCACGAGGTCCGCGAGGCGCCGTTCGTCCGGCCGGGCCGTGTCCCGCGGCAGGTCCTCCGCGAGGACAGGGTCCGCTCCGGTCAGGGCGTGCAGGACGGTGGCGCCGAGGGCGTACAGGTCGACGCCCGGCGGCAGGGCGGGGGCCACCTGGTCGACGGCGCGCAGCTCGGGGGCGGTGTAGCCGGGGGTGGCGCCGAGGACCCACCGCTCCCCTTCGCCGGCCGCCATCTCCAGGTCGATGAGGACGAGCCGCCCGTCCGGGGTGACCATGACGTTGTTGGGGTTGAAGTCGTGCAGGGTGACGCCGAGTTCATGCGCCGTGGCGACGAGGTCGACGAGCTGCCGGACCAGGGAGTCGGCCGTGCGGTCGTCGGGGCAGCCGCTGCCGTCCCGGGCGAGGCGCTCGGCGACGGTGCGCCGGAGCGTCGCCCCGGGGACCGATTCGGTGGCCAGGAACACGCTGCCCTGCTGTTCGAACACCTCGACGAGCCCCGGGACATGGTCGGGGCGCGCCCGGCCGAACCGTTCGAGCAGGGCGGCCTCGCGGCGCAACAGGTCCCGGACGTCGAGGCCTTCGAGTCCGGCGCCCACGTGGGGCCGCGCCTGCTTGACGACGACCTGCGCGCCGGTGCGGGTGTCCTCGGCCCGGAAGACCCCACCCTTGTTGGAGTGCTGGATCGCGCCCCGTACGAGGAAGCGGTCGCCCAGGAGGACGGGCTTGGCCGTGGCCGTGCTGCGGGCGGGTGCGGCGGGACGGTCGGGGAAGGGGTCACCGGCCCAGGCCGGCGGGCTGAACCAGGCGTTGCGCTCGTCGGCGACCGGCCGGCCCTCGGGGTCGGTGAGGCGGGCCGCGAAGGAGCCGTCGGCCGTCAGTTCCCGGACGCCCTTGAACACGCCGTACCGGTAGAAGACCTGGCTGCCGGGGCGGTAGCGGCGGTCGGAGAGGACGGCGGGGCCGGGGAGTCCCTCGGTCGCCCGGTGGAGTTCCTCGGCGAGCTGCCGGAACTGCGCGTCGTCCGCCGGGTAGACGGTCAGGAACTTGCCGCCCCCGCCGCGCGCGAAGCGCCCGGACACCAGCGCGGCGACCTTGGCCGGACTCCCGGCGAACTTGAAGGCCGCGCGGTGGGCCACGAGGACCTCGGCGGACCGGGCGAGGACCAGCGGCGCGGAGAGCGGGGTGGCGGGGACGTGGAGCTTCCAGCCCTGGGCCCGTCCGACGGCCCCGCCGGGCACGACGTGACACCAGAACTCGCCGGGTTCGACGCTCCACGGCTGCTGTGCGCTCCGGGCGATCGCGGCGTGCACGATGTCGGGCAACAAGGCCCGGTCGACGGCACTTTCGGCGCGCGAGAGCCGGGGGCCGGGGGCGTACGGGGAAGGGATTCCGGTGGGGGACGACATGCCTACTGCACCGGCCGCTCGTAGTCGTCGCCCCAGCTGGTGTCCAAGGGGTTCGCGGCGACCGTCCGCGTCGTCTCCGGTGCGCCGCCCTGGGTGGCGACGGTCGCTCCGCCGGCGAGGAGGACGGCGAGGAGAAGGAGGCAGCGGACGGCAACGGACATGGTGCGGCTCCTGGTTCGGGAGAGGAGAGGGCGGGCGGGAAGCTCCGTGTCTGGCGGGTTCACGCCGTATGTCGGCCTGATGGGGTTTCCCTCGGCCGGACACCACCAGTCCATCCCGGCGAGCCCGCTTGGTCCAGGGCCATGACCTGGCAATACCCTGCATGGCACGGAAGTAGCAGGGCCGCATCACGGGGGAAATGCGTGACTACTGGGGTGGATGTGGACGGAATGCCGCGGCTGGACGCCGGGGCCGTCGCCGTCTTCGCGTACGCACTGGAGCACGGTGGCGTCGCGGACGGGTCGCCGGACGGGCTTCCGGCCCTCGGGCTCGGCCGCGAGGAGGTCGAGGCGGCCTGCCGCACCCTGCGGCGGCTCCGGCTGCTCCGGCCGGCACCGGGCCGGAGCGAGGAGCTGATCCCGGTGAGCCCGGACGCCGCCGCGGCGGAGGTGGTCGGCCCGCTGGAGGCGGAGCTCGCACGGGCCGCCGCGCACGCCCAGTCCCTCCGCGACGATCTGCACTCCCTGATGCCCCGATACCGTGCCGCCCGGCGCGAGCAGGGCCGCCGGGAGGGCTTCGACGTCCTGCCCGACATGGCGTCCGCCTCCGCGATGCTCACCGAGGAGTCGGCCCGCTGCCGGGAGGAGGTGTTCAGCATCCAGCCGGGCGGCGGCCGGGCGGCGCACCGCCTCGGGGACGCCGTCGAGCGGGACGTGGCGATGCTCCGCCGGGGCGTGCGGATGCGCACGCTGTACCAGCACTCGGCGCGGACCAGCCTCTCCACCCAGGGGTACGTGGAGCGGCTCACCGAGGCCGGCGCCGAGTACCGCACCGCGGCCGAACTGCCCGACCGGGCCGTGGTCTTCGACCGTTCCGTGGCCTTCCTTCCCCGGCGCGCCGACGGTGGTACGGGCGAGGGGGCGGTCCTCGTCCGGGACCCCGACGTGGTGGCGTACCTCTGCCGGGTGTTCGAGCAGCACTGGTCCGGGGCGGTCCCCTTCCGGGGCACCAGCGAGGCCGCGTACAAGGAGGTCGGGCCCAGTCTGCGGCGGGCGCTCGTGGGGCTGCTCGCGGAGGGCGCCAAGGACGAGGTGATCGCCCGTCGGATGGGGATGTCGCTGCGCACCTGCCGCCGTCACATCGCCGATCTCCTGGAGGAGTTGGGGGCGGAGAGCCGCTTCCAGGGCGGTGCGCTCGCGGAGCGTGCCGGGCTCACGGGAGCGGAGGTCACGACGGACGGGTCCGAGGGCACCGGCCACCGGTAGGGTGCCGTCCTGCAAACAGTGTTCTGCGTGGGGAGACATGGGTTCATGGGCGGTCAGCAAGCGGACCGGGGCGGCTCCGAGGTGTTCCAGCCCCTGGCGGCGGACGACCCGACGACGGTCGCCGGATATCGGCTCGCGGCCCGGCTCGGCGCCGGCGGCATGGGCAAGGTGTACCTGTCGTACACCCCCGGCGGGCGTCCGGTGGCCATCAAGCTGATCCGTCCCGAGTTCGGCGAGGACGCGGAGTTCCGGCGCCGGTTCGCCCAGGAGGTACGCTCCGCGCAGCGCGTCCAGGGCCTGTTCACCGCCCCCGTCATCGACGCGGACCCCGACGGCGCGCAGCCGTGGCTGGCCACCGCGTACGTGCCGGGGCCCTCGCTCGCCGACGCGGTCGTGGCGCACGGCGCGCTGCCCGTGGAGACGGTGCTGCTGCTCGTCGCGGGCATGGCCGAGGCCCTGCACGTCATCCACGGCGCCGGCATCGTGCACCGGGACCTGAAGCCGTCCAATGTGCTGCTCGCCGCCGACGGGCCGCGCGTCATCGACTTCGGCATCGCGCACGCCGCCGACGCGACGTCCCTGACGGGCAGTGGAGTCACCATAGGGACACCGTCGTTCATGGCGCCCGAGCAGGCGGCGGGGCGCAAGGTCACGTCCGCCACGGACGTGTTCGCGCTCGGTCAGGTCGCGGCGTACGCGGCGACCGGTGTCCCGGCCTTCGGCGAGGGCACCGGGCACGGGGTGCTGTACCGGATCGTGCACGAGGAGCCGGACCTGAGCGCCGTTCCGGAGCGGCTCACCGAACTGGTCACGCGCTGCCTCGCGAAGGACCCCGAGGCCCGGCCGACGCTCGCCGAGATCATCCGGCTGTGCCAGGCGGCGAACGCGGCGACGGTGCTGCGGCGGCCCGAGGACTGGCTGCCGGGCGTGGTCTCCGCCGAGATCACGGCCCGGGCGGCGGCTCCCGCGCCACCGCAGACGCCCCCGCCGCCGACGACCGCCCCGGCAGGGGCACCGGCGGCACCGGCGGCGCCGGCCGGGTACTCGCCGACGGTGCCGTCCGCGCCGTCGACCCCGCCGCCCGGGTTCGGCCCGCCGCCGAACACGGTCCCCGCCGTCCCCACGGGCCCGGCCGCCGCCCCGGTCGCACCCCCGGCCGCGGCCGCTCCGGCGCCCGGCTACGCGTACGCGCCGACGCAGGGTCCCGGCAGCTCCGGGTACGCCCCGACGCAGGGCCCGGGCGGTCCCGCGTACCCGCAGCAGGCCTGGTCCGGCCCGTCGGCGCCGACCGGCTACCGGCCCCCGCACCCGCCCCAGCAGCAGCGGAAGGGCGGCGGGCGCGGTCTCGTCATCGCCGTCGCCGCCGTCCTCGCCTTCGCCGTCGCGGGCGGGGCGACCGCCTACGTCGTACTGAAGGACAAGGACGGGCAGGCGGCCTCGAACTCCGGCGGCAAGCCCAACGGGAAGGCCTCGTCGAGCACACAGGGCAGCGGGGGCACGGGGAACGGGAGCTCCACCCCCAAGCCGTCGACGGCACCGGCCCCGCAGGCCGCCACGTACAAGAACATCAACCTCACGGCCGGCTACCACCTGACGCTCGGGGACACGGACGTACGCCCCCAGGACGGGGAGGACAACGGCTACGAACTCTCCTACGACACCGGCGGCTACCTCGACGCCGAGAGCAGCGGCGGCAACCTGGTCCTGCTCGACCCCGGCCAGGCGGGTTCGCTCGAAGCGTGCCGCGCGGAGACCCGGTTCACCCAGAACATCTACGTGAACAAGCTGTCGCCGGGCCGCCAGGTCTGCGTCACCACGGGCACCGGCCATCTCGGTCTGGTCACCGTCAAGGCCTTCTCCCCGGAGGACTCGCCGAGCACCTATATGACCCTCGACCTGACGGTCTGGCGGAACGCCGCGCCGTCCACGCCGACGGGCTGAGGCGACGGCGGGCGACTGCGACGTGGATTCACCGTCATCGAGGAGGGCCGGAGCCTCTCCTCGATGACGGTGGCCCGGCTCTACTTCAGGTGCCGGGCGAAGAACCGGGCCCCGTTCTCGAACTCGAACCGCGGGACGCCGGTGTGGCCGCCCATGTTGGCGTGCAGCGTCTTCTCCCGGGAGCCGAAGGCGTCGAACAGGTCCAGAGCCGCCTGCCGGTCGTTGCCCTCGTCGTCCCACTGCAGCAGGACGTGCAGCGGAATGGTGACCCGGCGGGCCTCCTCGAACATGACGGCGGGCACGAGGCTCCCGGCGAAGAAGCCGGCGGCCGAGATGCGCGGCTCGACCGCCGCGAGGCGCACGCCGATGGAGATCACGCCCCCCTCGTATCCGACCGGGCCGCCGATCTCGGGCAGCGCCAGGAGGGCGTCCAGGGCGGACTGCCATTCCGGGACCGACCTCTCGACGAGCGGGAGGACGAGGGCGTCGATGATGTCGTCGCCGACCGGCTCGCCTGCCTCCATCGCCCGGCGCAGGTCGGCGCGGGCCTGTTCGGCGGCGTCCCATCGGGGCCGTTCACCGCTGCCGGGGAGCTCGATGGTGGCCACGGCGAAGCCGTACTCCTCCGCGTAGTACCGGGCGCGCCCCGCAAGGCGGGGGTACACCTTGCGCAGACCGAGGGGCGGGGGGCACATCAGGATCAGCGGAGCCGGCTCGGACACGGCTGCGGGCGTCCACAGGATGCCGGGGATGTCGCCGAGGGTGAATTCACGCTCGCGGACGCCGCCGTCGAGGTGCTGTTCGGAAGTGAAGTGCACGGTCGTGCCTTTCGGGAGTGCTCTGAGAACGGCGCTCCCGGACGACCTATCGCCCGACCATGACCCCGGAGGGGAGCACCCATGTCGATACTGCGTTCACGGGTACCACCTCCTTGTTGTCTCGCACGGCCTCCGGAAAGGTAGCAGGGGGCGTCCTGCTCCGCCAAAGGGTTTTATGCGGAGCTCTCCGTGCCGTACGGCGCTATGCTTGGCTCATGCATCTGTCGTCGTGCCTCAGCTGGTGGCGCTCCTCCTAGGAGCGGCCACTACTCGTGCACGACCGGGCCGTTCGGACGAACGGCCCCTTTGCGTTCCCTGGCTCATGGGTCCTGTCGTCCCGACGGCACCACCGACCCACACCAGGAGAACCCCATGACGACCCTCGCCCCCGCCGCCCCCTCCACCGACGCGCTCGGGACGACCGCCGCGCAGGCACGCAGTGCGGTCCTGGAGGAACAGATCCTCAAGGAACCGGGCCGCTTCCGCGTGCTGACCGGGGACCGCCCCACCGGCCGGCTGCACCTGGGGCACTACTTCGGCACCCTGCGCAACCGGGTGCGGCTCCAGGACCTCGGGGTGGAGCTGTTCGTGATCATCGCCGACTACCAGGTCCTGACGGACCGCGACGTGGCGGACCGTCTCACCGAGCACGTCGAGGAGCTGGTCCTCGACCACCTGGCCATCGGTGTCGACCCCGAGCGCAGCACGGTCTTCACCCACAGCGCCGTGCCCGCCCTGAACCAGCTGCTGCTGCCCTTCCTCAGCCTCGTGTCCGTGGCCGAGCTGAACCGCAATCCCACCGTCAAGGACGAGATCGCCCACTCCCGGCAGTCCGCCGTCAGCGGTCTGATGTTCACCTATCCCGTCCACCAGGCCGCCGACATCCTCTTCTGCAAGGCCAATCTCGTCCCCGTCGGCCTGGACCAGCTGCCGCACCTGGAGATCACCCGGACCGTCGCCCGCCGGTTCAACGACCGCTACGGCAACGGCGTCGCCGTCTTCCCGGAGCCCGACGCCCTGCTGTCCGAGGCACCGCTGCTGCTCGGCACGGACGGCACCAAGATGAGCAAGAGCCGGGGCAACGCCATCAGCCTGGCCGCCGACGCCGACGAGACCGCCCGGCTGATCAAGGGCGCCAAGACCGACTCCGAGCGTCACATCGCCTACGACCCGGCCGGCCGCCCCGAGGTGGCCTCGCTCCTGCTGCTCGCCGCCCTCTGCCAGGGTCGTACCCCCGAGGGGGTCGCCGCCGACATCGGCTCCGCGGGGGCCGCCGCGCTGAAGCGGACCGTGACGGAGTCGGTCAACGAGTACCTGGCGCCGATCCGGGCCCGCCGTGCGGAGTACGCACGCGACCGCGCGTACCTCCGCGGCATCCTGCGCGAGGGGAACGAGCGGGCCCGGGCGGTGGCGGAGGCGACCCTGGCGGAGGTGCGCACGGCGATGAGGAATCACTACTGACGTATGTTTCCGGCATGCGAATGACGGAGGGGACTCTGGACGCCATCGACCGGGCACTGCTCGCCGAGCTCCAGCGGGACGCCACACAGGCGTACACGGTGCTGGGCAAGGCGGTGGGCCTGTCGGCCGGTGCGGCGCACGAGCGGGTGCGGAAGCTGCGGGAGCGCGGCGTCATCCGCCGCACCACGGTGGACGTCGATCCCTCGGCGCTCGGACAGGACGTGCTCGCGTTCGTCATGGTCGACTCGTCCGCCTGGATCGGGGATTCGGCGGCGGCGTTCGCCGCGATCCCCGAGATCCAGGAGGCGCACGTCATCGCCGGCAGCGCCTCGGTCCTGGTGAAGGTGCGCACCGCGACCACGGTCCAACTCCAGGACGTGCTGCGCCGGTTGTACGCGATCGAGGGCGTGAGCGGCACGCAGGCGACGGTGTCCCTGGAGACCTTCTTCGAGCGTCCGGTCTCCACGGACTGATGTCCCGTCGTCCGGCGTCAGCCGGTCGCGCCGCTCTCCAGGATGCCCTTGAGGGTCATCTCGTCTCTGGGCATCTCCTTCCGCACGTGCGGGCGGACGACGAGCGGGACGAGGGCCTTGCCGATGCCGTGCCCCTCGAAGTCGAGGGAGAGCGTCAGGCGGGAGCGCTCGCCGTCGTCCAGCGGCTCGATGGTGCCCTGTACGTCACCGCGTACGGGGCCGTCGATGCCGTGCACGTGCCAGTGCCTCGGCGGCTCCAACTCGATGACCTGCATGGTCGCGGTGAATTCGCGCTTGCCGATCCGCCGTGTGACCGCGACCTTGGAGCCGACCGCGAAGGGCGCGTCGCCGAGCTTGCGGACCGAGACCGCGCTCTCCTGCCACTCGGGCAGATGCGTCGGGTCGGTCACGTACGAGAAGACGTCGGCGGGCTTGCGGGCGATGTCGATGGTTTCCGTGATGACAGGCATGTCGCCTTCTTCGTTCGACGGGAGTCCCCGCCGGAAGCCGCTGCGCCGGCGCAGGCTCATTGTCGCTTCATACAAATACTCCCACTCCGGGCGACGCTCCGCCAGCCTCGACCCGACAGTCCGCACGGTCACGCACCCGCTTGCCGGACCTCAGGTTGCGGCTAATGTCGATATATAGGCCATATGTACATCCTCGTTCCCGCGCTCACGAGGTGAGGGAGAGGGGGCGTACGGAAGGAGCCTCCCATGACCCGTACATTGCGGAGCGCGATAGCCCTGGCCGGGGCCGCAGCCCTCTCCCTGGGAGTGGTGGCGACGAGCGCGACGGCCCTGGGCGCGGGGAGCGAGAAGCAGGGGGACGTGAAGATCGGACTGCTGCTTCCGGAGAGCAAGACCACGCGGTACGAGAAGTTCGACCGGCCCTACATCGAGGCGAAGATCCAGGAACTGGCGCCCGGGGCCCACGTCGACTACTACAACGCGGCGGAGAGCGCCACCACCCAGCAACAGCAGGTCAACACCGCGCTCGCCAAGGGCGACCAGGTCCTCATCCTGGATGCCGTGGACGCCAAGTCCATCCAGTCCTCCGTGCAGAAGGCCCATGACGCGGGCGTCAAGGTCGTCGCGTACGACCGCCTCGCGCAGGGTCCCGTCGACGCCTACGTCTCGTACGACAACCACAAGGTGGGCGAGCTTCAGGGCAAGGCGCTCCTCGCGGCGCTCGGCGACAAGGCCAAGAGCGGCGAGATCGTGATGCACAACGGGTCTCCGACGGACCCGAACGCCGCCCAGTTCAAGGCCGGCGCCCACTCCGTCCTCGACGGCAAGGTGAAGATCGGCAAGGAGTACGACACTCCCAACTGGGACCCGAACAACGCCAACCAGCAGATGTCCGGCGCCATCAGCTCGCTGGGCAAGGACAAGATCGTCGGTGTCTACTCGGCGAACGACGGACTGGCCGCCGGAATCGCCACCGCCCTCAAGGCGGCCGGCATGAACGTGCCGCTGTCCGGTCAGGACGCCCAACTCGACGCGATCCAGCGGATCCTGATCGGCACTCAGACCTTCACCATCGAGAAGCCGTACAAGCCCGAGGCCGACATCGCCGCCACCATGGCGGTCAACCTGGCGGAGGGCAAGAAGCTCTCGTCCGACCTGGTGCCCACCACCGTCACCAGCGACGGTGACCGCAAGGTCGCGGCCCAGCTGCTCAACCCGGTCGTGGTCAACAAGGACAACATCAAGAACACCGTCGTCAAGGACGGGCTCTACACGGTCCAGGAGATCTGCACCCCGACCTATGCGGCGGCCTGCAAGGACGCCGGTCTCGAATAACCGGTCTCGAATAACCGGTCTCGAACAACCGGTCTCGAACAACCGGTCCCGAACAACCGGTCCGGGAAAGCCGCGGAGCGGTTCGCGCGAGCGGAGGAGGCGGTCTCCTTGCCGGAGCCACCCGTGCTCACCCTGCGGGGAATCTCCAAACGGTTCGGCGCGGTCCAGGCGTTGAAGGACTTCGACCTGGAGGTCCACGCCGGCGAGGTCGTCGCCCTCGTCGGTGACAACGGCGCCGGCAAGTCCACCGCCGTCAAGTCGATCGCCGGGGTGAACCCGCCCGACGAAGGCGTCATCGAGTGGCAGGGCCGGGCGGTCGCCATCAACCGGCCGCACGACGCCCAGAACCTCGGCATCGCCACCGTCTACCAGGACCTCGCCCTGTGCGACAACCTCGACGTGGTCGGCAATCTCTTCCTCGGCCGCGAACTGCGCCGCTTCGGCGTCCTGGACGAGGTCCGGATGGAGCAGCGCTCGCGCGAACTGCTCGACACCCTCTCCATCCGCATCCCCAGTGTCCGGATCCCGGTCGCCTCCCTCTCCGGCGGCCAGCGGCAGACCGTCGCCATCGCCCGCTCCCTGATCGGCGAGCCGAAGGTCGTCATCCTGGACGAGCCCACCGCCGCGCTCGGCGTGGAGCAGACCGCCGAGGTCCTGGACCTGGTCGAGCGGCTCCGCGACCACGGGCTCGGCACCATTCTGATCAGCCACAACATGGTGGACGTGATGGCGGTCGCCGACCGCATCGCCGTCATGCGCCTCGGCCGGAACAACGGCTTCTTCGACAAGCGCTCCACGACCACCGAGGAGATCATCTCCGCCATCACCGGGGCCACCGACAGCGCCGTCACCCGCCGCCAGGCCCGCAAGCGGGAGGAGGAGCCATGAGACGGGACCGATCCGCCGGCGACTCCGCCGCCCAGGAACCGGCACCCGAGGCCATGCCGGCGGTCGACACCCGGCTGCTCGTCCGCGAGGAGGGCCTGAAGGGGTATCTCGGGGAGTTCCGCCGCAAGTTGCGCAGCGGAGAGCTCGGGTCGCTGCCCGTGGTCGTCGCCGTGATCATCATCTGGACGGTCTTCGGCAGCCTGGACAGCACGTTCCTCTCGGCCCAGAACCTCTCCGACCTCAGTCAGCAGATCGTCGGCACCGGCATGATCGCCGTCGGTATCGTCTTCGTCCTGCTGCTCGGCGAGATCGACCTCTCCGTCGGCTCCGTCAGCGGCCTGTGCGCCGCCATCTTCGCCGTGCTCAACGTCTTGAACGGCATGAACGAGTGGCTGGCGCTGCTCGTCGCCCTCGCGGGCGGTGCGGCCGTCGGGCTCATCCACGGCTTCTTCTTCGCGAAGGTCGGCGTGCCGGCGTTCGTGGTCACCCTCGCGGGCAATCTGTTCTGGAACGGTCTGATGCTCCAGATCCTGGGCACCAGCGGCACGGTCAACATCCCGAGCGAGAGCATCGTCTCCGAGCTCTACTCGACGATCTTCCACAGCCCGGCCACGGCCTATGTGACCGCGGCCGTGGGGGTCGGACTCTTCCTCGCGTCCTCGCTCCTGGACGCCAGACGCCGCCAGGCGGCCCGGGTGCCGTTCCGCCCGATCGCCGAGATCGTGATCCGTACGGTCGTCATCGCCGCGATCGCGTTCGCCGCGGCGTACATCCTCAACCAGTACCAGGGGCTTCCGCTCGCGCTCCTCATCTTCCTGATCCTGCTGGTGGTCCTGGACTTCGTGCTGCGCCGTACGACGTACGGGCGGCGGATCTTCGCCGTCGGCGGCAACATCGAGGGCGCCCGCCGTGCCGGCATCAGCGTGCCGTTCGTCCGGATGACCGTCTTCTCGATCTCGGGGCTCATGGCGGCGGTCGGCGGCATCTTCCTGGCCGGGCAGATCCAGTCCGCGAGCCAGACCTCCGGCGGCGGCAATCTGCTGATGAACGTCATCGCCGCGGCCGTCATCGGCGGTACGAGCCTGTTCGGCGGACGGGGTTCGGTCTGGTCCGCCCTCCTCGGCGCGCTGGTGATCGGCTCCATCCAGTCGGGCATGAACATCATGGGCGTCAGCAACGCCGTCCAGTTCATGATCACCGGATCGGTCCTGCTGGCCGCCGTGGTCGTCGACTCGCTGTCCCGCCGGAGCCAGAAGGCCGCGGGCCGCGCCTGATCCACGGGCTCCGGAAGGGAGGCCCCCATGGAGGCGGACGCCCCGAAGCCGCCGGACGGGCGGCGTCGCGGCCGCGACGAGAGCGAGGAGGAGCGGGCCGACCGGCGCTGGACGGATCTCATGCAGGAGATCCGGGTGGCACAGACCGGTGTGCAGATCCTCCTCGGCTTCCTGCTCACCGTGGTCTTCACCCCGATCTTCCAGGGGCTGGAGCGGACCGACAAGACGATCTACGTCATCACCATCGTCCTGGCATCGCTGGCCACCAGCGCGCTCATCGGGCCCGTCGCCTTCCACCGGGTCGTGTCGGGTCGCCGGATGAAGCCGCGGGCGGTCACCTGGGCCGCACGCCTGACCTTCGCCGGTCTCGTCCTGCTCCTGGCGACCCTGACGTCGGCCCTCCTCCTCGTTCTGCGGGTGGCCACGCGGAACACGTACGTGCCCTGGCTCGTCGCCGCCGTCTTCGCGTGGTACCTGCTGTGCTGGTTCGCGCTGCCCCTGTGGGTACGTTTCCGCCACACCAGCGGCGAGTGAGACGTTCAGGAGGCGGTGTCCGACGAGCCGGGGCCGATCCTCAGCTCGAAGTCCCCGTCGTACTTCTCGTGGCCCGCGATCACAGCGAGCTCGACGGCCTCCTCCCCCTTCCGGCCCCGGACGACGAGCGGGTCCTCGCGCAGGTCCCGCATGAGCGCCACGCACATCCCGATCATGACGAGCACGAAGGGCGCCGCCACCAGGATCGTGAGGTTCTGCAGACCGGCGAGCGCGTCGCCCTGCCCGTCGCCGATGAGCAGCATGATCGCGGCGACCGCGCCGGTCACCACACCCCAGAAGATCACCACGGGACGGGTCGGTTCGAAGGCGCCGCGCTGCGAGAGCGTGCCCATGACGATGGAGGCGGCGTCCGCGCCCGAGACGAAGAAGATGCCGACCAGGATCATCACGAGCAGGCTCATGGCACCGGCGGCCGGGAACTCCTTCAGGACGCCGAAGAGTTGCCCCTCGGGCGTGGTCTCCCCGGCGAGTTCGCCCTGCTCGCGGAGCTTCATCGCCGTGCCGCCGAAGACGGCGAACCAGACGAGGCTGACGGTGCTGGGGACCAGGATGACCCCGCCGACGAACTGCCGGATGGTCCGGCCCCGGCTGATGCGGGCGATGAACATGCCGACGAAGGGCGTCCAGGAGATCCACCACGCCCAGTAGAAGACGGTCCAGCTGCCCAGCCATGCGTGGATCTCGCCGCCGCCGGTGGCCTCGGTGCGGCCGGCCAGCTGCGGCAGGTCGCCGACGTAGGCGGCGAGGGAGGTGGGCAGGAGGTCGAGGACGATGATGGTGGGGCCGGCCACGAAGACGAAGACGGCGAGCACCGCGGCAAGCACCATGTTGGTGTTGGAGAGCCACTGGATGCCCTTCTCCACCCCGGAGACGGCGGACAGCACGAAGGCCACGGTGAGGACGGCGATGACGGCGACGAGCAGGCCGGTGCCGGTCTTCTCCCTCCAGCCCAGTTCCTCGAAGCCGCTGCCGATCTGGAGCGCGCCCAGGCCGAGGGAGGCGGCGGAGCCGAAGAGGGTGGCGAAGATGGCCAGGATGTCGATGAGACGGCCGGGCCCTCCGTACGCCCGCCGCTCGCCCATCAGCGGGACGAAGACGGCGCTGATGGTCTGACGGCGCCTGCGCCGGAACGTCGAGTACGCGATGGCGAGTCCGACGACGGCGTAGATCGCCCACGGGTGGAGCGTCCAGTGGAAGAGCGTGGTCGCCATGGCGGTCTGCATCCGCTCGGCCGAGTCAACGGGGTGGGTACCGGGCGGTGGGGTGCCGTAGTGGGCGAGGGGTTCGCTGACGCCGTAGAACATCAGGCCGATGCCCATGCCGGCGCTGAACATCATGGCGATCCAGGACACGGTGCGGAACTCGGGCGCCTCGTTCTCCTGGCCGAGGGTGATCCGGCCGTAGCGGCTGACGGCGAGCCAGAGCGCGAAGACGACGAAGCCGGAGGCGGCCAGCATGAACGCCCAGCCGCCGTCGCGGATCAGCCCGTCGAGGAGGGTGGTGGAGGCGTCCTCCAGACTCTCGGTGGCCGTGGCTCCCCAGACGACGAAGGCCACGGTGAGGACGGCGGTGACACCGAACACGATCCGGTCGGTGCGGGCGCGGTGAGGGTGCTCGGGGCGGCCGGCGCCCGCTCGACGGCCTTCCGGCCTCTGGTCTTCCGGCCTCTGGTCTTCCGGCCTCTGGTCTTCCGGCAACACAGGCGGCACCTTTCACGGCATTACGGGACAAACAACGCGATGTCTCCGTAAGGCAGTACCACAGGCGCGGCCGAACTCGGCGGAACGACGGCCCAGTCCCGCGTATCGCGCCGTCCCCCTCCTCGGCCCCTCCTCGGCCCCTTTTCAGCCCCCGCTCAGAACACCGTTGATTCGGCGAAGAGTTCGTTCACCCAGTGGGCGCTCGCCTCGGCGCACCCCTCGTCCGGCGTTCCGGGGAAGAGACGGAACCAGGAGACCGCCCGGCCGAGGGCGGCGAGCCGGCCGGCGAGCGCCGCGGCGCGGCGCAGCTCCGGGAGGGAGGGCCCCAGGTCGGTCCAGGGTTCCAGATAGGCGTCGCGCAGCCGGTGCACATGCTCGGGGCCGTGGCGGTCGCGGACGGCGCGGGCGGGGACGAGCAGGCTCGCAAAGGGGTGGGCGACATTGGCGTCGCCCCAGTCGAAGAAGGTGAAGCGGCCGGCGGCGGGGGCGAGGAGCTGGGCGTCGTGCAGGTCGCAGTGGTCGAGCGAGTCCGGGATCCCGTACGC
This sequence comes from Streptomyces sp. NPDC044003, assembly GCF_056435185.1. Classification (NCBI taxonomy): domain Bacteria; kingdom Bacillati; phylum Actinomycetota; class Actinomycetes; order Kitasatosporales; family Streptomycetaceae; genus Streptomyces; species Streptomyces sp. NPDC044003. The sequence continues at coordinate 169,369 of NZ_JBWKFA010000003.1, read as the reverse complement.
GTCGAGCTCGGCGCACCAGTCGACGAGCCGGGGACGCCGGGCGCGGAGGGCGCTGCGGGCGTCCGGGGTCAGGGTGGCGTTGCCCTCGACGAGGCCGTCGAAGATGTCCGGCAGCTGACCGGTGCGGCCGCCGGGGACGCCGAGGGCGGTCATCCGGTCCGTGTACGGGGTCAGGGCGCGCTGCATCCGCGCGTACTGGCCGAGCGCCTCGGCCCAGGCGTCCGGCCCGGCGTCGCCGGCGTCGAGGACGTGCCGGAAGAGGGGCCCGCCGTCGGGCAGGAGCGACCAGCCGCGGGCGGCGTCGACCGCGAGCGGTGTCACGACGTGCTCGGGCACCCAGTCGGCGAGCGCGCCCCCGAGGGCGGCCTCGAAGGCGGCGTCCGGGGCGCTCGCCTTGAACCACACGGCCTCGCGCTCTCCGGCTCCGGTCCGGAAGCGCACGAGGATCGACCAGGGCCGGACCCTGACCTCTCGGGGCCCGGTCTCCTCCAGTCCGTGCCGGGCGAGCTCGCACTCCGACCAGCCGAGGGCGTCGGCCCGCCAGGCCTCTTCCTCCCAGGGGGTGATCGCGTCCGCGAACTGCCCGCGGTCGACCGTCATGGATGTCGCTCGTCGCATGGGGCGATTCCACCACCGGGGGCGGGGCGACGCACGCGAATATCCGAGGGCCGGACAGGGAGGAGACAGACAGCGTCAGCGATATTCGTATACCAAATCGGCGAGCAGGGAAAGCACTGATCCCCAGCTGTCACAGGGATCTTCCACTTCTGGATCTCCACCCTTGTCCGCCCCTCACCACTTGGTATACAAAACTAGGAGTCGTCGGCCCACTCCCCCAGGAGCCTCCATGTGCCTCGAAGCCACCCCGCCGCCCTCCCGCTCGCTGACCCGCCGCGGCGTCCTCGCCGGGGCGGCCGCGCTCGCCGGCACCGTGGCCGCGGCGGGCACGGCGGCGGCCGCGATGTCCTCGACGGGCACGCCCCGGGGCGAGGGGACTCCGCGCGGAGGCGACCTGGTGATCCGGGGCGGCACCCTCCTCGACCCCGCCACCGGTGAGGTCACCGAGAACGCCGTCGTCGTGATCGAGGGGGGAACCGTGCGCGCGGCGGGCCGCGAGGGCACCGTCACCGTGCCGCAGGGCACCGCGACCCTCGACGCGGAGGGCCACTGGGTGCTGCCCGGTCCGGTGGACGCGCACATCCACCTCAGCACCGCCGCCGAGGCGCGCGACGCCGTCCGCAAGGGCGCCACCAGCGCACGCAAGCGCACGGTGGGCCGCCTCGCCCGCGGCTTCGCGGGCGACGCGATCCTGGTGTCCGGCGACCCCCTGGCCGACGTGACGCTCCTGAAGCGACCGACCCAGGTGGTACGAGCGGGCCTCACCCTCTGACCACGCGAACCGCGGTGGACGGCGCCCCCACTTCCGGCCGGGCCCCAGCCGATCCACCCCTCCCCGCACCACCCCACCAACCACCCACCCAAGGAGCCCCCATGCACGCCCTCTCCCGCCGCACGATGCTCGCCGGCGCCGCGGCACTCGCCGGCGCCACGGCCACGGCGGCCGCCACGGCCGCCCCGGCCCAGGCGACGACCACCGCTCGGGCCGGGGACCGTTCCACGACCGTGGTGTTCCGCAACGTGCGCCCGTTCGGCGCCGCGAAGCCCACGGACCTCGTGGTCGTCGACGGCCGGATCTCGGACGGCCCCGCGCCGCACGGCGCGAAGGTCGTCGACGGCGGCGGTCGCATCGCGCTCCCGTCCCTCGTCGACGCGCACATCCACCCCGACAAGACCACCTGGGGCGGATCCTGGGTGAGCCGGCGCCCGGCTTCCGGCATCGCCGACTACGTCGCGCAGGACGTGGAGCTGTTCCGCGCCCAGCGCCGCCCCGTCGCCGAGCGCGCCTACGGCCTGATGAGCCACGCCGTCGCCCGCGGCACCCGCGGCATGCGGGCCCACGCCGACGTGGCCCCGGCCTACGGCCTGGCCGGGGTCGAGGGCGTCGCGGAGGCCCGCGAGCGGCTGCGCCACGCCCTCGACGTCCAGATCGTGGCCTTCCCGCAGCACGGCGTCATCCGCACCCCCGGCACGGCGGCGCTCCTGGAGAAGGCGGCGCGCGAGGGTGTGATCGACATGATCGGCGGCATCGACCCGATCGGCTTCGACCAGGCCCTCGACGAGCAGCTCGACGTCGTGTTCGGCATCGCGGACCGGCATGGCGTCGGCGTGGACATCCACCTCCACGACCGCGGCGAGAAGGGCATGCGGGCGATGCGCGGCATCGTCGAGCGCACCCGCGCCCTCTCCCTCGCCGGCAAGGTCACCGTCAGCCACGTCTTCTGTCTGCCGGGCCTGACGGACAGTGAACTCGGCTCGATCGCCACCGACTTGGGCGAGCAGGACATCGCGCTCACGACGGTCGCGCCGTCCGACTCCCTCGTGCTGCCGATCGCCCGGCTGCGCGAGCACGGCGTACGGGTCGGGCTCGGCTCCGACGGGGTGCGCGACTCCTGGAGCCCGTTCGGCGACGCGGACATGATGCACCGTGCGCACATCCTCGGGTGGGTGACCGACGTACGCCTCGACGACGAGCTCAACGAGTGCTACCGGGTCGCGACCCACGGCGGCGCCGACGTCATGGGTCTCGCCCACGCCGACTTCGGGCCCGGCGCCCCGGCCGACTTCGTCCTGGTGCGCGGCGAGTGCCTGCCGCAGGTCGTCGTCGACATGCCGCGCCGGGACATGGTCGTCCACGGCGGTGTGGTCGTGGCCCGCGACGGGGAGTTCCTCGCCTGACGAAGCCGTACGGGCCCGGTAACCACCGGGCCCGTACGGGGCGTGGGCCGTCTTACAGGTACGGCCGGGTGATCAGCTCGATCGCGTGGCCGGAAGGGTCCTTGAAGTAGACCCCGCGGCCTCCGTGTTCCGTGTTGGTCTCGCCGGGGCGCCGCATCTGCGGGTCGGCCCAGTGCTCGATGCCGCCCTCGCACAGGCGCTGGTACGCCCGGTCGAAGAGCTCGTCGTCGACCATGAACGCGTAGTGCTGCATCTGGATGTCCACCGGGGGTTCGGCGAACTGGAGCAGGACCCCGTCGTGGAGCTGGATGTTGAGGAAGGGACCCCAGGACGGCGCTTCGGGGAGTTCCAGCAACTCGCGGAAGAAGCGCGCGGATGCGTCGCGGTTCTTGGACGCGATGATGGTGTGGTTGAACGTGACTGCCATGTGGATGACCTCGCTGTCGATTCGGCTCGTGGAAGGGACTCGCAGTGCCGGTGCACTGGGGGGGTCCACGTGCCGAACCGTCGGGGTGCGTGTCGCACACCCGCCGGGCGATCAGTCGTCCACCGGATGACCCGTCTGTGCGTGGCGTGTCGCCGGTCCGGTGTTCATGACGGACGACGCTACTCGATCGACCCGCGCCGGGACAAGGCGATTTCGCCCGGTCACGCCGTACCGCTCACTCCGCCCCTGTCACGAACTCCCGGTCGCCGTACCGCACCTCCGCCCGGTCCCAGTCGGCGCCGAGTGCGGTGGTGAACCTGCGGGCCAGCGGCAGGTCGTCGACCGGGGCGACGAGGACGAGCCGGCCGCCGAGGGTGACGGAACCGCCGCCGAGCCTGTCGCGGGCCTCCGGGTCCGCGACGAGCGCCTCGCGCAGGCTGTTCACGCGGACGCCGGGGACCTCGATCTCGACCGCGTCGGTCTCCGGCGAGGTGCGCGGCAGGCAGCGGAAGGTGAGGACCGCCTCCTGGTGGTACTGCTTGGCGATGACGCCGGCGATGTGGCGGAGCCCGTCGCGGCCGACCCTTTCGACGTCGAACTCCCGGGACCGCTCGTACGTCGCCTGCCGCAGCTCCTCGGACCAGAAGACGCCGTTCAGCAGCTCCGAGGGACCCGGCCGCGCCCCGTGGGCGCGGATGATCCGCCGCACCTCGTGGCCGAACCGGGTGAGGCGGGTGTCGAGCCGGGGGTCGTCGGGGTCCGTGATGATCGCGGTGTTGTCGGTCGCGAAGATCTCCGCCGCCGGGCAGTCCTGCGCGTCGTGGCTCGCGTACGTGCTGGGCGCACCCACGACACCGAGCAGCAGGGCGGCGACGGCGGAGGCGAGGAGGCGGGCGCGTCGCCCGGTGTTCACGTTCTTCATGGCGTGATCAACGAGCCCGGGTGAGGACCGGCACGCGCGGCGGACGAGTACGCGTGCTCATGCCCGCCGCCGCGGTCCCTTCAGCCGTTGGGGAGAATCACCGCCCGGCCGTCGACGCGTCCCTCGTGCAGCCGCTCGTACGCGTCCGGCGCCTCGTCCAGGCCGTACGTCTCCACATGGACGTCGACGGCGCCGGTGCGGGCCAGGTCGAGGACCTCGATGAGCTCGGCGCGGGTGCCCCAGTAGGGGGAGGCGACGGAGACCTCGTACGGCAGCGCGCCGAAGCCGACGGGGAGGGCGCCGCCGCCGAGGCCGACGATGGTGACGTCGCCCTCCACCGCGGCCATCGCGCCGGCGGCCGTCACCGTGGGCTGGACGCCCACGAAGTCGAGCACCACCTCCGCGCCGCGGCCGCCGGTCAGCTCTCGGACCGTGGGCGCGGCCGCCGCGTCCGACAGGACCGTGTCGTGCGCTCCGACGGTCCGGGCCAGCGCGAGCTTCTCCTCGGTGACGTCCAGGGCGACGACCCGGGCCGCGGTCATGGCGCGCAGAAGCTGGATGGCGACGTGGCCGAGCCCGCCGGTGCCGATGACGACGGCGGTGCTGCCGGGGACGAGCTTCGGCAGGGAGCGCTTGATGGCGTGGTACGGGGTGAGGCCGGCGTCCGTGAGCGGTACGGCCCGCACCGGGTCGAGGTCGCCGAGCGGCACCAGATGGCGGGGGCTGTCGACGAGCAGGTACTCGGCGATGGCGCCGGGCGCGCCGAGGCCGGGCGGCCTGATGCCGAGCTCAGCGGCCCGCAGGCAGTAGTTCTCCTTGCCCTGGGCGCACATGAAGCAGGCGCCGCAGCCCCAGGGGCCGTACACGGCGACGGAGTCCCCGACGGTGAAGCCCTCGGCGCCGGGGCCGAGCGCGGCGACGGTGCCGACGCCCTCGTGACCGAGGGTCAGGGGCAGCGGGAAGGGCAGCTGCTCGGCGGACCAGCTCATCACGGCGATGTCGGAGTGGCAGACTCCGGCGGCGGTGACCTCGAGGAGCACCTGTCCCGGCCCGGGTTCCGGGTCGGGGACGGTGACGACCTCGGGCGGTGCGCCCACGGTGCGGTACTGAAGTGCCTTCATGTCGTCGATACGTACCCCCTGAGGCACGTGTTCGAGTGCCGCCGTCCCGGTGAGGCCGACACCGGGACGGCGGGGCCGCGCGCGGTGGGCGGGCGTGACGAGTTCTCGCCAAGGGCCCACGGCCCCGCGCCGCTCGGTGCAAAGTGGGGCGGATCGCCCGCGGGCCGTTGGAGGCCCCTGCGAAGGGAGTGGTGCCGTGCTGTCCGACTTCTTCGACCGGCTCCGGCGCGGTGGCAACGGCGGCGGGCGCAGTCCGGTGTCGACGCCCGCGAACCTCGTCCTGGACGCCGACTTCTCCTCCGCCGAGCAGTGGGTCGCGGGCCACTCGTGGGCCTATCCCGACGGCGGACCGACGAACGAGGGCGACAACAAGCTGGACCACCTGGTGGAGGACCCCTCGTACAGCCGGACGGGGACCTTCCGGGCCACCCGCAGGACCGACGGTCTCTGGGACGCCGGGCTTCTGACGACGGAGGGCAGCGCGGAGGGATTCCTGGTGCGGACGGGTGACGTCCTGGAGGCCCGGGTGCGCCTGCCCGTGGAGACGGGCGCCTGGCCGGCGATCTGGACCTGGCTCGACGGCGGCCAGGAGATCGACGTCTTCGAGTACCACCCCGACAACCCGGACCTCCTGGAGCTGTCGAACCGGGTGCGGGGCCGGTACCTCTACTTCCGGGACCCGGCGGTCCAGCCGGGGGCGTGGGTCGATCTCCGGGTCGAGTTCGGGGCGCGCTCGGTGGTGTGGTGGGTCAACGGAGCACGTGTCTTCGCCGACCGCCGCGGGGTGGGGCGTTCCTGGCGGGCCCACCTGATCGTGAACCTCTCCGTCTGCGCGGGCCGGTACCACCCGGCACCCGACCCGGACGTCTCGGAGATGTCGTACGAGGTGACGCGGCTGCGCGTGTACCGGGACTGACCACCGGCCCTGACGCCGGGACAGGTGCCGGTCGTCCGCGTCTCGACGGGCCCGGCCGCCCGCTGGCGGCGCCGGGTGTTGCGTAGGCTCGAACAGAGCGTTCCGCGGAGCCCCGCACGCGCCGTCCCTACGACGAGGAGGACCCTGTGAGCACCGCCGGAGAAGGACGGCAGCAGCTGGACGAGGCCAGCGTCCTCAACGCCAAGAGGACGCTCCTCCAGCTGCTCGCCAGGGCGGGGGTCTGGTCCGGCGACGCCGAGGAGCTGATCGGGTTCGTCGAGGCGGGCGCGCTGGCCCTCGCGTACGAGGAGATCGGCGGGGCCCGGCGGAGCGCGCCCGAGGGGAAGGAGGAGGCGTACGCCGCCGGGTGGCTCGACGGGGTGCGGGCCGTCACCGACGAGCTGGGCGCCGTCTCCGAGCGGGCGCTGAGGCACGCCGTCGCGGCGGATCCGTCGGCCGCCTCCCCGGACGACCGTCCTCCCGTCGGGCGGACGGAGCTGGAGCGGACCAATGTGGCGGTCACCCCGCTCTATCTCTCCTTCACGGATGTCTCCGATCTCGACCCGGAGGTCACCGAGCAGGTGCTGCGGGCCCTCCTCGGCACGATGAGCTCGCGTCAGCGGGCCGGGTACGCGGGGCGGCTGACGGAGTTCACCTCGGTCCACCGGGCGCGTCTGGAACGGCTGTACGCCGAGTACGGGCCGGGGAGCGCGATCGCGATCCACGGCCGGTACTCGCTCATCCACTCCCCCACCAGCGTCGCCGTTCTGGAACGGCTCGCCACCGCACCGGCGGACCTGCACGAGGAGTGGGACGCCGCCGAGCTGCCGCCGGCGTGGCTGGACGGGCTGACGACGGCGTGGGAGGCGTCGGGCTGACGCCGGTTCACGTGACGGGCGCTCGACCGGGCCCTGGCGCCCCCACAGGAATGGGGATAGGTTAGGCTCACCTAACAAGCGCCTCGCGATGGCCGCTGCCCCGGCATTCCCATGCCCGGAGAGGCGGCGGGCGGGGCGCCAGCACACCTCTGCCCGGAGACAAGGATCCGCCATGCCTGCACTGTTCACCCCCCTCCGCCGCCGCGTCCTCGTGGCGGGTGCCGCCGCGCTCTCGCTCGGCCTCATGGTGACCGGGTGCGGCTCGGACGACAAAAAGGACGACACGAAGGACTCGGCGGCCAAGGCTCCGGCGGGCGCGTTCCCCGTCACCATCAAGAGCGCCCTCGGTGAGGCCGTCATCAAGGAGAAGCCGAAGCGGGTCGTCACCCTCGGCCAGGGCTCCGCCGAGACCGCCATCGCCCTCGGCAACGTCCCCGTCGGCATCGAGAGCTACCCCTGGGGCAGCGACAAGACCGGCTACCTGCCCTGGATCCACGACGCCGTGAAGAAGTCCGGCGCCACGCTGCCCAAGCAGTTCGACGGCGGCGAGGAGCTCGACATCGAGGCCATCACCGAACTGGAGCCCGACGTCATCCTCGCCCCCTGGTCGGGCATCACGCAGAAGCAGTACGACCTCCTCAAGGACATCGCGCCGACCGTCGCCTACCCCGACAAGGCGTGGAGCACCGACTGGGACCAGCAGATCGAGATCGTCGCCAAGGCGCTCGGCCAGCCGGAGAAGGCCAAGGAGCTCACCGCCAAGATCGACAAGCAGCTCGCCGACGCCGCCGCCACGCGCCCGAACTACAAGAACGTCACGTTCTCGTACATCTACAACACCGGCCCCGGCACCCTCGGCGTCTTCAAGCCCGAGGAGCAGCGCGTCGCGATGGTCTCCAAGCTGGGCCTCAAGGTCGACCCGGTCGTGAACACCTTCAAGGAGACCGAGGGCACCGACTCCGCCCTCATCGGCCTGGAGAACGCCAACAAGCTCTCCAAGAGCGACATCGCCTTCACCTTCTACATGGACGACAAGTCCCGCAAGGAGATCGAGGCGCAGCCGCTGTACGCGGCCATCCCCGCGGTCAAGAAGGGCGCGCTCGTCTACAGCAACGACCAGCCCTTCGTCACCGCCTCGTCGATGATCAACCCGCTGACGGTGCCGTACAGCATCGAGCGGTACCTCCCGATGATCGACAAGGCCGTCGCCAAGGCCGGGAAGTAGCACCGGGTCCCGAGCGTGACCACTCTCTCCCGGATCGGCCAGGGCCCCGCCGTCGTACGGCGGGGCCCTGCCCGGCACCTGGCAGCCGCCGCCCTGTGCCTGATCCTGCTCGCCCTCGCGGTCCTCGCCAGCGTGATGTTCGGCAGCAAGCCGACGTCCGCGTCCGATGTGCTCCGGGTCGTCACCGGTGACGGCGACGGCTATGTCCGCACCGTCGTCGAGAGCCGCTATCCGCGCACCGCGCTCGGCCTGCTCGCCGGGCTCTGCCTCGGCGTCGCGGGCACGCTGATGCAGGGCATCACCCGAAATCCGCTCGCGGAGCCGGGACTTCTCGGCATCAACGCGGGCGCGTCCGCCGCGATCGTCGCCGCGACCGCGTTCCTCGGCGCCTCCGGGCAGCGCGAGAACATCTGGTGGGCTCTCGCCGGCGCCCTGGCGACCGGTGTGGTCGTCCACCTGATCGGCACGGCCGGCGGCGGCAGCGGACCGGTCCGCCTGGTGCTCGCCGGCGCGGTGCTCTCCGCCGTCCTCGCCGCGTTCATCCAGGCCGTCGCACTGTCCCGGCCGCAGGTCTTCGACACGTACCGCTACTGGGTGGTGGGCGCGCTCGGCGGGCGCGGCTTCGACGCCTTCTGGGCGGTCCTGCCGTTCGCCGCCGCCGGCTTCGTCCTCGCGGTGCTCCTCGCACCCGGGCTCAACGCCATGGCGATGGGCGACGACAAGGCCGCCTCCCTCGGCATCAGCCCCGCCCGCGTCAAGGGCGCCGGTCTCCTCGCGGCAACGCTGCTCAGCGCCGCCGCGACGGCCGCCGTCGGCCCCATCGCCTTCGTCGGGCTCGCCGTCCCGCACCTCGTCCGGGCGCTCGTGGGCGCCGACTTCCGGCTGCAGATCCTCTTCACCTCGCTCGCGGGGCCCACGCTGCTGCTGTTCGCCGACGTCATCGGCCGGGTGCTGCTCCGCCCGCAGGAGCTGATGGTCGGTGTCGTCACCGCCTTCGTGGGCGCGCCCGCGCTGCTCTTCGCCGTCCGTCGCATGAGGGGAGCGTCATGAAGACCGCCGAGCGGATCGACACCCCTGCCGTGACCTCCTCGCGGCCCACGGGCCGGGCCCTCGTACGGATCGGCCCGTGGGTCTCGATCCCCGTCCGCCGCCGCACCGCGATCGCCTCCGTGGTGACGCTGCTGCTGCTTCTCGGGGCGGCCGTGGCGACCCTCTCCCTGGGCCGGCTCGGCATCGACCCGACGGACCTTCCGTCGGCGCTGATGGGCGAGGCCACCGGCAAGAACGCCTTCGTCCTGAACCGGCTGCGCGGCCCGCGGCTCGTCGTCGCCATCGCCACCGGCGCGGCCTTCGGCCTGTCCGGGGCCCTCTTCCAGTCGGTCACTCGCAACCCCCTGGGCAGCCCCGACGTGATCGGGCTCGGCGCGGGTTCCGGGGCGGGTGCGGCGGCCGCCGCGCTGTTCTTCCCGGACGTCGTACCGGTGCCCGTCGGCGCGCTGCTCGGCGGGGTGATCGCCATGGCGGTCGTCTACCTCTCCACGGGGACCGGCTTCCGCAACCCGGGACGCCTGGTCGTGGCCGGCATCGGCGTGGCCGCGATGTCGACGGCCCTCACCCAGTACGTGGTGTACGCCGTCGAGCGGGACAAGGCCAGCGCGCTGACCGCGTACATCAACGGCAGCCTCGCCGCCCGCTCCTGGGACGACGCGGCGACGATCTGGGTGGTGCTGCTCGTCTGCCTGCCGCTCGCGGCGCTCCTCGCGCGGCCCCTGAGCATCGGCGAGATGGGCGACGACCTCTCGACCGGCCTGGGCGCCCGCCCGGCCCGCACGGCGACCGCGGCGGTCACGCTGTCGATCGTCCTGTCCGCGGGCGCCGTCAGCGTCGCCGGACCGATCGCGTTCATCTCCCTGACGGCACCGCAGATCGCCAAGCGGGTCACCCGCGGCGGCGGCCCGCACCTGGTCATGTCGACGCTGCTGGGCGCCCTGCTCCTGGTCCTCGCCGACCTCACCGCCCAGCAGTTGCCGCTCTTCGACAACCTGCCGGTCGGCCTGTACACGATGGCCGTCGGAGGCGCGTACCTCGGCTATCTCCTGCTGCGGGAGTGGAAGCGACCCGCCTGATCCGGCGCGAGCCGACGGACTGGCCCTCGGGGGGACCGCTGTGCGGTCCCCCCTACTGCTGTCGTCCGAGCGACTCTCCCGCGCGCAGGTTCCAGCGGCCGGCGCGGCCGCTGAGGTGGACCGCGGTCAACGGGCGGACGTCCAGGCGCCAGGCCGTGAAGTCCGGTGCCGCGAGGGCGTGGACCATCGCGGCGCGGATCACGTCCGGTTCGGCGACCGCGGTCACGCGTCCGGAGCCCTCCCGGAGGCCGTCGAGCCAGGCGCCGACCCGGACACGCAGGTCGCTCAGCGACTCCCCGCCGTGCGGGGCCGCCGTCGGGTCGGACAGCCAGGCGGACACCTCGGCCTCCTCCGCGGCCGCGACGTCCGCCAGACTCCGCCCGCGCCACCGGCCCATGGCGCAGCCCGCGAGGGCGTCCACGGCCTCCGCCGACAGGCCCAGGGCCTCCGCCGTACCGCGACAGCGCCGGGACGGCGAGGAGTACGCGCGCGGGGACGGGTCGACGGCGGACGCGACGGCCTCGGCGAGGGCGATGCCCTTCGGGTCGAGAGGACCGTCGTCGTCGAACCGGACCTCGCGCAGCGCCTCGTTCGCCGCGGGCGAAATCAGCGTCAACCGGACTGTCATCGGGCTCCTTTGCGGCGGCCGGAGGGGGGGCGAGGGGGCGGACGGGACTCTACCGGGGGCGTGGGCGAGGTGATGCGCGCCTCATGCTCTTGGCGACGGTCCCCGCGCGCGGTACCGTCAGGCGACATTTGAACAACGTGACGACGGCGAGACGGAAGTCCGGTGAGAAGCCGGCACGGTCGCGCCACTGTATGCCGAGGCGTCCCCGAGGGTGACGTCACGGCGAGTCAGACCCGTGGACCGTCGTCCTGCACCACCGTCTGGGACGCGAGTTCCCGCAGGAGGTTCCATCATGGCCGAGGCCGTCGTCTCCGCTGCTGTTTCCACCCCGTCCGTCGCCGTTCCGGCTCCGCTGCCCGTGCGCGCCGTACTGCCCTGGGCCTTCTTCGTCGGGCTCCTCGCGCTGATCGCTGTGTACTTCGTCGGTGCCGAGCAGGGTGCCACCTCGCTGATCGCGGGCACCGACGTGCACGAGTGGGTGCACGACGGTCGCCACCTGCTCGGCTTCCCGTGCCACTGAGAGGCGACCGCACCATGCACGCCTCGACTGTCAGATCCCTCCTGGTCCGCGGCATGCTCGCGGGCCTGATCGCCGGGCTCTTCGCCTTCGCCGTGGCCTACACGGTGGGCGAGCCGCCCGTGAACGGTGCGATCGCCGTGGAGGAGGCCCAGGCCGCGCACGAAGCCCACAGCCACCACGGTGAGGCCGCCGCCGAACCCGCCGCGGCCGCCGAGGAAGAGGAGGCGATCAGCCGCTCCGAGCAGTCGACCTTCGGCCTCGCCACCGGTGTCCTCGTGTACGGGGTCGCGCTCGGCGGCATCGCCTCGCTCGCGTTCTCGTTCGTGCTGGGACGCGTCGGCCGGTTCAGCCCCCGGGCGACGGCGGCACTCACCGCCGCCGCCGCGTTCACCACCGTCTATCTGGTGCCGTTCCTCAAGTACCCGGCGACCCCTCCGGCCGTCGGGAATCCGGACACCATCGGGCAGCGCACCACCCTGTTCTTCCTGATGATCCTGCTCAGCGTTCTCCTCGGGATCGCCGCCGTGATCGCCGGGCGGCGGCTCGCGCCCCGTCTGGGGAACTGGAACGCGACCCTGGCGGCCGCCGGCGGGTTCATCGTCGTGACGGCCGTCGCCTTCGCGGTCCTGCCGGACAACGAGGACGCCGTCGCGGCGACCTTCCCGGCCGCGCTGCTCTGGGAGTTCAGGCTCGCGTCGCTGGCCATCCAGGCGGTGCTGTGGGCGGTGTTCGGGATCGTCTTCGGCGTCCTCGCGCAGAAGGCGCTGGCGGCCCGAACGGCAGGCGCCGACCCGCAGGTTCAGCTCGGGGCCCCCGCCGCCGGCTGACCGGCTCACCTTTCCACGACGCTGCCCCGCCCACCGCTCGGTGGGCGGGGCAGCGTCGTCGTGTGCCCGGTACGGCCGACGCCGGCCGCACCGGGCCCCGACAGGACCTAGCCGGAGATCCGCTCCCAGGCCTCCTCGAACATCTCGTGGAGGGGTGCCGTCGGCAGCACCCGGACGAACGGGGAGCGGATCCGGTTGTCCCACATCGGCCGCACCAGGTGACTCGTCAACTTCACGGTCTCCAGCGGCAGGTGCGGGGCCTTGAGCTCCGTCCAGTCACCGGGCAGGAACAGGGTCCGGCCGGCCCGTGCCCGCTTGGCCTCCAGGACCGCGCCGGTGGCGAGGAGCTCCGCCCGGACCTCCGCGTGCCGCTTCGTCGACCAGCCGTTCCACCGCCGTACGTTCCGGTCGGTGGGCGCGGCGAGGGTCGCCAACTGGAGGTACAGGGCCGCCGCGTCCGCGCCCACGCCGAGCTTCGCCGCCACCCGGGCGAGGAGCTCCGGGCAGGACCGGCGCGGATCCGCCTCGTACGCGCCGACCGGTACGGCTCCGGAGCGCGCGCGGCGCATCATCCGCGCGAGTCCGCCGCCGGAGAGCAGCGGTGCCACCCGGTCCAGTTCCTCCGCGAGGTCGGTGAGCTCGCGGACCTCCCGCCACGCCTCGGGGTCGGCGACCGCCGCGGGGCGCAGGAAGGCGGCGCCGCCGGGAGCGCACACGACGAGCGGTCCCGAGTCATGGGCGCGGACCGGATCGGCACGGTTCTCCGCGTGCCAGGCGACCGGCAGCAGCCGGGGTCCGAACCGTGCGGCGATCCGCTCCGACGTGTCCTTGACGCGGCCGCCGGCGAGGTCGAGCAGCAGTTCCGGGCGGTCCAGTTCGGCGCGCAGCCGCTCGTACAGGTCCTGCGCGCCCGCAAGCGCCGGATCGCCGACGGGCCGGTCCGTCCACGCCCACACCAGGGCGCTCGCGAGGTCCGTCAGGGCGAGCCCCACCGGGGTGCGGTAGGGCAGTTCGGGCCCGGCCGGCGGTACGGCCCTGACCTCCACCTCCGTGCCGTACCGGGTCCCGGCCAACTCCCAGCCGGCCGCGCGCACGGTCGCGTCCTCGGCTGCGTCGTGGCCTCCGGCGAGACGCCGGGCCCACACCTCGGCGAGGCCGAGGTCGGTCTCCAGGGCGTCGGCCGTCCCGTCGTCCACGACGGGCTGCGCCCCGAGGAGCTCCCGCCACACTCCGGCCATCCGCTCCACGGCCGCCTCGACCCCGCCCTGCCCCCACAGCTCGGTCGGGTCGTCGGGCAGGGCGGCGGCCAGGACGGCCCTGCGGCCCGCGTCGCCGAGCCGGGCGCGCAGCTCTTCGTACGACTCCGCCGTCAGCGGGGTCGCCCTGTACGGGGCCTTGCGCACGAGGGCCCGGTCCTCCTCCCGGTCGGCCCGGCCGACGAGACCGGCGACGACGAGCCGGGCCACGGACCGTCGCACGCCCGTCAGTTCGGCGAAGCGCGCGACCGCCGTCTCCGGGACCGGGAGCGGCCCGTGGGCGTCGACGGCGGCCACGAGGGCCCGCAGCCGCTGGGCGTCGTCCCGCTCCACGCGCACGTGCCGCACCTCGGTGGCCACGCCCGGGACCGGGTCGGCGTGCGGGTTCTCGGCGACGGGCGCCACGAACCAGTGCTCCGCGCCGCCGTCCCGTACGCCGGCGGACGCGATGACCGTGCTGTACGCGCGCATGAAGTCCACGATCCCGGGGCCGGACGTCCTCCCCGCCCACCAACGGCTGCCCGCGCGCGCGAACGGCTGCTCGGCCCAGGTGTCCAGGAGCGCGAGGAGAGCGGCCCGGTCCGCGTCCGGGGTCGGTGCCACCGCCGCCCGCCAGGCGACGGCGTCGATCGTGCCGAGGAGCTGTGACCAGTCGTGCGGCGGGGCGGGCGGCGAGAGCCGCCGCACCTCCTCGACGATCGTCCCCTCCAGGCAGGCGCCGTCGGCCGCGAGCGCGGTCAGCGTCGCGGGGAGGGCCACGTCGGGGGTCCGACGCCACCGGTCGGTCTCGCCGGTCCCGACCAGACCGAAGAGCGCGGGAACGAGTTCGGTGTCGGGCGCGGACCGGCCGAGCCGCACGGGCGGCGCCTCGGCGAGCAGCGTGACGCGCCGGTGCAGGGCGCGCCGCCGCTGCTCCACGCGGGCGGCCCGCTCCGCCACGGCGACGACGGCCTCGACCAGGACGGGATCCGTGACGTCCGGCAGCTCCCGCGCCACGACGGCACGGAGCGTCGCCGCGGCGTCGGAAGCGGCCGTGCCGTCGACGGCGCCCGTACCCTCGGAGGCGGCGAAGGTCTCGGAGGCTGCCATGCTCTCGGAGGCGGCGAAGGTCTCGGAGGCAGCCATGCTCTCGAAGGCGGCCGTGAGCAGCGCTTCCGCCGCCTCCCGGCGCACGTTGCGCAGCGCCCGGGATCCGGCCGCGTCCCGGGTCCGGAGCAGGTACCAGAAGGCCGGGGGCAGGGCCACGCCCCGGGACGGGGTGACCCGCCGGGCCGGCTTCACCCGGGGCTCGCGGTGCGAGTGGTTCCCGTCCAGCTCCCACAGCAGGACGCCGTCGGCGGTGTACGCGCGGACGCCCGTCCACGTCTCGGCCTCGGCGAGGACCACGTCCTCCGCGGCACCCTCCGGCGGCGCCCACAGCGCCCAGGGCTTCTGGCCCTGCCGGTCGATGCCGAACCGCGCCGTGCGCCCGTCGATGCTCTGGAGCAGGTAGTGATCGGGCGCGGGGTCGCGGTGCGGGGTACGGAACAGGATCCGGGTTCCGACGAGACCGTCCCTGCTCCCGAGCGGGGAGTCGGTCAGGCCGGCGGGCAGCGGCGCCAGGTGCAGGGCCTCCGGGGCCAGGGCCATGCCCGCCTCGGACGGTTCCGTCGCCGGGTCGGCGCTCGCGGGGCGACCGGGGAAGTCGGGCACCTCGACGCCGCCCGTCGGCTCCCCGGTGACCGAGTCCACGGCCTCCCAAGGACGCCTGCCGTACACGCCGTTGGTCCAGATCCGGGAGCCGTCGCCGAGCTGCAGCTCGTTGCTGTCGATGCCTTCCGTGCCGCCCGGCCGCAGGGCACGCAAACCGCCGTGGCGCCCTCCCCCGTCGGCCGTCTCGAACTGGAAGCCGTAGGCCCCGTCCAGCTTCCCGCCGAACGGTACGAGGCCGCCCTGCGCTTCCGGCGTGAAGGGCTCCTCGGGCCGGTCCGCCCAACAGGCGGTGTCGCAGTAGTACGGATCCTGCTTGACCGACCAGCTCACGAGGAAGGATCCGCCGACGTAGTGGACGGCGTGCATCGTCGCGTCGTCCGGCACCGTGAACCGGCAGGACGCCCGCACCCCGTCCGGGGCGACCGCGACCGCCCGGTCGGCCCCGAACACGGTGAGCACCGGCCAGGTGCAGGTCACTCCGGCGACACCGGTCACTCCCAGCACGGGACCGGCGACGGCGTCATCGGTCTCGGCCTCCGCCTCGGCTTCGGCTTCGGCTTCGGCTTCGGCTTCGGCGGCGAACTCCGCGTACACCGACTCGAGCGCCGGCCAGGCCAGTTCCTCCGGAAGCCCGGCCGTGAGCGAGCGGCGCAGCGCGCCCGCCGCGCTCACCGCGCCGAGGGCGTCGGCGATCCCGCCGAGCGCCGTCACGGTCGGCCGGTCGAGAAGGGTCTCCAGCTCGGCCACGGACTCCTCGGCGCCGGCCATGCCGCCGCCCCCGACGGTGTCGACGAGCTTGCCGACCCGTCCGGCCACCTCCTGGGCGATGCCCTCGTTGCCCGGGAGCAGCGTCACCGCGGAGCCGGGCCGGCGCCCGTGCGCCAGGTGCCAGTTCGGCAGCAGGTTCGCGTGCACGGTCCCTTCCAGGCGCGGGCCGAACACCGGGTCGGCGGCGAGCGCGACGAGGTCGCGCCGGGACTTGTCGCCCCAGAAGCGCATCCGTACGTCCGCGCCCGGGTCGGTGATCGTGACTCCCGCCGCCAGGCAGGCGTCGAGGACGTCCGCGTCGAAGCCCTGGTAGTGGTGGCGGGTGGTGTGCAGCGTCACGGGTGCGGCCTCGGCCCCCAGGCGCGGCCCCAACCGGCCGATCAGGTCGAGGAGTTCCCCGGGCAGCGGCTGGCGGGCGACGCCGCCGCCGGACTGCAGGGCGTACTGGTACATGCGGACGAAGCTCCCGAGCCAGTGATGGACGCCGCCCTCCGGCACGATCCGGCCGGCCTCCATGGCCGCGGTCGCGCCGCAGCCGATCAGCATCCGCAGCCACGGGCCTCCGTCGGTGACGCCTTCGGGGAAGACCTCCACCAGGCCGGCCGCGATCGCGTCCGTCGGCGGATGGGCCGTCAGGACCGTCTCGGCCGCCGCGAGCAGGGCGTCCGGCACGGTCTTC
This sequence comes from Streptomyces sp. NPDC044003, assembly GCF_056435185.1. Taxonomy (NCBI): domain Bacteria; kingdom Bacillati; phylum Actinomycetota; class Actinomycetes; order Kitasatosporales; family Streptomycetaceae; genus Streptomyces; species Streptomyces sp. NPDC044003. Next base: position 152,588 of record NZ_JBWKFA010000003.1, on the reverse strand, counting down.
TTCCGGGTGACCGACAGGATCGCGGCCACGAGCCGGGCGACCTCCGCGTCCCCGAGCCCGGCCTTCTTGGCGGAGGCCCGCACCCGGCGCACCAGATCCGCGGGGAGATCGGCGGGCGAGGCGGCCCAGGCGGTCAGGAACGCCTCCAGGGCGGTGTGCGCCGCCGTCGGCTCGAGGGTCTCGGCGAGGAAGCGCTGGTGGGCGCCGAACTCCTTGGCGGGCATGGCCCCGCCCTTGGCGAACAGCAGCCCGTTGGCCAGGCGATAGGCGGGGTCCACCGGCAGACCGTGCTGGGCCTCGGCCGCCCGCGCCGCCGCGTACGCCCGCCCGCCCGGCCTGCTCCCGTAACCGATGAGCCGATGCCCCACGGTGTCCCAGAACCACGGCAGATGCTCCGGCGGCAGCTTTCGCGCCCGCCACGCCATCGCGTCGACGAACGCGCCGGGCTTGGTCCAGGACCGGTTGAGCTCGGCCCCCATGTCCTCCACCAGCGCACGCGCGGCCTCGGTCGCGTCCGGGTCCTGGGCGGCGACCCAGTCGGCGTAGGTGGTCGACACGTGCGTACCGGCGGTGGGCAGCAGGGCATCCAGCGAGACGATCATGTACCGGATCGTCGCACGCCCCACTGACACCGCCCCGGGCAGCCGGTCTTCGTCGAGATTCTGCCCCGGGAGCCCTTTGGGAGCGCTCTCAAGCTGTACGGCCTACAGATATCCTGGTCCGCGCAGGACCGCACACCATTCATCGGACACGCACACCACGCACATCACGCACCCCGCCCATCCGAAGCAGCCGACCAGCCGACCAGCCGACCAGCCGACCAGCCGACCAGCCGAGGAGCGTACGCCTTGCCCGAGCAGACCACGGGGCCCCGCCCCACGCTGGAAGGCGTCGCCGCACGCGCCGGTGTCTCCCGCGCCACGGCCTCCCGGGTCGTCAACGGGGGTGCGGGGGTACGGGCCCCGCTGGTGGAGAAGGTGCTCAGGGCCGTGGACGAGCTCGGTTACGTACCGAACCACGCGGCCCGTACCCTGGTGACCCGGCGCAACGGCGCCGTGGCCGTGATCATCGCGGAGCCCGAGTTCCGGATCTTCTCGGACCCCTTCTTCGAGCAGCAGGTACGCGGCATCAGCCGCGAACTGACCGCTCACGACGCCCAGTTGGTACTTCTGTGGGTGGAGGGGCCGGGGGACCACGAGCGGATCTCCCGCTATCTCGGCGGCGGGCACGTCGACGGCGCCCTGGCGTTCTCGCTGCACAGCGACGACGCGCTCCCGTCCGTGATCGAGCGGGCGCGGATTCCGGTGGTCTTCGGCGGGCGGCCCGCCCCCGGTACCGATCCGGCCGTGCCTTTCGTCGACTGCGACAACCGCGGGGGCGCCCGGGAGGCGGTGCGGCATCTGGTGGGTCTCGGGCGGCAGCGGATCGCGCACATCTCCGGTCCCGCCGACCAGACGTCCGCGATCGACCGGATCCACGGCTATCGGGACGTCCTCCTCGACGCCGATCCCGAGCTCCTGTGCCGGGGCGACTTCACGGAGGAGAGCGGCGCCCGCGCGATGGCGGAGCTCCTCGACCGGCGGCCGGACGTCGACGGGGTGTTCGTCGCCAACGACCTGATGGCCTCGGGGGCGTTGCGGACCCTGCGGGAGCGTGGCGTGCGGGTGCCGGAGGACGTGGCGGTCGTCGGCTTCGACGACATGGCCTCGGTGGCCGAAGGGACCGTCCCCGCCCTGACCACCGTCCACCAGGACATCGAGGGGATGGGCCGGCTGATGGTGAAGCTCCTCATGCGGCTGCTCGACGGTTCCGGGCCCGGGATCCCGTCCTCCGTGATCACCCCGACCTCACTGGTCCGCCGCGCCTCCGCCTGACTCCGTACGGGAAGGCGGCGGGTCCCGGTGGCCTTCCCGGGCCCGCCGCCTTCTCACCACGGGGTCAGTCGTACGGGATGACGAGGACGGACTTGTCCGTGCCCGTCTGGAGCCGTGAGTCGCCGTTTCCGATGGCGCTCCAGACCTCCAGGCGGACCGTGCCGCCGCGCAGGTCGCCGAGGGTGCCGGTGGCGGACTTCAGGCCGCGTGTCTGGCCGTACTCCTCCCAGCCGGTGACCGGGTCGGTCGCGAAGTACTGATAGGTCTCCGTCCGGTCGAAGGTGCCGTCGCCGGTGAGGTCGTAGCTGATCCGGGCCTGCTGGCCGAGGCCGACCACCGTGCCGGCGTCCACCTGGAGGCGGAACGCGGTCGAACCGCCGCTCCTGAGCGTGCCGTTGACGTTCTTCACCTCGTAGACGAGCGGCCGGTTCGGGGTGCCGTCGTAGTTGGCGCCCTGCGCCGAGGCGATGGTGTCGCTGCCGGCCGTGGCGCCGGTGGCCGTGGTGAGGGTGCCTCCCGTACGGAGCTGGAAGGTGTTGCCCGTCGAGGGCTCGGGGTCGGGTCCGGGGCCGCCCGTGCCGGTGCCGGTCGCGGTGGAGCGGGCCGGGACCGAGAGGGACGCGCCGTCGGAGAAGGTGACCGTGCGGGCGGTCGTGCCGTGGTTGTGGGCCACGTACGTGCGGGTGGTGCCCTTCAGGAAGACGGCGGAGGTGGGGAGGGAGCCGGTGACCGTCGCGTCGGGAGCGCCGAGCGTGTCGAGCGCCGTCAGCCAGTGGTAGGTGTGGGCCTTCGACTCCCCCGCCTCCGGGGTGTAACCGGCGTTGCCCGCGTCCCACTTGGCCTTGGCGGTGCCGGGGTCGGCGAGGGACTGGAACTCCCAGAGGATGTCGCGCCATTCGACGGCGGGGCCGCCGTTCTCGCGTTCCATCTCGGCGATGTTGCGCCGGACGGCGTCCTTGTGGCCGGCGAGCTGGAGCGAACCGCCGGTCACCGGGAGGACGTTGATGCCGTGGATCTCCTCCGGGTTCGCGGTCCACCAGGTGGAGTAGGCGGCGCCGCTGCCCCACACCATGCCGACGGTGTCGTGCTGGAAGGCCGCGGGGAAGACCTGCTGGTCGGCGTCGAACCAGTACTGGGCGACGGCTTCGCCCTCGGTGGTCAGCAGGTAGGTGCCGAGGTCGCGGAGCTGGTTGTCGCCGGTCGCCGAGCCCCAGAGGACGAGGGCGGCGCTCAGGTTGGTCGACTCGGAGGAGGACTCCTGGTTGTTGCCTGCGGCGAAGCCCTGGTGGCCGCTGGCCCAGCTGTGTCCGGCGTAGACGTCGAAGCCGCGCAGGAAGGGGAAGGCGCCGTCGGTGCGGCTGGGGTTGGCGGTGTCCCTGACCAGGTTCTTGACCATGGCGCCCCACGCCGAGTCGGTGGCCCAGGACGGGTCGTACTGGGCGACGATCGCCGCCGCGTACACGTAGTAGCCGTAGTGGAAGTGGTGGTCGTTGAGTTCGGTGTCGCTGCCGTAGGAGGCCGGATAGCCGATGAGGGTCTTCCAGGTCTGGTCGTACGAGAACTCGTTGGCGCCACCGGCCGTGAACCAGTCCTGGAGACGGCCCTTGAGGAGGCCGAGGAGCTTGTCGCGGATCGCGCCCTCGCCGATCTGGTCGGCGAGCGGGACGAGCTGGGCGAGCTTGCCGAGGGCCTTGCCCGTCCAGTACGTGTCGACGGCGCCGGAGAAGGGGTCGGAGGAGTTCGCGACCTCGTTGAGGTAGCCGCGCAGCCGGGCCGGGTCCACGCCGGCGCCCGGCAGTCCCGGCAGGGTGGCGGCGGCCCGCTGTGAGGTCGTGAAGGAGGCGGACTCGCGGACCTTCATGGTGCCGCGCGGCGAGACGTACGTGTACGGGGTGAGCGCGTCGGTGGTGTGCAGCCACTGGTGGCGGTAGAGCGCCTGGAGGGTGCCCCGTTCGGTGCCTTCCTTCGCCTCGGTGGTGAGGGTGTACGTGGCGCGGACGGTCCCCGCGTCGTAGCTCCAGTTCACCGTGGATCCGGTGACGAAGCTGTACGCGTACCTGCGGTAGGTCGCGAGGGCGTCGGTGGAGGGCAGGACGGCGACGGAGAAGTAGTCCTTGCCGCCGAGGCCCGCGGTGACGGTCGAGCCGGACACGTTCCAGTCGGTGCCCGTGGGTGCGAAGAGGGCGTAGTGGTGGCCCGCGACGGTGATGCCGAGGACGTTGCCCTGGTCGGCGAAGACGGTGGGCGCCTCGGCGGTGGTGATCCGGGCGTCGCCACCGGTGCCCTTGGCGTACACGAAGGGCAGGCCGTGGCCGATGGTGGTGCGCAGGGTGCGGGCGCCGTCGGACCAGTAGGGGGTGACGGTCCAGTCGGACCAGGCATCGGCCTTGGTGTCGGGCGAGTTGAGGCCGGTGAGGCCGAGGGTGAGGTCGCGCTTGTGGGCGAACTCGTACTGGCGCCCGTCGCCGACGATCGCGGGGCTGGTCGGGTAGCCGATCTCCAGGCCGCCGGCGACGGCCTGGTAGGTGAGCGGATGGCCGTACATGGGGGTGGAGTACGGGTTGTCCCCGTACCGCTGGAAGGCGAGGGAGGACCACCAGTCGTTGGTGGGGACCGGCTTGCCCTGGGCGGCGGGGGTGACCTTGGGGGTGACCGGGGTGCCGGTGTTGGTGGTGGGTCCCGAGGTGCCGGCGGGTCGGGTGTCGGAGTAACTTCCGGCGCCCGCGGGGACGGTGGCGGCCGCCGCGGGGCCGGCGGCGGGGCCGACTCCCAGGGCGGCGAGGGCGGAGACCAGGACCACTACTGCGGCCGGCCTGCTGCGGGGGGCTGGCATGAAGGAGCACCTCATGTCGTCGGGTGGGTGGGGGGTGTGCGGGGATGAGGGTGAGAGCGCTCTCAGGTCGCCGGAAACGTAAAACCCGCGAAACGACTGTGTCAATGGATTGAACACAGACGGGAGTTGACGGCTCTTCCCGTCCGATACGCCTTCGAGCCTTGACGGATGCACCTCTCCACGGGCACGCTCCCCCCGCAGGTTTGAGAGCGCTCTCAATCGCGCTCTCCATCGCTCTCGCTCGTTCCGGAGCCAAGGAGGCTTCCCATGCCCATCGCCCGAGCCGCCAGAAGAACCGCCGCCCGCCTGGGGGCGGTCGTGCTCACCGGGGCACTGCTCGCCGCCTGCGGAAGTTCGACGGACGGCGCGTCCGCGGACGGAGCCGGGGGCGAGGTCACGGTCACCGTGGACCTGTTCGGCTCGTTCGGATACAAGGAGGCCGGGCTGTACGCCGAGTACGAGAAGCTCCACCCCGGTGTCACGATCAAGCAGACGGACACCGAGGACGAGGCCGACTACTGGAAGTCCCTCCAGACCCGGCTCGCCGGCGGGGGCGGTCTCGCCGACGTGCAGGGCATCGAGGTGGGCCGGATCGCCTCCGTCACCCAGCAGCAGGCCGAGCGGTTCGAGGACCTCGGGAAGTACGGGGCGGAGGCGCTCAAGGACCAGTTCGCCCCGGCCAAGTGGGCCGCCGCCACCGGCAAGGGCGGCGAGATCCTCGGGCTCGGCACGGACGTCGGCCCGGAGGCCCTGTGCTACCGCGCGGACCTGTTCAAGCAGGCCGGGCTGCCGACCGACCGCGAGGAACTGGCGAAGAAGTGGGCCACCTGGGACGGCTATCTGGAGCTCGGGAAGCAGTACAAGGCCAAGGCCCCGGGCAGGAGCGCGTGGATCGACAGCGTCGGCAGCCTGTACTCGATCATGATCGGGCAGGAGAAGGAGCGGTACTACGACGCCTCCGGAAAGCTGATCTGGGAGGAGAACCCTGCCCTGCGCACCGCCTGGGACCACGCCGTCGAGGCCGCGCAGGGCGGTCTGAGCGCCAAGCTCGACCAGTGGTCCCCGCAGTGGAACCAGGCCTTCGCCGCCGGTTCGTTCGCCACGATCCCCTGCCCCGCCTGGATGCTCGGGTACATCAAGGGCCAGGCCGGTGAGACCGGCAAGGGCAAATGGGACGTCGCCGCGCTCCCCGGCGGCGCGGGCAACTGGGGCGGCTCCTACCTGGCCGTGCCCAGGGCGGCGCAGCACAAGAAGGAGGCGTACGAGCTGATCAAGTGGCTCACCGCGCCCGAGCAGCAGACCCGGCTCTTCGAGAAGCAGGGCAACTTCCCCTCGGCCACCGGGGCGATCGAGAAGGTCGCCGGCACCGAGGACGCGTACTTCTCCGGCGCCCCGACCGGAAAGATCTTCGGCGACGCGGCGAAGGCGGCGCCGGTCCAGGTGCTCGGCGTGCACGACCAGAACATCGCGCAGCAGATCACCAACGCGCTGAGCGAGGTCGAGCGCAAGGGCACCTCGCCCGAGAAGGCCTGGTCGAACGCGAAGAAGGGCGTCGAGAACACCATCGGCTGACGTGGAGCCGCCGGGCGCGCCGCGCATGACCGCCGGGCGCCGCGCATGCCCACCCGGCGCCGCGCCCGCCTGCCCGGGCGCCGCGCTCACCCACCCGGCCGCGCGCACGCCAGCCGGGCGCCGCACCCGCCCACCCGGCCGCGCGCCCGCCCGGCGCCGCCCCCCACCCCCCTCTCGCCCCGACCTCTCACCGAAGGGCCGCACCGTGACCCTCACCGCACCCCAGGCACCGGCCCCGCCGCTCGCCGCCGCCCCGCCGTCCCGGCCGGGGAGCGCCCGGCGGGCCTGGCGGACGGTCTCGCCGTACGCCTATCTCGCCCCCTTCTTCACCCTGTTCGCCGCCTTCGGCCTCTTCCCCCTGCTCTACACGGCCTTCGTCTCCCTCTACCGGGTCGAGCTCCAGGCCCCCGGCGACATGGAGTGGCGCGGCCTCGGCAACTACACCGCGCTCCTCGGCGACGAGTACTTCTGGGTCGCGCTGCGGAACACCTTCACCATCGGCGTCCTCTCCACCGTGCCGCAGCTGGTGACGGCTCTAGGCCTGGCGCATCTGCTGAACTACCGGATGCGCGGCCGCACCTTCCTGCGCACGGCGGTGCTGCTGCCGTACGCGACCTCGGTGGCCGCCGCCACCCTCGTCTTCGCCCAGCTCTTCGGCCGGGACTTCGGGCTGATCAACTACGGGCTCGGGCTCGTCGGCGTCGACCCCGTCGACTGGCAGAACGGCACGGTCGCCTCGCAGATCGCCGTGTCCACGGTCGTCATCTGGCGCTGGACCGGATACAACGCGCTGATCTACCTGGCAGGCATGCAGTCCATCCCCGACGAGCTGTACGAGGCCGCCGCGATGGACGGGGCCTCGCGGTGGCGGCAGTTCTTCCACGTCACGCTGCCCGGCCTTCGTCCCACCATCCTCTTCACCGTCATCGTCTCCACGATCGGCGCGACCCAGCTGTTCGGCGAGCCGCTGCTCCTCGAAGGCTCGATCTCGGGCGGCATCTCGCACCAGTACCAGACGCTCGGCCTCTACATGTACGAGCAGGGCTGGGGCTTCTTCCACCTGGGGCGGGCCGCGGCCATCGCCTGGGTGATGTTCCTGCTCATCGTGGTGCTGGTCGGGCTCAACGCCCTGATCGCGCACCGCCGTTCCCGCAAGGAGGCCGGCCGATGACCACACTCGTCCGCCCGGCACGGACCGGACCCTCCCGAGCCGGCCGCACCCTGCACGCCGGGCCGCTCGCCTACACGATCCTGATCGTCGCCGTACTCTTCTCCGCCTTTCCCTTCTACTGGACGATCGTCGCCGCGAGCCGCTCCAACGCCGACCTGGCGAAGGTCCCGCCGGCCCTGCTGCCGGGACCGCACCTCATGCGGAACTTCGAGGCCGTACTCGAAGAGGCAGACATCGGCAAGGCGCTGCTCAACTCGCTCCTCGTCTCCGGCTCGATCACCCTCGGCACCGTCCTGTGCTGCACCCTCGCCGGTTTCGCCTTCGCGAAGCTCCGCTTCCGGGGCCGGGGCGCGCTCCTTGCGGTCACGGTGGGAACGATGATGATCCCGCCGCAGCTGGGGGTGATCCCGCTGTTCATGCTGATCGCCGAGCTCGGCTGGGTGAACCAGCTCCAGTCGGTGATCCTGCCGGGCCTGGTGTCGGCGTTCGGGGTGTTCTTCATGCGGCAGTACCTGGTGCAGTCGCTGCCGGACGAGCTGATCGAGGCGGCCCGGGTCGACGGTGCGTCCACGGCCAGGATCTTCTGGTCGATCGTGGTGCCGGTCGCCCGGCCGGGCATGGCCGTGCTCGGTCTGCTGACCTTCATGGCCGCGTGGAACGACTTCTTCTGGCCCGTCGTCGCGCTCTCCTCCTCCGAGCCCACCGTCCAGGTCGCGCTGCGTCAGCTCGGCGGGGGTTACGTCCACGACCAGTCCGTGATCATGGCGGGCACCCTCCTCGGGACCCTGCCGGTGCTGCTCGTCTTCGGCCTCCTCGGCCGGCAGATCGTCGGCGGGATCATGCAGGGCGCGGTCAAGGGCTGACGTCCGTGGTTCACCGTCCTTCACCAACAAGCCTCTCACTTCAGGGAGTTCTCCACCCATGACCGCGCTTGACGCCCACTCCGACGTCACGACCGCCCTCCGCTTCCCCGAGGGCTTCCGCTGGGGCACGGCCACGGCCGCGTACCAGATCGAGGGGGCCGCCGCCGAGGACGGCCGCACCCCGTCCATCTGGGACACCTTCAGCCGTACGCCCGGCAAGGTGCGCAACGGCGACACCGGCGACATCGCCGCCGACCACTACCACCGGGTCGACGAGGACGTCGCCCTGATGCGGCGGCTCGGGGTGACCGACTACCGCTTCTCGATCGCCTGGCCGCGGGTCCAGCCCACGGGGCGCGGCCCAGCCGTCCGCAAGGGCCTGGACTTCTACCGGCGGCTCACCGACACGCTCCTGGAGGCCGGCATCCGCCCGGTGGCGACGCTCTACCACTGGGACCTGCCGCAGGAGTTGGAGACCATGTCCGACAGCGGCTCCGCCGCGGGGGGCGGCTGGCCGCACCGGGAGACCGCGTACCGGTTCGCCGAGTACGCGGGGATCATGGCGGACGCCCTCGGTGACCGGGTCGCGACCTGGACCACGCTCAACGAGCCCTGGTGCGCGGCCTTCCTCGGCTACGGCCAGGGCGTGCACGCCCCGGGCCGGACCAGCGACCTCGCCGCGCTGCGCGCCGCGCACCATCTGAACCTGGCGCACGGCCTCGCGGCCCGCGCGCTGCGCGGTGCGCTGCCCGGTGCGGCGGAGGTGTCGCTGACCCTCAACCTCCATGCCGTACGGGCTCGTTCGCAGGCCCCGGAGGACGTGGACGCGGCCCGCCGGATCGACGCCGTCGGCAACCGGATCTTCCTCGACCCGGTCTTCCACGGCCGGCTCCCCGAGGACCTGGTCCGGGACACAGCGTCCGTCACGGACTGGTCCTTCGTGCGGGACGGCGACCTGGCGACGGCGGCCGCGCCGATCGACTCCCTGGGGATCAACTACTACTCCCCGGCGGTCGTCGGGGCGGGCACCTCGGAGTCGCCCTCGCCGTGGGCGGGGGCCGAGCGGCACGTACGGTTCGAGCCCGTGGCCGGGCCGCGCACGGCAATGGACTGGCCGGTGGACGCGGACGGGCTGCACGAGCTCCTGGTCCGGCTGCGGGACGAGCTGCCGGGCGTACCGCTGGTCATCACCGAGAACGGGGCGGCGTACGACGACTACGCCGATCCGTCGGGGAACGTGAAGGACCCGGAGCGGGTGGCGTATCTGCACGCGCACCTGGCGGCGGTGCACCGGGCGCTCGCGGACGGCGCCGATGTGCGGGGCTACTTCCTGTGGTCGCTGCTCGACAACTTCGAGTGGGCGTACGGCTACAGCAAGCGGTTCGGGATCGTCCACGTGGACTTCGCGACGCAGCGCCGGACCCTGAAGGACAGCGCCCGCTGGTACGCGGAGGTCATCGCCCGGGGCGGTCTCGGGGAGGCCTGAGACCGTCCGGCCCCTACTTCTTCGGGGCGCCGGCGAGGTTGCGGCCGTAGTCCTTGGCCAGGTCCATGGACGCGTCGAAGATGCGGTCGAGGGAGGCGGTGGGGTCCGGCACGTTCTCGTACAGGTGGGTACGGGCCGTGAACGTGGGCGCCGAGGCCGACATGGTGCTCTTGCGGAGGACGTTGCGGGGGCTGCCGAAGCAGGACACCTCGTCGGCGACGTCCTGGCCGGCGTCCTCGATCTCCTTCAGGCCGTCGTCGCCGGTGACCGTCATGTCGAGGTCGCTGCCGAACTGGAAGCCGCCGTCGCCCTCGTCGCAGACGAGGCCTTCCATGGTGGGCGCGGCGACGGTGGTGTAGCGGGTGCCGGGGTCGGCGGCGAGCTTCTCGCCCTTCGCCCCACCGGCGTCGCCGGTGTCGGCGGCGGAGGGCTTCGCGGAGGCCGGCTTGTCCGCCTGCCCTGTGCCGTCGGCCGGCGCTTCGGAACCGCAGCCCGCCACCGCGCTCGCCAGGACGACCGCGGCGACTGCTGTCCTCACCCTGTTCACGTGCTGATTCCCCCGAGAAGTCGCGATGTTGATCATGATCCGGTGATCACACGTGCAGGTCCCGGATGTGCGTGCAGCAGCGCACGAAGTCCCGTACGGCGGGATCGGTGTCGGCGGCGGCCGTGCGGGCGACGCCGACCCGGGTCGGTGCGATGCCGCTGACGGGCCGGTAGACGATGCCGGGGCGGGCGTAGAAGCGGGCGGCCGACTCCGGGGCGAGGGCGATGCCGTGGCCCTGGTCGATCGCGCCGAGCCAGTCGTCGGGCTGGTCGACGACGGCTCCGATGCGGACGGGACGGCCCTCGCGCGCGTCGGTCGCGAGCCAGAAGTCCCGCCAGGCGCCCGTCTCGGCGGGGGCGGCGACGAACGGCTCGTCCAGGAGCTCCGTGAAGGGGATCGTCCCACGGCCGGCGAGCCGGTGGTCGACGGGGAGAGCGACCCAGCGGGGCTCGCTGAAGAGGACGTCCACCCGGAGGTCGTCCTCGCCGGGGAACGGAAGCCGTACGAGGGCGACGTCGACTTCCCCGGCGGCGAGTCCGGCGGTGGGGTCGGACCAGGCGGCCTGCCGCATCGCCACCCGCCAGTCGGGCCTGCGGCGCGCGAACTCCTCGACGATGGGGCGGGTGGCCTCGTTGGCCGCGCTCGCCAGGTAGCCGACGCGCAGGACGCGTTCCTCCCGGCCCGCCGCGGTCTTCACCTCCTGGAGCGTGCGGCTCCAGGAGGCGAGCAGTCCGGTCGCCCGCTCGGCGAGCACCCGGCCCGGTTCGGTGAGGGCCATGCCGGCTTTGGACCGGGTGAACAGCCGTGCCCCGAGCAGCGCTTCCAGGTGCTTGATCTGCTTGGTGAGCGCGGGCTGCGAGACGTAGAGCCGTTCCGCCGCGCGCGTCAGGCTGCCTTCCTCCGCGACGGCGACGAAGTACCGCAGGAGCCGGGTGTCCACATCCATGCCGCCAGGTTATGGATGCGGGTATTGGACGCCAAGAGGACGCGCGACGAGGCTGTGGGTCATGTCCCCCACGTACCTCATGGTCACCCTTGTCACCGTCCTGGCCAACGCCGGTATCGCCGCCGCCGACCTCGCGCGGGCACCCTTCGTGCTGGCCAACTCTGCGGAAGTGGGCGTGCCGGCGAGCTCGATCCCCTGGCTGGCCGCCCTGAAGGCGGCGGGCGCCGCCGGGCTCCTGCTCGGCCTGCTGGGCGCACGGCCCGTCGGTGTCGCCGCCGGAGCCGGACTCGTGCTCTTCTTCCTCGGCGCGGTCGCCGTCCATGTCCGGGCCCGCGTCTTCCACAACATCGCCTTCCCCACGGCCTTCCTGGCTCTGGCCACCGGCTCCCTCGCCCTCGCCGTCGCGCAGTAGGGCCTGTCCGACGAGCGTGGTCGGACAGGCCCTGGGGGGTGGAGCGCGGTCAGGAGGCGTTCGGGCCCACGTCCGTGGGGGTGAGGGGGCGACGGACCGGGGTCAGGGTCGAGTACTCGTCGGAGCCGATGTCGCGCGTGGTGCCCCGGGCGTGGCCGTCGATGTCCTCCGGGACCGACACGGTGGCGAGAGTCGCCGCGCCGATCGCGGGGCTGCCCGCCGAGAGGCGGAAGACACCGTCCGTGGACTGCGTCAGGCGGGGGTCGACCCGGGTGTAGCCCGCGTTGGGGAGGGTGCCGTCGGCGGCCGCGCCCCAGAGGATGTTGCCCTGCCAGATGAAGCCGGTCGTCGCGCCCATCGCGACGAGGCTGCCGCTGTCCCCGACGATGAGGTTGTCGGCGACGGTCACGTCCTGCGGCTCGTACGTGCGGGTCTCCCCCGAGAGCGAACTCTTGTTGGCGCGCAGGGTGTTGTGCACGATCACCGCGCGGTCGCAGGCGTCGTTGCCGCGCCGCTCCTCGGTGGTCTCGCCGTCGTGGTGGTCGCGGGTGGTGCCGCTGCCGATCACGAGCGCCCGGCCGGTGAGGCCGGCGAGGTGGTTGTTCACGACCAGGTGGTCGTTGCCGTAGAGACGGATGCCCTCCTTGCCGCCCAGCAGCCAGTTGCCCTCGACGGTGGAACCGTTGCCGTGGCGCAGCACGATGCCGCCCTGGCTGTCGCGGATCGTGTTGTACCGGATCGTGTTGCCGGAGGACTTCACCGAGATGGCCTCGGGGTCTCCGTCGCACCGCTCGAAAAGGTTGTACTCCACGATCGCGTCCGCGTGGGACAGGGCCCGGCTGCTGACGCCGAGCCGGATCGACTCGCCGCCGTTGGCGCCCGTGTACAGGTGGTTCGAGAAGCGGTTCTTGAAGATGTGGAGGCCCTGCGCCACGGCGGTCGTGCCGGGCCCGTCGACGACGACGAAGATGCCCTGCGTGGTCCGGTCGTGGAAGTGGTTCCGGTCGATCTTGGCGTCGTCGCCCTCCACGAGGACCCAGTCGAGGCCGTCCACGTCCGCGAACTGGATGTCGTTGCGGGTCAGCCGGATGCCCGTGCTACCCGCCGGGATCGACAGGGTTCCGCTCTGCCGGAGCGCGAAGCCGCTGATGGTGACGGCACTCGCGCCGTCGAGGACGAAGCTGCGCGCGCCGCGCAGGACGGCGCCGCCGCGGGTCTGCGAGACGATCGTGATGCCGCTGCGTCCCGAGACGTCGATCGCTCCGCCCGAGGGGACGGTGTAGGTGCCGTCGGCGACGACGATCCTGTCTCCGGGGACCGCCCGGTCGATCGCGCTCTGGAGCGCGCTCAGGGAGGTGACCGGCGCCGGCTCGGCAGCCGAGGCGCCGAGGGGGACGGCGGCGGCCGCCGCGCCGAGCAGCGAGCCCTTGAGGAAGGTACGTCGTCGCATGATGCCTCCTGGAGGAAGGGTGAAGTCGTCGTCTGTGTCCTGTGACCAGGTGGCATGGATCGCCGTGGCGCGGGGGCGCCGGGACCCCGGTGCGGGCCCCCACGGCCCGCACCGGGTCCTGACCGGTCGGGTCCGGTTCCGGACGCCGGCTCCCCGCCGGCGTCGGCCCGTCCTGCCCGGTGCCGCCCCCACGACGGCAACCGTCAGGACGACGGCCGCCACGGCGCCCGCCTCGGTCCCGCTCGTTCCGGTCTGTTCCTCGGAACCCGTCGGCGGGCGTACCGGGTGGACGGTCACCCCTCCCTGGCCTGCCGACACGCACAGCCTGCCCTGCGCCGCTCACGTCTCGCTCACGTTCCGCTAACGCCCGGGGCCGGGCGACCGGCGCGAAGGGCTGCGGGCCTGGACACGTACCGCAACGCCGGGGAGCCGTCGTCGAACTTCGTGGGGGTCGCCACCGGGGGCACGGGGACCACGCTCCGGTACGCGGCCACCTCGACGGCCGTGCCCGCGCTGCGTACCGGCAGCCACGTCATCGACGTCGATGTCACCGCCGCCGGACGCCTGATCGTCCTCGTCGACGGCACCCAGGTGATCGACGTGGCGATGACGCTGCCCAAGAACGTCCTGGTCGGATTCTCCGGAGCCACCGGCGGTTTGACAGACCGTCACGTAGTCACGGGAGTACGGATCGGCTACTGAGGTAACCTGCTCGCCCTTCGGAGCACGTACCCGATCTCTTCCAGTGAAGCGAGCGATACTGATGACCGAACTGAGCCGGATATACGTGGACGAGTGCCTGCGCGGGGACGGCGGGCTCGCGACGGCCGTCGCCCGGGCCGAACTGCCTCCGGCCTTCGAGGCGGCCTGGCGCTCGCACCTGCTCCCCCGGCCCTGGTTCGTCCGTGCCTCGGAGACGGCCGCGTTCGCCCGGGACCTGGAGGGTCTCTACGACCTCCTCGTGTCGCTGCCGGAGCGGCTCTTCGACGGGGACGTCGAGCGGTACGCGGCGGAGCTCGGGTTCGAACCGTCCCTCGTGGCACTGCTCCGCCGGGCCGGGTCGGGCGTCCCCGCCAGGCTGGGGCGCGCCGACGCGTACCACGACGGCACCGGGTTCAAGCTTCTGGAGCTCAACCTCGGCAGCGAGGTCGGCGGTCTCGACATGGACGTCTTCGACCAGGCGCTGCTGCGGGTCCCCGAGTTCGCCGGCTTCGCGCGCGAGCACGGCCTGGACCATGTGGACATCGCCGCGCGGATGGCCGCCGTGCTGCGCGACCGATCACGTCCCGCGCTGTCCGGCTCGGCGGAACCGGTGATCGGTCTCATCGAGGGGCGCGGGGGTGTCGGCCCGTACGGAACGCTGATGCGCGCCACCCAGGAGGCGATGGCCGAGCAGGGCCTCGACCTCAGGATCGGGGAGATCGGCGACGTACGCGCGCGTGCCGACGGAAAACTCACCCTGGACGGCACGCCGCTCGACCTCGTGCTCCGGAACTTCGCGGCGAGCCAGCTGCTCGACGACCCCGAGGGCCCGGGAGTGGCGGAACCCTTCTTCCGCGCCCACGAGGCGGGCAGGACCGTGCTGTTCACCTCCCTCGAAAGCGGCCTCTACTCCCACAAGAGCGCCCTCGCTCTCCTCTCCGACCCGCGGCGGGCCGATGCCTTCGACGCCGCCGAGCGGGCCCTGGTCGAACGGGTCCTGCCGTGGAGCCGGGCGCTGCGCGCCTCCGGCCCCGCCGAGCTGATCGACCTCTGCCGGGAGCGGCGGGAACGGCTCATCCTCAAGCCCGGCGCCGGGTACGGCGGTCTGGACACGTTCGTCGGCTGGGAGTGCACGGACGCCGAGTGGGGGAAGGCCCTGACCCTCGCGGTCGAGCGCGGCGGCTATGTGGCGCAGGAGCGGGTCGTGCCCCGGCCCGAGCCCGTGTACGACCCGGCGACAGGGACCGTGGACGACTGGATCGCGGCGCTGGGGTTCTTCCTCACCGACGACGGCTACGCGGGCGCGCACGCGCGCGTGAACCGCGCCGACGGGGGCGCGATCGTCGGGATGAGCAGCAACCCGGACACGCGGATGGTCGGGGTGTTCACGCACCCGTGACGACGGCTGTGGCGCGTGGCGGGAGGATCACCGGCCCCCGGCGGCGCGCATGCCCCTGGCTCGGGCGGCCTTCGACGCCGCGTCGGAACCGAGGAGGTCGAGGACGTCGCGGGCAAGGGTCGGCCGGGGGGAGACGGCCAGGACGCCTCCGCTGAACGTCGAGGTGATGGCGGTGTCGCCCGGCAGCGGGCCGGCGACGACGACGCCCGGCAGGTCCATCAGCTCGCTGTGCTGCTGAAAGGCCAGGTCCGCTCGGCCGGATGACAGCAGGCTGCCGGCGGGCACGCCCGGTGGCGCCTGGACGAGCCGGTCCCCCAGCACGTCGGCGAGGTCGAGCCGGGCGATCAGATCGACGAGGGCCGTACCGCTCGGGCCGGTGGAGTAGGCGATCCGCTTCGCCGACAGCAGTGCGGCCCGCAGGTCGGATTCCGAGCGCAGCGGAGGGAGCGGTGCTCCCTCGGGCACGGCGGCGACGACCTCCGAGACCCACAGGGGGCGCACCGTGTCGCCGAGGACGTACCCCTGCTCGGTCAGCCCGGCCAGCGCCCCGTCGGCCAGTACGAGCACGTCGGACTCGGCGCCGTCACGGACCCGCTTCGCGATCTCGACGCCGCCGGCGGAGTCGAAGCGCACCGCGAGCCCGTGGGCGAGCCGGATGTGTTCGGTGAGTTCGGCGAGCACGGGCCGCGTCGCCATCGAGGACAGTCCGGAGATCTCTCGGTCCACGTCTTCTCCTGGGGCCTGTCCGACCCTGCGGGTCGGATCGGGCCGGGTCGTCGGGTGAGTGTGATCGGCGTGCGGCGAGCGCGCGTGCCGGGCGGGCCGGCTTGGTCCGACGCGAACGGTCGGAGGGGCCCTGGTCCGGCAGATGGTACGGCGCGCGGTCGGATGCCTCAACGCGGGTCTGCGAGACTGATCGTGTGAGCACCACCCAGAGCACCGCGGCCGGAAAGGTCCTTCTGGTCCTGTCGGCCTTCGACCGCGAGCATCCGTCGCAGACCCTGTCGGACATCGCCCAGCGCACGGGGTTGGCTCTCAGCACGGCGCACCGTGTGGTGGCGGAACTGGCGGCGTGGGGGGCTCTGGAACGTGCGGAGGACGGGTCGTGGCACGTCGGGTTGAGGCTCTGGGAGATCGCCTCGGGATGCCCCCGTACGCAGATCCTGCGTGACGTGGCCCTGCCGTTCATGCAGGACCTCTACGAGGTGACGCACGAGAACATCCAGCTCGCGGTGCGCGAGGGCACCGAGCTCGTGTTCGTCGAGCGGATCGCCGGGCACCGGTCGGTACAGCTGCTGACGATGGTCGGGACCCGGTTCCCCATCGGTTCCACCGGAATGGGCCGGGTGCTGTTGGCGCACGCGCCGCGGGACATCCAGGAGGAGGTCCTCGAATCGCCGCTGCGGGCCTGGACACCGCACACCGTCACCGATCCGAAGACCCTGCGGGCACAGCTGGACCGCATCCGCCGCGAGCAGGTCTTCGTCAGTGACCGCCAGCTCTCGGAGGACACGGTCGCGGTGGCCGCGCCCGTACGGATCGGCCGGGCCGGACCCGTCAGCGCGGCTCTGGGGATCGTCGTCGCGGCGCGCAGCGCGAGCCGTGCGCGGGGACTGCGTGAACCGCTGCTCAGGGCCGTGCACGGAATCTCCGACGAGCTCGGCCGACGAGCCCGCACGGTGCTCTGACCTCGCAGGCACTTCCGCCTGACGGAAACGCCGGCGACCGGCCGCCGCTCCGGGTGTCAACGTTCGGGTTACCCCGAACGCTCGCACCCCCGCAGGAGATGCCATGGCCGATGCCCCCGTCGACACCGTCACCTCGGTGCCCGTCGCCGTAGTCGGCGCCGGCCCCGCCGGCCTGATGCTGGCCCACCGGCTCGGACGGGCGGGTGTCGGGACGGTCGTGCTCGACACCCGCACCCGGCACGAGATCGAGACGACGCAGCGGGCCGGCATCCTGGAGGCGGACGTGGCCCGGGACCTGGTCGAGACCGGCGTCTCCGACCGGATCCTGCGCGAGGGCCACGAACACGAAGGCACCGAGATCCGGTTCGGCGGCCGGGCGCACCGGATCCACTTCAAGGCGCTGGTGGGCGAGTCGGTATGGCTCTATCCGCAGACCGACGTCTTCATCGACCTGGCCGACGCGCGGGACCGGGACGGCGGCACGGTCCACTTCGGCGTCAAGGACACCGAGGTCCTCGACATCACCACCGACGCCCCGCGGGTCCGCTACACCGCCGCCGACGGCTCCCGGCACGAGATCCGCGCGCGGTACGTGGTCGGCGCCGACGGCTCCCGCAGCATGTGCCGCAACCTGGTCCCCGAGGACCGTCGGGTGCGGTACGGCAAGGAGTACCCCTTCGCCTGGTTCGGCATCATGGCCGAGGCCCCGCGCAGCGCGCCCGAGCTGGTCTACGCCCACTCCGAGCACGGGTTCGCGCTGATCAGCCAGCGGACCGAGACCGTGCAGCGGATGTACTTCCAGTGCGACCCCGACGAGTCCGTCGACGCGTGGCCGGACGACCGGATCTGGGAGACGCTCCAGGCCCGGGTGGCCGGCGAGGACGGCTTCCGCCTCGCCGAGGGACCGGTCCTCGAGAAGGCGGTGCTGCGGTTCCGCTCGTTCGTGCAGGAGCCGATGCGCTGGGGCTCGATGGTGCTCGCGGGAGACGCCGCGCACACGGTGCCGCCGACCGGCGCCCGCGGGCTCAACCTCGCTCTGCACGACGTGAAGGTGCTCGCCGACGTCCTCCTGCGGGCGCTCGGCGGCGGGGGCGAGGCCGCGCTCGACGACTACCAGCCGCGGGCGTTGCAGCGGATCTGGCGGGCGCAGAACTTCTCCCACTGGCTGACCGGGCTGCTGCACACGCCGCCGGGCGCCTCGGCGTTCGACCGGCGCCGCCAACTCGGCGAGCTCGACAACGTGGTGGGAACGCGCGCCGGACGCGCCTATCTCTCCGAGCAGTACACCGGCTGGCCCGTCAGCGTCCAGGGCTGACACCGACGACTCCCAGGAGCACATCCATGATCATCGACTGCCACGGGCACTTCACCACCGCACCGCCGCAGTTGGGGCAGTGGCGCGACCGTCAGATCGCGGCGGCCGAGGGCCGCGGCCCCGTCCCGGACCCCGACGAGTTGGTCATCACCGACGACGACCTGCGGCAGGCGATCGAGGGCAACCAGCTGCGGCTCATGGACGAGCGCGGCAGCGACCTGACGATCTTCTCCCCGCGTGCCAGTTTCATGGCCCACCACATCGGTGACTTCGCGGTGTCCTCGGTGTGGGCCCGGATCTGCAACGACCTGGTCCACCGCGTCAGCACGCTCTACCCCGACCGCTTCGCCATGGGCGCGATGCTGCCGCAGTCGCCGGGCGTCGACCCCGCGACCTGCCTGCCCGAACTGCGCCGCGCGGTCGAGGAGCTCGGCGCGGTCACCATCAACCTGAACCCCGACCCGTCGGGCGGCAGGTGGACGGCGCCACCGCTCACCGACCGGAGCTGGTACCCGGTCTACGAGGCGATGGTCGCGTACGACATCCCCGCGATGATCCACGTCAGCACCTCGTGCAACCCGGCGTTCCACACGACCGGCGCCCACTACCTCAACGCCGACACCACGGCGTTCATGCAGCTGCTCCAGGGCGACCTGTTCACGGACTTCCCGACGCTGCGGTTCGTGATCCCGCACGGCGGCGGCGCCGTCCCGTACCACTGGGGCCGGTTCCGCGGCCTCGCCATGGCGCTCGGCCGGCCGGACCCCGAGACCCTGCTCGACAACGTCTTCTTCGACACCTGCGTCTACCACCAGCCCGGCATCGACCTGCTCACGCGGGTCGTCCCCGGCCGGTCCGTGCTCTTCGCCAGCGAGATGATCGGCGCGGTCCGCGACATCGACCCGCACACCGGTCATCACTTCGACGACACCAAGCGGTACGTCGACGCCACCCCGCACCTCTCCGGCGAGGAGCGCGCCGCCGTGTACTCCGGCAACGCCCTGCGCGTCTACCCCCGACTCGCCGCCCGCCTCGCCGCGGCCGGCCGCTGACCCCAGGAGAAGCACCCATGGAACACACCGAACTCGGCGTCGTCCACACGAAGATCGACCGGGCCGACCCGGAGGCCGTCGCGGAGCTGGCGAAGTACGGCGTCGCGACGATCCACGAGGCCATGGGCCGGGTGGGGCTGATGCGCCCCTACCTGCGCCCCGCCTACCCGAAGGCCCGGATGTGCGGCACCGCCGTGACCGCGCTCCTCCAGCCCGGCGACAACTGGATGCTCCACGTCGCCGCCGAGCAGATCCAGGACGGCGACGTCGTCGTCGCGGCCTGCACGACCGAGAGCGAGGACGGCTTCTTCGGCGAGCTGCTCGCCACGTCGTTCCGCGCCCGCGGCTGCCGGGGCCTGATCATCGACGGAGGCGTCCGCGACGTCACCGACCTGGAGCGGATGGACTTCCCCGTCTTCTCCCGCGCGATCAACGCCAAGGGCACCGTCAAGGCCACCCTCGGCTCCGTCAACGTGCCGGTGGTCTGCGGCAACGCCCTCGTGCGCCCCGGTGACGTGATCGTCGCCGACGCGGACGGCGTCGTCGTGGTGCCGCGCGAGCGGGCCGCCGAGGTGGCCGCCGCATCCGCCGCCCGCGAGGCCAACGAGGAAGGCAAGCGGGCACAGTTCCGCGCGGGCCGGCTCGGCCTGGACCTGTACGGCATGCGCGGCCCGCTGGCCGAGCTCGGCCTGCGTTACGAGGACTGAGGATGACGACCTTCGAGAAGACCCCGGGCTGGCTGGACTGGTACGCCGGTCCGAGCCGGCCGCAGTTCCGGCTCCCCTCCGGCGCCGTCGACGCGCACTGCCACGTCTTCGGACCGGGCGCCGAGTTCCCGTACGCCCCCGAGCGCAAGTACACGCCGTGCGACGCGTCCAAGGACCAGCTGTTCGCGCTCCGCGACCACCTCGGCTTCGCCCGGAACGTCGTGGTGCAGGCGACCTGTCACGGCGCCGACAACACCGCCATGGTCGACGCCCTGCGGGCCTCCGGCGGGCTGGCCCGGGGTGTGGCGACGCTGCGCCCCGACGTCACCGACGCCCAGGTGCGCGAGCTGCACGAGGCGGGCGTCCGCGGGGTGCGGTTCAACTTCGTGAAGCGGCTCGTGGACGCGGCGCCGCAGCAGGACCTGCGGGACGTCGCCGAGAAGATCGCACCGTACGGCTGGCACGTCGTCGTCTACTTCGAGGCGGCGGACCTCCCGGACCTGCGGGACTTCCTGCTGTCGATCCCCGTCCCGCTGGTCGTCGACCACATGGGACGGCCGGACACCGCGAAGGACCCGGAAGGGCCCGACTTCGAGGCCTTCCTGAACTTCATGCGGGCCCGTCCGGACATCTGGTGCAAGGTGACGTGCCCGGAGCGGCTCTCGCTGACCGGTCCGCCGGCCCTCGACGGGGAGCGGAACGCCTACCGCGACGTGGTCCCGTTCGCCCGGCGCGTCGTCGAGGAGTTCCCCGACCGCGTCCTGTGGGGCACCGACTGGCCGCACCCCAACCTCACCGATCACATGCCCGACGACGGCCTGCTCGTCGACTTCCTCCCGCACATCGCGCCGACCCCGGCGCTGCGGCAGAAGCTCCTCGTCGACAACCCGATGCGCCTGTACTGGCCGGACGCCGACTGACCCGCCCACGACCGGAGGCCACCATGTCACTGGACAAGACCTACAAACTGGTGCCGGGGACCACGATCTTCGACGCCGAACAGTCCGCCAAGGGCTACCACCTCAACCAGTTCTGCATGTCGCTGATGACCGCGGAGAACCGCGCGGCCTACCTCGCCGACGAGCGCGCCTACCTGGACGCCTGGCCGCTGCGGGAGGAGCAGAAGCAGGCCCTGCTCGACCGCGACCTCAACGCCGCCATGCGCGAGGGCGGCAACATCTACTTCCTCGCCAAGTGGGGCGCGACCCTGGGGTTCTCGTTCCAGCAGATGGCGGGGTCCATGACCGGCATGACCGAGGAGGAGTACCGCGCGATGATGGTCGGCGGCGGCCGCTCCGTCGATGGCAACCGCATCGACCACGCGGTCCTGGAGGCGGCACACGCCGATCCGACGCCCCCGGCCGAGCACGCCGTGATCACCGGCGCGGTCTTCACCTCCCACGTGCCGGCGATCGGCGCGGCGATGGACCACGAGAAGACCGAAGAGCCTTACTGGCGACCGGTCTTCGAGGGGTACGAGTTCTCCAGGGAGTGGGAGCGGGAGAACCTCCCCGATGTGATCTTCCTGGTCTACAACGACCATGCCTCCGCCTTCGACCTGTCCCTGATCCCCACCTTCGTCCTCGGGACCGGCGGCGCCTTCCCCACCGCCGACGAGGGGTACGGGCCCCGCCCCGTGCCCGGCGTCGAGGGCGACCCGGACCTCGCCGCGCACATCGCGCACTCGCTCATCAGGGACGACTTCGACCTCACCCTCGCGAACGAGCTGACCGTCGACCACGGCCTGACCGTCCCGCTGTCGCTGATGTTCGGCGACACCGAGAAGTGGCCGTGCAAGGTGATCCCCTTCCACGTCAACGTGGTGCAGTACCCCGTCCCCTCGGGCGCCCGCTGCTTCGAGCTCGGGCGGGCCCTGCGCCGGGCGATCGAGTCGTACGACCGGCCGCTCAAGGTGCAGGTGTGGGGCACCGGCGGCATGAGCCACCAGCTCCAGGGCCCGCGGGCCGGCCTCATCAACCGGGAGTGGGACAACGCCTTCCTGGACCGGCTGGTCGAGGACCCCGCCGGACTCGCGCAGGTGCCGCACCTGGAGTACGTCGAGGAGGCGGGCTCGGAGGGCATCGAGCTGGTCATGTGGCTGATCGCCCGCGGCGCGCTGAGCGACGTCGACGGCTCCGGCGAGGTCGAGGTCAAGCACCGCTTCTACCATGTGCCGGCGTCCAACACCGCCGTCGGACACCTGATCCTGGAAAACCACCCCCGGGCCGAAGAGCCCGCCGTGAAGGAGTGACATGACTGACGACCGGACCGTACGGATCGCCCTGGCCGGCGGCGGTGCCTTCGGGGCCAAGCACGCGGCCGCGCTGAAGCGGATCGAGGGCGTCGAGGTGGCCGCCGTGGTGAGCAGCAGCCTCGAACGCGCCCAGAAGTTCGCCGCGGAGCAGGGCGTCGGGCGCGCCGTCGCCTCCCTGGACGAGGTGCTTGCGATGGACGACATCGACGCCGTCATCCTCGCCACCCCCACGCAGCTGCACGCCTCGCAGACGCTGGCGTGCCTCGAAGCGGGCAAGCACGTCCAGGTGGAGATCCCGCTCGCCGACTCGCTCGGCGACGCCGAGGCGTGCCAGGCCGCGGCGGAGCGCACGGGCCTCGTGGCGATGGTGGGCCACACCCGCCGGTTCAACCCGAGCCACCAGTGGGTGCGGCGGCGGATCGAGGCCGGCGAGTTCTCCATCCAGCAGATGGACGTGCAGACGTACTTCTTCCGCCGGAAGAACCTCAACGCGCTCGGCCAGCCGCGCTCCTGGACCGACCACCTGCTGTGGCACCACGCCGCGCACACGGTCGACCTGTTCGCGTACCAGGCGGGTTCGCCGATCGTGCAGGCCAACGCCGTGCAGGGCCCGCTCCACCCCGAGCTGGGCATCGCGATGGACATGTCGATCCAGCTGCGGGCGGAGAACGGCGCCATCTGCACCCTGTCGCTGTCGTTCAACAACGACGGGCCGCTCGGCACGTTCTTCCGCTACATCGGCGACACCGGCACGTACATCGCCCGGTACGACGACCTGTTCACCGGCAAGGAGGAGCCGATCGACGTCAGCGGGGTCGACGTGTCGATGGACGGCATCGAGCTCCAGGACCGGGAGTTCGTCGCCGCCATCCGCGAGGGCCGCGAGCCGAACTCCTCCATCGCCCAGGTGCTGGCCTGCTACCGGACCCTGGCGGCGCTGGAGCAGCAGCTCAACGCCTTCGCGGGCTCGTGACCGCCGCATCGTCCGCCGGCGCGGGGCTCGCCCCGCGCCGGCTCGGTCCGTTCGAGGTCCCGGCCATCGGCCTGGGCTGCATGAACCTGAGCCATGCGTACCATGTCCCGCCGAGCCCGGAGGCCGCCGAGAAGGTGCTGCTGACGGCGCTGGAGGAGGGTGTCACGCTCTTCGACACCGCCGCCCTCTACGGCTTCGGCGCGAACGAGGAGCTGGTCGGCCGGGTCCTGGCCCCGCACCGGGACCGGATCGTGCTGGCCAGCAAGTGCGGGATGACCGGTGTCGACGGCCGGCGCGTCATCGACGGGCGGCCGGAGACCCTCCGGCGCACCGTGGACGAGGCGCTGGCCCGGCTGCGCACCGACGTCATCGACCTCTACTACCTGCACCGGGTCGACCGGCAGGTCCCGGTGGAGGAGAGCGTCGGGGCGATGGCCGAACTCGTCGCGGCGGGGAAGGTACGCGCGCTCGGGCTCTCGGAGGTCTCCGCGGCGACGCTGCGCCGGGCGCACGCCGTGCACCCGATCGCCGCCCTGCAGAACGAGTACAGCCTCTGGTCACGCAATCCGGAGCAGGGCACTCTGGCGGCGGCCCGTGAACTCGGCGTCGCCCTGGTGGCCTTCAGCCCGCTGGCCCGCGGCTTCCTCACCTCGGCGCCCCCGGACCTCGGCGGTCTTCCCGCCGGGGACATCCGCCGGGGCATGCCCCGCTTCGACTCCGGCCACTACCCCGCCAACCTGGCGCTGCGGCGGGAGCTGGAGAGGATCGCCGGCGACGCGGGACTCGGCCTCGCGCAACTGGCCCTCGCCTGGGTCGTCTCCCGGGGATCCCACGTCATCGCGATCCCCGGCACCCGGTCGGTCCCCCATCTGCGGGAGAACCTGTCCGTGCTCGACCTCGACGTACCGTGCGAGGTGCTCGACGCGGCGGACCGGGTGCTGAACGCCACGACGGTCCACGGGCCCCGCTACAACGAGTCCACGCTCGCCGAGATCGATACCGAGCGCTGCGGCCGGGCGGGCTGACACACGTTTCAGGGGCGGTACCGACCTCGTGGTCGGTACCGCCCCTGTCATGTGCTCATGTGCCGTCCGGCGGGCGGGGTCGTCGTCGCCCCGCCCGCCGCGGCGGCCCGCTGTCGGCCCCCGCCTGTGCGGTGGGCGGAGGCCTCCCCCCGTGCGGGCCCGAAGGGTGGTCGTGTCAGGCGTAGTGGCGGTACACGGCCTCGGCGACGCAGGCCGGCTTGGCGCTGCCCTCGACCTCGACGGTGAACGTCAGGGGCATCTGCACGCCGTTGCCCTTGACCTCCTCCACGCTGCCGACGACACCGTGGAGGCGGATCTTCGCGCCGACGGGGACGGGGCTGGGGAAACGGACCTTCTCCAGGCCGTAGTTGACGCTCATCTTGGTGCCGGTGATGCTGAGCAGCTCCCCGAAGAGCGGGATCATGAGGGAGAGAGTCAGGTAGCCGTGGGCGATGGCGCCGCCGAAGGGGCCGTCCTTGGCCTTCTCCGGGTCGGTGTGGATCCACTGGTGGTCGTCGGTGGCGTCGGCGAAGGTGTTCACCCGGTCCTGGGTGATCTCGAGCCAGCGCGTGCGGCCGAGGTCGGCTCCGCTGAGGGACGTGAGTTCGTCGAGGCCGTGGGCGGTGGTGGGCATGGAAGGTCCTTTCGATGGCAGGGGCGACGGTGGGCACATCGCTCTCGGGAGCGATGCGCCCACGTCCGTCAGGGGTGAGGGCGCTCGGCGGGAGCGGTGGCGTAGGTGTCGCGCACGGCGGGTTTGATGATCTTCCCGGAGGGCGTGCGGGGCAGCGCCTCGGTCACCACGAGCGACTTGGGGATCTTGTACTTGGCGAGCCGGCCCTTGAGGTGGCCGAGGATGTCGTCCTGGTCGGCGCGGGCGCCGGGGCGCAGGACGACGACGGCACGGCCGACCTCGCCCCAGACCGCGTCCGGCACACCGATGACCGCGCATTCGGCGACGGCGGGATGGTCGAGGACCGCGTCCTCCACCTCGGCCGGGTAGACGTTCTCCCCGCCCGAGACGAACATGTCCTTCGCCCGGTCGACGATGTAGGCGAAGCCCTCGTCGTCGGTGCGGGCGATGTCGCCGGTGCGCAGCCAGCGGCCGTCGGTGAAGGCGGCCTCGGTGTCCTGGGGCCGTCCCCAGTAGCCGCTCATGACGTTGGGGCCGTGGACGAGGACCTCGCCGCGCTCCCCCGGGCCGGCCTCACGGCCGTCGGGCCCGACGACACGGGTGTCGGTGAAGAAGTGCGGCACCCCGGCGGAGCCCGCCTTCTCCGAGGCCTTCTCCCGGTCCAGGAACAGGACGCCGGGGGACGCCTCGGTCATGCCGTAACCCTGGCTGAAGGCCAGACCGCGGTCGAGGTAGGTGGCGATGGTGCGGGCCGGTACGGGGGCACCGCCGCAGTTGAGGGTGCGCAGGCTCGACAGGTCGGCGGTCGCCCAGCGCGGCCGGGCGGCGATCGCGTCGAACATGGTGGGGACGCCGAACATGTACGTCACCCGCAGGTCCTCGATGAGCCCCAGGACGCGTTCGGCGTCGAAGGCTCCGAGGAGGACCACACGGCCCCCCTTGAGGAGGGTCGGCAGGCAGGTCATGTTGAGGCCGCCGGTGTGGAACAGCGGGGCGACGACGAGGGTGACCTCGTCGCCGGACAGGTCGGTGTCGACGAGGACGTTGACGCTGTTCCAGGTGATGTTGGCGTGGGAGAGGACGGCGCCCTTGGGGCGGCCCGTGGTCCCGGAGGTGTACATGATCATGCACGGGTCCTCGGGCGCCACGGCCTCGTCCAGCGGCTCGGTCCCGGCGCCGGCGAGCAGTTCCTCGTAGCCGAGAGCTCCGTCCTGGTCGGGGCCGGCGAGGGCGATCCGGTGCCGTACGTCCGCCTCGGCCGCCGCGGCACGGGCCGCGGTGGCCTGCTCGGGCGCGTGGACGAGGACGGTGCTGCCCGAGTCGGCCAGGTTGTAGGCCAGTTCCGGTGCCGTGAGGCGGGTGTTGAGCGGGACGAAGACCGCTCCGAGCGCCCCGGTGGCGAACAGGGTCTCCAGGAACGCCGGGTGGTTGGCGCCGAGGTACGCGACCCGGTCGCCCCGCGCCACGCCGAGTGCGCGCAGGGTGTGGGCGAGGCGCAGGACGCGCTCGTGCAGCTCGCGGTAGGTCTGGGTGCGGTCCTCGTGGACGACGGCGACCCGGTCGGGCGTCTTGCGGGCCCGGCGCGCGGGCCAGGAGCCGATGCCTTGGTTCAACATGCTGCCTCCTTCAGTCCGCCGTCAGACCCAGCAGGTAGGCGGCGTTCCCCTTGAGGATCTTCGGGCGGACCTCGGGCTTGATGTCGAGCTTCTCGAAGTCGGCGAGCCAGCGGTCGGGGGTGATGACGGGGTAGTCGGAGCCGAAGAGCACCTTGTCCTTGAGCAGGGTGTTGGCGTACCGGACGAGCTGCGGAGGGAAGTACTTCGGGGACCAGCCGGACAGGTCGATGTACACGTGCGGCTTGTGGGTGGCCACCGCCAGGGCCTCGTCCTGCCAGGGGAAGGACGGGTGGGCCAGGATGATCCGCAGCTCGGGGAAGTCGACGGCCACGTCGTCGACCAGCATCGGGTTCGAGTACTTCAGCCGGATGCCGCCGCCGCCCGGGACGCCGGCGCCGATGCCCGTCTGGCCGGTGTGGAAGAGCGCGGGCACGCCGAGCTCCTCGATCGCCTCGTACAGCGGGTAGGCGAGCGGGTCGTTCGGCGAGAACGCCTGGATGCTCGGGTGGAACTTGAAGCCGCGGACGCCGTACTCCTCGACCAGGCGCCGGGCCTCCCGCACGCCCGCGCGTCCCTTGTGCGGGTCGATGCTCGCGAAGGGGATGAGCGCGTCGGCGTGGGCGGCGCAGCTCTCCGCGATCTCCTCGTTGGAGATCCGCGGGTGGCCGGTGGCGTGCTCGGCGTCGACGGTGAACACCACGGCCGCCATGCGGCGTTCCCGGTAGTGCTCGGCCATCTCGTCGATGGTCGGCTGCCGGTGGCCGTGGGCCTTGAAGTACTCCTCGGAGGCTCCGAACAGTTCGGGGCTCAGGGCCCCGTGGCCGTCCTTGGAGATCTCCGCGTGCGTGTGGACGTCGATGGCCGTGAGCCGGTCGAGGTCGAGCGCGAGGTCGCCCATGTCACGCCACCGGGGCCTGGGGGGCGGGGATGCCGTAGGTCTCGGGCTCGGCCCCGACGCCGTCCGCCCACTCGGCGGCGATGGTGTCGGCGCTCCAGCCACCCTCGGCGAAGGCCACCGACTTCTCCTTGGGGTGGGCCCACAGGGCCAGTCGGTCGCCGCCGATGCCGATGGCCTGACCGGTCACTCCGTCGGAGTCGTCCGAGGCCAGGAAGGTGATCAGGGCGGCGACGTCCTCGACGGTGCCGAGGCCCTCGTCCTTGCGCAGCCAGTCCGGCAGCGGCTTGCCCGTGCGCTCGGACTCCTCGATGACCGGGGCGAAGGCCGGGATGGTCTTGGTCATCTCGGTGGCGGCGACCGGGACGACGGCGTTGACGGTGATGCCGGCGCGGCCCAGCTCCATGGCCCAGGTGCGGGCCATGGCGACGATGCCCGCCTTGGCGGCGGCGTAGTTCGTCTGGCCGAAGTTGCCGCGCTGACCGGCCGGCGAGGAGATGAGGACCAGCCGGCCGCCGGTGCCCTGCTCGCGCATGCGGACGGCGGCGGCGCGGGCGCAGGTGAAGGTGCCGCGCAGGTGGACGCGGACCACGTCGTCGAAGTCCTCGTCGGTCATCTTCCACAGCACGCGGTCGCGCAGGATGCCGGCGTTGGTGACGAGCACGTCCAGGCGCCCGAACTCCCGCACCGCCGCGTCCACCAGCTCCTGCGCGGCCGTGCTGTCGCCCACCGCCGCGACGACGCCGGTCGCCCGTCCTCCCTCGGCCGTGATGGCCGCGACGGCGTCGTCGACGACGGTCCGGTCGACGTCGTTGACGACGACGGCGGCGCCGGCCGCGGCGAGGGCCTGGGCGTAGGCCAGTCCGAGACCGCGTCCGCTGCCGGTGACGACGGCGACCTTGCCGTGCAGATCCATGAGAGGTGCCTCTCGTAAAGGGGGTGGAAGGGGGTATGCCGAAGGCCCGACACGAGCCGGGATCGACAGGAATCCTGATGAACGTCAGTCTGGGCATTAACAGGATTCCTGTCAATGTTTTAGGGTGAGAGGTGCCGCCACCGCGGCGGCAGACGGTTCGGGAGCGGTACGGCCACCCCGAGCCCACCTTCACCACGGGAGGACGAACGTGAGCACCTCACTGCTCTACCTGCTCAAGAGGACGGAGCTGGCGGTGCGGGCCCGCCTGGAGGAGCTGGTCAAGCCCGCCGGGATCACAGCCCTGCAGTACACCGCCCTGACGGTGCTGGAGCGGCACGACGGCATCTCCGCCGCACAGCTCGCCCGCGACTCCTTCGTCACCGCCCAGTCGATGGCCGACATGGTCCGCGCCCTGGAGAGCCGGGGCCTGATCCGCCGCGAACCCAACCCCGCCAACCGCCGCGAACGCCTCATCCTGCTCGCCGACCCGGGGCGGCGACTGCTCGCCGAGTACGCCGGGCCGGCCCGTGCACTGGAGGAGCGCATGATCGCCGACCTGAGCGCCGAGGAGATCGACGTGCTCAGGCAGGCCCTGGTCGGGGCATGGCGGTCCCTGTCCTAGAAGAAGGGGTCAGCCGCGAGGGGCGTCGTCGTGTGACGGCGCTCGGTCGGGTCACGCCGCCCGGCGTCGCGGCTCCGGGACGACCCCGGGTCATGCATGAGCGGGGCGGGTGGTGCGGTGTGGTGCGGGTCAGCTGTCGAAGCCGAGGCCGAAGCGGTCGAGGGTGCGGAGCCAGAGGTTGCGGCGTCCCTCGTTCAGGTCGGCGCGCGCCATGGACCACTTGGTGATGTTGATGCCGATCGAGCGGACGGGCTCGGGCGGGAACGGCAGGGGCTTGCGGCGTACGAGTTCCAGGCCGGTGCGCTCCGTGTACTCACCCGCGAGCAGGTCGAGCATCACGTCGGCGCCGAAGCGGGTGGCGCCGACGCCGAGGCCGGTGAAGCCGGCGGCGTAGGCGACCTTGCCGCGGTGACACGTGTCAAAGAAAACGCAGAAACGGGTGCTGGTGTCAATGGCCCCGCCCCAGGCGTGACTGAACCGAACCCCTTCCAGCTGCGGAAACGTCGTGAAGAAATGTCCGGCGAGCGTCGCGTACGTCTCGGGCCGGCGGTCGTGCTCGGCGCGGACCGGACCGCCGTGGTAGACGGCGTCGTAACCGCCCCAGAGGATGCGGTTGTCGGCGGAGAGCCGGACGTAGTGGAACTGGTTGGCGCAGTCGGCGAAGCCCTGCCGGTTCTTCCAGCCGACGGAGGCGAGCTGGGCCTCGGTCAGGGGCTCGGTCATCAGCGCGTAGTCGTACACGGGGACGGTGTACGGGCGGTGGCGCCGGAGCAGGGACGGGTAGGCGTTGGTGGCGAGCGCGACGCGGCGGGCGGTGATCCGGCCGTAGGGGGTGCCGACGGCGACGACGGCGCCGTGCTCGTCGAGCGAGGTCGCGGGGGTGTGCTCGTGGATGCGGACGCCGAGGTCGAGGCAGGCCTGCTTGAGGCCCCAGGCGAGCCGGGCCGGGTTGACCATGGCGACGTCGTCCTTGTTCCACAGGCCGCCGAGGAAGGTCGGGGAGTCGATCTCGGCGCGTACGGCCTCGGCGTCGAGCAGGAGGGGCTTGCCGCCGTGGCGGGCGGCGTGCTCGGCCTCCTCGGCGAGGCCGTCGAGCTGGTAGCGCTCGGTGGCGACGACGAGGGAGCCGGTGCGCTCCCAGTCGCAGTCGATGCCGTATCGGGCGAGGGTGTCCTCGATGGCCTGGAGGTTCTCGCGGCCGAGACGTTCCAGGAGGCCGATCTCCTCGGGCCAGCGCTGGAGGCCGTTGGCCAGGCCGTGGGTGAGGCTGGACTCGCAGAATCCGCCGTTGCGGCCGGAGGCGGCGCCGCCGACCTCGTCGGCCTCGACGAGCACGACATCGGTGGAGGGGTCGCGCTCCTTGGCGATGAGGGCGGTCCACAGGCCGGTGTAGCCGCCGCCGACCACGAGGAGGTCGCAGGTGGTGCCGCCGATGAGGGCGGGGGCGGGCTGCGGACGGCGGGGGTCGTCGAGCCAGAACGGGGTGGGGTCGACGTCCCTGAGCGAGCTGAGGTGGTCCATGGGTGTTCCTTCGGGGTCGCGGAGACGCCCGAGCGCGGGAAGCCTCCGAAGTGCCGCCCATGAGACTCCGCCGCACGGAACAAGGTCAATGGTGTTGACGTAAGCCCCGCGTCACCCCTCCGGGCTCGGCTCCGGCCTCAGCGCCGCGTCACCCCTCCGGGCTCGGCTCCGGCCTCAGCGCCGCCACCGCGCTCAGCATCAGTTCCAGGGCGAACGGGTAGCCGCTGTCGCTCATGTCGGCGGCCAGGAGGGGGAAGGTCGCGGCGATGTTCGGGTGGGTGTCGGGGGACAGCCGGCCGTAGACCGCGTGCCAGACCTGCGCCTCCTTCTCCTGGGCTGCGGGCGGCAGCGCGAGCGCGGCCGCGTCCTGGGCCGCGAAGGCGAGGGCCTGGTCGACGAAGGCGTGGTAGATCCGCACGGCGAGTCCGTCCGGGAAGCCGGCGGAGCGCAGGACGCCGAGGATCCGCTCGACGGCCCTGGTCTCGTACGGCCGCCCGGTGGTGCGGTGGGCCGCGAGGGCCGCCGCCTGCGGGTAGGCCATGTAGCAGCCGTGGATGCGAAGTCCCAGGTCGCGGAGGTCGACCCGCCAGTCGCCGGTGGCCGTCCAGCCCTCCTGTGCGCGGCCGATCATCTCGTCGGCGACGGCGAGCAGCAGGGCGTCGGTGTTCCGGAAGTAGCGGTAGAGGGCCGTCGGGTCGGCGCCGAGTGCGGCGCCCAGCCTCCGTACCGACAGGGCTTCCGCGCCGTGCTGCGCGATCAGGCGCAGCGCGGTCTCGACGATGAGCCGCTCCGAGAGGACGGCGCCCTGCTTGGTGGGGCGGCGACGCTGCCGGCTGCCTTCGGGGACCACGCGTTCGGACATGGCCGGAACCTTACGTCAACGCTATTGACGTGTAAACGGCCCGCCCGCTTGCATGGCGCCCACCAACCGACACCACTTGTTCTGGAGCGCCCATGACCACGGCCGATCTGGTCTTCACCCGCGGTCCCGTCTTCACGGCGGACCCGGCCCGCACCCGGGCGACCTCGCTCGCCGTCGTCGGCGAGCGGATCACGGCCGTCGGCCACGACGAGGTACGGGACCTCATCGGGCCCGGTACGGAGGTCGTCGACCTGACGGGGAAGCTGCTGCTCCCGGGCTTCCAGGACGCCCACATCCACGCCGTCGGCGGCGGCAAGGAGCTGGCGGAGTGCGATCTCACCGGCACAGTGGGCGTCACCGACTACCTGGAGCGGATCCGGGAGTACGCGGACGCCCACCCGGAGCGCGCATGGATCACCGGCGGCGGCTGGTCGATGGAGAGCTTCGAGGGCGGGCTTCCCACCCGGCAGCTGCTCGATTCCGTCGCCCCCGACCGGCCGGTCCTGCTGTCGAACCGTGACCACCACGGCGCCTGGGCCAACTCCCGCGCCCTGGAGCTCGCGGGGCTCACCGCCGACACCCCCGATCCGGCCGACGGCCGGATCGAGCGGGAGGCGGACGGCACCCCCAGCGGCATGCTCCAGGAGGGCGCGATCGGCCTCGTCGGCCGGCTGGTGCCGGAGGCCACCGCCGAGGACCGCCTCGCCGGTCTGCTGCGGGCCCAGAAGCTGCTGCACTCGCTCGGCATCACGGCCTGGCAGGACGCGCTGCTCGGTTCCTTCGGCGGTATGGCCGATCCGTCGGAGGCGTACCTGAGCGCGGCCGGCGACGGTTCGCTGACCGCCCGGGTGACCGGGGCGCTCTGGTGGGACCGCGAGCGGGGGGCCGAGCAGATCCCCGAACTGGTCGCCCGGCGCGAGAAGCTGAGCCTGGGCCGGTTCCGCGCCGGCTCGGTGAAGATCATGCAGGACGGCATCGCGGAGAACTTCACCGCCGCCATGACCACCCCGTACCTGGACGGCTGCGGCTGCGCCACCGCCAACAGCGGCCTGAGCTTCGTCGACCCCGAGGCACTGCGCGGGTACGTGACCGAGCTCGACGCCCTCGACTTCCAGGTCCACTTCCACGCCCTGGGCGACCGGGCCGTCCGTGAGGCCCTGGACTCCCTCGAGGCGGCGATCGCCGCCAACGGACGCCGCGGCAACCGGCACCACCTGGCCCACCTCCAGGTCGTCCACCCCGATGACCTGGCCCGGTTCGCGGAGCTCGGCGCCATCGCGAACATCCAGCCGCTCTGGGCCGCGCACGAGCCGCAGATGGACGAGCTCACCATCCCGTTCCTGGGTCCCGAGCGCGCCGCCTGGCAGTACCCGTTCGGCGATCTCGTACGGGCCGGGGCCACCCTCGCCGCCGGCAGCGACTGGCCGGTCAGCAGCCCGAACCCGATCGAGGGCATCCACGTCGCGGTGAACCGCCGCGACCCGGAGGCCACCGACGACCGGGTCTTCTTCGCCGAGCAGCGCCTCGACCTCACCACGGCGCTGGCCGCCTACACCGCGGGCACCGCGCATGTGAACGGTCTCGACGACACCGGCAGCCTGCGCCCCGGCCACCTCGCCGACCTGGTCGTCCTGGACCGCGACATCCTCACCGGCCCGCCGGAGGAGATCGCCGAGGCCCGGGTGGAGCGGACGTACGTCGGCGGGCGGCTGGTCCACTCGGTCTGACCGCTCCTCAGCGGCGCAGCGACGAGCCCCGTACGTCCAGGCGCGTCGGTACGAGTGTCCCGGCCGGCTCCCGGCGGCCGTGTTCCAGGACCGCGACGAGGTGCTCGACACCGGCCTCCGCGACCGCCTCGGGCCGCAGGCTCAGCGTGGTCACCGGCGGCTCGGTGTGCAGGGCCGTGGCGTCCTCGCTGACCAGGACGACCAGCAGGTCGTCCGGGACCGCGTACCCGTGGCGGCGCGCCGCGTCCAGGACGAGGGGCGGACTCGCCTCCGCCACGACCAGCAGGGCGTCGGGCCGCTCCGGCCCGTCGTCGGTCAGGGCGGTCTCGACGGCGCGCACCACCGGCCCGTTGCCGGCCTCCCCGACGCGCACCACCCGTTCCGGCAGGGCGTGGGCGGCGCACCACTCCCGGTGGGCGGCGTACACCTCGATGTGGAAGCGGGTGGTGCTGTCCGGCACCACGAGGACGGGTCTGCGGGCCCCCTGCTCCCGGAGGTGGTCGAGGGCCTCGCGGACGGCGCGGCCCGCGTCGACGTCCACCCAGTACGCCCCCGGCCGCCCCTCGACGGAACGGTCCGTGAAGACGGGGATCCCGGCGGCGAGGAGGCCCTCGACGACCGGGTCGTCGGCGACGGGGTCGGCGACGACCACCGCGTCGAGGGACAGGTCGGCCCACTCGCTCTGCAGGGAGCCGGCGGGCAGCAGCACCACGGCGTAGCCGCGTCGCAGCGCGGTGGCCGCGGTGGCCCCGGTCAGCCGGGCGAAATACGGCGACTCGAGAAAGGTCCAGGGAGTGGCGGCGAACTCGCCGACCACGTATCCGATCAGCCGGGCCCGTCCCGCACGCAGCTGACGTGCGGTGGCGTTGGGCCGGTAGCCCATTCTGCGCGCGGTCTCGCGGGCCCTCTCCCGTACCTCCGGGGAGAGCCTGCCGGTGCCGTTGAGCGCCGCCGAGACGGTCGTCTTGGACAGGCCCGCCTCGCGGGCCACGTCGACGAGCCGGACGCGCGGGATGGGCGGCGAGGGCTGCCCGCCGTGCCGTGAAGCTTCGGTCATGGGGGTGATGCTGCCACCCTCGTGAGCTCTGCAAAACCGTTCCCGCAAACCCTTGTGCGGGAACGTTCCCGCACCAATACTCGCTCCATCCCCCCGAGCCCGTCACTACACCTGTAAAGGGGTGGGTCCCTCCCCATGCGCATCCCCAGAGCCCTCGCGCTTCTCGTCTGTACCGCCGCCCTCGCGGCCACCACCGGTGCCTGCTCCGGCGCCACGAACCCGCCCGCGGCCGGCGGCGGCACGAACTTCAAGGTCAGCCCCACCTCGCCGGCCGCGCAGGGCCCGCTGGACTCCTTCACCTGGTCCCTGTACGCCGAGCCGTACACGCTGGACTACGCCCTCGCGTACGACTACCCGCCGAACACCGTCCTCGCCAATGTGTGCGAGCAGCTCCTGCGGGTCACGCCCGACATGAAGATCGTGCCCGGCCTCGCGGTGAAGTGGGCGCAGCCCGACCCGCGCACCCTCGTGTACACCCTCCGGCCCGGGGTGAAGTTCCACGACGGCACCACGATGACCGCCGACGACGTGGTCGCCTCCCTCAAGCGTCAGATGGACCCGAAGACGGGCTCGCCCTGGGGTTCCGCGTTCAAGAGCGTCGACACCGTCGAGAAGACCGGCCCCCTGGAGGTGACGATCCGCCTCGGCAGGGAGGACGTCCTCTTCCACGAGCTGATGGCCGCCTCCCCCGGCACCATCGTGAGCGCCGCCTCCCTCGCCCGGGAGGGCAAGGACTACGGCACGCCGAAGGGCAAGCTGAACTGCACCGGCCCGTACGCCCTCGAATCCTGGGCCCAGGGCGACAGCATCACCCTCAAGAAGAACGCCGCCTACTGGGACACGTCGCTCACGCCCAAGTCGGAGAAGGTGAAGTTCACCTTCATCGAGGACGCCGCGGCCCGCTCCAACGCCTTCCTGTCCGGCACGGCCGACGGCGGCTACCTGGTCCCGTCCTCCTCCTTCGCCCAGCTGAAGGCCGGCACCAAGGGTTCGCTCCTCTTCGGCCCGAACACCGCCGCCGCGAACCTCGCGGTGCTGAACTTCCACGGCCCGCTCAGCAACCTCAAGGTCCGCAAGGCCCTGTCGATGGCCCTCGACCGGAAGAACATCATCAAGGCCGCGGCCGGCGGCGTCGGCGTCCCCGCCAAGGCCCCCGCCGCGCGCGGCGCCTGGGCGCTGGCCCCGGAGAAGACGGCGGAGCTCTACGACACGCTGCCCGAGCCCGTGTACGACGTCGAGGCGGCGAAGCAGCTCGTCAAGGAGGCCCACGCGAACGGCCGGACGATCACCCTCGTCACCAGCACCCTGGCGCCCGAGATCAGTGTCGTCGCCAACGCCGTCCAGGCGGCGGGCCGCGAGATCGGCCTCAACGTCGTGCTGAAGCCGGTCTCGCCCGACGCGTACAGCAGCATCTTCGTCGACCCGGACGCGCGCGACGGCCTCGACCTGGTCATCACCAACGGCTACGACAACACGCCCGACCCGCTGGAGTTCTACCAGTACCTGCGCACCGGCGACTTCGGGAACTACGGCCGCTGGTCCGACGCCGAGTACGACGTCGCCTTCGACAAGGCCAACTCCGAGCCCGACCCGGTCAAGCGCGCCGAACTCACCGCGAAGGTCCAGAAGATCGCCCTGGACGAGCTGCCAATCATCCCCGTGTACGAGGCGCCCTACTCGGTCTTCCTCGGCAAGCGGATCACCGGCGCACCGACCGGCATCGCCCAGCTCTACTTCCCGTGGGCCGCGACGATCGGGGCCTCCAAGCGATGACGCGCTACCTCGTCGGACGGCTCCTCGGCCTGGCGGCGGTGCTGTTCGTGACCTCTCTCGTGGTCTTCGGCTCCGTCCATCTGGCCCCCGGCGACCCGGTGTCGTTCCTCCTGCACGGCCGCCCCGCGACCCCCGAGGCCGTGGCGGCCCTGCGGGCGGAGCACCACCTCGACGACCCGCTGGTCACGCAGTACGCGAAGTGGCTCGGCGGCGTCCTGAGCGGCGACTTCGGCCGCTCGGCCCAGTACCACCAGGACGTGGCCTCGCTCATCGGCTCCCGGCTCCCCGGCACCGCCCTGCTCGTCGGTTTCGCCGCCGTGCTCGTCGCGGTGCTGGGGGTCGCGGCCGGCATCCTCGGGGCGCTGCGCCCCGGCCTGCCGGACCGGGTGGTGCTCATCGGCACCGGTGTCGCCACCGCCACGCCCTCCTTCGTGACCGCCATCGCGCTCGTCTCGCTCTTCTCCGTGCAGCTCGGCTGGTTCCCGGGGCCGGGCGGCGGCACCCCGGCGGGTCTCTCCGAGCGGCTGTACCAGCTGACCCTGCCCGCCTTCGCCCTGGCGCTGTCCTTCGCGGGACTCCTCGCCCGGGTGACCCGCTCGTCGATGCTCGACGAACTCGGGCGCGAGCACGTCGAGGTGGCGCGCGCCCGGGGCGTGGCGGGCCGGTCCGTGGTCCGCCGGCACGTCCTGCGCAACGCGCTCGGCCCCGTCGTCACCGTCGGCGGCACGATGCTCGCCGGCCTCCTCATCTCCACCTCGATCGTCGAGACCGCCTTCGACGTCCCCGGCCTCGGCTCGCTGCTCGTGCAGTCGGTCACCGCGAAGGACTTCGCCGTCGTGCAGGCGATCACGCTCCTCAGCGTGGCGGCCTTCGTCCTCGTCAACCTCGTCGTGGACCTGCTCGCCCCGCTCATCGACCCCCGTCTCTCCCTCGGGGAAGGCTCCTCATGACCTCCACCACCTCCGCGGTGCCGTACCGCAGGCCGGGGCTGCGCGCCCTGCGCCTGTTCGGCCAGGGACCGCTCTTCGCGGTCTCCGTCGCGGTCCTCGCCCTGCTCGTCCTGGTCGCCCTGCTCGCGCCCGTCCTCGCCCCGTACGACCCCGAGGCGCTCGACCTGTCGGCGAGTCTCGTCGGCACCACCGGCGACCATCTGCTCGGCACCGACCAGTCGGGCCGGGACATCCTGTCCCGGCTGCTCCACGGCGCCCGCACCGGGCTGCTCGGGCCGCTGCTCGTCGTCGGCGTCTCCACCCTGCTCGGCACGCTCCTCGGCGTGGTGGCGGCCTGGCGGGGCGGCTGGGTGGACACCATGCTCTCCCGGTCCATGGACCTCGTCTTCGCGATCCCCGGACTGCTGCTCGCGATCCTGCTGGTGTCGGTCGTCGGCGAGGGGCTCACCGCACCCGTGATCGCCATGTCGGTCGCCTACACCCCGTACGTGGGCCGGCTCGTCCGGGGCATCGCCCGGCAGGAGAAGGCCCGGCCGTACATCGAGGCGTACCGGGTGCAGGGCTGGTCCGGCTGGACCGTCTGCGTGCGCCATCTGCTGCCCAACATCGCGCCGACGGTCTTCGCGCAGTCCGCGATGAACTTCGGGTACGCGCTGATGGACCTGGCCGCGCTCTCCTTCCTCGGCTTCGGGGTGCAGCCGCCGGCCGCCGACTGGGGCGCCATGATCAACGAGGGGCAGGCGGCCGTCCTGCAGGGGGCGATGCTGCCGGCCCTCGCGCCCTCCGCGTGCATCGTGCTCGCCGTGGTGGCGTTCGGCATCGTCGGCGAGGGGCTCGCCGACCGGATCGCGAAGCGGGAACGGTGAACGGCATGCGCGAACTCATGGACACCGCGCCCGTCCTGGAGATCGAGGGCCTCGGCGTCCGCCTCGCCGGCGACCGGGCCGCCCGGCCGATCCTGGACGGGGTCAGTCTGACGGTACGGCCCGGGGAGACGGTCGGCCTGGTCGGCGAGTCCGGCTCCGGCAAGTCCGTGGCCTGCCGCAGCGTCCTCGGGCTGCTGCCCGGGGGCGCCCGCACCGAGGGGCAGGTCCGGGTCGCCGGGCGGGACGTCCTCGCGATGAACCGCGCCGAGCTCACCGCACTGCGGTCCCGGCAGGTCTCGATGGTCTTCCAGGACCCGCGTGCCTCCGTCAACCCGCTGCGGCGGGTCGGCGACTTCCTCACCGAGGGGCTGCGCGCGGCCGGGACACCCGCCGCCGAGGCGACCGCCCGCGCCGAGGAACTCCTCGACGCCGTCGGCATCCGCGACCCGCGCGGCGCCCTGCGCCGCCACCCGCACCAGTTCTCCGGCGGCATGCTCCAGCGGGTCGTCATCGCGGCGGCCCTCGCGAGCGAGCCGGCCCTCCTCCTCGCCGACGAGCCGACGACCGCGCTCGACGTCACCACCCAGGCCGAGGTCATCTCGATCCTGGCCCGGCTGCGGGCCGAGCGGGGCACGGGCATGCTGTTCGTCACCCACGACCTCGAACTGGCCTCCGCCATCTGCGACCGGGTGTACGTCATGTACGCGGGCCGGATCGTGGAGACCCGGTCCACCGACGAACTGTTCGACGCGCCCCGCCACCCGTACACGGCGGGCCTGCTCGCCTGCACCCCGCGTCTCGAACCGGACGCGCCGGCCCCCCGCCCCATCCCGGGCCGCCCCGTCTCCCTCGCGGAGGCGCCGCCCGGCTGCTCGTTCGCCGCGCGGTGCGCGCACGCGCTGGCGCGCTGCACCGAGGAGAAGCCCGTGCTCGTACGCCACGGCGACGGGCTCGCCGCCTGCCACCGTGCCGAAGAAGGGATCACGCTGTGACCGCCACGCCGAAGGAGGGCCTCGTCGTCGAGGGCCTGCGCAAGCGGTACGGGGACCACACGGCCGTCGACGGCGTGTCCTTCGCCCTCGCGCCCGGGTCCTCGCTCGCCCTCGTCGGGGAGTCCGGCAGCGGCAAGACCACCACGGTCCGGATGCTCGTCGGTCTGGAACGCCCGGACGGCGGCACGGTCCGCCTCGACGGCCAGGACCGTTCGGCCCGGCCCCGTGGCCGGGCCGAACGGCTCGCCCGGGCCCGGGACATCCAGATGGTCTTCCAGGACCCGTACCTGTCGCTCGATCCCCGGATCACCGTCGAGGGCTGCCTGGACGAGGTCCTGCGCCTGCACACCGACCTCGACCAGGCGGGCCGCCGGGCCCGGGTCGACGAGCTCCTCGACCAGGTCGGTCTCGGCAGCCGCGAGGCCTCGGCCCTGCCCCGGGGCCTCTCGGGCGGGCAGCGTCAGCGCGTGGCGATCGCCCGCGCCCTCGCCGTGAAGCCCCGGGTCCTCGTCCTCGACGAGGCCGTCGCCGCGCTCGACGTGTCGATCCAGGCGCAGATCCTCGAACTCCTCGGCACGATCCGCCGCGAGTCGGGCATCGGCTATCTCTTCGTCACCCACGACCTCGCGGTGGTCCGGCACATCGCGGACGAGGTCCTGGTGCTGAAATCCGGCCAGGTCGTGGAGACGGGACCGACCACACAGGTCCTGGACACGCCGGAACACCCGTACACCCGGCTCCTCCTGGACTCCGTGCCCCGCCGCCGGCGGCCTGCGGCATGAGGTGCGGGCCGCGCGCCTCCGGTGGTCCCGGTGCGCGCGGCCTCGCGCGTCAGTCCCCCAGGCGTGCCAGGACCGCGCGCATCGACCGTGCCACGACCGCGCGGGACTCGTCGGTGGGATCGACCAGTTCGAAGGCGTGGTGGCCGTGCGGCGCGTCGACGACCTCGACGTCGGCCCCGCGCTCCTTCGCGGCGGTGAGGAACTCCTCGACGGTCGCCGTGAAGACCGGGTGCTCCAGACCGGCGCGGGTGAGGACGACCGGCGGCCCGTCCGCCGTGCCGACGGTGTCGACGGGACGGAAACGGGACTCGACCGTCTGCCAGCCGGGCAGCGGCGCCATGGCCGGGTAGTTCGCCGCGACGCACCGCAGCCACGGCGGGGGCGCGGCGAGCCAGTCCGCGGCGAGGGGCCCACCGGTGGAGAAGAACCACAGCGCGATCCGCTCCCCGTCGACGCGCGGGTCGGAGCGGACCAGCTCG
This sequence comes from Streptomyces sp. NPDC044003, assembly GCF_056435185.1. Lineage (NCBI taxonomy): Bacteria > Bacillati > Actinomycetota > Actinomycetes > Kitasatosporales > Streptomycetaceae > Streptomyces > Streptomyces sp. NPDC044003. The sequence goes on along the minus strand of NZ_JBWKFA010000003.1, from coordinate 112,627 downwards.
ACGGCCTCGACCAGGTCCTGGGCGGCCCGCGGGTAGTCGCCGAGGGCGTGGAGCCGGTGGTCCAGGGTGACTCCGACGACCCCCATGCTCGCCGCGTAGCGGCCGTATCCCAGGAAGAACGGCGAGTCCCGAGGGGTGGGCCGCTGGTCGGTGGCGATGGGGCCGCCGTGGACGAAGACGATCGCCGGCCGCGGCCCTTCGGCGTCCGGGAGGTGGAGGTCGACCCGCCCGACGCGCTCGCGCGGCCCCTCGGGCACGTCGAGGAGGAAGGGCAGGAGGTGGGACGGCTGCTCGTGCCCGTCCTCGGGCGCGGTCACCCGGTGGCCCTCGCCGGCCGCCGCGCGCAGCAGCACCTCGGCCAGTTCCCCGGGGGCGGAGAGCATCGGCCAGTGTCCGGTGGCGAGTTCGAAGAAGCGGAACCGGTCCTCGGTGAACATCCGGAACTGGGGCGGGCCCGAGGCCACCGCCACCTCGACCATGGCGATGCTCTGCCCGTTGGCGGCGCACAGGACGCCGGTGGTCGGCAGGGCGGCCGCGGCACCGGTCAGCCGGAGCGGCTCGGTGAGGGTGCCGGCCGGCTGGGGCGCGGCCTCGCGCTCCAGGCGTACGAGGGCCTCGGCGGGGATCCCCTCGACGCTGCCCCACCGCGACCAGGCGCCGGGCGCCGGCGGCGGGACGGGTGCGCCGGGCCGTGCGGCGAGCAGCTCGCGGACCTCCGGGTCGGGTACGGAGCCGGCGGCGGCGTCGCCGGCCTGCGGGGGTCCCGTGTCCACGGACACGATGCGGGCGACGCGACCGGCGCGCCGGTCCGCGGCGCCGAGCACCGGGTACAGGCCGTACCCGTGGCCCACGAGGACCACCTCGGCGTCCGTGATCCCGTCGACGAGCCCGGTGAGTTCCTGGATGTGCGTCTCCAGACCGGTCCCGGGCCCGGCCTCGGCACGCCGGTCCCCCGTCCCGGTCAGGGTCACGGGGTACGCCTCCGCTCCCGCCGCCCGCAGCCGGGCGGCCGTCTCCTCCCACACCCAGCCACCGGTGAAGGTGTCCGACACCAGCACGAAAGCCGTCATGGCCGTCTCCTCGTCTCTTCCGGGGAATGTCTCGCGGTCACGCTAGGAACTCCCCCTGCGGGAGATTCAAGGGAGCTGTCCGGGGCGGGTCGGCAGGACGACAGAATGGGCGGTGCCCGGAGTCGTCCGGGTCCCGCTCAAGGAGGTGCGCCCGGTGTTGTCCGACGGTCTGTGGAGCATCGGGGAGCTGGCAGCGCGGGCGGGTGTCACCGTCAAGACCGTGCGGTTCTACTCCGATCGCGGGCTGCTGCCCGAGGCGGCCCGCAGTTCCGGGGGCCATCGCCGATACGGGGCCGAGGCCCTCGACCGGCTGCGGTTCATCCGCTCCCTGCGCTCCCTCGACCTGCCGGTTCCCGAGGTGGAGCGGGTCCTGGAGAAGGACGGGGCCGACGACGTCCTGGAGGAGGCCGTCGCGGGGCAACTGCGGGACGTGGGCTCCCAGTTGGTGGCGCTGCGCTGGAAAGAAGCCTCGTTGAGGCTGCTCCGGGACTGCTCCGCCGGGGAGCGCGCGGAGCGCCTGCGGCTGCTCGGCGCGCTGCCCGCCCCGCCGGACACGGACGCCCTGGTCCGGTTCTGGCGGCGGGCCCTGCCGGCCCGACTGCCGGGGCGGCTGGTGTCCACGGTCCTCGACGCGGTGGTGCCCCGGCCGCCGGACGAGCCCGGCACCGACGACGTGCTCGCGTTCGCCCGGCTGCACGCGCTCGTCACCGACCCGCGGCTCGAACATCCGGCCCGCACCCCCGCTTCCGGACGGCGAGTACCGTCCGGTCCTGCTCTACGAGGGTCTCGCCGAGGCGTACGGGCTGGCCTCGGCCGAGGTGCTGGCCGGGCGGGCGCCGCAGGACGGCGGGGCCCTGGACTGCTTCGTCTCCGCCTACGCCCACGCGCGCGGGGAGCGGGACACGCCGGACTTCCGTCGCCGGCTGCTCGGGCTGCTCGCCCTGGACGACAGCCCGGTGCTCCCCCGGTACTGGAAGCTGGCCGCGGGCCTGTTCGCCCCGGACGAACCGCCCCTGGGCCTCCTCCACCACCACCTCTCGGTGGCCCTCCGGGACGAGGTCCACGGCCCGGCCGCCTGATACCTCCCACATGGTGGGCGGCCGGGAGTCCACGCGCTGGGCGCGGAGGTGGCGGATCCCGCCGGCTTCCCACCGTCGCCGCAGGTCAGTGACGTGCGGAGGGTGTGTCAGGTGGCGCAATACTGCGGCAACACCATCGGGGCCGGTCCGCGGCTACGTTCCGTGCCATGCCCGCCGAACCCGCTCCCGCCGCCCGTCCCGTCGCCGCCGCCCGCCGTCGGCGGCTGCGCTCGGACCGGGCGCGGCAGCGCCTGGCAGGTGCGGTCCGGTGCGGCGACCGCGCTCCGGGCGGCGCCGCCGGACCTGGCCGTGCCCGCGCTGGCGGGGGCGCTCGCCGACGGGAACGCGGACGTGCGGAAGGCCGCCGTCCTGTCGCTCCTGGCACACCGGGCCGAACCGGGGGCGCGTGCCGCGCTCGCCGGGGCGGCGGACGACCCGGACGCCGACGTCCGCGCCTACGCCGCCCGCGCGGCCCGCTGAGCCGTTCGGCGTACCCGGGGTGTAGTCGTCGGCGGGGCGGGGAAAGGGCGCACGGACTCAGGACGACGAGGAGGTGGTGCCGGTGTCGGGGCCGACGACCGGGGACGCGGTGGGAGCACCGTGCTGGCTGAATCTGTCCGCGCACGATCTGGAGGCGGCGCAGCGCTTCTACGGGGCGGTGCTCGGGTGGACGTTCCGGCGGGGCGCCTTCGGCGACGCGTACGTGGTGGGTGAGCGGGACGGGGTGCCGGTGGCGGGGATCGCGGCGCTGGCCGCGGAGCCGGCGGGGCCGGTGGCCTGGACGGTGTTCTTCGCCGTCGGCGACGCCGACGCGGCGGTGGCGCGGATCCGGGAGCGCGGCGGCACGGTCGGGGTGGGGCCGCTGGCGTATCCGCCCCGGGGCCGGGCGGCGCTCGCGTCCGATCTGGAGGGTGCGGTCTTCGGCGTGTGGGAGGGGCGTCTGGTCTCGCGCTGGCACGTGGGCGAGCGGCAGGCGCCGGCCTGGGTGGAGCTGCACACCCGCGACGCGTTCGACGCGGCCGTGTTCTACGGCGGGGTGCTCGGCTGGGCGGACGGGCGCCCTGGCGGCACCGAGGTGTCGTACGAGCACGAGGGGGTGGTGTTGCGGCGAGAGGGCGAGGCCGTGGCCCGGCTCGACAGCGGTCCGGTCGAATCCGAGTCCCCCCGCCCTGAGTTGCGGCCGCGCTGGCTGGTCCGGTTCCGGGTGCGGGATCTGGCGGCGGCGCGGGAGGCGGTCGTGGCGCACGGAGGGTCGGTGGTGCCGGGCGGCGAGTGGGCCGGGGTGCGGCCGCCGGGCGGCGACGACGAGCGCCGGTTGGTGGTCCGCGATCCGGAGGGGGCGCTGTTCGCCGTGGAGGCGGAGGAGGAGGGGTGATCCGGGCCGTGTGATCCACAGCTCTCCGTTCGGAAGTTCCTTGTGTGGACCGTAGATGATCCTGCAATCTTCCTCTTGCACAGGATCAGGTTCGGCACACATGACGGCTGACGGAAGAGGAGAGCCCATGCGCAGCGAGGGCCCCGGGCTGTACGAGATGTTCGACGAGCGGTTCCTCACGGGACGGTGCATGAACGGCGACGAGGCGCTGGAGGTCCTCCACACCGGCTGCCGCTGGGCCGAGGGGCCGATCTACGTGCCGGCCTGGCGGCAGGTGATCTGGAGCGACATCCCGAACGACCGGATGCTGCGCTGGGACGAGGAGACGGGCGCCGTCGCCGTCTTCCGCCGCTCGGCCGGCCACACCAACGGCAACACCCTGGACCGCGAGGGCCGGTTGATCACCTGCGAGCAGGGCAACCGGCGCGTGACGCGCACCGAGCACGACGGCACCGTCACCGTACTGGCGGACCGCTGGCAGGGCAGGCGGCTGAACAGCCCGAACGACGCGGCGGTGAAGTCGGACGGCTCGATCTGGTTCTCCGACCCGGACTTCGGCATCACCAGCGACTACGAGGGCTACCGCGCGGAGAGCGAGATCGGCTCCGACAACGTCTACCGCATCGATCCGGACAGCGGTGAAGTACGCCTGGTCGCCGACGGGTTCGGCGCGCCGAACGGTCTCGTCTTCTCCCACGACGAGCGGCGGCTGTTCGTCTCCGACACCCGGGCGGGCTTCATCCGGGTCTTCGACGTGCGCGAGGACGGCACGCTCTCCGACGGCAAGGTCTTCGCCGACGCGTCGACCCGCGAGAAGGCCCGCTTCGACAATCTCCGCTTCGACGACGGCGGCCGTCTGTGGGCGGCCGCGATGGACGACGGGGTGCACTGCTACGACCCCGACGGCACCCTGATCGGGCGGCTGCGCGTCCCCGAGGCGGTCGCCAACATCTCCTGGGGCGGCGCCAAGCGCAACCGGCTGTTCATCGCCGCCGAGACCAGCCTCTACTCGGTGGTCATGGCCGTCACGGGCACCCACCCGACCGGCCCCGGCCGCCGACCCTGGCTGGACACGGCGGCCTGAGTCACGGCCTGAACCACCGCCCGACGGCGGTCAGTTCGCGGCGGCGCGGGCGGCCACGCGGGCGAGGAGCCGCTCGCGCCCGCCCGGGTCGGTCGCCAGGTCGATCGCGGTCCACGCCATCGCCAGGCCGCCGTCGAGGACGGCACGGTCGGCGGCGGCCGTGGTGCCGTACCGGGTGAAGTCCGGGTGGTGCATGATCGTGTCGCCGCAGTCGTACCCGATGGACGGGTGGATCGTCGGGACGACGTGGGAGACGTTCCCCATGTCGGTCGAACCCCCGCGCAGACCGGGGTCGTTGGGCAGGACGGTGCGGCCGAGGGCCTCGGCGGCGGCCTGGTAGCTCCGGCCCATCGCGAGGTCCTGGCGCAGGTCGGCGTAGTCGTTGCCGACGGTCTCCAGGAGGAGCTCGGCGCCGGTGGCGAGCGCCCCTGCCTCGAAGCAGGCTCGCACCCGCGCCTGGAGTTCGGCGAGTTCCTCGCTGGTGCCGGCACGGACGTCGTACGTCGCGGTGGCGCGGTCCGGGATGACGTTCGCCGCGTCGCCGGCGGAGGTGACGACGCCGGAGACGACGGCCCCGGGGACCATCTGCTGGCGGTGGGCGGCGATCGCGACCTGGGCGATCATCATCGCGTCGGCGGCGTTGACGCCCCGGTGCGGCATCGCCGCGGCGTGCGCGGGAACCCCGGTGTACGTGACCGAGAGGCTGCTGATGGCCAGGGTGGAGAGGCCCACGGCGTCCTGCGGCGCGGCGTGCACCATCATGGCGGCGGCCACGTCGTCGAAGGCCCCGGCGCGCAGCATGTCGACCTTGCCGCCGCCCGACTCCTCGGCGGGGGTGCCGAGGAGCGCGACGGTGAGGCCGAGGTCGTCGGCGAGCGGTGCGAGAGCCAGGGCGGCGGCCACGGCGGCCGAGCCGTTGACGTTGTGACCGCAGGCGTGGCCGATCCCGGGGAGCGCGTCGTACTCCGCGCAGATCGCGACGACCAGGTCGCCGGTGCCGGCGGTGGCGCGGAAGGCGGTGGGCAGTCCGTACGCCTCGCGGGTCACGTCGAAGCCGGCACCCTCCACGAGGTCGGTGATGCGGCGGGCCGCGCGGTGCTCCTCGTAGGCGAGTTCGGGGTCGGCGTGCAGGGCGTGGCTGAGCCCGACGACCGCTTCCTGATGGCGGGTGAGGACGGCCCGGCTGTGGTGGCGGGCCGTGCTGGTCGTGGTCATCGGAGGTCCTTCGACGGGGTGCGGTAGAGGAGGGAGGCGGCGCCGCCGGCGAGGGAGAGCGCGACGCACAGCACCCAGGAGGTGGTGTAGGCGCCGAGGTCGGGCAGGGTGTGGCCGGCGGGGGTGTGCCCGGCGAAGACGGTGAGGACCGCGGCGGCGCCGAGCGAGCCGCCGACGTTGATGATCAGCTCGTTGATGCCGGAGCCGACGGACGTCCGGTCGTGGGGAACGGACTCGACGGCGAGGGTGCGCGTGGAGTGCTGGAGGAAGCCGTTGCCGAGTCCGGCGAGCGCCGTGCCGAGGAGGAAGAGCGGCGCCGAGGCGTGGGTGGCGACGACGACGCCGTATCCGAGGGCCATGAGGACGGAGCCGGTGACGAGGGTGAGCCGGTCGGTGATGCGGGCGGCGACGGCGGGGGCGGCGAGTGCGCCGAGGGCCATCGCGAGGAGGTTGGGGAGCATGCCCAGGCCGATGACGACGGGGCTGTACCCGAAGCCGTATCCGGTCTCGTCGGGGTCCGTGCCGAGGAAGACCGGGTGGGCGACCTGGAGCCCGAGCATGCAGAAGCTGAAGGAGAGCGTCACGACGGAGACGACGACCACGTTGCGCCGGGCGAACATCCGGACGTCGATCATGGGCTCCGCGGTACGGAGTTCCACGAGCACCCACAGGGCGGTGACGAGCCCGCCGCCGACCAGGGTGGCGAGCGTACGGGTGGAGGTCCACTCCCAGCCGGGGGTGCCGCCGAGGCCGAGCGCGAGCATCAGCGCGACGAGGCCGACGGAGAGCAGCACCGCCCCGGCCCAGTCGACGGAGCCGCCGGGCAGGTCGTCGGACTCGGGCAGCAGCGGCCAGGTCACGGCCAGCGCGAGGCTCGCGCCGATGGCGGGCACCCAGAGGGCGGCGGTGGGGCTGTCGACGGTCGCGGCGACGAAGCCGCTGGAGAGCAGGCCCAGGGTGAGGCCGCCGATCAGGGCGGCGACCATGAGGCTGATGCCGCGGCGGCTCTCCGCGTCGCCGCCGTCGGGGCGGTTGCGGAGGATGCCGACGAGGAGCGGGAAGAAGCCGGCGATGGCGCCCTGGAGGATCTGGCCGGCGAGCAGCACCGGGAAGGAGCGGCTGAGTCCGACGAGGACGGAGCCGGCGATGACGATCGCGAGGTTCCAGCGCAGCAGGCGGCGGTGACCGTAGAGGTCGCCCATGCGGGCGAGGACCGGGGTGAAGGCGACGCTGGCGAGCAGGTTCGCGATGCTGATCCAGTTCAGGTCGGCCGCGGTGACCTTCAGGGTGTCGGTGAGGCCCTTGAGCAGCGGGGAGAGGAACCCCTGGGTGATGCCGCTGGAGAGCTCGACGAGTGCGACCGAGGCGATGACCGCGCCGGCGGGCACGGGTCGTACGGCTCTTCTTCGTACGGGGGCGGTGCGGGTACCGGCGTCCGTCATACGTACTACCTCTTCGGGAGGGCCGCGTGGGCTCGATGGGGAAGGGGGCCGCCCGGCGGGTGGGGGTGCGGGGGCGGAAGATGCACCACAATGTGGCGAGCGAACGGCACTTCGGGCAAGAGTTGACGGTGAAGACGGCCGAATGCGGCAGCGGGTGGGGGGCCTACGGCGGATTCGGGCACGAGGAGGTCGAGCGGGGCGCCTTCGGGCGGGCGCGTGACCGGGCGGAGAAGAGGCGTGATGACGGCGGAGCGGCAGGGCGGTGGAGGCAGCCGGGGCGAAGGCGCCGGCCTCGACGCGCTGGACCACGGGATTCTTAAGGTCCTGCACCGCGATCCCCGTGCGCCGTTCGCGGAGGTCGCCGCCGCCGTCGGGGCGCACGAGCGGACCGTCGCGCGCCGCCTGGAGCGCATGACCGCCGACGGGCGGGTCGCGTTCGTGGCGGCGCTCATCCCGGAGTACCAGTACGAGGGTGTGACGGCGGAGATCGCCGTGCGGTGCGCGCCCGGCCGCGTCCACGAGGTGGCCCTGACGCTCGCCGCCCTGACCGAGACGCGGTCCGTGGAGGTCGCCACCGGGGCGCTCGACGTGTTCGTCGAGCTCCAGGCGGCCGGTCACGACGCGCTGCTCACCCTGGTGGACACGGTGATCGGCCGGCTCGACGGGGTCGTGGACATCCACTCGGCGGTGGTGCTCCGGCTGCTGCTCACGGCCAGCGACTGGGCACCGTACGACGACGAGCCCACGGACGTGCGGCGGCACGCCATCGAGGGCACCGCGCTCCCGGAGCCACCGGTCGTGGACGAACTGGACCGGCGGCTCGTCGAGCTGCTCCGGCGCGACGCCCGCATGTCGACGACCCGCCTCGCGCGGGAGCTGAGCGTCGGCGAGACGACGGCCCGGCGGCGCCTCGCCCGGCTGACGGCCTCGCACGTGCTGCACCTCCGGCTGCACGCCGACCCGGCGGTCCTCGGCTATCCGGTGGAGGCGCGGTTCCGGCTGGGGGTGCCGCACCGGGAGCTCGACCCGGCGATCCGGCTGCTCGCGCGGGAACCGGCCCTGCGGCATCTGGTGGTGACGAGCGGCGGGACGAGCCTGCTCGGGTACTCCAGCCATCGCGACACCCACGACTTCCAGGAGTTCACGGCCCGGGTCTTCGCCCGCCTGGAGGGCGTGACGTCGACGGAGACGGCGCTGCTGATGCGGACGTACAAGAGGGCGGGTTTCACGGCGGTCCAGGGCTGAGGGGCGGCCGCGCGAGGGGACGGACGCCTGTGAAGCCCCGGCCGGTCGCGCCTCGGCGGCCGACAGGGGGCCGGCTTGGACGAGGGGGCGGGGACGCCCGGCGAGGGCCCACCGGGCGTCCCCGCCGGGGCCGCGGGCCCCGCGACACCCGTGAGGGCCCCACCCGGTCGCGTCTGCGCGGCCGGGCGGGGCCCCCGGGTTCCGGCGCGCGCCTCTGCGGTTCGCGCGCCGGACGGGGCGGCGCCGCCGCAGGGCCGTCCCCACGTATCCCGCGGCGGCCCGCCCCGGTCGATGTCAGGCCGTGGTGGCCTGCGAGGCAGTACGCGGACCGGCCCCGGGCTCCTCGCCCCGGGCCTCGTCGGAGGCCGGTGCCGTCGCCTTCGCGGGGATCAGCGCGGCGACGACCGCGGCCACGAGTCCGACGCCGCAGCCGATGAGCATCGCGGCGCGGAAGCCGTCCTCGGAAGGCAGCACGTGGCCGCCGAGGGTGGTCGTCAGCTGGGCGAGGACGACGCCGATGACGGCGGCCGAGACGGAGGTGCCGATGGAGCGCATCAGCGTGTTGAAGCTGTTGGCCGAGGCGGTCTCCTCCTGCGGCACCGCGCCCATGATGAGCGCCGGCATGGCCCCGTAGGCGAGTCCCACGCCCGTGTTGCAGATGAGGGTCACGGTGAGCAGGCCCCAGGTGGAGCCCATCAGGGCGAGGGAGGAGCCGTAACCGGCGGAGATGACGAGCGCGCCGACGGAGAGCGTGACCTTGGGGCCGCGGGCGGCCGACAGCTTGGCGCCGAGGGGCGCCAGGATCATCATCATCAGGCCGGCCGGGGCCATCCAGAGGCCCATGGCCATCATCGACTGGCCGAGGCCGTACCCGGTCGCCTCGGGCAGCTGGAACAGCTGGGGGACGACCAGGGACTGCGCGTACATGGCGAAGCCGACCAGGATCGAGGCCGCGTTCGTCATCAGGACGACCGGGCGGGCGGTGACCCGCAGGTCGACGAGCGGCTCGGGGGTGCGCAGCTCCCAGGCGCCCCAGGCGAGCAGGACGACGGCCGCGACGGCGAAGAGGCCGAGGGTGGTGGCGCTGCCCCAGCCCCAGGTCGCGCCCTTGGACACGGCGAGCAGCAGGGCGACGAGCCCGACGCCGAGGCCGAGGGCGCCGGGCACGTCGAAGCGGCCGGGGGTGGCGGCGCGCCGGCCGGCGGGAACGACGCGCCAGATCATGAGGCCGACCAGGACGCTCAGCCCGGCGGCGACCCAGAAGAGCACGCGCCAGCTGGCGTTCTCGGCGACGGCGGCGGAGAAGGGCAGGCCGAGGGCGCCGCCGACGCCCATGGAGGCGCTCATCAGGGCGATGGACCCGCCGAGCTTCTCGGGCGGGGAGATGTCGCGGAGGAGGCTGATGCCGAGCGGTACGACGCCCATGCCGAGGCCCTGGAGTCCGCGTCCGACGATCATCGGGACGACGGAGGAGGCGAGCGCGCAGACGACCGAGCCGGCGACGAGCGGGATCACGGAGGCGAGCAGGACGCGCCGCTTGCCGAGGGTGTCGCCGAGCCGGCCGGCGACGGGGGTGGCGACGGCTCCGGCGAGGAGGGTGGCGGTGATCACCCAGGAGGCGTTGGAGGCGCTGGTGTCGAGCAGCCTGGGGAGGTCGCCGATGAGCGGCACCACCAGGGTCTGCATGAGTGCGGCCACGATGCCGGCCATGGCGAGGACGCCGACGACGCCGCCGGGGCGGGCGTCGGGCTTGGAGCCGTCCACAGGTTCTCCCTCGGTGCTTACTGCGGTTGCGCGGAAAAGTTTTATGCATCATGCATATCAATTGCATGATGCACAAGCTATGTAGGATGCACATGACTCGATGAAGGGACTCGGGGACAGGAGAGAATGCCCTCATGGACAAGCCCACCCATCTGGTCGAGTTCGAGAGCATGCTGATCGGACGGCACGCCCTCCTGTACGGGCCCCGCTCCCGGGCGGCCGGCGGCCAGCTCGACCGCAGCGCGTACGTGCTCCTCACCCGCATCCGCCTGCACGGGCCGATGTCCATCGGACAGCTCAGCGAGGCCTTCGGCCTCGACGCCTCCACCCTCAACCGGCAGACCGCCGCGATGCTGCGCGCCGGGGTCGTGGAGCGCATCCCGGATCCGGACGGCGGCATCGCCCGCAAGTTCCGCATCACGGAGGAGGGCGAGCGTCGCCTGGAGGCCGACCGCACCTCGAACATCGAGGGCCTGGAGCGGGTGATGGAGGACTGGTCACCCGAGGACGTGACCCGCTTCGCCGCCTACCTCGAACGCTTCAACCGGGACATCGAGCGGCTCGAAGGCCGCCCCTGGCCCCGGCCGTAGCCCGGCTCATGCGCCGCGATGCATCGCGGCCTGCCGGTCCGCCGTCGCCAGGGCGGTGTTGACGAGCGCCACGACGGCGAAGACGACGGCCCACGCCGGCCGGTCGAGGGCGTGGAGCGCGAGTGCCGCCGCGCCGAACACCAGGGCCTTCACGAGCAGAACTCCCGCGAGCGGCACCCGGATCCGCGCCCTGGGCGCGGCGAACAGGCCCCAGACGAAGGCTGCGAGACCCGGCGTGGCGATGGCGAACAGCAGCCGGAGCGCCACGTTCTCCGCGCTCTCCCACCCCCACCAGGCCAGCACGCCCAGCGCGGCGAGTTCGAGCAGGAACGCCAGCCCCTCGTTGAAGACGTGCAGCGGGGCGGGCAGCTTCATCGGGCACCTCTCGACTTCATCGGGCACCTCTCGGCGTCGATCACGCGTACGGGACGGCCCGAGCGTAGACCCCGAACGCCGCTTCCGTCAGAAGTCTTTACCTCCGGGTCCCGGCGGCGGTAACTTCCGCCCGACGCAAGATATTTCAGAAACTTTCCGACTGCGTTTCCAGCGGCGCCGATCCCCCATCCCCCCAACCGGCCCGTACGGAACGCGCCTCCGCCTGGAGAATCAGATGAGCCGCACCCCCGTACCGCTGCCAGGCCGCCCGGTGGCCGTCCTGGCCGTGGCCGCCGGCCTCCTCGGCCTGCTCGCCGCGCCACCCGCCGACCCCTCGCCCAGGACCGTCCCGGTCGCGGCGAGCGCCGAGAACACCGCGACGGTCTTCTACTGGACGAAGACGAAGAACTGGCCCGCGTACAACCTGCATTACGCCCCCGACGGCGGCTCCTGGACCACGGTCCCCGGCGTCGCCATGGAGCCCGCCTGCACGGACTGGGTGAAGAAGACCGTCAGCCTCGGCACGGCCGCCGGCCTCCAGGCCACCTTCAACAACGGCAGCGGCACCTGGGACAACAACGGCGGCAGGAACTACGCCCTGGGGACGGGGAACATCACCGTCAAGGACGGGGTAGTCGCCCACTCCGACCCCTGCGGGGACACCACGCCCGCCCCCACCGCCAAGGCGACGGTCTACTACTCCACCGAGGCGCTCGGCTGGTCCACCGCCAACATCCACTACCAGCCCGCGGGCGGCGCCTGGACCGCCGTCCCGGGCGTCGGCATGCAGGCCGCCTGCGCCGGCTGGTGGAAGCGGGAGATCGACCTCGGGTCGGCCGCCTCCCTCAAGGCCGCCTTCAACAACGGCAACGGCACCTGGGACAACAACGCCGGTGCCGACTACACGATCGGGACGGGCGTCTCCACCGTGCGGAACCGGGTGGTGACGGCGAACGCCGCCGACCCGTGCGCCGCGACCCCGCCCGACACCCAGGCCCCCACCGCCCCGGCCGGGCTGACGGCGACCGCCGACGGCGTCTCCGTACTGCTCGGCTGGGATCCCGCCACCGACGACCGGGGCGTGACGAAGTACCAGGTCACCCGCACCGGCGGCAGCGGCGGCACCGTCGTGACCGACGTCGGCTCCACGGTGTACTCCGACACCGGCCTCGCCGAGCGGACCACGTACACCTACACGGTGCGGGCCGTGGACGCCGCCGGGAACGTCTCCGCCGCCTCGGCCGCCGCGACCGCCACCACCGGCGACCGGCCCGCCACGCCCGCGACCGGGAAGCCGCTCGGCACCGACCCGCGCAAGGACCCGATCTACTTCGTCCTCACCGCCCGTTTCAACGACGGCGACCCGTCGAACAACCGGGGCGGCAGCCAGCACACCAAGTCGGGCAACGCGGCCAACGACGACCCCATGTTCCGGGGCGACTTCAAGGGCCTCATCCAGAAGCTGGACTACGTCAAGGGCCTCGGCTTCTCGGCGATCTGGGTCACCCCGGTGGTCCTCAACCGCTCCGACTACGACTACCACGGCTACCACGGCTGGGACTTCTACAAGGTGGACCCGCGCCTGGAGTCCGCCGGCGCCTCCTACCAGGACCTGATCGACGCCGCCCACGCCAAGGGCATGAAGATCTACCAGGACGTCGTCTACAACCACTCCTCCCGCTGGGGCGCCAAGGGCCTCTTCGTCCCGACCGTGTACGGCGTGCGGGACAGCCAGTGGAGCTGGTACTACGACGAGAAGCAGCCCGGCTTCGAGTACGACGGCCTGACGATCGACGCGAAGAGCGGCAAGTCGTACTACAACGGCGACCTGTGGTCGACGGCCGAGCCCACCGGCAACACCTGCGTGAACTGGGGCAAGCCGACCGGCGGGAAGAGCGCCGAGGGGTACACGGTCTACAACTGCCAGTGGCCGAGCCCCACTTCGGGCATGTTCCCGAAGGAGCTCTACCACCAGTGCTGGATCGGCAACTGGGAGGGCGAGGACGCGCGTTCCTGCTGGCTGCACGAGGACCTGGCCGACTTCAACACCGAGAACGCGACCGTCCAGAACTATCTGATCGGCGCGTACGACAAGTACATCGACATGGGCGTCGACGGATTCCGCGTCGACACCGCCGTGCACATCCCGCGCACCACCTGGAACCGCCGCTTCCTGCCCGCCATCCAGGAGCGGGTCACCCAGCGCCACGGAGCCGAGGCGGCGAAGAACTTCTTCGTCTTCGGCGAGGTCGCCGCCTTCGTCAACGACAAGTGGAACCGCGGCTCGGTCAACCACTCCGCGCAGTTCTACACCTGGAAGGAGCGCAAGGAGTACGACGCCGACGACGCCAAGGCGGCGCTCGAGATGTACGACTACGAGCAGCAGCAGGGCACCGGCAACCAGCCCACCTCCACCAACGCCTTCCTCGCCGGGAACAGCTACCACACGCCCGACCACAGCCACTTCTCCGGCATGAACGTCATCGACATGCGCATGCACATGAACTTCGGTGACGCGCAGAACGCCTTCTCCAACGGCAAGGACTCCGACGACAGTTACAACGACGCCACCTACAACGTCGTCTACGTCGACAGCCACGACTACGGCCCCAACAAGTCGAGCGAGCGGTACGCCGGCGGCACCGACGCCTGGGCCGAGAACATGTCCCTGATGTGGACCTTCCGCGGCATCCCGACGCTGTACTACGGCTCAGAGATCGAGTTCCAGAAGGGGAAGAAGATCGACTGCGGGCCCACCTGCCCGCTCGCGACGACCGGCCGCGCCTACTTCGGCGACCACGTCGCCGGCTCCGTCACGGCCTCCGACTTCTCCCAGGTCTCCTCGGCGAGCGGCCAGGTCGCGACCACCCTCGAACAGCCCCTGGTCAAGCACGTCCAGCGGCTGAACCAGATCCGCCGGGCGATCCCGGCGCTCCAGACGGGCCAGTACTCCACCGAGGGCGTCTCGGGCGGCATGGCGTTCAAGCGCCGCTATACCAGCGGCTCGACGGACAGCTTCGCCCTCGTCACCGTCTCGGGCGGCGCCACCTTCACGGGCGTCCCGAACGGCACGTACACCGACGCCGTCACCGGCGACGTCCGCACGGTCGCCGACGGCACCCTCTCCGTCGCCGCCCCCGGCAAGGGCAACCTCCGGGTGTACGTCCTGAACGGCCCCGGCAAGGTCGGCGCGGCCGGCCCGTACCTCAAGTAGGGGTTCCCGTACGGGGCGGGTGGCGGCGCCCCCGCCCCGTACGGCTAGGAGAGCCGTGTGCGGTGCAGCTGGATCAGGAGCCGCCAGACCTGGTGGGCGACGTGGTCCGAGGTGCCGGCGACGAGGCCGTGCAGCCAGTCGGCGAGCACCCCCGCGAAGGTCGCGGCCACGGCCGAGGCGATCAGTGCGGGCTCCGGGGCGCCGACCAGGCTGCGTTCGGCGAGGCTGCGGGCGCGCAGGTCCTGGTGGAGCACGAGACCGAGCGGCCCGCCGCCGCCCGGACGCAACAGGGCCCGGTAGAGGGCCGCGTGCGGAGTGAGGCCGGCGAAGAAGTCGAGGAGCGCGGGCGGCGGGGACGCCGGATCGGGGGTGCCGCGCCAGGCGTGCAGGGCGTCCACCGCCTCGCGCACCACGTCGGCGCAGGCGTCGACGGCGAGCGCCTCCAGGTCGCCGTAGTGCAGATAGAACGTGGCGCGGCCGACGCCGGCCCGGCGGACCAGCGCGGCGGTGGTCACCTCGGCCAGCGGGCGCTCCGCGCACTCGTCGAGGAGGGCCTGGCGCAGCCTGGCCCGGGTGCGGGCGGCCCTGGGGTCCTCCTGCCGGTCCGTCATCGGGCCAGGAGGACCGCACCGAGCGCGAGCGCACCGGGCAGTGCCTGGGCGAACAGGATGCGGCGGTTCGCGGTGGCGGCGCCGTACAGCCCGGCGACCACCACACAGCCGAGGAAGAAGATCTGCACCCGGTACCCCGTCGGGTCCTCCGCGATCAGCCCCCAGACGAGTCCCGCGGCGAGGAAGCCGTTGTAGAGGCCCTGGTTGGCGGCGAGCGGCGCGGTGGCCCTGGCCATGTCGGCGTCGAAGCCGGACAGTCCGCGCCCCGGCTTCTTCTCCCACAGGAACATCTCCAGAACCAGGATGTACGCGTGCAGGGCGGCCACCAGGCCCACCAGTACGTTCGCCGCGGTCTCCATCGTCGTCTCCACTCATCGCCTCGGTATTTCCTGGACAGGTGTCCAGGATACATGGACAGTCGTCCAGGAAAACTCGCCGACCCCCTCCAGAGGGCCCGTTTGACACCTCCGGGGGCCCGGCGGACGGTGGGATGCGGGAACGGCGGTGCTCCTGGGGCGAGGAGATGAGGACCGGATGGCTGCCGGAATGGAACTCGGAACGACACCGTGCATGGCCCCGCACGCCTCACCGGCCCTCGTGACCTTCGCCTCCTTCCTCCAGCTCCCCGCCCTCGACCTGGAGGCCCGGATCGCCGAGGAGCTCGCGGAGAACCCCGCGCTCGAAGAGGACCCGGAACCGGCGCCCTGCCCCCTCTGCGGCACCTCTCTCGGCTCCCCCGGCCTGTGCCCCTGCCTGTACGACTCCCGCGTACGGCCCGCCGAGCGCGCCGGCTCCGGCCCGGGGCCCGAGCCGCGCGCGGAGGACCGGGCCGCGTGGCTCCTCGCCGAGGTCGGGGCCGCGCTGCCCGCCGAGGACGCCCCGCTCGCCGCGTACCTCGTCGGCAGCCTCGGGCCGCGCGGCCGCCTGGACACCCCGGTCGGGGAGATCGCCGCCGCTCTCGGCGTCTCCCCCGGCCGCGTCCGGCGCGCCCTGGCCGCCCTCCGCTCGGCTTCACCGCCCGGGACCGGTGCCCGGGACCTGCGCGAGTGTCTGCTGCTCCAGCTCGACCGGTGGGAGGAACGGAACGGGACCCGGGAGCCCGTGGTGCGGTCGGTCCTCACCGACCGCCTGGAGGCGCTGGCCGACGAGCAGCGCTTCCCGGAGGCCGCGCGGGCGCTCGGGGTGCCGGTCGAGGAGGTACGGCGGGTCAGGGCGTTCGTCCGCTCCGAGCTGCGGCCCTCCGCCGCGCCGGACCTGGCACCCCCGCCGGCCGCCGCCTGCGCACCGCCCGACCTGGTGATCACCCGGGACCCCGAGGGCGGGAACACCTACACCGTCACCCTCCTCGAACCCCTCCGCCTCCGACTCACCGTCAGCCCCTCCTACCTCGACCACCTGAACCGCGGCCCGGTCCGCACCAGAGCCGGACCGGCCGGTGAACGGCTGGCGCGCGCCCAGGTCGGCCGGGCCCGGGAGTTCCTCACGCGCCTCGACCGGCGCTGGCGCACCCTGCACCGGATCGCCCAGTACGTCGTGGACGCCCAGAGCTCCTTCCTCGACGGCGCACCCGACGGACCGCGGCCGCTCCGCCGGCGCGAGGTCGCCGACGCCCTCGGCCTGCACGAGTCGACGGTCAGCAGGGCCGTCGCGGGACGTGTGGCGCTGCTCCCCTGCCGCCGGACGATGCCGCTCGCCGGGTTCTTCGGCGCGCCCACCGGTGTCCGTACGGCGCTCCGGGAGCTCGTCGCGCACGAGAGCCGGCCGCTCTCCGACGCCGAACTGGCCCGGCTCCTCACCGAGCACGGCCATCCCGTCGCACGCCGCACCGTGGCCAAGTACCGCACGGACCTGGGCATCGCGCCCCACGCCCGCAGGGCTCGGCGCCCGTACGCCGCCTGACCCCGCCCGGACACCTCCCGAAGGTCCCTTCGCCTCCCCGGCCCGCACGGCCGCCGGACGGCGAAGGGACCTTCGGCGCGCGGCGACCGCGACCCCGTCCATCACGGTCTGCGCCCGCTGGCACGGAACTTGCAGGGAGAAGGGGGAACGTCGTGCCGCAGCCGCCGGCCGGGCACCTGCCGGCGGAGTGACGAGGAGGCCGCAATGCACAACATGGATCGCACACAGCTCGAGTTCGGTTACGGGACCGGCGGCGGCACGGCCGGAGAGGCGGAGGCGTACGGCGCGTACGCGCCCGAGTTCGAGGGCGAGGCCGGGTACGGCTCCCAGGAGGCCGAGGGCGGCTTCGACGAGGTGCGGGAGATGGAGCTGGCCGGCGAGCTCCTGGAGGTCGCCGACGAGGCGGAGCTCGAACAGTTCCTGGGCAAGCTGGT
Organism: Streptomyces sp. NPDC044003; assembly: GCF_056435185.1. Classification (NCBI taxonomy): domain Bacteria; kingdom Bacillati; phylum Actinomycetota; class Actinomycetes; order Kitasatosporales; family Streptomycetaceae; genus Streptomyces; species Streptomyces sp. NPDC044003. The sequence goes on along the minus strand of NZ_JBWKFA010000003.1, from coordinate 95,230 downwards.
CCGCGCCGCCGCGCCGCTCCTCAGGGGCGGCCCGGGGAAGGCCCTCCGGGGTCTGCTGCGGGGCGCGGCCCGGCAGTTCCTCCCGGTCCTGGGCGCGGCCGCGGGCAATCTCGTCGCTCCCGGGGTCGGCGGGCTGATCGGCTCGCAGCTGGCCTCCGGGGCGGGCAGTCTGCTGGGGCTCGAGGTGGAGGGGCTGAGCCGGGAGGACCAGGAGTTCGAGGCGGCCCGCCAGTTCGTCCGGTTCGCCGCCGACGCCGCGCGGACGGCGGCCGGTTCCGACGGCTCGGCGGAGGCGTACGGGGAGTACGAGGGCGACCTCCCGGGTGAGTTCGGGGAGGGTGCCGCCGCCGGCGAGTTCGAGGCCGTGGCCCCGGAGTACGGCTACGAGTTCGAGGACACGGGCGAGCTCGCGGGCGAGTACCAGGGCGGGTACCAGGGCGAGGGCGCCTACCCGGGCGCGTACGAGAGCGGTCCCGAAGCCGGCTTCGAGGGCGCCTTCGAAGGTGACTTCGAGGGCGATCCGGAGGGCGTCGACGAGCTGGACGCGGGCGCCGCGCGGGCCGCCGTGCTGAGTGCCGCACAGCGGTACGCCCCCGGGCTCGTCCCCCTGGTCTCCGCCGCCTCCGCCGTCCCCGGCCTCGCGGGTCCGGCGGCCCACGGCGGGCGCCGCTCCAGCGGCCGCTGGATCAGGCGCGGCCGGACCATCATCCTCCTCGGCATCTGAGGCGCCCGGGGCATCCGAGCAGGCACCCGAAGGGAGACCGGCCATGAGCACGTACGAGTGCGGGTGCGGCGGCGGCCACCACCGGCGCGCCACGGAACCGGGGCGGAGCGGCCCGGTCGCTCCGGAGCTGCGGGAGTACGCGGCGGAGACGGGTCTGCTCGGCGGCGAGTTCGGCAGTCCGCTGACCGAGGCGGAGGAGAGCGCGCTCGCCACGGAGCTTCTCGGCGTCGCCGACGAACGGGAGCTGGAGGCCTTCCTCGGCTCGCTCCTCGCGCCCCTCGCGCGCCGCGACGGCGGGTTCCTCAGCTCGGCGGCGGGCGAGGCGCTGGGCGGAGTCCTGAAGAACGTGGCCCGGACCGCGCTGCCGCTGACTCCTCCGGCCGGCCGGAGGGGGCCGACCGGTCCCCGGTGCCTTGGGACGGACCGGCTGCCGATGCTGCGGCGGCACGCCGGCCGGACGGGGGCGACCGGTCCCGGATGCCTGGTGGTGGACCGGCTGCCGATGCTGCGGCGACACGCCGGCACACCGCCGGACCTGATCCTGAAGTGGAACGCGATGGACCGGCCGTCCCGGATCGACGTCGTGGTCCATCTGCACGGCTTCGCTGTCCGGCGCAGGGCGATGACCCTCCCCGTGGACATCGAACCGGTCAGCGGACTCGACTTCCACGGCGCCGGGAACACCCCGGGCCGCACCGCTCCGACCCTGCTCGTCCTCCCCCGGGGCCACTACTTCGGCGGCCGGTCGGGCCGGGGCTACACGCATCCCGCCCTTGAGGGACCCGGAGCGATCGACGGCCTGGTCGCCGAGGCCCTGGCCGGGTTCACGGCCGCGACGGGCGTGAACGCCCCGCGCGGACGGCTCGTCCTCACGGCGCATTCCGGCGGCGGCGCCTCGCTGATGCGCATCCTGCGGCACACCGACCCGGACGAGGTGCACAGCTTCGACGCGCTGTACGGGGACCCGGCACCGCTCATCGCCTGGGCCCGGCAGCGGATCGACCGGGGATCGGGCGCCCTCCGGGTGCTCTACCGGCCGAACGAGCCGACCGCGCGCCACAGCGAGCAGGTGGCCGCCGCCGTGCGACCGGCGGGCTCGCCGAGGTTCCGGGTGGAGTGGACGAAGGTGCCGCACATGCGGATCCCCCGGCTCTACGGGCCGCTGCTCCTGGCCGACGTGGCGGCCGACCTGCCGGGTACGGGGCCGGCCCCCGGACGCGCGGGGCGCGGCGGCACCGTACGGGAAGTGGCCGACGAGCCGGCCTCGTACGGCGAGCAGGAAGGCGAGACCGGCGGCGGGTGGAGCGGCACGCCCGAGCAGGTCGATTTCCGGCAGCGGGTCCTCGCAGCCCATCTGGCCCGCACCCGGGCCAGGAAGGGCCGGCCCGGTCGGGATCTGACGCGCCGCGAGCTGGCCCCGGTGCCCGGGGCGCCGGTCTCGATGCGGGCCGACGCCGCCGCGGCGGCCGGCCGGCTGCTCGCCGCCGCCACGGCGGCCCTCGCCGAGGCGCAGGCCGCGGGGAACACGGACGCCGGACACACCCGGCGGCTCACCGCGAGCAGCGGCTACCGCGGCAGCGACCACCAACAGCGGCTGTGGCTGGGGTACTTCAAGGGCTACTACGACCGGACGGCCGCCGCACGGGCGAGTCTGCCCGGCGGCCCGCACGGCGCCCGTGCCGTCCGGTACATGCTGGAGGACTTCGGGATTCCCGGGCGGATCGCCGCGCCCGGGTACAGCAACCACCAGAACGGGATCGCGATCGACTTCCTCCAGGTGCGCGGACGCGGTCACCCGGTCTCCAACAGCACCGGGGCCGAGGCCGTGCGACGCTGGCGGGCCACCTGGTTCTTCGGCTGGCTGCGCGCCCATGCACACCGCTTCGGCTTCGGGCCGTACGCGCGGGAGCCCTGGCACTGGGTCTTCCAGGGCGCCGGCAGGGACGCCACGGTCTCCTCGCTCCGTCCGGGCGACCACGCGGCCGAACTGTTCGGCGTGGACACCGAGGTGACGGACGCTCAGGAGCGTGAGTTCGAAGTCGCGAGACGTTTCGTGCGACTCTCCGCCGCCGCCGCGCGGAACGCGGCGATGGCTCCGCGCGACCGGTACCGCCGCTACCGCCCACACCGGGGACGGGCCGGAGACCGCGCGGTCGGCCGGGCCGCCGTCTTCACCGCCGCCCGGCGGTACGCGCCCGGGCTCTACCGCTCCTTCCACCGGTACGCACGCCCGGCACCGTGGTACTGGCCGCGGCCCGCCGCCGTCCGCCCGCGCTGGTACCAGCCGCCCCCTTCGTACGAGCCGATGCCTTACGCCGTGAGCACCGACGCCGCTCCGGGCCCCGAGCCGGGCCCCGAGCCAGGTCCCGAGCCAGGTCCCGAGGCGTCCCCCGACGGCCCCGGCACCCCGCCCCGGGCCGGTGAGCCGACGGACACGTCGCAGCCCACGGGCCCGGCGGAGCCCGCGCCCGCCTCCTCCCCCGCGCCGCCCGCCGACGCAGGACCCGGCGCCGGGGAGACGACCGGTGGCACATGGGTGCGCCGGGGTGACCGGGTCATGATCACGGAGGTCTGACCATGGACGGGACGTCGTCGACCGCGCGCCGGCTGCTCGTCGGCGAGGCGCGGGCGCTGCTCACGCGGCTCGACCGGGTCCAGCCCTTCGCCGTGCGCGAGACGATGCTGCCCGCCGCCGCGCCGTCCCCGGCCGCCCAGATCGGGATCGAGCGGACGCTCCTGGCGGGGCGGCGGGAGCTGCGCGACCGGGTCCGGGCGTATCTGGTCTGGCTCGACGGCGCAGGCGCGGCGGCGGCGCCCGCCGAGATGCAGCGCAGGTTCACGGCGCTGCGCTGGCGGTTCAACGACGTGCTCGGGCAGTTCGACCTCTTCCAGCAGACGATCACCCAGCGCAGTGAGCACGAGATCGGTCTGTGGCTGTCCGGGATGGACGTGGCGGCGGCCGACGCGCTCGACCTGCCCGGCCGTCCCTTCGAGGCGCCGCCGGTGGTCTGTTATCTGGACCGGGGTCCCGGCGCGGCGATCCGGCGCGCCAGGACCCGGCTGCCGGGCGGCGGTTCGAGTCCGATCGCGATCGTGCGGGTGCCGCGCGAGCGGATGGTCGGCGGATACGGGCTGAGCTCCTCGCTCTGCCACGAGGTGGGCCATCAGGGCGCCGCGCTCCTCGGCCTGGTGCCCTCGCTCCAGGCCGAGCTGCGGGCGCGGGCGGCGGGGCCCGGTGGCCGACTGCCCTTGCCCTGGGCGCTGTTCTCCCGGTGGCTGCCGGAGATCGTCGCCGACTTCTGGGCGATCGGGAAGCTCGGCGTGACGGCCACGCTGGGGCTGATCGGTGTGGTGAGCCTGCCGCGCCGGTTCGTCTTCCGCCTCGACCCGCTCGACAGCCACCCCTTCCCCTGGATCAGGGTCCGTCTGGGCACCGCCATGGGCGAGTTGCTCCATCCGGATCCGCAGTGGCGGGCGCTCGGCGAGCTGTGGTCCGCGCTGTATCCCCCCGACGGGCTCGACGCGGAGGCACGGGCGCTGCTCGACTCGCTGACCTCCGCCGCTCCCGGCCTCGCCGAGCTGCTCGTCTCGCACCGCCCGTGGGGGCGGCCGGAGCCGGCGCTCGGCGCACTGTTCCGGCCGGCCGAGCGGTCGCCGCTCCGGCTGATGGCGCTGTACGAGGCCGCACGGCACCGTCCCGAACTGCTCGACCGGGCCGCGCCGACGCTCGCCCTCGCGGCCCTGGGACAGGCCCGGGCGGCCGGGCTGATCTCCCCCGAGGCGGAGAGCCGCCGGGTCGAGGGGCTGCTGCGGGGCTGGGCCCTGCGCAGCACGCTCGCCACGACGGCGGCCTGCGCCCGCCGTTCCCCGCCGGCCGTGCGGCCGGTCACTCCCCTGAAGGCCGTCCCCGTGGGCGCCGGTCTTCTCCGTTCCCTGCCCGAGGAGGAGTCATGGGCACATCGACAGCACCGCGCTCGCCGCTCCAGGTGACGCTGACCGCCACGCCCGACGAGGTGACGCGGGGCGAGATGGTGCGGCTGCGGGCCGACACGGCGGAGCCGGGCGTCACGTACGCCTGGTCCGTCTCGGGCGGTTCGCTCGCCCGGTGGGGGGCCAAGGACGCCGCGGTCGTCTGGGACACCCGTACCGCCGACCCCGGCGTGGAGAACGCCACGGTCACGGTCACCGACACCCATGGGCGCACCAGCACCCAGGTCGCCGACGTGCGGATCAAGATGCCGGTGATCGACGGGCGGAACACCTCGCTCTCCGTCCATCTGGAGCCCGCGGGGGTCGTCAGGACCGACAGCCAGGCGCTGTGGACGGCCATCCGCAACAGCAGCGACTCCCTCGGCTTCGGCGAGTACCAGGACTTCATCGACCTGGTGCTCTGCCGGCCGTCCCGCGGGCTCGACCGCGAGAGCAAGCGCATGCGGGCCGAGGGCCGCGCCGAGCTCGAGGCCGTGCGCAAGGGCAGCGCCCTGCCCTATCCGGACGTGGACGCGTACTGGCTCCTGAAGACCGCGACCGAGGCCTTCATGCGGCTGCGCTGCGGCATCCTCGTCGACCCGCACCGTCCCGGGGAGCCCTTCGAGGGCATCGACCTGCTGCAGGAGCAGTCGCGGTACCAGGACGGCCCGGTGACGCGGCAGGAGATCGAGGCGATGTGGCAGGCCTTCGTCGAGCCGATCCCCCAGGACCCCAACTTCTACACGCTCCCGTACTTCGCCCGGATCCTGGACGGGCTGCGGGACGTCCCGGTGCGCGGCGGCGGGAAGCTCGGCTTCCCGTGCGACGCGATCCTCCGGTACAAGCTCACCCACCCCTGCCTCATCGAACTCCTGTGGAACTACTGGGAGGAGGAGAGCCTGCTCGTGCAGTCGCTGATCGAGATCAGCCGCCGCTTCCAGAACATGCGGCGCGCGGTGGAGCCGGATCCGCTGGCCCATCTGGAGATCGCCCCGCTGCTGCCGCTCGGCAACCTGCTGTGGGGGTACATCCAGGACGAGCAGCACCGGCTCTCGGTGGTGCGGCGGGCGTACGAGTACGACCACCACTACGGGATCACACTGATCGGCCGGGCGGTGCCGCCGCTGCGCGGGGCCGACAGCCGCTCGAAGTTCCTGGAGGCGTTCCACAGCCTGCTCAAGCTGTGCACGACCTTCTTCACGCAGGCCGACGACATGACGGTCACGCCGGACGGGTTCCCCGTCCTGAACGGGCTGAAGGAGGTCCATCTGCTGCTCACCGAGGGCCAGCACAACCAGTACGGCGACCTGCCGTGGACGGCCCGGCAGGAGATGCTGATGCAGCAGTGGCTGCTCGCCAGGCCGGAGATGCGGCAGTTCCTGCCGGCGCGCGCGATGGTGGCGTACCCGGAGCCCTGGATGGGGACGGTCGACGTGATGAAGAAGCTGCAGGGCTGGACGGACACCCCCACGCTGCACTTCCACAACCTCGCGGTCTTCGGTGAACGCATCCTGCTCTCCATCCGCTTCGGCGACTGGAACTCGGTCATCGAACGGGACGAGGCGGCGAACTGGGCCCGCTACTGGCGGGCGGAGATCCAGGGGTACATCCACGCCTACCGGGCGGCGACGGGTGTCGACCTCACCTCGGACCGGCTGGACGTCACGATGCCGGCGATCCATCTGCGGCGGCGCACCGCGCAGCAGGCCACTCTCGCCGGGCGTGGGCGGGCCGCGATCGGCGGGGCCGTCGGGGCCGGGGCCGGGACGGCGGGGCGCCGGATGCGCCGGACACCGCGCGCGGACCGGCCGTACTGAGGGCGTCGGGTCATGACGTACGAGACGCTGTCTCCGGGTCTCGCCGGTGAGGAGTTCGAGCGCGGCACCGGGTTCAGTCCCTGGGAGCTGGTCCGGGTGGTGAGCGCGATCGCCCAGGGCTCCCGGGACGAGAACGCGCTGACGAGTCTGGTCTTCCACCAGCGGCATCCGGAGCGCGGCGGCGCGCGCATCGGGCGGGGCGAGCGGGGTGCGGCGGAGGAGTGGCTGGCCATCCGGGACACGGTCGTACGGCCGCTGCTCGCGGGCGGCCGGGCCACCACCGCCTCGCCCCGTCCTCCGGCCGCCGCCCCTTCCGGCCGGCGCCGTCAGGAGTACTGCGCGCCGCGGGGCGGGACGGCCGAGACGAAGTGCAGGCGGCCCGGGGTGCTGCCGTGTCCGGTCGTGACCGGGCTGCTGCACACGTCGGCCGTCGACGGGGTCCCCTTCCACTACCCGGAGTCCGTCCGGCACGACCCCCGGACCGGTCTCCTCGTCGTCACGAAGCGGCAGTGGACGCGCGAGCAGCAGTTCACCGGACCCGTCCGGGACGCGATGAGTGCCTTCCTTCGGAACATGCGCGGCTTCGGCATGCCGGTGGAGGCCATCCTCACGGCCGGGTCCCTGTGCTGCCGCTGTGTGAAGCGGTCCGATCCCGCGAAGCCCGACATCCTGAGCAACCACTCCTGGGGTGACGCCCTGGACGTCGTCGGGGTGCGGTGGCCGGAGCGCGGAGGCCCCCCGAGCGCGGTGCGCGACACCATCGTCCGCAACTGGACGGATCCGGCCCAGCGGGTGCTGCTCCGTCGGATCGACGCGTGTCTGCGGATCTCGTTCCCCACGGTGATCGACTACTACCGGACGGACCACCGCGACCACTTCCACTGCGACACCAACCGCGGCCAGGGCGACCGCCCCCGGACGACGGCAGGGCTCGGCTTCACCCGGGAGGCGCTGCGTGCCGTGGGGCACCCGGTGGCGCCGACGGGGCATCCGGAGGCCGACGTGTTCCGGGCGCTCGGCGCCTTCTCCGGGCTGCCGCCGGCCTCGTTCAAGGACACGGCCGTCCTCCGGCGGGTGCTGCGGGAGCTGTTCACCCGGGTCGCCGCCGGACGATAGGGCGCTGATGATCGTCGACTGCCACTGCCACGCGGGCCGCGGGGACCGGCTGACCGGGCCCTGGGACGCCGCGGACCTGGGGCGCTATCTGGCGCGGGCGGACCGCGCGGGCATCGACCGGACCGTGCTCTTCCCGGCCTTCCACCGGGACTACGCCGCCGCCAACCGGTGCGTGGCGCGGATCGTGGCCGCGCGGCCCGACCGCTTCCTCGGCTTCGCGTTCGTGCACGCGGACCGGGACGCCGGCCGGATCGCCGCGCTGGTCCGTACGGCGGTGTGCGAGTTCGGGTTCGTCGGCATCAAGGTGCACCGGCACGACGCCCCGATCACCCGTGAGGTCTGCGACGCGGCCCGGTACTTCGGGCTGCCGGTGGTGTACGACCCGATGGGCGAGGTGGCGGTGGCCGAGCTGCTCGCGGAGCACTACCCGGACGTGCCGTTCGTCCTCCCGCACCTGGGCAGCTTCGCCGACGACTGGCACGCCCAGCTCGCCCTCGTCGACCATCTGGTGCGCCACCCCAACATCCACACGGACACCTCCGGGGTGCGGCGCTTCGACCTGCTCGCGGAGGCGGTGCGCCGGGCGGGCCCGCAGAAGGTCCTGTTCGGTTCGGACGGGCCGTGGCTGCATCCGGGCGTGGAGCTCGCCAAGGTCCGCGCGCTGGGCCTGGGGGCCGAGGAGGAGCGCTGGGTGCTGTCCGGCAACCTGCTCGCGCTGGTCCGGGGCGAGCGGCGCGGGGCGGCGGGCCGCTTCGTCTCGGCGGTCAGCCCTCCCGTACGCCGTTCACCGCTCCGGGCCGCCTCGGCGGTCAGCCCTCCCGTACGCCGTTCACCGCTCCGGGCCGCTTCGGCGGTCAGCCCTCCTGTACGCCGTTCACCGCTCCGGGCCCGGAAGCGCGGCGGCGGAGCTGCAGCGCCCGGTCCGTGACGCCGAGGGCGCGCGCGGCCTCCTGGAGGTTGCCGTCCGCGTCCCGTACGGCGATACGGACGGCGGTCTCGCGGGCGAGGACGCCGATCTCCTTGAGGCACACCCCGGAGGCGAGAGCGGTACGGATCGACTCCTCGAACCCGGTGTCCGGCCAGCCGCACGAGGTCCCCCGGGAGCCCGGGCCGGCTCCGTCCGGGCGTTCCTCGGGGGGTACGTCTCCGGCGCTGATGGGCCCCGAGCCGACGTGCCGGCGGGCCATCCGTCCGACGAGCTGCTTCAACTCGCGGATGTTTCCGGGGTACTGACGCTCCGTGAGGAAGACGCGCACCGCCGGGTCGAAGTCCTCCGCGCCGGGCGTGCCGCCGTCCTGGCCCAGCGCGCGGAGGAAGTGGCGGGCGAGCGGCAGGATGTCCTCGCCGCGTTCGCGGAGGCTGGGCAGGCGGCAGGTCCATGCGGCGATGCGGTGATAGAGGTCGCCCCGGAAGCGGCGGGCACCCTCCTCCGTGATGAGGTCGCGGTTGGTGGCGCAGATCAGCCGGAATCCGGTGGTGTGCCACGTGTTGCTGCCGACCCGTTTGTAGGTGCCTTCCTGCACGACCCGGAGCAGCTCGGCCTGGAGGTCCAGGGGGAGTTCGCCGACCTCGTCGAGGAAGAGGGTGCCCCGGTCGGCGAGGGCGAAGGCTCCGTCGCGGGAGGCGAGGGCCCCGGTGAACGCGCCCTTCTCGTGGCCGAAGAACTCGCTGCCCGCGAGGGCGGGGACGATGGTTGTGCAGTCGAGGAGGACCAGTTGTTCGGCTCCGCGCCGGGGGTCGAGGGCGTGCACGAGCCGGGCGACGAGTTCTTTTCCCGTGCCGCTCTCGCCGGTGATCAGGACCGAGGCGTCGCTGAAGACGGCCATCTCGACGATGTCCCGCAGCAGTTGCTGCCAGGCGGGTCCGGCGCCGACGAGGTTCTCGGTGACGAGGGGGGAGGCGACGAGCGCGTCGACGGCCGCCCAGCGGCGCAGGCGGCGTACGACGTCCTCGGCGGGGGTGGCTGAGGCGTCCCAGGTGAGCACGTCGGCGGCCCCGGCGCGGAGCAGGGGCCACGGTCCCGCTCCGTCGAGGGCCGCACGGGTGAGGGCGACGGCGAGCACCCGGTGCCGTCCGTCGGCGCCGAGGTCGGCGAGGCGGTCGGCGAGGGTGTCGTCGGCGGCCGCGAAGAGCAGCACGCCGGGGCCCTCGGCCGGGCCGTGGCCGGGGCGGCGGGCGTCGAGTCCGGCCCGCCGGAGGAGGTCGACGGCCGTCCGGCCCCGTTCCTCGTCGCCCGGCGGGTGGAAGGCCACCCAGGCCGGGACGGGGTCCGCGGCCGCTCCTTCGTCACGCACGGTTACCGATTATCGCGCGGTGTGGTCGTGATCGCATGTCCCGGCGGGCCCGGATCACCCGGACGAGCAAGCCGGGGGCGAAGGGGGCAGATCGGGAGATACGCCCCCCTCTCTGGCGTGGACAGGTCAACACTGTGTAACGCCAACTGGCTTCTCGGACAGAACACTTCCTTCCGCCCCGTTTGTCTGCGATCTTGCGTCCACCCCACACAACACACGGCCCGGCCGGCGCCACCCGCGCCACCGGGTCATCGGAGGACGCATTGTTTTCCCACATATCCGGCCGCATGAGACTCGCGGCGACCGCCCTCGGTACGACCCTGGCGCTCGCGGGACCCGTCTCCCTCGCCCAGGCCGCCCCGCTCGACAACGAGCCGCTCGCGGCCTTCACCGCGACCGCCCCCTCGAACGCCGCGGCCACGGCCGTCTGGGCCGCCGGAACCCGCGCCTACCTGGTCATCACGACCCCGGGCGACACCACCGCCGTCCGCACCGCCGTCGCGAACAACGGCGGCTCGGTCTTCGCCTCGTACGACGCGATCGGCGTGATCGTCGCGCACTCGACCTCCGCCTCCTTCGCCGCCACGATGCGCGGCGTCTCCGGCGTCCAGAAGGTCGGCGCGACCCGTACCTCCGACGTCCCCGCCGACGCCTACAACCCGGCGCTCCCGGCCAACCCCTCGCAGGCCACCGCGCCCACGACGGAGCCCGTCCGCTCGGACATGACCCAGATCAAGGCCGACCAGGCCTGGGCCGTCAACCCGGGCTCCTCCTCGGTCAAGGTCGGCATCCTGGACACCGGCGTCGACGACCAGCACCAGGACCTGGCGCCGAACTTCAACGCCGCCGACTCGGTCTCCTGCGCCTACGGCAAGACGGACACCCGCGCCGGGGCCTGGCGCGACGTCGACCAGCACGGCACCCACGTCGCCGGCACGGTCGCGGCCGCCAAGAACGGCAAGGGCGCCATCGGTGTCGCCCCGAGCGTGAAGATCTCCTCGGTGCGCATCGCCGAGCCCGGCACCACGCTGTTCTTCGCGGAGAACACCATCTGCGGCCTCGTGTGGGCCGGTGACCACGGCTTCAAGGTCACCAACAACAGCTACTACACGGACCCCTGGCAGTTCAACTGCCCGAACGACCTCGACCAGGCGGCCATCCTGGAGGGCGTGGGCCGCGCCCAGGCCTACGCCGAGGGCAAGGGCTCGCTCCAGGTCGCGGCGGCCGGCAACTCCAATGTCGACCTCGCCAACAAGACCACCGACTCGTCGAGCCCGAACGACTCGACGCCGGTCACCCGGACCCTCACCAACGACTGCCTCGACATCCCGGCCGAGCTGCCGGGCGTCGTCACGGTCGCGGCGAACGGCACCAGCGGCACCTCCAAGGCGTCCTTCTCCAACTACGGCAGTGGCGTCATCGAGGTCTCGGCCCCCGGCGAGTCCGTCTACAGCACCGCCCCCGGCGGCAAGTACGCCACGCTGAGCGGCACCTCGATGGCCTCCCCGCACGTGGCGGGCGTCGCCGCGCTGCTCGCCAGCGCCAACCCGGCGTACACCCCGGCGGACATCCGCGCGAAGCTCGGCGAGCAGGCCACCGACCTGGCCTGCCCCTCGGACGCCCGCTGCACCGGCACCACGGCGAAGAACAGCTTCTTCGGCGAGGGCCGCGTGGACGCGCTGAAGGCCGTCGGCGGCTCCACCCCGCCGGCCGGGGCGTACTTCGAGAACCTCACGGACGTCGCGATCGCGGACAACACCACGGTCGAGAGCCCGATCACGGTCAGCGGCGTGACGGGCAACGCGCCGGCCACCCTCAAGGTGGGCGTCGACATCAAGCACACCTACATCGGTGACCTGAAGGTCGACCTGGTCGCCCCGGACGGCACCGTGTACACCCTGCACAACCACACCGGCAGCGGCACGGACAACATCCTCCAGACGTACACCGTCAACGCCTCCTCGGAGGTCGCGAACGGCGTCTGGAAGCTCCGCGTGAACGACAACGCGAGCCAGGACACCGGCAAGATCGACGCCTGGAACCTGACCTTCTGACACCCGCGCACCCCCGGACGGGGCCGGAGCCGCCATGGCTCCGGCCCCGTTCGCGTACCCGGGGTAACTCCGTCGGAAGAAAGTCCGTACCGAGGGGTAGGCCTCCCCGGGGCCCTTGCTATACGTTCCGTCTAACAAGCTTGCTAGACGTGATGTCTAACAAGCGCCCGAGCCGCCCGCGCGACCCCGAGGAGCCGCACCATGGCACGCAGCACCGTCCGCCCCGACAACGACGACCACGACGTCGCCGCGCGGCTGCTCCTGTCGGCCGCCAAGCTCTCGTACGACCCCGCCGTCGAGGTCGACTGGGACACCCCTCTCGACAAGGGCTTCCACGGCCAGAGCCCGGAGTGGAACAGCCTCCACGGGACCGCCTACTGGAACGAGATGACCGAGGAGCAGCGCAAGGAGCTGACCCGGCAGGAGTCGGCCTCGGTGGCCAGCACCGGCATCTGGTTCGAGATGATCCTCCAGCAGATGGTGCTGCGCGACATCTACCTCATGGACCACACCGACCCCCGGTTCCAGTGGGCGCTCACCGAGATCGCCGACGAGTGCCGGCACTCGATCATGTTCGCCCGGGGCTCCCAGAAGCTCGGCGCACCCGCCTACCGGCCCAGGCGGGCCGTGCTGGAACTCGGGCGCTTCATGAAGACCGTCGGCTTCGGCGAGGCCGCGTACGCCGGCATCCTCGTCGCCGAGGAGGTCCTCGACGTCATGCAGCGCGACTGGATGCGCGACGAGCGGGTCGTCCCCTTCGTCCGCACCATCAACAACATCCATGTCGTCGAGGAGTCCCGGCACATGAAGTTCGCCCGGGACGAGACGCGCCGCCACCTCGCCCGCGCGAGCAGGCCGCGCCGCCACTTCCAGTCCCTGATCGTCGCCATCGCCGCGTACTACATCATCACCAGCCTGGTGAACCCGGACGTGTACGTGCGGGCCGGACTCGACCCCGAGCGGGCGCGCCGCGAGGCGGCCGCCAACGAGCACTACAAGGCGCAGCTGCGCTCCAGCTGCGCCGGCCTCATGGAGTTCCTGGCCGACGTCGGGATGCTGACCCGGCCCGCGCTCTTCTTCTACAAGCGCGCGCACCTCATCTGACCCCCTCCCCAGGATCCGAGCTGAGCCGACGACATGACCTACGCCATCACCCAGACCTGCTGCAACGACGCCACCTGTGTCGCCGTGTGCCCGGTCAACTGCATCCACCCGACGCCGGACGAGCCCGACTTCGGGACCACGGAGATGCTGTACATCGACCCGCGGAGCTGCATCGACTGCGGGGCCTGCGCCGACGCCTGCCCCGTCGACGCGATCTTCCCGGCCGACCGTCTCACCGCGCGGCTGCGGGAGTACGAGGGGATCAACGCCGCCTACTACGCGGACCGCGAGCCCGCGCCGGTCCTCGCCTCGCCGACCTTCCACCCCTGGGGCGAGCCGGTCTTCGACCGCTCGATCCCCGCCGACTTCGCCCCGATCCGCGTCGCGATCGTCGGCACGGGACCGGCCGGCATGTACGCCGCCGAGGACCTCCTCCTGCACACCAACGCCGAGGTGACGCTGATCGACCGGCTGCCGGTCGCCGGCGGCCTCGTCCGGTACGGCGTGGCCCCGGACCACCCGGCGACCAAGGGCGCCGGGGAGAGCTTCGCCCGCTTCCACGCCCACCCCCGGGTCCGCATGCGGCTCGGCGTCGAGATCGGCCGGGACGTCACCCCCGAGGAACTCGCCGCGCACCACGACGCGGTGATCTACGCGGTGGGCGCGCCCGCCGACCGGCGGCTCGGCATCCCCGGCGAGGACCTGCCGGGCAGCGTCTCGGCGACCTCCGTCGTCTCCTGGTACAACGCGCACCCGGAGACCGGCGCCGACGCCGTGCGGCTCTCCGCCGAGCGGGTCGTCGTGGTCGGCAACGGCAACGTGGCGCTCGACGTGGCCCGCGTCCTCGTCTCGGACCCCGACGCCCTGGCCCGTACGGACATCGCCGACCACGCGCTCGCCGCCCTGCGCGACGCGCGGGTCCGCGAGGTGGTGCTGCTCGGCCGCCGGGGCCCCGAGGACGCCGCGTACACCACCTCCGAACTGCTCGCCCTCAAGCACCTGCCCGGGGTCGACCTGGTCGTCGACGACCGGGATCCGCGCACCGGCGCGGCGATCGACGCGGCCGGGCCGGGGGCGAAGGCCGGGCTCCTGCGGGACGTGGCCCGGGAGGCGGTGGACTGGACGCGGGCGCCCGAGCCGGACCGGCGCCGGATCGTGCTTCGGTTCCATTCCGCCCCGGTCGAGGCCCTGGGCGACGGCCGCGTGCGCGCGGTCCGGGTGACCGAGGACGGTTCGGGGCCGGGTACGGAGATCGGGGCGGGGCTTCTCGTCCGGGCCATCGGCTACCGCGGAGTGCCGCTCGCGGGGCTGCCGTTCGACGAGGCCACCGGCACGGTGCCGCACGAGGCGGGCCGGGTGGCGGGGCTGCCCGGCAGTTATGTCGTGGGCTGGATCAAGCGGGGGCCGTCCGGGGGCATCGGGGCCAACCGGGCGTGCGCGGAGGAGACGGTCGGGACGCTGCTCGCGGACGCGGTCGCCGGGGTGCTGCCGAAGCCGACGGGCACGTCCCAGGAGTTCCGGCGGCTCGCGCGGAGCCGCAGCGGACGGGGGCTCGTCGACGCGCGCGGACTCGCCTCCATCGACCGGGCGGAGCGGGCGCGGGGCCGGGACGCGGGGCGTCCGCGGGTCAAGCTCGCCACGGTGCCGGAGCTCGTCGCGGCGGCGCGGGGCAGGCGGCTGCGCCTGCCGGGCTGAGTGCCGCGTGCTCCTTGGATCCGGCCCGGGACGGCGGGCCGGTACGGAGCGCGTACGGGTCGGCCCGAGGGCCGGTCGTACGGTCGGCCGTACGGTCAGACCGGGACGGTCAGGGCCTGACGGACCACGATCGCGTTGAGCCGCACCGCGAAGGGCACGATGTCGGTCAGTTCGAGCGCGAGGGTCCGGTCCTTCGGCAGCTCGACGGTGACGTCGACGCAGAAGGCCAGGGCGTACATGTGGTCCCCGGTCTCCTCGTCCTGGAGGGCGAAGAACAGGTCCCGGTAGAAGCGCGTGCGGTCCCCGGACTCCTCGTAGAAGGAGAGTCCGGGCTGCCCCTCCTGCGCGGCGAGCCCGGTGAAGGCCTGGACGAGCTCCCGCTCGACCGTGGCCCAGAAGCCGGCCTCCGCGCACTCCTGCGGCAGCGCCTGGCGGACGGCCTCCTTGAGGGAGAGGACCATGACGAGGACGGGGGCGTGCTCCTGGAGCCCCCAGCCCCGGACCATCTTCACCACGTCGCTGTCCGGGACGGCCGAGGCCGCCCGGTGGATCGCCTCGAAGTCGAAGTTGACGGTCGCCGGGGCGATCGCCTCCTGGAACACCCGGTCGATGGACCGGGCCTGTTCGAGGTGGTCGGGTCCCACCTCGACGACGGTCCTGAAACTGGCGGCCAAAGCTCCTCCTGGATGATCTCGGTGATCAGGAGGGGTCAGTATGCCGAGGCGCCGGGGGCCGGGCCCCGGGCGTCCGCCGTGCGGACGGTTCAGCCGCGGCCGCGGCGCGGCTTCCCGCTCCGGCCGGAGCCCGCGCCGCCCTTGCGGGAGGCAGCGGGCTTCCCGCCGGTGCGGGACCCACCGGCCGGCTTGCCCGCGGTACGGGGCTTCCCCGACCGTGCCGGCTTCTGCTCCTTGGGCTGCTTCCGGCCTTTCTGCTCCTCGGCGCGGCGGCCCCGGGTGCTGTTCACGGTGCGGCCGCGGACGATGCCGATGAACTCCTCCACCAGATCGGGCGCCTCGTCCGCCGCCGGCCACGAGAGGGCCACCCGCGACTGCGGGACGTCGACGAGGGTCCGGTAGGTGAGGTCCTTGCGGTGGTGAAGCCGGGCCAGCGACTGCGGGACGGCGAGCACGCCGACGCCCGATGCGACCAGCTCGATCGCGTCGGCGGTCGTCGCCGGGCGCTCCATGGCGGGGCGGCCGGGCGGCTGCTCCCAGCCCAGGGTGTCGTCGAGGGGGTGCAGGACGAGCTCGTCGGCGAGGTCCTCCGCGGAGACCTCCTCGACCGCCGCGAACAGATGGTCCTTGGGGATCACGACGACCGTCGTCTCCGTGTACAGCGGGATCGCGCTGAGGTCGTCCCGGTCGACGGGCAGCCGGACGAGCCCCGCGTCGGCGGCGCCCTCCCGGAGCGCGGCGAAGGCCTCGGCCGGGGTCACGGCGTGGAGGGTCAGGGGCACGTCGGGCAGGCGCTCGTTCCAGATCCGCACCCACTTCGCGGGTGTCGCTCCCGGCACGTAGGCGAGCCGGAAGGAGGAGGGGGATTCTGAAGGGGAAGCGTCCGAGCCTGTCACCCCGCCAGGTTACCGGTAGCCGGCGTGGTCGGAGCTCGGCCGCATGCTCGATACCCTTGACACCATGACGTCGCACCAGAACACCCAGACGATGAAGCCCGCGACCGCGGCGAAGAAGCTGGGTGTGTACCTCGAGGCCACCCCCGCAGAGTTCCAGGAGGGTGTCGTCTCGCGCACCGAACTGAACGAGCTCCAGGCCAACCCGCCCGCCTGGCTCCAGGAGCTGCGCAAGAACGGTCCGCACCCCCGCCCGGTGGTCGCGGCGCGGCTGGGCGTCTCCATCGCCGGTCTCGCGCGCGGCGGCATCACCGAGCCGCTGACCACCGAGCAGATCCAGGCGCTCAGGGAGGAGTCCCCGGAGTGGCTGGAGAAGGAGCAGGCCACCCAGGCGGAGGTCCGCAAGGAGACCGTCCGCATCAAGGAGCGCAACGAGGAGCGGGCGCGCAAGCAGCAGCAGGGCGCCTGATCCTCCCTCCCCCACGCCGGTCGGGTCCGAAGCGCTTCGGACCCGACCGGCGTGGCGTTCGTCCGCGTGCGGGAGTCATTCCGTCATGAGTGACACCAGCACCGCGTACGAGCCGCCGGTCGTCGTCGGCGTGGACGGGTCGGAGCACAGTCTCCGGGCCCTGGAGTGGGCGCTGAGCGCCGCGGAGGGTCTCGGCGCGCCGCTGGTGGTGGCCCATGTGCGCTCGGAGGCGCTCCAGCTGGGCGCCGCCCGTATCGCCTCCCTGGGGAAGACGCCGGAGCTTCCCGACACGGTCACCCGGGCCGTACGGACGGTGGTCGAGGAGCGGGGGCACCGCATTCCGGTGCGGTACGAGTCGCTGGACGGGTCCGTGACGGACGCCCTGCCGGCGGCCGCGCGCGGCGCGCGGCTCCTGGTGACCGGTTCCCGGGGGCACGGCGGCTTCGCCAGTCTCCTCCTCGGCTCGACCAGCCGGACGCTGGCCATGACGGCGCCCTGCCCGCTGGTCGTCGTACCGCACGAGGCGCGTGCGGCCGCGCTCCAGGACGGGGCGGAGGCGGGCCGGGTGCTTCTCGGGCTGCACCCGGAGGAGACCTCGGACGAGGTGCTGGACTTCGCCTTCGAGGCGGCTCACCACCGGGGCGTACCGCTGGAGGCGGTGACCGCGTTCCGGCTGCCCCCGCCGCAGGCCGCCCTCCTGCCGACGCCTTCTCCCGCGCTCCAGGTGCCGCCGCCGCTGCCGCTCGCGGACGAGGCGGAGGAAGCCGAGGAGGTTCTGACGGAGGCGGAGTGGGAGCAGCGGGAGCGGCTGCGGCCGTTCGCCGAGCGGTGGCCGGGGGTGGAGCTGGTCCCGGTGGTGGTTCCGGCGGACGCGGCGGGCCGGCTCGTGGACGGTTCGCAGGATGCGGGCCTGGTGGTCGTCGGGCGGCATCACCGGCACCGCTTCGGCTCGCTGCTCATCGGTTCGGTCGCCCACGCGGTGCTGCATCACGCGCACTGTCCGGTGGCGGTGGTGCCACCCGCGGAGACCCGGCCCCGGACATGACAGTCCCCGGCGGTCCGTGTCGGTTCGCGCGGTCGTCGGCCGTCGCCGACGGCTCCGTGCCCGACCGGCCCCGCCGGGGGCCTGGCCAGAGCCGAGATCAGGGTCACGCGGGCCTTCGGACGTCTCCGTCGGCGGGTGCGGCTCTTTCCGGTTGTCCGGTGTAAGAACGAGTGTCCTCCCTTTTTCGCCCTTTTCAAGACGTTTCCGCCATTTTGTTACGACCCGAAGGCGTTGTCGGGGGTGCCTGGTAGACAGGGCCCATGACGACCGCAGATCACGCCGCCACCGCCGCCCGTAACGTCCGGCCGCCGTCCGCCGGTGCCTCGCTCGGCGCGGGGGTCGTGGTGACCGACGAGGCCGGCCGGGTCCTCCTGGGACTGGACCGCTCCGGGGTGTGGGAGCTGCCGGGCGGCAAGGTCGAGCCGGGCGAGTCGATCGAGGAGGCGGCGGTGCGCGAGCTGGCCGAGGAGACGACGCTCCTCGCGGACGTCGCCGACGTGGAGGTCCTCGGGCTGCTCATGGACACCGTGACCTCGGCCCGGCTGACCCGGATGACGGCGGCCACGGCCGTGAGCGGCTTCCGGGGCGTGCCCGCCGTGGCCGAGCCGGAGAAGATCGAGCGCTGGGAGTGGACGGACCCGGACCGGCTGCCGGAGGCCCTGTTCCTGCCCTCGGCGCAGGTGCTGCGGCTGTGGCGGCCCGGCCTCGCGATCCCGGACGGCCCGTTCCACCGCTACGCCCTGGGCCGGCTTCCCGGCTGAGACCGGGAGCTGCGGTGCGTCACCGCGCGGGCCCCGGCGAGCGTGGCTAGCGTGGCCAGAGGACACGTCATCGAATCGGAAGTGGGAGTCACCGTCATGGCCGCACGACCTGAAGGCACGCCGGTCTGGACCGACGCGATGTTCACCGACGTCGAGGGCGCGAAGACGTTCTACGGCGATGTGCTCGGCTGGACCTTCGGCGAGGCTTCGTCGGAATTCGGCAACTACACGCAGGCGTACCGGAACGAGAAGGCGGTCGCCGCCGTCGTTCCGCCGATGCCGGGGCAGGACGGGGAGCCGCAGTCGGCCTGGTGTCTGTACTTCGCCTCGCCGGACGTCGCGGCGACGGCGGAGAAGATCCGCGGCGCGGGCGGCACCGTCCTGATGGAGCCGATGCAGGTCGGCGACTTCGGCTCGATGTGCATCGCGCAGGATCCGTCGGGCGTCACGTTCGGCGTCTGGCAGGCCGGCGAGCACGAGGGCTTCGAGCGGGAGGGCGAGCCCGGTTCGTACGCCTGGGCCGAGGTCTTCACCCGGGAGCCGGCGAAGGCCGACGCCTTCTTCACCGAGGTCTTCGGCTTCGGGTCCAAGAAGATCAAGGACGAGCACATGGACTACCGGGTCTTCGACCTGGGGGGTCCCCAGCCCGTGCTCGGGCGGATGGTGATGTCGGACGAGGACTTCCCGCCGGAGATCCCCTCGTACATCCAGATCTACTTCGCCGTCGACAACTGCGACAAGGCGGTCGAGCGGGCCGAGGCGCTCGGCGGGCGGAAGGTGTTCGGTCCGATGGACAGCCCCTTCGGCCGGTTCGCGGCGATCGTGGATCCGCAGGGTGCCGCCTTCGCGGTGATCGACGAGAGGACGACCGTCGGGGACATGCCCGAGTTCGAGTGAGCGGTGCGGCGCGGCGCCACGGGGCGCCGCGCCGCCGTGCGTCAGTCGCCGTCGCGGACGGCGACGATGCCGTTGAAGACGCCCACGTAGGCGGTGCCGTCGGGGCCGATGGTGATCGGCGCCCAGTTGTTGTCGTAGGACAGACCGGTGCCGGTGAGGCGCGAGAAGGCGCGCTGTCCGGTGCGGAAGTCGACGGCTGTGAGGTACCAGGCGTCGATGCCCCAGAAGTTGGGGCGCTTCTCGTAGAAGTAGAGCAGTCCGTTGCCCGTGGAGAGCTTCGGGACCGTGGAGGGCGAGCGGACGTCGCTCTCCCAGACGGTGTCGCAGCCGCTGCCGTCGGCGCGGACGTCGATCCGGGCCGCGCCGCCGACGACGCTGCGGCCGAGCAGGAGCGTACTCGGGTTCTCGTAGCCGTAGTTGTTCTCGACGACGAGGCTGTTGCCCCAGCTGATCAGGGAGTTGTCGGTGGTGGAGGCGCCGGAGCCGAAGACCGGCACCGTGCAGACGAGCCGCTCGGCGGCGGGCACGCCGTTGCCCCGGCGGTAGACGAGGACGTTCATGCGGTCGTCGGCGTTGTCGGTGATGGCGACGTACTGGTCCTCGGTGCCGAAGAGGTCCGGGGTGGTGCCCGAACCCTGGTTCAGCGAGCCGGGCTTGGTGCCGGTCCCCCGGTCGTACGTCTCGCGCCACTGGACCTTCGGGACGCCGTCCGCGTCGGCGCGGAAGCTGTACAGGGCGTGGTCGGTGACGATGGAGACGCCGTCCGCGGCGACGGAGAAGGAGTTCTGGATCTCCTCGCCGTCGAGCCGGATCACACGCAGGGCGCCCGTCGCGGGGTCGACGGTGCCGACGCGGCCGAGGCTGGTCACCCACCAGATGCGGCCGTCCCAGTCCGGCATGACGGAGGTGACGGGGTCGCAGACGCCGCTGGGGAAGAGGTTGGTCCAGCTGACGCAGTCGTGCGGGACGAGCGAGGTAAGGTCCCAGTCGTTCTCGACGGTGAACTCCCAGGCGCCGTCGGCCTTCTGGCGGTGGGCGATGCGCAGGACGTGCTGGCGGGAGTCGGCGAGGACGACCCGGTCCCGGTCGTCCAGGTAGAAGTAGGCGCCGCCTGAGGTGTCCTTGAAGATCTTCTCGAAGTCGAGGCGGGTGATGGCCTCGACGGTGGAGGAGCGCTGCGGCAGCTGGTACTCGGCGAGGGTGCCGAGGGTGCGCGGGTCGAGCAGCTTCAGGAGGAAGCCGCTGAAGGTGCCGCAGACGGTGACGAGGCGGCCGGCGGCGTCGAAGGTGACGGTGGCGCACTCGCCGCCGACGGCGGCGATCTTCTCGCTGGTGACCTCGGGATCGCGCCCGAGCGGCCCCGAGTAGGGGTGGGTGCCGCTGCCGGCGCCGTCGGCGTGCATGCCGCTGCGGCCGTTGGGGGCGAGGTACGGATGCTGGGCAGGGCCCTTACCGGGCACGGGCCGAGCAGTGGCGGGGGCGCCCTCGTAGGGGGCGACGAGGCGGTGGCCGGGGGCGAGGGGGATCTCCTCGGCCTGCGCGACGGGCGCGGAGCCCGCCAGGAGGGTCGCCGCGAGCGCGGTGATCAGCGCGAGCGCGCGTGCTCGTCTGCGGGGCGGTGGGGTGGTCAAAGCGGCTCCTCGGGTTCCTGACGTGTCACGCCGGCCGCCGACGGTAGGCGGGAGCGGATGAGAAGTACATGGAACTGCCCCTGCTTTCATGCGGCGTTCACGCGCGGACCGGAAGACGCCCCTGACCGGGGCCGATAATGGTGGGGTGACCGAACGATCTCTGCGCGTGGTGCTGGCCGAGGACTCCGTCGTCCTCCGGGACGGGATGGTCGAGCTGCTCGGCGCCCGCGGATGCGAGGTGGTGGCCACCGCGGGGACGGCGGACGAGCTGCTCGCCGCGGTGTCCCGGCACCGGCCCGACGTCGCCGTGGTCGACATCCGGATGCCGCCCACCCACACCGACGAGGGCATCCGTGCCGCCGTGGAGATCCGGGCGACCGTGCCCGAGGTCGGCGTGCTCGTCTTCTCCCAGCACATCGAGACCGCCTGGGCCTCCCGGCTCCTCGCCGGCGGGGCGACGGGCGTGGGCTACCTCCTGAAGGAACGCGTCGCCCGCACCTCCGAGTTCGTGGACGCGCTGCGCCGGGTGGCCGACGGCGGGACGGCGCTCGACCCGGAGGTGGTCGACCGGCTGGTGCACGGCGACCGCGTGAGCCGGGTGAACACCCTGACACCACGCGAGCGGGAGGTCCTGGAGCTGATGGCCCAGGGGCACTCCAACCGCTCCGTCGCCGAGCGGCTCGTGGTCTCGGAGCGGGCGGTGGAGAAACATGTCGCCGCCGTCTTCACCAAGTTCGGCCTGCCGGCCACGGAGGCGGACAACCGGCGGGTGAAGGCCGTGCTCGCCTATCTGTCCGAGACGTCCGGGACCGGCGCCTGACCGGCCGTCACAGCCCGGCGGGCAGCGCGGCGGTGATCTCCGTCGGCCCGCCGGGCGGGCTGTCCACCCGCAGGGTGCCGTCCACCGCCGCGAGCCGCTCCGCCAGACCGGCGAGACCGGTGCCGCCGCCGGGTGCCGCGCCGCCTCGGCCGTCGTCACGGACCGTCAGGCGCACCCGGCCGTCGCGCGCGGTGGCCGCGAGCAGGGCCGTCCGCGCGCCGCTGTGCCGGGCGATGTTGGTGAGCAGCTCGGCCGCGCAGAAGTAGACGGCCCGCTCGATCGCCTCGTGGGGGCGTTCCGCGAGGTCGAGGCGGAGCGTCACCGGGACGGGCGAGGTCGCGGCGAGTCCCGGCAGGGCCTCGCCGAGACCGCCGTCCAGGGCGACGGGGTGGATGCCCCGGGTGAGCAGCCGCAGTTCGGCGACGGTCTCCTCGGTCTGGCCACGGGCACGGTCGAGCAGGGTCCGCAGCCGGGCGAGGTCCGGGCCGGAGGCGGGATCGAGCGCGTCCTCGGTCAGCGACAGGGTGATGGCCAGGGCCACGAGCCGGGCCTGGGTGCCGTCGTGCAGGTCCCGCTCCAGACGGCGGAGCCGGTCGCCGTTGTCGGCGAGCAGCGCGGCGCGGGCCGCCTCCAGCTCGCGGACCCGGCGCTGGGCGCGGGCGGGCCCGAGGAGCAGTCCGGCGAGCCGCCGGTTCGCCGCGGTCACGGCCAGCAGCGCACCGGGCGCACCGGCGAGCAGGGCGAGACCGAGCAGGACGGAAGTGGCGTTCAGCCAGGCGGCCGGCGGGGAGTCGGGCTCCATCAGGCGGCCCCAGAGCGGAAAGCCGATCAGCCAACCGCACCCGAGGGGCAGCCCCACGGCGGCGGCGAACCCGAGCACGCCGAGCGGCAGCCGCAGGACCAGGTAGAGCAGCGTCCGCCAGGCGACCGGGTCGCTCAGCACGACCCGACCACGGGCGAGGAGCCCGTCGGGGCGGGGCAGTGCGGCCGGGGCCTCGACGTACGCGCCGAGCAGCGCACCGGCGAGTCTCCGGTGCAGAGCGCCGAGGCCGCGCGCGCCGAGGAGCGCGACGACCACGAAGGGCAGGCCGAGCACGGTGAGCGAGAGCAGGGTCCCGGCGTACAGCACGGCGAGTGCGTACGCGCCGCAGACCACGGCGACGGGCAGCCCCACGACGGCGAACACCCACTCCCCCGCACGCACGGAGAAGTACGAACGCGCCACCGCCCCGGCCGGGTCAGTCACGCCCGCCGCCCGCGAGTTGCGTCGCCGGGCCCGAGATCGCGCGGAGGCCCGTGCCCAGGGTCGCCGGGACCGTCAGCGCCGCCGCGCCCGCGATGATCCAGGCGCAGGAGGCGGCCGGGACGGACGGCAGCGCGGAGCCGGTCGCCGCCGTGCTGAACGCGGCCGTGGCGAGGGCGGCGACCGCGGCGCCGAGGAGGACGCCGACCGCGGTGGTCAGCGCGGCCTCGGCCGTGAGCATGCGCAGCAGTTGGCGCCGGGTCGCCCCGACGAGCCGCAGCAGGGCGAACTCGCCGCGCCGCTCCCCGGTGACCGCGATGAGCGTGTTGATCGTGGAGACGGCGGCGAAGGAGGTGAGCAGCGCCAGTTCGGCCTGGCGGAGCCAGACGTCGGTGGCGGAGGTGGCGCTGGTCGTGGCGGCCGCGTGCTCTGCGGTACGTGTCATGATCATCATGGTCGCCGACAGACCCACGAGCAGCGCGACCGGCACCACGGCGGACGTCAGCCGCCGGGCGTACCCCCGCAGATTGGCGTCCGCGAGCCAGCCGGTGCCGGGCAGCAGCGCCCGCGCGGGCGCGCCCAGGAGGGCCACCAGGGCGCGCGCCGCGAGCGGCCCCGTCAGGCCGACCGCGACGAGCAGCACCAGCGAGCCGAACAGCGCTGCCTGCCCCGCCTTGTCGAGCTCCTCGGCGGGCCTGGTCGCGGCGAGCCGCAGCAGCAGGCCGCCGCCCACGAGGGCGCAGACGCCGGCGAGCAGGCGCGGCACGCCGGTCCGTCCCTGCTCGGTGGCGGTCGCGGTGAGCGCGGCGGCGGGCGCGATCCGGGAGATCCGCCGGACGGCGACGGCCGATGCCGCGAGCCCGACGGCGAGCGTGATCGCCACGGCGACGAGGGCGGGCAGCGGTGTCACCGGCACGCGCAGGTCCGGCGCGGCCATCCCCCGTCGTTGCAGGGCGAGGAGGAAGTGGCGGGCGGCGTACACCCCGGCGAGTGCGCCGGGCGCGGCCACGACGAGTGCGGTGACGGCGATCTGGACGCGGACGAGGCGCCGTACCTGACGGGGCGTGCCCGCGATGGTCCGCAGGAGCGCCAGCTCGCGGTGCTGTCGGCGGAGCGCGAAGCCGATGGCGTTGACGACGACGAAGAAGGCGACCAGGACGGCGATCTCGCCGAAGGCTCCCGCGATCACCATCAGGCCGGGTCCCGCCACCGCCGTCCGGCGGACGGTGTCGGGGGCGGTGGCCTCGGTGGCGAACAGCGAGCCGAAGAGCGTCGTCGTGGCGACGAGGAGGAAGAGTGCGACCGCGAGTCCGGCGAAGGCGGCCGGGCTGCGGCGCAGCTGTCCGAGGGCGAGGAGGGTCACGGCGCTCACCCGCCGAGCCGGCCGAGGCGTGCGGCGACCTCGGCGGCGGTGGGCCGGTCCAGTTCGTCCACGACGAGGCCGTCGGCGAGGAGCAGGACCCGATCCGCGTATCCGGCGGCGACGGGGTCGTGGGTGACCATCGCGCAGGTCTGGCCGTCCCGGTCGACGCCGGAGCGCAGCAGGGCGAGGATCTCGTGGCCGGTGGCCCGGTCGAGCGCGCCGGTCGGTTCGTCGGCGAAGAGGACGCGGGGCCGGGAGACGAGCGCGCGGGCGATGGCCACGCGTTGCTGCTGGCCGCCGGAGAGCTGTCCGGGGCGGTGCCGCTCGCGTCCCGCGAGGCCCACCCGGGCGAGCGCGTCGAGGACGCGGCCGCGGTCCGGCCGGGCGCCGGCGAGGCGGCCGGGCAGTTCGACGTTCTGGGCGACGGTCATGGCAGGCATCAGGTTGAAGGCCTGGAAGACGAAGCCGATCCGGGTGCGCCGCAGTGCGGCGAGTCTCCGTTCCGGCAGTCGGGTCACCTCGGTGTCGCCCCACCACACGGTGCCGCGGGTGGGCCGGTCCATGCCGGCGAGGCAGTGCAGCAGGGTGGTCTTCCCGGATCCGGACGGCCCCATCACCGCGGTGAAGGTGCCGGGTGCGAGGGCCACCGACACCCCGCGCAGCGCGTGCACGGTGGCGGCGCCGCGCCCGTGGGCGCGGTGCAGGTCCTCGGCGCGGGCGGCGGTCGCCGCCCTCGTGTCCGTCGTCGTCTCAGCCATGCCCTCATCCTCGGCGGGCGGGGCGGGGCGGGGCGATCGTGCTCGCCCCCGAATCGGGGGTTCGGTTATCCGAACCCCCGACGGGGCGGGTCAGGGCCTGAGGCTGGAGACCACGTTGGCGGTGGCGGCGACGCCGTTGTGGATGGTGGGCGCCATGCTGGTGCCGGCGAGGAAGAAGCCGAGCAGGGCGCAGACGAGGGCGTGGGTGACCTTCAGGCCGCCGTTCCGCAGGAAGATCACGGCCAGCACCAGCAGCAGCACCACGACAGAAATGGAAACGGCCATCGCTCTCACGTCCCTCCGTCGCCGCACCGGAATTGCGGCGTTCGGCGGACAGTGTGACGGAATGCGCGGTCCGTCCGGGCGTATGGCGGGGCGGCCATACGGGTGACATCCGGTCAGGGCGCGGTGGCCAGGCACTCCTTCCATTCGACCGTACGTTCGCACCAGCGGTTCAGCAGGACGCGGTCGTGGCCGACCGCGAGGAGGCCGGCGCCGGTCTCGGCGCGGTAGGTCTCGACGGCGGCGACGAGGGCCGCGGTGGTGGAGGCGTCGAGCATGGCGGTCATCTCGTCGCAGATCAGCCAGCGGGGGCGGAGGGTCAGGGCGCGGGCCAGGCAGGCGCGCTGGAGCTGGCCGTCGCTGACCTCGTGGGGGCGGCGGCCGAGGAGGTCGGGGGTGAGGCCGACGGCCGGGGCGAGGGCGGCGACCCGTTCGGCGGCCTCGGCGCGGCGGCCGGTGGCACGCAGGGGTTCGGCGATCAGTTCGGTGAGGGTGAGCCGGGGGTCGGCGGCGGTGCGGGGCTGCTGGAAGACGACGCCGACGGCGGTGCGCTGCTCGCGCGGGGCGCGGTGCCGCCAGGCCCGTACCTCGGTGCCGTCGAGGACGAGCCGGCCCGCGTCGGGGCGGTGCAGGAGGGCGGCGACCCGGGCGAGGGTGGATTTGCCGCAGCCGCTGGGGCCGAGCAGGCCGACGGACTCGCCGGGGGCGATGCTGAGGGAGGCTCCCCGGAAGACGGGGGTGCGGCGCTCGTATCCGGCGGTGACGGAGTCGAGTTCAAGCACGGGGCTGCTCCGGGTGGTGGCAGGCCACTCCGGCCGTGGGTTCGGGGCGGGTGGCGCAGCGGGTGGTGGCGCGGGGGCAGCGCGGGGCGAAGGCGCAGCCCCCGGGCAGGGCGGACAGCTCGGGCGGCATGCCGGGGATCGGGGTGAACGCCCGGTCGGGCAGGGCGTCGAGGAGGCCGCGGGCGTAGGGGTGGCGGGGCCCGGTGGGGCCGAAGAAGCGGTGGGCGGGGGCGATTTCGACGATCCGGCCCGCGTACATGACGGCGACGCGGTCGGCGATGCGTGCGGCGGCGGCCAGGTCGTGGGTGATGAGGAGCAGGGCGCGGTCCTCGTCGGCGTGGCGGCGCAGTTCGTCGACGGTGCGGTCGACGAGGTCGCGGTCGAGTCCGGTGGTGGGTTCGTCGGCGAGCAGCAGCCGGGCGTCGCCGATGAGGGCGAGGGCGGTGGCGGCGCGCTGGGCGAGGCCGCCGGAGAGTTCGTGCGGGTACCGGTCGAGGTGTCCCGCGGGGAAGGCGGCCCGGTCGGCGGCGTCCTCGGCGGCCTTGCGGCGCCCACGGCGCCCGGTGGGGGTGAGGGCGCGGACGGTCTCCTCCAGGTGGGACCGTACGGTGCGGACGGGCGTGAGGTGGGCGGCGGGGCTCTGCGGTACGAGGCCGACGCGCCTGCCCCGTACGGTGCGGGCGAGGGTCTTCTCGTCGGCTGCGAGGAGGTCCGTACCGTCGAGGAACGCCGTACCGGACGTCTCGGCGTTCCCGGGGAGGAGGCCGAGGAGGGCGGAGGCGAGGACGGACTTGCCGCAGCCGCTCTCGCCGACGAGGGCGAGGCACTCCCCCGCCGAGAGGTCGAAGTCGGCGTCGCCGACGGCGGCGACGGTCCGGCCGCCGCGCAGCCGGAAGCGGACGGTGAGGCCGCGGACGCCGAGGACGGCGTCCTCGGCCCGCTCGGCGGAGACGGCCTGAAGGGCGCGCTCGACGCGGGAGTTCACAGCATCAGCTCCGATCGGCGGCGCGGGTTGAGGTGGTCGCGCCAGACGCCCGCGAGTCCGGCGATGGCGAGGGTCGGCACGATGAGCAGGAGGCCGGGGAAGAGGGTGGGCCACCAGTCGCCGGTGAGGAGCGAGGAGCGGGCGTTCTGCACGAGGTTGCCGAGGCTGGCCCGGTGGCTGGGGAGGCCGAGGCCGAGGAAGGAGAGCGCGGACTCGTGCCACATGGCGTGCGGGACCATGAGGACGGCGGCGAGTCCGGCCTGTGGCAGGACGGCGGGCAGCAGGTGCCGGACGGCGACGCGCCACCGGCTCGCACCGCCGGAGACGGCGGCGTCCACGAAGGGCCGGGTGCGCAGGGAGAGGACCTCGGAGCGGACGATCCGGGCGGTGGAGAGCCAGTGGGTGACGGCGACGGAGGCGATGACGGGCCACACGCCGGGCCGGAAGAGGGCCACCACGAAGATGCCGAGCAGCAGGTGCGGCACGGACGAGAAGGCGTCGACGAGCCTCATCAGCCAGCGGTCGGGCCGGCCGCCGAGGGCGCCTGCCGTGGCGCCGACGGCGGTGCCGACGACGGTGGCCACGAGCGCGGCGACGAGTCCGACGAGGAGCGAGATCCGCAGGCCGTGGACGCAGCGCAGCAGGAGGTCGCGGCCGAGGTCGTCGGTGCCGAAGGGGTGGTCCCAGGACGGCGGGAGGAGCTTGCGGGAGAGGTCGACGGCCTGTTCGTCGAGCTGGGCGAGCGGGGGCACGAGCAGGACCGCGAGGAGGATCGCGCCGACGGTGACGGCGGAGGTCCACAGGCGCAGGCGGTGGGTGCGCGGGTCAGCCATCGAAGCCCACCCTCGGGTCGGCGAGCCCGTACAGCAGGTCGGAGAGGAGGTTGCCGAGGAGGACGGCGGCGGTGGCGAGGACGGTGAGCGCGGCGAGCAGCGGGAAGTCGACGGAGGTGGCTGCCGTGACGGTCGCGGCGGCGATGCCGGGCCAGCTGAAGACGGTCTCCACGAGGAGGGCGCCGGTGATGAGTTCGGGGACGCGGGAGCCGACGAGGGTGAGCATGGGGAGCATTCCGGAGCGGAGGGCGTGGCCCGTGAGGACGGTGCGTTCGCGCAGGCCGCGGGCGCGGGCGCCGCGCACCGGGTCCTCGTCGAGGGCGTCGCCGACGCCCTGGCGGACGTACAGGAAGAACCAGGGCAGCTGGGAGAGGCCGAGGACGAGCGCGGGCAGCACGAGGTGGCGGGCGACCTGGCCGGCCGTGACGGTGTCGCCGCCGGTGTCGGTGAGTCCGCCGGCGGGCAGCGCGCCGAGCTGGAGGGCGAAGAACCAGATGGCGAGGAGGCCGAGCCAGAAGGCGGGGGCGGCTTCCAGGGTGTACGCGGCGGAGCTGACGGCCCGGTCGAGGCGGCCGCCGCGGCGGCGTCCGGCGAGGACGCCGAGGAGGCTGCCGAGGACGAGGGCGACGGCGAAAGCGGTGACGGCGAGGAGGACGGACCAGCCGAGGCGCTCGCCGACGACCTCGGCGACGGGGCGGCGCATGACGGCGGAGTCGCCGAGGTCGCCGGTGAGGGCCGAGGTGAGCCACTCCCACCAGCGGGTGAGGAGGGGCCGGTCGACGCCGAGGTTGGCGCGGAGCCGGTCGAGGTTCTCCTGCGAGGCGGTGAGTCCGGCGGTGCCGGCGTAGGCCTTGACGGGGTCGAACGGGGAGGCTTCGGCGACGGCGAACACCGCGAGGGTGACGCCGAGGAGGACGGGCACGGCGGCGAGGGCACGCCGTCCCGCCATCCGGGCCATGGCCCCCCGGGGGAGGCGGCGGCTCACCTCTTCGGCTTCCAGGTCTCGACGTTCCACCAGGGGCCGGAGGCGAGGCCGTGGTCGTGCGGTTCGGTCTGGGTGCTCAGCCCGTCCCAGTCGTCGTTCAGGACGTAGAGGTGGTCGATGTGGGTGAGGAAGGTGTAGCCGGGGTTCCTGACCAGTTCGCGCTGGACGGTGTCGTACGCGGCCCGGCGCTTCGTGAGGTCGTTCGTCCGGCAGCCGTCCTCCAGGGCGCGGTCGACGGTCTTGTTGTCGTACCGGGCCATGTTGTTGAAGCCGTCGCCGCCGAGGGTGGACTTCAGGAGCGGGTACTGGTCGAAGTCGGGGTCGCCGGGCGAGCCGCCGCCGGCGAGGACGGCGTCCGTCTTCATGCGGGGCTCGATGACCTCCCAGGTGCCGGCCTGGGTGGTGATGTCGATGCCGGCCTTCTTGGCGTCGGAGGCGTAGGCGAGGGCGTGGTCCTGGCGGAGTCTGTCGCCGGAGAGGTACCAGAGGGGGAAGGCGGCGCGGACGCCGTTCTTCACGCGGATACCGTCGGGGCCGGGCTTCCAGCCGGCCTCGTCGAGGATCTTCTCGGCGCCGGCGAGGTCGTGGCGGCGCTCGGTGCCCTTCGCGAACCAGGGGCTGTCGGTGGGGACGGGCCCGTAGGCGGGCTTTCCGGCTCCTTCGAGGATCTTGTCGACCATGGCCTGCCGGTCGACGGCGAGGTCCAGTGCGCGGCGGACGGCGGTGTCGCCCGCGACGCGGTGGTGGGTGGGGAGGGTGACCGTGCGGTGGTCGAAGGTCTTCGCCGTCCAGGTCTTCTTCCCCTTGTCGCCGGTGAATCCGGCGGCGAGGTTGGGCGGCAGGATCGCGCCGTCGAGGTCGCCGGCGCGCAGGCGCATGGCGCGGACGTCGTCGTCCTTGATGATCGCCATGGTGAACCTCTTCACCCGCGGCGCACCGCCCCAGTAGTCGGGGTTGGCCGTGAAGGTGAGCTTCTCGCCCTTGGACCAGCCGGTGAGGAGGTACGGTCCGGTGCCGATCGGCTTGTTCGTGAAGGCGCCGGTGTTGACGTCCTGCCTCGCGGTGATGTGCTCGGGGGCGATGGCGTGGACGGTGCGCTCGGCGAAGGGCGCGTAGGGGTACTTGAGCCGGAAGACGACGGTGTCGTCGCCGACCGCCTCGACGCTCCTGAGGGCGTCGAGTTCGGTGCGGGAGGGGTTGTTCGTCCTCGGGTCGAGGATCGTCCGGTACGTGTGGACGACGTCCTCGACGGTGAAGGGGACGCCGTCGCTGAAGGTGACGCCTTCGCGGAGGGTGTACGTGTAGGTCAGGCCGTCCGCGCTGACGCGGGGCAGCTTCACGGCGAGGGCCGGCTTCAGCCTCATGTCGGCGTCGAAGGCGAGGAGCCCGTCGAAGATCTTCGAGTTGCCGTCCTTGCCGTAGCCGAGGAGGGGGCTGAGGGTCTCGGGCTCGTAGGCGATGCCGACGACCGCGGAATCCTTGGCTCTGCCGGAGCCGCCGGCGGGTGAGCCGGGATTCGTGCAGGCCGCGGTCGCGAGGGCGAGCGCCCCCGTGAGCATCGCGGCAGTCGCGCGGCGAACGGATCGGGCGGCCAAGGTGTCCACACCCCTCTTGAAGATCAACTGCTATTGCAAACAGCTCGCAATTAAACAGTATGTAAAGGGGTGCGGACACGGCGGCCCCTTACCTCGGTGCGGGGAGGTCCATCAGAGCGGCGATCGCGTCCTGGTGCCGGCCCGCCGAACCGAGCGCGATCTGGTCCGACTTGGCCCGCTTCAGCGCCAGGTGCGCCGGGTGCTCCCAGGTCATGCCGATCCCGCCGTGCAGCTGCACGCACTCCTCCGCGGCGCGGACGGCGACCTTCGAGCAGTAAGCCTGGGCGACCGCCACGGTGAGCGGCGCGTCCGGGCTGCCGGTCGCGAGGGCGTCGGCGGCGGCGCGGGCCGCGGCCCTGGCCCCGACGACGTCCAGCCAGAGCTGGGCCATGCGGTGCTTCAGGGCCTGGAAGGAGCCGACGGGCCGGTTGAACTGGTGGCGCTCCCGGGTGTGACGGACCGTCTCCTCCAGGCACCACTCGGCGAGACCGAGCTGCTCGGAGGCGAGCAGTCCGGCCCCGGCGAGGAGCCCGCGCCGGACGGCCGCGCGGGCCTCGTCCGCGCCGGCGAGCCGGGTGCCGCTCCCGGGCCGCGGGGTGAGGCGGGCCAGCGGGCGGGTGAGGTCGAGCGGGGTCTGCGGTTCGACGGTCGCCTCTCCGGCCGGGACGGCGTACAGGCCGTCGGCGCGCGGGACGAGGAGGACGTCGGCGGCCACGGCGTCGGCGACGCCCGCGACCGTGGGGGCGAGCGGCGGCTCCGCGTCCGGTGCGGTCGACAGGGGTACGGCGAGCACCGCGACCGTCCGGCCGCTCGCGAGCTCCGCCAGGAGCTCGACGGCCGGGCCGCCGTCCTCCCCCGCCAGGCCGAGCAGCGTCTCCGTGGCCACCACCGCGCTGGTGAGGTACGGCAGTGGGGTCACCGCGCGGCCGAGCTCCTCCAGGACCACGGCGGCCTCGCGGTGGCTCGCGCCCAGGCCGCCGAGCTTCTCGGGGACGAGGAGTCCGGCGGCACCGATGTCGCCCGCGAGGGACTTCCAGAGGCCGGGGACGTACGGGTCGTCCGTCTCGATCCGGTCGAGCAGGCTCTGGTGGCCGGCCCGGTCGGCGAGCAGGGCGCGGACCGTCGCCCGCAGGTCGTCCTCGGTCTCGGAGTACAGGAGATCGGTCTGTGCTGTCATCGGGCCAGGTCCTTCCAGGCGACGTCCTTGTCGTTGCGGGGCTCCGGGGGCAGGCCGAGGACCCGCTCGGCGACGATGTTGAGGAGGACCTCGGTGGTCCCGCCCTCGATCGAGTTGCCCTTGGAGCGGAGGTAGCGGTAGCCGGCGTCGCGTCCGGTGAAGTCGACGAGTTCGGGGCGGCGCATCTCCCACTCCCCGTACAACAGGCCCTCGTCGCCGAGGAGTTCGACCTCCAGACCGCTGATGGCCTGGTTGAGGCGGGCGAAGCCGAGCTTCATCGCGCTGCCCTCGGGGCCGGGCTGTCCGGCGACGAGCTGCTGGCGGAGGCGCTCGCCGGTGAGCCTGGCCACCTCGGCGTCGACCCAGAGGTCGAGGAGGCGGCGGTGCAGCTCGTGGGTGCGCAGCTCGGGGCGCTCGCGCCAGGTGGTGGCGAGCTTCCCGATCATGCCGCCCTCGCGGGGGATGCGGGCGCCGCCGATGGAGACCCGCTCGTTCATGAGGGTGGTCTGGGCGACCCGCCAGCCGTCGCCGACCTCGCCGAGGCGGTGTGCGTCGGGGATGCGGACGCCGGTGAGGAAGACCTCGTTGAACTCGGCCTCGCCGGTGATCTGGCGCAGCGGCCTGACCTCCACGCCGGGGTCGGTCATGTCGCAGACGAAGTAGGTGATGCCCCGATGCTTCGGCACGTCCGGGTCGGTACGGGCGATGAGGATGGCCCAGCGCGCGAGGTGGGCGCTGGAGGTCCACACCTTCTGCCCGTCGATCACCCAGTCCTCGCCGTCGCGTACGGCGCGGGTGCCGAGCGCGGCGAGGTCGGAGCCCGCCCCGGGCTCGCTGAAGAGCTGGCACCAGACCTCCTCGCCGACCCAGAGGGGCCGCAGGAAGCGGGACTTGACCTCGTCGGAGCCGTACGCGAGGAGGGTGGGGGCGGCCATGCCGAGGCCGATGCCGATCCGGCGCGGGTCGTTGTCGGGGGCGCCCGCGGCGGCGAGTTCGGCGTCGACGACGGCCTGGAGCGCGCGGGGCGCGTCGAGTCCGCCGAGGCCCACGGGGTAGTGCACCCAGGCGAGTCCGGCGTCGAAGCGGGCCTTCAGGAACTCGGTGCGGTCGGTGGTGGCGGGCGGGTGCTCGGCGAGCAACTGCCGGGTGCGGGAGCGGAGTTCCTCGGCGTCGGTCATGCGTGGGCTCCTTCCGGGAGGACGACCAGGCGGCCGGTGGTGGTGCCGTCGGCGACGCGCTGGACGGCGTCCGCCGCAAGGGCGAAGGGGACGCGCTCGCCGACGAGGGGCTTGATGAGGCCCTTCGCCGCGTAGGCGGTCAGGGTCTCGTGGCAGCGGCCGATCGAGGCCGGGTCCTTCGCCGCGTACAGGCCCCAGTGGAGGCCGAGGATCGAGTAGTTCTTCACCAGGGCGTGGTTGAGGGCGGGGGCGGGGACGGTGCCGCTCGCGAAGCCGACGATCACGATCCGGCCCTCGAAGGCGACGCACTTGGCGGACTGCTGGTAGGCCTCGCCGCCGACCGGGTCGTAGATCACGTCGGCGCCCCGGCCGCCGGTCGCGGCCTTGACGGCGGCGACGACGTCCTCGGAGCGGCGGTCGATCACCAGGTCGCAGCCGAGGGCGCG
Source organism: Streptomyces sp. NPDC044003 (assembly GCF_056435185.1). Lineage (NCBI taxonomy): Bacteria > Bacillati > Actinomycetota > Actinomycetes > Kitasatosporales > Streptomycetaceae > Streptomyces > Streptomyces sp. NPDC044003. Next base: position 61,640 of record NZ_JBWKFA010000003.1, on the reverse strand, counting down.
GGCGACGGCCGCCTTCTCGGGGCCGCCGACGACACCGATGACGGTGGCGCCGGCGGCCTTGCCGAGCTGGACTGCGGCGCTGCCGACGCCGCCGGCCGCCGCGTGGACGAGGAGGGTCTCGCCCTCCTTCAGGGCGGCGCGGCGGTGCAGGCCGAACCAGCCGGTCTGGTAGCCGATGTGCAGCGCGGCGGCCTCGGCGTCGTCGAGCGCGTCGGGGGCGGGCAGGAGCCCGGCGGCGTCGGCGAGGGTGTACTCGGCGAAGCCGCCGTGCGGGAGGGCGGCGGTGGTGATGACCCGGCGCCCGTCCTCGGTCTCGGCGCAGACCTCGACGCCGGGGGTGAAGGGCAGCGGGGGCCGCACCTGGTAGTGGCCGCGGCAGAGCAGCGCGTCGGGGAAGTTGACGTTCGCGGCGCGGACCCGGAGGAGGACCTGGCCTTCGCCGGGCGTGGGCGGTTCCACCTCCTCGCGGCGCATCACCGCGCCCGGTTCGCCGTTCTCGTACACACGCCATGCCTGCATCCGGAATGCCTCCTCCGTACCGAGCGGTCGGTGGCATACTAAGCGGTCGCTTGCCCTGGGGGAACGACTCGGCCGGACTTCTTGGCGACTCGCCCGGACTTCTCGCCGACTCAGCCGGACTTCTTGGGCCGTGCCCGTACGTGCATGCGCTCCCCCTGCGGGCCGAACAGGCTCAGGAACTCCACCGGCCCGTCCTCGGTCGGCCCGAACCAGTGCGGGACGCGCGTGTCGAACTCGGCGGCCTCGCCGGCGGTCAGGACGACATCGTGCTCGCCCAGGACGAGCCGGAGCCTGCCGGAGAGCACGTACAGCCATTCGTACCCCTCGTGCACCCGGGGCTCCGGATTCTCGTACGGCTTCTCCTGGATCACCTTGTACGCCTGGAGCCCGCCGGGCTGCCGGGTCAGCGGGTACATCGTCCGGCCGTGGCGCACGATGGGCTTCGCCTTCACCCGGGGGTCGCCCACCGACGGGGCGCCGACCAGCTCGTCCAGCGGGACCTGGTGGGCGCGGGCGAGCGGCAGGAGCAGTTCGAGGCTGGGCTTGCGCTGCCCGGACTCCAGCCGGGAGAGGGTGCTCACGGAGATGCCGGTCGCGGCGGAGAGCTCGGCGAGGGTCACCCCGCGGTCCCGGCGGACACGGCGGAGCCGGGGGCCGACCTCGGTCAGTACGGCGTCGATGCGGTCGTCTTCGGTCATGCCGCCAGTGTTGCAGAACCGGCAAGAATTCTTGCGAGAGCTTCACAAGCGGAGCCACCCTCGCCCCATGAACGACAACGCATACGACACTCACGACACTCACGAGCGGTACGACGCGGTGGTGATCGGCGGCGGCGCGGCCGGGCTCAGCGCGGCGCTGATCATGGGCCGCTCGCGGCTGCGCACCCTGGTCGTCGACGCGGGTGAACCCCGCAACGCCCCGGCCGCCCACATGCACGGGGTCCTCTCCCGGGACGGGATGAGCCCCGCCGACTACCTGGCGTCCGGCCGGCGCGAGCTCGCCGCGTACGGCGTGGACGTGCGGAACGGCCGGGTGACCGGCGCGGCCCGGGACGGCGAGGACGGCTTCCTCGTGTGCCTGGCGGACGGCACCCGTGTGCGCGCACGGCGGCTCGTGGTGACCACCGGGCTCGTCGACGAGCTGCCGGAGATCGACGGGGTGGCCGAGCGCTGGGGCCGGGACGTGGTGCACTGCCCGTACTGCCACGGCTGGGAGGTCCGCGACCTGCCGTTCGGAGTGATCGCCCACCCCGCGATGCCCGCGCACCAGGCGCTGATGGTCTCCCGCTGGTCCAAGGACGTGACGCTCTTCCTGCACACGGCCGGCGAGCTCTCCGCCCGGGACGCGGCGCTGCTCGACGCCGCCGGGGTGGAGGTCGTGACCGGTGAGGTCGCCGGGCTCGCCGTCGAGGACGACCGGCTGACCGGCGTCCGGCTCACCGACGGGCGGATCGTCCCGCGCTCGGTGGTCTTCGTCGGGGCGCGACGCCTCGCGGCGCGGGACGCGGTGCTCAGGGAGCTGGGCGCGGAGCTGCGCGAGACCCCGTTCGGGGAGTTCGTCGCGGTCGACGAGACGGGCCGGACCAGCGTCCCCGGCGTCTGGGCGGCCGGGAACGTGACGGGGCCGCAGGAGCAGGTGGTCAACGCGGTGAGCCGGGGCTACCGGGCGGGCGTGGCGATCAGCAACGAGCTGCTGCTCGCGGATCTGGAGGCGGAGGCGGCCCGTCGGCCGGCCGGATGAAAGAGGGCGGTTGGGGCTGCGCCACGGGGACCCGCAGGCGAGGATCGGCCATGGTGACCACATTCGGCCACGGACGACGCAAGGACGGGACACCACCCATGCTCGGTACGCAGTTCACCAAGGGCTCCCCCAACTGGATCGACCTCGGCAGCCCCGACACCGAAGCCGCCGCCGCCTTCTACGGCGCCGTCTTCGGCTGGGACTTCCAGTCGGCGGGCCCGGAGGCCGGAGGCTACGGCTTCTTCCAGCAGGACGGCGCCACGGTCGGCGCCCTGGGGCCGCTCGACGAGGGCGCGAAGAGCGCCTGGACGGTGTACTTCCAGACCCCGGACGCGGACGCGACCCAGGAGGCCGCCCAGCAGGCGGGCGGCACCGTGCGCGTCGAGGCCTTCGACGTCATGGACGCGGGCCGCATGGCCTGCCTCACCGACCCGGCCGGCGCCGAGTTCGCCGTCTGGCAGCCGGGGAAGGTGCAGGGCCTGGAGCGGACCTCCACCACCAACACCCTTCTCTGGGCCGAACTGCACGTCCCCGACCCGGAGTCCACCCTCGACTTCTACCAGAGCCTCTTCGGCTGGCGCTGGTCGCGGATGGACGCGCCCGGCATGACCTACCGGGTGATCTCCCCCGCCGAGGGCGACCAGGAGGACACGTCCTTCGGAGGCGCGGCCGAACTCCAGGAAGGGATGGCGGCGTCCTGGATCCCGTACTTCACGGTGGAGGACCCCGACGCGGTCTCCCGCACGGCCCAGGGCGGCGGCGGCTCGGTGGTGATGCCCGCCGCCGACGTCCCCGACGTGGGCCGCATCGCCTGGCTCGCCGACCCCTTCGGCGCGGTCTTCGCGGTGATGAAGCCCATGCCGAGGGCCTGACCGGCCACCCCCGGCTCAGCGGCTGCGCGCGCGCAGCCGCTGAGCCCCGAGCAGCAGGGCGTCCCAGCCGAGCATCTCGTGCACCGGCAACAGCTCCGCGATCGTCCGGTCCCCGTGGTCGACGAGGAGCAGGTCGCCGTCGGTGGTCGCCAGACGGACCTCGGACCAGGGGTGGCTCCAGAGCCGGTCGGGCCCGTCCCAGAGCTGGAGGCCCCGGTTGGTCATGCGCAGCTCGAAACGGTCGGTGTCCGTCGGCCTGGTCGGCCGTCCGTCCACCACGGGAGGACGGACGGCGTAAGCGCTCAGCACGGTCTCGCCCGGTGCGAGCGCCGCCTCACGGACGCCGTTCACTCGACCGCGCCGCAAGCCGCCCCAGGTGCCGAGGGCGCCGCATGCCAGTACGACGAAACCGGCGAGACCCCACGACCACTCGTACCGCCGGAGCAGCTCGATCACCTGGTGCGGGACATGGGCGGCCGTCTCGGTCGCCAGCCCCACCACTGCGAGGATCCCGCCGCCGACCGCGCCCCGCACCGTCCTTCGGCGGATCAGCCGCCGGCCCTCGTCGGCCGTCGTCTCGGTCACCTGCCGCGAACCCTCGTGCGCCATCCGCCCACCCCCGTAGAAGGATCTCCCCTCAACCGACCCTAGCGGGCGAAGAGTTCGAACGTCACCGCCGGCCGGTCGGCGAAGCGGGCCGAGGCGCGGGCCGTCGCCGTGGTCAGGAAGTCGCGGACGTACTTCTCCGGGTCCTCGTCCGTCAGGGCCTCGATGTAGGCGCGGTGGCAGAGGAGGGAGCGGATCGCGCGGTCCAGGCCGGGGGTCGCGTCGATCGCGTGGGTCGGGGTGCTGGAGGCGGCGACGGCGACCCAGCGGACACCGTTCCAGGGCTCCAGGCCCTGCTCGGTCAGTTCGGGGAAGATCCAGCGGTTTCCGGCGTCGGCGGCCGCGTCGAGGGTGGCGCGGCCGACGGCCAGGTGGTCCGGGGTGTTCCAGGGGGCACCGGGGCCCCCGCCCCAGGTGTCACGGTGGTTGAGGGTGATCACGAGTTCCGGGCGGTGGCGGCGGATCGCGGCCGCGATGTCGCGGCGCAGGCCGAGCCCGTACTCGATCACGCCGTCGCGGTGGTCGAGGAACTCGACGGTCCCGACGCCGACGACGGCGGCGCTGTCCCGCTGCTCCTGCTCGCGCAGCGGGCCGCAGACGTCGGGGGCGAGGGTGTCGATGCCGGCCTCGCCGCGGGTCGCGAGGACGTAGGTGACCTCCTTCCCGGCGTCCGTCCAGGCGGCGACGGCCGCCGCGCAGCCGTACTCCAGGTCGTCGGGGTGGGCGACGACGGCGAGCGCGCGCGTCCAGTCGCCGGGCATCTCCAGGAGGTCCTGGGCATCCGTCTCGATCATGAGCGCAGGATACGGGTCGCCTCCGACACCGTCGGGCGGAACGCTCCGGCGAGGATGACCGAGCGTGAGATGTGGCGCGGGCGGTCGGGGTTGAGGCCGCGCCGGTCCGCGAGGGCGACCGCGAGCCGCTGCGCGCGGACGAGCGCCGCGACCGGGTCGATGGCGTCGGCGGCGAACAGGGCGCCCGTGGACTCCACTTCGTCCCGGAGCCCGGAGGGGGCGGGGCCGAGGCAGCAGACCAGGCTGTCCCGGTCGCTGATGCTGATCGGGCCGTGCCGGTACTCCATCGCCGCGTACGACTCCGTCCAGGCGCGGGCCACTTCGCGCAGCTTGAGCGCCGCCTCGTCGGCGAGGCCGACGGTCCAGCCGGTGCCGAGGAAGGTGAACTGGCCGCGCCGCTCCCAGGCGGCGGGCAGCTGCTCGTACAGGACGAGTTCGGCGTCGGCGATCGCGGGTCCGAGGTCCACCCCGAGTCCGGCGCGCAGGAGTTGGAGGGCGGTGGTGGCGAACCGGGTCTGGACCACGGAGCGTTCGTCGGCGAAGCCGAGGTCGACGATCCGGTCGGCGAGCCGTCCGGCGGGGCTGCCGGGGACGCCGGTGACGACGAGCGTCGGGACGCGGCCGGCGGCGCGGGCCAGCAGGTCCACGACCTCCGTGGTGGTGCCGGAGCGGGTGAGGGCGACGATCCGGTCGTAGCCGCGGCCGAGCGGGGTCGTGTCGGAGGCGGGGAACGCGTCGGTCTCGCCCGCGCCGAGGGACTCCCGCAGGGCCGCGTAGGCGCGCGCGATGAAGTACGAGGTGCCGCAGCCGACGACCGCGACGCGCTCGCCGCGGGCGGGCAGCAGGCCGGAGTCGCGGTCGGCGATCTCGGCGGCGCGGCGCCAGCAGTCGGGCTGGCCGGCGATCTCCGCGCCGACGTGGGTGCTCATCATCCGGGTGCTCATGGCCTGGTCCTCTCCTCCACAGGGGCCCTCGCGGGTCCCTCACGGGTCCGGACCGAGTTGTATCCGTGCGCGACCAGAGCACACCATGAGCAATCCGTACTCACCGCTTGGACTTTTGCGCGGCTCCCCCGGTCGCCCCGCCCTCCGCCCGTCCGCCGCAGGAGGCGCGGACGACCAGGCGCGGCCTCAGCTGCACCTGGTGGAGCGGGGCCGCGTCCCCCTCGGCGAGCCGCCGCAGCAGGATCTGCGCGGCGAGGCGGCCCAGCTGGTACTTGGGGGGCGACACGGCCGTCAGCGGGGTCTCCGCGACATCGGCGAACTCGTTGTCGTAGCTGATCAGGGCGAGGTCCTCGGGCACCCGCAGCCCGGCGCGGCGGGCCGCTCCGAGCATCAGGGCGGCCTCCCGGTCGCCGAAGCAGAGCGCGGCGGTCACGCCGACGGCGCGCAGCGCGGCGAGCGCCCGATCGGCCCGGTCGGCGTCCCAGTGGGCCATCTCGTCCCGCTCGTACGGCGGGGCGGCGGGCAGCCCGAGGTCGGTGAGGGCGCGGGCGAAGCCGGACTCGATGGGCGCCGTGGTCGGTGCGTCGGTGCGGGCGACGAGCCCGAGCCGCTCGTGGCCGAGGGCCCGCAGATGGCGGACGGCGTCGTAGGCACCGCCCTCGTGGTCGGTGCAGACGTGCTCGGTGGGGTCGCCGGGGCCGTGGGCGGCGAGCCGGCGTTCGACGAGGACGGCGGGGACGGGCAGCGCGAGGAGCTCCTCCGCGCGCCGTCCCGGGTCGGTGGCGGTGTGCAGGCTGGGGACGAGGAGGAGACCGTGGACCCCGGCGGAGAGGAGCCGTTCGACGGCGGCGTCCTCCTCGGCGGGGTCGTAGTGCGAGCAGGCGAGGACGAGCCGGGCGCCGGCCGCCGCGAGTTCCCGCTCGATGCCCTGGAGGACGCGCGGGTAGTAGAAGGTGGTGTCGGGGACGAGGACGCCGACGATCCGGCGGTCGGCCCGGTCGTTCTCGGGCCGGTGGGCGGAGAAGGTCCCCGCGCCCTGGCGGCGTTCGACGAGGCCGAGGGCGACGAGGTCCTCGTAGGCGCGGCGGACGGTGGTGACGGACAGGCCCGTCTCGGTGGCGAGGGCGCGTTCGGTGGGCAGCTTGCTGCCGGGGGGCCAGGTGCCGTCGAGGATGCCGCGCCGCAGCTCGGCCATGAGGGCCCGGAACTTCAGCTCCCGGCCGGAGGCCGGTGTCTCGCGTGCCGCCATCCGGGCCCCTTCGCGCAGGCCGGGGTCCACGCCCCGGGGTCATTGCTGATCGATTGCGCGCCGAATCCTATGCCGTGTGCCCTCAGATCTCGCCCCGGGCGAGGGAGAGCAGCCGGTCGAGGACGCGCGGTCCGCCGGCCCGCACCCCGTCGTGCTCGAACTCGTCGGTCACCCAGGTCCGCAGTCCGCGCACGGCGCGCGCGGTCTCCAGGGAGTGGGCGGTGTCGACGTACATGTCGTCCTGGTAGACGGCGGCCGCCACCGGGACCTCGTTGGCGGCGAGCTGCTCGGGGTCGTACAGCGGGGCCCAGTCGGCGCGCGCGGCGAGCAGTTCGGCGGTCTCGCGGAGCGGGCGCAGGGCGGGGTCGGTGGTGAAGAGCCACGGGTGGACGGTCTCGCCGGTGAAGAGCAGGGGCGCGCCCTCGGCGAGCGCCGTGCGGGCGTCGAACTCGGGGTGCTCGGCGCGGACCCGCTCGGCGGCCCAGTCGGTGGGGCCCTGCCCCTGGGCGTAGATGGCCTCGTGGAGGACGGCGTACAGCGGGTGTCCGGCGTACGAGAGGTGGGCCTGGACCTGCTCCAGGAAGGCGTCGGCGAGGGCGGGCCCGCCCGGGGTGGGCACGAAGGCGCCCTCCAGGAGCAGATGCAGCTGGTGGGTGCCGTCGCCGGAGCCGAGGAGGATGCCGAGGGACTGGAAGGCCTCGGCGGTGAGGAGGCCGCCGCCGGGGAGGGTGACCTCGTGGTCGAGGAGGTGGGCGGCGATCGCGCGGGCCCGTTCGGCGTCCTGCGGGTAGCGGGCGAAGTGGGCCTCGTTCTTCCGCCGGATGCGGGGGTAGGCGGCGCGGTAGACCTCGTCGGCGGTGGCGTCCAGGGAGGGCAGGCCGCCGGTGACGAGGACCCGCTCCAGGCCCTCGGGGGCGGTGGAGAGGTAGTGGGTGGCGCAGAAGCCGCCGAAGCTCTGGCCGAGGACGGTCCAGGGGGCGCCGCCGGTGAGCCGGCGGCGGATCAGCTCGCAGTCCTGGACGATGGAGTCGGCGCGGAAGTGCGCCAGGTACGCGGCCTGCTCGGCCGGGCCTCCGCGCAGCGGCAGGGTCTGGCGGTTGGCGGGGGTGGAGCGGCCCGTGCCGCGCTGGTCGAGGAGGAGGACGCGGAACTCCTGCACGGCGCGGCCGAGCCAGGCCTGCGGGCCGATGAAGCGGCGGGCGCCGAAACCGGGCCCGCCCTCCAGGTAGACCAGCCAGGGGAGCTGCTCGCGGCCCGTCCGGTCCTTGTCGCTCGCGACGACCTCGCGGCCGAAGACCTCGATGCGCTCGCCGTCGGGGCGGGTGTGGTCGAGGGGGACGGGGAACCGGTGGTCGGTGAGGACGAGGCCCGGCTGGCGGTAGGTGGTCAACGCTGCTCCTGCTCCTGCTCGGTACGCCCCCGCGAGGACAGTGGATCACACGGAGTGCGGGGGCCGGTGCGGGAGGAGCCCCTGCGCCGCGAGGTAGTTCCGTGCCACGTCCTCCGGGAGCCGCCGCCAGCTGTCCACCTGTTCGTTGAGGTGCGCCAGGTCGGCGGTGGTCAGGACCGTGTTGAGGCGGGCGAGCGCACGGGTGACGCGCTCGCTCCCGGCGCGGGCGCGGTTGACGACAGGGACGATGAAGTCGGCGTTCTGCAGGCGCTTGTCGTCGTCGAGCCCCGGCCGGGCCGTTCGGGGACGGGAGCGCCGTACCGGTCAGGCGTTCGAGAGGACGGCGATGACGTTGCCGGCCGGGTCGGTGAACCAGGCGATCGAGGGCCCGTGCCCGCCGCGTACGACGCCCTTCTCGTCGGCCTCGAAGTCGGGATAGCGCTGGAACGTCACCCCGCGCCCCACCAGCTCGTCGACGGCACGGTCGATGTCGTCGACCTCGAAGTTGAGGATCGTGAAGGAGGCGGGGGTGTGGTTCTCCTTGGGATAGACGAAGACCCGCGCCCCGCCGGGCAGGATGAGGTTCAGCATCCGCATCTCCTCGGGGCCGGTCTCCTCCACCCGCAGGCCGAGGACGTCGCCGTAGAAGCGGCGTGCGGCGTCGAGGTCGTCGACCGAGAAGCCGCTGTACGCCGTGGTCTCGCCGAACATGGCGTGCTCCCTTCCGGGGGCCCGGTGCCCGGGCACCCCTTCCAGGATCCTCCGGCTGCGCCCGCCCGTCCGCTCAGGGGGCGATCGGCAGCTGCCGCTTGTGCTCGGTGAGATCGTAGCGGCGGACGATCGTGGCGTACGCGGCCTCCGCGACCGGCTTCCCCTCCAGGAAGTCGTCGATGTCGTCGTAGGTGACGCCGAGCGCGTCCTCGTCGGCCTTGCCCGGGTCGAGGGTCTCCAGGTCGGCCGTGGGAGTCTTCCACACCAGCGAGGCCGGGGCGCCGAGCTCGTCGGCGATCGCGCGGACGCGCCGCTTGGTGAGGCCGGTCAGCGGGACGACGTCGGCGGCGCCGTCGCCGAACTTGGTGAAGAAGCCGGAGACGGCCTCGGCGGCGTGGTCGGTGCCGACGACAAGTCCGTCGTGGGCGCCGGCGACCGCGTACTGGGCGATCATCCGCTGGCGGGCCTTGATGTTGCCCTGCACGAAGTCCTGGTGGTGAGCGTCACGGAAGGCCGTCCCGCCGACGAGACAGGCCTCCAGGGCCGCGTCGCTGGCGGCCTTGACGTCCACGGTGAGGACCCGGTCGGCGCGGATGAAGCCGAGGGCGGTCTGCGCGTCCTGCTCGTCGGCCTGGACGCCGTACGGCAGGCGCATCGCGTAGAAGGTGGCGTCGTGGCCGGCGGCGCGGGCCCGCTCCACGGCGAGCTGGCAGAGCCGGCCGGCGGTCGTGGAGTCGACGCCGCCGCTGATGCCGAGGACGAGGGAGCGCAGCCCGGTGGAGGTGAGCCGCTCGGTGAGGAAGGCCACCCGGCGCTCGATCTCCGCCTTCGGGTCGAAGGTCTCGGCGACCTGGAGGTCCCGGGCGATCTGCAGCTGGAGGGCGGTGGACGCCGGGTCGGTCACGAAGGTCTCCTCGTCAGGGTCGGTCGGCTGTGTACCCGCTGGTACGGGGGTGCACAGGGGTCGACTCTACGCGTCGCCCGACCCGGCGACGGACGCCTCCGGGGTGCACAGCACCTCGACCCGCTGGACGAGGTTGTTCGCGAAGCCGCCGCGGTTCCACGGCGCGGTGAGCGGCTGCACGTTCCCCTCGGCGTCGGTGGCCCGCACGGTCAGGTGGCGCAGTCCCGGTGTCGCCGTCCAGGTGGCGCGCCAGGCGGACCAGGCCCAGGGGTGCGCGGGGTCCCGTTCGACCTCGGCGTCGGTCCAGGCCGCCCCGCCGTCCTCGCTGACCTCGACGCGGGTGACCGGGCCGTGCCCGGACCAGGCGCGCCCGGTCAGCGCCACGGGCCCGGGGCGCACGACGCGGGTCCGGGACATGAAGTCGGGGAAGCCCGGCGGCACCATCAGGGCCCGGGGCGCGATGAGGGTGACGGGCTCTCCCGGTTCGTCGGCCTCCCGGCGCAGGCGGTAGGAGACGCTCTGCTGGAAGCCGGTGTACGGGGTGTCGTCGAGCGTGATGTCGTGGAGCCACTTCACGTGCGCCATGCCGTACCAGCCGGGGACGACGAGCCGGAGCGGGCTGCCGTGCTGCGGCGGCAGCGGCGCCCCGTTCATCGCGTACGCGACGAGGACGTCCCGCGCCGGGTCGGCGGCCGTCGTCAGGGGCAGGCTGCGGCGGTAGTCCTGCTCGACACCGCGCTCGACCCCGTGGTCGGCGCCGGTGAACACCGCCTCGGCCGCGTCCTCGGCGATGCCGGCCTCCGCGAGGAGGGCGGCCAGCGGGACGCCGGTCCACTCCGCGGTCCCGACGGCCTCGACCAGCCAGGGCTGGCTGACGGGCCGGGGGGTGAGCCGGGCCCGGCCGTTGCCCGCGCACTCCAGGGTGACCCGGCGGGTGACGGCGGGCCGGTCGCGGAGCGCCGCCAGGTCCAGGGCGAGCGGCCGCAGGACCCGGCCGCCGACGGTGAGCCGCCAGCCCTCCACGTCGGTGGCGGGGATGTCGTAGTGGACGAGGACGTAGTGGAGTCCGGGCGGGGTGACGTCGTACCGCAGGGCCTCCAGGGGCAGTCCGTGGTTGCGGGTGGCGAGGGCGACCTCCTGCACGGTGACGCCCTCGTCGGGGCCGGCCACGCGTCCCGGTGTGCTGATGTCGCTCAGACCACTCAGGGAACCGTCCATGTCCTCATCGTCCGCCCGGGCGCCGGGCCCGGCACGTCGGGCTCCGTCGCGCCCGTCGACGTCCGTTCCGTCGGGCCCGCCGGGGGCGCGACCCGAGCGTCGCTTCCGTCAGGCCCGCGCGTCGCTTCCGTCAGGCCTGCCGGGGGCCGCGCAGGGCCCGGTCGAGGCCGTCCTGCGGGAGGCCGGTGAGGGCGCGGACGAAGATCTCCTCGTAGGCGGGTTCGCCGATCGTCGCGCGGGCGGTGTCGGTGTACTTCTCGTGCAGGGCCCGCAGCCCGGGCAGGCCGCGCCGGGGCTGGCCGGTGGATCGCCAGTACGCCTCGCCCGTACCGCTCACGTCGGCCGCGCGCTCGCCGTCCCCGGCGGCCGCGAGGGCGGTGGCGAGGACATCGAGGCCGAGCGCCACCCCGAGGCTCGCACCGAGGCCGCGGGTGCCTTCGAGCATGGCGCGGGCGTGTCCGGAGGCGGCCGACGGGTCGCCCTCCAGGAGGCCGGTGAGGGCGAGCTGGTACTCGAGGGCGGTGCGGGTCCAGTGTTCGTCGAGCTCCTCGCAGAGGGTGCGGAGGTGCAGCGCCCGTTCCCGGGCCTCGGCGAGCCGGCCGAGCCCGGTGAGGGCGAAGACCCGCACGAGGTGGCAGCGGAGCCGGGCGGCGGAGTCGGCGGGGCCGCCGGGGGCGGCGTCGAGGACGTGGCCCACAACGACGTACGCGGCCATCGGCCGGCCGGTGGTCAGGGCGAGGAGCCCGGCGAGGGCGGCGGCGTCGAGGGTGAGGTCGCCGGGCCGGTCGCGGCCGCCGCGGGGGGCGTCCTCGTGCTCGGTGCACTCCGTGAAGCGGGCCTCGCGGGCGCAGCGCTCGCTGACCTCCTGGGCGGGACCGAACTCGCCCTGGAGGACCAGGGTGACGCCGAGGGCCCACAGGGCGCGGGCCCGGCCGCGGCCGCGGGCCTCGCCGCGGAGCAGGGCCTGTTCGAGGCCGTCGCGGGCCTCGCGGAGGCGGCCGCGGCAGGACCAGGCGAAGGCGACGGAGCCGACGAGGTCGAGGGCGGCGTCGGGGTCGGTGCGCAGCAGCCGGTCCAGGGCGGTGCGCAGGTCGGTGTGGTGGGTGTCGACGGTCCGGTACCAGCGGAGCTGGCGGGCGCCGTGCCATTCGGTCTCCGCGCGGCGGGCCAGGGCCCGGAAGTGGGCGGCGTGCCGGTCGGCGACCGTTCCGGTCTCGCCGGTCCGGTCCAGCCAGGTCGCCCCGTACTCGCGGATGGTGTCGAGCATGCGGAACCGTCCGGCGGCGTCGGGCGGACGGACCACGGAGGAACGGACGAGTCCGTCGAGCGCGCCCGGCAGGGTCGCGCGGTCCAGGGGGCCGCCGGCGCACACGGCGGTCGCGGAGGCGAGGTCGAAGGGGCCGCGGAAGACGGAGAGCCGGGACCAGAGGAGGCGTTCGAGGGGGGTGCTCAGCTCGTGGCTCCAGCCGATGGCGGCGCGCAGGGTCCGGTGGCGGCTCGGCCAGACCCGCTCGGGGTGGGCGAGCAGGTCGAAGCGGGCTTCCGGCAGGGCGTCGAGGCGGGTGCCGAGCTGGTCGCGGACGGCTTCGGCGCCCTGGAGGCGGATCTGCGCGGCGGCCAGTTCCAGGGCGAGCGGGATGCCTTCCAGGCGTACGCAGATCTCGCCGGCGGGCCCGGCGGCGGGGAAGTCCTCGCCCGCGGCCCGGCGGAGCAGTTCCAGGGCGTCGCCGCCGGCGGGCGGCAGCGGGTCGAGGGCGACGAGCCGCTCCCCCGCGACACCGAGGGGGCGGCGGCCGGTGGCGAGGACGGTGAGTCCGGGGGCGGCGGCGAGGAGTTCGGTGACGAGCCGGGCGCAGGGTTCGGCGAGGTGCTCGCAGGAGTCGAGGACGAGGAGCAGCCGGTCCTCGGCGAGGCGGCGGCAGAGTCCGGTGGTGGCCATGCCGGGGGTGTGGTCGGCGAGGTCGACGGAGTCGGCGACGAGGGCGACGAGGAGCCGGTCGCCGTCGAGCTGGCTCAGATCGGTCCACCAGGCGCCGTCCGGGTATCCGTCGGCGGCGCGGTGCGCGGCCCGCAGCGCGAGCCGGGTCTTCCCGACTCCCCCGACGCCGGTCACGGTGACGAGGCGGTGCTCCGCCAACGCGGCGGATATGCGCTCCAGTTCCGTGCGGCGTCCCACGAAACCGGGGTTCTCGTCCGGCAGATGTCCACGCACGGGAGCAGTCTCCCTCATGCCCGCCCCGAACGGACCGGCGGAACCGGTTCGTTACCCGGGCCGACGGAAACCCGGGGTGGACGCGGCCGTAATTCGTTTGACCCGACCACGGGCGGGCGCTGCACTGTGCCGGGGCGCCACGGGTCGTGGTGCCCGTACGACCGGGGAGGCAGCAGTACCGATGAAGATCCGTCCCACCACCGACCAGGACCTCGGCGTCTTCGTCGACACGCTCCACACCGCGTTCGGGCGCTTCCCGGAAACCCCGGCCGAGGACGGCAGCGGGGTCTGGTGGTCGGCGTTCGAGATGGACCGGGGCCTGCTCGCCGTGGCGGAGGACGGGAAGCCCGTCGGCACCGCCGCCGCGTACTCCTTCGAGCTCACCCTCCCCGGTGAGGCCGTCGTCCCGGTCGGCGGGGTGACCGCCGTCGGCGTGCTGCCCTCGCACCGGCGCCGGGGCGTGCTCAGCGCGATGATGCGGCATCAGCTCACCGAGCTGCGGGCCCGCGGGGAGTTCCTCTCGGTGCTGCTCGCCTCCGAGGCCCCGATCTACGGCCGGTTCGGATACGGCCCCGCGACCTACACGGGACGGCTGACGGTGCAGCGCCACCAGGCCGCCCTCGACCTTCCCCGGGCGCTCGGGACGGACGGTGCGGACACCGGCTCGGTCGAGGTGCTGCGGCGCGCCGAGTGCGGCGAGGTACTGGAGGAGGTCTACGACCGGTACCGCCGTGCGCAGCCCGGCGCGCTGTCCCGGCCCCACCGCTGGTGGACCCGGGGCGCGGGGCAGCCGCCGGTCGCGCCGGCTCCGCGCTACGTCGCCGTCCACCGGGATGCCGACGGAGTCCCGGACGGGTACGCCACGTACTCGCTCGGCGAGGCCGAGACCCTGACGGTCGACGAGACGATCGCCACCGACGACGCCGTCTTCACGGCCCTGGCCCGGTTCCTGCTCGGGCACGACCTGGTCGACCGGGTCGTGTTCAAGCACGTCCCGTCCGATCATCCGCTGCGCTGGCGGTTCGCGGACTTCCGTGCCGCTCAGGTGGGCGGCGACACCGACTGGCTCTGGGTGCGGCTGCTCGACGTCCCGGGGGCGCTGACCGCGCGCGGCTGGTTCACGGACGGCGAGCTCGTCCTCGACGTCGACGACCCGTTCCTCGGCGAGCACGGCCGCTTCCTGCTGACGGTCCGGGACGGCAAGGCCGCGTGCGTGCCGACGGACCGGGAACCGGACCTGTCCCTGGACGTGCGGGACCTGGGCGCGGTCTACCTCGGGGGGACGGCTCCGAGCACGCTGGTGCGCGCCGGGCACATCCGGGCCCACCGGCCGGGCGCGGCCGCCCTCGCGGACGCGCTCTTCCGCGGCGAGCGCGCCCCGCACTGCCTGCACTGGTTCTGACCGCGCGGGGAAAGGGGTTCCCCCTCTGACCGCGTACGGCGAAGGGTTCACCCTCCCTTGACCGTCACCTCGACGGAGTGCCACCCCTGGGCCCCGTCGGGCATGGTGTCGGTGCGGTGTTCCGGCTGGGTGGTGCCGGTGCCGTCGGTGGCGCGGACGGTGAGGGTGTGGTCGCCGGGGGTGGCCGCCCAGGGGTGGACCCACTGGCGCCAGGTGTCGCCGCCGTCCTCGGCCCCGAGCCGGGCCTCCTGCCACGGTCCGTCGTCGATCCGTACCTCGACCCGGCGGATGCCTCGGTGCTGGGCCCAGGCGACCCCGGCGATCATCACGGTGCCGGCGGCGGGGTGGGCGAAGGCGCGCGGGGTGTCGATGCGGGACTGTGTCTTGACGGGTGCCTGCGCCGCCCAGCCGCGCGGGACCCAGTAGGCGTCGTACGCGTCGAAGGTGGTGAGTTCGATCGACTCGATCCACTTGCAGCCGGAGACGTATCCGTACAGGCCGGGGACGAGCATGCGGACGGGGAAGCCGTGGGTGAAGGGCAGGGGTTCGCCGTTCATCCCGAAGGCGAGGAGGGCGTCGCGGCCGTCCATGACGGTTTCGACGGGGGTGCCGATGGTCATGCCGTCGACGGAGCGGGCGACCAGCTGGTCGGCGGGGCCGCCCTCGGAGGGCGGGCGGACGCCGGCCTCGCGGAGCAGGTCGGCGAGCCGGACACCGAGCCAGCGGGCGTTGCCGATGTACGGGCCGCCGACCGGGTTGGAGACGCAGTTCAGGGTGATGTCCCGTTCCACCACCGGCCGGGCCATCAGCTCCGGCAGGGTGACGGTGCGTTCCGTGCGGACTCCGCTGCCGTGGATGCGGAGGTGCCAGCGGTCGGCGTCGACCTTGGGGACGATGAGCGCGGTGTCGACGCGGTAGAAGTCGCGGTTCGGGGTGACGAAGGGGCTGATGCCGGGGACGTCGAGCTGCGCCCCGGCGGGCACGGCCGGTGCCGGGGACGTGGGCCGGGGCAGGCGCAGGGCCGCGCGGGAGGCGGCGGCGTTCTCCTGTACGGGGGTGCCGACCGCGCGGCCGAGGGCGGCGGCCCCGGTCGCGGCGAGGCCGGTGGAGGCGGCGACGATGAGGAACCCGCGCCGGTCCGCCTGAGCGATTCCGGGCCTCGGGGGGAGGAGGCGGCCCATCAGGACGTACAGGAGGAGCGCGCCGGCGGCGCCTCCGACGAGGGAGGGTACGGCGTCCATGGCGGACTCGGAGTCGGGCCGGGTGACGGCGGCGACGGCCCCGAGGACGCCGAAGGCGACGACGGCCGCCGCGCCGAGCAGACGGTGGCGCAGCGCGAGCAGTCCGACGCCGAGGGCGAGGGCCGCGAGGATGAGCAGGATGCCGAGCTGGAGGACGGTCTTGTCGCTCTCTCCGAAGGCGCGGATGGCCCATTCCTTGAGGGCGGCCGGGGTGCGGTCGACGACGGTGCCGCCGACGGCCACGACGGGGCCCGCCTCGGGGCGTACCCAGAAGGAGACGACGTCCGCGACGGCCAGGGAGACGTACGCGGAGACCAGTCCGCCGAGCGCGGCGAGGAGGCGGTCGGTGCGGGTGGGTTCGGGGTGCGGTTCGGGGTGCGGCTCGCGCGCGGTCCTGGTGGCGTTCATGGTGGGTGTTTCGGCACGCCGGGGCGCCCGGATGGGCGCCTTCACCCGGATGGGTCTCAGTGTGTGTCCGGGTGTTCGCCCGGCACCGCGAGTTCCTCCACCGCCTCCACGCCGACGACCGCTCCGGTGGACTTCTTGCCGCGCCGGAGGCGGCGTTCGAGCCAGGAGGCGAAGGTGGTGAGGGCGAAGTTGAGGACGACGAAGATGACGGCGACGACGGTGAAGCAGGCGATGGTGTTGGCGCCGTAGTTGGCGCTCATGGGGCGTACGGAGGCGAGGAGTTCGGAGAAGCCGAGCATCGCGCCGCCGAGGGCGGTGTCCTTGACGATGACGACGAGCTGGCTGACGAGGGCGGGCAGCATGGCGGTCACGGACTGCGGCAGGAGGACGTACATCATGGTCTGGCCCTTGCGCATGCCGATGGCTTTGGCCGCGTCGGTCTGGCCGGTGGGGAGGGCGAGGATGCCGGCGCGGACGACCTCGGCGAGCACGGAGGCGTTGTAGAGGACGAGGCCGGTGACGACGGCGTACAGGGGTCGGGTGTCCGGGCTGATCGCGGTGAACTCGGCGTAGGCGGCGTTCGCGAAGAGCATCAGGATCAGGACGGGGATCGCCCGGAAGAACTCGACGACGGATCCGGCCGTGGAGCGGACGGCGAAGTGGTCGGAGAGCCGGAGGATGCCGAGGAGCGCGCCGAGGGGCAGGGCGATGACCATGGCGAGTCCGGCGGCGATCACGGTGTTCTTCAGGGCGGGCAGGATGTACGTCTCCCAGACGCGGGCGTCGGTGAAGAAGGGCGCCCATTTGGACCATTCGAGCTGGTTCTTGGCGGCGAGGCTCGCGACGACCCACCAGACCACGGCGGCGAGCGCGATCAGGAACAGCAGGGTCCACAGGAGGTTGCGCCGCCGGGCGCGTGGGCCGGGGACGTCGTAGAGGACGGTGGGCTTGTCCTTCACCGCTTCACCGCCACCTTCTTGGCCAGCCAGCCGAAGAAGAGGCCGGTGGGCAGGGTGAGGCAGAGGAAGCCGACGGCGAAGATCGTGGAGATGAGGATGAGCTGGGCCTCGTTCTCGATCATCTCCCGCATCAGCAGGGCCGCTTCGGCGACGCCGATGGTGGCGGCCACGGTGGTGTTCTTGGTGAGGGCGATGAGGACGTTGGCGAGGGGGCCGACGACGGAGCGGAAGGCCTGCGGGAGCACGATCAGGCGCAGGACCTGGGGAAAGTTGAGGCCGATGGCGCGGGCGGCCTCGACCTGTCCGAGGGGGACGGTGTTGATGCCGGAGCGGAGGGCCTCGCAGACGAAGGCGCTGGTGTAGGCGGTGAGGCCGAGGATGGCGAGCCGGAAGTTGATGGTGGTGAACCGCTCGGCGCCGAGGCTGACTCCGAGGGTCTGGAACAGGCCGAGCGAGGTGAAGACGATGATGACGGTGAGGGGGATGTTGCGGACGATGTTGACGTAGGCGGTGCCGAAGCCCCGCATGAGGGGGACGGGGCTGACGCGCATCGCGGCCAGCAGCGTCCCCCAGACGAGGGAGCCGATCGCGGAGTAGACGGTGAGCTGCACCGTCACCCAGAAGGCTCCGAGCAGGTCGTACCCCTGGAGGAAGTCGAACACGGCGGCCTGCTCACTGGACGATGACGCCGATCTTCGGGGCGGGCTCGTTCTGGTAGCCGGACGGGCCGAGGTTCTTGTCGACCGCTGCCTGCCACGAGCCGTCGGCGACCATCTTCTCCAGGGCCGTGTTGATCTTGGCCTTGAGGTCGCTGCCCTTCTGGACACCGATGCCGTAGTTCTCGTTGCTCATCTTGAAGCCGCCGAGCTTGAACTTGCCCTTGAACTCGGGCTGCGCGGCGTATCCGGCGAGGATCGCGTCGTCGGTGGTGAGGGCGTCGATGACACCGTTCTCCAGACCGGTCAGGCACTCGGAGTAGCCGCCGTACTCCTGGAGCTGGGCGTCGGGGGCGATCTTTTCCTTGACGTTCTGCGCGGAGGTGGAGCCGGTGACCGAGCAGAGCTTCTTGTTGTTCAGGTCGGACGGCTTCTTGATCGAGTCGTCATCGGCCCGGATCAGGACGTCCTGGTGGGCGAGGAGGTACGGGCCCGCGAAGTCGACCTTCTCGGCCCGCTTGTCGTTGATCGAGTACGAGGCCGCGATGAAGTCCACGTCGCCGCGCTGGAGCAGGGTCTCCCGGTCGGCGCTCTTGGCCTCCTTCCAGACGATGTCCTTCGGGTCGTGGCCGAGCTGCTTGGCGATGTACGTCGCCACGTCGACGTCGAAGCCGGTGTAGGTGCCGTCGGGGGTCTTCAGGCCGATGCCGGGCTGGTCGAACTTGATGCCGACGGTGATCTTGTCGCCGTTGTCGCGGAGCGCACCGCCGGCCGCGCCGTTCGCGAATCCGGCGGAGGTGAAGGAGAGGACGACGGCCGCGGCGACGGCGACGGTGGCCCTGCTGGTCCTGAGCGGGTTCATGAGGATCACCTCTGAGGCTGAACAGTTCAGTGGTGGAGGATCTTGGACAGGAAGTCCTTGGCGCGCTCGCTGCGCGGGTTGCTGAAGAACTCGTCCGGGGAGGTCTCCTCGACGATCCGCCCGTCGGCCATGAAGACCACGCGGTTGGCGGCGGAGCGCGCGAAGCCCATCTCGTGGGTCACGACCACCATCGTCATGCCGTCCCGGGCCAGCTGCTGCATGACCTCCAGGACCTCGTTGATCATCTCGGGGTCGAGCGCCGAGGTCGGCTCGTCGAAGAGCATCACCTTCGGATCCATGGCGAGGGCGCGGGCGATCGCCACGCGCTGCTGCTGGCCCCCGGAGAGCTGGGCCGGGTACTTGTCGGCCTGCGAGGCGACGCCGACCCGGTCGAGGAGGGCGCGGGCCCTCTCCTCGGCCTTCTTCCGCTCCTTCTTGCGGACCTTGATCTGGCCGAGGGTCACGTTGTCGAGCACGGTCTTGTGCGCGAAGAGGTTGAAGGACTGGAAGACCATGCCCACATCGGCCCGCAGGGCCGCCAGTTCGCGTCCTTCGGCGGGCAACGGCCGCCCGTCGACGACGATCTCGCCCGCGTCGATGGTCTCCAGGCGGTTGATCGCCCGGCACAGCGTCGACTTCCCCGAGCCGGAGGGCCCGATGACGACGACGACCTCGCCGCGGTGGATCGTGAGGTCGATGGACTGGAGGACATGCAGGGGACCGAAGTGCTTGTCGACCCCGCGCAGCACGACGAGCTCGTCGCCGCCGTCCGGGACGGGCATGGCACCCTCCAGGGTCACGCCCCCGCTTGCCGCCCCCTCCTCACGTTCATGCTCCGCCCTCGGCCCGGCGTGCGCATTCCGGACGCAGGGTGTACGGAGGGTGGCCGCGGGTCCACCCTTCGTGTCGGCACCCGGTCGGCGGGTCCGGATCCTGCGTCCGGGGGCGGGCGGGCCCACACTGGGGGTGGGAGCCGAGTGTGCGAGGAGGGTCCGCCATGAGCAGAGCCGCGCCCAAGGTCAGTACGTTGCCCCCGGAGCACCGGGAGCGCCTGATGGCCTTCGCCGATGACGTGTACTTCGAGTCCGGCCACCGTCTGTTCGAGGAGCAGCAGCACGCCGACCGGTTCTGGATCGTGAAGACGGGCGCGGTGACCCTCGACGCGAAGGTGCCGGGCCGGGGGGCGCCCGTGATCGAGACCCTGCGCCACGGGGAGCTGGTCGGGCTCTCCTGGATGTTTCCGCCGTATCTGTGCCAGTCGGGGGCCGAGGCGATGACGCCGGTCCGGGCGTACGAGTTCGACGCCCCGGCCGTCCGGTCGATGTGCCACTCCGACACGGAGTTCGGCGCCTCGGTCCTGTTCTGGGTGGGGTCGATCCTCGCCCACCGTCTCCATGTGACCCGGGTCCGTCTCCTCGACCTGTACGCCCCGCACGGGAGCGGCATCCTGGCCTGACCGGCGTCGCCGCCGTGGGGGTGTGACGGCGTACGGGACGGGCCGGAGGGGGCGGCCCGGTGCCCGGGCGGTACGGTGGAAGGGCAGCATCGCACGACCCCGTACGCGCCCGAGCACCATCCCGTACGCACACTCCGGCGAGGAGCGGCGAGGCCCGCATGAGCGACCCGAGGACCGCGCGCGAGGCGATCGCCCTCGTCACCGACGACTTCAGCGAACTCCCCTTCGCGGAAGGCCCTGTGACCGGCGACGGACCGATCGGCTGGCCCGGCTACTCGGCCGCGCACGCGCGTGCCGCCGAGCGCACCGGCGAGACCGAGTCGGTGGTCTGCGGCACGGGCGTCGTGGGCGGGGTGACGGCGGTACTGATCTCCTTCGAGTTCCGCTTCCTCGGCGGGTCCCTCGGGGAGCGGACCGGTGCGCGGGCCGCCGCCGCCCACGCCCTCGCCCGGGCGCGCCGGCTGCCCGTGGTCGTCCTCCCCGCCACCGGCGGCAGCCGGATGCACGAGGGCATGCGCGCCCTCCTCCAACTCCAGTACCTGGCCCGCGAGTCCGAGCTCACCCGGGCCGCGGGGCTGCCGCAGATCGCCGTCCTGCGGGATCCGACCACGGGCGGCGGCTGGGCCACGCTCGGCGCCGGCTCCGATGTCGTCCTGGCCCTGCCCGGCGCCCAGGTCGGCTTCGCCGGCTCCCGTGTACGACCGCCGGACGCGGACCCCGCCGCGTACACCGCCGAGGCGCAGCTCGCCCACGGTCACCTCGACGCGATCGTGCCGCCCGCCGCGCTGCGCGAGACCCTCGGTCGCTGGCTGTCGCTGCTCGTCCGCCCCGCCGAAGGCCCGGTCCCGCCGCCCTACGCGCTCGGCGGCCCGGGGGCGCCGCCCGCCGCGAGCGGCCGGGAGGCCGTGGCGCGCGCCCGGCACCCCGAGCGGCCCCGGGCCGCCGCGTACCTCGACGCCCACTTCACCCTGCGCGAGGAGATCTCCGGCGACCGCTGCGGGGGCGTCGACCCGGGCCTGCGGTGCGGCTTCGGGCGGCTCCCCGACGGCCGTACCGTCGCCTACGCGGCCCAGTGCGGCACCGCCACCCGCCCGGCCGGCTTCCGCACGGCGGCCCGCCTCGTGCGGCTGGCCGACCGGCTCGGGATTCCGGTGCTCACCCTGATCGACACCCCCGGCGCCGCGAACGACCCGGCGGCGGAACGCGCGGGCGCGGGCACGGCCATCGCCGAACTGTTCGGCGCGGTCGCCTCCGCCCGTACCCCGCTCACCTCACTGCTCATCGGCGAGGGCGGTTCGGGCGGCGCCCTCGCCCTCGCCGCCCCGGGCAACACCTGGGCCACGCCCGACAGTTACTTCTCCGTCATCGCGCCGGAATCGGCCGCCGCCATCCTCAAGCGCGCCCCCGAGGAGTCGGCGACCACCGCCGACCAGCTCCGCCTGCGTCCCCGGGACCTGGTGGACCTGGGCGTCGTCCGGGACGTCGTGGAAGGAGCACCCGAGGGGTCTCAGTGACCGGATCTAATCCGGTGCGCCCGTCGCCCTTCCGGGCGGGCCGCTGACCTCCAGCCACACGATCTTGCCCACGGCACCCGGGCCCTTGTCCCGGCTGCCCCAGTCGCCGGCCAGCCGGTCCAGGACCATCAGTCCGTGCCCGCCGGGCAGTGCGGGAGACCGGGCCGCCCGGGCGCGCGGATGGTCCGGGCTGGCGTCGGAGACCTCCACGCGCAGCCGGCCGTCCCCGTGCCGCAGCACGAACTCCTCCGGTCCTCCGGCGTGCAGACACGCGTTGGTGACGACCTCCGACACGAGCAGCAGGACGTCCTCGACCCGCTCCTCCGCCTCCTCGCCGTCCGCCGGGAGCCACCCCCAGTCGGCCAGGGCCTCCGCCGTGAAGTCCCGGCACCGCGAGACGACCCCGCGCGTCCCGTGCAGCACGAGCCTGCGGACCTGGTGCGGGGGCCCGGCGTCGCCGTCGTCACCGCCTCCCACACGCCCACCTCCTCACACCCAGTTTCGGCCACATGGCGACAATCGACCTCCGCTGGCCCGTGACCAGGGCTTTCATGATCCCGATCGGGTGAACGGCGGGCGCGTGCCCCGCCCCTCGGGGCCCGCGGACGGGAGCATACGGGAGACATTTCCACCTCCTCCGGAAAGGCCGCTGCCGTGCGCCGTGCCCTGATCGTCGTCGATGTACAGAAGGACTTCTGCGAGGGCGGCAACGTCCCGGTGAGGGGCGGGGCCGGGCGGGCCGTCGCCATCGCCGAACTCATCCGGGACGCCGACGGGCGGTACGCGCACGTGGTCGCCACGCGCGACCACCACATCGACCCGGGCGGCCACTTCTCCGACGAGCCGGACTTCCAGGACTCCTTCCCCGTGCACTGCGTCGTCGGTTCCGAAGGAGGCGAGTTCCACCCGGACTTCGCGCCCGTCGTCACCGCGGGCAAGGTCGACGAGGTCTTCTTCAAGGGCGCCCACTCGGCCTCGAAGAGCGGCTTCGAAGGCGCCACCGAGAACGGCACACCGCTGGGCGCCTGGCTGCGCGAGCGGGAGGTCGGCGGGGTGGACGTGGTCGGCATCGCGACGGACCACTGTGTGAAGGCGACGGCGCTGGACGGGGTACGGGCCGGGTTCGACGTGGCGGTCCTGCTCGACTACACGGCGGGGGTGTCGGCGGCCACGACGGACGTCGCGCTCGACGAACTCCGCACGGCGGGCGTCGCGCTCACGGGCACCCCGGTGGTCCTCGCCTGACACCCGGCCTGCCGGTGGGCGCCGCCCCGCATTCCGCGGGGCGGCGCCCTGACGACCGGCCCTAGCGGGGTTGGATCCCGCCGGCGTAGACGTGGTCCGGGGTGACGACGGACGTGATCGCTCGGGCAAGCAGCGTCGACGGCTCCTGGCCCTGGCTGGTGATGTCCGTGTTGATCATGATGACCAGCGTGGCGTCCCGCTCCGGCAGGTACACCGTCACCGTCTCGTAGCCCGGGATCGACCCGTTGTGCCCGATCCAACCGTTGGCGTCGAAGATGCCGAGGCCGTAGCTGAGGCCGGGGAAGCCCGTGGGGAGCGTCTTGAGGCGCTGCGCCTGCGTCTCGGGGCTCAGCAGCTCCCCGGTGGCGAGGATCTTCGCCCAGCGCCGCAGGTCGTGCTGGTCGGAGACCATCGCCCCGGCCGCCCAGGCCCAGCTGGGGTTCCAGTCCGTGCTGTCCACGACCGCGCCGCTGAGCGTCTGGTTCGTGTAACCGCGGGGGTGGGGCTCGGGGAACTCGGGGCCGGACGGGAGGAACGTGTGGCGCAGGTGGGCCGGGCGGAGCACACGGTTGCGGAGGAACGCGTCGAGGGGCTGTCCGCTGACCTTCTCGACCACCAGGCCGAGCAGGACGAGGTTGCTGTTCGAGTACTCGAACTGCGCGCCCGGCTTGAAGGTGTTCTTGTGCTTGAAGCCGTACGCGAGCGCCTCCTCCGGGGTGAAGTACCGCTCCGGCTCGCTGAGCAGGTCGTGGATGAAGTCCGGGTCGGAGGTGTACGGGAAGAGGCCGCTGCGCATCTCGGCGAGGTGGCGCAGGGTGATCCGGCGGCCGTTCGGCACGCCGTGGACGTACCGGGAGATGGGGTCGTCGAGGCGGATCCGGTGGTCGTCGACGAGCTTCAGGAGCGCGGTGACCGTGAAGGTCTTGGTCTCGCTGCCGATGCGGATGAAGCCGTCGGTGGTCATCGGCTCGCCGGTGACCTTGTCGGCGACGCCGGTCGCGTGGACGTAGCTTCCCTTGCCGGGCATCCACAGGCCGACGGCGACCCCGGGGATGCCGGCCTGCTTGCGGACGTCCTCGATGGCCTTGTCGAGCCGGGCGGTGAGCTCGGGGCCGAGCCCGTCCGGCGGGCAGTCGTCCTCGCCGTGCCGCTGGACGCCCGCGGTCGCGACCGCGGCGTGGACGGCGGTGGCGGGTGTCGCCGTCATCGGCGCGAGGACGGACGCGACGAGCAGCGTCGCGGCGAACAGCCGTCGGGTGGGGATACGTCTCATATGGGGGGCGCCTCTTCCGGGTCGCGAGAGCTTCGGGACGGCCACATCACCACCGGGGGCCGGGCGGCGGCCCTCCCCTCCCGTACGGGGGCGGCGAGTCCACCCGTACGGGGTCACGCGCGTAACCGGGACGGCCCCAGGCGCCGGATAATGACAGCCCCGACGACATGGAGACGAAGGACCGATGACGCTCAACGAGGGCGGGCGCGTGCGCCTGACGGTGGATCTCCGGCTGGCCGGGCAGGTCGTCCCGGCGGGCGAGGCCTCGCCCGACGCGGGCGCCGGGTTCCTGGCACTGGCCGCAGGCGTCGAGGGCACGGTCGAGCGCGTGGACGAGGACCGGCCGCAGAGCCAGGAGGTCCGCGAGTACGAGCGCCTCAAGTCCCTCCTGGACGACTTCGGGCACCAGATGCCCCCGGGCAGCAGGCAGCAACTGGAGGAGCAGGTCGGCTCCCTGGAACCCGCGTGGACCGCGTACCAGGAGCGGAAACTGCGCCTGACGGTCCGCGTCCGCTTCGACAACGGGTTCGTCCTCGACGACGCCCCCGGGGACCTGTTCCTCTCCCTCTGACCATCTTTTTGCGGTCTCCGCAAATTTCTTTGCCGGTACCCCTCCCCCGGTCCGAGTCTGGGCAGCCTCGGAACTCGTCGAAGGGGGACCTCCTGTGGTCACGACATCCCTGGCCGCCCCACCCGCCCCGCTGAGCGCACGCCGGCGCTGGACGGTGCTCGCGGTCTGCGCGCTCAGCATGTTCCTGGTGGGGGTCGACGCCACCATCGTCAATGTGGGACTGCCGGAGATCGGCCGGGGCCTGGACGTGGGCACCCGCGGTCTCGAGTGGGTCGTCGACGCCTACACCGTGGTCATGGCCAGCCTGCTCATCGTCTCCGGCGCCCTCGCCGACCGCCTCGGGCGCCGCCGGGTCTTCCGCACCGGGCTGGTCGTCTTCGGCCTGGCCTCCCTGGTGTGCGCCCTCGCCCCTTCGCTCGGCGTGCTGGTCGCCGCCCGTGCCGTCCAGGGGATCGGGGCCTCGATGCTGAGCCCGGTGGCCCTGGCGATCGTGGTGAACGCGATGCCAGACCCCCGCGAACGGGCTCGCGCGATCGGGGTGTGGGCCTCGGTCTTCGGGCTGAGCATGGCGGCGGGACCGGTCACCGGCGGGGCGCTCATCGCCGCGTTCGACTGGCGCTCGGTGTTCTGGATCAACGCCCCGGTGGTGGTCCTCGCGCTCGTCCTGGTCGCCCTGTTCGTGCCGGAGTCCCGCGGGGAGCGCGCCCGTCGTCTCGACCTGCCGGGTCAGATCCTCCTCACCCTGGTGCTCTGTCTCACCGTCGGTCTCCTCATCGAAGGCCCCCGCATCGGCTGGACCTCGCCCGCGGCCGTCTCCGGCTACATACTCACCGCGGCGGCCGTCGCCGGCTTCGTACGCGTCGAACTCCGGCGCGACGAGCCGCTGATGGACCTCGGCCTCTTCCGTCGCCCGCCGTTCGTCACGGCGGTGCTCGGTGCGACGGCGGTGTTCGTCGCGCTGAACGTGACCCTGCTGCTCAGCACCCTCTACCTGCAGCACGGCCGCGGCTGGACCCCGCTCGCGGCCGGCGCCACGACGCTGCCCATGGCGCTCGGGGCGACGCTGTGCGCGCCCTGGTCCGGCGCCCTGGTGGCCCGGATCGGGCCACGGCGGCCGCTGATCCTCGCGGGCGGGTTCACCGCCGCCGGTGGTCTCTGCCTGGTGGGCCTGGACGGGGACACGAGCGTGGCGGTGATCCTGCTCGCCTTCCTCCTGATCGGCATCGGGTTCGGCTTCGCCAACGCGCCCCTGACCAACACCGCGGTCGGCGGACTGCCGCCGTCCAGGGCCGGAGTCGCGGGGGCGATCACGTCCACCTCGCGCCAGGTCGGCGTGGCGGTCGGCATCGCGGTCGCCGGCGGCCTGGTCACCGGCGCGGGCCCCACGGAGCTCGCCGCCGCGACCCGTCCGGGCTGGCTGATCGTGTCGGCCTGCGGACTCTTCCTCTTCGTCGTGGCGCGCGCGGCGGCGCCGAGGCCGGGCCGGGCACGCTAGAGGCGCGGCCGGAGGGAGGCCCTCTGCGGGGGGCTCGGGCTCCATCCCGGCGGGGTGTCTTTCCCGAGTCCTGGCCGCGCCCTGGCCGTCCGCTGTACCGGGGCTGTACGGGGGCTGTACCGCGCCTCGCGAGAGTGGCAGCACCCGAACGCACCGGCGTTCGGGGGACGTTCACTCGATGCAGGAGTTCCTGATGAAGCGCATGGCCCGTACCCGCGCCACCCTCGCCGGCGGTCTCGCCGTCGCGGCCCTCGGCACCCTCACCCTCGGGGTCGGTGTGGCGCAGGCCGGTGAGAAGGACCACCGGCGCGGCAAGACCGCAGAGCGGGAGATCGCCGGTCTCTTCGACCGGTGGAACGCGGCGCTGCGCTCCGGCGACCCGGAGCGGGTCGCCGACCTGTACGCCGAGGACGCCGTCCTGCTGCCGACGGCCTCCCCGCGGATCCGCACCGACCACGCGGAGATAGCCGACTACTTCGCGCACTTCCTGCAGAAGAAGCCGAGGGGCGAGAAGATCCGTACGGAGATCAACGTCCTCGACGCAAACTCGGCGATCGACGCCGGTCTCTACCGCTTCCACCTCACCGACCCGAAGACCGGCGTCACCAAGCCGGTCGACGCGCGCTACACCTACGTGTACGAGAAGCGCGACGGCCGGTGGCTGATCGTCAACCACCACTCCTCGGTGCTCCCGGCCGAGGGCTGATCCAGCGGGGTCCCTCGGCGAGGGTCCGCAGCACGATCCGTACGCACAGTCCGCCGTCGGGCGCGTCCCGCAGGGCCACCCCGCCGCCGTCGTCCGTGACCAGCTGCTTGACGATGGCGAGGCCCAGGCCGGAGCCCGAGCGACCGGTCAGTCCCTGGCCGCGCCAGAACCGGTCGAAGGCGCGGGCCTGTTCGGCGGCGGACATGCCGGGGCCCTGGTCGAGGACCTCCAGGACCACCTCCTCGGGGCCGCCCGCCTCCATCCGTACCGTGATCGTCCCCCGGTCCGGGGAGACCTCCAGGGCGTTGGAGAGCACGTTGTCGAGGACCTGGTCGAGGTTGCCGGGCCCGGCGAGGACCCGCGGCAGCTCCTCGGGGTCGCCGGTGAGGACGATGGTCACCCCGCGTTCGTCGGCGGCCGGCCGCCAGACCTTCAGCCGCTCCTCGACCAGCTCGCGCAGCGCCAGCGGTTCGGGCGCGGACACCTTGGCCTCGGCGCGGGCGAGCACGAGGAGGCCGCTGACCAGGCGGCTCATCCGTACGACCTCGGCGGTGGCCTGGTCGACGTCCTCGCGGACGAACTCGTCGTCGACGCCGTCCGCGATGTTGTCGAGCGAGAGCCGCAGCGCCGTCAGCGGGGTCCGCAGCTGGTGCGAGGCGTCCGCGACGAAGATGCGCTGCGAGGCGACGAGGGTGTCGAGGCGTTCGGCGCCCTGGTTGAGCGTGCGGGCGAGGGTCTGTGTCTCGTGCGGGCCGGTGACGGGCGAGCGGGCGGTGAGGTCGCCGTCGCCGAACCGGCTGGCCATGTCGTTGAGCTGGCGCAGCGGCTTGGTGAGCAGCCGGGCGACGATCGCGCCGAGACCGGCGGCGACCGCGAGCACGCCGACGGCGAGGATCGCCCGGAAGCCCCAGATCCGCCACAGCCGGTCGCTCAGGTCGGCGGTGTCGTACCGGATGCGGACGGCGCCGACGATCCGCCGCGCCGGGGCGGACTCCCCCAGTCTGTGGTCCTCGGGGGCCGTACTCCGGGCGTGCACGGGGACGGTGACGACCAGTTCGGGTCCCCAGACGAGCCGGGACCCCCAGTCGACGGTGGTCCTGCCGTGTTCCAGTGCCGCGCCGAACGCCGGGTCGTCCGGGTGCGCCGGCAGGGGCAGCGGCTCCATCGGGCTCCGCGCGTCGGCGGCCACCACCTCCACCGTCCCGGGCGTCTCGTCCGCGTACGCGCCGACCATCCGGGCGAGCGCCTGTCGGGCGGGCGCGTCGCCGTCCCCGAGGAGCAGCGCCATGGTGGTGGCCTCGCGACGTACGGACTCCTCGGTGTCGCCGCGCAGTTGGGCGGTGAGCGTGAACGCGACCGGCACGGTGAAGGCGGCGAGCGCCACGGCGACCAGGGCCACGTAGCTGACGATGAGGCGTCTGATCACGGGCGGCCCACGGGCTCCACGACCAGGCGGAAGCCCACGCCGCGGACCGCCTCGACGGTCACGGCCCCGGCGAGCTTGCGGCGCAGCGCCGCCACGTGGACGTCGAGGGTCTTGGTCGGCCCGAACCAGTTGGCGTCCCAGACGGCTTCCATGATCTGTTCGCGGGACATCAGCGCGCCCGGCTCCTCCGTGAGGAACGCGAGCAGGTCGTACTCCTTGGGCGTGAGCGCCACTTCGGAGTCGTCCAGCCAGACGCGCGCCGCCTTGCGGTCGACGGTCAGCCGGGCACCGTACCGCTGGGGTCCGGTGGGCTGGTCCGTCGGCCGCGCCCTGCGCATCACGGCCCTGATCCGGGCGATGACCTCGCGTACCCCGAAGGGCTTGGAGACGTAGTCGTCGGCGCCGATCTCCAGGCCGACGACCCGGTCGGTCTCGTCGCTGCGGGCGCTGATCACGATGATCGGCACGTCGCCGCGCCGGCGCAGCGCCCGGCAGACGTCGAGCCCGTCGGTGTCGGGCAGGCCGAGGTCGAGCAGGACCAGGTCGTACGGGGTGGTGACGGCGAGTCCCGCCGTCCCCGTGGTGACCCACTCCACCTCGAACCCGTAGCGCAGCAGCCCGCGCCGCAGGGACTCCGCGACCGGCTCGTCGTCTTCCACCAGCAGTACACGCACGGAGCAACCCTAGTTCGGGTTCCGTACGCCGGTTCACCACCGGGAGGCGCCCCCGGGGCTCGCAACACCCCTAGTAGTAGTGGCGCATGATCTCGTCGGCCCAGGCGGGCTGGGTGGTCGGTCCCTGGGGGCCGAACTCCGTCATGTACGGCTTGATGTCGAGGACCGGTGTGCCGTCGACCGCGTCGAGGCCCCGCACATGGAGGTCCAGGCCGTCCGTGCGGATCAGGCGGCAGCGGGAGACGCCGAGGCGGTTGGGGCGGTTCTTGCCGCGCTGGGCGAAGATCCCCACCAGCGGCCACTCCTCGTTGCCGCGCGGGTGCCGGGCGCCGGTCTGCACGGCGTCGGGGCTCACCCGGTCGAAGTGGTAGACGATCTCCAGGTGTGAGAAGGCGTCGAGTCCGGCCAGCGCCTCGGGGCCGAAGGCCTCCGCGTCGAGGCGGACGATCGACTCAACGTCTCCCCACTCGTCGTCCCGCACCTCGCCCCGCCCGCCGACGACATGTCCCACGGGCTGCGAGACGACCGTGCTCGGGGTGTGCTCCTTGTGCTCCTGCGCCATGGGCTTCTTCTCGTCCTCTCGTGGTCGTGGCCGCACCCCTGGCGGGGCGCGCCCGGGGGCACGCTACCCCGGCCGAGGAACCGTCAGATGCCGGGCCCGTACCCCGGATCCGGCTGCCGCGGGTGCCACCAGGACGCGAGGCCCCACAGGGCGAGGCCCGCGACGGCGACGCAGACGAGCGCCGCCGCCCAGGGCCGGAGCCACCGGACGGCCGCCGCCCAGGTCAGCGGCGGGAGGACGAGACCGGTGAAGAGGATGAGCGGCAGGTCGACGAGGATCACTCCCCAGTCGCGGGCGTGTGCCTCGAAGCCGCCGTCGATGCTGTACGCGGCCCGGGGCAGCGCGAAGGTGGCCGCGACCGCGACGCCGGCGACGGCGAGCAGGCAGCCGACGGCGCTCTCGGCCCGGTCCCGTGATTCCTCTGTCGGGTTCTCGCTCATGCCCGGGACGGACGCCGGGCGCCGCCGCCCGGTTCCGTACGCCCGTACCGTCAGCGGGGCAGGACGATCGCGGTCAGCACCAGCCCCTCGCGCACGAGCCAGCGTCCGGTGAAGTGGTCGTGCCGGGTGTGGCCGGTCACGGGGCCGGGGACGAGGAGCCGCGCGGTGAACGTTCCCGTGGGGTGGCGGTGCGGGCCCGGGGCCGGTGCGAAGTCGACCGACGCCTCCTCGAATCCGAGCTCGCTCCGGTTCAGCGGGTACCAGGTCTTGAAGACGCTCTCCTTGGCGCTGAACAGCAGCCGGTCCCAGGGGACGCCCGGCGTACGGGCGGTCAGGGCGTCCAGGTGGCGCCGCTCCCCGGGCAGGGAGACGCCGTCGAGGACCCCGTCGGGCAGGGGCGCGGCCGGTTCCGCGTCGATGCCGAGCGACAGCACGTCCGCCGTCCTGGCCAGGGCCGCGGCCCGGTATCCGGCGCAGTGGGTCATGCTCCCTGCCACGCCGTGCGGCCAGCGCGGCTCCCCGCGCACACCGGGTGTGAGGGGTGTCTCGGGCAGGCCGAGGCGGCGCAGCGCGAGCCGTGCGCACAGCCGTACGGTGGCGAACTCGCGCTGTCGCCCGACGACGGCGCGCGCGACGGAGGCGGCCTCCTCGGGGAAGAGCGTGACGGGCTCCGTGTCGTCACTCCGCCAGGCGGAGGCGACGGTGTCCGGCAGCAGTTCCGCGATCATCCGGCGGCCTCCGCGGCTTCCTCGGTGGCGCGCTCCCACGCTCTCCAGACCTCGCTCGGCACCCGGCCGCGGTCCGGCACCTCGAAGCCCTGGGCCCTGGCCCAGACGCGGAGTTCGTTCGTGGGGATCCCTCCGGGGCGCATGACCGGCAGCGCGGGGGCCGCCGGGGGCGGGGTGATCCCGTACCGGCGCTCCGTGCCGTACGCGCTCGTCCGGACGCCGCCCTCGGGGGCGAGCGGGAGCCCCGCCCCGTCCTGCTGCGCGCCGGCGGGCCATTCGGCGTACGCCTCCGTCCAGGAGGTGTGCAGTCGGACGGTGGGAGTGATCAGTTCGGGCATGGCCGCGACAGTACCCGCCCCGTCCGACAGGCCCGCCGGACGGCCGTACCGCTCGCCGACCCGGCGGACGCGGGTGACGATGGCTTACGGAGATCCGCCGGGGGCAAGCCAGTGCTGGAGGCACGCGTGGCGTACCGCACCACCACCGACGTCCTGATCGTGGGCGCGGGCCCGGTCGGCCTGAGCGCGGCCGCCGAGCTGCGCCGGCACGGTGTGCACTGCCGGCTCGTCGACCGCCTGCCGGCCCGTCTTCCGTATGCCAAGGCGGTGGGGATCCAGCCGCGCACCCTGGAGCTCTGGGACCGGATGGGCCTGGTCCGGGCCGTCCTGGAGGCCGCGGTGCCGCTGCGCGGCCAGCTGAGCTACGTCGACGGCCGCGAGCAGGACCGGATCGAGCTGTCGATGCCGCCCGAGGTGCCCTACGGCTTCGCCGCGCTGCCGCAGTACGAGACGGAACGGCTCCTGGAGGAGTACGTCGCCCGCCTGGGGACAGTTGTCGAGCGCGGCACCGGGCTGGAGTCGTTCACCCAGGACCGGGACGGGGTCACGGCGCGGCTGCGCACGGCCTCCGGGGCCGTGAGGAACTGCGGGTGCCGTACCTGATCGGCTGCGACGGCGCGCACAGCGTCGTACGGAAGACGCTGGGCCTGTCGTTCGAGGGCGGGGCGTTCCAGGAGGAGTACATGCTGGGCGATGTCGTCGCCGACTGGGACATGCCCTCCGGCTACGGCGTCCGGTCGACCCGCCTGGGCGCCGACGGCTCCCCCGGCGACGTGCTGGTGTGCATCCCGCTGCCGGGGGCGGGGCGCTACCGCATGTCGATGAAGCTCCCGCCGGAACTCTCCCCGTCCCGGGCAGCGGCCGCGCCGGACGGTGTGGCACACGGTCCCGAGACCGGCCGGGTCCCTTCGCTCGCCGACCTCCAGGCCGTCGTCGACCGTCTCGCGCCGCGCCCGGCCCGGCTCTCGGACCTGCGCTGGTCCTCGGTCTTCCGCATCAGCCACCGCATCGTCGACCGTTACGGCCGGGGCAGGGTCTTCGTGGCGGGCGACGCGGCGCACATCCATCCGCCGACCGGTGCCCAGGGCATGAACACCGGGGTGCAGGACGCCTGCAACCTGGCCTGGAAGCTCGCCCTCGTGGTGCGGGGCGAGGCGGGGCCCGAGCTGCTCGGCACGTACGACGCCGAGCGCCGTCCGGTCGGCGAGGAGGTCGTCGGCCGGACCGTGCGGCACGCCGTACGGGGCATCGGGGCCGATCCCGAGGACCGGCGGACGCTGCTCCTGCGCGAGGCGCAGCTCCTGGTGAGCCATCGGGACGGTCCGCTCTCCGGCGTCCGGTACGGCCCCGAGGACGCGCCCCAGCCGGGCGACCGGGCCCCGGACTGCACGGGCCTGGCCACCCCGATCGCCGCCTACCCCCTGCGTCTTCTCGACGTGCTGCGGGGGCGCCCGGGGCATGTGGTGCTGCTGTACGGGTCGGACGGGGCCGCGCTGGCCGGGGCCGCCGCGGTGGCGCGGGCCACGGCCGGCCTCCCGGCCGTGGCGATCCTCGCGGCCGGCGCGGAGGACGCGGACGAGTCCGCCGGCGGGGGCGCGGCCACCGGGGCGGGAGCCGGAGCCGCCGGGTCCGCGGCCCCGTCCGTGCCCGTGTACCGCGACGCCGCCGGGGAGTTCGCGCGGCTCTATCTCCCCGGCGGCGCGACCGGTTTCGTCGTCCGCCCCGACGGGCAGCTCGGCGCCCGTTTCCCGCTCTCGGGTACCGCCGCCGCCCTGAGCGGTTATCTCAGGGCCCTGTCCGTGCGGCGGGACACCCCGCTACGGGACCCAGTGGTTGCCTGAGGCCGTGATCATGACCTGGAGCTGGATGCTGGCCGAGAAGTAGCTGCTCGTGTCGACGGGGGTCGCCAGCATCTTGTTCCACAGGGCGTCCAGCCAGGCCTGGCTGCCCGGGTCGGTCATCGCCGCCACCGCGAACGGGGCGAAGAAGGCGGCCTCGCTGCCCGAGGAGATCTGGGTGCCGTTGAGCTTGTAGCCGATGGCGATCTTGTTCGGGTCGCCGCCGGTCTTCGTCTTGATCCAGCCGTTGAGCTTCCGGGCGGCGGCGAGGGAGGTGGCGTCACCGCTGGTCACCGCGTCGTCGGCGATGCGCCACGGCGTACGGCAGGCGTTCCACCAGTACGAGCCGTCGTTGGGGTCCTCCAGGACCTGGCCGGGGGCAGGCTTGGGCGTGGTGTTGGTGTCGACGACGAAGTCGGGCAGGAGTCCGGTGCCGGAGGCGTAGGTGGACTGGAGGCGGGAGATCTGCGTCTGGTGGGCGCTGCGCACGGCGTCCCAGGTGGTGTCGCCCGAGGCGGCACGGAAGGCGCGGAAGTGGTCGGTCATCCAGTCCGACGTACGGGAGATGTAGTAGTACTGGTCGCCCGAGCTGCTCCAGTCGCCCAGCTTCAGGAGCTTGGTCGTCGGGTTGACCTCGTCCTTCTTGATGGCGGCGATGTGCTTGAGCGCGAGGTCCTTGTAGTTGTACGTGCCGCCGCTGCCCCACTGCCGGTCGGCGAGGAGCAGGCCGTAGGCCACGTCCATGTCGCCGTCGGTGGCGCCGTCGCCGCCGTTGACGCTCTTGCAGGCGGTGTCCTGTTCGGCGGCGAGCAGGTTCGGGTTGACCGAGGACGGGTGGTCGATCTTCCACTTGACGAGACCGTCGAAGATCCTCTTGGCGTCCGGGTCGGCGCCCGCCATGGTGGCGGTGACGACCATGCCGTAGCCCTGCGCCTCGGCGACGTAGGGGTGGTCGGCGTCGGGTGAGATGATCTGGTACCAGCCGTTGCCGCAGTTCTGCCGGACGAAGGCGGCCTTCCACCTGTTGTAGTAGTCGACGACCTTCTGGTCGAGGGCCGTCTGTGTGCCGGAGGGCTTCAGGATGCCGGCGGCGTAGGGCTTGAGGTGGCTGCCGAAGGGGACCGCCGGTCCTCCGCCGCCCCCGCCGGTGCCGGTGGGCGCGCCGTACACCTCGAACTCCCAGAGGGAGTAGCCGTACGGCGTGCCGCGGCCGGTGCCGTACATCCGGACGTAGCGGCCGCTGCCGGAGACGGTGAGGTCGTCGGTCGCCCCGTCACCGGCGGTGGTGGAGTAGACGTCGGTCCAGGTCGACCCGTCGGCGGAGGTCTGGATGCGGTACGTCTTGCCGTACGCGGCCTCCCAGTTGAGCTTCACCCGGGAGATCGTGTGGTTCGCCCCCAGGTCGATCCGTATCCACTGCAGGTCGACCCCTTCGACGCTCGCCCAGCGGGTCGCCGTGCTGCCGTCCACCGCGAGGCCGGGCCCGAAGGCCGCGGTCTCGACGGACGAGGCCGTCGTCGGCCTTCCGGCGGACACCAGGCCGTCGGCGGCCTGCGCCTGCGGCATGACCGTCAGGGGCAACGCCAGCAGACCCGCGAGCCCGAGAAGCGAGACGCTTCGTCGACGCATGTCAACTCCCTTTCCCTCCATGGCCAATCGTTAGGAAATATTCCTAACCATTGGTCGGGGAGAGTAGAGAGGCCGTACGCCCGGCGCAAGACCCCGTGCACCGGGGAACTCACGCGCGTGCGTCCCTGAGCGCCGTGTGGACGGACCACACCACCGAGACCAGTGGGACCGCCACGACCGCGCCCACGATGCCCGCGGCGATCGAGCCCGCGATCACCGAGATGGCCACGACCAGCGGGTGGAGCCGCACGGCCCAGCTCATGACGAGGGGGTGCAGCAGATGCCCCTCGATCTGACCGATGATCACGATCAGGGCGACGACGATCCCGGCGACCAGCGGGCCCTTCGCCGCGAGTGCCACGACGGCGGCGACCGCGAGGGCGATCGGCGAGCCGATCAGCGGGATGAAGGCGGCGAGGAACTCCAGGAGGGCGAGCGGCACCGCGAGCGGGACACCGAGGACCCAGAGGGCGATGCCGACGAGCGTCGCGTTGACCGCGGCCACCAGGACGATGCCGTGGGTGTAGCCGGTGAAGGTGCGCCAGGCCGCGCGCCCGCCGATGCCGACGCGGTGGCGTACGGACGCCGGCAACTGGTCCTGGAACCAGGCCCACTGCCGGTCCCCGGAGTGGATGAAGAAGACCGCGCTGAACAGGCCGAGGGCCAGCGTGGTGAGCACGGCGACCAGATGCCCGGCTCCGCTCACCGCCTCGCTGAGCAGGGCCGACCGATGGCTGGAGAGGAACTGCCCGATCTTCTCCTGCACGCCGGAGAGCGCGTCCGGGTCGAGCCGGAAGGGCGGCCGCTCCAGCCAGTCCTCGATGCGCCCGACCCCCTCCCGGAACTCGCGCACGAGTGTGGTCCGCTCCCCCGCGACCGCCTCGCCGACCAGCGCGAGCACCCCGAGGACGAGCGCGATGCTGCCGAGCAGGGTGAGGGCGACCGCGAGGGGGCGGGGCAGCCCGCGCGCGACCAGGTCGGCGACGGGCCGGAGCAGTGCGGTGATCACCAGGCCGAGGAAGACGGCCACGCCGATCTCGTGGAACCGCCCGAGCACCGCGAACAGGCTGTAGACGAGGAGGCCGACGACGAGCAGCCGCCACGCGTAGGCGGCGGCCGTACGGAGGAAGGGGGTGACCGTCGGGGGTGTGCCTGGCTGCATGGCCATCGACGTACCACCGCCGGCCCACCGGGCCACGCCCGAGGCCCCGGATTCGCCCGACCCGGTCGCGGCATTCGCCCGTCCGGTGTGCAGAATGGGCCCCGCATCCGGCGTCTTCACTCTCGGGGGAATGTGACGTGTCCAGACTGAACCGGTGGTGCCTCGTCCTTGCCGTGGCCGCGCCCCTCGCACTCGCGGGCTGCAGCAGCGCACCGCCGCCGCTGGAGTTCGGCGCGGCGCAGCCCTCGGGCCCGAAGCTGGCCGCGCAGCCGGCCGCGAACGGCTCGCTGCCGCTCGCGCAGTGGCCCAACGCCTGCGAGGTGCTGAGCGACACGGAGATCAAGGCGATCCTCCCGCAGGCCACCGATGTCGAGCGGGACCCGGTGAAGGTCACGATCATCGACTTCAACCCGCTGTCCGAGTCCGCTCCCGACACCACCGGTGACGTCCCGGCGGGCGGCTGCGAGTTCAGGTTCGGAGTGCCGTCCGAGTACGAGAGCGAGCACAACAGCAGCGTCAAGGTCACCTTCACCGCGATCGCCGATCCGGCCCTCGTCGAGCAGAACTACGCCGAGGACCTCACGTCCGCGCGCAAGCGGGCGGGCGAGGGCACGTACAAGAAGGAGTTCCGGGACCTCGGCACTCGCTCGGAACCGACGGCTGCTTCCTGCCGGACGTCTCCGACGGGCCCACCTGCCACCAGGGCCCGTACCAGTTCGAGGTGAGCGGCATGTCCACCGCGGACGGTGTCGGCGAGTACCCGCAGTCGAAGCGGAACTGGACCGAGAAGGTGCTCACGCAGGTCGTCCAGACCCTGGGTCCCCGCATGCGATGACGGTCACCGGGCCGGTACCGGCGACCGCGGCGACGGCCGCCCGGTCGTGGTCGGTCCACTCCAGGAGCCGCAGTCCCTCCTGACCACCGGCCTTGAAGCGGGCCTCGCCGCGCACCCAGAGGCGGAGCAGCGCCGCGTCGGGGTCGGGCCCGGCCGTCGCCTCCCGCAGCTCGGCCGCGGGCAGGAGCCGGCGGAGTACGGGAAGGGGGCCGGGCCTGCGGGCCGCGGGCTCCACGTCGACGCCGACCGGGCCGGGGCCGACGGCCGCCGCCACGAGACCGTCGGCGTGGCTGAGGCTGACGCCGAGTTCCGGGTGCCCGCTCAGGTACGGGCGGCCGTGCCCGTACCGCCGGCATGCGGGGCAGTACTGCTCCGGTCCCGACGCCTCGGGAGCGAGCCCGGTGAACCGGGCGGCGCACATCCGGACGAGGAGGCGGGCCGCCAGGACGTCGTCGCGGCGGCCCGGCACCCGTATCCGGTCGAGCCGCCGCCGCTCCCAGGGCGCGAGCAGCCCCTCGTCCAGCGCGGGGTGGGCCAGGACCTCCCGGGTGGTCGCCACGACGGCAAGCAGGGGCGGTCGGTCACGTGGCGGCACTCAGGAAGCGCTCCTGGACGCGGCCGATGGTGCGGAAGTCGTCGATGGTGACCTCCTGGAGGTCGATGGAGCTGCCGGAGAGCTCCTCCAGGAGGTCGATGAACTCCAGGAAGTCCATCGAGTCGATGAGCCGGGCCTCGATGAGGTCCTCGTCGGTGTCGATCGGCCCGTCGAGACCGGGGTTCTTCTCGTGGAGCCACGCGGCGATGGGGTCCATGGGGTGGGGCGCTCCTTGCTGGGTGGAGGGTGCGCGGGGTGCGGACGCGGGCCGGACCCGACGGGAACGGCCGGACAGGCCCTAGGGGTGTCCTGCCGATCAGGCCGGGCTCGCGACGCCTGCTGGCACCGCGCCCTGATCCGGCCCGATCGACAGGACACCCTCTAGGCGCTCGCGTCGCGCAGCCGGTCGAGGGCCTGCTCGGGGGTGCCGTGGGCGAGGATCATCGCGTGCACCCAGCGCTCGACGCCGAAGGCGACGCAGGCGCTGTACGCGGGGCCCGCGGACCCCGCACGGATGTCGAGGCGCTCGCCGAAGAAGTTGCGGTGGCGGTTCACGGAGGCGATGGCCGTGCCGTCGGGGGCGCTGAACTCGTGCTTGACGGGGTCGAGCGCCATGAGCCGGGCGCGGGAGCCGCCCTTGTCGTAGAAGGGGTCGTCGGCCACGGCCCGGGACAGGTCGAGTCCGAGGCGTCCGGCCAGTTCGAGGATGAACTCGGCGCCCTGCTCCAGGTGTTCGAGGGAGCCCTGCTTGGTGCCGAGGTAGAGGACTTCGCGCATGTGGAAGCCCCACAGGCGGCGCAGTCCGTCGTAGTGGGTCTCGTTGCGGAAACAGCGGCCGGCCGCGGAGAGCCGCAGTCCGTCCTCGCCGACGTCCCGGCCCTCCAGGGAGAGCAGCAGGCCGTAGCAGGTGGCGGAGGGCAGGAGGTGGCCGGTCGGCCGGAGCGGCAGTTCGCCCGGCGACTCCCCCGTGGCGAGGCCGTCGAGCGCGTCGGGGGCGAACCGTCCGGCGGAGACGCCGAGATGGGGGAAGTTGCGGAAGAAGTCGAGGCGTGCGAGGCCCTCGACGGAGAGCAGCGGCGGGCCCACCACCTCGGGTGCGGAGAGGCGCGCGGCGAGACCGGTGAGCAGCTCGTCCAGGCCGTGCAGCAGGGCGGTGCGGACGGGGTCCAGGGTGATCAGGCCCGGGCCCGGGCTCTTCAGGCCGCCGTCCGGCAGGACGGTGGTACTGGGTGTGCTCATGGAAAACCGCTCCCTCTGGGCGTGGGCGAACAGTCAAGGCGTGGGGTCCTCGTCGACCACGGCACGGCGAAGAAGCCGCCTGATGCTCCATCAGGGACCGGACTGCGCATGGGGACCCTAAGCCAGCCCGTTGCTGGTTGTCTAGACCAAAGCCGCCGCGCCGCGATATGGGGCCGGCAGCTAACTCCACACAGGGAGACAGCACTTGACAGAAGTGATGGTCTAAACCAATTCTTCTGAACGACGTGGCCGACTGACCTCCGGCCACCGCCTCTGGAGGGACCCCATGACGACACCCGCTCCGCACCGCGCCGTCCGCCGCCCCTATCTGCACCGGGCGGCCTCGGACCTGCCGTACTTCAGCGCGGACGGCGAGTCGTACCTCGCCGCGACCACCCTGCGGGAGCTGAAGAAGTCGCGGCCGCTGCGGGTGCTGTCCGAGGAGAACTTCGCCCACTGGCAGACGGACGGCTACGTCGTCGTCCGCGAGGCGATCCCGGCCGAGGCGGCGCGGCGCCTGCTCGACTTCACCTGGGACTTCCAGGGCCTCGACCCCGACCGCCCGGACAGCTGGTACGAGGACCGGCCGTTCCGCTCCGAACTGGACCAGCAGCTCCACGTCTACGGCTTCGTGGAGGCGTACCACCACCAGCTCCTCTGGGAGAGCCGACAGGCCCAGCGCGTCTACGACGCCTTCGTGGACGTCTGGGACTGCGAGGAGCTGTGGGTCACCCAGGACCGGCTCAACCTCAACCCGCCCAACGTCCGCAACCGCGACCGCGCCCTGATCGAACCCACCGACCGGGGCTTCGACATCGAGCTGCACTGGGACATCGACACCACGCTCGGCGTGCCCCCGCAGCGGGTGCAGGGGATCATCGCGCTCAACGACACGCGCCCGGAGTCCGGCGGCTTCCAGTGCTGCCCGGAGCTCTTCCGGCGGTTCGAGGAGTGGAAGCCCGGCCAGCCGGCCGACCGGGATCCGATCCGCCCCGCCGTGGACCGGACGGAGTTCCCCGTCGTCCGCCCCGATCTGCGCCCCGGCGACCTGCTGATCTGGAACGGCCTCCTCGCGCACGGCGTGGCCCGCAACACCTCGGCGGACCAGGTGCGAGCCGTCCAGTACCTGTCGATGATGCCGGCCCTGGAGGAGCACGCGAAGCTGCGGAAGTCCCGCGTCGAGTCCTGGCGGCACCTGCGCACCCCGCGCTGGAACCGCACCCTGGTCGGCGACCCCGTCCTGCACGAGTCCAGGCGCTACCCCACGGCCACCCTGAACGAGCTCGGCAGCCGCCTCCTCGGGCTGACGTCCTGGAGCGACACGGGCAAGGTCACGGACGCGGGCGAGGAGCCGGCGTGCGCCGTGTCTGCCTGACCCTGCCCACCCACCGCGCCTGCCCCGACACGATCCGGGCGGTCGCGGAGGAAGCCGCCCACGGCGCCCGCCACTTCGACGTCGAGGTGCACCTGCTGATCCTGGACTCGTCCGCGGCCCCGGTGCTCGCCGAGCACCGGGAGGTGGTGGCGGCGCTCCCCCGCGTACCCGGCGTCGTCGTCCACCACCTCGACGAGGCCGCCCAGCGGGCCTTCCTGCGCGAGGCCATCACCCGGTCCGGCGTCGCCGAACCGGACCGGATGCTCGGTCTGATGCTGCCGTCCCGGGTGTCCTACGGCGCCTGCACCAACCGGGCCTTCCTGTTCGCGGAGGCGCTCGGCTGCGCGTCCGTGCACCGCAGGGACTCCGACAGCCGCTACCAGCACCTGGACGGGGAGCCGGTCTTCCCCCTGCACCACGAGCTCACGGCCCTGGGCCGGCCCGCCGCCGAGGTGGCGGGGCTCGTGTCCCGCAGCAGACTCGACCCCGCGTACGCCCACCGGCCGGTGGCGCTGGTCGGCGGCTCCTTCGTCGGCGAGATGTCCGTGGACGTCGCGGAGATCCGCCGGCTCGACCCGCTCGTCTACGAGGACGTCATCGGCCTGTCCGTACCGGACGGCTATCCGGAGATCTGGCGCAGGAACCTGATCGCCGAGTCGTTCCGTGGCGCCGGGACCACCGCGTACACCCGCGACCTCACCACGCTCACCACCGTCGGCCCCACCCGCGTCGACATGTGCAACATCGCCCTCGCCCGCGAGGTGTACGGCCGGGTGCCGCTGCCGCCCGCCACCGACACCATCGGCAGCGACTACTTCCTCCTCCATCTGGTCCACGACGCCCGGCTGCCCGGCGTGCTCCACAACCGGCACATCGTCAACTTCCACACCGGCGAGCGGCGTTCCGACAGCGGCTTCCTCGCCTACCAGCTGCGGTTCGCGAAGTTCCTGCTCGCGGCCCCGCAGCTCCACTCCGTGTACGCCGGGACGGCGGCGGCCGGCGAGTCGCTGCTCGACACCGGCGGCGGACTCCGCGCCTCCGCCGTCGCCGGTCTCGTCCGGGAGAGCGCGCGCGTCGACAGGGTGGAGCACACCGAGCGCCTCGACGTCGTCGACCGCTCCTACCGCAAGCTCGGCGGCCGCTACGCCGAGGCGGCGGACTTCCTCGCCGCCCGCCGCGAGCGGCTCGTCGACGAAGTCCGGGAGGACATGGCCGAGTTCGCCCTCCTGATCGACGCCTGGACGGCCCTTGCCGGCGAGACCGCATCGAAGGGCATCGCATGACGAAGACGTACACGGTCACCGTCCGCCACACGGGCGGCCGGCGGCGCCGGGGCCCGGTCACGATGGGCCAGGCCAACATGATCCGCTGCATGCTGCGGGACGAGCCCGAGCACATCAACATCCACGCCGTGTGGCCCGTGCCCGAGGGAACCGGGACGGAGTCGGCGATCGACGCGCTGCGCGCCCTGGTGGTGCGGCACGAGGCCCTGCGCACGACCTTCCCCCACGCGCCGGGCGAGGCACCGCGCGAGCAAGTCGTGGCGTCCGAGGGCGAGTTCACGGTCACGGTCATCGACCACGAGGAGCTCCCACCGGAGGCCGCCCGGTACGCGGACTCGGTGGCCCGGCGGGACCGCGCCGGCCGCTTCCACCTGGACCGGGACTTCGGCCTGCGGATCTCCCTCGTCGCCGTGGAGGGCGTGCCGCTGTTCGTCGCGCTCGCGGCGAGCCACGCCGTGACGGACATCAGCGCCCTCTCCGTCCTGGAGGAGGACTGGCGCGACCTGCTCGCCGGCCGGACGCTCCCCGCCGTGACGGCCTTCACCCCGCTCGACCTGGCCGCCGAGGAGGCGACCCCGGGCGGGCTCCGCAGGTCCGAGGCGTCCCTGCGGCACTGGGAACGGATCATCCGCACCGGCCCCCAGGCGATGTTCGCCGAGCCGGGTGCCGTGGGCGCCGAGGTCGAGGCGGAGCAGCTGACGCTCCGCTCGCTGCGGGGCGCCCGGGCGCTCGCCCTCGTGGCGGAGCGCACCGGAGGCCTGCCGTCCACGGTGCTGCTGACGGCCTGGTGCGCGCTGATCGCCCACCGTACGGGGCAGTCCTCCTGCGTCGCCGCCGTCCCGACCTCGAACCGGTTCCTGCCCCGGCTCGCCCGCTCGGTGAACACGGTGTCCCAGGACGCGCTGCTCTCCCTGGACGTCGGGGTGCCGTCCTTCGACGCCCTCCTGCGGAAGGCGTGGGGAGCGGCGCTCAACGCCTACCGGCACAGCCAGTTCGACGCGGTGCGTCTCTGGGAGATGATCGACGCCGTCACGTACGAGCGGGGC
Organism: Streptomyces sp. NPDC044003; assembly: GCF_056435185.1. Taxonomy (NCBI): domain Bacteria; kingdom Bacillati; phylum Actinomycetota; class Actinomycetes; order Kitasatosporales; family Streptomycetaceae; genus Streptomyces; species Streptomyces sp. NPDC044003. The sequence continues at coordinate 19,523 of NZ_JBWKFA010000003.1, read as the reverse complement.
AGCCGCTTCGCCCGCGACGTCGTCTTCAACGACGTCAGCACGCTCCCGCAGGCCGGACCCACGGGCGAGGCCGACGGGCCCGACCTGGAAGTGGTGCGGGGTCCGGTCCAGGTGCTGCCGGCCCGCGTCCTGACCTTCGTCCACGAGACGGCGCCCGTGCTCCGGCTCGGGATGTGGGTCGATCCCGCGCTGTTCACGCCGGACGAGGCCGAGGGCTTCCTCACCGGTCTGGTACGGCTCCTGGAGGCGGCGGCACTGGAGGACGTGCCTCTGTCGGCGCTCACCGCGGTGACGGGCGTCCGGCCGGCCGAGCGGGGTGCGGACTGGACGCGGGTGGACGGCTGTTGGGTATCACCGCGCGAGGTCGCGGAAACCCTGGGCGGGGCGCTGGGAGGCGTACCCGTGCACGTGACGCCGGACGGCAACGGCCTCACGGCCTTCCTCGCCGCCGGCGACTCCCCGCTCACGCCCGCGCGTGCGCACGCCGCGCTCATGGAGGCCCTCCCCGGTCGTCCCGGCGTGCTGGCCCCGCGCCGGTACGTGATCGTGCGGGACGCGCCGCCACGGACGGACCTGACCGACGACTGGCTCCGGCAGCGGATTCTCACGGAAGGGGCCGGCCGGGACCGGCACAGGTGACATGACGACGAATGACGTAACCGCCCAGCGGGAGCAGAACTCCCTTCCCAGCCCGTGGCGTTCGCAGCGCTTCCGGCTGTTCTTCGCGGCCCGCAGCACCTCGCTGCTCGCCGACGGCATGCTGATGGTCTCGCTCACGACCGCCGTGCTCGGCGCGGGGTACGGGGCGGCGGGCGTGGGCTACGCGCTGGCCGCGTGGATGACGCCGATCGTCCTGCTCGTGCTGTTCGGCGGCGTGCTCGCCGACCGGTTCACCCCGCAGGTGATGATGGTCGGCGCCGACGTGGTGCGCATGGTGGCCATGCTGGCGCTCGCGGTGCTGCTCGCCTTCGGCGACATGCGGTTGTGGCACATGATGGCGCTGCTCGCGCTGAGCGGCGCCGCGACCGCCATGTTCCAGCCGGGTCTGGCGAGCCTGGTGCCCCGGGTCGCCGAGGACATCCAGCGGGCCAACGCGCTCCTGCGGATCTCCGAGTCGATCTGCACCCTGCTCGGCCCCGGTCTCTCCGGCCTGCTCGTGGCGTACTGGGACGTCGCCGGATCCTTCGTCGTCATCGCGGCCTTCTACGCGTGCAGCGCGCTCGGCCTGGCGCCGCTGCGGAAGCTCTGCACGGCCCGGGACGAGAGCGACGAGCCGATCCTGCGGCGCCTCGCCACCGGCTGGCACGAGTTCCGGTCCCGTTCCTGGCTGTGGGGGGTCATCGCCGTGTGGGCCGTCTACGGCCTGTTCGTCTTCGGTCCGGCCCTGCCGCTGGGCGCGGCGCTGCTCACCGAGCAGCACGGCGCGAGCGGCTACGGCTGGATCGCCTCCGCCGACGGCGCCGGGACGATCGTCGGCGGACTGCTCGGCATGCGGGTCCGGCCGCGCCGTCCGCTCGTCGCGGGCGCGTGCGCCATGTTCTTCTTCTCCCTCAACCCCCTGGCACCCGCCCTCGGGTGGTCGTTCACCGTCACGGCGGTCACCGGGGTCGTGGCCGGCTGCGGGTTCGCCTTCTGGGGCGTCATGTGGGCGACGAGCGTGCAGTCGCACATCCCCCTCGCCGTCCTGAGCCGTGTCTCGGCCTACGACGTCGCCGGCTCCATCATGGTCATCCCGCTCGGCCGCGCCCTGTCCGGCCCGGCCGCCGACAGCGTGGGCGCCGACCGCGTCCTGCTCTTCTCGTCGATCATGGGCCTCGTGCTGATCGCCGTCATGCTCTCCGTACCGGCCGTCCGCGCCCTGCGCCGGGCACCGGAGTGAAACTGCTGTGCGATTGTCGGTCACGCGTGATAGTCACTACGTCCACGGGGCGGGTGATCACTGACCGCCCCGTTCGCACACAGCAAGGGGTGGGGACATGGCGTTGCTCCGTGAATGGGGGCTCACGCTGGGGAAATGGGCGGGCCGGCCCGTGGCGCGGCTGGACAAGGACTCCGGCGATCCGGACGTCCGCCGCGTCCGGGAGGCCGCCCTCGCGGCGGACTGGGCCACGGTGCGGGAGGTGCTCGAAGCACGCCCCGAGAGCGAGGGCCGCACGGAGCTCCTGTGGGCCGTGGGTGACACCGCGGGGGTGGAGCGGTGGATCACCGAGGTCCTCGAAGCGGAGCCGGAGGCGGCGCTGCCCCGGCTCGTGGCCGGCATCCGCCACCTCAGCTGGGGGTGGGAGGCACGGACCGGCGCCCGCGCCAAGGACGTCACGCGTGCGCAGTTCGAGCTGTTCCACTCGCGGCTGCGCACGGCCGAGGAGTGGCTGTACGAGGCGGCCGAGCGCGAACCGCTGTGGTCCTCGCCCTGGTACGGCCTCCAGGTCACCGGGCGCGGCCTCGAAGTGGGCCAGGTCGTCGCGCGGCGCCGCTTCGAGGCGACGGTGCGGCGCGACCCGCAGCACCTGGAGGCCCATCAGCAGCAGTTGCAGCAGGTCTGCGACAAATGGGGCGGTTCCCACGAGGAGATGCACGCCTTCGCGCGCGCGTCCGCGTTCGGCGCCCCGGGCGGCACGCTCCTGGGGCAGCTCGTCGCCGTCGCGCACATCGAGGAGTGGCTCTCCCTCGACGCGGGCGCGGACGCCGCGTACATGCGCCGGCCCGAGGTGACGAAGTCCCTGCGGGAGGCGGCCGAGCACTCCTACCGGCACCCGGACTTCGTGCGGCGGGGCGCCTGGCTCCAGGTCCTCAACACCTTCGCGATGGCCTTCTCGCTGGCCGGGGAGCGGGACGCCGCCCGGGAGTGTTTCCGGGCCACCGAGGGGCGTGTCACCGAGTTCCCCTGGTACTACCTGGACGGCTCCGACCCCACCGCGGCGTACAGCAAGCTGCGTTCGTCGGCCGGCCGCTGAGCCGGGACACCCCGTCCCGCCGCCGCGCGCCGGCCGGGTCCCTGCGGTCCCGCAGACCGCGGGCGCGTCCCCGGCCGGGAAACCGCCGGCCCTCCCGTACCCCTTCCTTCCGCTTGCCGCCCGCGTCCTTCCCTGGCCGGGCGCACCCACCGAAAGACTCCGTCAGGTGCACCCTTCCGAGTCCGCCCACACGTTCCAGGTCGACCTGCGCGGCCTGGTCGACCTGCTCTCCCACCACCTCTACTCCAGCCCCCGCGTCTATCTGCGCGAGCTGCTGCAGAACGCCGTGGACGCCATCACCGCCCGGCAGGCGCTCACGCCCGGGGCTCCCGGCACCATCACGGTCCGCACCGGTGAGACCCTCACGGTCACGGACACCGGCGTCGGTCTGACCGAGGCCGATGTCCACCGGTTCCTCGCGACCATCGGGCGCAGCTCCAAGCGGACCGCCGACGGCGCCCTGGACGGCGCGGGTCTCGACGCCGCCCGCGGGGAGTTCATCGGCCAGTTCGGCATCGGTCTGCTCGCCTGCTTCGTCGTGGCCGACGAGATCACCGTGGTGAGCCGGTCCGCGGCCGACCCGTCGGCGCCCGCCGTCGAGTGGCGCGGCCACTCCGACGGCCGCTACACCATCCGGACCCTGCCGGCCTCGGCCGTGCCCGAGCCGGGCACCACCGTCCGTCTCACCCCGCGCGCCGACAACGCCGAGTGGACGAGCCCGGAGCAGGTCGTGTCGCTGGCCCGCCACTACGGCGGTCTGCTGCGGCACGAGGTCACCGTCGTCGGCCCCCGGGGCGAGACCCACCGGATCAACGAGGCGCCGCCGTGGGAGCGGGAGCACCGCTCCCCGCTGGCGCGCCGCGAGGCCCTCACCGCGTACTGCCGTGACCTCTTCGGCTTCACGCCGCTCGACAGCGTCGAGCTCGACCTGCCGGCGGCCGGTCTGCGCGGTGTCGCGTACGTGCTTCCGACGGCCGTCAGCCCGGCGCAGCGCGCGGGGCACCGGGTGCACCTCAAGGGCATGCTGCTCACCGACCAGGCGCCCGAACTGCTCCCGGAGTGGGCGTTCTTCGTGCGCTGCGTGGTCGACACGACCAGTCTGCGGCCGACCGCGTCCCGGGAGGCGCTGTACGAGGACGGCACGCTGTCCGCCGTACGGGACGCGCTGGGCGACCGGATCCGGGACTGGCTCACCGGGCTCGCCGCCAGCGACCCGTCGCTCCTGCACCGCTTCATCGACACCCACCACCTGGCGGTCAAGGCGCTCGCCCGCTACGACGACGAGCTGCTGCGCATCGTGCTGCCGTGGCTGCCGTTCGAGACCACCGACGGCAACGTCACCCTGGAGGAGTTCGTACGGACGCACCCGACGGTCCTGGTCGCGCGCAGCGTCGAGGAGTTCCGTCAGGTCGCGCCGATCGCCTCGGCCGCGGGTCTGGGCGTCGTCAACGGCGGCTACACCTACGACCGGGACCTGGTGCACCGGCTGCCCGAGATCCGTCCGGGCACGACGGTCACGGACCTCGACCCGGCCACGGTCACCGCGCATCTCGACGCCGTCGACCCGACCGCCGAACTGCGCGCCGCGGCCTTCCTCGCGATCGCCCGCGAGACGATCGCGGTCCACGACTGCGACGTCGTCCTGCGCGACTTCCAGCCCGTCACCGCGCCCGCTCTGCTCCTGGACAACCGGGAGGCGCGCCACGAGCGGACCAGGTCCGGCCTCGCCGCCGACAGCGACGGACTGTGGGCCGACATCCTCGGCTCGCTGCGCCAGGAGACCCCGCGCGCCCAGCTCGTCCTGAACCACCTCAACCCGCTGGTCCGGCAGGCGATCACCATCGCCGAACGCGGCCTGGCCGTGACGACCGCCGAGGCCCTCTACGGCCAGGCGCTGCTGCTCAGCCGCCGGCCGCTGCGGGCGAGCGAGAGCGCGCTGCTCAACCGGGCCTTCATCGGTCTGCTCACCCACGCCATGCACCACCCCGGCCCGGACGCCCCCGGCACCGAGCCCCGGAAGGAACTGTAGAGATGCTGGACACCCCCGAGGCCGTCGTCGAGGCGCTGCGCGAGAACCACGGCCGTCCCTACGGGCTGCAGCGGACCATCACCGCCGAGGAGCTCGTCGAGGCCGCCGAGCCCTTCGAGAAGCCGGACACGCTCGTGACGGCCCTCCTGGAGCTGATGGAGGCCTACGAGTTCACCGGCGAGCACCGCAAGTCGCCGGTCGTCTTCGCGCGGCTGCTCAAGCTGTGGGACACCGCCCCCGAGTCCTTCAGCCAGTGGGAGGCCCACCAGATCTTCTGGCGCTTCAAGTGGGTGACGACGTCCCTGCTGCAGGTGCCCGAGCTGCCGCTGCCCACCGTCCGCGGCTGGATCGACCAGATGCGCGACCGGTACGAGAAGGCCGGGCACGGTATGCAGCCGGTGGCCGCGATGCGCTATCACGTCGCGGTCCACACCGGCGCGGGTGTCGTCGAGGCCCACGAGCTGTGGGCGACCCGTCCCCGGACCGAGCTCAGCGACTGCGAGGCCTGCGAGACCCGGCACTTCGCCCGGCGCCAGGTGGCGGCGGGCGACGACGCCGGCGCCCTGGACACCTGGCAGCCGGTCTTCGGACACGTCCAGACCTGCTCCGAGGAGCCGCAGGCCAGCCAGGCGCAGGCGCTGCTGCCACTGCTGCGTCTCGGCCGCGCGGACGAGGCCCGCTCGCACCACCTCACCGGCTACCGGCGGGTGCGCGGCAACACCGGCATGCAGGAGGAGGTCGGCCTGCACCTGGAGTTCTGCGCGCTCTCCCGCAACGAGGGGCGCGGCCTGGAGATCCTCGCGGAGAACCGTCCGCTGTTCGAGGCGGACGGCGGCCCGCTGGCCCACCTGGAGTTCCTCACCGGCGTCGAGGTGCTGCTCGCCCGGCTGGTCGAGGACGGGCACACGGACACCCCCGTGGCCGGCCCGCCCGGCCGGAACTGGACGGCGGGCGGGCTCCTCGCCCACGTCCGCGCCGAGGCGGACCGGCTCACCGCCGCCTTCGACGCGCGCAACGGCACCTCGGCCGTCGGCGACCGGCGCGGTGCGCGACTCGCCCGCCGCCCGCTGCTCGACGAGCCGCTGCCGCTGGGCCTGCGGGCGTCCGCCGTCCGCGCCCCGGCGGTGTCGGGTGCGCCGGCCCCGGCGCCCGCCGCGGCCACCGGGCCGGAGATTCCCGGGGACTTCGTGGAGCTGGTGCGCGAGGCGCGGCGTCTGGCGCGTGTGGGGCATCCCGGCGACGACCGGCTCTGGTCCCGCATCGAGGAGCGGCTCGCCGACGGGTCCGCCGCCCACGACGACCGGCTCGGCCCCGAGGACCTGCTGCGGGCAGAACTCGCCGCCCAGCGGGCGTACACGCTCACCCGGGCGAACCGGGACGCGGAGGCGATCGCCGAGCTGGAGCGGGCCACCGTCCTCTACGAGGGCATCGGGATGCCGTGGCAGGCGCTGTCCACCCGCAGCCGCGCCCTCGCGTGGGCGGCCGCGCCGGACGTGACGGAGGGCGCGGCGCTGCCGGACGCCGAGGCGGTCCGGTCCGGCCTGGACGAGGTCCTGCGCGCGGCGGAGCGGCTCACGACCGAGGCCCCGCTCACGGGCGGGGCACTCGGGGAGGGCGAGGCCGTGGCCGGCGACGAGGCGGCGCTCGACCGCCGGCTCGCGTACCTCGCCGTGCTGTACTCCCGCACGTTCGCCGCGTACCAGGAGGTGGTGCGGACGTTCCCGGAGCTCTCCGATGCCGCCCTGGAGCGGTTCGAGGAGTGCGCCGGCACGATGCGCGCCGAGGCGGAGCGCCTCTCCCTCCCCCACCACGTGGCCAATGTGCGTCAGTTCGTCGCCGAGGTGGCCGGCCGACGCGGTGACATGGCCGGCGCCGAGGCAGAGCTGCGGGCCGCTCTGGTGGACAACGAGGCGGCGGAGCGCCCCTGGCGCAGTGGGCGTCCGCGCGCCCTGCTCGCCCAGTTCCTCCTCGCCCGGGAGGAGCCGGCGGAGGCGGCCGAGCTGCTGCACCGGGCGATCGCGGACGCCGCGCGGTACGACGACGCCGACTTCCCGCTGGCTCCGACGTACAGCCTGCTCGGCCACGCGGCCACGCACCTCGGGGACACCGCCGGCGCCGTGCGCCATCTGTCGGAGGCGGCCACGCGGTTCGACCAGGACGGGTCGCCCGACGAGGCCACCGACGTACGGCTCCAGCTCGCCGACGTCCTGGGCCGCTCGGGGCAGCAGGCGGACGCCGTCGCCGTACTGGAGTCCGTCCTCGCCGACGAGGCGGCCGCCACGATCGGCGAACGGCCGCTGGCCCAGGCGCGGCTGAACCTCGGGCGCGGGCTGCGGGAGCTGGAGGAGCACCTGGCCGCGGCCGAGGAGTTCCTGCGGCTCGCGGACACCGTCGCCGGGTGGGAGGACCGCGGTCCGCTCCTGACCCTGGTGGCGGCCGAGGCGGCGATCACGCTGGCGCTCGCCGACCGCTGGGACGCGGCGGACACCGCGTACGCACGCGCTCTCGCCGCGCACGCCGAGGCGCCGCATCCGCACCTGATCGCGCACATGGCGCGCGAGTTCGCCCGGCTCACCATGGCGGCCCGGAACGCCGAGGGGCTCGACGCGGCCCTGGAGCACCTGGCGCGGGCGGACGCGGTGCTCGCCGCCGTGCCGGAGGACACCGAGGGCTTCGCGTCCTGGTACGAGAGCGGCGAGGTGCACTACCGCAGGGCCCGCGTCCTGGCGGAGGCGGAGCGATTCGAGGAGGCCCTCGCCGAGGCGGAGGCCGCGATCGCCGCCCATGAGCGGGGCGGGGACGAGGGAGAGGTGCCGCGTGCCGAGGCCGTGCGGATCGCCGCCCTGATCGAGGGGAACGGTCTCGGCCGGATCCAGGAGGCGGCCGCCCGGCTGACGGCGGCGGCCGCGCGCTGCCGGAAGGCGGACCTCGCGGAGGCCGCCGAGATCCTCGACGCCCTGCGGCAGCAGTACCGGTCCCGCGCAGGGAGCTGACCGGCCTGAAGCCCGCCGCCCCGGCAGATCGGGGCGGCGGGCTTCAGGGTCCGGTGAGCACCATCGCGAGAGCCACCAGGGCGAGCAGCCCGAGGTACGCGCACGCGTGGACGCGGTCCGGGATGCGGGGCGGGCGGCGGCGCAGGACGGCGATGACCGGCAGGGCTCCGAGGAGCAGGGCCCCCGCCGCGTACGGGTCGACGAGGCCCACCAGGCCGGTGCCGCCGGCCGTGGCGGCCGGAGGCGGGGAACCGGCGAGGGAGACCGCGACGGCCGGGAGCGCGACGGCGAGGGTGAGCGGGTTGGCGAGCGCGGTCGCCACGCGCATCGGGTGACCGGCCCGGCGCAGCGCGGGGACGGTCATCACGCTGCCGCCGACCCCGAGGAAGGCGGCGACCGCGCCGATCGGGGCGCCCGCGGTCGCCGGCAGCGGTCTCGGGGCCCGCACCGGCTCCGTGCCCGGCCCGCTCGCGGCGCGGAGGAAGCCGGGCCGGAGCAGCAGGTCGAGGGCGGTCAGGGCGGTGTAGGCGACGAACGCCCAGCGGGCCAGGGCCGGCGGGGCGAATCGGGAGGCGTACGCCCCGGCGCAGGCGCCCGCCGCGAGCAGGGGCAGCAGCGCGCCGCTGCCGCGCAGGGCGAGGAGCACGGTCCGTGGGGTGACGGCCGTGGCGAAGGCGGCGTTCGCGAGCATCACCAGGGCCGAGGTGGCGGTGGCCACCGGGACGGCCGTCGGCCCGAGGGCGGCGTCCGCCCACACCACGACCGGAACCGCCACGAACCCGCCGCCGAACCCGAACAAGACCGTCGTCGCTCCGGTGAGGAGCCCGATCGCCATCAGCATCACCACGTCCATGGGTCAAGACCACCAGTTCGCCGAGGGTTCCCGCATGCGATGGTCGGCAGGATTCCTTCGCGTCTCGGCCGGTACGGTGGTCCGGTGAAGAACATCCCGCTGGACTCCGTCGACCATCTCGACCGGGCCGTCCTGCCGATCGGCACCGACTACGCGGCCGGGCAGGTGCTGGACTGGCACGAGCACCGGCGGGCGCAGTTCCTCTACGGGGCGACCGGCGTCATGGTCGTCGAGACCGCCGACGGCACGTGGACGGTCCCGCCCGAGCGGGCCGTCCTGATCCCGGCCGAGACCCCGCACCGGGTCCGGATGCTCAGGGTGAGCACGCGCAGTCTGTACGTGGAGCCGGGCGCCGTCCCGTGGTGGCCGGTGCGCTGCACGGTCGTGGACGTGCCGCCGCTGCTGCGCGAACTGCTGCTGGCGGCGGTCGAGTTCGCGGCCGACTACAGCCTGTCGGGGCGTGAGGGCGCCATCGCGACGCTGCTGCTGCACGAGATCGCCGCGCGCTCCCCGCTCCCCTTCCATGTCGGGATCCCCGCCTCCGCGGACCTCGCGGCGCTGTGCCGGGAGTATCTGGCCGCGCCGGACGCCACGGTCACCAACACCGACTGGGCGGCCGTGACCGCGCTGAGCGAGCGGGCGTTCACCCGGCGGTTCCGTGCGGAGACGGGCGAGAGTCCCGCCGTCTGGCGGTCCCGCGCCCGGCTCCTGGCGGCCGTCCCCCTGCTGCGTACCGCGACGGTCAGCGAGGTCTCCGGCCGCCTGGGTTATGCCTCCCCGGCCGCGTTCACGGCCGCCTTCACCCGCACCTTCGGCGCGCCACCGTCCCGCTTCACGGCGGTCCGGGGCTGACGTCAGCGGGGGTTGTTTGCGTGGGTGAGGGTCTCCCAGGCGACGAAGAGGTTGTTCGTGCCCGCCGGCCGGCTGGTCTCGGTGAGCTTCTGGGTGTTCGTCATGGCGTACCCCAGGCGGTTGTGCAGCGCGTTGAAGCCGACTTCGGTGACGGGTCCGAGGTGGTCCTTGAGGGTGCCGCCGCAGAGCCAGGACGGGACGGGCTCGCCGAGTTCGTACTTCGCCTGGAGGCCGAGGGCGTGGCGCAGCCGGTCGGCGACCTCGGGGTAGAGGTCCTGGCCCTGGATCCGGCTCGTCTCGGCGATGTGCGAGATCGCGGAGAGACCGTAGCCGGTGTGGGTGAGGTCGCGGCAGGTCTCCTGGGTGAGGCCGTCGACGAAGGTGGTCTGCCCCTGCCAGTAGCGGACGATCTCGTCGCGGGTGTCGAGCCCGCTGCCCGGCGCGGCCTTCGGCAGGGCGCCGTCGCTCGTGAGGTAGATGTACGCGGGGACCCGGCCGCGGAACTTGGTGACGGCCTTGTCGTAGGCGGCGCGGTCCTCCAGGAAGACGGCGATGCCGATCGCCGCCTCGGTCATGCTGAGCTCCCAGTTGCCGTTGGACTGGGAGCCGTTGGTCACCTCGGGGAGGTAGACGTTCCTCAGCATGGTCTTGAAGCGGTCGACGCGGTCCTGCGGCCAGCCGGTGTAGGTGTACCGGATGATCTCGGCGGCCCGCGGCCAGGAGGAGCCGGCCCAGCCCGTCTGGAGGGGCGCGTTGGAGTTGGTGTGGTCGGTGATCACCGCGGACCAGGCGTCCATGATCTCGATCGCCTTCTCGGCGTACCGGCTGTCGCGCGTGACGTACCAGGCGAGGGAGAGCGTGTACGCGGCGAGGGCGTCCTCGCGTTCGTCGGTGCAGCCGTAGTTGGGGTTCGAGTACGAGCCGCACTCGACGACCGCCCGGGGCTTCGGGACCCGGGCGAGGGAGGCGTACTTGCTCGCCAGCATCTGCTCGTAGGCAGCCTTCCAGGGCTGCGCCCCGGCGGTGACCTGTTCCCGGGTGAAGTCGAGCTGCCCCCGGGAGACCAGGACGCCGGGGTGGACGAAGGTGGTCGGGGCGGCTTCGGCGCGGCCGCCTCCGGGTGCGGCGACCAGAGCGGCCAGGAGGCCGGCGAGGAGCAGGGGGGCGGTGAACCGTCGGGTCATGGAGTTACCCCTTCTTCACGTATGTGAACGGACAAGGGCTGTCGAGGGGGAAACCTAAAGGTCTGCACCAGAGGCGTCAAGACGGCTCGTTCACGCCGGATCCCCTCCATGACCCATCCACAGGGCCACCGCACGAGGGCGGAACGTTCATATCCGTGAATCGGCTGGAAATGATCACGGCGGCCCGTGTCGTGGGAGCGGGCCCGCCTTCCGTACGATTCCCCCCGTTGTCACTCTTACGTCTGAAGGAGATCCCCATGGCCCAGGTCACGCTGAAGGGCAGCCCCGTGCAGGTCAACGGCGCTCTGCCGGCCCCCGGCAGCCAGGCCCCCGACTTCACGCTCGTCGCCGAGGGGCTGGCGGACAAGTCGCTCAAGGACTTCGCCGGTCAGCGGAAGGTCCTCAACATCTTCCCGAGCGTCGACACCCCGACGTGCGCCTCCTCCGTCCGCGCGTTCAACGAGAGGGTTGGGCAGCTGGACAACACGGTCGTCCTCTGCATCTCGGCCGACCTGCCCTTCGCGCAGGCCCGCTTCTGCGGCGCCGAGGGCCTCGAGAACGTCAAAAACCTCTCGACGCTCCGCGGCCGCGAGTTCCACACCAACTACGGCGTGGAGATCGCGGACGGGCCGCTGGCCGGCCTGACCGCCCGTGCCGTCGTCGTCCTCGACGAGAACGACACGGTGCTGCACGCGCAGCTCGTGGGCGAGATCGCCGACGAGCCGAGCTACGAGGACGCGCTCTCCGTCCTGAAGTAGTCCGCACCGAAGCGGGACACACGGAGGAGCCCTCCACCGACACCGGTGGAGGGCTCCTGCCGTCTCTCCGCACTCAGGCGCAGCCCGGACAGAGCCCCCGGTACGTGACGTCCGCCGTCGACACCGTGAAACCGAACCGCTCCGCGGCCGGCAGAACGGCGAGCGGGTCCCCCGTCGGGTGGACGTCGCGGATGATCCCGCAGTTCGAGCAGACCAGGTGCTGGTGCGGGTGGTGCGCGTTCGGGTCGTACCGCTTGGCCCGGCCGTCCGTGGAGAGTTCCACGACCTCCCCCAGAGCCACCAGCTCGCCGAGGGTGTTGTAGACCGTCGCCCGGGCGATCTCCGGCAGGCGCACGACCGCGCGCGCGTGGACCTCGTCCGCCGTGAGGTGCACATGATCCCCGGCCAGCACCTCCGCGACCACGCGGCGCTGGGACGTCATCCGCCAGCCACGCGCGCGCAGTCGCTCCAGCAGGTCACTCATGTCTCACCTCATCGGCATCGGCAAACTTGGCGTGCTTCTTGACTTGGACAACGTCCATCGTAGGATCGGTTTCGAAGATGGCCAAGGGACAGGAAGACTCCAGCACGGCGGGAGAAAGCACACGTGAGACCCGCGCGAGGCCCGTCCGCCGAACGCACTTCCTGAGCACTGTGTCCGCCAGGTCCGGAAGGATTCCCATGTCTGAGAACCACGAAGCAATCCCCACCGACGCGAACGCGGAGGGCGCGGGCGGTTGTCCCGTCGCGCACGGGCGTGCCGCACACCCCACCCAGGGAGGCGGCAACAGCCAGTGGTGGCCGAACCGGCTCAACCTGAAGATCCTCGCCAAGAACCCCGCAGTGGCCAACCCGCTCGGTGAGGACTTCGACTACGCGAAGGCCTTCGAGAGCCTCGATCTCCCTGCCGTGAAGCAGGACATCGCCGAGGTCCTGACCACCTCCCAGGACTGGTGGCCCGCCGACTTCGGCCACTACGGCCCGTTCATGATCCGCATGGCCTGGCACAGCGCCGGCACCTACCGCATCAGCGACGGCCGCGGCGGCGCCGGCGCCGGACAGCAGCGGTTCGCTCCGCTGAACAGCTGGCCGGACAACGGCAACCTGGACAAGGCGCGCCGTCTGCTGTGGCCGGTGAAGAAGAAGTACGGCCAGAACATCTCCTGGGCCGACCTCATGATCCTCGCGGGCAACGTCGCCCTGGAGTCGATGGGCTTCGAGACCTTCGGCTTCGCCGGCGGCCGCGCGGACGTGTGGGAGCCCGACGAGGACGTGTACTGGGGCCCGGAGACCACCTGGCTCGGCGACGAGCGCTACACCGGCGACCGCGAGCTGGAGAACCCGCTCGGCGCGGTGCAGATGGGCCTCATCTACGTCAACCCGGAGGGCCCGAACGCCAACCCGGACCCGGTCGCCGCGGCCCGCGACATCCGCGAGACCTTCCGCCGGATGGCGATGAACGACGAGGAGACCGTCGCCCTCATCGCGGGCGGCCACACCTTCGGCAAGACCCACGGCGCCGGCCCGGCGGACAACGTGGGCGCGGACCCGGAGGCCGCCTCCCTGGAGGAGCAGGGCCTCGGCTGGAAGAGCACCTTCCGCTCCGGCAAGGGCCCCGACGCCATCACCAGTGGTCTGGAGGTCACCTGGACCACCACGCCGACCCAGTGGGGCAACGGCTTCTTCAAGAACCTCTTCGCGTACGAGTACGAGCTGAGCAAGAGCCCGGCGGGCGCCCACCAGTGGGTCGCCAAGAACGCCGAGGCGATCATCCCGGACGCGTACGACCCGGAGAAGAAGCACCTCCCGACCATGCTCACCACCGACCTGTCGCTGCGCTTCGACCCGGTCTACGAGCAGATCTCGCGGCGCTTCTACGAGAACCCGGCGGAGTTCGCGGACGCCTTCGCCCGCGCCTGGTACAAGCTCACCCACCGCGACATGGGCCCGGTCGTCCGTTACCTCGGCCCCGAGGTCCCGTCCGAGGAGCTCCTCTGGCAGGACCCGCTGCCGGCGCGCACCGGCGAGCTCGTCGACGCCGCGGACATCGCCTCCCTCAAGGAGAAGATCCTCGGCTCGGACCTCACGGTCACCCAGCTGGTCTCCGCCGCCTGGGCCGCCGCCGCCTCCTTCCGCGGCAGCGACAAGCGCGGTGGCGCCAACGGCGGCCGCATCCGCCTGGAGCCGCAGCGCAACTGGGAGGTCAACAACCCGGACGAGCTGGCGCAGGTGCTGCGCGTCCTGGAGGGCGTCCAGGAGTCCTTCAACTCCGCGCAGAGCGGCGGCAAGCAGGTCTCCCTCGCCGACCTCGTCGTCCTCGCGGGCGTCGCGGCGGTCGAGAAGGCGGCCGCGGACGCGGGCCACTCCGTCGAGGTGCCGTTCACGCCGGGCCGTGTGGACGCCGCCCAGGAGCAGACGGACGTCGAGTCCTTCGCCGCCCTGGAGCCGGCCGCGGACGGCTTCCGCAACCACCTGGGCAAGGGCAACCGCCTCCCGGCCGAGTACCTGCTCATCGACAAGGCGAACCTGCTCACCCTGAGCGCGCCCGAGCTGACCGTCCTCGTCGGCGGCCTGCGCGCCCTGGGCGTCACCCAGCCGCAGTCCTCGCTCGGTGTCCTCACCGAGACGCCCGGCAGGCTGACGAACGACTTCTTCGCCAACCTGCTCGACCTGGGCACGGAATGGAAGTCCACCTCCGCCGACCAGAACACCTTCGAGGGCCGTGACACGGTCACCGGCGCGGTCAAGTGGACGGGCAGCCGGGCCGACCTGGTCTTCGGCTCCAACAGCGAGCTCCGCGCGCTGGCCGAGGTCTACGCGAGCGACGACGCGAAGGCGAAGTTCGTGCAGGACTTCGTGTCGGCGTGGGACAAGGTGATGAACCTGGACCGGTTCGACATCGCCTGATCCTCACCGTGACACCGGGGCCGGCCCGGGTGGCTTCCACGCCACCCGGGCCGGCCCTTCTCGTCGCCGACACCCGTCCCGTATCGCTCTTCTGACGCCGCATGAGACAACCGACGGGTGTCGTTCACCGTCCTCACGAAACGAGAGTGGCACCGGGGAGGCCGGGCGACCGGCCTCCTCCCGCTGCCACGAAGAGACCGATCGTGAGGAAGACCGCTTTGATACGTGTCACACGCGGCGTGACCACCGCCGTGGCGTTACTCGCGCTGACGGCGGCGTCGCCCTGGCCGGCGTCCGCGCAGCCTTCACCCGGATCACCGCAGACCGAACCGTCCTCTGCGGCGTCCCAGGGGAGCCGGCTCGGGGACCTCACCCTCCCCGAGGGCTGGCAGGTCACCGGAACCGGTGCGGACAGGCAGCTGGTCTGGACGGCGCCCGAACGCATCCCCGCGGGCGACGCCCGGGTCGAGTTCCACGCCGGCGACCGGCTCCTCGGCCGCCCGGTCGCCCGGCCGGACGGGCGCTCCTTCGCCCTGCCCCTCGGGGACGTACGGCTCGAAGAAGGCATGCAACTGCGGGTGACGGCCGGCGGGCGGCGACTGGACGCGGCGGGACGCGCCGATGCCGCCACCGAGCGGCCCCTCGCCCCCGCCGCCGTCCCGCCGGCCCCGCTCCCCGCGAACCCGGTCGACCCCGGAGTCCCGGGCCGCTACCGGACCGTCAGCGGCGAGTACGCTCTCAGCTCCGTACGCCTGCCCGGCCTCCCGCAGCCCGTCGAGATGCGCGCCACCGTCGTCGGCCCGGCCGGAGCGCCGGGGAAGCGACCGGTCGCCCTCTTCCTGCACGGCCGCCACGACACCTGCTACACCCCCGGGACGGAGGACGTCCGGATCACCTGGCCGTGCCCGGCGGGCACGCGGCCGATCCCCAGCGAGCAGGGCTATCTGCGCACCCAACGGCTCCTGGCCTCCCAGGGGTACGTGACGGTGTCCATCGCCGCGAACGGCATCAACGGCCAGGACGGGGACCTGGAGGACGCCGGCGCCCAGGCCCGCTCCTCCCTGGTCCGGCTGCACCTCGCCCGCTGGGCGGACTGGTCCGCGCACCGGGCCGGCGCCCCCGCGGCCGTACGGAAGACCGCGCCCGCCGACCTCTCGCGGGTGCTCCTGGTCGGCCACTCCCGGGGCGGCGAGGGTGTCAACCGGGCCGCGCTCGACAGCCTGAACCCGCCGCCCGCCGCCCAGGACGGCTACCGGGGCCCCGTACGGTGGAAGATCCGCGGCAATGTCCTCATCGGGCCCACGGTGTTCGGCCAGAACCCGGCTCCCGACGTGCCCTCCACGACCATCCTGCCTGGCTGTGACGGCGACGTGTTCGACCTCCAGGGCCAGATCTACGTCGACGGCACCCGTGGTGTCAGCAAGGGCGCCGCCCTGCACAGCGCGGCCTATTTCGTCGGCGCCAACCACAACTTCTTCAACAGCGAGTGGACTCCGGGGCAGGCGAAGGCACCGGCCATCGACGACTTCTCGTCCGAGGACGGGGCCGACCCGGTCTGCTCCCCCGGCACCGCGACCCGGCTGACGGCCACGCAGCAGCAGGCCGCGGGCGCCACCTACATCGCGGCCTCCGCCCGGCTGTTCGTCGGGGGTGACGACGCGGTCCGGCCGCTGCTCGACGGCACCGGCCGCCGCGCGCCCTCGGCGGGACCGGCGCGGGTCCTCACCCACGCCGTCGGCGCCCACCGCACCCCGGCGTTCCTGCCGGGTTCCTCGGTCACCGTCTCCGGCGGCGGCCGGCTGTGCGCCCAGATCGACCCGGACGCCGCCCGCGCCTGCCTCGCGCCCGAGGCGGGCTGGTCGCCGCACTTCGCGTACTGGGAGGCCTCTCCCGAACCGGGCCGCGACGCCGTGGCCATGAAGTGGACGGGCACGGGAAGCCCGGTCGCGGTCCACTCGGCGCGTCCGGTCTCCCTCGCGGGCGCCGAGTCCCTGGCGCTGCGCGTGATCGTCCCGCCGAACAGCACCGGCACCGAACTGGACGTCGCCCTGACCGACGCCTCGGGCCGCCGCGCGGCCCTGGGCCGCACCCGCGTCGACGGACTGCCCGGCAGCCCGCGCACGGCCGCGTACTGGAGCCGCGAGATCCGCGTACCGCTGGCCGCGGCGGCCCGGGCGGGCCTGGACCTGAAGCGGATCGGCGCGCTCGAACTGACCCCGCGCGGCGGCGCCGGCAGCGCCTGGCTGATGGACGCGTGGGGCTGGCGTCCCGGCACCCCGGCGGTGAACCCGGCACCCCTCACGCGCGTCGACGTCGGCCGCCTGACGGTCGCGGAGGGGAACTCCGGGGTCCGGACCTACCGGGTGCCGGTGACGGTCTCCGGCCGGGGCAGCGGTCAGGTCCGCCTGTTCGTGCCCGTGCCGGGCACCGACCAGGTCACGTCCCGCACCGTGACGGTGCGTCCAGGACGCCATGACATCGACGTGCCGGTCGAGGTGCGGGGCAACAGGCGCTACGGCTACGACGTGCGGCACGACGCCTTCGTCAAGGCGGTGCGCGGCACTGTCGTCGGAGCGCACCGGGGCGGCGTGACCGCACGGAACGACGACGCCATGCCCACCGTGCGCCCGACGCCCGTCGCCGACGACGTGACCGAGGGCTCGGCGCTGAGCTGGAAGGTGACGCTCTCCGAGCCTGCCGATGCCGAGATCTCGGGCCAGATCCGCCTCAAGCCGGTGACCGACGGCCCGGAGCTCTCCACGGCGGACGTCGACCCGGCCTGGCTGGAGGAGCAGTTCGGCGGGGTGCCGAATCCGGCCCGGCCGCTGTCCGGTGTGACGGAGGACGGCACAAGCCTGTGGTTCTCCGTCCCCGCCGGTGAGACGACCGCACTGGTGACCGTCCCCACCGTCCGGGACGGGGTGGCGGAGCCGATGGAGTCCCTCCGGGCCCAGCTGTTCACGCACGACGAGACGTGGGAGCCGGTCCCGGGCCCGGAGTTCACGGGCAGGGTGCGGGACGCGGCGTGAACTGACCCGCCCGCCCCTGAGATGGCGCCATGTGGCACCAGCTGGTGCCACATGGCGCCATTTCGCATCACCAGCCACAGTCACATCCATCCGACACCACGCAGATCCACCAAGACGCCATCACGTTTACGCAGGTCGGAGCAGGTTTCAGCAACGAACACCCCCTTGACTTCACCGCAGCGCTTGCACATGGCGCCATAGTGGTGCCATCATGACGTCATGGACCTCACCCCGTATGTCGACAACCTCCGCCGCGAACTCGCGGTGGCCGCCGAAGCCGGTGGCGAAGAGGCACGCGAGCTGGCCGAGCGCCTCACCGCTCCCCTGGAGTCGGCGGCCCGGCTGACCATGCTCAACGTGCTCTCCGCCGCGACCGACGAGATCACCCGTGAACTCGCTCCCGGTTCGGTCGACGTACGGCTCCGGGGCCTCGACCCCGACTTCCTGGTGACGCTCCCGGCCGCCATCGGCGCCCCCGTGGAGCCGGACACCGCCGCCGAACCGCTGCCGGCACCGGCTCTCGCCGAGGGCGACGAAGGCGGCACCGCCCGTGTCAACCTGCGCCTGCCGGCCCACCTCAAGACCCGCGCCGAGGAGGCCGCGGCCCGCGAGGGCCTGTCGGTCAACGCGTGGCTCGTGCGGGCCGTGTCGGCCGCGGTCGGCGGCGGCACCCGACCGCGTACCCCGGAGAAGCCCCAGACCTTCGGACAGAGCATCACGGGCTGGGTGCGCTAGCCACGCCCACGGCCCGCACCGCACCACCCGCACCACTTCACCGACACCACGTCCCACCTGCGGGGACGACCTGAAGACTCAAGAGGACGGGACAGCCATGCCTTCTTTCAACACTCCCGAACCGATCTCGGCCACGGCGCGCGTGGAGGCCGGTTCCATCCAGTTCATCGCGGGCGACCGCGCCGACACCGTCGTCGAGGTGCGGGCGCGCAACCCCAAGAAGGACCTGGACGTGAAGACGGCCGACCAGACCGAGGTCACGTACGCGAGCGGCGTACTGACCGTCAGGACGCCGAAGTCCAACATGTTCGGACGCACCGGCGTCGTCGACGTCACGGTCGAACTCCCCGCCGACTCGCGGGTCGAACTGACCGGCGCCTGGACCCAGGTGCTCGGCGAGGGCCGGCTCGGCGAGGTCCGCGTGAAGACCTCGGCCGGCGACGCCCGCTTCGACACCACCGGCCCGCTGCACCTGACCGCCTCGCACGGCTCGATCACCGTGGACCGGGTCGAGGGCAGGGCCGAGATCACCACCGGCTCCGGCAGCCTGCGCGTCGGCCTCGTCGACGGCCCCGCCATCCTCAAGAACTCGCACGGCACCACGACCGTCCGCGCCGTCACGGGCGACCTGCGGGTGAGCGGCGCCAACGGTGACATCGAGGTCGACCGCGCCGAGGCCTCGGTCGTCGCCACCACCGCCCACGGCACCCTGCGCATCGGCGAGGTGGCGAGCGGCAGCGTCCAGCTGGAGACCTCCTACGGCGCCATCGAGGTCGGCATCCGCGAGGGTGTCGCCGCCTGGCTCGACGCCCACTCGGCCTCCGGCCAGGTGCGCAACGCGCTCACCGCGTCCGAGACCCCGGCGAAGACCGAGGACACCGTCGAGGTCCGCGCCCGCACCAAGCACGGCAACATCGACATCCGCCGCGCCAGGGCCTGAGCACCACCTCGCCGACCGGCCGGTCCCCACCTCACCCCATCCCCTCACCCTTCCTCAGGAGGGCCCCATGCCTTCTTCTGTCATGCCCATGCCCGGCCAGGCCGACGGCCGCCCGTCGTCGGCCGCCGTCTCCGCGACCGGCCTCCGCAAGTCCTACGGCGACAAGGTCGTGCTCGACGGCATCGATCTCCGCATCCCCGAGGGCACGATCTTCGCGCTGCTCGGCCCGAACGGCGCGGGCAAGACGACGGCCGTGAAGATCCTGTCCACGCTGATCACCGCCGACGGC
>NZ_JBWKFA010000002.1:1102481-1203808 GCF_056435185.1 Streptomyces sp. NPDC044003 | reverse complement strand
GCGTGAACGTCCTCTGGGCCCTCATCCGTGACGGACAGTGCTACCAAAGCGTCCTACCCGTCACTGCGACGGCTTGACAACATCATTAGGAGGTTACCGTCCGCGCAGCGAGCGGTAGACGGAGACGAGCCCCGCGGTGGAGCTGTCGAGCTGCTCGGCTCCCTCGCCCTCCGTCAGGACCGGCTCGATCTTCTTGGCGAGGACCTTGCCGAGTTCGACGCCCCACTGGTCGAAGGAGTCGATGTTCCAGATGGCGCCCTGGACGAAGACCTTGTGCTCGTAGAGCGCGATCAGCTGGCCGAGGACGGAGGGGGTGAGTGCCTCGGCGAGGATCGTGGTGGTCGGGTGGTTGCCCTGGAAGGTCTTGTGCGGGACGAGTTCCTCGGCGACGCCCTCGGCCCGTACCTCCTCGGGCGTCTTGCCGAAGGCGAGCGCCTGGGTCTGGGCGAAGAAGTTGGCCATGAGCAGGTCGTGCTGGGCGACGAGCCCGGGCAGCAGGTCGTCGACGGGACGGGCGAAGCCGATGAAGTCGGCGGGGATGACCTTGGTGCCCTGGTGGATCAACTGGTAGTAGGCGTGCTGCCCGTTGGTCCCGGGGGTGCCCCAGACGACCGGTCCGGTCTGCCAGTCGACGCGCTTGCCCTCGCGGTCCACCGACTTGCCGTTGGACTCCATGTCGAGCTGCTGGAGGTAGGCGGTGAACTTGGACAGATAGTGGGAGTACGGCAGGACGGCGTGCGACTGGGCGTCGAAGAAGGCGCCGTACCAGACGCCGAGGAGGCCGAGGAGCAGCGGCGCGTTCTCCTCGGGCGCGGCGGTGCGGAAGTGCTCGTCGACGAGGTGGAAGCCGTCGAGCATCTCGCGGAAGCGCTCCGGGCCGATGGCGATCATCAGGGAGAGGCCGATGGCGGAGTCGTAGGAGTAGCGGCCGCCGACCCAGTCCCAGAACTCGAACATGTTCGTGGTGTCGATGCCGAACTCCTCGACCTTCTCGGCGTTGGTCGAGAGGGCCACGAAGTGCTTGGCGACGGCCTCCTGACCGGCCCGCAGCCCGGTGAGGAGCCAGGTGCGGGCGGAGGTGGCGTTGGTGATCGTCTCGATGGTGGTGAAGGTCTTCGAGGCGACGATGAACAGCGTCTCGGCGGGGTCGAGGTCGCGGACGGCCTCGTGGAGGTCGGCGCCGTCGACGTTGGAGACGAAACGGAACGTCAGGTCCCGCCGGGTGTAGGAGCGCAGGACCTCGTAGGCCATGGCGGGGCCGAGGTCGGAGCCGCCGATGCCGATGTTCACGATGTTCTTGATCGGCTTGCCGGTGTGGCCGGTCCACTCGCCCGCGCGGACCTTGTCGGCGAAGGCGCCCATCTGGTCGAGGACGGCGTGGACGCCGGGGACGACGTTCTCCCCGTCGACCTCGACGACGG
Source organism: Streptomyces sp. NPDC044003 (assembly GCF_056435185.1). Lineage (NCBI taxonomy): Bacteria > Bacillati > Actinomycetota > Actinomycetes > Kitasatosporales > Streptomycetaceae > Streptomyces > Streptomyces sp. NPDC044003. The sequence goes on along the minus strand of NZ_JBWKFA010000002.1, from coordinate 1,202,387 downwards.
CCCCGCGGGGGGCGCGCAGCGCGGTATGGAGGACAGCGCGGTCCTCGGTGGTGTTGATCTTCTCGCCGCGGAACATGGCGTCGCGGAGCTCGGCGACGCCGGTGACGGCGGCGAGTTCGCGCAGCAGGGTCAGCGTCTCGTCGGTGACGAGGTGCTTGGAGTAGTCCAGGTGGAGGTCGCCGACACGCAGGGTGTTGCGGGTGCCCCGCTCCGGGTCGGCGGCGAACAGTTCGCGCAGATGGGTCTCGCCCAGCTGCTCACGGTGCTTGCCGAGGGCCGCCCACTCGGGCAGCCGGTTGAGCCTGGTACGGCCTTCGCTGGTCATCTCGGACATCGCCCACTTCTTCTCAATACTGCTTGTCTGCCCCGCTGCACCCCCAAACCTAATTGATCTGGGGAGCGGTCGACGCGAAGGCGGGCGCGAACGCCGAACGGGCCCCGCCCGCGAATCGAGTTCGCGGGCAAGGCCCGTTCGTCACACCGTCACACCACGCTTCAGATCTCGCCGCGCAGTTTGGCCAGCGCCTCGGCGAGGATGGCCTCGCCGTCCGCGTCGCTGCGCCGCTCACGCACATAGGCGAGGTGGGTCTTGTACGGCTCCGTGCGCGGCGGGTCCGGCGGGTTGTCCCGGTCCTGACCTGCCGGGAAGCCGCAGCGCGGGCAGTCCCAGGTATCCGGGACCGCCGCGTCGCTGGCGAAGCTCGGCTGCGTCTCGTGCCCGTTCGAGCACCAGAAGGAGATGCGGAGGCGCGGTGCCGACTCGCCCCGCTCGGCCTCCCCCATCGGCCCCGCTCCGACCCGGCTTCCCCGGATCGCGTTGCCACTTGCCACGGTCGTAACTCCCTGCGTGATGGTGCTCGAAGATGCCCCAGTCTACGTAAGGCCCAACGCGCGTCCAGTGATTGGAGTTACCGGTCCAACTTCATCAGCAGACCAAGTACCACAATGCAGGAGAACCAGAGCAGACCGACCACGACCGTGATCCGGTCAAGGTTCCGCTCGGCGACCGAGGAGCCGCCGACGGAGGACTGCATGCCGCCACCGAACATGTCGGAGAGGCCGCCGCCCTTCCCCTTGTGCATCAGCACGAGCAGCATCAGCAGCGCGCTGAAGACGATCAGGGCGATCGAGAACCCCATAACCACGGCTGGACCAACTTCCTCGGACTTATACGGACGGGGGCCGGGCACCTGCCCGACCCCCGCAAGGGTACGACGTAACTCCGCTACCGCATACTCACTGGTCGCGGAAGCGCACGATCTTGACGAACTCGTCGGCGTCCAGCGCCGCGCCGCCCACCAGGGCGCCGTCGACGTCCGGCTGCGCCATGATCGCGGCGACGTTGCCGGCCTTGACCGAGCCGCCGTACTGGATGCGGACCTTGTCGGCCAGCTCCTGCGAGTACAGCTCCGCGAGGCGGCCGCGGATCGCCCCGCAGACCTCCTGGGCGTCCTCGGGCGTGGCGACCTCGCCGGTGCCGATGGCCCACACCGGCTCGTACGCGATCACGATCGTCTCGGCCTGCTCGGCCGGGACGTCCTTCAGACCGCCGTCGAGCTGGGCCAGGGTGTACGCGACCTGGTCGCCCGCCTTGCGGACGTCCAGGCCCTCGCCGACGCAGAGGATCGGGGTCACGCCGTGCTTGAAGGCGGCCTTCACCTTGGCGTTGCAGACCTCGTCGTTCTCGGCGTGGTACTGGCGGCGCTCGGAGTGGCCGACGGCGACGTAGGCGGCCTTCAGCTTGGACAGCATCAGGCCCGAGATCTCGCCGGTGTAGGCACCGGAGTCGTGCGCCGAGATGTCCTGGGCGCCGTACTTGATCTTGAGCTTGTCGCCGTCGACCAGGGTCTGGACGGACCGCAGGTCGGTGAAGGGAACCAGGACCGCGACCTCACAGGCGTCGTAGTCCTTGTCGGTCAGGGCGAAGGCGAGCTTCTGGACGTGGGCGATGGCCTCGAGGTGGTTGAGGTTCATCTTCCAGTTGCCCGCCATCAGCGGGGTGCGCGTGGTCATAAGGGGGTCAGTCCTCCAGTGCGACGAGGCCGGGGAGCTTCTTGCCCTCGAGGTATTCGAGGGAGGCGCCGCCGCCGGTCGAGATGTGGCCGAAGGCATTCTCGTCGAAGCCCAGGATCCGGACGGCCGCGGCGGAGTCGCCGCCGCCGACCACCGTGAAGGCCGGGGAGTCGACGAGCGCCTGGGCGACGGCCTTGGTGCCCTCGGCGTAGTCGGGGTGCTCGAAGACGCCCATCGGCCCGTTCCAGAAGACGGTGGCCGCGTCGGCGAGCTTCGAGGCGTAGAGCTTACGGGTCTCCGGACCGATGTCCAGGCCCTCCTGGTCCGCCGGGATGGCGTCCGCGGCGACCGTGGTGGGGTTGGCCGGAGCCTTGGTCTTCAGGTCCGGGAAGTCGGCCGAGACCAGCACGTCGACGGGGAGCACGAACTCCACGCCGCGCTTCTCGGCACGCGCCAGGTACTCCAGGACCGTCGGGACCTGGTCCTCCTGGAGCAGCGAGATGCCGACCTCGTGGCCCTTGGCCTTGAGGAAGGTGTACGCCATGCCGCCGCCGATGAGGATGCGGTCGGCCTTCTCCAGGAGGTGGTCGATCACACCGAGCTTGTCGGAGACCTTGGCGCCGCCGAGCACGACCACGTACGGCCGCTGGACCTCGTCCGTGAGCTTCTTCAGGACGCCGACCTCGGTGGCGATGAGGTAGCCGGCGGCGTGAGGGAGGCGCGCCGGGAGGTCGAAGACCGAGGCGTGCTTGCGGTGCACGGCGCCGAAGCCGTCGCCGACGTACAGGTCGGCGAGGGAGGCCAGGGCGTCCGCGAAGGCGCCGCGCTCGGCGTCGTCCTTCGAGGTCTCGCCGGCGTTGAAGCGGAGGTTCTCGATGACGGCCACGTCGCCGTCGGCGAGGCCCGCGACGGTCGCCGTGGCCGAGTCGCCGACGGTGTCGGTCGCGAACGCGACCTCGGTGCCCAGCAGTTCGCCGAGCCGCGTGGCGGCCGGGGCGAGCGAGAACGCCGGGTCCGGGGCACCCTTGGGGCGGCCCAGGTGCGAGGCGACCACGACGCGGGCACCCGCGTCGGCGAGCGCCTTCACCGTGGGGACGACGGCGCGGATGCGGCCGTCGTCGGTGATCTTGGTGCCTTCGAGCGGCACGTTGAGGTCGGCACGCACGAACACGCGCTTGCCTTCGACGCCGGCTTCGAGCAGCTCGTCGATCGTCTTCATCTGTTAACAGACTCCTTGGTACGCGGTGGAGCACACAAACAGGGCTCGCACAGCGCGACGTTGCGCTGCCCGAGCCCTGCTCCCATCGAAAACCCGCCCTGAAGCTTAGAGCTGGCCGCCGACGAAGACGGTGAGGTCGACGAGACGGTTGGAGTAGCCCCACTCGTTGTCGTACCAGCCGAGGATCTTGACCGTGTTGCCTTCCTGGACCATCGTCAGGGAGGCGTCGAAGGTGCAGGACGCCGGGTCGCTGACGATGTCCGAGGAGACGATCGGGTCCTCGGTGTAGAACAGGATGCCCTTGAGGTCGCCACCGTCGGCGGCCTTCTTGAACGCGGCGTTGACCTCGTCCTTGGTGACCTCGCGGTCGAGGGTGACGACCAGGTCGGTGGCGGAACCGGTCGGGACCGGGACGCGCATGGCGATGCCGTCGAGCTTGCCCTTGAGCTGCGGGAGGACCAGGGCGGTGGCCTTGGCGGCGCCCGTCGTGGTCGGGATGATGTTCTCCGCGGCGGCGCGGGCGCGGCGCAGGTCCTTGTGCGGGAAGTCCAGGATGCGCTGGTCGTTGGTGTACGCGTGGACCGTCGTCATGAGGCCCTTGACGATGCCGAAGTTCTCGTCGAGGACCTTGGCCATCGGCGCGACACAGTTGGTGGTGCAGGACGCGTTGGAGATGACGTCGTGCTGCGCGGGGTCGTACTTGTCCTGGTTGACGCCCATGACGATGGTGATGTCCTCGTCGGTGGCCGGAGCCGAGATGAGGACCTTCTTGGCGCCGCCGGCGAGGTGCTTCGCGGCGTCGGCCTTCTTCGTGAAGATGCCGGTCGACTCGATGACGATGTCGACGCCCAGGTCGCCCCAGGGGATGTCGGCCGGGTCGCGCTCGGACAGCACCTTGATGGTGTGACCGTCGACGGTGATGGTGTCGGCGGTGTGGGTCACCTCGGCCTTGAGGCGGCCCAGGATGGTGTCGTACTTCAGCAGGTGCGCGGTGGTCGCGGTGTCACCCAGGTCGTTGACAGCCACGATCTCGATGTCAGCACCCTGCTCAAGGAGCGCGCGGAAATAGTTCCGGCCGATGCGGCCAAAGCCGTTGATGCCTACGCGGATCGTCACGAACCGATCTCCTCGTTAGGAACGCCGGTGTATCGACGCCGGCGAGATTTTTGTTTTTTGGGATGTCCCCGACCGCTTACGACCCTACCTCCCCGGCTGCCCGCGAGTGACATCGCGCGCAGCCGTACGAGCCCGGAAAGTGAGGGAAAACGGCCGACGGCCCGTGCCTACCAACGGGTACGGGCCGCCTTGGGACCTTTGTCCCCGCTACTCTCCGTCAGCGCCGGAGAGCCCCGAGGGCGCGGCCGAGGAGCCGTGCGCGCTCCGCCGTGCCGGGCACGTGCTCCAGGCCGAAGCCGAGGAGGACGGTGTCGCGGGTGGTGACCGCGGCCTGGGAGTGGAAGAGGGCCCCGGAGCGCGTCCAGTCGGAGGCGTTGCCGGGGCTGCCGGCCGGGGCGCCCGGAGCGGACCAGGCGCCGAGGGAGGTCTCGAAGCCCTCCGCCTCGGTGGTGGTCCCGGTGACGAGCCGGGTGTCGTCGACGAAGGCGCCCATCTCTCCCGTACCGGGGTCCGAGATGTACGAGACGGCGAGCTCGACCTTCTTGCCCGCCCAGGCGCTCAGGTCGACGGAGGCCTGCCGCCAGCCGTTGGAGGGGCCGGTGAAGGCGTTCCAGGCGCCGGTGGTGCCGGTGGCCGCGCAGCCGTCCTCGCCGACGGTGAGGTAGTGGGCGAGGAAGGGGTGGCCGCGGAGGTAGTAGCCCTCGCCGCAGTCGGCCGGGGGCTCGGCGGAGGTGCCGCCGTTGGCGTCGGGCAGGGTCGTCCAGTCGTCCTGGCCGACGGTGTGGGCCTCGACGACGAGGTTGTCGTAGCCGGGCTCGGTGTCGTAGCTGACCTGGAAGTCCAGGCGCGGCTTCGAGGCGGCGGCGACGCCGGTGAGGTCGACGGTCCTGGCGAGCCGGGCCCAGGTGTCGTCGGCGTGCTTGACGGCCGCGAAGGACGTGCCCTCGGCGGGCTCGAAGGGGGTGCGGATGCCCGGGTAGTCGCCGGCGGAGGCGCTGCTCGCGAACTGCGGGAACTGCTCCGGCTTCAGCGTGTCCGAGGTGACGGTGTACGCGCCCGCGTTGTCGAGCGGGTTGTCGGCGACGGCGCCGAGCGTGGCGCCGGTGCCCGCGAAGGCGCCCGTGCCGGCGAAGGCGGGCGGGTTCTTGAGGCCCGCGCGGTGGTAGGCGCCGAGGTAGTACTGGGCGAAGTCGTTGGACTCGGCCCGGCCGACCTGGGTGAGCCCGCCGGACTTCTCACCGGCGTTGATCAGCTTGCCGCCCTCGTTGAGGTAGGCGCGGACGGCGAGCTGGGCGCCGCCGGAGGGGCGCTCCGCGGCGGTGTACCAGACGACGGTGCGGAAGTGGGAGAGGACGCCGAGGGCGTCCGGGGCGCCCTGGGTGGCGACGTCCCAGACGGCGGCCTTGCGGCCGTTGCCGGCGAGCGCCTGGACGTACGCGGCGGTGTGGGTGGCCGCCGTGGTGCCGCCCTCGTCGGCGAGGACGAGCACGTCGCCGCGGGGCCGCTCGGCGACCTTGTACGTGAAGGGGGCGGAGGAGGTGGCCCGGCCCTCACGGGTGCGGGCGGTGAACCAGACCTCGACGGAGTCGCCGGGGCGGGCTCCCTCGACCTCGGCGCGGTACTCGTCGAAGTAGAGGTTGTCGTCGCCGCCGAAGGTCTCGCCGCCCTTCCAGGCGTCGAGCTCCTCGCTGTGGGTGCGGCCGCCGTTGATCCGGTACTTCAGGGTCTTGCCGCGCAGCGACTTGCGGGCGGTGACGGCGACCTCCTGCTCCGCGCCGCGGGCGTAGGAGGTGGTGAAGGTCTTCGGGGTGAGGTCCGGGGCGTCGATGCCGACCGGGGAGACGGGCCGGTCCGGGTGGGCGGCCGTCTCGGCGACGGCGAGCGCGAAGGGGATGTTCTTGGCGAACTCGGCCTGGATCAGCTTCTCGTCGTCGGGGAAGGTGAAGACGGAGGCGCAGTCGCCCGGGTTCCACGCGTCGTTCGGGTCGACGCGGGAGGCGGTGGCGCAGGTCGACATCTCCGGGGTGAACATCTGCATCCCGTTGACGTTGGCGGCGTGCCCGTCCGCCTCGCCGTTGGTGATGTACAGCTCCGAGGAGACCTGCGGCCGGTAGCCGGGCACGGCGGAGTTCTGCGGGGTGCCGGCGAGGGCCTTGAGGGCCACGTCGTCGGGGGTGTCGGTGGCGACCTGCCAGCCGACGCCGTACAGCAGGAGTTGGGCGGCCGAGTGGTAGTTGACGCCGTACGCGAAGCCGATCCGCTTCTGGAAGGCGTCGAGGGCCCTCGTCTCGGGCTCCGACATGGGGCCCTTGCCGCGGAAGGTCTCGTCGGCCGGGTCGGGGGACGAACCCTCGTTGTCGTAGCCCCACTTGTAGGCGAAGTTGCGGTTGAGGTCGACGCCGTCGCCGGGGCCGATCCTCCCGTCGCCGTCGTTGTCGTGGAGGTTCTTGCGCCACTGCCGGTTGGCCGGGTCGGCATGCGTGTAGTCGTAGCCGTCCGGGTTGGCGGAGAGCACGAACCACAGCTCGGTGGAGTCGACGATGCGGGTGATCCGCTCGTCCTTGCCGTAGTGGTCGAGGTAGTGGTGCATCAGCCGCCGGGTCATCTCCGGGGTGATCCACTCGCGCGCGTGCTGGTTGGACATGTACAGCGTGGCGGGCTTCGAGCCGTCCTTGGCCTTCCGCGCGCCCTTGGTCAGCTTGAGGGCGAGGATGTCCTGCCCGTTGACGGTCTTGCCGATGGAGACGACCTTGGTGAGGCCGGGGTTGGCCCGCGCGGTGTCCAGGATCTCCTGCTTGAGGCCGTTCGGGCCTCCGTACGGGCGGAAGACGCCGTCCCCGGCCGCGGCGACCCGCTTCTCGGCCTGCGCGGTGAGGTTGTGCTCGGCGATCTCGACGCCCTGGCCGCGCAGCCGCCCGGCCTGCCGGCCGGTGAGGAAGAGCTCGACCGTCGCTGAGCCCTTCGCCGGGACCTGCTCGGTGAGTTCATGGGCGTCGGCGCCGGCCTCCAGGAGCAGCGGAACCTGCTCCTGGGTGACCTCGGCGCGCCAGACGGAGAGGGCGTCCCCGCCGTCCCGGTCGTTCGGCTGTGCTCCGGCGACGGGTGCCGCCGCCACTCCGGCGATCAGCAGTGAAGCCGCGGCGAGGATCGATCTCGCTCTGCGTCTCATGAGCCCCCCTTGCTGTTGTCTGTCACGAAGGCGAACAGACGCCAGGCTCTTGGGCGCTCATGGGACTGTCAAGGGTGCCTCGCGGGTGTACGAAAAAGCTGCCGGTGCCTCAGAAAGGCACCGGCAGCGCGGAGTTCGAGGTTCCGTACGTCCGCGTTCCCGCTTCCGTACGGCGACGGCTCGGGGTCAGCCGACCAGGCTGTCGTCGAGCTCCTCCGTCAGGTTGGACTCGGTCCCGGGGATGCCCAGGTCCTGCGCCCGCTTGTCGGCCATCGCGAGGAGCCGGCGGATCCGGCCGGCCACGGCGTCCTTGGTCAGCGGCGGGTCGGCGAGCGCGCCCAGCTCCTCCAGGGAGGCCTGCTTGTGCTCCATGCGGAGCCGGCCGGCGGCGGCGAGGTGCTCGGGCACCTCCTCGCCGAGGATCTCCAGGGCGCGCTGCACCCGGGCACCCGCGGCGACCGCGGCACGGGCCGAACGGCGCAGGTTGGCGTCGTCGAAGTTCGCCAGGCGGTTGGCGGTGGCGCGGACCTCGCGCCGCATCCGCCGCTCCTCCCAGGCGAGCACCGACTCGTGCGCGCCGAGCCGGGTGAGGAGCGCGCCGATCGCGTCGCCGTCACGGACGACGACCCGGTCCACGCCCCGCACCTCCCGGGCCTTCGCCGCGATGGAGAGCCGGCGGGCCGCGCCGACCAGCGCGAGGGCGGCCTCCGGACCCGGGCAGGTCACCTCCAGGGAGGAGGAGCGGCCGGGCTCGGTCAGCGAGCCGTGCGCGAGGAACGCGCCGCGCCAGGCCGCCTCGGCGTCACAGGTCGCGCCGGAGACCACCTGTGGGGGAAGACCCCGGATGGGGCGGCCGCGGCCGTCCACGAGACCCGTCTGCCGGGCCAGCTGGTCGCCGCCGGCCACCACCCGCACCACGAAGCGCGAGCCGCGCCGCAGCCCGCCGGGGGCCATCACGATCAGCTCGGAGCTGTGCCCGAAGATCTCCAGGATGTCCCGCTTGAGGCGGCGGGCCGCCATCGCGGTGTCCAGCTCCGCCTCGATCACGATGCGGCCGCTCACCAGGTGCAGCCCGCCCGCGAACCGCAGGATCGACGAGACCTCTGCCTTCCTGCAGCAGGTCCGGGTGACGGGAAGCCGGGAGATCTCGTCCTTCACCGCTGCCGTCATCGCCATGGGCCGATCCTTCCATGCATCCGAAAAATACGGTCGTACGCGGCGGCCAACAGCTCCGGGTCATGCTTCGCGGAGCCGTCGGGCCCGGCCACCGGCGCCAGCTCGACCGCGGCACCGAGCCGCTTGGCGGCATCGGCGAGGGACTCGCGGTCGGGCACGGCGGCCTCGTCGGCCAGCACCACGTCCAGGGCGAGTTTAGGGGCGTGTCGTCCCAAAACCTCCAAATGACGCTGCGGGGAGAAGCCCTCGGTTTCTCCGGGCTGCGGCGCGAGGTTCAGCGACAGCACCTTCCGGGCCTTCGTCTCGACCAGGGCGTCGAGGAGCTCGGGGACCAGGAGGTGCGGGATCACCGAGGAGAACCAGGAGCCGGGACCGAGCACCACCCAGTCCGCGTCCAGGACGGCGGCGACCGCCTCGGGCACGGCCGGCGGGTCGTGCGGCACGAGGTGCACGGACTGCACCTCACCGGGGGTGAGCGCCACGGTCGCCTGCCCGCGCACCGTGTCCACGTCGTCCGGGCGCTCCGGGTCGTGGCCCCTGACCAGGGCCTGGAGCTCCAGGGGCACGGCGGACATGGGCAGCACCCGGCCCTGGGCGCCGAGCAGCCGGCCGACCAGGTCGAGGGCCTGGACGGGGTCGCCGAGCTGCTCCCAGAGGGCGACGATCAGCAGATTGCCGACGGCGTGGCCGTTGATCTCGCCCTTGGACTGGAAGCGGTGCTGGATCACCCGGGCCCAGGTCTGGCCCCAGTCGTCGTCGCCGCAGAGCGCGGCGAGCGCCTTGCGGAGGTCGCCGGGGGGCAGCACGCCGAGCTCCTCCCGGAGCCGGCCGCTGGATCCCCCGTCGTCGGCGACGGTGACGACGGCGGTGAGGTCGCCGGTGATCCGGCGGAGCGCGGCGAGGGAGGCCGACAGGCCCATGCCGCCGCCCAGCGCGACCACCTTGGGCTGGGCGCCGCGCCTGCGGAGCGTACGCCGCACCGCGAGGGTGGAGGTACGCCGACGGTACGGCTTCACTCGCGCCCCATGTCCCGGTGGACGACGACGGTCTCGACCCCTTCGGAGGCGAGGCGGGCGGCGAGGCGCTCGGCGGTGGCGACGGAGCGGTGCTTGCCGCCCGTGCAGCCCACGGCGATGGTCACGTACCGCTTGCCCTCGCGGCGGTAGCCCGCGGCGATCAGCTGGAGCAGCTCGGTGTAGCGGTCGAGGAACTCCTTGGCGCCCGGCTGGTTGTAGACGTAGTTCGACACCTCCTCGTTGAGGCCGGTGAAGGGGCGCAGCTCGGGGACCCAGTGCGGGTTCGGCAGGAAGCGCATGTCGACGACGAGGTCGGCGTCGACCGGCAGGCCGTACTTGAAGCCGAAGGACATCACGGTGGCCCGGAGCTCGGGCTCCTCGTCGCCGGCGAACTGGGCGTCCATCTTGGCGCGCAGCTCGTGGACGTTGAGGCTGGAGGTGTCGATCACCAGGTCGGCGTCGCCGCGCAGCTCACGCAGCAGGTCGCGCTCGGCGGCGATGCCGTCGGTGATGCGGCCGTCGCCCTGGAGCGGGTGCGGCCTGCGGACCGACTCGAAGCGCCGGACCAGGGCCTCGTCGGAGGACTCAAGGAAGACGATCCGGCGGGTGACCTGCTTGGCGTCCAGGTCGGCGAGGGACTCCCTGAGGTTGTCGAAGAACTGCCGGCCGCGGACGTCCACGACGACGGCGATCCGGGCGACATTGCCCTGGGAGCGGGCGCCGAGCTCCACCATGGTGGGGATCAGCGCGGGCGGCAGATTGTCCACGACGAACCAGCCGAGGTCCTCCAGGCACTTCGCCGCGGTGGACCGGCCGGCTCCGGACATGCCGGAGATGATCACCAGCTCGGGAATGGCCGCCTCGGCGCCGTTGTCGCCGGGGGTCTCCTTCGTGCCCGTACTCACGTGTCCTGCTCCGTCTTCTCGGTCGTGCTCGTCGTGCGTGTGGTGCTCGGTCATGCGGTGGTGCCCCCGTCGTCTTCCATGATCTCTCCTGTGGCCGTGTTCACGGCGGGTGCGGCGGGGGCCGCCTGGGCCAGGGCCACGGCGACCGCCTCCGCGGTCTTCCGGCCGAAGCCGGGGACCTCACAGATCTGCTCGATTGTCGCCTGCTTCAGCCGCTTCACCGAGCCGAAATGCTTGATCAAAGCCTGTTTGCGCGACTCCCCGAGGCCGGGGACGGCGTCGAGCGGGCTGGTCCGGAGGCGTTTGGTCCGCTTGGACCGCTGATAGCGGATGGCGAAGTCGTGAGCCGTGTCACGCACCCGCTGGAGCAGATAGAGCCCTTCGCTGGACCGGGGCAGGACCACCGGGTCGTCCTCGCCGGGCAGCCAGACCTCCTCCAGGCGCTTGGCGAGGCCGCAGACCGCGACGTCGTCGATGCCGAGCTCGTCCAGGGCGCGGCGGGCCGCGGCGACCTGCGGCTGCCCGCCGTCGACGACGACGAGCTGCGGCGGGTACGCGAAGCGCTTGGGCCGCCCGTCGTCCTGGGCGTCCTCGGCGGGGACCTCACCGCCGGCGGGGACCTCGCCGTCGCCGACCGGGCCCCACTCCCCCGTACGGTCCTTCTCGGCGAGGTAGCGCTTGAAGCGGCGGCTGATCACCTCGTGCATGGACCGGACGTCGTCCTGGCCCTCGAAGCCCTTGATCTGGAAGCGGCGGTACTCGCTCTTGCGGGGCAGCCCGTCCTCGAAGACGACCATCGAGGCGACGACGTCCTCGCCCTGGAGGTGCGAGATGTCGAAGCACTCGATCCGCAGCGGCGCCGAGTCCAGGTCCAGGGCCTCGGCGATCTCCTCCAGGGCCCGGGAGCGGGTGGTGAGATCGCTGGCGCGCTTGGTCTTGTGCAGGACGAGCGCCTGCTGGGCGTTGCGCGCGACGGTCTCCATCAGGTCCTTCTTGTCGCCGCGCTGCGGGACGCGCAGCGAGACGAGGGAGCCGCGGCGGCCGGAGAGCCAGGCGGAGACCGACTCCGTGTCCTCGGGCAGCGCCGGGACCAGGACCTCCTTGGGGACGGCGTCGCCGCTCTCCTCGCCGTACAGCTGCTGGAGCGCGTGCTCGACGAGCCCCGCCGTGTCGACGGCCTCGACCTTGTCCGTGACCCAGCCGCGCTGGCCCCGGACGCGTCCGCCGCGCACGTGGAAGATCTGGACGGCGGCCTCCAGCTCGTCCTCGGCGAGGGCGATCAGGTCGGCGTCGGTGGCGTCGGCGAGGACCACCGCGTTCTTCTCCATGGCCCGGCGCAGGGCCTCTATGTCGTCGCGCAGCCGGGCGGCCTTCTCGTACTCCATGTCCTCGGCCGCGATCATCATCTGCTTCTCGAGCCGGCGGATGTACGTGCCGGTGCGGCCGGCCATGAAGTCGCTGAAGTCCTCGGCCAGTTCGCGGTGCTCCTCGGGCGTGACCCGGCCGACGCAGGGCGCCGAGCACTTGCCGATGTACCCGAGCAGGCAGGGCCGTCCGGCCGACGCGGCGTTCCTGAAGACCCCCGCCGAGCAGGTCCGCACGGGAAACACCCGCAGCATCAGGTCGACGGTCTCGCGGATCGCCCACGCGTGCGCGTACGGCCCGAAGTAGCGCACGCCCTTCTTCTTGTGACCGCGCATGACCTGGACGCGGGGGAACTCCTCGTTCATGGTCACGGCGAGGTACGGATAGCTCTTGTCGTCCCGGTACTTGACGTTGAACCGGGGGTCGAACTCCTTGATCCAGGAGTACTCCAGCTGCAAGGCCTCGACCTCGGTGGACACCACCGTCCACTCCACGGAGGCCGCCGTCGTCACCATGGTGGCCGTGCGCGGGTGCAGGCTCGTCAGCGGCTGGAAGTAGTTCGCCAGCCGCTGGCGCAGGGACTTCGCCTTCCCGACGTAGATCACCCGGCGGTGCTCGTCGCGGAACTTGTAGACCCCCGGGGAGTCGGGGATCTGACCCGGCTTGGGGCGGTAGCTGGAGGGGTCTGCCATGCTCCCCACCCTACTGGCGGGGACCGACACTCAGGGCGGGCACGCTCGTTGGCCGGACATGGCTCAGGACACTTCAGGACGGCTGTCGGACCGGGTGTGCGTGATCACGGGTGCGGCGAGCGGAATCGGCCGGGCGACCGCGGAACGCTTCCTGCGGGAGGGGGCGCGGGTGGTGGCGACGGACGTCGACGCGGACCGCCTCGCGACCCTCCCGGGCGTGACCCCGGTGGTGGGGGACGTCTCCCGGGAGGAGGACGCCCGGCGCATGATCGACACGGCCGTGGAACGCTTCGGACGGCTGGACGTCCTCGTGGCGAACGCGGGCGTGATCCCGCTGCTCTCCGTCACGGAGGCCGAGGCGGCGGACTTCGACCGGGTGATGGCCGTCGACGGCCGGGGCATGTTCCTGACCTGCAAGTACGCGATCGAGGCCATGCTCGTCACGGGCGGCGGGGCCATCGTGTGCACCTCGTCGATCTCGGGCGTGGCCGGCCAGGCGAGGCAGGCGGTGTACGGCCCGGCGAAGTTCGTCGCGACCGGCCTGACGAAGCACCTGGCGGTGGAGTGGGCGGAGCACGGCATCCGTGTCAACGCGGTCGCCCCCGGCACCATCGAGACCGAGCGGGTGGCCGCCGCGCGCGTGGAGCCGGGCGGCCCCGAATACCTCGCGGAGATCGTCCGGGCCCACCCGATGGGGCGCTTCGGGACGCCGGAGGAGGTGGCGGCGGCGATCCTGTTCCTGGCGTCGGAGGAGGCGTCGTTCGTGACGGGCGCGATCCTCCCGGTAGACGGCGGCTACCTGGCCCGCTGAGCGCACCCTCCGTTGGGCGGTGCCCACACCCGCACCACGCGGACCCGCGCCGCCGTCGAGCGGCACGCCGGCGTGTGGGCCGCGCCCACGCTGGGCGGTGCCCACCCGCCGCGCGGGCCGCGCCCGCACTGGGCGGCGCCCCCGCCCGTGTGGGCTGGGCACGCGCTGGGCGGCGCCCACCCCCGCCCGTGTGGGCAATCGTCCCGCAGGGCGGGACGGGTGGGCACACGGGACGGCGCCCTCCAGCGGCGCCTCCGCGTTCCGAGCCTGGACCCGCACCACCTTGTGCGGCGCACGCGTGGTGCGGGTCAGGGAGCAGAAGCCTCTGGCGCCGGCAGGGCGCGGGTCCGTTGTGCCCACCCGTTCCGCCCCAGCGGAACGATTGCCCACAACGGGGGCGGGTGGGCACCGCCCCGGCCGAAGGGGTGCCCCCAACGGGGTGGGCACCGCCCCGGGGAGCGGTTGCCCACAACGGGGAGGTGGGGCACCGCCCCGGCGGAGCGACTGCCCGTCACCGTCCGGCGGAGCGGGTGCCCGCGGCGGGCGGTGGGGGCCGTCAGGTCGCGCGGCGGCGGCGCAGCGTCCGGGACGCCAGGGTCAGGACCACCAGCCCGCCCGCACCCGCCGCAGCCGCACCCGCCGCGACACCCCGCCCCTCGTCCCGCGGCGACGCCTCGTAACCCCCCGCCGCCCCCTTCCGCGCGTACGCGGAGCCCGGCAGCTTGTCGCCGTACGCACGTACGACCCGCTCCCGGTAGGCCGTGAGGCTCGTCCCGTCGCGGCCGACGGCCCGTACCGCGTCCTCGTCCAGCGGCAGCACCTTCGCCCCCTTCTGGACGTACCACGCGTCGATCTGCGGCTCGCGGAAGACGAGGCCGCCGCGGCCCATCTCCGCGTACCGGATCTCGTCGTCGCCGGTGGCGATGTTCACCACCTGCCAGCCGCCCGGCTGCTTCACCGTCCACAGCGAGGCCTTCTGCCCGTCCGAGGCCACGGCCCTGCTGGCGCGGAACTCGACGCGGGCGACCGGTGCCCCCGGCTTCCCGGCGACGAAGTCCGGGGAGAGGAGCCGCACCGGGACGGAGGCGCCGTCGACGCGCGGTGCGGCCGCCGTGCGGGCGAGGGCCCCGTCGCGGGCGAAGAACCGGGACAGGGTGTCGAGGGTCTGCGGCGCGGAGGCGGCCTTCTCGGGGGTCGGCGCGGGCGGCAGCCCCTCGGCGGCGGCCGCGGGGAGCGCTCCGAGGGCGACGAGCGCGGCGGCGAGGAGGCCGGTGGCGGTGGCGCGTGCGTTCATGGTGGTCACGCCCCGATCCGGTAGAGCGAGTGGGTCCAGGAGAAGGAGTTGTTGTTGATGTACCAGGCGTGCGAGGCCCAGTTGTAGCGGTCGCTGGAGGGCCAGGGGTCGCCCCAGTAGACCCAGCTGTTCGCGTCGTCGTAGCCGTAGATCACGTGCATGTGGCCGCCGCCGCTCGACCACTGGATGCGGGTCTCGACGGGCCGGTCGGCGTTGATCTCGGTCTGGACGGTCGAGTACCGCAGCCAGCCGTCGACGTACGAGCCGGGGCTGATGCCGGCCCAGCTCAGGCCGGTCTGGACGTTGCCGAGCGTGGCCTGCCAGTTGGGGCAGTCGTAGCCCTGCTGCCGGTTGAAGGCGGCGTTGCAGAACTGGTTCTGGCTGTAGTTCCGGCCGTACCAGGTGGCGATGGTGTTGCCGCTCGCCGCCCAGCACCAGTTGGTCTTCTGCTGGGCCTGCATGGTGATGTTCAGCCGCTTGTAGGCGAGGGCGGAGACACCCTCGTCCGAAGTCACGGCGGGCACGGCGGGCACGGCAGGCACGGCAGGCACGGCGGGCACGGCGGGTGCGGCGGGGGCGGCGGAGGCCGGGGTCGTGGGGACGAGGAAGAGGGCGGCCGCGGCGAGTGCCGCGAGGTCGATCAGTCTTCTGCGCATCGCGTTCCTCCCAGGGTGGGGGGTGGGGATGTGGGGAGTCGGAGGAGCGCGTCCGGACGCTGGTCAGGAGCATCGGCCGTTGTCGGGACCGGGTCAACACGCTTCAATGCGGGGTGACATCGGACTGTGAACGGTGTGACCCGGGTGTGAACGGACTCCCATGGCCCACCTGCCCGCCCACCCCTCGCGGCGCGACGGTCCGTGCCCCCGTCGTGAACGTTCACCGAGGAGTCCTCGTGAGCCACACCGAGGCCGATCTGGTGCAGCTGCTGCACACCGGCCCCTTCCATCTGGCGCTGCGCACCGCGCTCGCCGTGCGCGGGCTGCCGCTCCAGCGGGTGCAGCACCATCTCGCGCACCGGGGCGTGAAGGTCGGGGTGACGAGTCTGAGCTACTGGCAGCAGGGCGCCCGCCGGCCCCAGCGGCCGGAATCCCTGAAGGCCGTCCGGGCCCTGGAGGAGGTGCTCCAGCTGCCCGGGAACTCACTGCTGCGGCTTCTGACGGAGGACGCGGCCGCCCGTTCCGAGGTGGAGCGCCCGGCGGGCCGCTCGTACCGCTCACTGGTGGAGGCCTCGGGCTCGGTCGAGGAGCTGCTCGCGGAGCTCGAGTCCCCGGTGGACGGCGGGCTGCACACGGTGGGGCACCACGAGCGGGTACGGATCGGGGCGGGGCGGGAGCTGGTGGGGCGCGAGTCGCAGCACGTGGTGCGGGCGCACCGGGACGGCGTGGACCGCTATCTCGCCATCCACCACGGCGACCCGGGCTGCGACCCGTCGCGGGTGGTGGTGCGGGCGGTGGAGAACTGCCGGAGGGGGCGGGTGCGGTGGCACGCCGGGACGGGCGTGCTCGTCGCGGAGCTGCTCTTCGACGCGCGGCTGCGGGCCGGGGACACGTACCTGTTCTCGTACGGCTTCGAGGACGGTACGGCGGGGCCGAGCGGGGAGTACGTGCGCGGGTTCAGCTTCGCGGGCGGGCAGTACGTGCTCCAGGTCCGCTTCGACGATGCGGCGCTGCCGGTGCGGTGCCGGAGGTTCGCGCAGGCCTCGGCGGGGGCGCCGCGCGGCGGCCGTGCGGAGCTGACCCTGAGCGGCCGGCACCGCACGGTGCACCTCGTGGAGCAGGGGGTACGCCCGGGGATCCTGGGGATCGACTGGGACTGGGCGTGAACGCCGGCGGTCAGGCCTCGGGTCCGGCCACCAACTTGCCGTCCTCGACGCGGATCGGGACCTCGGGGAGCGGGACGGTGGCGGGGCCCTGGACCGCCTTGCCGGTCGTCACGTCGAAGCGGCTGCCGTGGCAGGGGCAGTTGCCCTCGTTGTCCTCGACCTTGTCGAGGACACAGCCGGCGTGGGTGCACTGGGCGCTGAAGGCCTTGTACTGGCCCTTGGCGGGGCAGCTCACGACGAGCCGCTGCTCGCGGTAGAGCTTGGAACCGCCGACCGGGATCTCGTCCGGGGCGCCGAGGGGCACCGGGGCGGTCGGGGTCGGGACCTCGGCGTGGCCGAGCTTGGACTCCGTGGAGCAGGCGGCGACTCCCAGCCCGGCGGCTCCGGCGAGGGCCGCGCCTTTCAGTACGGTGCGGCGGCTGGACTGGCCGGACATGAGCGCTCCACGGTGAGATCGGGGACAACACACCCCAGGGGGTGACCGACCCGACGATACCGGCGCCCTCTCCCACCCCATCGGCCGGGCCTGACCCGGGAGGCAGGGCCGGGCCCCGAGGCGTACGACCCGGGCCTGGGGCGTACGGGCAGGGCCCGGGGCGTACGGGCAGAGCCCAGCTCGTAGGGCAGGACCCTGGCCGTACAGCCAGCGCCCGGGGCGTACGGGCAGGGCCGAGCCGCCGCAGCCCCCGGCGCGCGGCAGGGCCCCCGGTCGGGGGCCCTGCCGGGACCTCACGCCTCGCGGGCCCGGGTCGTCGCCTTCTTCGCGGCGGTCTTGGTGGCCGTGGCCGCCTTCTTCGCGGGGGCCACCGCCTTGGTGGCGGTCTTCTTGGCGGGGGCCTTCGCCGCCACCGTCTTCGCCGCCGGCTTCTTCGCCGCCGCCTTGTTCGAGCCGCGGGCCGCCGGGATCGTCCCCGCGGCGTCGCTGATCCGCTCGGCGCTGAGGATCTCGCGGAGGAACTTGCCGGTGTGGCTCGCCGGGACCGAGGCGACCTCCTCCGGCGAGCCCTCGGCGACCACCAGGCCGCCGCCGCTGCCGCCCTCGGGGCCCATGTCGATGACCCAGTCCGCGGTCTTGATGACATCGAGGTTGTGCTCGATGACGATCACCGAGTTTCCCTTGTCGACCAGGTTGGACAGCACCTTGATCAGCTTCGAGATGTCCTCGAAGTGGAGACCGGTGGTCGGCTCGTCGAGGACGTAGACCGTGCGGCCCGTCGAGCGCTTCTGGAGCTCGGAGGCGAGCTTCACGCGCTGCGCCTCGCCGCCCGAGAGCGTCGGCGCCGACTGACCGAGGCGGACGTAGCCGAGTCCGACCTCGTTGAGCGTGCGCAGGTGCCGGGCGATGGTCGGGACGGCCTCGAAGAAGTCGAGGGCCTCCTCGATCGGCATGTTCAGGACTTCGGCGATGGACTTGCCCTTGTAGTGGACCTCCAGGGTCTCCCGGTTGTACCGGTCGCCGTGGCAGACCTCGCACGGGACGTAGACGTCCGGGAGGAAGTTCATCTCGATCTTGATCGTGCCGTCGCCGGAGCAGTTCTCGCAGCGGCCGCCCTTGACGTTGAAGGAGAAGCGGCCGGGCAGGTAGCCCCGGACCTTGGCCTCCATCGTCTCGGCGAAGAGCTTGCGGACGTGGTCGAAGACGCCGGTGTACGTCGCCGGGTTCGACCGCGGGGTGCGGCCGATCGGGGACTGGTCGACGTGCACGACCTTGTCGACGAGGTCGTCGCCGTCCACGCGCGTGTGCCGTCCGGGCACCGACTTGGCGCCGTTCAGCTCGCGCGCCAGGTGGGTGTAGAGGATGTCGTTGACCAGGGTCGACTTGCCGGAGCCGGAGACGCCGGTGACGGCGGTGAGGACGCCCAGCGGGAAGGAGACGTCGATGTCCCGCAGGTTGTTCTCGCGGGCCCCGTGCACGGTGAGCCGGCGTCCGGGGTCCATGGGGCGGCGGATGTCCGGGGTGGCGATCGCCCTGCGGCCGGACAGGTACTGCCCGGTCATCGACTCCTCGTTGGCGAGGAGCTCCTTGAGGGAGCCGGAGTGGACGACCTTGCCGCCGTGCTCGCCGGCGCCGGGGCCGATGTCGACGACCCAGTCGGCGACCTTGATGGTGTCCTCGTCGTGCTCGACGACGATGAGCGTGTTGCCCATGTCCCGGAGCCGGACCAGGGTCTCGATGAGCCGGTGGTTGTCGCGCTGGTGGAGGCCGATGGACGGCTCGTCGAGCACGTACAGCACGCCGACCAGGCCGGAGCCGATCTGGGTGGCGAGCCGGATGCGCTGGGCCTCTCCGCCGGAGAGCGTGCCCGCCGCCCGGTTGAGGGAGAGGTAGTCGAGGCCGACGTCGACGAGGAAGCGCAGCCGCTCGTTGACCTCCTTGAGGACCCGCTCGGCGATCTTCTTGTCACGGGCGTTGAGCGTGAGGCGGGAGAGGAACTCGGCGCAGTCGCTGATGGACATGGCGGAGACCTCGGCGATGGACCGGTCCATGACCGTGACCGCGAGGACGATCGGCTTGAGGCGGGAGCCCTCGCAGGTGGGGCAGGGCACCTCGCGCATGTAGCCCTCGAAGCGCTCGCGGCTGGAGTCGCTCTCGGCCTCGGTGTGCCGCCGCTTGACGAAGGAGACGGCACCCTCGAAGGCCGGGGTGGTGTACGCCCGCTCGCGTCCGTACCGGTTCCGGTAGCGGACCTCGACCTGGGTCTTGTGGCCGTGCATCAGGGCCTTCTTGGCGCGCTGCGGCAGCCCGGCGTACGGGATGTCCGTGCGGAAGCCGAGGGCCTGGGAGAGTCCGCCGATGAGCCGGCCGAAGTACTCCTTGGTGTGGCCGTGCGACCAGGGGTGGATGGCGCCCTCGTCGAGGGACCTCTCCTCGTCGGGGACGATCAGCTCCGGGTCGACCTCCATGCGGGTGCCGATGCCGGTGCAGTCGGGGCAGGCGCCGAAGGGCGAGTTGAAGGAGAAGGAGCGCGGCTCCAGCTCCTCGAAGGACAGGTCGTCGTACGGGCAGTAGAGGTGCTCCGAGTACATCCGCTCGCGCTCGGGGTCGTCCTCGGCGAGGTCGACGAAGTCGAGCACGACCATGCCGCCGGAGAGTCCGAGCGCGGTCTCGACGGAGTCGGTGAGCCGGCGCTTGGCGCTGTCCTTCACGGTGAGGCGGTCGACGACCACCTCGATCGTGTGCTTCTCCTGCTTCTTCAGCGTCGGCGGCTCGCTGAGCTGGATGGTCACGCCGTCCACGCGGGCGCGGCTGTAGCCCTTGGTCTGGAGGTCGGCGAAGAGGTCGACGAACTCGCCCTTCCGCTCGCGCACGAGCGGGGAGAGCACCTGGAAGCGACTGCCCTCGGGGAGGTCCAGGACCTTGTCGACGATGGCCTGCGGCGACTGGCGGGAGATGGGGCGGCGGCACTCGGGACAGTGCGGCTTGCCGATGCGGGCGAAGAGCAGGCGGAGGTAGTCGTAGACCTCCGTGATGGTGCCGACCGTCGAGCGCGGGTTGCGCGAGGTCGACTTCTGGTCGATGGAGACGGCGGGCGAGAGACCTTCGATGAAGTCGACGTCCGGCTTGTCCATCTGGCCGAGGAACTGCCGGGCGTACGAGGAGAGCGACTCGACGTACCGGCGCTGCCCCTCGGCGAAGATCGTGTCGAACGCGAGGGAGGACTTGCCCGACCCCGAGAGCCCGGTGAAGACGATGAGGGAGTCACGCGGGAGGTCGAGCGAGACGTTCTTGAGGTTGTGCTCGCGAGCGCCACGGACGATGAGACGGTCGGCCACGCCGGTCCGCACCTTTCTGGAGAGAACGGATGTGCCTGACACACCCAACAACCAAGGATGCCGGATGCTTCCGCCGAGCCTATAGCACGCACATTCGATTTCCGCCCGCGTCGAGACCGCTTCACCCGAATGAGTGGCGGCGCTAGGGTCGGCGCCATGATCGACCACGAACTCGACCTTGCCTCCGTACGCGAGGCGACCGAGCGGCTGCTGACCGCGGCCGCCTCATGGGACAACGCGGCGACGGCCGAGCCGTCACGGCTTCCCGGCTGGACCCGCGGCCACGTGCTGGCCCACGTCGCCCGTAACGCCGACGCTCTGGTCAACGTCCTCCAGGGCCGGCCCATGTACGCCGACGCCGCGACCCGCGACGCCGACATCGAGCGGGACGCCGCCCGCCCGCTCGACGTCCACCTCGCCGACCTGCGCGAGTCCGCCGACCGCTTCCAGGCCGTGGCCGCCGAGCCCGCCGACTGGAGCCGCACGGTCGAGCTCCGCAACGGGGTCACCGACAGCGCCTCCCGGATCCCCTTCCGCCGCTGGGTGGAGGTCGCCCTGCACCACGTCGACCTGGGCGTCGGCTACGAGCTGGAGGACCTGCCCGAGGAGTTCGTCCAGCGCGAGATCGACTTCCTCGCGGAGCGCTTCGCCGGCCACAAGGACGTACCGTCGACCGGCATCCGGGCGGAGGGCGGTCAGGTCTGGACGACAGGCGGCGGCGCCGAGGGAGGCCCCGTGGGCGTCTCCGGCCCCTCGCCCGAGATCCTCGGCTGGCTCGCCGGGCGCCGCGACGGCTCCGGCCTGAAGACCGAGGGCGGCCCCTTGCCGGAGCTTCCTCCGCTGTAGCCGCCACTGTCACTCCCCGGGGCTAGTCTGAGGCCATGACGTACAGCGGAGTGGTGAAGGTCGGCGGCGCAGCGGACGTGCACGAGCTCACGGACCTGATGATCTCGAAGGTCGCGGTCGGCCCGATGGACAACAACGCCTATCTCCTGCGCTGCCGGGCGACCGGCAAGCAGCTGCTGATCGACGCGGCCAACGAGCCCGGGACGCTGCTCACGCTGATCGGTGACGACGGCATCACGGCCGTCGTCACCACCCACCGGCACGGCGACCACTGGCAGGCCCTGGAGGAGGTCGTCGCCGCGACCGGCGCCACGACCTTCGCGGGCGCGTACGACGCGGAGGGCATCCCGGTCCCGACCGACGTGCCCGTCGAGGACGGCGACACGATCCGGGTGGGCCGGGTCGAGCTGACCGCGCGCCGCCTGGTCGGGCACACCCCGGGCTCGATCGCCCTGATCTACGACGACCCGCACGGCCACCCCCACGTCTTCACCGGCGACTGCCTCTTCCCCGGCGGCGTGGGCAACACCTGGAAGGACCGGGAGGCCTTCGCGAGCCTGATCCACGACGTGGAGACCAAGCTCTTCGCGGTCCTGCCCGACGAGTCCTGGATCTACCCCGGCCACGGCAAGGACACCACGCTCGGTGACGAGCGCCCCCACCTCGCGGAGTGGCACGAGCGCGGCTGGTGACGCCCGGCGCGCAGCCTCCGAGCTGCGCACCTCCGCACGCCCCCGTAACCCGGACGGCGGCGGGGTAGTTGGCGCGACATGCGCCAAAGTCACCCTCCGTCGCCGTCCCCGACGCCCCCGGCCCCGGCCCCCTCGATGGGGCGGCTCGCCGCCGCCTCGCTCGTCGGCACCGCCATCGAGTTCTTCGACTTCTTCGTCTACGGGACAGCCGCCGCCCTCGTCCTGGGGCCGCTCTTCTTCCCCACCTTCTCGCCGCTCGCCGGGACCCTGGCCGCCTTCGGCACCTTCGCCGTCGGATTCCTCGCCCGTCCCCTCGGCTCGGTCCTCTTCGGGCACGTCGGCGACCGGTACGGCCGGCGGCCGGTCCTCTTCGCCTCGCTGCTCCTGACCGGCTGCGCCACCGTCGCGGTCGGCTGCGTCCCCACGTACGCGACGCTCGGCATCGCCGCCCCGGTGCTGCTCCTCACCCTCCGCTTCCTGCAGGGTCTCGGCCTGGGCGGCGAGTGGGGCGGGGCGGTCCTGCTCACCGCCGAGCACGCCCCCGAGCGCCGGCGCGCGCTGTGGGCGAGCTTCCCGCAGATCGGCCCTCCGATCGGCTTCCTCCTGGCGAACGGGGTGATGCTGGCGCTCACCGCCGGGCTGAGCGACGCCGAGTTCCGCGCCTGGGGCTGGCGCGTGCCGTTCTGGGCCGCGGGGCTGCTGGCCCTGGTCGGACTGCTGCTGCGCTCCTCGCTGGCGGAGACCCCGCAGTTCGAGGAGCTGTCCGCGTCCGGGCGGCGCACGGGCTCCCCGCTGGCCGAGATCGTCCGCGACCACTGGCGACTTGTGCTGCTGACGGCCGGGGCGCTCGCGGTCGGGTACGCCGTCTTCTACACGGTCTCCACCTGGGCGCTGGCCTACGGCACCGAGCGGCTCGGGGTGAGCAGCACGGTGATGCTGACCTGTGTCATGGCGGCGGTGGCGGTCCAGGGCGCGGTCACCCCGTTCGTGGCGCTCCTGGGCGACCGCTGGGGCCGCCGGCCGCTCTGTCTGGCGGGGTGCGCGGCCTCGGCGCTCTGGATGTTCCCGATGGTGGCCCTGCTGCACACCGCGCGGCCGCCGCTGATGTTCCTCGGGTTCCTGGGCTCGATGCTGGCCTTCATCACGATGTTCGCGGTCGTCGCCGCGTACCTTCCGGAGCTGTACGAGCCGCACGTCCGCTGCACCGGCGCCGCCGTCGGCTACAACCTGGCGGGCGTCCTGGGCGGCGCGCTGACGCCCATCGTGGCCACGACCCTCTCCGACGGCGGCTCCGGGCCGCCCTGGGGTGTCGCGGCCTATCTCACGCTGGTCGCCCTGGTGAGCCTCGGCTGCTTCGCCCTGCTCCCGGAGACCCTCCCGGGCCGCGCCGGCCGGCCGGCGCCCGAGCCGGCCGCCGCCTGAGCGGCACCTGCGGACAGCACAGCGACGGCCGACCGGAGTGCATCCGGTCGGCCGTCGTCGTGTGCGGGAAGGGCGTCAGGCCTCGACGCTGTCCTTCGGGGCTTCCTCCACGGCCTCGGCCGCCTCGCGCTGCGCCTGCTTCTTGGAGGCGATCAGGCTGGTGATGGTCGTGATGACCAGGACACCGCCGATGACCGCCAGCGAGAACGGGATGGAGATCTCGGGGACGTGCACCCCGGACTCGTGCAGGGCGTGGAGCACCAGCTTCACGCCGATGAAGCCGAGGATCACCGACAGGCCGTAGCTGAGGTGGACCAGCTTCTTGAGCAGGCCGCCGATCAGGAAGTACAGCTGCCGCAGACCCATGAGGGCGAAGGCGTTGGCGGTGAAGACGATGTACGGGTCCTGGGTGAGGCCGAAGATCGCCGGGATGGAGTCGAGGGCGAAGAGGATGTCCGTGGTGCCGATGGCGAGCATGACGACCATCAGCGGGGTCAGCACCCGCTTGCCGTTGTTGCGGATGAAGAGCTTGGTGCCGTGGTACCGGTCGGCGACGCCGAACTTCTTCTCGACGGTCTTGAGGAGACGGTTCTCCTCCCAGTCGTCCTCCTCCTCGTCGGCGCGCGCCTCCTGGATGAGCTTCCAGGCGGTGTAGATCAGGAACGCGCCGAAGAGGTAGAAGACCCAGGAGAAGCTCGCGATGATCGCGGCGCCGGCGGCGATGAAGATCGTGCGGAGCACCAGGGCGATCACCACGCCCACGAGCAGCACCCGCTGCTGGAGGTGGGAGGGGACCGCGAACTTCGCCATGATCAGGACGAAGACGAAGAGGTTGTCGACGCTGAGCGACTTCTCGGTGATGTAGCCCGCGAAGAACTCGCCGGACGCCTGGCTGTTGCCGAAGAACAGCAGGCCGAGGCCGAAGAGTCCGGCCAGCACGACCCAGACGATCGTCCAGATTCCGGCTTCCTTGACCGACACGTCATGGGGCTTGCGCCCGATGAAGAAGTCGGCACCGATCAGGGCAGCAAGACCAAGAATGGTCACTACCCACAGGGTCATTGAAACGTCCACTGCGCCTCCGGCGTCGTACGGCTACTGATCAGCGTCGTCGCTGCCGGAGGTCTCTTCCACCCGGGCGGCGGACGGGCCGCCGGGCCGACGCCCCGGGATCGGATCGATGAGGATCCGTCCGTATTGACGGGTACGCCGCGCATGGGGAGTACTCCCCTCCGCACGAAAAAGACTACCCGAAAGACCAAGAGAAGGTAAAGGGCAGGGTAAAGAGCCACCAAAAGACCAGGTCAGAGCGTCTTTCCCGGGCGAGCGGCCGCCACCTGCGCAAGGACCTGGCGGAGGATCACGCTGCCCGGCGGAAGGAGCGGCGGCTCGTACGACCAGGCATGGCCGACCCACGGATCGGCCAGGTGGTCGTCCGGCACCGGGGTGAGCCGCAGCAGCGAGCGCCACAGCGGGTCGAGCAAGGGCCCGTACGCGGCCGCGTCCTCCCGTGCGGCGACCATCAGCAGATGGACGCCGACCGAGGGCCCCTCGTCCGCGAGGTACCGCAGCCGGGTGACCGCCCGGTCGTCGAAGCCGTGCGGGAAGTCGTGCACGATCAGCAGCTGCCGGGCCGTGTCGAGGCCGGGCGGCAGCGCGTCGGCCGCGCCACCCCGCTGGGCCATCTGCAGCAGGTCGACCCGCTCCGTGAGCTGCTCAAGGACCGCCGTGACACCGGCCGCGCCCCGGGCGGGCGGGGCGGCCGCCCCCGTCTCCACGAGGGGCGCGAGGGCCGCCGTGCCCGCGCCCGCCGGGTCGACGAGATGGACGGTGAAACCGCCGGCCGGGTGCGCCGCGAGCAGCCGCGCCGCGTGTGCGACGGCGGAGTCCAGCGCGAGCCGCCGCAGCTCGACCTCGTCGAGGAACGCGGCCGCCTCGGAACGGCCGCGGCCGGAGTCCACCCAGAGGCCGCGCTCAAGGGGAAGCCGGACGAGCATGGGGATCCGCAGGTCGGCGCGCTCGGGGAGGTGGAGGTCGCCGAGGCGCACGGCCATCGGCTCCTCGGTGGGGACGCGGTAGCCGTGCCAGACGGGGTTGTCCCAGCGGGCGTAGGCGACGGGCAGCGCCGGCTCGACGACCTCGGACTCGGCGGCGAGCTGGGCGAGGTCCCGGTCCAGGACCTCCCGGGCGCGCTCCACGAGCTCGTCGTGCCGGGCACGGGCGGCGGCCCGGGCGGCGTCGTTCGCGCCCCCGGCCCGGGCGCGGTAGTCGGTGAGCGTCTCGTCGAGCTCGCGGTCGAGCCGGGACTCCGCGAAGTCGCAGGCGCTGCGGTAGGCGGCGGCGGTACGGGCCAGGTCCTCGAACATGCCCCACACCTGGTTGTAGAGCCGCTCGTCCATGGACCAGCCCGAGGCGTCCCCGGCGACCGGCACGGGCGGGGCCTGCCGGGGCTCGGGGGCGGGGGCCGGAGCCGGGTCGGCGGCGGCCGGCCGGCGCCGGGGGTGGGAGTAGTCGACGGGACCGCCGGTGGCGACGCCCGTCTCGGGGGTGGGGGGCGGTGTCGCCGGTGCCGGGTCCGGAGCGGTCGGCGGCGCAGCCTGGCGTACGAACTCCGGCTCGGGGACGCTCGGCGGGGCGGCGGGCGCGGGGGCGGCGTCCGGGGCCGCCGTCGCGAGGATCGTGGCGGCGAGCGCCTCGGGGCGCTCCAGGCCCTGGTCGCCGAGCAGGGCGGCGAGACCGCCCTCGTACCCCTGGCCCATGGCGCGGACCTTCCAGGCGCCCTGGCGGCGGTACAGCTCCAGGGCGACGACGGCGGACTCCCGGTCGAGGCCGGTGAGGGTGTAGCTGGCGATCTCGGTGCCGTCGGGGCCGCTGACGGCGACGTAGGGGGCGGCGAGGGCCCCGAAGCGGGCCGTACCGCCGGTCAGCGCGAGGAGGACCGAGACACGGTGGACGGCTTCGGGGACCGCGTCGAGGTCGACGGCGAGACGGTGGTCGGCGGCGGTCCGCCCGGGGACGTCGACACCGGGGAGCGAGGGCGTGCCCGGGTGGGCGATCCACTCGGCGCCGGCGACCCTGCCCTGTTCGTCGCCGAGGGTGGCCCCGGCGAGCACCGGATGACCGGCGGACACCCGGATCTCCAGTCGGGTGTCGGGCAGGGGGTGGTTCTGCCCCCGGACCAGCTCGGCCGTCATCGACTCTGTCCCCTCGGTGTTTCCGGTCGGTGTGTCCGGGTGCGGTTCATGCGGACAGCTCCCGGTGGCCTGGTGCCTCCGGGAGCTGTGAGTGCCGTGCCGGGCCCTTCTACAGGTGCGGCAGGATCGCCGGCATCAGGTCCTGGAAGGTGCGGCCGTTGGCCGGGTTGCCCAGGGCCGTCATCTGCCAGCCGGAGCCGGCCCGGTGCACCTTCGCCATGATCTGCGCGGTGTAGTTGCCGCCGCCGTCGAGCGTGTAGCGCGCGAGCTCCTGCCCGTTCGTCTCGTCGACGATCCGGCAGAAGGCGTTCTGCACCTCCTGGAACGTCTGGCCGGTGAAGGAGTTCACCGTGAAGACGATCTGGTCGATGTGGACCGGCACCCGCTCCAGGTCCACGAGGATGGCCTCGTCGTCGCCGCCCTGGCCGGCGCCGCCCACCAGGTTGTCACCGGTGTGCTTGACCGAGCCGTCATCGCTGACCAGGTGACGGAAGAAGACCACGTCGACCGGCTGCTTCTCGGCGAAGAGGACGGCCGAGGCGTCCAGGTCGATCTCCCGGGTGCGCGAGCCGAAGAGACCGCGGCGCGGCGCCGCCTGCCAGCCGAGCCCCATCCGCACCTGGGTGAGGCTGCCCCCGCCCCGCTTCTCCAGGCTGATGGCCTGACCCTTGGTCATGTTGACCGACACGCGTTGCCCCTCTCGTTGAGCGTTCCCCGCGACCGCTGTCCGGTGCGTGCGGTTGTCGAGCACCCTACGCAGCCGCACCGACACAGCGGAGACACGGTCCGGTTTTGTGTCGGTCTTGCAACACACCGGACCGTCCGTCCGCGCCCGTCCGGTCAGGCGAGTCCCGCCTCCTTCATCTGGCGCAACTCCTTCTTCAGCTCCCCCACTTCGTCGCGGAGCCGGGCCGCCACCTCGAACTGCAGCTCGGCGGCCGCGGCGCGCATCCGGTCGGTCATCTCCTCGATGATCGCGGCCAGTTCGGTGGCGGGCCGGTCGCCGAGCTCGACCGTCGCGCCCGCCTTGCCGCCCTTGCCCCTGGCCGCGGGGCCGTGCGCGGCGAGCGAGGGCACGGGGGCCTTCGCACCCTTGCCCTCCTTGCCCTGCCGGTAGCCGGTGCCGAGCAGTTCCTCGGTGTCGATCTCCTCGCGCGCGATGGTCGCGACGATGTCGTTGATCTTCTTGCGGAGCGGCTGCGGGTCGATGCCGCGCTCCGTGTTGTACGCGATCTGCTTCTCGCGGCGCCGGTTGGTCTCCTCGATGGCCTGCTCCATCGCCGGGGTGATCCGGTCGGCGTACATGTGGACCTGGCCCGAGACGTTGCGCGCGGCGCGGCCGATCGTCTGGATGAGGGAGGTCCCGGAGCGCAGGAAGCCCTGCTTGTCGGCGTCGAGGATGGCGACGAGGGACACCTCGGGCAGGTCGAGGCCCTCCCGGAGGAGGTTGATGCCGACGAGGACGTCGTACTCGCCGGCGCGGAGCTCGCGGAGGAGTTCGATGCGGCGCAGGGTGTCGACGTCGCTGTGCAGGTAGCGCACCTGGATGCCGAGCTCCAGGAAGTAGTCGGTGAGGTCCTCGGCCATCTTCTTGGTGAGGGTGGTGACGAGGACCCGCTCATCGCGCTCGGCGCGCAGCCGGATCTCGTGGACCAGGTCGTCGATCTGGCCCTCGGTGGGCTTGACGACGACCTCGGGGTCGACGAGTCCGGTGGGGCGGATGATCTGCTCGACGAAGCCGTCGCCGCGCGAGAGTTCGTACGTCCCGGGGGTCGCGGAGAGGTAGACGGTCTGGCCGATCCGCTCCTGGAACTCCTCCCACTTCAGCGGGCGGTTGTCGAGGGCGGACGGGAGCCGGAAGCCGTGGTCGACCAGGGTCCGCTTGCGGGAGGCGTCGCCCTCGTACATGGCGCCGATCTGGGGCACGGTGACGTGCGACTCGTCGATGACGAGCAGGAAGTCCTCGGGGAAGTAGTCGAGGAGGGTGTTGGGGGCGGAGCCGGGCTCGCGGCCGTCGAAGTGCATCGAGTAGTTCTCGATGCCGGAGCAGGAGCCGATCTGGCGCATCATCTCGATGTCGTAGGTGGTGCGCATCCGCAGTCGCTGGGACTCCAGCATCTTGCCCTGCTTGTCGAGCTCGGCGAGCCGGGTCTCCAGCTCGCGCTCGATGTCGTTGACCGCCCGCTCCATGCGCTCGGGGCCCGCGACGTAGTGGCTGGCGGGGAACACGTACAGCTCGCGGTCCTCGCTGATGACCTCGCCGGTGAGCGGGTGGAGGGTGGAGAGGGCCTCGATCTCGTCGCCGAACATCTCGATGCGGACGGCGAGCTCCTCGTACACCGGGAAGATCTCGATGGTGTCGCCGCGCACCCGGAAGGTGCCGCGGGTGAACGCCAGGTCGTTCCGGGTGTACTGGATGTCGACGAAGCGGCGGAGCAGCTGGTCGCGGTCGATCTCCTCGCCGACCTTGAGCGGGACCATCCGGTCCACGTACTCCTGGGGCGTGCCGAGGCCGTAGATGCAGGAGACCGAGGCGACCACGACGACGTCCCGGCGGGTGAGCAGGGAGTTCGTCGCGGAGTGACGGAGCCGCTCCACCTCCTCGTTGATGGAGGAGTCCTTCTCGATGTAGGTGTCCGACTGCGGGACGTACGCCTCGGGCTGGTAGTAGTCGTAGTACGAGACGAAGTACTCGACGGCGTTGTTCGGCAGGAGCTCGCGGAACTCGTTCGCCAGCTGGGCGGCCAGCGTCTTGTTCGGCGCCATCACCAGGGTGGGGCGCTGGAGCTTCTCGATCATCCACGCGGTGGTCGCCGACTTGCCGGTGCCGGTGGCGCCGAGGAGCACGACGTCCTTCTCGCCCGCGCGGATGCGCCGCTCCAGGTCGGCGATGGCGGTCGGCTGGTCGCCGCTGGGCTTGTACTCGCTGACGACCTCGAAGGGCGCCACCGAACGTTCGATCTTGGAAACTGGCCGCATGCAACCACCGTACGACCCGGCACTGACACTCGGGCGGTGATCGGCTCACCGCCCGGTCGCCGGGCCTTCCGTCACCAGTCCTGGGAGCGGTGTCCGCCGCGCGCGACGCTGCGGCGGGCGCCCCGTCCGGCGGCCCGGCCGGGAGGGCGCGCGGTCCAGTTGGCGGGCTCGCCGTAGGACGGGACATGGCGCGGGGCGGGCACGCCGGGGCGGTGCGGGGTCCGGGCGGCGGGGCGCTGCCAGTCCGGGTCGCCCATGACGAGCAGCGGGTCGAACATGACGACGACGGCGGCCAGGATCAGGAAGACCGCCGGGCCGATCAGCATGGGCAGCAGGAGCGAGGTGGCGGTGGGGCCGGCTCCGGGGTGGGCCTCGGTGCCGTGCAGGTGGACGCTGACGGCGGCCATGGCGGTGTAGTGCATACCACTGACGGCTCCGCCCATCACCAGGCTCGCGCCGAGACTGGCCAGAAATCCATGGACGGAGACGGCCGCCCAGAGGGCCGCGGTGGCGGCCACGACGGCGATGACCACGGAGAGGGCGACGGTGAGCGTGTCGTACTCGATCCGGCCCTGGAGGCGCATACCGGCCATGCCGAGGTAGTGCATGGTGGCGACGCCGAGGCCGGTGATGGTGCCGCCGGTGACCAGGGTGAGGGCGGTCGCCCCGCGGTAGCCGACGATGAAGATGCCGATGCCGACCATGAGGACGGCGACGCCCAGGCTGGCGAAGGTGATGGGGCGGTCGTAGTCGATGGGCGCCTGCTCGACGGAGAAGCCGATCATGGCGATGAAGTGCATCGTCCAGATGCCGCTGCCGATCGAGGTGGCGCCGAGGGCGAGCCAGCCCGCCTTGAAGCTGTCGCGGTGGCGGAGCGATCTGGTGGTGCACCTCAGGCCGAGGGCGCCGCCGAGGCAGGCCATGAGAAAGGCGGCCACCGGCGTGACGAGCCCGTAGCTGAATCCGTCGACCGTGCCCTGCATGAGCGTGTGTCCTCCACCCCTGGTGCAACGTCGTCCGAAAACAGTCGGTACCGCTGGGTAGTACTACCGGGGCGAGATTATGGCGCGCCCGGGGCCGGGCGACCACGTGACCGGGGATTTTCCGTTCGCGAGACCGGAGCGAGACCGGCCCGTGATCTCGGCGGCGGCGCGGGTCCGTGAACTCGGTGGCGGTGCGGGTCCGTGATCTCGATGGCGGTGCGGGTCCGTGAACTCGGTGGCGGTCCGGACCGGGTTGTCGGCAGACGTCCCGCTCGGGTGGTCGGCAGCCTTCTCGGACCGGGTTGTCGGTGCCGGGTCGTACCGTGGGCGGCATGGACATCGACACGGGGGCGGAAGAGGGTCCGGCCGGCCGGGAGCGGGCCGGCACGGTGGAGTGGACGGTCGTGGAGAGCGACATCGGGCCGCTCTTCCTCGCCGCGACCGGGCGGGGGCTCGTGCGGGTCGAGTTCCACGCCGACGCGGCCCGGCGGGAGCGGATGCTCGACCGGCTGGCGGGACAGCTCGGCGCGGAGTTGGTGGAGTGCGCCTCGGGGCGGCTCGCGGAGGCGATACGCCGGCTCGACCGGTACTTCGCGGGCGAGCCCGACGAGCTCGACCTGCCGCTGGACTGGAGCCTGACGACCGGCTTCAACCGGCAGGTGCTCCGCGAGCTGGCGGCGGGTGTTCCGTACGGGACGGTCGTCGGGTACGGGGAACTGGCGAGGCGCGTGGGGCAGGCGGGTGCGGCGCAGGCGGTCGGAGCGGCGATGGGCGCCAATCCGCTGCCGGTGGTGGTGCCGTGCCACCGGGTGGTGGAGAGCGACGGCGGCCTCGGCGGTTTCGGGGGCGGTCTGGAGACGAAGCGGCAGCTGCTGGCCCTGGAAGGGGTGCTGCCGGCGCCGCTCTTCTGAGCGTGGGTGCGCGTCGGGGAAGGAGGCGGCGTTCCCATCGGATGGGACGGCTGGCACACTCACGTAAGTGACACATACCCCCAGTGCCCCTGACGCCACCGTGCCCGGCCGGATATCCGTCCCCGTCACCCCCGCCGAGCTGCCCGCGCTCCGCCGCCGTGTCCAGGCCGGGCTGATCGCCACCCAGGTCCTGGGAGGCCTCGGCATCGCCATCGGCTTCGCCCTCGCCGCCGTCCTGGC
This sequence comes from Streptomyces sp. NPDC044003, assembly GCF_056435185.1. Lineage (NCBI taxonomy): Bacteria > Bacillati > Actinomycetota > Actinomycetes > Kitasatosporales > Streptomycetaceae > Streptomyces > Streptomyces sp. NPDC044003. The sequence goes on along the minus strand of NZ_JBWKFA010000002.1, from coordinate 1,170,748 downwards.
GCGGGACGTGAGCGGCACCGAGGCCCTGTCCGGTCTCGCGTCGACGGCGTCGGTGGCCGGTTCCGCGCTGCTCGCCATGCCGCTGGCCACGCTGATGACCCGGCGGGGGCGCCGGACGGGACTCGTCCTCGCGTATCTGCTGGCGGCGGTCGGCGCCGGTGTGGTGGTGCTCGGGGCGGTCGTCGACAGCTTCCCCGTCCTGCTCGTCGGCCTCGTCGGCTTCGGTGCCGGGTCCTCGGCGAACCTGGCGGCCCGCTTCGCCGCCGCCGACCTCGCCGAGCCCGACCGCAGGGCCCGGGCCATCTCCACGGTGGTGTGGGCGACGACGATCGGCGCGGTGCTCGGTCCGAACGTCGCCGCGCCCGCCGGAAGGAGCGTCTCGGGCCTGGGGATCCCGGCCGCCGCGGGCCCGTTCGTCTGGGCCGCCGGTGTCTTCGTGCTCGCCGCGGCCGTGGTGGCCGTGCTGCTGCGCCCGGACCCGCTGCTCACGGCCCGCGCGCTGGCGGACGCCGGGCCGGGCGAGGCGGCGGAGGGCCGCTCCCTGCGGTCCGGGATGGACGCGGTACGGAAGTCCCCACGGGCCCGGATCGCCCTGGTCACCATCGCCGGCTCGCACACCGCCATGGTGTCGATCATGTCGATGACCCCGGTGGCGCTCACCCACCACGGCGCGGACATCCAGCTGATCGGGCTCGTGATCAGCGGGCACATCACGGGGATGTACGCCTTCTCGCCGCTGATGGGCTGGCTGTCCGACCGGCTCGGCCGGCTCTCTGTGATCGGGCTCGCGGTGGGGCTGATCGGTACGGCGGCGCTGATCGCGGGCACGGCGGGACCGTCCCACGGCCGGATCGCCCTGGGCCTGTTCGTACTCGGCCTGGGCTGGTCGGCAGGGCTCGTGTCCGGTTCGGCGCTGCTCACCGACTCTGTGCCGCAGGCCGCGCGGGCCGCCGTCCAGGGTCTCTCCGACTTCGTCATGAACACCGCCGCCGGGGTCGGCGGCCTCGCCGCCGGCCTGATCGTCTCGCAGGCGGGATACGGACCGCTGAACGCGATCGCCGCGTGCCTGCTGCTGCCGATGGCAGCCCTCGCGCTGCGCGGCGCCCTCCGCAAGGCCTGAGCCGCCGGAGGCCCTCAACGCTGCACCGCACGGACGCCCTCAACGCAGCACCGCACAGAGGCCCCTCAGCGCGGCACCGCACGGACGCCCTCAACGCAGCACCACACAGAGGCCCCTCAACGCTGCACCGCACGGACCCCCTCGGCGCGGCGCCGCACAGAGGCCCCTCAGCGCGGCACCGCCGGGGACGAGGCCCCGGCGGCCACCCGCCGCGGGGCGCCCGTGCCGTCGGCGGGCACCGACCAGACCGCTCCCCCGTACCCGTACGCGAGGGTGTTCGCGTCCGTCCACAGCGCCTGGTCGTCGATGCCGCGCCCCTCGGCGACGGGGTGCTCGCGCCCGGTGCGCAGCTCGTACACGTACAGCCGCCACGGATCGCGCGGGCCGTCGGACACCCGCTTCTTGAAGGCGACCCGGGTCCCGTCCGGGGAGAGCGAAGGGCATTCGACGTTCTCCCGCAGGGTCCGGGCGGACCACTTCCGCATGTCCCCCTCGACGAGATGCGTGCGGCCGCCGGTCGAGACGGTGGCATAGAAGCGGTTGTCGTCGGCGGCGAAGCTGACGCCCCAGTAGTTGACGTCGGGGGCGTGGTGGCGGCGGCCGTCGAGGGTGAGCGGGATCTGCTCGATGTTCTTCACCAGGTAGCCGGTGCGCAGGTCGAGGATCGAGGTGCGGGTCGCGAAGGCCGAGCGCGCGTACGAGTCGCCGGTGGCGAACATCGTCCAGGACAGCATGCGTCCCGAGGCGGAGACCCTGGCCCGGCTGGGGATGCCCGGCAGGCCGATGCGGCGGACCTCGTGGAGCCGCCCGTCGAGCACGAGGACGTACGAGCGGGCCGGCACGCCCGGCCGCCGCTGGAGGCAGAGGGCGGTGGAACCGGCCGCGTGGAAGCGGTCGCAGGAAGGGCCTCCCGTCACCCGGCGGCCGGGCGCGGCCGGGTCCACGCGCGCGATACGGCCGCTCGCGGTGTCCCGGACGTAGAGCGCCCCGGTGCCGCCGTCGAGGGTGAAGCCGGGGTCGGCGCTGCTGTCGGCGGCGGCATGCCCGGAGGCGGTCCGCAGGGTGTAGGCGGTGGCTCCGCCGCCGAGCAGCAGGAGGGCGAGGACGAGGATCCCCACACGCGCGCGCGTGGAGGCGGTGATGTTCATGGCGTGGTCCCTTCGGGGGTGGGCCCGGACGGCAGCAGCCGGGCGGCGCAGCCCAGGGCCACGGCGAGTGCCAGGAGCGCCGCGACGAGCGCCGTCTCCGGTCCGCTCGCCGTCCAGACGGCGCCGAAGGCGACGGCTCCACCGAGCCGGGCGAGCGCCTGCGCGGTCTGGACGACCGCGAGGCCGCCGGCCTGCCGTCCCTCGGCGAGGAAGGGTCCGGTGAGGGCCATCAGGACACCGTCGGTGGCGGCGTAGAAGACCCCGAGCAGCAGGAGGACGCCCACGAGGGCCGTCGTGCCGGGCACGGGGGCCAGGAGCAGTCCGTAGGCGAGGACCAGGGCCCCGTGCCCGTACAGGAGCGGTCCGCGGCGCCCGAAGCGGTCGGCGATGCGGCCGGCGGGGACGGCGAGCAGGAGGTAGACGCCGGCCGCGCAGAGCGGCAGGAACGGGAACCAGGTGGGGTCGAGGTGGAGGCGCCGCTGGAGCAGCAGGTAGAGGAACGAGTCGCCGACGGTGGCGGCGCCGAGGAGGGCGGCGCAGAGCACGATCCGGCGGTACGCGGGCGAGCGTCGCAGGGTCGCGAGGAGTGCGCCACGCGCGCGTGTCTCCGCCGGGGCCTTCGGCCGGGTGTCCCGGTCGTTCCGTACCGGCCCGGGGTCCCGCGGACGCCCCGGGACGAAGAGCAGCCAGAGCAGCACGCCGAACGCGCCGACGCAGAAGCTGACGGCGAAGACCGCCTCGTACGTCTCGGCCGTCGCCCACAGCAGCGCGAAGGCGGCGAGCGGTCCGAGGAGGGCGCCCGTGGTGTCCATGGCGCGGTGGGTGCCGAAGGCGCGGCCCAGGTCCTCGGGCGGGCTGTGCAGGGTGATGAGCGCGTCGCGCGGGGCGGTGCGGACGCCCTTGCCGAGGCGGTCGGCGGCGAGGGCTCCGGCGATCCAGCCGGTCGCCCCGCCGGCGAGGAGGAGGCCGAGCCGGGAGCAGGCGGAGAGGGCGTAGCCGAGGCCGGCGACCTGTTTGTGGCGGCCGCCGCGGTCGGCGGAGGCGCCGCCGAGGAGCCGTACGAGCGCGGTGGCGCCGGTGGAGAGGCCGTCGAGGAGCCCGAACTGGAGCGGGGAGAGGCCGAGTCCGAGGACCAGGTAGAGCGGCAGGACGGCGGTCACCATCTCCGAGGAGACGTCGGTGACGAGGCTGACCGTGCCGAGGGCGAGGACGGTGCCGGGGACGCGCCGCCGGGTCCCTGCGGGACGGGGCGGCGCGTCGCGGCGACCGGTGGTCGCGAGGTACATCAGTGGCAGGTGTAGGTCGGGCCGGAGTCCTTGACCTGGTCGTCGGTGCCGACGTACTGCCAGGTGTAGGTGGTGTCGGTGAGGTTCAGCTTCAGGACGCCGTACGTGCCGCTGATCCGCTTCTGGCTGTTCGGCTGGACCGTCTCGATGGGATAGGGCTCGGCGCCGCCCATGCCGCCGACGATCTCGACGATGCCGTCGGCGGTGGCCCGCCCGTCCGGGTCCTGCGGGGCGAAGCGCTCGTAGTGGTGGTCGTGTCCGTTGAGGACGAGGTCGGCCCTGGCGCCGTAGAGGATCTGCCAGACGGGCTTGGAGACGGGGTCGTTGCCGTGGCCGCCGGAGGAGTACAGCGGGTGGTGGAAGTAGGCGGCGAGGCAGCCCTTGGTGTTCCGCGCGAGGTCGTCCTTGAGCCACTGGATCTGCGCGGCGTCGTCGAAGGAGTTGGAGTCGAGGGCGACGAAGTGCCAGTTGCCCTGGTCGTAGCTGTAGTACGGCTTGCCCTGCGGGTAGGCGATGGCGCCGAAGTACGACTTGTAGCCGGAGAACGCGCCGGCCGGGTCGTAGGACTCGTGGTTGCCGGGCACGGGCCGGGTCTGCGCCTTGAAGGCGCCCCAGGTCTTGTCGTAGTAGTTGCGGAAGTCCGAGAGACGGGCGTCGTCGTACTGGTTGTCACCCATCGTCAGGTAGAAGGACGGCGCGATCCGCTGGGCCAGGGCGGCCGTCTTCGGGTGGGCGCAGGAGCTGCTGGAGGCGGTGCACTGGGCGGCGATGTCGCCGGCCGCGACGACGGTGAAGGCGCCGGTGGGCGGGGGTGTGGTGGAGGTGGTGCCGTAGACCTCCACGGTGTAGAGGGAGTAGCCGTACGAGGTGCCGCGCGCGGTCCCGTAGACGCGCAGGTAGCGGCCGGTGCCGGTGAGTCCGGTCCAGTCGTCCGTGGCGCCGTTGCCGGCGGTCTCGGTGGCGAGCCGGGTCCAGGTGGTGCCGTCGGCGGAGATCTCGACGCGGTAGGCCTTGGCGTAGGCGGCCTCCCAGACGAGCTTGACGCGGGAGACGGTGGCCGCGGGGCCGAGGTCGACCCGGATCCACTGCGGGTCGATGCCTTCGGCGCTGGCCCAGCGGGTGGTGGCGTTGCCGTCGAAGGCCTTCTCCGGGCCGAAGGTGCTGTCCTCGACGGAGGAGGACGTGGCCGGCCTGCCCTGGGAGATCAGGGTGTCGGCGGCGGCTCCGGCCCGGTCCGGGAGGGCGAGCAGGAGTCCGCCGACGAGCAGCAGCACGGCGGCGAGGACGAGGGGCAGTCGGTCGGTGGTGCGGCGAGGTGGGGCGGAGGCGAACAGGCGCATACCTGGGCTCCCTGGCCTGAGGGGTCGGCGAGAGCTGGACACCGGTGCGGGGCACCACGGCCGCACCGGACGCACGGACCGGGTCGCCCGTGCCGCGCGGTGCGGGCACGGGCGACCGGCCGGGTGGCGATTCGGGGCGCCACGCGGTGGGGTGGTGCTCGGCGGCCGGGTCAGAGCTCTCGCTGAGCGCGTCACGCCCCTGGGATGGAGCTTGGGGTGGGGCGCCGCGCCAAGCCGCTGCCGGGGAGGATAGCGGACAGGAAGGTTTCCTACCAGACTCCCGACCGCCGCTCGTCCGCCCCGACTTCGGACGGCTCGGGCAGGCCTCAGAGGCTGATGTGGTACGCCTTGCGCAGGGTCTCGTGCACGGTCCAGGTCGTCCGGTCGCCCTCCCGCAGCACGCACGCGTCGCCGGGGCCGATCTCCAGGGTCTCGCCGCCCTCGACGGCGACGGTCGCGCGCCCGGAGACCACCACGAACAGCTCGTTGGCCTCGGTGTCGGTGACGACGCCGGGCGTGATCTGCCAGATGCCGCGCAGCTGCTTGCCGTCGGCCGACTCCCACAGCACCTTGCCCGTCACCTCGGGCGTGCCGGAGACGATCTGGGCGGGGTCGAGGGGCTCGACTTCGAGCTCCGCGTCGGGGATGTGCACGGCGAAGGAGGGCACGTCATGAGTGGTCATGGGCGGTGACTGTAGCGGGGGTCCGGAGGCGTCCCCAGGCCGGGACCGGCTGGAAGCACGGCCTCCGTTTCGGCCCCCACCAGGCGCGATGCCGAGAACCCGCTGCGGCGACGAAATCCGTACCGGCCCTCCGCCGCAGCGCCCCAAGGGCGTCGCGGGCGTCCCCGCCGCCTCGGGCGGGGGGCCGGTCACGGATTCCGCAGACGCCTTCGCGCGCGTGGCAGGAGGTCGCCGACGAGGTTTGCGGGGCCGGTGATCGCGCCAAGGAATGGGACATGTCCACACAGGTGTCCGAAGAGGTACGGGAGGCGCTCCACGAGGGCCGGCCCGTCGTCGCGCTGGAATCGACGATCATCGCCCACGGCCTGCCGCGCCCGCGCAACCTCGCCGTGGCCGCGGAGCTGGAGGAGTCGGTACGGGCCGGGGGCGCTGTCCCCGCCACGATCGCCGTCGTCGACGGCACGGCCAGGATCGGCCTCGACCGGGCGGCGCTGACCAGGATCGCCGAGGACCCGTCGGTGCGGAAGCTGGGCCACCGCGACCTGGCCCCGGCCCTGGCGACGGGGGCGACCGGGGCGACGACGGTCTCGGCGACGGCCTGGCTTGCGGACGCGGCCGGCATACGGGTGTTCGCGACGGGCGGGCTCGGCGGCGTGCACCGCGAGTGGAGCGAGACCCAGGACGAGTCCGCCGACCTGCGGCTGCTCGCCCGGGTCGGGATCACCGTGGTGTGCGCCGGGGTCAAGTCGATCCTCGACGTGCCCGCGACGCTCCAGCGCCTGGAGACCCTGGGGGTGACGGTCGTCGGCTACGGCACGGACCGCTTCCCCGGCTTCTACCTCTCCTCCTCGGGCGAGCCCGTCGACTGGACCCTGCGCACCCCGGCGGAGGTGGCCGGGGTGATACGGGCGCAGGACGCGCTGGGCGGCCCCCGGGCCGCCCTGATCGTGGCGAACCCGGTGCCGGTGGCCGAGCAGTTGGATCCCGCGCTGCACGACCGGGTGCTCGCGCGGGGCCTCGCGGCGGCGAAGGAGAAGGGGATCACCGGGCAGGCCGTGACGCCGTTTCTCCTCGAATACCTGACGGTGCACACGGAAGGGGCGTCCCTGGAGGCCAACCTCGCGGCGGTACGGGGCAATGTGCGGCTCGCGGCGAGCATCGCGGGGGCCTACGCGTCGGGTGCGGCACCGGGCGGCGCGGGCACGGCGGCTCGTGGCACGGCGACCGGAGCCGACGGCCGGTGACCCGGGCCGGGGGCGCGCTGCTCGTCGTCGGGGACGTGGTCACGGACGTCGTCGCCCGGCACCGGACCCCGCTCGCCCCGGCGACGGACACGGCGGCGGAGATCCGGACCCTGCCGGGCGGCGCCGGGGCGAACGCGGCCTGCTGGGCGGCGCGTTCGGGCGGCGGGGAGGTGCGGCTGCTCGGCCGGGTGGGGACGGACGCGGCCGGCTGGCACGAACGGGCGCTGCGGAGGGCGGGCGTGCGCCCCCTGCTCGTCCCGGACGCGGAGGCGGCGACGGCCACCGTGATCGCGCTCGTGGACGGCTCGGCGGAGCGCACCTTCCTGACGGACAGCGGCGCCGCGCTGCGCCTCTCCCCCGCCGACTGGTCGCCCGGCCTCCTGGACGGTGTGGCCCGGCTGCACCTCTCCGGGTACCTGTTCTTCGCCGCGTCGAGCCGCGAGACGGCCTGCCGGGCGCTGCGGGACGCGCGGGCGGCGGGAGTCCCGGTGAGTGTGGACCCGGCGTCGGCCGGGTTCCTGGCGGAGCTGGGCGCGGACCGGTTCCTCGCGGCGGCGGAGGGCGCCGAGACGCTGCTGCCCAATGCCGACGAGGCCCGGTCGCTCACCGGGTGCGGCGAACCGGAGTCGGCGGCCGCGGAGTTGAGCCGGCGGTTCCCGCTGGTCGTGGTGACCCTCGGGGCGGCCGGCGCGCTGGTCGCCGAGGGCGGTGCGGTCACCGCGCGGGTGGCGGCGCCCCCGGTGCGGCCGGTGGACTCGACGGGCGCGGGCGACGCGTTCACTGGGGCGTTCCTGGCGGCGCGGCTCGCGGGCGAGGACCCGGCACGGGCCGCCGAGGCGGGCTGCCGCGCGGGCGCGGAGGCGGTCACCACGGTGGGCGGCAGACCCCCGGCGGGCCCGGCCGACGACTGAGGGGCCGGGCCGGCCCCCGACGGACGGGCCCTAGGTCCGCAGCCCCGTCCAGGCCGGGTGGCGCGGGTCGTCGGCGCGTACGACGGCGTCCGCCGCCTCGGTGGGGCCGACCTCCATCTCGTACCGGGCGAAGGCGGGCAGGGTCCAGGACTCCTCCGTGCGCCGGGCGAGAGCGGCGGGCGAGAGGCGCAGATGGACGGTGAGGTCGAAGGGGAACCAGTGGCCGAGCAGGAAGGTCCCGTACAGCACGAGCACCCCGCGCGGCGGCAGCGTGACATAGGGGCTGCGGGTCGCGCGGTCCGTGACCGGGTCCCACAGGTCGGGCAGCACGCGCCCGGTGCCGCCGGGGTCCAGCGGCCCGAAGACCTCCCGCCACAGGGCCCCGGTGTCGGTCCACCCGCTGTAGTACGCGTCGGGGTCCTGCTTCCCGTACTCGTACCGGAGGGAAGCAGGCCGCAGGAAGCCGCCGGTGCTCACGACCTGGACCGCTCGCCCGCGTGTGCGCAGCGCCTCGGCGAGGAGCCCGGCGAGTTCGCCCCCGGGCACGGCCGGCGGGCCGTCGATGCCCACCTTGAGCCAGTCGTCGCCCGCCGCGGCGGGCGACGTGTCGAGGTGGCCGGCGAGCGTCTCCGCCAGCCGGTCCCAGGTGATCGCCTCGTATCGCATGACGCCCATCCTGCCTGCCGCACCCCACCCCTGACGTGTACCGGCCGACATCTTCGGCCGTACGGTGACGTGGCTGCGCGACCGCGCGGCAGCCACGGAGGAGAGGACCCGTTCCCGATGAGCCGGCGTCAGGAAGCACTGCCCTACGAGACCACGGAGGCGACGACGCCCTTCGGCCTCGGGCTGCACCATGTGCAGCTCTCCCTGCCGCCGGGCGAGGAGGAGGTGTGCCGCCGGTTCTACGTGGACGTCCTCGGCATGACCGAGATCCGGAAGCCGCCGGTGCTCGCGGCGCGCGGCGGTCTGTGGGTGCGCTCGGACGCGCTGGAGATCCATCTGGGCGTCGAGGAGGACTTCCGGCCGTCCCGCAAAGGGCACCCGGGCATCCTGGTCGCCGACATCGAGGGCCTGGCGGAGCGGCTGACCGGCCTGGGCACCGAGGTGACGTGGGACGACAACTTCCCGGGTCACCGGCGCTTCTATGTCGCCGACTGCCACGGCAACCGGCTGGAGTTCCTCTGCCCCCAGCAGTGAGCCGGGCCCCGGCAGGGAGCCGGGCTTGACCTTGTCACTGGCGTCAGGGTTCGACGATCGGTCCATGGACACCACCACACCCACCAGGGTCGTCGTCGTCACCGGCGCGGGCACCGGCATCGGCCGGGCCACCGCGCGCTCGTTCGCCGGGCAGGGGGCGACGGTCGTCGCCGTCGGCCGCCGGGCGGAGCCGCTGCGGGAGACCGCCGAGGGGCACCCGGGCATCCACCCGTTCGCCGCCGACATCACGGCGGAGGGCGCGGCCGAGGAGATCGTCCGCGCCACGCTGGCGGCCCACGGCCGGCTCGACGTCCTCGTCAACAACGCGGGGATCTCCGCCGGCGGCCCGCTCGGCACCCTCGACCGTTCCGTGATGGCCCCGCTGCTGGAGACGAACCTCGTCGCCCCGGTCCTGCTCACCCAGGCGGCCGTCCCCGCGCTGCGGGAGTCCCGGGGCGTCGTGGTGAACGTGACGACGACGATCGGTCAGCGCGGCTGGCCCGCCAACTCCTTCTATCCGGCGACCAAGAGCGCCCTGGAGACCCTGACGCGCTGCTGGGCGGTGGAGCTGGCGCCGGCCGGTGTCCGGGTCGTGGCGGTCGCGCCCGGTGCGATCGAGACCCCGATCGCAGACCACATGGGCCTCTCCCCCGAGCAGCGGAAGGCGGTGCGGGCCTGGCAGCTCGCGCACACCCCGCTGGGCCGGGTCGGCAGGCCCGAGGAGGTCGCCTGGGCGATCACCGCGCTCGCCGCCCCGGACGCCGCCTTCCTGACCGGCACCGTCCTGCCGGTCGACGGGGGCGCGCTGGTCTCGTGATACGACTGCGCGAGGAGGTGGCGTCCTTGCGCATCGGTGAACTGGCCCGGCGGACGGGGGTGTCGGCCCGCGCGCTGCGGCACTACGAGCAGGCGGGGCTGATCACGTCGTGCCGCGCGGCCAACGGGTACCGGGTGTACGAGGAGATCGCCGTCGCGCGGGTGGCGAACATCCGGTACCTGCTGGACGCGGGGTTCACCCTGGACGACGTGTCGGCGTTCCGCACCTGTCTGGACGGGGACATCTCGGCGGCCCCGCCGTCCGCCCGGGCCCTGGAGATCGCCCGCGAGCGGCTCGCCGTGATCGACGCGCGCATCGCGGCCCAGACGGCGGCCCGCGACCGCCTGGCGAAGGCCCTGGCGGCGCAGTCCTGAGCTCAGGCCGACGCGACGACCGCCGCGGGGCGTTCCAGCACGGCGCGGCCCGCATCCACCGCCTCGCCCAGCGTGAGCTCTCCCGCCGCGAGGGCCCGGCAGGTCGCCGCGTCGGTCCGCAGCCGGGCGTCGGGGGCGTCCACGGCCCCGTCCCCGTACGCCATGCCCCCGTCGGCCCCGATCCGTACGTGGAACTCGCCCTCGTCGAGCGTCACTTGGACGACCCCCGCGCCGAGCTCCGTCAGCGCGCCGAGGAGCGGGATCGCGTACCAGTGGGCGCGGACCGCGTCGGTGGGCCGCGGCTCGCCGAGGTCGGGCGCGCCCCAGGCGGCGAGGGTGCGCAGGACGGGCAGCAGGTCACGTCCGCGCGGGCTGAGTTCGTACACGTACGCCGAGACGGGCGGGGGCAGCCGGCGGCGGGTGACGAGCTCGGCGCCCTCCATGTCCTTGAGACGGCCGGCGAGCATGTCGGTGCTGACGCCGGGCAGGTCGGCGTGGAGGTCGGTGTAGCGGCGCGGCCCGGCGAGGAGTTCGCGGACGACGAGCAGGGTCCAGCGGTCGCCGACGAGGTCGAGGGCGCGCGCGGCGGCGCAGTGCTGGTCGTAGCTGCGGCGGCGTGGCTGACGTGGCATGCGACGCAGTCTAGACATGTTGTTGGACTTTCCAAGCTTGAACTTGGTAAAACCAAGCAACACTGATTCCGGGGACCTGGGAGGTCGGACATGGAGTTCCGGCAGTCGAGCAAGCTGAACGAGGTCTGCTACGAGATCCGCGGCCCGGTGATCGAGCACGCCAACGCCCTGGAGGAGGCGGGCCACAGCGTCCTGCGCCTCAACACGGGCAACCCGGCGCTCTTCGGCTTCGAGGCCCCCGAGGAGATCGTCCAGGACATGATCCGGATGCTCCCCAAGGCCCACGGCTACACCGACTCGCGCGGGATCCTCTCCGCCCGGCGCGCGGTCGCCCAGCGCTACCAGTCCATGGGCCTGCCGGACGTGGACGTCGACGACATCTTCCTCGGCAACGGTGTGTCCGAGCTCATCTCGATGGCCGTCCAGGCCCTCCTGGAGGACGGCGACGAGGTCCTCGTACCCGCCCCGGACTACCCGCTGTGGACGGCGGTGGTCACGCTCGCGGGCGGCAAGCCCGTGCACTACCTGTGCGACGAGTCCGCCGACTGGTACCCGGACCTCGACGACATGGCATCGAAGATCACCGACCGCACCAAGGCCATCGTCGTCATCAACCCGAACAACCCCACGGGCGCCGTCTACCCGAAGGAGGTCCTGGAGGGCATCTTCGAACTCGCCCGGCGCCACGGCCTGATGGTCTTCGCCGACGAGATCTACGACCAGATCGTCTACGACGAGGTCGTCCACCACCCGGCCGCCTCCCTCGCCCCCGACCTGGTCGTCCTCACCTTCGGCGGGCTCTCCAAGACGTACCGGGTCGCGGGCTTCCGCTCCGGCTGGCTGGTCGTCACCGGCCCCAAGCAGCACGCGAAGAACTACCTGGAGGGCCTCACCATGCTGGCCTCCATGCGGCTCTGCCCCAACGCCCCCGCCCAGTACGCCATCCAGGCCGCGCTCGGCGGCCGGCAGTCGATCCACGAGCTCACCGCCCCGGGCGGCAGGCTGCGCGAACAGCGCGACCGGGCCTGGGAGAAGCTCAACGAGATCCCGGGCGTCTCCTGTGTGAAGCCGAAGGGCGCCCTGTACGCCTTCCCGCGCCTCGACCCCGCCGTGCACAAGATCCACGACGACGAGAAGTTCGTCCTCGACCTGCTGCTGCGGGAGAAGATCCAGGTCGTGCAGGGCACCGGCTTCAACTGGCCGCGCCCGGACCACTTCCGCATCCTGACCCTGCCGTACGCCGACGACCTCGATGCCGCCATCAGCCGCATCGGCCGCTTCCTGAGCGGCTACCGGCAGTGACGTCCGGCCCCCTCTGCTGTCATGATCTACGGGTCTGAAGGCCTCTGACGGCCGAGAGGGAACGGGAGGGCGGGCCGATCATGGATGCGGCGCTGATAGCAGTGGCGGGAACCCTGTTGGGCGTCGTCTTCACGCACTGGTTCCAGGGGCGGGCGACCGAGCGCACGGCCGCCCTCGCCCGCACCGAACAGCTCCGGCAGGAACGGATCGCGACCTACAGCGCCTTCGCGGGCGCCGTCGTCGACTACCGGCACAGCCAGAACGACCGCTGGTTCCGGGCGCGCCGACAGCCCGGCTCGGAAGAGGCGGAGGAGTCGCGGCACGCCTCCTACCGGCAGCGCACCGCCGCCCGGCAGGCCCTCTTCCACGTCCAGTTGGTGTGCGACGACCCGGAGGTCCGGCGGCTCGCCGAGGCCGCCTTCGTGGATTCCCACTGCATGCACGAGGCGGTCGACGAGGCGGACCGCGCCCGGCGCTCCGAGCAGGCGAAGGAGGCACTCGCCGTGTTCATCGCCGCCGCCGCGCCCGGCGTCCGCTGACCGGGGACCTGCCGTGGACCTCGTCGCGCCCGTCGTCGTCGAACCGCTCCGGCGCCGCCGCTGCTCGGAGTGCCACCGGGGGCCGCTGGAACGCATGATCGTCGATTTCAACGCGCCGGTCTGCCTGGACTGCGCCGATCTCGGCCATCTGGTCTTCCTGCGCCGCGGCGACACGGCGCTCACCCGCCGCGCCCGGGAGGCCAGCACCCTCTGGGCCGTGGTCGTACGGCACAACCGACGCCGCACCCGGTACGAGCGCCAGGGCCTGCTCGTCGAGGAGGCCGCCCTCGCCGAGGCGGAACGGGCCTGCCTGGCCGACGCGGACGCACGGGCCGCGCGGCGGGCCCGGGACGCGCTCCGGCGCGCCGCCCTCGACGCCGAGATCACCCAGGTCCTCCTGACGGAGATCCTGCGGCTCTTCCCGTCCTGCCCGGCCGACCGGGCCACGGAGATCGCCGTCCACGCCTCGGCCAAGGGCAGCGGACGGGTGGGGCGCACGGCCGCGGGCCGCTCGCTCGACCGCGGCGCGGTCACCGCCGCGGTACGAGCCTCCGTACGGCATGTGGACACGCCGTACGACTCCCTGCTGATGCAAGGGGTTCCCCGTCACCAGGCCCGGACGAGGATCGCGCCCGCCATCGAGGCGGTGCTCCGGACCTGGCGCCAGGACGGCGGTACCGCGGGCGGCCGGGAACGGGGCTGACGGCTCGGGCGTCAGCCCGCGTCGGCCGGGCGGACCCTCAGGCCTGGTCGGCGGCCCGGCGTGCGCGGCGGTACAGCAGGGCGCCGCCGAGGAGCAGCGCGGCGCTCGCGGGAACGGCGTAGCCCATGGCGTCCGAACCCGTGGCGGCCAGCGAGGCGGTGCTCGTCTCACCCTGCGGCGCGGGGGCCGGGGCGGCCGGAGGCACGCTCTCGGAGCGCGGCACCGGCACGTTGCGCACGGGGGTCTGCGGGCGCGGCGTCGGCGTCTCGATCGGCTGCTCGGGCTTGGCCGGGCCGTTCACCGAGGTGTTGCCGAAGACCGGGTTGAGGATGCCGACGACGTCGACCGAGTTCCCGCTGACGTTCGCGGGGAGGTCGACGGGCAGCTGGAGGCCGTTCCCGGAGAGCACGCCCGGGGATCCCGCGGCGTGGGTCTCGGCGGTGGACCCGCCACCGTTGGAGGAGCCGCCCCCGTGGGAGCCGCTCTGGGAGCCGCCGGCCTGCTCGCCGCCGCGCGGGGTGGCGGGCTGGTCCTTGTGGGAACCGCCGCCGCTCTCGTCCCCGTACCCCCCTGCCTCCCGCTCCGTGGAGCGGTTGGCACAGCTGTTGCCGAAGGCCGGGTTGAGCAGACCGACGACGTTGACGGTGTTGCCGCAGGCGTTGACCGGCGCGTGCACCGGCAGCTGGATCGTGTTGCCGGAACCGACTCCCGGCGAACCGACCGCGGCGCCCTCGGCGCCGGCGTCGGCATGGGCGGCGCCCGCCGAGAGGGCGAGCGCTCCGCCCGTGACCAACAGTGTGGCCAGACCACTTCGGCGAATCTGCCTCATGGCTTCCTGCCTTCCGGAGGTATGCACGGGCAAGTGCCCGTACCGGAATCAACGCGACAAACGTGTGCGCCGGATCCGGCCGTTGACGGGTTTCACCCCATCGAGTGGGAATCCGTTCGAGTGTCGGGTCAACACCCGCCGACACCCGTCACACCCGCCGACGCCCGTCACACCCGCCAATGTCCGTCACACCCACGCACGCCCGTCGGCAGCCGTCAACGCCCGAGGAGGTCGGTGAGGGCGCCGACCGGGTCCGGGTCGGGGGCGCCGCGCGGCCACCAGTCCTCGCGGCCGGCGTCCGACTCGTACCCGTACCAGAGACCGTCCCGGCCGAGCCGGAGCTGGAGGGACTCCCCGGAGAGATGGTTGCGCCAGGGGCGGAACGCCGGGAAGTCGGCCGCCAGCAGCGCGGGTCTGGCCCGGTCGAACGGGCCGGCCGGCGGGTCCCAGGGCTCTTCGAGGACGACGAGTCCCGCCGCACCGCCCTGCCGCCAGGCGGCGACGGCGCGGGCGAGGTCCGTGGGGGTGCGATCGAGGGCGTACGCCAGATCGCGGTAGAGCGCGCGAGACGAGGCGGTCAGTCCGGAACCGGGGTGCGCGGCGGCCAGCCGGACCGCGTCCTGCCAGGGGGTCAGCGCGGCGACCGGGTCGTGGCCGGTGGCGAGGAAGGCGTGCGCGCGGGCGGCGGCCTCGGTCGCGAGGAGGTCGAGCGCGAGCGGATCGGGGGCGTCCGGGTCCGGGGGGAAGACGGCCGGGCGGCCGGGCCGGTCCGGGACGGGCAGCTCGGGCGGCAGCGGCGGCAGACCGGACCCGGTGGCCGCGTCGAGCGCGATCCGGGCGGGGACCGTGGGCATCGGCGGGGCGGCGGCGCCCGCCTCGGCGGCTCCCCGGGCGGCGTTCCGCCGGGTGAGTTCGGCGAGGAGCTCCTGCTCCCCGCGGCCGCGCATCAGGAAGAGGACGAACGGGTCCTCGTCGAGGAGACGGGCGGCCTGGTAGCAGAGGGCGGCGGCGTGCTTGCAGGGGTAACCGTCGTCCGGGCAGGAGCAGTCGGGGACCAGGTCGCCCGGCGCGGGCAGCAGTCCGGTGACCGCCTCCAGGGCGTGCGGCACGTCCTTGTCGAGGAGGGCGGCGATGTGGTCGGGGCGGGCGGCGGCCTCGTCGAGGAACCGCTCCCAGCCGTCGTCGCCGAGGGTCCGCATCCTGATCTCGGTGCGGTACGGCCGGGGCCGGGTGCCGTGCACGTAGGCCACGACCCGGCCGGGGGTGACCGTGATCGCGTCGACATGGCCGCGCCCCGCATAGGCCTTGCCGCGCGCGAGCCGGGCCGGGTCCAGGGCGGTGTTCTCCAGGACCGTCACCCAGGCGTTCCCCCACCAGGTGGCGGCGAACCGGCCGTCGGGGGCCGAGCGCGGCGCGAGCTGCGGGAAGCTGCGGCGGCGGTCGTCGTGGCGGAGGGCGGCACCCCGTGCGCCCCGCGCGCCCCGGGCGTGGTTCACGAGGGCCTCCTCAGGGACACCAGGTCGGCGAGCTCCCGGTCGGTGAGTTCGGTGAGGGCGGCCTCGCCGGAGCCGAGGACGGCGTCGGCCAGGGCCCGTTTGGCGCGGAGCATCTCGGCGATGCGGTCCTCGACGGTCCCCTCGGCGATGAGCCGGTGGACCTGCACCGGCTGGGTCTGCCCGATGCGATAGGCCCGGTCGGTGGCCTGTTCCTCGACGGCCGGGTTCCACCAGCGGTCGTAGTGGACGACATGGCCGGCCCGGGTGAGGTTGAGGCCGGTGCCGGCGGCCTTCAGGGAGAGCAGGAACACGGGGACCTCGCCGGCCTGGAAGCGGTCGACCATCCGCTCCCGCTCGGCCACCGGCGTGCCGCCGTGCAGGAGTTGTGCCGGGATGCCGCGCGCGGCCAGGTGGTCGGCGAGGAGCCGCGCCATCGACACGTACTGGGTGAAGACGAGCACGGACCCGTCCTCCGCGAGGATCGTGTCGAGGAGCTCGTCGAGCAGGGCGAGCTTTCCGGAACGGCCGGCGAGGCGCCCGGTGCCGCTGCCGCGCGGCGCCTGCTCCTTGAGGTACTGCGCGGGGTGGTTGCAGATCTGCTTGAGGGAGGTCAGCAGGCTCATGACGAGACCCCGGCGGGCCATGCCCTCGGCGCCCTCGATCCGCGTCATGGTCTCGCGGACGACCGCCTCGTAGAGCGAGGCCTGCTCCCGCGTGAGGGCGACGGGATGGTCGGACTCCGTCTTCGGCGGGAGTTCGGGGACGATGCCGGGGTCGGACTTGCGGCGGCGCAGCAGGAAGGGCCGCACCAGCCGGGCGAGCCGCTCGACGGCCTCCTCGTGCTCGATCTCCTCGTGGTTCTCCACGGCCCGGGCGTGCCGGGAACGGAAGGCCTTGAGCGGGCCGAGGAGGCCGGGGGTGGTCCAGTCGAGGAGCGCCCAGAGCTCGGAGAGATTGTTCTCCACGGGGGTGCCGGTGAGGGCGACCCTGGCGGGTGCGGGGATCTCGCGGAGCGCCTTGGCGGTCGCGGAGAACGGGTTCTTGACGTGCTGGGCCTCGTCGGCGACGACCATCCCCCACTCCCGCTCGGCGAGGCGGGTGGCGCTGGTGCGCAGGGTGCCGTAGGTCGTGAGGACGAAGCCGCCCTCGGTGCCGTCGAGGTCCCGGTCCGTGCCGTGGAAGCGCCGGACGGGCACGTCGGGGGCGAACTTCCGCACCTCCCGCTGCCAGTTGCCGAGGAGGGAGGCCGGGCAGACGACGAGGGTGGGGGCGCGGCGAGCGCGGCGCAGGTGGAGGGCGATGAGGGTGACGGTCTTGCCGAGTCCCATGTCGTCGGCGAGGCAGCCGCCGAGTCCGAGCGAGGTCATCAGGTCCAGCCAGGCGAGGCCGCGGAGCTGGTAGTCGCGCAGGGTGGCGGTGAGACCGGGTGGTGCCTGCACGTCCTCGGGGCCGGCGAGGAGCCGGTCGCGGAGCGCGGCGAGGGCCCCTACGGGGACGGCGGGGACGGACTCGCCGTCCACCTCGGCGGTGCCGGTGAGCGCGGCGGCGAGGGCGTCGACCGGTTCGAGCAGGCCGAGCTCGCGCTTGCGTGCCTTGCGGACGAGGGCGGGGTCGACGACGACCCACTGGTCGCGGAGGCGGACGACGGGCCGGTGGGCCTCGGCCAGGAGGTCCATCTCGCGCTCGGTGAGCGGATCGCCGTCGAGCGCCAGCTGCCAGTTGAACCGCAGGAGCTCCTCGCTGTCGAAGAAGGAGGTGCCGTCGGTGGCGGAGCCGGGCGCGGCGTGGGCGGGGCGGACGACGGCGGAGGCGCTGAGCGAGCGGGCCAGCTCGCGCGGCCAGTGGAGGGCGACCCCGGCGTCGGCGAGCCGGGCGGCGGCCGGACCGAGGAGCTCGTACAGCTCGTCCTCGGTGACGGCGAGGACGTCGGGCACGTCCCGCTCCAGGAGCCGGGAGAGCGGGGGCCAGACGCGGGCGGCCCGGCGCAGGGCGAGGACGGCGTCGATCCGGGCGCGGGGCCCGAAGTGCTCGCCGTCCCCCGCCCACAGGTCCGCCGCGTCGATGACGAGGGTCGAGTCGGCGAGGCTGTGGATCTGGAGGAGCGCGGCGGCGGCGTGCCGCTCCCCGTCGGCGGTGCCGGAGGTGTCCGGGGCATCGGCGGTGTCGAAGAGTTCGTACGGCGACAGGTCCAGGCGGAGCGAGACCCGCACCCCCGCGTCCATCCCGGCCGCCGCCTCGGCGGCCCAGGCACGCGCGCGGGGCAGGTGCTGCGGGGCGCGCGCCGCGAACGGCGCGCCGACCGCGTGGGCGGCGGCTGGCGTGCGGGGCAGCACGTCGGCGACCGCGTCGAGGAAGGCCCGCACGAGGCCTTCGGGCTCGGGCAGCCGGAGCGGACCGCGCCCCGGCACCGGCACCGCGTATGCCTCGTACGGCAGGGCGGCGGCGACGGCCCGCAGATGCGCGATGTCCTCGGCGTCCAGGGGTCCGGCCCGCCAGGCGTCGAGATCGTCCGCGGTCAGCCCCGGCAGGAGCCGTCCGCGCGAGGCGAGGTGCAGGGCGTGCAGGGCGGCGGCGCCCCAGCCGGCGGTGGCGGGGTGCGCGGCCGGATGGTGGCGGGCCGCGACGAGATGCGGCAGGGCGGCCTCGACCGGCAGGATCACGGCGGGCACGGAACGGCCGCGGGCGCCGCTGCCGTGCCGCCGGGCCACGGTCAGCTCGGCCCGCTCCGCCCCGCTCGCCGTCGGATCCGGCAGCGGGCCGCCGTCGGGCGCCCAGAAGGCGACCCGGCCGTCACGGGGAAGAGAGGCCGGCAGGAAGACGGCGGCGCTGGTCATCCAGGTGTGTGCCACGGCTCCGCTCTCCTCCCGCTGTGTGTCGTTTCCCTACTGGACCTCCGACCTTACGGGTGGGGTCTGACAACGGGCGTCGGGCGGTTCCCCCGGACGGCCCAGCAAAGGATGCCGGCGGTCGCCGGGGGCGGCATGGTGGCCTGAAACGACACGACAGAAGAGGATCCGCCATGTCCGTTCGTCGGCGTCTCACGACCGCCACCGGGGCCGTGCTCCTCACCCTTGCCGTCGCCGGCTGCTCGGGCCTCGGCCGCACCGCCGTGGGCACGATCAAATCCGAGACGCAGCACAGGTTCGTGGTGACCGTGACGAGCCCCTTGGTGACGGGCTGCCACCGCCTGGCTCCCTCGGGCGTGACCAGGGTCGAGAACAACGCCCTGACCGACATCATCATGTACCGGACCCGCGACTGTAAGGGCGAGAACTCCACCTACGTGGCCACCAACTCCGCGAACTGGATCGCCCCCGGCACCCTGCCCTGGCGCAGCTACAGCGTCGTCCACTAGGCGGGAAGCGCCCCTCGGCGGGCGTTCCCTTTCCCCCACCCCGGGTACATGCTGGAAGTGACCTCGGGGTTCCGAGGGGAGATGCGACCGTCATGCGTACGGGGAACGAGCCTGTGAACGCGCGCAGCGCGCTGCGCCTGCGGTTCTGGCTGAGCATGTGGGGGCTGCTCTGGGCGGCCTTCGGCACGACCGTGTTCTCCCTGCTGGAACATCCCGGCTGGGCGGCGGCCTGCGGGGTGCTGTTCCTGGTGGCCACGGTCGACATGGCGGTGGTGCTGCACCACATCCATCAGGGCCCGCACTGGCAGCCGGGCCGGAGCATCCCGCCGTACGAACCGGATCACGGCGGCCCACGACGCTGACGCCCCCACCCGCTCGGACCGCTCGGTTCCGCCCGTTCAGTTCCGGGTGTCGAAGCCCGCCGCCAGGAGGTACTCCGGCTTCGGGTCCAGCGCGGCGGCGAGGCGGAAGTGCCGGATGGCCTGGGCGGACTGCCCGGAGCGCTCGAAGGTGCGGGCCAGCGCGAAGTGGGCGAAGGCGTTGTCCGGCTCGCGCTCCAGGACCAGCTCGAACTCCAGCTGTGCCGGTCGGAGCTGTGCGGCGGCGAAGAACGCCCGGGCGCGCAGCAGGCGCGCCGCCGTGTTCTCGGGGTGGGCGGCGATCACCGAGTCCAGCAGCTTGACGGCCCCACGAGGGTCCCGTGCGGCCAGCAGGTGCTCGGCGGCGCGGAAGTCGATGACGTGCGTTTCCGGGTTGCTGTCGGCCACGATGGCATCCTTCCCCTCGACCGGTGGTTGAACACCGGACCCGGCGGCCGCATTCCGCCGGGCCTGGCGGGGCCTGACGCCGGGGCTTGTCCGGCGGATCATGGCCGGGTCCGCGCCCCTGATCCGCCGGGCAGGCCCTAGGCGTCCTCGGCCGGGGCCGCGGCGCGGCGCTCCAGCTCCTCCCAGACCTTCCGCACCTGGGGCTCCAGCGCGTCGAGCGGTCCGTCGTTGTCGATCACGAGGTCGGCGACGGCCAGCCGCTGCGCGCGCGTGGCCTGGGCGGCCATCCGGGCCCCGGCCTCGGCCTCGGCCATGCCCCGGAGCCGTACGAGGCGGTCGAGCTGGGTCTCGGGGGACGCGTCCACGACCACGACCAGGTCGTACAGCGGCGCGAGCCCGTTCTCGGTGAGCAGGGGTACGTCGTGGACGACGACGTCCCCGGCGCCCGCGCGGCTCTCCAGCTCCGCCGACCGGGCCCCGACCAGGGGGTGGACGATGGTGTTGAGGGTGGCGAGCCGGTCTGCGTCGGCGAACACGATGGAGCCGAGCTTCGGCCGGTCGAGCGTCCCCTCCGCGGTGAGGACGCCGTCCCCGAAGGCGGCCACGACGGCCGCGAGCCCCGGGGTCCCGGGCTCGACGACCTCGCGCGCGATCCGGTCCGCGTCGATCAGTACGGCTCCGTACGAGACGAGCAGCCGTGACACTTCGCTCTTGCCGGCGCCGATCCCGCCGGTCAGGCCCACCTTCAGCATGAGCGGCAGCTTAGGGCCTGTCCCGGAGGGGCTAGGCGTCGCCCTCCCGCTCCGCGAGGAAGCGCTCGAACTCACGGCCCAGCTCGTCGGCCGACGGCAGGTCGACCGGCTCGGCGACCAGGCTGCCGCGCGTCTCGGCGCCGGCCGCCGCGTCGTACTGGTGCTCAAGGCCCTGCACGAGCGCGACCAGCTCCTCGTCGCCCTCGCCGATCTGGCGGTCGATCTCGGTCTGGGTGCGGCGGGCCTCGGTCCGCAGGGAGTGGGCGACGCCCGGCAGGACGAGGCCGGTGGCGGCGGTGACGGCCTCCAGGGCGGTCAGGGCCGCGTCCGGGTACGGGGACCGCGCCACGTAGTGCGGGACGTGGGCGGCGACGCCGAGGGTGTCGTGGCCGGCTTCGGTGAGCCGGTACTCGATGAGGGACTCGGCGCTGCCGGGGACCTGGGCCTCGTCGAAGGGGCTGCGGTGGCCGGGCATGAGGTCGGTGCGGCTGCCGTGCGGGGTGAGGCCGACGGGGCGGGTGTGCGGAACGCCCATCGGGATGCCGTGGAAGTTGACGGAGAGGCGCACGCCGAGGCGCTCGACGATCTGCCGGACGGCGACGGCGAACCGCTCCCACTCCACGTCCGGCTCGGGGCCGGAGAGGACGAGGAAGGGCGCGCCGGTGGCGTCCTGCACGAGGCGGACCTCGATGGACGGCGTCTCGTACGCGGTCCAGCGGTCGCGCCGGAAGGTGAGCAGCGGGCGGCGGGCGCGGTAGTCCACGAGCCGGTCGTGGTCGAAGCGGGCCACCAGCTGGTGCGGGAGGGTGTCGAGCAGCCGGTCGACGATCTGCTCGCCGGTCTCGCCCGCGTCGATGTAGCCGTCGAAGTGGTACAGCATGACCAGCCCGGCCGACTCCTGCGCCAGGGCCAGGTCGACGACGGCCACGCCCTTCGGGTCCCATTCGTACAAATCCTGGGGATCAAGCACGATTACCGCTCCTCCTCGTGTTCTCTCTGGAAACGCCGCGCGGGGCACGGCCATTCCCGGGTCGCGCGATCTTCCGGCGGAGGAGTACGGGGGGTGCGGAAAACGACCGAGGCCCGCTCCCCCGAAGGGGAACGGGCCTCGGTTCGCTAGCGGCTAGCGCTCAGCGGAGAGCCTGTTCAGCTCTGGCCGCCGGCGAGCTTCTCGCGGAGGGCGGCGAGCGCCTCGTCCGACGCCAGGGCGCCGGAGGTGTCGTCCGACTCCGAGGAGTAGGAGCCACCCGAGATGCCCGCACCGGCGGTGCCGGCGGCCGGGGCGGCAGCGCCCTCGGCAGCGGCGGCCTCGTCGGCCTCGCGGGACTTGATGACCTGAGCCTGGTGCTGCTCGAAGCGAGCCTGCGCCTCGGCGTACTGGGTCTCCCAGGCCTCGCGCTGAGCCTCGTAGCCCTCGAGCCAGTCGTTGGTCTCGGGGTCGAAGCCCTCGGGGTAGATGTAGTTGCCCTGGTCGTCGTAGGACGCGGCCATGCCGTACAGGGTCGGGTCGAACTCGACCGAGGCCGGGTCGGCACCGAAGGACTCGTTGGCCTGCTTCAGCGAGAGGCTGATGCGACGACGCTCGAGGTCGATGTCGATGACCTTGACGAAGATCTCGTCGTTGACCTGGACGACCTGCTCCGGGATCTCCACGTGGCGCTCGGCCAGCTCGGAGATGTGGACCAGACCCTCGATGCCCTCGTCCACGCGGACGAACGCACCGAACGGAACCAGCTTGGTGACCTTACCCGGGACGACCTGGCCGATCTGGTGGGTCCGGGCGAACTGCTGCCACGGGTCCTCCTGCGTCGCCTTCAGCGACAGGGAGACACGCTCGCGGTCCATGTCGACGTCGAGAACCTCGACGGTGACCTCCTGGCCGACCTCGACAACCTCGGACGGGTGGTCGATGTGCTTCCAGGACAGCTCGGAGACGTGCACGAGGCCGTCGACGCCACCCAGGTCCACGAAGGCACCGAAGTTGACGATCGAGGACACGACGCCGGAGCGGACCTGACCCTTCTGGAGGGTCGTGAGGAAGGTCTGGCGAACCTCGGACTGGGTCTGCTCGAGCCAGGCGCGGCGGGACAGGACCACGTTGTTGCGGTTCTTGTCCAGCTCGATGATCTTCGCCTCGAGCTCCTTGCCCACGTAGGGCTGGAGGTCGCGGACACGACGCATCTCGACCAGGGAGGCCGGGAGGAAGCCGCGGAGGCCGATGTCGAGGATGAGACCACCCTTGACGACCTCGATGACGGTACCGGTGACGATGCCGTCCTCTTCCTTGATCTTCTCGATGGTGCCCCAGGCGCGCTCGTACTGGGCACGCTTCTTCGAGAGGATCAGGCGGCCTTCCTTGTCCTCCTTCTGGAGAACAAGGGCCTCGATCTCGTCGCCGACCTTGACGACCTCGTTCGGGTCGACATCGTGCTTGATCGAGAGCTCGCGGCTCGGGATGACACCTTCGGTCTTGTAACCGATGTCGAGCAGGACCTCGTCCCGGTCGACCTTCACGATGACGCCGTCGACGATGTCGCCGTCGTTGAAGTACTTGATCGTCTCGTCGATCGCGGCGAGGAAGGCTTCCTCGTTACCGATGTCGTTGACCGCAACCTGCGGGGTGGTGCTGGTGGCGGTGGTCTCGGTGCTGCTCGTCATGTGGGAAAGGGCTCCGGTTACGGACAGAAAGTCGTAGGTACTGCTACGCCGAGAGCCCGTATCGCACCAAGAAGCCGGACAGCCAATGAAGCACCCTTCCGCGAACGGGAGGGAACCTCGAAAACCGAGGGGACATACAACAGGTACGAGCGCGGCCTGCTCCGTCTGAGGCGCGCAGGCCCGCAGCGCAACCTTTAGCATACGGGGGCGGCCGGGCAGGGTCAATGCGCGAAGCGCGCACCCGGGGCAGATCTGCTCAATTCCGGCAGCACTCACGGCCCTTGCGTCACCAAGGCGGGGGTCCGCCGCACGGCGGCACTGAGCGCAAACTACATCGGCGGGCGAGATGAACCAAGAGTACGGACACGAAGACGCGGTCGACGGGGACGAGGAAGAGGCCGAGGCGACCCGGCGTGACGCGGGGGACGCGGAGAGCAGCCGGGCGAGCCGGGGCTGGTGGGACCGGAACGCCGACGAGTACCAGAGCGAGCACGGCTCCTTCCTGGGCGACGACCGGTTCGTCTGGGGCCCCGAGGGGCTCGACGAGGCCGAGGCCGGGCTCCTCGGCCCCGCCGGCTCCCTGAAGGGCCTCGCCGTCCTGGAGATCGGCGCGGGCGCGGCACAGTGCTCGCGGTGGCTGGCCGCCCAGGGCGCGCGGCCGGTGGCCCTCGACCTCTCCCACCGGCAGCTCCAGCACGCGCTGCGGATCGGCGGGGAGGTGCCGCTGGTGGAGGCGGACGCGGGGGCGCTGCCCTTCCGGGACGGCTCCTTCGACCTGGCCTGCTCGGCGTACGGCGCGGTGCCGTTCGTCGCGGACCCGGTGCGGGTCTTCCGTGAGGTGCGCCGGGTGCTGCGGCCGGGCGGCCGCTGGGTCTTCTCGGTGACGCACCCGATCCGCTGGGCGTTCCCGGACGAGCCGGGCCCCGAGGGCCTCTCGGTCGCCGCCTCGTACTTCGACCGCACGCCGTACGTCGAGCAGGACGAGCAGGGGCGAGCGGTGTACGTGGAGCACCACCGGACCATCGGGGACCGGGTGCGGGACGTGGTGGCCGGCGGCTTCCGGCTCGTGGACCTGGTCGAGCCGGAGTGGCCGGCCTGGAACAGCCAGGAATGGGGTGGCTGGTCCCCGCTGCGGGGGAACCTGATCCCGGGGACGGCGATCTTCGTCTGCGAGCGGGACGAGTAATCAGTACTACTAATGGAGGGCCCTGTGGATAACGGGGCCCTCCGTCTTCTTCGCACGTACGAGACTGAGTGCGTGATCCGAAACGACGCACTCGACCGTCTCCCCGTCCGCCACGCCGTCCCCGAGCTGCTCGCCGCGCTCGCGGAGCGCGGTGCGGCGGTGCTGTCCGCTCCTCCCGGCACCGGCAAGACGACGCTGGTGCCGCTGGCTCTCGCGGGGCTGATAGGGGACGGACCGGTGCGCCGGGTGCTGGTGGCCGAGCCGCGGAGGATGGCGGTGCGGGCGGCGGCCCGGCGGATGGCCTGGCTGCTCGGCGAGGAGGTCGGCGGCGCGGTCGGCTTCTCGGTGCGCGGCGAGCGGCGGAGCGGCCCCGCGACCCGGGTCGAGGTGGTGACCACGGGCATCCTGCTCCAGCGGCTCCAGCGCGATCCGGAGCTGGCGGGCGTGGACGTGGTGCTGCTCGACGAGTGCCACGAGCGGCATCTCGACGCCGACACGGCGATGGCCTTCCTGGTGGACGTGCGGGCGACGCTCCGGCCGGAGCTGAAGCTGATCGCGGCCTCCGCGACCAGCGACGCCGAGTCCTGGGCGGAGCTGCTCACGGTCCTGGACGGCGGCGGGCCCGCGCCGATCGTGTGGAGCAAGGGCGAGGGGCATGGGTACGCGGTGCGGTTCGCCGCGCCGCCGGCCGGGATCAGGCCCGCGCACGGCACCTGGGTCGATCCGGCTCTGCTGCGCCATGTGGCGTCGACGGTCCGGCTCGCGCTGGAGCGGCACGAGGGCGACGTCCTGTGTTTCCTGCCGGGTACGGGCGAGATCGCGCGGACGGCCGGGCTGCTCGACGGGGTCGACGCGGAGGTGCTGCAGCTGCACGGGCGGGCTCCGGCCACGGTGCAGGACGCGGTGCTGCGGGGTGCCGGGCCGGACGGGCGGAGGCGGGTGGTGCTCTCGACGTCGGTGGCGGAGTCGAGCCTGACGGTTCCGGGGGTGCGGATCGTCGTGGACTCGGGGCTCGCGCGGGAGCCCCGGACGGACCACGCCCGGGGTCTCGGGTCTCTCGCGACGGTGCCGGTGTCGACGGCTGCGGCGACCCAGCGGGCGGGGCGCTCGGGCCGTGAGGAGTTCGGTGTGGTCTACCGCTGCTGGGCCGAGGCGGAGGACGGCGGCCGGGCCCGGTTCCCCTCTCCGGAGATCAGGATCGCCGACCTGGCGGACTTCGCCCTGCGGGCCGCCTGCTGGGGCGACCCGACGGCGGAGGGGCTCGCGCTGCTCGACGCACCGCCGGCCGGGGCGATGGCGGCGGCCCGCGCGGTCCTCGGGTCGATCGGGGCCGTCGACGGGGACGGCCGGGCCACGGAGCGGGGTGTACGGATGTCCCGGCTCGGGCTGCACCCCCGGCTGGGGCGCGCGCTCCTGGACGGCGCGCCCGAGGTGGGGGCCCGGCGGGCGGCGGAGGTGGTGGCGCTGATCGGCGAGGAGCCGCCGCGCGAGTACGGGGACGACCTGGTGGCGGCCTGGCGGACGGCCCGCCGGGGCACCGACGGGTACGGCGCGCGCTGGCGGTCGGAGGTGCGCCGCCTGGAGCGGTCGGCGAGCGAGGCGGTGGGCGGGGGCGCCGGGGACAGGGCCGGGGCCGGGTCGGGGTCCGTGTCCGGGTCTGTGTCCGGGGCCGGGTCTTCGTCCGTGGCCGGGGCCGGGGCCTCGTCCGGGGCCGGGGTCGGGGTCGGGGTCGGGGTCGGGGTCGACGACGATGCCGCGGCCGGGCTTGTGACGGCGTTGGCGTTTCCGGAGCGGGTGGCCCGGGCGCGGGAGCAGGGTGGCTATCTGATGGCGTCGGGGAGCGGGGCTCGGCTTGCCGAGGGGTCTCGGCTGCGGTCCAGCCCGTGGCTGGCCGTGGCGGTGGCGGACCGCACCGCCAGGGACGCCACGGCGCGGGTGCGGCTCGCGGCCGTGGTGGACGAGTCCACGGCGTGCCGGGCGGCCGGGCATCTGCGGAGCACCGGCGAGGAGGTCCACTGGGAGGACGGGGACGTGGTCGCCCGGTCGGTGGACCGGCTGGGCGCGGTCGAGCTGACGGTCCGGCCCCTGGGTTCCGGGGCCGAGCCCGCTCTCGTACGGGAGGCGCTGCTGGACGGTCTGCGGCGTGAGGGGCTCGGGCTGCTGCGGTGGCGCCGGGAGGCCGGGGAGCTGCGCGAGCGGCTCGCCTTCCTCCACCGGGAGCTGGGAGAGCCCTGGCCGGACGTGTCGGAGGGGGCGCTGGTCGAGCGGGCCGGGGAGTGGCTGGAGCCGGAGCTGTCCCGGGCGTCGCGCCGGGCCGATCTGGGGCGGATCGACGCGGGGGAGGCGCTGCGGAGGCTGTTGCCGTGGGCTTCGGGCGAGGCGGTGCGCCTTGACGAGCTGGCGCCGGAGCGGATCGAGGTGCCGAGCGGTTCGCGGATACGGGTCGAGTACGGGGGTGAGCGGCCGGTGCTCGCGGTGAAGCTCCAGGAGATGTTCGGTCTGGCGGAGACGCCCCGGGTGGCGGGGGTCCCGGTGCTCGTCCACCTCCTCTCCCCCGCCGGACGGCCGGCGGCGGTCACGGCGGACCTGGCGTCGTTCTGGCGGGACGGCTACCGCGCGGTGCGGGCGGAGCTGCGGGGGCGGTATCCGAAGCACCCGTGGCCCGAGGATCCGTCCGCGGCGGTGCCGACCCGGCACACCAGTGCCCGTCTCAGAGGGGAGCGCTGACCGGGGCCGGGGCGGGGGCGGCGGGGGGCTCCGGCTCGGGGCGGCGCGAGCGGGCCTCCAGCCAGAGGGCGAGAGCAAGGAAGGCCAGTGCCAGGAGGGTGAGGCTCCACGGGACGTAGGAGACGAGCATGAGGACCATGAGGCGGTTGGAGGAGACCAGCTCGCCGACGCTCTCCAGATAGTCCTCGCGCATCTTCACGTGGCCCGCGAAGACGGTGAGGGTGTCCTGCCCCATCAGCTTCCTGGCGTTGCGGAGCTCCTCCTTGTGGATCTCCTCGCCGTTGACGGGGGCTCCGGTGACCGGCTCGATCCAGAACATGCGCTTGGTCGTGTACCAGCGGGTGAGGCCCGAGTCGGCGAGGATCTTCGGGGTGATGCCCTTGACCGGCATGGTCTTGGGCATGGGGACCTTGGTCCAGGGGATGGTCTGCTCGAAGTAGTAGACCTCCATGCCGCGGAAGGTGCGGGTGCCCTTGTAGTGGATGGGGGCCGCGGTGCGGGTCTGGGCGTCGAAGTACTGGTAGTCGCGCTTCTCGGTGAGGAAGGGGAACTTGAACTCGATGCCCTCGCGGCGGACCGCGTCGCCGTCGACGGACTCGCCGGTGGCGTGGACGGGGTCCTGGGTGTGGGCGTCGAAGATGTACCGCTCGGGGACCTGGGAGACCATCTTGCCGTCGGGCCCGGTGACGTAGGCGAGGGCGTCCCAGACGACGACGTCGCGCCCGGCGTCGCGTTCGATGCGCCGGGACTCCTCCACGTTGCCCTTGAGGGTCTGGATGATCGTGATCTTGTCGACCTTCTCGGCCTTGAGGGTGGAGTAGTTGAGGAGGGTCGCGGGCCGCGCCTCCAGAACGGTGTCCTGGTACTGGTTCGCCGGGATCTTCGCCAGGCGGGGGAAGGCGTACCAGCGCAGGGTCGGGGCCATCGCGGCGCAGAAGACGGCGAGGGCGAGCAGGACGAGGCTGGCTCGGCGGCGCACGGTCGTCCCCCTACTTCCTGGCGCCGGGATCGGCGGTCAGCAGGGGCTTGGGCGAGGTGGGGCCGTCGGGCGGCAGATCGACCACGGAGAGGAGCAGGACGAAGAGGAGGACTGGGGCGAGTCCGATGGCGGCGGCGACGAGGGCGCGCATGGTCGGCCTCCCGGGATGCGATCTGATAGGTCGTCAGGGCGGGGGCACCGTAGCAACGCGGCCGCGAGATGAGAACACGTTGCACCCGGATAACGCGAAGCGCCGTCCCCCGTCCGGTGCGGACGGGGGACGGCGCGGAGGAACGCGGTGCGGTGGCGCGTGCGGTCAGGCCGAGGGGGAGGGGGTCGGTTCGGGCGAGCCGCTGTCGGAGGGCGAGGGCTCCGGGGTCTGCGTCGCGGGCGCCGCGACGGTGAGGTCGATGAAGGTGGTGCCGCCGCCCGGTGCGGTGAGCTGGACGTAGAACGTGCCGGCCGTGTCGCCCGCGAGGATGTCGCCCGACTCGAAGGTGAGCAGTCCGTTCGTACCGGTCTTCAGGGTGACGGTACGGACCGCCGTGCCGTCCGCGCCCTTGAAGGACGGGCCCGCGGTGCTCTCCTTGGGGTCCGTCTTCGAGGTGACGATCACCGCGGTGACGAGCACGCCGGGGGCGAGGGCGCCCTTGTCGGTGGCCTTCACCTGGACCTGCTGGGTGAAGGAGGAGCCGGTCGTGGCGGTCAGGGCGTCGCCGGGGACCCGGGTGAGCGTGTCCGCCTGGCGCTCCGTGACAGTCGCGGCGAAGTCGGCCGCGCCCAGGGTCCGGCCCACGACGGTGGCCCGCACGGTGAAGGAGCCCGTCTTCTCGCCGGCCCGGAGGGCGGGCGAGGTGGCGAGGCCGGTCGACCCGGTGGTGACGGTGGCGGTCGTCGCGCCGTCGGCGAAGCGGGTGTCGGTGGTGCCGGTGATCTCGAAGCGGATGCTCACGCCGGCGACCGGGTTGCCCGCGGCGTCGAGCGCGGCGACCCGGGGAGCGCCCGTGAAGGCGCTGCCGGTGGTCGTGGTCAGCTTCTGGTTCGCCACGATCGCGAGCTGCGCGACCTTGGCGGCCGGCGGGACCGCGGGCGGCGTCACCGGCGGGGTGACCGGGGGCTTGGTCGGAACGGTCGGCGGCTTGACCGGACCGGGACGGTTCTCCGGCGCCTTCGGCGGCTGGGTGCTCGGGTTCGGCGTCGGAGTCGTCGGCGTGGTCGGGAGCTGGGTGGCGGGATGGGTGCGGTTGCCCCGGTTGCCCCCGTCGCTGCGCCCGACCGGCAGCACGCCCGTGCCGTCCGGGACCTGGTGGCTGCCGCGCTCGTAGAAGGCGGCCCAGGACAGGACCGTGTTCAGGTACTCCCTGGAGCGGTTGTAGCTGAGGATCGCCTGGTCGAGGTCGGCCTTGAGCGCGAGGTTGCGGTCGTTGGCGCAGAGGTAGAGCCCGGCCGCCTGCGCCGCGTCGTAGATGTTGTTCGGGTCCTTCTTCCCGTCGCTGTTGGCGTCCTGGCCCCAGGTGGCCCAGGTGGACGGGATGAACTGCATCGGGCCGACGGCCCGGTCGTGGACCTTGTCGCCGTCGAAGGCGCCGCCGTCGGTGTCGGCGATCATGGCGAAGCCGTTGCCGTCGAGGGCGGGACCGAGGATCCGCGGCGACGCCGTGCCGTTGGCGTCGACCCGGCCGCCGTTCGCCTGACCCGACTCGACCTTGCCGATGCCGGCGAGCAGCTGCCACGGCAGGTTGCAACCGGGGTCGGTCGAACGTATGGACAGCTCGGCGCGCTTGTAGGCGGAGTAGACGGACGCGGGTATGCCGGCCTCGGCGGGGCCTGCGATCACCGGCAGATTGGTGGTCGCCCCGGGCTTGTTCGGCGTGTTCAGCGGCGGCAGCTGCGTGTAGTACGGGGAATCGCCCGACGCTGAGCCGTCTCCCGACGGCGATGCCGTGTCACCGGCACCGATGGCGGTGTCTCCGCCGGCATTGTCCGCGGCCGGCGGGATCGCCTCCGGCGCCTGCGAGGCGGCGAGCGCGGCGACCGCCGCGGCCATCACGACACCACTGGTGGCTCCCTTGCGCAGCCGGTGGCCGATGTGCGCTGCCATGTACGTCGTCCCCTCCCCATCGACGCGGTTTCGCGCTCCCCGCGTGAAACCTCTGGCGACCCTATGCCAACTCCGGACCGGCGAATACCGGCAGCTGACCGTGTTTCACGGTTTCGTCACCTCTTGGACGCCTGTCGACCAGGTGAGTCCGGGAACCGACCGGAGCATCCCGCCCCTCTTGCACTCCGGCCGACCGTGCAGACTGCTCCCTCACGGACACCGGCCGCTGTCGCCACCGGACCCTGGGGGAACTCCCGTTGCCGTTCACGCTGAGCCATGCCGCCGCCGTGCTGCCCGCGCTGCGCCGGGACGGGACCGCGCGCGGGCCGCTCGTCGCGTCCGCGCTCGTCGCCGGGTCCTTCTCCCCCGACATGACCTATTTCGCCGCGACCGCGTTCCCCGGGGCGATGGTCCTCGGGGACGTCACCCACTCCCCCGTCGGGATCGTCACGGCCGACGTGCTGATCACCGCCGTGCTCGTGGCCCTGTGGCTGACCGTGCGCGAGCCACTCGTCGCGCTGCTGCCCGCCCGGTGGCGCGGCCGGGTGTACGGGCTCGTCCGGGGCCGTCCCTGGCGGGAGCGGCACCCGGCCGCGCTCGCCGGGTGGTTCTGCCTGTCGGCGATCCTCGGTGCCACGACCCACGTGGTCTGGGACTCCTTCACGCACCTGGACCGCTGGGGCACCCGCGCGATCCCCTTCCTCGGCGACGTCGTCGCCGGGTTCCCGGTCTATCTCTACGCGCAGTACGGGGGTTCGGCGCTGGCCCTCGCGCTCCTCGGCTGGTGCACGGCGCGGGCGCTCCGCTCCGCCGTCCCGGGGGTGGAGCTGCCGGCCGGGGTCACGGTCCCGGGCCGGCACGGGCGGCTCCTCGCCGCCGGGCTGATCGGCGGCTGCGTCCTCGCGGGGATCGCCCACCGGGTGCTGCGCTGGGCCGCGTACTGGGGCTGGGGCCGGATCGAGACGCCCCTCGACGTCATCCCGACGGCCTGCTTCGGTGCCGGCGCGGGGCTCGCCGTCGGGCTCGTGCTGTACGGGACGGGGGCGCGGCTCCTCGGGTCACGGCGGTCCCGGACCATCCCGGCCGGCCCGGCGCCGCGGGGCCTCCCGGACCCGGATCCGGGCCCGGTCCCTCGGCCGGAGCGCTCCCGTCAGGGATCTCGCTGATCTTCTCGGGCGGGGTGAAGCCGCGGGCCGCCGCGCCGCCGGCGAGTCTGCGGTGGACGGCGAGGGAGACGCTCTCCAGGGTGCGGACGCCGTATCGCATGGTGGGGTTGTCGTGGCTCAGGAGGACGATCCGGTAGTCGACCGCGGGGTTTTCGGTGGCGGTGTCCGGGTCCTTGGCCGTGTCCTTGGCCTTGGCCATGTCCTTGTCGGTCTGCTTCCCCTTGCCGGTTCCTGTGCCTGTGCCTGTGCCTGCGCCCGGGGTCGTGTCCGGCGTCGCCGGGCGCACGATGCCGACGCTGTGGACACGCCAGGCGTGGGTCGCGCGGGGCAGCCAGCCGTTCTTGAGGTGGACCTTGACCGTGCGGGGCGCGCCCGCCGTGACGCCCCAGGCCTGCGCGCGGACGACCTGCCCCATCAGGGACAGGGCCTCGGTGCGGCGCGACACAGCGGCGAGGAGGGTGAGTTGGTCGCGTGCGGTGGTGCGGGTGAGGCCCCAGTAGTGGCCGCGGCCGAGGACGGTGTCCCGGGCCCCGGCCTCCCGCAGCACCCGGTTCAGCCGGGCACGGGACAGCCCGTCCCACAGCTCGGTGGCGGCCTTGTTGTCGGAGCGGGTGATCATCGCCTTCAGCCGCCGCGCCTCCAGCGGGGTCGGCGCGCGGCCGAGTTCCTCCGCGCGTCCGAGGACGGCCTGCATGATCAGGACCTTGGCGATGCTGGCGGAGTCGTACGCGAGGGTGTCGTCGAGCCGGCAGCGCAGTCCGCGCCCGGGGTCGTGGACCGCGAGGGCGACCGTGCTCTCGCGGCCCTTGAGCGCCGCCGTGATGTCCCGGGACAGGCGGGCGGCGAGGGCCGGCTCGCGGGACGAGGTGCAGAGTGCGGGCGCCGGGTGTGCCTCGGCGGGCGGGGACCAGGCGGTGCCGGACGCGCCGAGCAGGGCGCTCAGGAGGGCCCAGGTGGGGAGGTGGGGGCGGCGGATCATGCTCCCAGTTTTGAGAGCCGTGCACCTGGGCCGCGCCCGGACTGGTCCGACTGGCGCACACCTGCCGGGCCCGCACCACGGGCGCGATGTGCACGTGGTGCGGGTTCAGGCTCAGGACCTCTGGCGCCGGCAGGGCGCGGGTCCGTTGTGCCCACCCGTTCCGCCCCTTGCGGAACGCCTGCCCACAACGGGGTGGGGGTGGGCAATGCCCCGGCGGAACGCATGCCCACAACTGGGGGGTGGGCACCGCCCCGGGGGAACGCGTGCCCACAACGTGTGGGCACCGCCCCCTGCGGAACGTGTGCCCACCACGCGGCGGTGTCAGTGGGCTGCCGAGTCCCAGTTCGGGCCTACGCCTACCGAGACGTCCAGTGGGGCTCGGAGGTCGGCGGCGGCCGACATCTGTTCGCGGACCAGGGCCTCGACCTGCTCGCGCTCGCCGGGGGCGAGTTCGAGGACGATTTCGTCGTGGACCTGGAGGAGCATCCGGGAGGCGAGGCCCGCCTCCGTCAGCGCCCGGTCGACGTTCAGCATGGCGACCTTCACGATGTCCGCCGCGGTGCCCTGGATGGGGGCGTTGAGCGCCATGCGCTCGGCGGCCTCGCGGCGCTGCCGGTTGTCGCTGTTGAGGTCGGGGAGGTAGCGGCGGCGGCCCAGCATCGTCTCGGTGTACCCGGTCGCGCGGGCCTCGTCGACGACGCGCCGCAGGTAGTCCCGTACGCCGCCGAAGCGCTCGAAGTAGGTGTCCATCAGGCCGCGGGCCTCGCCCGGGTCGATGTTCAGCTGCTGCGAGAGGCCGAACGCCGACAGGCCGTAGGCCAGGCCGTACGACATGGCCTTGATCTTGCGGCGCATCTCCGCGTCGACGGCGGTCCGCTCGACGCCGAAGACCTGGGAGGCGACGGTGGTGTGCAGGTCCTCGCCGGAGGTGAAGGCCTCGATGAGGCCCTCGTCCTCGGAGAGGTGGGCCATGACGCGCAGTTCGATCTGGCTGTAGTCGGCGGTCATGAGGGCCTCGAAGCCCTCGCCGACGACGAAGCCGTGCCGGATGGCGCGGCCCTCGTCCGTCCGCACCGGCACGTTCTGCAGGTTGGGGTCGGTCGAGGAGAGGCGGCCGGTCGCGGCCACCGTCTGGCTGAAGGTGGTGTGGATCCGGTTGTCGGCCGCGACCGTCTTGATCAGGCCCTCGACCGTCGAGCGCAGGCGGGCCTGCTCGCGGTGGCGGAGCATGATCACCGGGAGCTCGTGCTCGGTCTGGCCGGCGAGCCAGGCGAGGGCGTCGGCGTCCGTGGTGTAGCCGGTCTTGGTCTTCTTCGTCTTGGGGAGGTTGAGCTCGCCGAAGAAGACCTCCTGGAGCTGCTTGGGCGAGCCGAGGTTGAACTCGTGGCCGACGGAGGCGTGCGCCTCCTTCACGGCCTGCTGCACGGCGCCGGCGAACTGCTGCTCCATGGCCTCCAGATGGTCGCGGTCGGCGGCGATGCCGTGCCGCTCCAGGCGGGCGAGGAGGACGGAGGTGGGGAGCTCGACCTCGTGGAGGAGCTCGCGGGCGCCGACCTCGGCGAGCCGCTCGTCGAAGGCTCCGCCGAGGTCGAGGACGGCCCGCGCCTGGCTCATGAGGGCCTCGGCCTCGGCGGTGTCGTCGGCGCCGAAGGCGAGCTGGCCGTCGGCGGCGGCAGCCGGGGCGAGCTCACGGCCGAGGTACTCGACGGTGAGGGCGTCGAGGGCGAAGGAGCGCCGGCCGGGCTTGACCAGGTAGGCGGCGAGGGCGGTGTCCATGGTGACGCCCGCGATGGACCAGCCGTGCTCGGGGAAGACCCGCATGGCGCCCTTGGCGTTGTGCATGACCTTCGGCCGGTCGGGGTCGGAGATCCACGCGGCCCAGGCCTGCTCGTCGGCCTCGTCGAGGGCGCTGGGGTCGAACCAGGCGGCGGCTCCCCCGGCGGCGGCGAGGGCGATCTCGGCGACGTTCCCGGTGCCGAGGGCCCAGCTGTCGACGGTGGCGATGCCGAGGGGCTCGCCGGCGTGCTCGGCGAGCCAGGGGGCGAGCTCGCCGGCGCCGAGGACGGTGAAGTCGAGCTCGACGCCCGCGGCGGGGGCGGGCGCGGCCTCCTCGGCGGCGCCCGGGTCGACGGCGAGGAGCCGCTCGCGCAGCGAGGGGTTGCGGATCTCCAGGGTGTCGAGGACGAGGGCGACGGCCGTGCGGTCGTACGGCTCGCGGGCGAGGTCCGTCACGGTCTTCGGCAGCTCGACGTCCCTGACCATCTCGGTGAGGAGGCGGTTGAGCTTCACCGACTCCAGGTGGTCGCGGAAGTTCTGGCCTGCCTTGCCCTTGGCCTCGTCCGCGCGCTCGACGAGCTCGGCGAAGGAGCCGAACTGGTTGATCCACTTGGCGGCGGTCTTCTCGCCGACGCCGGGGATGCCCGGCAGGTTGTCGGACGGGTCGCCGCGCAGGGCGGCGAAGTCGGGGTACTGCGAGGGGCTCAGGCCGTACTTCTCCTGGACCTTCTCCGGGGTGAAGCGGGTGAGCTCGGAGACGCCCTTGGTCGGGTAGAGCACGGTGGTGTGGTCGCTGACCAGCTGGAAGGAGTCCCGGTCGCCGGTGACGATGAGGACCTCGAAGCCCTCGGCCTCGGCCTGGGTGGCGAGGGTGGCGATGACGTCGTCGGCCTCGAAGCCGTCGACGGCGAAGCGCGGCGCGTGCATCGCGTCGAGGAGCTCGCCGATCAGCTCGACCTGGCCCTTGAACTCGTCGGGGGTCTTCGAACGGTTCGCCTTGTACTCCGGGAACTCCTCGGACCGCCAGGTCTTGCGGGACACGTCGAACGCGACCGCGAAGTGGGTGGGCGCCTCGTCGCGGAGCGTGTTCGCCAGCATCGAGGCGAACCCGTAGATCGCGTTCGTCGGCTGCCCGGTCGCGGTGGTGAAGTTCTCCGCGGGCAGCGCGAAGAACGCCCGGTACGCGAGCGAGTGCCCGTCCATGAGGAGCAGGCGGGGGCGGGTGTCTGCGGGGTTCTTCGATGCTGTCTCGGCCACACGACGATCCTGCCACGGTCCACTGACAATCCCGTCCACAGCGGTCGGGGTGCCGGGTTGTCGGTGCCGCGTGACAGGATCGAAGACGTACGCCACAGGATTACCGCTCAAGGGAGAGCGCGATGGTCAGCAAGCCGCCGGCCGGTGACCCGGTCCAGGACGCACCGCAGGTCACGCCGCCGCAGCACGCCGCAGCCGGCCTGCCCGCCATCGGGCACACCCTGCGGATCGCGCAGGAGCAGATGGGTCTGCGGCGCACCGCGCGGACCCTGCTCAAGGTCAATCAGAAGGACGGCTTCGACTGTCCCGGCTGCGCCTGGCCCGAGGGTGACAAGCGGCATGTGGCGGAGTTCTGTGAGAACGGCGCGAAGGCGGTCGCCGAGGAGGCGACGCTGCGCCGGGTGACCCCGGAGTTCTTCGCGGCCCATCCGGTGGCGGACCTGGCGACCCGCAGCGGGTACTGGCTGGGCCAGCAGGGCCGGATCACGCAGCCGATGCTGCTCCCGGAGGGCGGCGAGCGGTACGAGCCGGTGAGCTGGGAGCGGGCGTTCGCGATCCTCGCGGAGGAGCTGCGGGCCCTGGGCTCGCCCGACGAGGCGCTCTTCTACACCTCGGGGCGGACGAGCAACGAGGCGGCGTTCCTGCTGCAGCTCTTCGCCCGCGAGTTCGGCACGAACAATCTGCCGGACTGCTCCAACATGTGCCACGAGTCCTCGGGCTCGGCGCTGACGGAGACGATCGGCATCGGCAAGGGCAGCGTCTCCCTGGAGGACCTGCACCGGGCGGACCTGATCATCGTGGCCGGGCAGAACCCGGGGACGAACCATCCGCGGATGCTCTCGGCCCTGGAGGAGGCGAAGGCCGCGGGCGCGCGGATCATCTCGGTGAACCCGCTGCCGGAGGCGGGCCTGGAGCGCTTCAAGAACCCGCAGACGCCGCAGGGCATGCTGAAGGGCGCGGCGCTCACGGACCTGTTCCTGCAGATCCGGATCGGCGGCGACCAGGCGCTGTTCCGGCTCCTCAACAAGCTGGTCCTGGAGACGGCCGGGGCGGTCGACGAGGAGTTCGTACGCGAGCACACCCACGGGTACGAGGAGTTCGCTGCGGCGGCGAAGGACGCCGACTGGGACGAGACGCTCGCCGCGACCGGGCTGAACCGTTCCGAGATCGAGCGTGCCCTGGAGATGGTGCTCGCCTCCGAGCGGACGATCGTCTGCTGGGCGATGGGTCTCACCCAGCACAAGCACTCCGTGCCGACCATCCGCGAGGTGGTCAACTTCCTGCTGCTCCGGGGGAACATCGGACGGCCGGGCGCCGGGGTGTGCCCGGTGCGCGGCCATTCGAACGTGCAGGGCGACCGCACGATGGGCATCTTCGAGCGCCCCGCGCCCGCCTTCCTCGACGCCCTGGACAAGGAGTTCGGGATCGTCTCGCCGCGCCACCACGGCTTCGACGTGGTGCGCTCGATCCAGGCGCTGCGCGACGGCGAGGCGAAGGTGTTCTTCGCGATGGGCGGCAACTTCGTGGGGGCGACGCCCGACACGG
This sequence comes from Streptomyces sp. NPDC044003, assembly GCF_056435185.1. Taxonomy (NCBI): domain Bacteria; kingdom Bacillati; phylum Actinomycetota; class Actinomycetes; order Kitasatosporales; family Streptomycetaceae; genus Streptomyces; species Streptomyces sp. NPDC044003. Next base: position 1,133,876 of record NZ_JBWKFA010000002.1, on the reverse strand, counting down.
AGGTGACGGAGGCGGCGATGCGGAACGCGCGCCTGACCGTGCACGTGTCGACGAAGCTGAACCGCTCGCACGCGGTGACGGGCACGCGCGCGCTGATCCTGCCGACGCTCGGCCGCACCGACAAGGACGTCCAGAAGAGCGGCAAGCAGTTCGTGACGGTCGAGGACTCGATGAGCCTGGTGCACGCCTCCCGGGGCAACCTGCCGCCGGCGAGCCCGCACCTGCTGTCCGAGCCGGCGATCGTGGCGCGGATGGCCCGGGCCGTGCTCGGCGACGGATCGGCCACGCCCTGGGAGGAGTTCGAGGCGGACTACGCCCGGATCCGGGACCGCATCGCGCGCGTGGTGCCCGGTTTCCAGGACTTCAACGCCCGCCTCGCGGCGAGCCCGGGCGGCTTCGCGCTGCCGCACGGCCCGCGGGACGAGCGCCGCTTCCCCACGAAGACCGGTAAGGCCAACTTCACGGCCGCCCCCGTCGAGTACCCGAGGGTGCCCGAGGGCCGGCTGCTGCTGCAGACGCTGCGCTCGCACGACCAGTACAACACCACGATCTACGGCCTGGACGACCGCTACCGGGGGATCAAGGGCGGCCGCCGGGTGGTGCTGGTGCACCCCGAGGACGCGGCGGCGTTCGGCCTCGCGGACGGGGCGTACGCGGATCTGGTCAGCGAGTGGACGGACGGCACCGAGCGGCGGGCGCCCGGCTTCCGGGTGGTGCACTACCCGACGTCCCGGGGGTGCGCGGCGGCCTACTACCCGGAGACGAACGTCCTGGTGCCGCTGGAGTCGACGGCGGACATCAGCAACACCCCCGCCAGCAAGTCCGTGATCGTGCGTCTGGAACAATCGCAGTCCGCCTAAGCGTTTGCTCAGGCGACCACGATGCGACAAGCAGCCGTACGAAGACGAACGGAGCCGGGCCCATGGGTGAGCAGCAGCATGTGAAGTTCCCGCAGGAGGTCATCGACGAGTACGCGGCGCTGGGCGTCGACCTCCCGGCGCTCTTCTCGGCCGGGCACCTCGGGAACCGGATGGGTGTCCAGATCGTGGAGGCCTCGGCCGAGCGGGTCGTCGGCACCATGCCGGTCGAGGGCAACACCCAGCCGTACGGACTGCTGCACGGCGGCGCGTCGGCGGTGCTGGCCGAGACGCTGGGCTCCATCGGCTCGATGCTGCACGGCGGGGTCTCGAAGATCGCCGTCGGCGTCGACCTCAACTGCACCCACCACCGCGGGGTGCGCAGCGGTCTGGTGACCGGCGTGGCGACCCCGGTCCACCGCGGGCGGACCACCGCCACGTACGAGATCGTGATCAGCGACGAGCAGGGCAAGCGGGTGTGCTCGGCGCGGCTGACCTGCCTGCTGCGCGACATCGACGCGAAGGACGCGGGGAACCTGCCTCAGGCGGGGCAGCCGAACGGCTCCTGAGTCACCGGATCCCTCGACGGGGGCGGCGCGCTTTCGCGCGCCGCCCCCGTCTGCGCGTTCCGGACAACTCCCGTACCGTGCGGCCCTCTTGCCCCGCGCCGGGACAGCGGCTTCACTGGCGAACCTCCCCCACAGGAGAACACCTGATCCCATCCATCCACCGAGGGGTTCTTCGTGACCGCCGTTCGCACCACCACCGCGATGACCGCCGTCACCGCCGCCGCCTGCGCCGCCGTGATCGCCACCGCGATCCCGTCCTCGGCCATCAACTCGTACAACGCGGCCCCCGCCCCCGAGCGCACCGAGGTCGGCGCGCTCGTCGCGACCTGGGACAACGACGACGACCCGGCGACGCCCGACCGGGTCGACTGGGTCTGCTCCGGCACCATGATCGACGCGGACACCTTCCTCACGGCCGCGCACTGCACGACGGACTGGCCGGAGAACGTGCGTTTCTACGTCTCGCTCGACCAGGACGTGCAGTCCGGTCTGGACCGGGCGGCCGCCGAGCACCCGGGCGACCCCGCCACCATTGCACGGAGCGTGGCCGTCGAGGGCACCGCGATCAGCCACCCCGCCTACCCCGGTCCGGCCTCCGACACCCATGACATCTCGGTGATCGAACTGCCGGCGAAGGCGGTGAAGGGCCGCTGGTCCTTCACTCCCGCCGCGCTCCCGAAGGCGGGCGCCCTGGCCACGCTCGGCCCGCAGGGCCTGAACTCCACCTCGTTCCTCGTCGCCGGTTACGGCACCGAGGAGGCGGAGCGTGGACCGGGCGGCCAGACCCACCCGGGCGGCGGGGTCCGCATGAAGGCGCCGGTCTCGTTCGACGCGCTCAACGACGCCTGGATCCGGCTCGCCATGACCGCGCCCCAGGGCAACGGCGGTGCCTGCTACGGCGATTCGGGCGGCCCCAACTTCGCGACGCTGAACGGGAAGCTGACGCTCGTGGCCACCACGATCACCGGCGACACGCCCTGTTACGCCACGAACGTCACGTACCGCCTGGACACTCCCGGCGCGCGCGACTTCCTGAAGCCGTTCGTCCAACTCCCGTGACACACCCCCGTTCACGGCCGGTCGGGGCCGCCCTGGCGGCGGCCCTGACCGGGTGCGTGCTCACCCTGTCCGCCGGCTGCGGCCGCGCTCCGGACCCGCACCCCGCACCGTCGCCCGCGCCGCGGACCAGCACCCCCGCCGACGTCTGCGCGAGCCTGGTGTCGTACTGGGTGAAAGAGGCGCTCAAGGGATCGAAGTGGGCGGGACTCGACTGGGAGCAGAAGGGGCTCTCCAACGAGCAGTACGAGATCCACGACGAGGTGCTCGCGGCTGCCCGGGCCGAGGATCGACGCTCGGGACGGAGCGCCGCCGAGGCGCTGGCCGACCGGGAGTCGCGGCGGCGTTGCGAGGCGGCGAAGGGGGCGACGGGGAGCTCGGAGAACTGGCGTCCGCCCGAGGAGTGGAGCACCTCCCCGGCCGCTTCCCCGGCGCCCTCCAGCGACTGATCTCGGCCATGATCGCCGTAACACTGCGTAACATTCGCGCCATTCGGCGCCCGAGAAGCGGAGTCGATCACGGACCCGCCTTCCGTCCGGTGACAACTGAACCACTGTCCGATTACCGGACAGCCTCACGCGGCCGCCGTCAGGAGTGTGATCCACTCAAGCCCCTTAGCGGAACTGCGGGTTCTCACTATGTGAACACTGCACTACCGACCGCTGTGCCCGGATTTGCCCACCCGTCGCACACGGCATCCGCCCGTCGGCATAACAAGACAGTCACATCCTGACCTGGGCGCTCCCCGCCGTTCCCCACCTGCGCCTAGAGTCACGGCCAGTCACCGCGCCGCCGGGCGCTTGCACTGCACGGCCCTGCTCGACCCAGTACGGCCCGGCAACGAAAACGGCACCTCTAGCTACACAGCTTCACGGCACCGCCTCAGCTTGAGGGGGCCGCGCCAGGGAAAGGATTCTTCGTGCGACACCGTTCACTGCTCATCCTCACCAGCGTGCTCACCACCGGAGCGCTCACCCTCACCGCCTGCGGTTCGCGCGACGACAAGGGTGGCAGCGACAACAACGCGAACGGTGGAAACGTCACCGTCGTCATCGGCGTCGACGCCCCGCTGACCGGCTCCCTCTCGGCGCTCGGCCAGGGCATCAAGAACTCCGTGGACCTGGCGGTCCAGACCGCCAACAAGAACAAGGAAGTCCCCGGCGTCACCTTCAAGATCGAGGGCCTCGACGACCAGGCCGTCCCGGCCTCCGGCCAGGCCAACGCCACCAAGCTCGTCGGCAACAAGGACGTCCTCGGCGTCGTCGGCCCGCTGAACTCCGGCGTCTCCCAGCAGATGCAGGGCGTCTTCGCCTCCGCCAACCTGGCCCAGGTCTCCCCGGCCAACACCAACCCGGCGCTCAGCCAGGGCGACAACTGGGGCAAGGGCGAGTTCAAGCGCCCCTTCAAGACCTACTTCCGCACCGCCGCCACCGACGTGGTCCAGGGCAAGTTCGCCGCCCAGTACCTCTTCAAGGACGCCGGCAAGAAGAAGGTCTTCGTCGTCGACGACAAGCAGACCTACGGCGCCGGCCTCGCGGCGATCTTCTCCGACGAGTTCAAGCGCCTCGGCGGCCAGGTCGTCGACACCGACCACGTCACCGTGAAGGAGACCGACTTCTCCTCCACCGCCGACAAGGTCAAGGCCTCCGGCGCCGACTCCGTCTACTTCGGCGGCCAGTACCCCGAGGGCGGTCTGCTCTCCGACCAGGTCAAGAAGACCGGCGCCAAGATCCCCGTCATGGGTGGCGACGGCATCTACGACCCGGCCTTCATCAGCGCCTCCGCCGAGGCCAACGACGGTGACCTGGCCACCTCGATCGGCTACCCGGTCGAGAAGCTCGACACCGCCAAGAAGTTCATCGCGGACTACAACGCGGGCGGCTACAAGGACCCGTACGCGGCCTACGGCGGCTACTCCTACGACGCCGGCTGGGCCATCATCCAGGCCGTCAAGGCCGTCGTCGCCGCCAACAACGGCAAGCTCCCGTCCGACGCCCGCGCCAAGGTCACCGAGGCCCTGGGCAAGGTCTCCTTCGACGGTGTGACCGGCAAGGTCTCCTTCGACGAGTACGGCGACACCACCAACAAGCAGCTCACGGTCTACAAGGTCGAGGGCGGCAAGTGGGTCGACGTCAAGAGCGACACCTTCAACCAGTAATCCCCGGCCCGGCGCCGCGCCGAGAGCCTCGGCGCCGGGACACCCGCACCACCTGAACCAAGCCGCGCGAGGGCGCAAACAGCGCCCTCGCGCGGAGTCATATCCGACAAGCTCATCGGAGGCCTGCGGTGCACGAACTGCCGCAACAGCTGGCCAACGGCCTGGCCCTCGGTGCCCTCTATGGCCTCATCGCCATCGGGTACACCATGGTCTACGGCATCGTCCAGCTCATCAACTTCGCCCACGGCGAGATCTTCATGATCGGGGGCTTCGGCGCCCTCACCACCTACACCGCTCTCCCGAGCGGAACGTCCCTGCTGGTGGCGATACCGCTCATGATCATCGGTGGCGCGATAGCCTCCGTAGCCGTCGCGACCGCCGCCGAGCGGTTCGCCTACCGTCCGCTGCGCAACGCGCCCCGACTGGCCCCGCTCATCACGGCGATCGGTCTGTCCATCGCGCTCCAGCAGCTGGTCTGGCAGTTCTACCCGGACGCCAAGAAGGCCGTGAGTTTCCCCGAGTTCGAGGGCGAGGCTTTCAAGATCACCGAGAGCCTCTCCATCCAGCGCGCCGACGCCTTCATCCTCGTGCTCGCGCCGCTGTGCATGCTCGCCCTCGGCGTCTTCGTCTCGAAGAGCCGCAGCGGCCGCGCCATGCAGGCCACCGCGCAGGACCCGGACACCGCGAAGCTGATGGGCATCAACACGGACCGCATCATCGTCATGGCCTTCGCCATCGGTGCCGCCTTCGCCGCCGTCGCCGCCGTCGCGTACGGCGTCGACAAGGGCCAGATCAACTTCGAGATGGGCTTCATCCTCGGTCTCAAGGCCTTCACCGCTGCCGTCCTCGGCGGCATCGGCAACATCTACGGCGCCATGGTCGGCGGCGTGGTCCTCGGCCTCGCCGAGGCCCTCTCGATCGCCTACATCGAGGACATCCCCGGCATGCAGCAGCTCGGCGGCGGTGCCTGGTCCAACGTGTGGGCCTTCGTCCTCCTCATCCTCGTGCTCCTCGTACGGCCCCAGGGCCTGCTGGGCGAGCGCGTCGCGGACAGGGCGTGAGCACCATGACGAACATCGACACGACGAAGTCCGCGCCGAAGCCGGCCCTGCTCCTCTGGGCGGTCGTCGGCGGCAGCATCGCCACCGTCGTCAGCGCCTTCCTCGCCTGGACGTGGACCAGCGCCTTCCCCGGCAACCTCACGATCTACGGCAATCCCGCACCGCTCCAGCTCCTCACCCTGCTCGGAGCCGTCCTCACCGCCGCCCACGCGCTCTCCGCGCTCGGCGTGAAGGGCCTCGGCTGGCTCACCCCCGCCGGCTCCCGCAAGGCCGTGTGGATCCTGGCCCTCGGCACCTTCGCCACCACCCTCTTCACCGCGCTCGCGATCATCGTGGAGCTGGGCGCCCTGGTGGACCTGGAGCCCGGCGCCGGCGTCGCCGTCCTCGCCTCGGCCGTCCCCGCGATCGCCGCGTACAAGCTGCCCGACGACACCCGCAAGGCCGCCCCCGCGAAGAAGCTGCCGTCCTGGGCCGAGATCCTGATCATCGTCGCGGTCTTCGCCCTCGGCCTGTACGTCGTCACCTTCGGCATCGACACCGACGACAACGAGCCGCAGCTCTTCGTCGCGTACCTGATCCTGGTCGGCTTCTCCGCCACGGCGCTGGTCAAGTCCGGGCTCACCGCCCGCCTCTCGCAGATCACCGCGCGCAACCGCCAGGTCACGATCACCGCAAGCATCGTCATGGCGATCGCCTTCCCGTTCATCCAGCAGAGCGGCGACACGTACACGCTGATCGCGGTCAACATCCTGATCTTCGCGACCGTCGCCCTCGGCCTCAACATCGTCGTCGGCCTCGCCGGCCTGCTCGACCTCGGTTACGTCGCCTTCCTCGGCGTCGGCGCGTACACCGCGGCCCTCGTCTCCGGCGCCACCAGCTCCGCGTTCGGCGTCCAGTTCCCCTTCTGGGCGGCGGCGCTGACCGGCATGGCCGCCTCGCTGGTCTTCGGCGTCGTCATCGGCGCGCCGACCCTGCGACTGCGCGGCGACTACCTCGCCATCGTGACCCTCGGCTTCGGTGAGATCTTCCGCATCGCCATGGGCAACCTCGACGGCACCTCGGGCCCGCAGATCACCAACGGCCCGAACGGCATCCCGAACATCCCTCAGCTGGAGTTCTTCGGGTACAACTTCGGCGAGTCGCACACCGTGCTCGGCATCGAGCTCGGCGCCTACGCCAACTACTACCTGCTCATGATCCTCGTCATGGCGCTGGTCGTGGTCGTCTTCTCCCGCGCCGGCAACAGCCGCATCGGCCGCGCCTGGGTCGCCATCCGCGAGGACGAGACCGCCGCCACCGCGATGGGCATCAACGGCTTCCGGGTCAAGCTGGTCGCCTTCGCCCTCGGCGCGTCCCTCGCCGGCCTCGCCGGCACCGTGCAGGCACACGTCAACACCACGGTCGTCCCCGAGAACTACGTGTTCGCCGGTCCCGTCCCGCCGAACTCCGCGTTCCTCCTCGCGGCCGTCATCCTCGGCGGCATGGGCACGATCACCGGCCCGATCGTCGGCTCGGCCCTCCTCTTCCTGATCCCGGCGAAGCTGTCGTTCCTCCAGGACTACCAGCTCCTCGGCTTCGGCATCGCCCTGATCCTCATCATGCGCTTCCGCCCCGAGGGCCTCATCGCCAACAAGCGCGCCAAGCTGGAATTCCACGAGAACGACGAACAGCCGGACGTACCGGAACAACGGCAGTCCGAGGACGCGGGCATCGTCGGTACGGCGAAGGCGGGGGCGTGAACGACATGACGACCACCACCACCGAAACCACCACGGGCACCATCACGGCCGCCCCGGTCCTCGAAGCCAGCGGCGTCACCATGCGCTTCGGCGGCCTGACCGCCGTCCGCGGCGTCGACCTGACCGTCCGCGAGGGCGAGATCGTCGGCCTCATCGGCCCCAACGGCGCCGGCAAGACCACCTTCTTCAACTGCCTGACCGGCCTGTACGTCCCGACCGAGGGCCAGGTCAGCTTCAAGGGGACGGTCCTGCCGCCGAAGCCGCACCTGGTCACCCAGGCCGGCATCGCCCGTACCTTCCAGAACATCCGCCTCTTCTCCAACATGACGGTCCTGGAGAACGTCCTCGTCGGACGCCACACCCGGACCAAGGAGGGCCTGTGGTCCGCGCTCCTGCGCGGTCCCGGCTTCAAGAAGGCGGAGGCCGCCTCGCGCGAACGGGCCATGGAACTCCTGGAGTTCGTGGGCCTCGCGAACAAGGCGGAGCACCTGGCGCGCAACCTGCCGTACGGCGAGCAGCGCAAGCTGGAGATCGCCCGCGCGCTCGCCAGCGACCCCGGCCTGCTGCTGCTCGACGAGCCGACGGCCGGCATGAACCAGAGCGAGACCCGTACGACGGAGGAGCTGGTCTTCGCGATCCGCGACCTCGGCATCGCCGTCCTGGTCATCGAGCACGACATGAAGTTCATCTTCAAGCTGTGCGACCGGGTCGCCGTCCTCGTCCAGGGCGAGAAGCTCGTCGAGGGCACGTCCGAGGTCGTCCAGGGCGACGAGCGTGTCGTCGCCGCGTACCTCGGTACGCCGTACGAGGGCGCTCCGGGCGCGGAGGAGGCTGCGGAGGTCGAGGCCACCGAGGCCCACACCGCCGAGGAGCCCACCGAGGCCGTACAGGAGCCGGCCACGGAAGAGGCCGCTCCCGAGGCCGACGCCGACGCCGACGAGGCGGACGACGCCGACACCGACGCCGACGCCGACGCCGACGAGGCGGACGGCGCCGACGAGGCGGACGGCGCCGACGAGGCGGACGGCGCCGACGAGGCGGACGACGCCGAGGGCTCCGACGACACCCCCGCCGACGAGGCTCCGGCCGCCGACGCGGACAGCACCACCGAAGGAGACTCCAAGTGACCGCACTTCTGGAGGTCGAGGACCTCAGGGTCGCCTACGGCAAGATCGAGGCCGTCAAGGGCATCTCCTTCTCCGTCGAGGCGGGCCAGGTCGTCGCCCTGATCGGCACCAACGGCGCCGGCAAGACCACGACCCTGCGCACCCTCTCCGGTCTGCTCAAGCCGGCGTCCGGCAAGATCACCTTCGACGGCCAGTCGCTCAGCAGCATCCCGGCCCACAAGGTGGTGTCGCTCGGTCTGGCGCACTCCCCCGAGGGCCGGCACATCTTCCCCCGGCTCACCATCGAGGAGAACCTCCAGCTCGGCGCCTTCCTCCGCAAGGACAAGGACGGGATCGACCAGGACATCCAGAAGTCCTACGACCTCTTCCCGATCCTGGGCGAGCGTCGCAAGCAGGCCGCGGGCACCCTCTCCGGCGGTGAGCAGCAGATGCTGGCGATGGGCAGGGCCCTGATGTCCCGCCCCAAGCTGCTGATGCTGGACGAGCCCTCGATGGGCCTCTCCCCGATCATGATGCAGAAGATCATGGAGACCATCGCGACGCTGAAGTCCGAGGGCATGACGATCCTGCTCATCGAGCAGAACGCGCAGGCCGCACTCTCCCTCGCGGACTACGGGTACGTCCTGGAGGTCGGCACGATGAAGCTGTCCGGCACCGGCCGGGACCTGCTCGTGAACGACGACGTCCGCAAGACGTACCTCGGCGAGGAGTAGGACCGGTCACAGTTACGAGGAGGCCCGCCCCACAAGGTCGTGGGGCGGGCCTTCTCGTGTACGGAACGGGGGGCGGTTACTGCCCCTTGGCCGCCTTCTTCTCCTCGGCGTCCTCGATGACGGCCTCGGCGACCTGCTGCATCGACATGCGGCGGTCCATCGAGGTCTTCTGGATCCAGCGGAAGGCCGCGGGCTCCGTCAGGCCGTACTGGGTCTGCAGGATCGACTTGGCGCGGTCGACGAGCTTGCGGGTCTCCAGGCGCTGGGAGAGGTCGGCGACCTCCTTCTCCAGGGCGCGGAGCTCGGCGAAGCGGGAGACGGCCATCTCGATGGCCGGGACCACGTCGCTCTTGCTGAAGGGCTTCACCAGGTACGCCATGGCGCCGGCGTCCCGGGCCCGCTCGACGAGCTCGCGCTGCGAGAAGGCGGTCAGCATGAGGACCGGGGCGATGGACTCGCCGGCGATCTTCTCGGCGGCCGAGATGCCGTCGAGGACGGGCATCTTCACGTCGAGGATGACGAGGTCGGGGCGGTGCTCGCGGGCGAGCTCGACGGCCCGCTGACCGTCGCCGGCCTCGCCGACGACCGTGTAGCCCTCTTCTTCCAGCATCTCTTTGAGGTCGAGGCGGATGAGGGCCTCGTCCTCGGCGATGACGACGCGGGTCGTCAGCGGCGGGACGTGCGACGCCTCGGCGTCGTCGGCGGGCTGGGGCGACTCGGGGGCGGTCACGCGGGCTCCTCGTTCCATGGCCTCGTTCCGAGGCGGATACAGCTCCCCATGAGCCTACCTACCTCCTGTAAGGTAGGGGCACGGCGGGTGATCACCGACCTTCGTTTCGAAGGATGCCCCGGTAGCCCAGCGGAAGAGGCAGTGGTCTCAAACACCATACAGCGTGGGTTCGAATCCCACCCGGGGCACTTTACCTTTGATTCCAAGGATTGAGACCCTAGGCCCTAGGCGAGTGGTTCTCCGATGTGGTGGACACGGACGAGGTTCGTGGAGCCCGCGACGCCCGGCGGGGAGCCCGCCGTGATGACCACGATGTCGCCCGGTCGGCAGCGGCCGATCCGCAGCAGCTCCTCGTCGACCTGGGCCACCATCGCGTCCGTGGAGTCCACGTGCGGGCCGAGGAAGGTCTCGACGCCCCAGGTCAGGTTGAGCTGGGAGCGGGTCGCCGGGTCCGGCGTGAAGGCGAGGAGCGGGATCGGCGAGCGGTAGCGGGAGAGCCGCTTGACCGTGTCGCCGGACTGGGTGAACGCCACCAGGAACTTGGCGCCCAGGAAGTCGCCCATCTCGGCGGCCGCGCGGGCCACGGCACCGCCCTGGGTGCGGGGCTTGTTCCGCTCGGTGAGCGGCGGGAGGCCCTTGGCGAGGATGTCCTCCTCCGCGGCCTCGACGATCCGGCTCATGGTGCGGACCGTCTCGATCGGGTAGCGGCCGACGCTGGTCTCGCCGGAGAGCATCACGGCGTCGGTGCCGTCGATGACCGCGTTCGCCACGTCGCTCGCCTCGGCGCGCGTGGGGCGGGAGTTGTCGATCATCGAGTCGAGCATCTGGGTGGCGACGATGACCGGCTTGGCGTTGCGCTTGGCCAGCTTCACGGCGCGCTTCTGGACGATCGGCACCTGCTCCAGCGGCATCTCGACGCCCAGGTCGCCGCGGGCGACCATGATGCCGTCGAACGCGGCGACGATCTCGTCGATGTTCTCGACGGCCTGCGGCTTCTCGATCTTGGCGATGACGGGGAGTCGGCGGCCCTCCTCGTCCATGATCCGGTGCACGTCGTCGATGTCGCGGGCGCTGCGGACGAAGGAGAGGGCGATGACGTCGGCGCCGGTGCGCAGCGCCCAGCGCAGGTCCTCGATGTCCTTCTCGGAGAGGGCGGGGACGGAGACGGCGACCCCGGGCAGGTTGAGGCCCTTGTGGTCGGAGACCATGCCGCCCTCGATCACGCGGGTGCGCACCCGCGGGCCGTCGACGGAGCTGACCTCCAGGGTGACGCGGCCGTCGTCGACGAGGATGCGCTCACCCGGGGTCACGTCCCCGGCGAGGCCGGCGTAGGTCGTCCCGCAGCCGTGGCGGTCGCCCTCCCGCGGCTCGACGGTGATGGTGAACTCGTCTCCGCGTTCAAGGAGTACGGGCCCCTCACGGAAGCGGCCGAGGCGGATCTTCGGGCCTTGAAGGTCGGCGAGGACCCCGACGCTGCGGCCGGTCTCGTCAGCGGCTTTGCGGACGCGCTGATAGCGCTCCTCGTGCTCGGCGTAGCTGCCGTGGCTGAGGTTGAAGCGGGCCACGTCCATTCCGGCCTCGATCAACGCCTTGATCTGGTCGTATGTTTCGGTGGCGGGCCCAAGGGTACAAACGATTTTCGCTCGGCGCATGAGGCGAGCCTAGGCCTTACCCATCAGTAGGAAATTGGCTCGGCATGACTACTCAACAACCTTTGCATGAAAGCTTGTTGACAAGTCTTGAATCTGTGCACCGGCGTGCTCCGATGAGCGATTTTCGCGCCCCCGAGCCGCCCGTCTCAGAGTGCGGGCGGGCTCATCGTGAACCGCGCCACGACCTCGGCCGTGACCGTCTGCCGCTGCGGTTCGAGGTCGAGCGGCGGCGCCTCGCCGACCGCCTCCGCCGAGTAGGCCACGGCCGCCGCGCCGAAGCCGGCGCGCCTCGGCCGCAGCGGCTCGGCGAGCCCGGCGTCCGACAGTTCGAGGAGTGAGGCGAGCGAGGCGCCGAGCGCCTCCGCGTAGGCCCGGGCCCGCTGCACCGCCTCCTCGACCGCGCGCCGGCGCGCCTCCGCGTACGCCGGAGAGGCCGGCCGCAGGTCCCACCACGGGCCGTCGACGCTCGTCATCTCCAGGTCGGCGAGCCGGGTCACCAGCTCGCCGAGCGCGGTGAAGTCGGTCAGCTCGACCGTGACCCGTACCCGGCCCGTATAGGCGTGCACGCGCTCCCCGCGTCCCTTCCGGGTCAGCTCCGGGGAGAGCGAGAAGCTGCCCGTCTCCAGCTTCTCGACCGCGTCGCCGAGCGCCTTCACCAGGTCGAGCACCCGCGCGTTGCGGCGGGTGAGGTCGGCGAGCGTCTCCGCGCGGTCCGTACCCCGGGCGGAGACCGTCACCCAGATCCGGGCGAACTCCGGCTCGACCTCCAGGCGTCCTTCGCCACGGACCGTCACCTGGGGTGCGTCGGGGGTGGGGTGTGGATGTGTCATACCGAACACTTTCCCACTCCGTAACCCGGAAGGGCTGTTGCGACGGTGCGGTCTGAGCCAGAATCTACGCGCGTTGTGCGCCATGGCAGGCGCCGAATCAAGGGGAGAAACACATGCCGCTGAACCGCCGGGCCTTCTTGGAGAGCTCCGCCGCCGTCGGAGCCGGAGTCGCTCTCACCGCCGGGGTCGCCGCCCCTGCCGAGGCCGACCAGGCCCGCCCCCGGCCGGCCAAGCGGTACTCGTTCACCGTGATGGGCACCACCGACCTGCACGGAAACGTCTTCAACTGGGACTACTTCACGGACAAGGAGTTCGACGACAAGGCGCACAACGACGTCGGCCTCGCCAAGATCTCCACCCTGGTGAACCAGGTGCGCGCGGAGAAGGGCGAGGAGAACACGCTCCTCATCGACGCCGGTGACACCATCCAGGGCACCCAGCTGTCGTACTACTACGCCAAGGTCGACCCGATCACGCAGACCGGCGGCCCCGTCCACCCCATGGCCCAGGCCATGAACGCCATCGGCTACGACGCCGCCGCGCTCGGCAACCACGAGTTCAACTACGGCATCCCGGTGCTCCGGAAGTTCGAGGAGCAGTGCGACTTCCCGCTGCTCGGCGCCAACGCGCTCGACGCCAAGACCCTGCGCCCGGCCTTCGCGCCGTACAGCATGCACTGTCTGCGCACCCCGCACGGCAGGGACGTCAAGGTCGCGGTCCTGGGCCTGACCAACCCGGGCATCGCCATCTGGGACAAGGCGAACGTCACCGGCAGGATGGTCTTCCCCGGCCTGGAGGAGCAGGCGGCCAAGTGGGTGCCGAAGCTGCGCTCCATGGGCGCCGACGTCGTGGTCGTCTCGGCGCACTCCGGCTCCTCCGGCACCTCCTCGTACGGTGACCAGCTCCCGTACATCGAGAACGCCGCCGGGCTCGTCGCCGAGCAGGTGCCGGGCATCGACGCGATCCTCGTCGGCCACGCGCACACCGAGATCCCCGAGTACCGGGTGAAGAACAAGGAGACCGGCAAGGACGTCGTCCTGTCCGAGCCGCTGAAGTGGGGCCAGCGCCTCACCCTCTTCTCCTTCGACCTGGTGTGGGAGAAGGGCCGCTGGGTGGTCGAGAAGGCCGGCGCGCAGGTCCTCAACTCCAACACGGTCGCCGAGGACCCGGAGATCACCGGGCTGCTCGTGGACGAGCACAAGAAGGTCGTCGCGTACGTCAACCAGGTCATCGGCACCTCCACGGCGGCCATGACCACGGCCGACGCGCCCTGGAAGGACGAGCCGATCATCGACCTGATCAACGTCGTCCAGGCCGAGACGGTGAAGGCGGCCCTCGCGGGCGGCGCGTACGCCGGACTTCCGGTGCTCTCGCAGGCCTCCTGCTTCTCCCGCACGGCCCGGATCCCGGCCGGCGAGATCAGCATCAAGGACGCCGCCGGTCTCTACCCCTTCGAGAACACCCTGGAGGCCCGACTGATGACGGGCGCCCAGCTGAAGGACTACCTGGAGTACTCGGCGAAGTACTACGTCCAGACCCCGGCGGGCGCGCCCGTCGACACCGCGAAGCTCACGAACGCCGACAGCACGCCGGACTACAACTACGACGCCGTGTTTGGTCTGACCTACGACATCGACATCGCCAAGCCGGTCGGCTCGCGGATCACCGGCCTGTCCTTCCAGGGCAAGCCGCTCGACCCGGCCGCGCAGTTCGTCCTCGCGGTCAACAACTACCGCGCGTCCGGCGGCGGCGCCTTCCCGCACGTGGCCAAGGCCCAGCAGCTGTGGGCGAACTCGGACGAGATCCGCAACACCATCATCCAGTGGGTGAAGGCCAAGGGGACGGTCGACCCGGGCACCTTCGCGTCGGTGGACTGGAAGCTGACCCGGGACGGCGTGCCGGTCTTCTAGTCCCCCTTCCTACTGCTGCACGAGAGGCGTCAGCTTCCGGTCCTGGGCCGGGATGCTCGGCGCCTCTCGCGTCTCCAGGCCGAAGCTGGTGAAGGCGGTGCGGCGCGGCAGCGGGTACGGCTCCTTGCCGGTGACCGAGTTGAGGATGACCGCGCTGCGCCAGGCCGCGAGGCCCAGGTCGGGGGCGCCGACGCCATGGGTGTGGCGCTCGGCGTTCTGGACGTACACGGAGCCGGTGACGGAGGGGTCGAGGACCAGCCGGTACCGCTCGTCGACCCGCGCCCGCCCGGCCGAGTCGTGCCGCAGGTACGGGTCGAGTCCGGCGAGCATCCGGTCCACCGGGCGCTCCCGGTAGCCGGTCGCGAGGACGACGGCGTCGGTGGTGAGCCGCGAGCGGGTGGACTGCTGCACGTGCTCCAGGTGCAGTTCGACCTGGGTGGTGGCGACCCGGCCCGCCGTGCGGACCCGGACGCCGGGGGTGAGGACGGCGTCGGGCCAGCCGCCGTGCAGGGTGCGGCGGTAGAGCTCGTCGTGGATGGCGGCGATGGTCTCCGCGTCGATGCCCTTGTGCAACTGCCACTGGCGGGGCACGAGTTCGCCGCGCACCGGCTCGGGCAGGGCGTGGAAGTAGCGGGTGTAGTCGGGGGTGAAGTGCTCCAGGCCGAGCTTGGAGTACTCCATGGGGGCGAAGGCCTCGGTGCGGGCCAGCCAGTGGATGCGCTCGGCTCCGGCGGGGCGGGCGCGGAGCAGGTCGAGGAAGACCTCGGCGCCGGACTGGCCGGAGCCGATGACGGTGATGTGCCCGGCGCGCAGGAGCGTCTCGCGGTGGGTGAGGTAGTCGGCGGAGTGGATGACGGGCACGCCGGGGGCGTCGGCGAGCGGGCGGAGCGGCTCGGGGACGTACGGCTCGGTGCCGACGCCCAGCACGACGTTGCGGGTGTAGGCGCGGCCCAGGGCCTCGGCCTCGCCCTCCGGGTCGACCTGGGTGAAGTCGACTTCGAAGAGGCGGCGCTCGGGGTTCCAGCGGACGGAGTCGACCTGGTGGCCGAAGTGGAGGCCGGGGAGCCGCTCGCTGACCCAGCGGCAGTAGGCGTCGTACTCGGCGCGCTGGATGTGGAACTTCTCGGCGAAGTAGAAGGGGAAGAGACGCTCGCGGCTCTTCAGGTAGTTGAGGAAGGTCCAGGGGCTGGCCGGGTCGGCGAGGGTCACCAGGTCGGCGAGGAAGGGGACCTGGAGGGTGGCGCCGTCGAGGAGGAGCCCCGGGTGCCAGTGGAAGGCCGGCCGCTGCTCGTAGAAGGTGGCGTCGAGGCCGCCGGGGACGCCGTGCGCGAGGGCGGCGAGCGAGAGGTTGAAGGGGCCGATGCCGACGCCCACCAGGTCGTGGGGCTGATCGAGGTCCTGCTGGGGGGTGCTGCCGGTCATCGGTGCGCGCTGCCTTCCACGAGGGTGAGGATCTCGGCGAGATCGCCGGGGGTGGTGTGGGGGTTGAGCAGGGTGGCCTTGAGCCAGAGGCGGCCGTCGGCCTTCGCCCGGCCGAGGACGGCGCGGCCCTCGGCGAGGAGGCTGCGGCGGATCGCGGCGACGGCCTCGTCGTCGGCGCCGGTGGGCCGGAAGAGGACGGTGGTGAGGGTGGGGCGTCCCCTGAGGTCGAGGCCGGGGGCTTTCTCCACCAGGTCGGCGAGGTCCTGGGCGAGGTCCATGCACGCGTCGACGAGCGCGCCGAGGCCGGTGCGGCCCAGGGCCCGGAGGGTCACGGCGGTCTTGAGGACGTCGGGGCGGCGGGTGGTGCGCAGGGAGCGGCCGAGGAGGTCGGGGAGCCCGGCCTCGGTGTCGTCGTCGGCGTTGAGGTAGTCGGCGGTGTGGCCGAGGACGGCGAGGTCGGCGGTGTCGCGTACGGCGAGGAGTCCCGCGGCGGCCGGCTGCCAGCCGAGTTTGTGCAGGTCGACGGTGACGGTACGGGCCCGGTCGAGGCCGTCGAGGAGCCGTCGGTGGGTACGGCTGAAGAGGACGGGCCCGCCGTACGCGGCGTCGACGTGCAGCTCCGCGCCGTGGGCCGCGCAGACCCCGGCGATCGCGGGGAGCGGGTCGATCAGGCCCTCGTCGGTGGTGCCGGCCGTGGCGGCGACGAGAACGGGCCCTGTCCCTCGGTCCAGGGCCTCGGCGAGGGCCGCCGGGTCCATGGCCCCTGTCGGGGTGGGCACGGTCACCGGCTCCCGCAGGCCGAGAAGCCAGGCGGCGCGGCGGAAGGAGTGGTGGGCGTTGGCGCCGACCACGATCCGCAGTCCGGCACCGTGCCGCTCCCGGGCGAGGAGCAGCGCGAGCTGGTTGGACTCGGTGCCGCCCGTGGTGACCAGGGCGTCGGGGTGGGGCGCGGCCGGGAAGACCTCGGCGGCCAGGGCCGCCGTGACCTCGGCCTCCAGGGCGGAGGCCGCGGGCGCCTGGTCCCAGGAGTCCATGGACGGGTTGAGCGCGGAGGCGGCCAGATCGGCGGCCGCGGCGAGCGCGAGGGGCGGGGTGTGGAGGTGGGCGGCGCAGAGGGGGTGGGCGGGGTCGGCGGCGCCCTCCGCGAGGGCCCGCACGAGGGTACGGAGGGCCTCGTCCGGTCCGGTGCCGGTGTCGGGGAGTACGGCTCCGAGCGCCGCGGCGAGCCGGCGGGCCACGGCCTCCGGGCCCCCCGCCGGCAGAGGGCCGCCCCTGACCTGCGCCCCTTCACGGAGGGCGTCGAGGGCCGCGCCGAGGAGCCGGCTCAGGGCGGCGGGGTCGGCGGCGAGGGGCGGGGGTGCGGCACGCATGGACGACAGGGTGCCGGGCCCTGCGGGGTGCTGTCCGGGGAGTCCGCGGACGTGACCCGAACGGGGGACGCGGGGGGGTGACCCGAGCCGCCTTGCTGGACGGCGCCTACCCGTGGTGTGGGCCCGCGCCCTGGAGGGTGGTGCCTCGGCCCGCCGCCGTGTGGGCCCCGCGCCCTGGAGGGCGGTGCCCCGGCCCACCCCCGTGTGGGCAATCGTCCCGCTGGGGCGGGACGGGTGGGCACACGGGACGGCGCCCTTTAGCGGCGCCTCCGCCTTCCGCGCCTGGACCCGCACCATCAGCGGCGGCCCACAACGCGGTGCGGGTCAGGGCACCGAAGCCTCTGGCGCCGGCAGGGCGCGGGTCCGTTGTGCCCACCCGTTCCGCCCCTTGCGGAACGCCTGCCCACAACGGGGCGGGCGCCGTCCGGGCGGGTGGGCACCGCCCCTGAGGGACGCACGCCCACAACGGGGTGGGCGTGGGCGCCGCCCGAGTGGAACGGGTGGGCACAACGGGGTGGGCGTCAGGTCACCTCGAGGTTGGCCATCATGCCCATGTCCTCGTGTTCCGCGTTGTGGCAGTGGAAGAGGTACCGGCCCCGATAGCCCTCCCACCGCGTGATGATCTCCGCCGATTCGCCCGGCCGGAGGGACACCGTGTCCTTCAGGCCCGCGTCGTGCGGCAGTGGCGCCTCGCCGCCCCGGGAGAGGACGCGGAAGCCCGTCAGGTGGAGGTGGACGGGGTGGTGGACGTCCGCGACCAGGCGCCAGATCTCCACGTCGCCCAGGCGGACGGTCACGTCCGGGCGGGCCGGGTCGAAGGGGAGGCCGCCGATCAGCCAGCCGTGCCGGTCGTCCTCGCCCATGCGTCCCGCGCGGAAGGAGAAGTCGCGGACCCGGACCGCCTCCGAGCGCCGCCACGTCGGGAGGTCGGTCGAGAGGACAGCCGGGACCCGGCTGTCGTCGGCCGCCTTGCGCACGACCCTGAAGGCCATGACGTCACGCGTGCGGCCGGAGCCCAGGCGGTTGACGAGTTTGACCAGCGTGCCGACCGGAAGGCGCGAGAAGTCGACGACCACGTCGTAGCGTTCGGCCGGGGCGAAGGGCAGGGTGGAGTGCTTCACCGGTGCCGCGAGCAGACCCTGGTCGGCGCCGATCTGGACGAACTCGACCATGCGTCCGTCGCCCTCGTCGACGAACGCCAGCTCGTAGTGCCGGGCGTTCGACGCGTTGAGGAGGCGCAGCCGGTAGCGGGCCGCGTCGACCTCGTGCACGGGCCAGGGGGCGCCGTTGACGAGGATGACGTCGCCGAGGACGCCGGCCAGGTAGGGCTCGCGGACGCCCGGGCTGCCCCGCAGCGTGGGGTCCAGGGACGGGTAGTCGAGGCTGCCGTCGGCGGCGAACGCCCGGTCTGTGATCATCAGCGGCAGTTCACGCGGCCCCGACGGCAGTCCGAGGGCCTCCTCGGCGTCGTCGCGCACGAGGTGCAGTCCGGCGAGGCCGCGCCAGATCGCCGGGGCGGTGAAGTCCATCCGGTGGTCGTGGTACCAGAGCAGCGTCGGCCGCTGGTCCAGCGGGAAGGTGTAGTCCCGGGTGAGTTCGGTCGTCACCGCCCGGGGGTCGTGCATGACATGACCCGATCCGTGTCCCCCGTGGCCGCCGCCGTGACCGCCGCCGTGACCGCTCCAGCCCTCCGGCAGCACCAGGTCCGTCGGGTACCCGTCCGACGCCGCCGGTGTGCGCCCGCCGTGCAGGTGCACGACCGTCGGCACGGGCAGTTCGTTGCGGTGGGAGACCGTGACCGGGCGGCCGCGCCGCGACTCGATCGTGGGGCCGGGGAAGGTCCCCCCGTACGTCCACAGTCGTGTCTGCACCCCGGGAAGGATCTCCGCCGTCACCTCGCGCTGGACGATCTCGTAGCGGTCCGCGCCGCCCGACGTCGCGACCGGCTTCGCGACGGCGGGCAGGGGCAGCGGCACCCGGAACGGAGCCGGCAGCGGTACCCCGCTGCGGAGTTCCGCGCCCGTGACCGCCGGTCGGCGGGACAGTCCGGCCGCGGCCGTCAGTCCGCCGGCCGCCATGAGCCCGAGCGCCCCGCCGACGGCCAGGACCCGGCGCCTCGTCAGCTCAGGCATCGACGGCCTCCCGCCCGGTGGCCTCCCGGCGCTCCAGCGGCCGCAGCCACACCGCGGTGAACAGCACGACGACGGCCGCGACGGTGAACACGCCCAGGGGGATGTGCAGCCACAGCGCCCCGGCCGTCCCCGCGAAGTACTGCGCCGTCTCGGCGACCGCGAGGGCCAGCGTGACGGAGAACGGCCAGGAGCGGCGCAGCCGCGCCCAGACCACGATCGCGACGACGAGCTGCACGAGGCAGAGCGAGGTGACGACGTCGGCGCCCACCCCGTGCATGCCGAGGCCGTCGAAGTCGCCACTCAGATAGACGCCGGCGAACACCGGCTGACCGAAGACCGCCACCACGTGCGCCGTGACGACGGCCCGCCACACGCCTCTCAACATGGCGTGCCCTCCCCCTTGTTGTCGGTGCGGGAACCCTCACGACGCTATGGCCCGGCCGATATCCTGTCCAAGATCAATACCGTTATCGGGTGATGTCCCTGGGGGCATGATGGATCTCCACGCGCTCAGGCAGTTCGTCGTCGTGGCCCGCCTGGAGCACCTCAGCCGCGCGGCCGAGGAACTCCGCGTGGCCCAGCCGTCGTTGAGCCGTACCGTCGCCAGGCTGGAGAGCGAGCTGGGCACGCCCCTGTTCGACCGGGTCGGCCGGCTCCGGCTGAACGACGCCGGGAAGGTCTTCCTCCGGCACGTCGAGCGTTCCCTCGGGGAGCTCGACGCGGGACGCCGGGCCGTCGCCGCGATCACGGGCGGGGACTTCGGCACCGTACGGCTGGCCTCGGAGACCTTCCTGACCCTGACCGGGCCGCTGGGGGTGTTCAAGCGGGCCCACCCCGGCGTCGAGGTCGAACTCCATCAGATGGCCGCCGAGGAGATGACCCGCGGCCTGCGCAGCCAGGAGATCGACCTCTGTGTGGCCTCGCAGCCGTTCGCGCCGGAGGGCCTGGAGGCGGTCCGGCTGCTCGACGAGGCGGTGTGGGTGGTCGCGCCGCTCGACCACCCGCTGGCGGGCCGCGCCTCGGTGACCGTCGGCGAGCTCGCCGGCGAGCCCTTCGTCACCACCCGCACGGGCCACTGGCAGCGCAGGCTCCTGGACCGGCTCTTCGCGGGGAACGGCCTGGCTCCCCCGAGGATCGTCTGCGAGGGCGACGAGCCCAGCGCCACCGCGATCCTGGTGGCCGCCGGGCTCGGGATCGGCCTCATCCCGGACATGGCCCGGCGCAGCGCCACCCGCGCCCCCGTCGCCTGGATCGCCGTGGACAGCCCCGACTGCCGGCGTACCCTCACCCTGCTCCGGTACGCCGACGGCCGCCCGGCGGGCGCCGCGCGCCTGATGCACGCGGCGCTGACGGGCTGGGACTGGACGTCCGGTCCGGTCTGATCCGAGAAGGCCCAAGACACCCCTAGCCGCGCACGCGCAGTGCCCGGCGCAGGTCGTCGAGCTGGTCGACGAGCTTGCGGTGGAGGGCCGGGATCATCTCGTCGTCCGCGAGGTGGGACTCGCCCAGGGCCAGGGAGTCGGCGTCGATCGCGTACCCGGGGAAGGCGTAGCGGCCGGCGGCCTCTGCCATCGCGGGGCCCCGGCGGTCGCCGAGCGCGACGGCGTCCGCGTAGAAGCGCGGCACGTACTCCCGTACGAGCTCGGCCTGTTCGGGCTGCCAGAAGCCCTGGGCGGTGGCGGTGAAGAGGTAGTTGGAGAGGGCGTCGGACTCGAAGAGCGCCGACCAGGCGGCGGCCTTCGCCGCCGGGTCCGGGAGGGCGGCCCGGCAGCGGGCGGCGCCTTCCTGGCCGGTGGCGCTCGGGTCCCGCTCCAGTTCGGCGGCGATCACGGTCTCGTCGGTGGCGCCGAGGACGGCGAGCCGGGCGAGGATCCGCCAGCGCAGTTCGGGGTCGAGCTCGGGGCCGCCGTGGACGGTGCCCTCGTCGAGCCAGGAGGCGATCTTGTCGGGGGTGGTGGCGCTGTCGATGCAGGCGCGGACGGCGGTGAGGCGCAGTCCGGGCTCCTCGCCGTCCTCGGTGCGGCGAAGGAGTGCGCGGGCGATCTCGCCGATGGTGGCGAGCGCGGCCGGGCGCTCCTCCTCGGTCACGTACCGGTCGGCGATCTGGGTGCGGGCGAAGCCGAGGACGCCCTGGACCAGGGCGAGTTCGGTCTCCTGGGGCAGGTGGGCGTGCGCGGCCTCCAGGTAGGTGGCGGGCTCCAGTTCACCGTCGCGGACCATGTCGCGCAGGCTGTTCCAGACGACGGCGCGGGTGACCGCGTCGGGGATGTCGGACAGCGCCCACAGGACCGTGTACTCGGAGGTCTCGTCGAAGCGCACCTTGGCGTAGGTGAGGTCCTGCTCGTTGAGGGCGACCAGGGCGGGGCGGGGGCCGGTCAGATCGAGCGGCGCCTCCTGCGGGACGTCGATCTCGTGCCGCTCTCGCAGGACGGGGGCGTCGAGGGCGTCCCGGTCGTAGACGCCGACGCTGATCCGGTGCGGTCGGCTGCCGGCGCGGTCGACCGTGAGCTTCCAGTCGAGGCCCTCGCCCTCGACGCGTGGCTTGAGCGTGTCGACGCCCGTCGTGCGCAGCCACTGCTCGGCCCAGCCGTGGACGTCGCGGTCGGTGGCGGCGGCGAGGTTGTCGATGAAGTCGGCGAGGGTGGCGTTGCCGAACTTGTGGCGCTTGAAGTGGATGTTGATGCCGGCGAGGAAGTCCTTCTCGCCGAGCCAGGTGACGAGCTGGCGCAGGGCGGAGGCGCCCTTGGCGTAGGAGATGCCGTCGAAGTTGAGGAGGGCGGAGGCGGTGTCGGGGACGGCCTCCGGGTCGGGGGCGACGGGGTGGGTGGAGGGGCGCTGGTCGGCCTCGTATCCCCAGGCCTTGCGGGTGACGCCGAAGTCGATCCAGGTGTCGGGGAAGAGGTCGGAGCAGGCCTCGTTGACGGTCTGGAAGCCCATGTACTCGGCGAAGGACTCGTTCAGCCAGATGTCGTCCCACCAGCGCAGGGTGACGAGGTCGCCGAACCACATGTGGGCCATCTCGTGGGCGATGACCATGGCGCGGGTCTGGCGCTCGGTGACGGTGACGGCGGAGCGGAAGACGAACTCGTCGCGGAAGGTGACGAGTCCGGGGTTCTCCATGGCGCCGGCGTTGAACTCGGGGACGAAGGCCTGGTCGTACGAGTCGAAGGGGTAGGGCTCGTCGAACTTCTCGTGGTAGCGGTCGTAGCAGGCCTTGGTGACGGCGAGGATCTCGTCGGCGTCGGCGTCGAGGTGGGCGGCGAGGGAGCGGCGGCAGTGGATGCCGAAGGGCAGTCCCGCGTGCTCGGTGCGGATGGTGTGCCAGGGGCCGGCGGCGACGCAGACGAAGTAGGTGGAGAGCAGCGGGGTGGGGGCGGCCTGCCAGCGGCCGTCCTCCTGCTGTTCGGTGATGCCGTTGGAGAGGACGGTCCAGCCCTCGGGGGCCTTGACGCTCAGCTCGAAGACGGCCTTCAGGTCGGGCTGGTCGAAGGCGGCGAAGACGCGCTGGACGTCCTCCATGAACAGCTGGGTGTAGACGTACGACTCGCCGTCCGTGGGGTCGGTGAAGCGGTGCATGCCCTCGCCGGTGCGGGAGTACCGCATGGTGGTGCTGATGCGCAGGGTGTGCTCGCCCTCGGTGAGGGTCAGCGGGAGCCGGTTGCCGTCGAGGGTGGTGACGTCGAGGGGCTCGCCGTCGAGGAGGGCGGAGCGGAGCGTCTCGGGCTTGAGGTCGACGAAGGTGTCCCCCGCGGCGCGGGCCGTGAAGCGGATCAGGCTCCGGGACCCGAAGGTCTCGTCGCCGGTGGTGAGGTCGAGGTCCACGCGGTAGTGGTGGACGTCGAGGAGCTGGGCACGGGTCTGCGCTTCGTCGCGCGTCAGTACGGACATGGGCCCTATGCTGCCCGATCACTCTCGGCCGGGGCAGGGGGTGTACCCGGCTCAGGCGAGGCCGGAGCCGTTCAGGTGGGTGAAGGCGGCGGCGATGCGGGGGCGGTCGTAGCCGGTCGGTCCCGCGGCGCCGCTGGAGACCAGGGTGTGGAGCAGGATCCGGGCCTTGGCGGGGTCGAGCGGGCCGGCGGGGATCAGTCCGTGGTGCAGCAGGTCGTACTCGGAGCCGGGGCCGCGGTAGGTGTGCGAGAGGGTCGCGCCGCCGCCCGTGCGGGAGGCCAGGACGACGGGGATGCGGCCGGCGATCTCGGCGAGGGGTTCGACGAGCGGGGCGGGGACGTGTCCGGCGCCGAAGGCGGCGACGACGAGGCCCTGGAAGCGGTCGTCGACGGCGTCGAGGAGTTCGCCGCGGTCGCCGAGGGAGAGGGTCAGCAGGGCGATGCGTACGGAGGGGTCGAGCTTCAGCGGGCAGAGCGCGGTGGGGGCGGCGGGGCGGAGCAGGATCCGGGGTTCGCCCTCGACGACGGTGCCGAGGGGTCCGGCGCCGGGTGAGGCGAAGGTGGCGATGGAGGTGGTGTGGGTCTTGCGGGCGAGGCGGGCGGCGTGGATCTCGTCGGCGAGGACGACGAGGACGCCGAGGTTCCGGCAGGCGGGGTCGGCGGCGACGGCGAGCGCGGCGGCGAGGTTGGCGGGGCCGTCGGCGCCGGGCAGGTCGGGGCGGCGCATGGCGCCGGTGACGGCGATCGGCTGCTCGGTGGTGCAGAGCAGGTCGAGGAGGAAGGCGGTCTCCTCCAGGGTGTCGGTGCCCTGGACGACGACCACGCCGGAGCCGTCGGCGACGGCCTTGCGGACCTCGTCGGCGAGGGCCGCGAGGTCCTCGAAGGAGAGGGTGGAGCTGGGGACCCGGCGGAAGTCCCGCAGCTCGACGTCCTCGGGGGCGCCGAGCCCGGCGAGGACCTCCCGGCCGGTCATGCGGGCGGCGTCACCGCCTCGTGCGGAGATGGTCCCTCCGAGGGTGAAGACCGTGACGCGGCCCATCAGCGTGCTCCGTCCGCAATCGTCTCGTGGTGCCGGATGACCTCGGCGATGATGAAGTTGAGGAGTTTCTCCGCGAAGGCCGGGTCCAGTTTCGCGCTCTCGGCGAGTTCCCGCAGCCGGGCGATCTGGCGGGACTCGCGGGCGGGGTCGGCGGGCGGTAGCTGGTGCTCGGCCTTGAGGACGCCGACCTGCTGGGTGCACTTGAAGCGCTCGGCGAGCATGTGCACGACGGCGGCGTCGATGTTGTCGATGCTTTCGCGCAGCCGGGTCAGTTCGGCGATGACGGACGGGTCGATAGCACTGGTGCCGCTGGTGTCGCTCATGATCTGCGAGCTTAGACGGATCTCGGGAGGATCGTGGGCGGGTGTTCGGGATCCGGAACGACGTTGCTCCAGCCGCCGTGCACGGACCGCCCCTGCTGTTCGCGGAAACGGATGGGCGCGGTGCCGACGCGGCGGGTGAAGAGCCGGGAGAAGTAGGCGGGGTCGTCGTAGCCGACGCGGCGGGCGACGGCGGCGACGGGCAGCTCGGTGGCGGCGAGGAGCTCCTTGGCGCGGCCGAGGCGGACGGTGAGCAGGTAGTCCTTGGGGCTGCATCCGGCGGCGCGGCGGACGGCGGTGCGCAGCTCGGCGGCGGTCATGCCGTGCCGGGCGGCGTGGTCGGCGACGGAGAGCGGCTGGAAGGCGTCGCGGGCGAGGGCGGCGAGGACGGGGTCGCCCTCGGCGTTGGTGTCGGCGCGGGCCCGGCGCAGGGCGACGAGGAGTTCGTGGACGGCGGCGCCGGTCTCGACCTCCAGGAGGGGGTTGCCGGGGCGGGCGGCGCGGGCGATGCGGCCGATGGCGGCGCGGGCGGGGGCGGCGTCGGAGAGGGGGACGACGGGCCGGTCGGGCTCGATGTAGCCGAGTTCGGTGTAGGTGGTGGTGGCGGGTCCGGTGAAGTCGACGAAGGCCTCGTCCCAGCCGGTGGCGGGGTCGGCGGCGTAGTGGTGGGGGGTGCCGGGGGTGAGCCAGAGGAGGGCGGGGGCGGTGACGGTGGTGCGGCGCCCGTCGGCGCCCCGGTACCAGCCGCCGCCGGCGGAGACGACGACGGCGACGTGGTGGTCGAGGGTGCGCGGGCCGACGGTGGGCAGGGTGCCGTGCTGGAGTCCGACGCCGAGGCAGACGAGGCCGAGGCGGTGGTGGACGGGGCCGGGCGTGAAGTAACGCATCCAGGTGTGGTACATCGCGCGGCCCGCTCTCTCTAACGTCCAAACTGCGACGATCTTTGTCCATGGACCGCGCCGCCGCCAGAGGGTCAGGGTGAGGCCATGAGCACGTTCGCTGTGGGTGACGAGGACTTTCTGCTCGACGGGCGGCCGGTGCGGCTGCTCTCGGGGGCGCTGCACTACTTCCGGGTGCACGAGGGGCACTGGGAGCACCGGCTCGGGATGCTGCGCGCGATGGGCCTCGACTGCGTCGAGACGTACGTGCCGTGGAACCTGCACGAGCCGGAGCCCGGCCGGTACGCGGACGTGGAGGCGCTCGGGCGGTTCCTGGACGCGGTGGGGCGGGCCGGGATGCGGGCGATCGTGCGCCCCGGTCCGTACATCTGCGCCGAGTGGGAGAACGGCGGGCTTCCGCACTGGCTGACCGGGCCGCTCGGGCGGCGGGTGCGGACCTTGGACCCGGAGTTCCTGGCGCCGGTGGAGGCCTGGTTCCGGCGGCTGCTCCCGCAGGTGGTGGAGCGGCAGGTGGACCGGGGCGGGCCGGTGGTCCTGGTGCAGGTGGAGAACGAGTACGGGAGTTACGGGAGCGACCGGGGCTATCTGGAGTGGCTGACGGAGCTGCTGCGGGGCTGCGGGGTGAGCGTGCCGCTGTTCACCTCGGACGGGCCCGAGGACCACATGCTGACGGGCGGTTCGGTGCCGGGGGTGCTCGCGACGGCGAACTTCGGCTCGGGCGCGCGGGAGGGCTTCGCGACGCTGCGGCGGCACCAGCCGTCGGGGCCGCTGATGTGCATGGAGTTCTGGTGCGGCTGGTTCGACCACTGGGGCACGGAGCACTCCGTGCGGGACGCGGCGGACGCGGCGGCGGCGCTGCGGGAGATCCTGGAGTGCGGGGCCTCGGTCAATGTGTACATGGCGCACGGCGGGACGAACTTCGGCGGCTGGGCGGGCGCGAACCGGGACGGCGAGCTGCACGACGGTCCCCTGCGGCCGACGGTGACCTCGTACGACTACGACGCGCCGATCGACGAGGCGGGGCGGCCGACGGAGAAGTTCCGGGCCTTCCGCGAGGTGCTCGCGGAGTACGCGGAGGGGCCGCTGCCGGAGCTGCCGGAGCCGCCGGCCCGGCTCGGGGCGCCGGTGTCCTGCGCGCTCGACGGCTGGGCGCCGCTGGACGGGGTCCTGGAGGTGCTCGGCGGCGAGGAGACGGTGACGCCGATGCCGCCGGCCTTCGAGGAGCTGGGCGTGGACCGGGGTCTGGTCCGCTACCGGGTGGCGGTGCCGGGGCCCCGGCAGCCGTACCCGCTGGGCGTGACGGGGCTGCGGGACCGGGCCGTGGTGTACGTGGACGGGCGGCCGGCGGGGGTGCTGGACACCTCGGCCGGGGAGGACGCCGTCCTTCCCGGGCCGGTGGCGGGTCCCGCGCTCGTGGACCTGTGGGTGGAGTCTCTCGGCCGGGTCAACTACGGGCCGCGGCTGGCTGAGCCGAAGGGGATCACCGGGGGCGTACGGCACGAGCGGCAGTTTCTGCACGGGGTACGGGCCCGGGGGCTGCGGCTCGACGCCTTCGAGGCGGCGGCGGTCGGCAAGGTGCCGTTCGCGTCGGTGCCGGCGGAGCCGGGCCCCGGCCTGTACCGGGGCGCGCTCGACGTGACGGGCGCGGGCGACGCGTGGCTGCGGCTGCCGGGCTCGACCCGCGGCTTCGTGTGGATGAACGGCTTCTGCCTGGGCCGCTACTGGGCGGCGGGCCCGCAGGAGGCGCTGTTCGTGCCGGGCCCGGTGCTGCGGGAGGGCGCGAACGAGGTGTGGGTCCTGGAGCTGGAGGGCGGGGCGCCGTCCTCGGTGGAGCTGGACGTCCTCTGAACACGTGAAGGTGCCCCGGAGCCGAGGCCGCTCCGGGGCACCCGTTCAGGGGCGAGCGGCTACAGCGTGGCCGCGGCCGACGTGATCGCGGCGGCGAAGGTCGAGACCTCCGTGTAGACGCCGGGGTAGCCGGCCCGCGCGCAGCCCTCGCCCCAGCTCACGATGCCGACCTGGATCCAGGCGCCGTTGTTGTCCTTGCGGAACATGGGGCCGCCGGAGTCGCCCTGGCAGGTGTCGACCCCGCCCTGGCTGTAGCCGGCGCAGATCTCCTCGGCCGGGACCAGGTCGCTGCCGTAGGCGGACTGGCAGGAGGCGTCGGAGACGAACGGGACGTTCGCCTTGAGCAGGTAGCGCTGCTGCGACCCGCCCTCGCGGGCGGCGCCCCAGCCGGCCACGGTGAAGGTGCCGCTGTTGTACGCGGTGGTGTCGGCGATCTTCAGGTTGGGCAGCGAGGTGATCGGGCTGGCGAGCTTGATCAGCGCCCAGTCCTTGCCCTGGCCGTTGTAGCCGGGGGCCTGCAGGACCTTGGTCGACCGGACCTTGATGGCGCTGCTGGACTGGAGGTCCACGACTCCGGCGGTGGCGGTGATGCTGGTGTTGTTGCCGGAGCCGCTCACACAGTGGGCGGCGGTGAGGACGATCTGAGGGGTGATCAGGGAGCCGCCGCAGCCCATGGAGAGCCTGACCATCCAGGGGAACTCGCCCTGGGCGGCGCGGGTGCCGCCGACCACGGGGGCCGGGGCGGCGGAGGCGGTGGTGGTGGGCTGGAGGCTGACGGCCGCCAGGACGACGGCGCCGGCGGCTGCCAGCTTCTGGAGGGCACGGACCATGCGGTTCTGCTGCTTCACGTGTCTTCCTTCTCTCGTGGGGGGTCGGCCCGGACGGGTGACGGCACCGGCGGGAATCGGTGACATGCGCCCGTCAAGGCACGTCCGGATTATGGACAGCGCTCAACTGCCGCCACAAGAAAGCCTTTTCGGCCAGATCCGGTGGGGGGACCGTACAGTGGAGAGGAGGGGGGATCCGGCATGCAGAACCGTCATGAGGCCGACCGTGTCATCCACGGCTTCCCGCACCGCGCCGTCGTGCGGGCCTCGCTCACCGCGCTCTACCGCCGCCTCTCCCCCGACGGCGTGCACCGCTACCCGGCCTGCGTGACCGCCGCCGACGTGGCCCTGGGCGACGACGAGGACCTTCATCTCGGCGCCCAGCGGGTGGCCCACACCCTCGTCCGGCACCTGAGGCTGCCCGAGGCGCGCATCGTGGTGAGCTTCCGGCCCATGGAGCACGCGGCGGCCGTCGAGCTCACCGCGGGCCCCGAGTACTTCGTGGAGCTCAACGACCGCTTCCGGACCCGCCGCAGGGACATCGGCGCGGCCCTCGCCCACGAGATCACCCACGTCCTGCTGCACCGGCTCGGCCTCGGCTTCCCCTCCACCGCGGAGAACGAGGTCCTCACCGATGTGACCACCACCTATCTGGGCGCCGGCTGGCTGCTGCTCGACGCGTACCGGCGGGACGGCGTCGAGAGCCAGAAGCTCGGCTATCTGACCCCGGAGGAGTTCGGCTACGTCCTCGCCAAGCGGGCCGAGGTCTTCGGCGAGGACCCCTCGCCGTGGTTCACCAGCGCGGTGGCGTACGAGGCATGGGTACGGGGCCGGGCGGAGGCCGCGCGGGAGCGGACCGCGCCGCCGCTCGCCGGGGCGGGCTGGGCCGAGCGCCGCCGGTACGCCGTGCAGCGGCGCCGGGGCCGGGCCTCCGAGGACGCCCCGTACGCCTTCGAGGGCGGCGCTCCGGCGACCGGCGTCTCCTTCCACTGCCCGGTCTGCGCCCAGCGCCTGCGGGTCCCGGCGGGGCAGGCGCTGCGGGCCCGGTGCGGAGTGTGCGGCTCGGTCCTGGAGTGCGCTCCCTGACCCGTCGACGCACACCTCGACACGCGAAGCGATTTGCGCCACGCACCGACGGCGCGTCAGGGTCGGGGCATGAGCACGTTGTTCGACGCCATCCGCCACGGGGACGAGAACGGGGCCGTACGCGCCCTGCGGGACGGAGCCGATCCCGAGGGCCGGGAGGACGGGGAGACCGCCCTGTACCGGGCTGCCGTCGACGGCGAGGCCGGAATCGTGCGGGTGCTGCTCGCCGCCGGGGCCGACCCGGGCCGGCGCAGCGGCGAGGACGACGGCGACCTGCCGCTGTGCGGCGCGGCCTGCGGCGGGTACGCCGAGGTGGTGCGGGCGCTGCTCGCGGCGGGCGCGGCGGCCGACCAGGAGGAGTCGTACGGCTTCACCGCCCTCGCCTGGGCGCTCCGCCTCGGCCACGCCGACACGGCCCGGGTCCTCCTGGAGCACGGCGCCGACCCGGACCGGCCGGGACCCGACGGGCTCCTCCCGCTCGTCGCCGCCGCCCGGCGCGGCTCCAGCGGCTGTGTGCGGGCGCTCCTCGACCACGGGGCACAGGCCCGGGAGGCCGCGCTGCGGGAGGCCCGGCGGTGGATCGGTGCCGACATCGCGGCCGAGCTGCGGCGCGGGCTCGTCGCCGGGAACGAGGGCGGGCAGACGTACGAGGCGGTCGTCCGGCGGATCCGGGAGGACGGCGGGATCACGGTGTGCGTCGAACTCCTGCGGGAGAACGGCGCGCCCGGGCGCGGCGACGACCGGGGCACCGGTCACGCGGCGATCGCCACGCTCCTGGAGGCGGCGCTCGGCCTGCGCACCCCGCACGAGGAGCTCGCGGCACGGGCGCTGCACGGCGGCGACCCCGAGCTCGACGACTGGACGACGGCGGTGGCCGAACTGGCGGGCCGGGCCGACGAGGAGACCTTCGTGGCGGCGGCCGGGTGGTGCGCCTACCGGGATCCGCTGCGCCGGGCCCTCGGCGCGCGGGTGCTCGGCGCGCTGCCCGGCTTCGGCCCGAGCGCGGTGCCGGTCCTGCGCCGTCTCGCGGCGGAGGCGGTGCCCCCGGCGCGGGAACCGCTGCTCTCGGCGGCGATCGCGCTCGGGGAGTGCGCGGACGCGGCCGCCGTGCCCGAACTGCTCGCGGCGGCCGGGCATCCCGACGCGGTGGTGCGCCGGGCGGTCGCGGCGGCCCTCGCCGGGATCGTGCCGGCCGGGCACGTCGAGGCGCTCGGGGTGGTGCTGGCGCTGAGCCGGGACGGCGACGCCCGGGTGCGGGACTGGGCGACGCTGGCGCTCGCCGAGCTGCCCGACGACACCCCTCTCGTACGGGAGGGGCTCGCGGAGCGGCTCGGCGACACCGATCCGGAGACCGCGGCGGAGGCGGCGCGCGGGCTCGCGATCCGTCAGGACCCGCGCGCCGTCGACGCGCTGGCGTCGATCCTCGCGGACGGGGAGGCGGACGGCGCGGCGCGGGAGACGGCGCTGGCCGCCCTGGAGCACGTCCACGACCGGCGGGTCAGGACCCGCCTGGAGTGGACGACCCCGCGCCGCGGCTGACGGTGGGGGTCAGCAGGCGTAGTCGATGAGGTCGAACGTGGCGTAGTGGTCGGAGGTGTAGTAGTCCTCGTCCACCGCGTTCCCGGTGACGATCCGGCGGGCGCCGCGGGTGTCGATGCCCGGGGTCTTCACCGTGTACTCGTGGTAGTAGCCGTAGCTGTGGGCCGGCAGGACGCCTTCGCGGTTCTGGAAGACGGAGCCGTCCTGGCTGTACGGGAAGGGGCCGCCCGCGTCGATCAGGCGCAGGGTGTCGTACGCCTGGCTGGGCAGGTCCGAGTAGCAGATGTCCCCGACGGACGCGGTCGCCGCGAGCGAGGACACGGCGGCGACGGGTGCGGGGGCGGGCGCGGCGGTGGCCGGGGCGCCGAGGAGGAGGGAGGAGAGGAGGGCGGTGGCGACACCGCCGGCGAGGGTGAATCGAGGGGGGATTCGCATGGCTGTGATGATGACGCGCGTAGATCCTCGTCGGGAACCCCAACGGCCTTCAATTCCCCGGACGTTAACCAGTTCCTCCCCAACGTGCGGATCCGGTGGACACGGCGCGGGGGGGGGGGGGGGGGGGGGGGGGGGGGGGGGGGGGGGGGGGGGGGGGGGGGGGGAAGGGGGGAGGGAGGAAGGAGAACG